>CAXBBW010000027.1:0-8335 GCA_963974345.1 uncultured Balneolaceae bacterium | reverse complement strand
AAATGTAGATGTTGGTATTTCCACCCTTTGTTCTCTTTTCATTGACTGGATACTCCCCTTCTTCATGTTCATTTATACCGCATTTCTTCCGGTTGTTTTTTTCTCAAGACATTAAAGTAATGCTTCAGGATCTGTTTCGATATCAACACTTTTTTATGGTCTACTCTTTTTTTGACCTCCTCTCAATCCCCTCCTTAGCAAGGAGGGGAAGCTCTCTTCATTACTTATAAACTTATTTTCAGTTTGGGGAAGATCAAGCCTTTTATTCTTTTTCCTAGCCAGAATTCATCCAAAAAAACATATTATACTCTTCCTTTTTCTTCTCCAATTCTAATCGAATCTTCTTACCTTTAGCGCTCTTTTCCTAACCGAAAGTACCTTATTACAAATTTATATTACGTATGAAAAAATTATTTACTTCTGAATCTGTCTCTGAAGGACATCCTGATAAAGTTTCTGATCAAATTTCAGATGCCATTCTTGACGCACTCCTTACCGAAGATCCAAAATCTCGTGTAGCTGTGGAAACGATGGTTACCACAGGATTGGCCGTTGTGGCTGGCGAGGTAACAACCGACGCTTATGTGGATGTTAAAGAAATCGTCCGCGAAGTAATTAAAGACATTGGATATACTAAAGCGTCGTATCGGTTTGATGCCGAAAGTTGTGGCGTTCTTTCCGCAATCCATACTCAAAGTCCTGATATTGCAATGGGTGTCGATAGAGATGGGGCAGGTGATCAAGGAATGATGTTTGGGTATGCTACGAAAGAGACTCCTGAATACATGCCGATGCCGCTTCAATATTCTCATAATTTGTTGAGAGAACTAGCTCGTATCCGAAAGACAACAGACTTGATGCCTTACTTAGCTCCAGATAGTAAAAGTCAGGTTACCATCGAATATGATGCCAATGGCAAACCTTCCCGAATTGATACTATCGTTCTTTCTACGCAGCACGATGCCGACGTAGAGCAGGCTCAGATTCATGCAGACATCAAGAATATCTTGATTAAGAATGTTATTCCTGCAGAGCTGATTGATGCTGAAACTAACTATCATATCAACCCTACTGGGCAGTTTATCATTGGCGGACCACATGGTGATGCGGGGCTTACCGGACGTAAAATTATTGTTGATACTTATGGTGGATTTGGTGCACATGGTGGAGGAGCTTTTTCTGGAAAAGATCCTTCTAAAGTAGATAGAAGTGCCGCTTATGCCGCGCGCCATATTGCTAAAAACTTAGTTGCTGCTGGGCTTGCTGAAGAATGCTTAGTACAACTTGCGTATGCAATCGGTGTTGTTGACCCTGTTTCCATTAGCGTGAATTCCTATGGAACTGGCGTTAAAAGTGATCTTGAACTTGCCGAGCTTGTTGCCAAGACGTTCGATTGTACTCCGAAAGGAATCATTACTCGGTTTGATTTACTAAAACCAATTTATAGACCAACAGCGGCTTATGGTCATTTTGGACGAGATGAGTTTCCATGGGAGCAATTGGATTTTGTGGATAAGCTTTCCTAAAGATCTAAAGGCAGTCATTAGTCATTGATTGCCTTTTTTGTTTCTGTTATTTCTCAGTAAATGACTTGTCCATTAAGCACTTCCTATTCGTGTTTCAATATTCTCTCTATTCAATTTTTCAACGTTCATTTTAAACCTAACTCATTGGTTTGATTTAAAACCAGAAAGTGAGTTATTTGAGTATGAGATATTTTCTAGTTTTACCTTTATTACTTCTCAACTTCTCATTTTTATTTTCTCAGGAGAATGAAGTGGGTGGAATTATTATCCAATCTAATATTAAAGATTATTTTTTAATTATTGATAATGATTTTGAAAATGCGATTAGAATAACTGAGCCTGACACCATTTTTCTTCCTACAGGTAAATATCCGTTTAAATTAGCTAGCCCTTATAAAAACGACTACCTATTCATTTCTGAGATTTTTTCAGATTCAATCATAAATAAAAGTATCTCTTTATATTCAAGCTCTTATAATCCTAGACTAAGTTCGTATGCAACTCTTTTTTGGGATTCAAATTTGATGGTATTCAGTGAAGAAGGAGCTGAAATCTACGTAAACGATCAATTAGTAGGAACTTCCGGAGCAGCTATGCATTTGAATGGTGGGCTGGTGAGTGTTAGGGTTAAAAATGATGGGCATACCGTAAAAAAGAATCTTAGCGTTATCCCCAACAAGTTACAGGCTTATAATCTTACAACATTGCCTATAAAACGAAAATCCCAACTATTTTCATTCGTGCCTGGGGCAAGTCAGTTTTATAAAGAACAACCTTTAAAAGGTAGTGCTTTTTTAATCAGCTTCTTTTCTGTCTCTACCGTTGCATATATTTTTAATCAACGGTTTTTGGAAGCTGATAATAATTTTATCAGATATAGGAATTTATACAACCGTTCTGAAAATCCTGTTGAAGTATTTCAGTATGCAATATTAGCAGAAGAAAACTTAAACAATGCAAAAAAATATTCTGAACTAAGAGACCTCGCCCTAATAGGTGTTGGCACTGTTTACTTGCTAAATGTAGCTGATGGTTTTTTTACTAAGCCAAAACGCGGTTTTTTTGAGCCTTGGGATTTTGACCCATATATAAACTTTAATCCTGATGCTCTTAACTATTATGGGATTACAATTTCTAGGGATTTAAAATGAATAGGAAATTCCTTCTAATTTTCATCTGTTTTTTTCTCTTGGTAGTAACCAACTGTAAAGCGCCAACTTCTACAGATTTTAACCGAAATAATCCTAATGATCCTACATTTGCCACCTTTACACTCTCCCCACCTCAAACTTTCGAGTTCGAGTTTAAGTCAAACAAATCTGTTCTGATAAGTTGGGAAGATACCACGAATTATACCGATGGATACATTCTAAAAAAGTCTTTAGATGGAGTACGCTTTTTTCTTTTAGATACTGTCGAATATCCTGCTTTAGAGTATTTGGATGAATCAAAAGAAATTACTGCTGACACAAGATATTCCTTGGCATCATTCAGACGAATTGAAACAGGGCTAAATATTTCTGACTCTCTTTCATTAGCCATTGATTTTGGAAGCATGGAGTTAGTTAACTCATCTTACACTTCTTCTCCTTCTCAATTAGAGCTAACCTGGGAATTCACTTCAGGCTGGCCTTTTATTGTGGAAGTAGTCCTTTTCGCTGGATTTGATGGAGTCACCTATTTGGACACACTTAGAAATGGAGAAACAAGTTTTACATATACATTTGAACAAGATTTTGAGGACCGGTTCTTGGAGGCCCGAGCCTATCTCTTAGAGGAAGAGCTAGAGAATCCCGCGGATGATTCTTATTCTTCTCGGGTAGGAGCTGAATATTATACGATGGATTATTTACCTGAGAATGTTCAGGTAAATGTAGTAAACGAAAATGAGGTTAAAATAACCTGGGAGGATAATTCTGACTTTGAAGACGGATATGAAATATCCCGGAAAAAGTCTGAATTAATTCAGGCTGGAGGATATACCATTATTGGAGAACTTCCACAAAATTCATCCTCATTTACAGATACACAATCACCTTTTAGTGGTGTTCCTTGTAATGATTCAGTAAAAGAAATAAGATATTCAGTTAGAGTAACCAAGGATGATACTGGAACTGGATTCAGCGGACTAAGAGCTTACCTGAACTGTTAGAACTAACATGCAGAATGAAATTTTCCATTATAAAAATATCTCTTCTTATTCTGCTTTGGGCCTCAACCGGAAATTGTAGAAATCCCACATCTGAAACATTTCAAAGAAATAGTCCTTCCGATCCAGGTAGTCAGAATTTTGACCCTTCTTTGCAGCTGAGTTCTGACCTTAAAGTCCAATTGCAGGAATTAAATATGTTTCGAGTGTCATGGCCCCCGATATTCGGAGTTGAGAAATACCAGCTCTTAAGAAATGAATATGAAAGCAATAATTTTGAACTATTGTGGGAAACTAATACATATTCAGACACAACTTATATTGATGCTTTATCTGTATCCGGAAGTTATTCTTATTTGATTAAATATATATCTACTGATGATGATACTTTATCCTTACAAAGCGATTATCTCCTTAGTAATTGGATTGAAGGACCAGACCTTTCGTTTAATACAGACGAAAATAGCATCTACCTAGGGTTGTCTTACGCCATGAAAACGGGGGTGCAAAGTGCTTTAGTCCATTTTCTAAGTTCTGATAGCAATGCACCTATCTTTTCAAAAATCGATTTGATTACTAACAATTGGGAAATTATTCAGTTCGATAATTTAATTACCTCAAGTGATATACCTAGGACTAATGATTTTGTTTTAGTTAATGATTCTAAGTTTTTGATTGTTAATAAATTTCAAAGTACTCAAAACTATTTAGGATACTTGTGTACTATTGAGAATGCTACCTGCTCTCAATTTGGAAACACTAGTTTTGATAATAACGATACTATTAGAAGAACTGCTTCTACCCTTTTACCGGATGGGCGAATCATTCTCATTGGCGGAGAGACTGTGGTTTCTAGGAAAATGAATTTTGCATTTATTTTTGATCCCACTGATGATTCAGTAATTAAGATTAGCCCTCCAAAAAACACAATGGTACCAAATACTCTTTCATTACTTAAAGATGGTAATGTTATAGCCTGTTCAGGAAGCCCAGAAATTGGAGCTTTACCAAGCTGCCAAAATTATAATCTAATAACCAATAGCTGGTCAAATTCTAATTCAATCCCTGAACCTTTTTACAATATGAGTTCATCAATTTTAAATGATGACCGAATTTTATTTTTAGATGATAACTTCTACAGAGATGATGGCAATAATGTTTGGATTCTTAATTCTGAACTAAACTCATGGGTTAAAGCGGCACCGACAAACTTTGGAACTGAATATATATTTCATGGTGAATTTGTGAACTCATTACAAAAAACACCAAATGGTGATATTGTAACTCTTACTGAAATACCCTTTAATAATGACCTATACAGATTTTCGGAAATAGCCGTAGAAGTTTTTAATCCGGACCTCAACGAATGGGGAAAAATCTATTTTCTTCCAAAGCATGTAAAGTTCATTTATAATTTTATAAAACTTGATCAAAATAGATTTCTAATTACCTATTCAAGCAGGGGTTTTCCTCACTCTAGTGAGTCATATATGCCCAAATCAGCAATAATTTACATTGACTGATAATCAATAAATCTCAAGAGAATCATCGGTTAATATTCTCTAAAAACCAATGGTTTTTAACTTTTTTCTCTCTACCTCTTGTAGCTCTGTTATTAATAAAACCCTCTGCTTCTGATGAGGCACAGCCCGTTCCATTAATCTGACCAGCTATGCAACCGAAGTTATGAATGATACAGAACTTTCTGAACTGGTATCCAAAACCTTTGACTGCATACCAAAAGGAATCATCACTCGGTTTGATTTACTAAAACCAATTTATAGACCAACAGCGGCTTATGGTCATTTTGGTAGAAATGAATTCCCATGGGAGCAACTCGATTTTGTAGATAAGTTGGTATAAACCATTCACGATCCGCCAGCTGGCGGAGAATTGATCTCCGTGGTTTAGATTAGGAGATTGCTTTGTCGCATTCGCTCCTCGCAAAAGGGATTAACCGAAAGAGCCCCATCCATCACTAAAGTCTTTCCAATCTGGATTATTTCGTTCAATCAAATCTATCTTCTTTTTTCTTGAGCCTGCTTTTATTTGATGTTCCCGTTGGCTTGCTTCTTCATTCGTTTCAAAAGCTTCAAAGTGAACCAGTTGATTTACATTATATCTTGCAGTAAAGCTTTTTGGGGATAATTTTAGTTTATGTTCCAGCACCCTTCTCTGAAGGTCTGTAGTTTTTCCTGTATAAATGACCGTTCGGTGAGCATTCGCCATTAAGTACATATAGTACATTTCGTTTAATTCCATCTCAATATTCTTTTATTTATTTCCATTCACGATCCGCCAGCTGGCGGAGAAGTGATCTCCGTGGTTTAGATTGGGGGGTTGCTTTGTCACATCCGTTCCTCGCACAAGGGTTATAAAGTATCCACAGGGTTTGTTCGACCTCACCCCCCGGCCCTTCTCCTTGGCAAGGAAAAGGGAGCTCGTTGATGTGATTCCAAAGTATTTGGAAAGTCATCCTCCTTGAGAAAACCCCTTTCTCGACGGGTTTAAAGCAATCCTTCGGAGTTATATAAGGTCGACCGGGCTTTTGATGTAGTTGCCGCCTTTATTTATCACGTGCGTATAAATCATGGTTGTCTTGAGATTTTTATGTCCCAACAGCTCCTGTACCGTTCTGATATCGTAGCCACTTTGCAGAAGGTGGGTTGCGAAACTATGCCGGAATGTGTGTGCGGATATTTTTTTGTTGATCCGGGCTCTTTTGACTGCGTTCTTTATTTTCTTATTTATTAACGCAGACGAGATATGATGCCGGTGTACTAATCCCGATCTTGGGTCTTTGACTAAGTTTTTAGAAGGAAATACATATTGCCATCTGAGTTGATTGCTTTCATCCGGATATTTTTCGCTTAATGCTTTCGGTAATAGCGCCCTTCCCAAATCATTGTTCAAATCTTTTTGATGTAGTAATTCTACTGCTCTAAGTTGTTTCTTTAGACGATTTATGCTTTTTTGCGGAAGCAACGTTACTCTGTCTTTCATCCCTTTGCCAGAACGCACCCAAAGCTGTTGATATTCGAGGTCGATATCCTGAACTCTTAACCGCAGACATTCAGAGATTCGAAGACCTGAGCCATATAAAAGAGTACACACCAGATTAGGCAACCCTGACATTTGATCCATAATCAACCTCACTTCAGATTGAGAAAGAACAACTGGCAGGGTTTCTTTTGGCTTTGCCCGTTTAAGGTTATCGAGTTTTAAGCCGGGCTGGTTCAGGACTTGTTTGTATAAGAAAACTAAGGCCGATAATGCCTGATTTTGTGTTGATGCAGATACATTTTTTGTATTCGCCAGAAAATTAAGAAACTGCTCCACATTGTTATCCGTCAATTCGTTTGGATGGCGTGTTCCGTGAAATCGGATAAACCTAACGATCCACGAGATATAACTTTTCTCTGTACGGTAGCTATAATTTAATCTTCGGATTTCCTGTCTGACCGCTTCCAATAATTTAGACTTGCCCATTAGTACTTGTTTTAGAATAAGGTTTTACTATCTTAGTTAGACCGATGAGTGGAGCAATCCTTACAGATTATTTTTGATTTATTCGTGATCGCATTTTTTAGTTTTGGTTGTGAATAAATCTTTATAAACAAGTTTATGGCACTCTCTGGGCTGTGTGCGGGATTTATTCGAAACACGCCCCTAAAAACCTTATTCGGATAATATTATGTTAGCTGCCTTAATCACAAAAGATGTTAGACTTAAGTAAGCATATTTATCCTAAGCGCATTTATGAGAAGAATGGCAAAGAATTACTTTCGGCTTTAAGAAAATTATCTCTTAAAATTTTAGGAATCCTATTTGGGCTTATGTTCCCTTTAATTCTTTTTGGCATTCTACCTGTCACAATAAATGACATAGAGTATTATGGCATTAAAGGCGTTCTATTCTTATTCGTAGCTTTTTTAGTTTTCTATCTTATTTTGCCTTATGCAATGTATGCACAAATCGGAATTGATAAACATGGATCAGAAGACAGCTAACAAGCGTTTTAAGTCGGACTTGGGTATTGGCTCCGCATTATTAAACTTTCAGCTAACTGATTAATTCTGTTACTTTCACAAAAACCGAAAACCCTTCGCCGCTTAAACGCGGGGTCGTTAGTTTGCACATCCAAATAGAATGAATTTCCAAGAATCAGATTTTATTTCAATTGATGATTTTTCACTGATTTGGCGGTGGACTCAAGAAAGTCATAAAGTTCTTCCCAAAACTGTTTTGAATTCCATCAAGCCTCTTTCTCTGTCACTTTCTTCAAAACTTTATTCCATAGGTTTAAATAATTATTCGAAACTTGAAGAAAGTTCCCCTTCGGTCTTTGAAGCTTCCTATAAGAATCAGAAATCTGTTAGAGAAACACTTGTTTCATTAACCAAAAATGAAATAGAAGAAATTTATATCGTTTGGGACAACGAAACAGCCGTGATAACAACTTGGAAGAGTTTTGTAAATTATTGGGATGATTTTTGTTATCCTTCTTCGGATGATGTGTTTGTTTTCCCGAGTTCTAACTCTTGGATTCTAGCTTATCGTCATTTTGAGCAATTTGAATTTCTAAACCTTAGTTCTGGTGCAAACTAACATCTTTAAAAAGGAAAATGTCAAGGGCACATACTGATCCCACCGTAGATTA
>CAXBBW010000026.1:0-13343 GCA_963974345.1 uncultured Balneolaceae bacterium | reverse complement strand
ATTTGGGATATAATGGGAATAATAGCATTCCATTGTTGAACTATGAAGAGTATTTATTCTAGTGTGACATAAGTTGACACCTATGGTACTTATACTCAATCAAAAAGCTTATGAAATTTGCTCTTGTTGATAATCAGAAAACAAAAGCCACCAAAGGGGCTAAGGGATTTTGCCCAAGTTGTGGATCAGAATTAATTGCTAAGTGTGGAGAGGTAAAGTTACATCATTGGGCACATAAAGGTGTAAGAAATTGTGATCCTTGGTGGGAAAATGAAACCCAGTGGCATCGTTCTTGGAAAAGCCACTTCTCAAAAGAATGGCAAGAAGTGGTTCATAAAGCCGATAACGGAGAAAAACACATTGCAGATGTAAAAACCGAACACGGTTGGGTATTAGAGTTCCAACACTCTTACCTCAACCCGGAAGAAAGACGTTCTCGTGATGCCTTTTATCCCAAGCTGGTTTGGGTTGTTGATGGGCTGAGAAGAAAACGAGATAAAAAGCAGTTTCAAAATATATTGGAAGATAGTACGGTCATTCATAGCCAACCTGTTATCCGTAAAGTAAACTGGCCAAAGGAGTGTAGAATATTAACTGAATGGCTAACAAGCCCTAACTTGGTTTTTTTTGACTTTCAAGAATCAAATCTATGGTTTCTACTCCCAATCCCATCTAGTTCAGAAGCTTTTATAATGACCATTTTTCGAAAAGATTTTATCGAGTATCAAATAAATGAAAGATTCGAAAAACTAATCGTTGAACAAATTAATCCAATTTGTGAACAGCTTGTTAGGCTAAAGAATCAACAAAGAAAAAAAAGGAACATTATCACATTAAGAAAAGGCATATCAAATAGAGAATTGAGACGAAGAAATAGGCGATTTTAAAAGCATCAGATAGCCTCAAATATTTCTGTTTTGTCAAGGCAAATGATCTCCATTTCTTTGGGATGAAAGTGTACCGATAAGGGCAAAGTCATCCCCTGAACTCTGTTATGAGAAATTGAACCCTGAGTTGGTTCAGAGCTTTTCTCAGATCATCTCTTTTGCATTTGAAATATACTGTCATATTACTCTACGCTCTATCTAAATATCCTTTAAGTTCAGTTACAGCATCAATTGCATCCTGCATTTCGCCTGGATAAAGAGTGGTAAGTGAAGCATGTGCAGAAGGGTTCATTATTCTGTCTACAACTTCTTGAATATCTGTAATTAATTTACCAGTATTCTCAGTTAGTTCATACTGTCTTATTAAAAACTGAATTAACTCTACTTTTAAAGCCTGTATTTTATCTTTTGTATCTTGATCTAAATCTGGATCATTTTCAAAAGCAGTATTCATTTTTCTAACTTGATCTACAGTTAAATCTGGTTTGATTAGATTTTTAAATAATCTCAATTCATCTGCTGTTAACTTCTTTTTAAGAGAACTTAGCTGACCACTTAGCTGATGATATTTACCGGTATTTGCTGCATCATTTAAGCCTCTCAATGCTTTTGAAACAATAATTTCTGTTTCTTTACGAACGGCTAATCCAGCTTCTTCTATCTTCCCTTCCTGTAAATACATCTGTGCCTTTTCCAACCAATCATAATCTTCTCGAATTACTGGTGCCTCATTATTAGATTCATCATTATCAAAATTGAAATACTTCCAATCCGTTGAAGAAGTATGTCGTTTAATTAATTCGTAAAATCCTTTGTCGTGTGTTAAGATTATCTTTTGATAGTTATCAAAAAAAGTCAATCCAGGTTGTTGGCCTAAAATCATTTTGATAACCTTCATTCTATTTGACATATCAAGACTAATGAGCATATCATCAAATACTAATATCTTGAACTGAGTACTCTGAACTCTAGTCCGTAGTACACCTACCCTTATACTGATTGCAATTCGAGTAAGCATTGATTCATTTAAAAATGAATGAGGACGAGAAATATCTTTCCAATGGTTCCCTTCCTTTATTCGTGCCTTTAGCTTTATTGAAAGCTCTGATTGACGAATTGCTTCCTTTTCATCCTCCCAGAGTTTATTCTTTACTTTGTTAAATTCGAACCGTTTTTCAAATGAAAGCTTAACCTCTATTACTTCCAGGCCATCAAAAAAGTGATCTTTAATGAAGTCATTTGCATTTCTTTCAATCTCATTCAGTTGTATTTCTATTTCGTCATTTAATGCTTCCAGTCTACTAACAAACTCTTGTTTCCTTCTTGAGCCATTCCTAACAGGAAAATCTCTTGGTGTTCTTGGGACATCTCGGGTGGTATCCTTAATTCGTTCTATCCAGTTTCTATTTGCACTATCAACTAAATAAGGGAAAATATCTCTTTCAAATACAGACCAGGCATTTATCTCAACTTTGTGCGAGCCCCGATAAAAATTATGCAGTAATTTATGGTTGAAAAAATCACTGGCAAGGTTTAATTCCTGTATAGATGTATCATTGCTATTATTATCAGGATGGGTAGGAATGTTCGATTCTTCAATTTTATATGTTTTTTTATTTCCATTGTCCTCCTTTATCACAATTTCGATAAAAGAATCTTCTGTGTTCTCTACAAAAACATTCCTGAGACTTTGGTGTGTATTTGAGTTAGATGGTACATACACACGAAAATATTTTTGGGCATCAGAATCATCTTTGATACTACTTTGCAAAAAAGTATACAGTGCCCAATACAACGAAGATTTTCCTGAACCGTTAGTACCAAACGCGAGTACATTCTTATTATCGAATTCGAATGATTCTTTGTCCTGAAACGCTTTGAAATTCTTAATATGAATTGACTCAACTGTGGCTTTCATGCCTAACTCTCTAAAATAGGTTTTAGAATCTCGGGGCTACGTACAGCGAAAAGCTTAATACGGTTACGTACTTCATTGTCGGAGTGGCTCCAGGTTTTGTGCAATTGGTCAATCACCTTTTCTTTTTCCGGAACACTCAGGCTATCAAACTCCCGGCCTTGCAGGGCTTGTTCCATATCCCGCTCCACAAATTCCAGCACATCAATTTCACGCTCTTTCATGTGGTCGGGGAAATAGAGGTTGAACACCAATGCATCCAATATTCTATAGAAAACTGAGAAAATTATTTTCTTTTTATAGCTATAACTCAAAAGTTTACCCATAATCACCAGAGCCGATTGACCTAAACTATCACACTTTTTAATTGGTATTTGTTCGAGGTACTCTTTTGATAAATTAACAGTCAGTTTGGAGTTATTTGTAAATTTTTGTTTGTAGAACCAATTAATTGTTGAAGAGTTTAAGAGTGCAAGTATGTAGTAATATGAAAACTCATCAGATAATAACTGTAAATTCAGTATAGATTCTTTGTTGTAATAACCAGAGTTGTCGAACGCTGCCTTAATAGGTTTCGAACCTCCAGTAATTCTTTGAATCATTATCTTATTCTCTTCAAAAACATCTGGAGTACGACTTCTATGCAATAGAGCAGGGTCATATAGTAAGAATCTACCTTTGTAGTTCACTCCGAATGAGGTGATTTCATCCCCTTCTAGAAAAGGCTTATACAAACCACCTAATTGTGAATTGCTTACAACTTCATCTATGTTCTTTGTTATCACTACACCGAACCTGATCATTTTTGTCAATTCACCTAAAGAGGTTGATTTATTAGATAAATATTTAAGAATTAATCGATCATTTTTTTTTGTGAAAATATCAAGGATAAAACCTTTGTTACCATATTCTGACTGTTCTACTCTTTGATAAACTTCAGAGTCAACTCCTTTTTTTATCACTATGAGGTTGTTCTTTTCTGTATCCCTGTGTTTTTGTAGTCGGATGATAATTGTAGAAGCTGTAACACCCTCAAAGACTCCAACATCAAGGTCGTTAACTTCTGAAATAATCGAATTCTCATAGATATACTTTCGGATGTTGCTATAGCTAGTCACTCTAAGAAGAGTGTTTGGAATTATATAAGAAATAAAACATTCATTTTTAAGTAGTTGAATTCCTTTTTCTATAAAAATTGCAAATAAGTTTATTTTCTGAGTTCCGCTTGCGAAGTTCGATTTGAAATATTTTTTTTCACTATCCGAAATTTTCTCACTCCCTCCAAAAACATATGGTGGATTCCCAATCACTACATCAAACCCTTCTGAAATATCAAACATCCATTCAGGGTCAAAGAAAGTGGAAGATTCATTTTGATCATAAGGATCCCAGCCAGCTAATTTTGTAGCGGTATCAACCTGCCAACCGTTCTTTTTAAGTTTATCCGCAATAGCGGTTCTAAGCTCTTCGTCTTTTTGGCGGTACTTGAGTTTAGTATCCTTAGTTCTGGCACTAAACAGTTTGTGGCGGATTTTTTTTAGCTGACTCTCTAATCCTTTTAAGTGATCATTTTGAAAAATATTAAATGTATCTCCCTCTTTTGGTCTATCAATCCCAATGAGAGTATTAGCCGCCACAAATTTGGTTTCCAAATTTGGTAAAGGGCGAATGCCAAAATTTTGCTCTTCCTTATTTACCTTTTGGTCTACCACCAGAGAAATAAAGAACCGCAACTTAGAAATCTGAGTGGCTATGGGCTGTATATCAACCCCATAAATGCAGTTTTCAATTAGATAAAGTTTACGTGCATAGTCAGGGTCGTTTACACGTTCATCAAAAGCATTATTAATTTCAATAAGTTTATCTTCCCGTTCTTTATGGTCTTCTATCTCAAAGGCTTCATTAGTTTCCTCTTTTACCTTTTGTTTTTGTACTTCCCTCCAAATAGTATTATTGGGATCTAATTTTTGTAGGATATGAACCATTTTCTGCAAAATACCCATAGGGAAGGCTCCCGAACCACAGGCAGGGTCTAGAATCTTACATTCATCCAAGGCTTCTATTATAGCTTTATTGGCTTTTGGGAAATCCTCGAATGGATTTCCAGGATCAAAAGATATTAGTTTATGAAGTAAGTCATCTAGCTTAACTTCATCATCTTCGAATTCTGCTTTACCCTTTTCATATAGGCTAGCTTGCCCTTTTTTGGCTTCATTACCAAAAAGGCTGAATTGGGCTTTCCCAAACTCCAAAAAATCACCTGACTTATCCTGAAGAATTTTATTTTTCAGATATGCTATTAGACTCTCATCCACCATGTAGTTCACAATTTCACGTGGAGTGTAAAAGGAACCTGTCTGTTTACGAGCCGTGGTTTTAGTTTCGGGGTTATAGCTAGCCAACAGGTTTTCAAATACTTTACCTAACAATTCCGGGTCAAGGGCTACATCTTCTTCAATCGGGGTATTCTCCGTAATGGTAAATTTGTAAGATTTCAGAATATTGATAAGGCCTTTAACCGCAGCTTGCTTTGTTCCTTTATTTTTAATCCCGTATTCAGCACTTAGATCTACTTCTTCATCTGTACCAAAAAATAGGTAATCCGGCACGATCAACTGTTCCCCTTTTGTCATTTGGTCAGAAAAGCCATCGATGTAAATGTTTTTTTCCTTGTCATCCAAACATTCAAATAAGCCCCCATTTAAAAAAGGAACAGTTGCATTCATCATTTTTAAAAACGTTTCAGGCTTTTTGAAAGAACTTTTGTAGCGCATCATCCAGTCTACACCACGATGTTTACCATAGGTCTCAAGCCCCCTAAACCCCCGGGTTCTGTTATCTGTGCCATCTGCTTCTATTGGGCAGTTTAGGGAAGCAAAAAACAGGTTTTGTAGAATGGCTTTGTAGTACACGCTATCTTGATTAGCCTGTTTAAAAATGCCTTCCTCGTGATAAGGAGATATTTCATTTAGTACATCCTTTTGCAAAGACTGTAAATCAAAAAGCTCTTCAGGAATCAGCTTCTTTTCTTTAATAAACCAGACAAACAACAATCTGGTTAATAAGCGGATTACATTAGTTGCTTTATGTTCATTCAGTAAATCTTCCAGCTTCGCTTTTTGTGCATGTGCTTTTTCAGCCGTTGGCTCTCCCGGAAATGTAACCTGCTTTATAGCCCAGAAATACCAGTTGGAGAGTTCCTGATAGAACTTCTTATTAAGGACATTAACACTAAATACTTCCTGCCAGTAAGTATAGAGTTCGGCAAAAGAATTAACTTTTTTACTTCCCGAAGTAGGGATTTTTAATTCAAGTAATATACGCTCGTGACCCGAGTGCGGTCGCTTGATGTTTACATCACGAAGCAGGGTAACTTTTCCCGCCTTTTCCCCTTCCCGCCATTCTTGTTTGTACTTCAACCGTTCTGTATTAGCAAAAGCAAGATGCTCCCCATATTTGAACACTATAATTACCGGGGTGTAATAATATTCACGATTAAACGCCCTTGAGATGTCAGCCAACTGGGAACGAGTGGGAAGTAAATTGTTTGGTCTATCAGATAGAGTAACCCCAAAAACCAGAACCCCATCATAATCTGATTTAATTTTTTCTACTGCCAGGCTTTTATTTCCTTCAAAAGCATCATCGTCTACCATTCCAACAAAATAGACATCGTCAATAAGCCGAAAGCTTTCATTATCCTTGTAGGTGTCTTTTAAAATTTCTTTTGCTGAGGTGGGTTCGTCAGCAATATAATTCACTGGTACGTTGAGATCAGCGAATAGTACTTTGAGCGCTTTTAAAAAGGGTTGATGATCGAATACGGTTAATTTCATAATTATGCAGTTACCAAAAACCAGGTTATCAAATCGAAGTTATCGAGTTTAAATTTTTCGTCTACTTTTACATTTTGCTTAATTCGTTCCACGGCGGTTTTATCTCCTTTTTTAAGTTTAGATAAAACATCCATAGCTTCTTTCCCCATTACTTTTTTTTCAGTTCCATCTTCCTGTTCTTTCATTTCCACTGCCTGATCTTTAAGCCAACCTTGCATTGCAGAAACTAACTCTTTAATAGCAGTTTCATCACCTTTATCAATACCATCTGGTACAAATCTGTTTTTGTCTTTATGATAGGTCAATACATCCAGCACTTCTTTTTGGTTCATGAGTACCAATTTTCCATTCATATCAATGTAAATAAGATCAAAAAGCTGGTATTCATGGTCCTTCTTTTTCGGAGGCTTGGCTGGGTAACCCAACAGTGCAATAATACCGTTAGTGTCACATATCTCCTCATCTCCCTTAAATCCGGTGTAAACCCCTTTAGGCATTTTCAAATACTTGGCCTTATCTCGGTTGAATTCTTCCAGTAAATCCTGACGATAGCTTTCTAATGAAAGATCATCAAAACCAAAATTTTCATCTCCATCAAGATCATCAATTGTAACCTGCATTTGCTCTAACATTCTATTCCGCATCCGCTGATCGAGAGATTCATCATGAATCATTTCTTCAAAACTATCCGAGAACTTATGATCGACCTCGGCTCCTGCTAGTTTCATTGCAGCCATTCTTTGTTCGATTCTACCTTGCAAGTTTAAATAGGAATTAATGTTATTAGATGGCCAAAAATTGATCCCAAATATTTTATCATTTGGACTACCAAGTCGATCAATTCGTCCCATTCTTTGGATAATTCGAACAGGATTCCAATGTATATCATAATTGATAACCATATCGGCATCTTGTAGGTTCTGTCCTTCACTCAGAGCATCGGTAGCAATAATTATATCTATTGGGTTATTAAGTTTTTCATAGGTTTTTGGCTGGTTTTCTACCGTCCATTCCACCCACTCGTGGTAAGCAGTTAACCCTGAAGATTTTGTACTAAAACTCCATTCCTTTTCCATGTAAAGTTTGGTGTAAGGAGCAAAACGTTCTAAAATTAACTCGAAATTTTTGGTCTCTTCATCCGAATCATCAGTTTGTGAACCTGAACCCGATACCATCGCAATTTTATCAAACCCTCTGTTTTTTAACTGATCAAACAAATATTGAGCAGTATCTCTATAAACCGTAAAAATGACGACTTTCTGATTATTGTTGTTTTCTCTGTTTTTTCTCTTCTTGAGAATTTCAGCAATTAAAGTCTCTAACTTATCATCATCAGATTTAATATTTCTTGGTAATATAACTTCTTTTCCCACCTTTGCTTCAAACTTCTGTAGATTTACATAGAGGTTATCCAGTGCATCCAAGTCTTTTTTGAGGTCACTCTTAAAGTTATCAAGGTTACCTGAAGCATCAATGTCGGCTAGCCTGACCTTTCTCTTCTTTCCTAAGGTCAATTCCTCATAATCGTCTTCGAGTTCATCATCAATGAATAAGTTTGGTTCGCTTTCATTTACATCAAAACTAAGTTTATTGTCCTGATATCGCTTGATTTTATCCAACGCATTCTGGTGATGGTCTTTTATTTTTCCAACAGTCGAATAAAAAGAGAACCATGAAGATTCTAACCGCTTTACCATAAGTATATACAGCATTTTTACAAGGAAACGATCCCTTTGTCTTTCATCATGTAGAATATCAATATCCTCATTTTTCTCATCTTCCAGATAAAAAGAAGGTTGATATCCTGAAAGCATTGGAGGGAAATGATCAAATAATTCCTCGAATGAATCGAAATTCCCAAGCTGACTAGGGGTAACAAAAAGGTTTATAGGCCGGGACTTCAATGGGAAGGTCAAACCAGTTTGCTGACCTTCAATCATTTTTCTTGTTCTTGCTACAATTAGCGAATCTGTAAGGGTAAAAAAGTTGCCTGGAAGTTTCTTGATAAACTCGCTGATTCTGGGATTGGGTTCCTCACGCCAGTCATTAAAAGCCTTTTGCGCTGTTCTAAACGAATACTCAATATTTCTAACTCCAAGTGAAGCATCATAGCCACGAACATCACCCTGAACCATCAATTTAAACTGGTTCCTAATATCATTCAATGAATTATTTATTGGGGTGGCTGATAAGAGCAGAACTTTAACGTCATCATTTTTTTGAAGAATTTCTTCTAAAAGTGTCTTATACCTGTTCGATTTATCATTTCTCAGGTTATGACTTTCATCAATAACTATAAGCTTAGGTTTGTCATTGGTGAAATATTTATCGGCTCGATCATCATACTTTTCCAACCTCTCTTGTGTTAAGTCTGTGTGAGAACGCAAAAAGAAATCAAACTGATCCTTTTCAAATCTTGAATCTTGGTGCTTTTTATATCGTCTCCAATTGTGTTCCAACTTTTTTGGGCAAAACAACAAAACCTCTCTTCCCTGAAGTTGAAAAAACTTAATTACAGCTAAGGCACTCCATGTTTTACCCAAACCAACAGCATCAGCCAGAATAGCTCCATTATACTTTTGGAGCATCCTTATTAAACTTAATACACCCTTTTTCTGAAATTCATAAAGGGTATTGTAGACAACCGAGTTCTCTAATCTCCCAATTTGCCTGTTGAATTCTGGATTGTTCTCGCTTTCAAGAATTTGATTTCCAAAGAGTTCAAACAGTACTTTATAATAAATTTCTCTTGGTGTGTATTTAATGAATATTTTTTCGATTTCATTTATCAAATATTGCTTGAAATCGACCCTAGTCTTTGTTCCGTCTGCAGCATAGATTGTTTTCTTCTTATGAGCTTGAGGCTTTTTCCAAAGAGCTTCAAACCATTCAACTAGTTCTTTATATTGGTTATTATTACCTGTTTCAGCAATATTCAGTTCTATGTTATTTGTTCTCTTAAGCCCTATTCCCGCTTCAGTTAGATTTGAACTACCTGATATGAAATACTTATTTCGGTCATCTTTTTTCTCAGGATTGAATAGGTAGTTTTTTGCATGACAAAAATTGGGTTCAAGTGTTTTAGCCTCAATCTTATCCTGTTTTAGGAAATTAACAGCTTCCTGAGAAAGACTATTCAATTTCAATGCCGCTTCAATAGTAATATTCTCGTTAAGAAGATCTAAGGGCCTGTGATCTTCTGAATCAAAGCTTACAATATCCCCAAGAACCAATCGCATTTCATTTATCTTATCATTTACTTGTTTAGATAAATAGGCTAATGCTCCTATTGTAAAATAACCTGTAACGATATCTAGCTTACCTATTTCAGTATAGGTGCTGATCCACTCGTGGACTTTCAGATTATCATTTTCGTTGTCTAAAATCATTTACTATTTTTATTCAATTCTTGATACTAACAACATTAATTTTGGCTTCACAAAATCAATAAAATAGAAGGCATATCAAAGAGTCAATTTTTTAAAAATCAGTATTTAAGTGGGATCAAAAAAAAAGAATTTTGTAGGTCATTTCTCTAACTAGAAAAAGAAAAGAATGCTGGAGCTTCAGCACCGCACTTCGAGTGAGGAAGTTCGGAACTAGAGCAACTTTTCTTCCCAAGTCATAATTTTAAAATTATATTAGTTCCTTCACGTCGATAAAAATATCAGCCATATACTTCTTCAGTTTATGATGATGCAATCCAAGATAGAGCTGCATAACTTGAATAGCCCCTTTCCATTCTTCCTCAGTTTTGGGGCCATCAACAGTTTTATCACCGATAAAATATATATTAACCAAAAAAACTGGCTTTTTCCTGACAACGCGGAGGTAATACAAGTGGGCTATTCTATTGGTGTATTGATAAAAGGTCTTACTCCAATCAATACCCTTCCCTTTTCCTATATAGTTCTTTGTTTGCTCTAAAGCTAATTGAATTTGCAGTAATGAGTCTTTAGATGCTCCAGATGGTGGAGATACCATCTCAGGTATATTTGCTTTTGCCTCAACTAAGATCACCTTACCAGAATCCGTTTTAGCTAAACCATCCCAATTTGCACCCCTAGTTGGCCAAAATTCATCGAGCTTTATTTCATCGGGATGTAAATCTAGCTTCGTTATAAAGTCTTGGTCTGTATATTCTGCATATTCATCCTCTTTTATAGGAGATAGCCATTCAATGTTTTCACCTTTAAACTCTGGAAAATGGTCTTCAATCTTTTGATTTATTAATTCAGGATATTGATTAACCAATACCTGCATCTGCTTTAAACTTCCGTGCCCATCTGATTTCTGTGGTTTACGAGCCATTATTTTCTCCTTATGTATTATTCGTTTGTAGTACCCTACGTATTTTTTTATGTTTTCCGAATTGATGGTAGAACTCAGAGCTCTTTAATACTTCAATCTGATCTGCATCCATAAAGCGCTCTATCCTGCAGGCTAGTTGCTCCAATAACTTATCCTCTAACCCATAATCTTTAATTAACTGATAATGTTTGACAAATGCTTCAAAATTCCAGTTAAGTACTTCTTCTAACTCGTTTCTTTGTTCCAGAAACTTTGTTTCATCCGTATCTGGGATAGGTTTTTCGACCTCTGCACCAAATCTTTGTTAGAGTTCTTTTAGTAGGCTTTTCTCTCTTAAATTTTCCATTACATTACTTTTTTATTGGGAAGGTACAATAAGGGAGTGACATCATATTGGCATACTTTTTAGAAATAAATTGTTAATTGAAGGCTAGAATTTAATAAGTGCATTACCTAATATTTCTATCTGGTTTAAGCCATATAAATGGTACAAGTAAGTCAATAAATTAATTTTCCAATATGGATTTTTTAAAATCAAAGAATCAATTACAGATTGAGAAAGACGCTTTCGAGAAAGTAGCCCTTGAAATTTCAATCGGGGAATTTAAAGAAGGTCTAAAAGCAAAAGCTTACAGTAACTCCCTTGGTAATAAAGAAAAGGCTGAAGCTCTTTATATAAAATATCGAACTCAAGAATTAGTTGAGGAACTCAAAGAAAGTTTTTATAAAGAAAGAACTATAAAATGGCAAGGAGAACACAATACAACTAAGAATAACAAAACTGATGAATATATTGGGTTAACATTTATCCTATTGGTATTCTTAATTGGCGTAACTATTTATTTTTATGATTGGAACAAAAAGAAAAACTTAAAATCTAATTTTGAGTTACTGAATCCCCAGATTGAGATTTATAGTATTGGAAACTCTAGGTTTTCTGAACTTACACTAAATGGCAGATTAGTCAATAAGTCAGACTATTCAGTTTCAAAATTTGTTGGTCTAATTCGAGTTTACAGTTTTACAGATACTACAGGATTTTCCCTTGCAGGATCTATCCAGTTTAGGAGCCCTTACGAAAAATTTGAAGATATAAATTCTGGGATTATTGGTGACCTTATTGATACCTATCATTTCGAAATTAAAGAAAATGTTCCTCCTGGTGAAGTTAAGAGCTTTAATTATACTGACAAATATGCTGATATTGATCCAGGAAAAATGTGGGTCTGGGATTACGAGATTACCAAAGTTCAATAAGATTTTGGTATATCTAAATATTTGAAATCACACTCTAAGTAACTTAACCTTTTTTCCTTCTTTAATTTCACTGCTAAGCTGCTAAGCATTGCTTGATATCTTAAAAAACACCTTCTCTAGCTTCTATTTAGGTGTTTTCACTTAGCATTAAGAGATTGAAAAGTGATATTAAGTGCTAATCACTGCTAAACTATTAGCTCCTTTTAGCGGTGATTAGCATTACTTAGCAGTATTGAAATACATATATAAGTAAAGTTTAAACCACTTTAAACACTTATTTTGGTCTTATTCTAGCAGTTAAGCAGATAAAATCGATAATTAGAGTCTTTTTTTCCTTTCTATCTCATACCGTTTGGCTTTTTCAATAACTTCTAAAAGCATTTCATTTTTTTTCAGTTCAGTAGCATCCAAAATATAACACCTGAGATTTGACTCTTCCTGATCTACGATTGATTTTGTAAGCATGATTTGCTTTCCCTTTGTTATGTAGTAACTACTATTCTGAAGGTGGTGTTCTAAAATTTTTAAAGAACTCTTTTTAGTAATTTCTGCTCGATTTTGGGTTAAAGCTTGCCAAATTCGTTTTATATGAAGAGCTAGAATAGCTCCAGTGTAGGTCTTTTTATCTGAATCATAGTTTACAGTGTCAATATCTTTGTACTTAAAGTGTCTATCATCTAATACTAATCGTTTATTATTAAACTCAGAATCTGGATCTGTCTTTTGAGTTGCGTAGTATTCTAATTCGCCAAAAAACTCATGTATTGGATTATGTTCCATCTCTTCTTGAGCTTCTTTCTTAATCTTTTCACAAATTTTGTCTCTAAAGCCCTCAAATTCATTTTTCCACTGATAGAGTCCAGTCAAAACATCGCTTGCAGATTGAATGCCACTCAGAATAACGGCCCAATTATTTACTGTTCGTCCTTCAAAGTTCTGATCAATCAAATAATCACTATTCTCCTCTAAGTTCTCAAAATATCTTTCTCGAATTTCATGATAGTCTGACAGAATAAGCCCAGTAAACTCAGAGAATCTGTCTAAGTTTGAAGTAATTTGAGTTAGTGAACTAAGCTCTTCCTTTTTTAGGAATTTGTTATAGTTTAAAATAATCATTCTTGAAAGTGCGGCAGCATC
>CAXBBW010000025.1:0-13676 GCA_963974345.1 uncultured Balneolaceae bacterium | reverse complement strand
CTCTTCTTTTTTACCTAAACCCTCTACCGCTTCGCGGTCGAGGGTTTTTTTATTTCTATTTATTACTAGATTCTTTTTATACTTAAGAGAATAGATTGTAAAACAAGTTTCCAACTAAAAGTGTTATATGCCATAAATGCTACAATTACTAAATAATTAAGACGTAATTTCACATTTATGTACTCTCTTAAAAAATCAATTCTATTTTTTTTGTTACTATTGATGCCATTAGTAAATGGCTTATCTCAAGAACTAGGTTCTTGGAAAGTATATTCCTCTTTTTCTACAGTAAATTCGGTAGTGGCGCTAGATGAAAACCAAGTGTATGTCTCAACTTCAGGTGGGATATTTACCTTAGAGAATAATGAAATTGATAAAGTATTTACAACTACTGAAGGGATGTATCGTCTTGATCCTTCGCATTCAGCATACGATGGAGCTAGAAATCGATTAATTTTTTCTTATCCAGATGGTACTATCGATTTATTTAATATTGACTCAGAATTATTCCAAAAAAATGAAGACATAACAAGGGTTAATCAGTTTTCTTCAAAAAGTATAAATGAAATTATATTAACTGAAACGGAGCTTTTTGTAGCAACTGACTTTGGAATAGTAATTTTTACGTTAGACGGCTTCTTTGTAAATGCAAGTGTTCTTAAACTAGGAGAGTTTGAAAGAGGTATTAGAGTCAATGATATTGATATTTCAAACGGTATGCTTTATTGTGCTACTCAACAAGGAGTTGCTGTAGCAGATTTAAATTCCAATTTACTAGAACAATCTTCTTGGGTAAATTATTCAGAAGCAGATGGTTTCCAGAGAGAAATTGTAAATAAGGTTATTGAGTTTGATTCAGATTTATACGCATTAGTAAGTGATACATTATATCGTTTTAATGGTGATAAATGGGAATCAAATAATGATTTTGGAAACATAGGTGTTCAAGATTTTTATAAAACTGATAACGAGCTTATCGTATTATTATCAAATAGTATAATAGTTACAAATACAGAAGGCACAGAACAGAGTATACTTTTGGAGGGGAGTACAAGGCCATTATCAGTAAGTTCAATTGGTAATAAATTATTTATCGGTACTTCTGATAAAGGAATAATCGAATATGATTTAGATGACTTAGCCCAGAATACGCAATACTTACCTGATGGTCCATATCTAAATTTTTTCAATAAATTGAATGTTGTAAATAACACTTTATTGTCGACAAGTACATCAGTATTTCCGCAGGCAGATCCGTTTAATCCTATTCGAGGATATTATTTATTCCAAGATGAAGAGTGGATTAATTACAATATCAGAACCAACGAAGTAATGGCACAAAATAATTTTGGCACTGTATTTTCTCAAGCCAATACATCAAGTGATTACTATTTTGGGGGTTGGGGAGCAGGAGTAATTAGACATAATATTGAGAACAATGAAATTTCAATTTTTAATGCTAATAACTCAGGATTAACTGGCATAGCAGATAGTAGATCTTTTGTTGTGATAGCTGGAATGGATAGTGATAGCAATGATAATTTATGGGCTACGAGTTATGATTCAGATAATCCATTAAACATGCTACAAAGTGGAAGTGATGATTGGAATCATTTTCGAAAAGTATCTATTCCAACTGACAATCTTTATTTCAATCTCTTTATAGATTCGAACAATCAAAAATGGATATCACTAGTTGATTTTAGTAATAATGGAAAAGGCTTATTAATTTTGGATACAGGAGATCCCCTTGATGATTCAGATGATGAATTCAGAAAACTTACTGCGGATGAAAACAATGGTAATCTACCGAATGAACTAATATCTAGTATTGTAGAGGATAAGAATGGTGAAATCTGGATTGGCACAGCTAGAGGTATAGCAAGATTCATTTTCCCAAATTTTATAGTTGAAAGCAATAACCCAAATGATTATCAAGCACAATGGCTTATAAATGAAGATACTTCTGCAATCTCTAGGTTTTTACTCCGTGATGTAAATGTTTCAAGCATTGCAGTAAATCAAGCTAATGAAAAATGGATAGGAAGTGTAAATCAAGGTATTTGGGTATTAAATGAGGAAGGTAGTCGAATTGAGAAAAGATTTACTAAAGAAAATAGTTCACTTATTTCAAATAATATTTTATCGATTGCAGTAAATGACGAGAATGGAGAGGTTTTTATAGCTACCGATTTAGGGCTTGTAAGCTATAAGGACTTGGCAATTACCCCTCGATCAAAAATGGATGAACTTAAAGTATTTCCTAACCCATTTACCTACAGTAGAAATAGTCAGATTGTTATAGAAGGATTAAGTGAAGCAACGAATATCAAAATACTAGGAGTAGATGGAACTGTAGTTCAAGAACTAGAAACCCGAGGAGGTAGGGTAAGCTGGAATGGCTTAGATTATCAAGGTAATAGACTTGGAACAGGTGTTTACTTTGTGGTCGCTTTAGAACAAGATGGCTCAGAAAAAGGGGTTGGTAAAGTGGTAATTATCAAATAGGTTAACATACTTTTTTTAAATGCATATCTAATTTGAGTACTTCCCAAATCGACATATCAATAATTATTGTTAACTATAAGGTTAGGGAATATATTTCTAACCTGTTGAATTCCATTTCAAAGGCAAAAAACAATCTAAATCTTCAGGTTTTTGTTATTGATAATAACTCTCAAGATGGTTCGGTTGAATACTTGAAGCAACGTTTTCCAGATGTTATCTATATTGAAAATCAAGAGAATTTGGGGTTTGGAAAGGCTAATAACCAAGCTATTGACTTAGCAAAAGGAACTTATTCTCTTATTATCAATCCAGATACACTTGTTAGTGAAGATACATTTACGACTTTACTAACTCATATGGAGAATAATCCAAATTGTGGTGCCGCAGGGTGTAAAATTTTAAATCCAGATGGTACTTTTGCCCCAGAATCAAGAAGGTCTGTACCAACCCTTTGGTCATCATTTACAAAAGCATCCGGTTTAAGCACGTTATTTAACGAAAGTAAACTGTTTAGTGAATACTATATGAACTGGTTAGGAGAGGATGAACAATCTAAAGTGCCAGTTCTATCAGGTTCGTTTATGTTTTGGAGAACAAATGTTTTGAAAAGTCTTGGAGGATTTGACGAACAGTTTTTTATGTATGGTGAGGACATAGACCTTTGTTACCGTATTCAAGAGACCGACTATTATATCGATTATGTGCCTAAAACTTCGGTTATTCATTATAAAGGAGAAAGCACTCGAAAAGGAGATCTTCGATATATCAAGATATTTAATAAAGCTCTATATCAATTTTTCGACAAGCATCATAGTTCAAAATACAGTCTATTTTTTAAAGTATTTGTGTATTCGGCAATTTGGATTAGAGCTTTACTATCATTGATTGTTAATAATCTGAAAATGATTGGTTTCATCACTTCGGACCTCATTCTATTGAACCTTTCTGTGATTTTAGGATTTATGATTAGGTTTAGATTTGGCTATGAAGTAATGACAAATCTCCAGAGCCTAAAATTCCTTTGGATCAATCTACTTGCTTCAATAATCTATGTTTTTGTAGGAAGTTTTTCGGATTTATTTAGATCAAAAAAAGAGTCCATCTCAAATCAGATTAAAGCCATAACAGCTTCATACGCAGGGGTGGCTTTAATTACTTTTTTTGTTAGAGATTATGCGTTTTCAAGATTAGCATTAATTATTGGTTTAATAACTGCTCTTATTTTGATGTTAATCTTCAAGGTAATTCAAATTAATCTTTCAAAAACAAATTCAAAGGTAACGGGTAAACTGAATAGGTTGAGAGTTTTCTTGGTTGGTGATGATGATCATACTAAAGAAATAAAATCCAAAATTCACTCTAGGCCAGATTGGAATTATGAAGTTCTAGGTACAATAAGTGTTAATGAAAAAACAAGTGAGTCTTTAGGGCAGCTTGTTCAACTCCGTGACTTGATTAAAGCCTATCAAATAGACCAAGTATTTTTTGCTCTAAAATCTATTTCTTATAAAGATATGCTTCGCCAAATTTCTATTCTTCAAAGTGAAGGGGTATTATTTAAACTCGTTCCCGATTCGATGGACTTTATTCTAGGAAAATCAAATGTAGAGTATCTTGAATCTATCCCATTAGTAGAGGTAGATTTTGGGTATTCAAAAGGTATAAATCGATTTTTGAAGAGGCTGTTAGATATTGTGATTTCTTTTCCGATTTGGCTGGTACTATTTATTATCACATTACCAGCTATGATCTTTTCTTCCGCAAAAAAAGTCAGTCTACAAGATTTAAGTTTTTTTGAACCTGAAGCAAGTCATTTCTGGAAAAATAGATCACTACTTTTTTGGCAAATATTAAAAGGTAGAATGAGTTTAGTTGGCTCACCATTATATCTTAAAGGAACAAAAATTTCGCAATCTAAAGTTGGATTTACTGGCACTACACAAATGAATGAGTCTAGGATTTTATCTGATGCAGATATTGAAAATTATGAGCTCTATTATCTTCAAAATTATACCGTTTGGATGGACGTGGATATAATTTTAAAAACTTTATTTTCTGGCTCAACTTTTTCTAAAGATCTAGAAAAAGCGTTGAAAGTTCATTCTTAAAGTCGTTCATCTAGCTGTTTAGCCATGCTTGGATACCATTCGCCAAAAGTATCATTTTTGATATGTGTTCTAATCTCTTCCATCAGCCATAAATAAAAAGTGAGATTATGTAGCGATGCCAAAGTTAGACCTAGAATTTCGTTTGCTTTGATTAAGTGATGTATATATGCCATTGAATACTTGCTACATAAATCCGAAGGGAAGGTAGCATCAAATAATTCATGATGATCTTTCCATTTAGCATTTCTAAGGTTTACACGACCATGTCGAGTAAATACCATGCCATTTCTTGCATTTCGGGTTGGCATTACACAATCAAACATATCAATCCCTCGAGCAACGCATTCTATTAAATTTGAAGGAGTTCCTACACCCATCAAATAACGTGCTTTATCAGTTGGAAGATAGTCTGTATTTAAATCAGTCATTTCATACATCAATGGGATGGGTTCGCCAACGCTTAATCCTCCAATAGCAATACCTTCAAAATCTTGATCCGCCATAAATTTTGTAGACTCAATTCTAAGATCTTTATAAGTGCCGCCCTGAACTATTCCGAATTGAGCTTGTGAATGGTCATAATGAGGATTTGTTTCCAAAAAGTGTTTCCGACCTCTTTTAGCCCAACGATGTGTAAGTTCCATAGAGTTTTTAGCATACTCATAGGTAGATGGATAAGGAGGGCATTCATCTAACAACATCATGATATCAGACCCTAGGACGCGCTGAATTTCAACTACATTTTCTGGTGTAAACAAGTGTTTTGAACCATCAATATGACTTTTAAAAAAAGCTCCTTCTTCTTCTAATTTTCGATTTTCTGATAACGAAAAAATTTGGTATCCACCAGAATCAGTTAGAATAGGCTTATCCCATTTCATAAAAGCGTGTAAACCACCAGCTTTAGTTATAATGTCACACCCAGGTCTAAGATAAAGGTGGTATGTATTGCCTAAAATTATTAGCGCTTTTACCTTATCAACAAGCTGATCTTGAGAAACAGCTTTAACTGTACCAAGTGTACCAACAGGCATAAAAATGGGAGTTTGAATCTCACCATGAGCGGTTTTTAAAGTTCCTAATCTTGCTTTTGTGGTCGAACAGGACGATAGATGTGTATACATCAAGATAAATATGATTACAAAGTTATGCAGCATTTATAAAAATGCTTATTTTGGAGACAGTTTAAAGGTAACTAATCGGGCGGAATTTTATTAATTGAGTAAACTAAAAAGATATCGTGAAGTAATATTTACCAGTATCATGGACTTCCTTATTGTCCTTGCTAGTTGGTTTATATTTCATCTTTTTTTTACCGAGACCATCAATATGCATCTCAGGCACCTTGGTTTAAATTTGGTTACAGCTGGTACAATTCTTTGTATCTTTTGGTTATCAATTTTTGTGATCTCAGGTTTGTATAAAAAGCTCTATCTAGTTTCTCGATTGGATGAGTTTTTCAAAGTACTTAAAGCCACAATTATTGGAGCTTTGATTCTTTACTTTTTTTGGGATTATGGTGAGGAAGCATCATTTAATGTAGATCGTAGTATTCTACTTTCTTATTGGGCTTTTGTATTTACAATATTTGCTCTCAATAGATTTATAATAAGAACAGTACAACGAGTTTATGCTCAACATGGAAAAGGACTTCACAGAACTATTATAGTTGGAACAGGATATAATGCAAAAGTTGCTTATGACGACTTGATGCGAAATAAAACTCTTGGTATGGAAGTATTAGGTTTTATTCAAGTAAATGGGAAAGTAGTAGATCCTGCCACAGGTATTCTTGATGAAGAGGTAATAGGTCATTTAGATCATATATCAGAGATTATAGAAGATCGTCAAATACAAGATGTGCTCGTGGCGGTTGAGCCAGATCGGAGAAGAGATTTAATCGAGGTGATATCTAAAGTCGATCATCCCGATATCACATTAAAACTACTCCCTGATTTCTATCAACTTGTGAGTGGTTTAAATAAGACAAACCAAATTTTTGGAATGCCGCTTATTGAAATCTCACCAGAACCAATGCCTCTTTGGGAGAAAGGTGTAAAAAGGTTGTTAGATATTATAGTTTCTCTATTAGTTATTGTTTTAACATTTCCTTTTTTAGCAATCATTGCGATAATTATAAAGTCGGATTCTACTGGTTCAGTTATATTCAAACAAAGAAGAGTAGGTCGAAAAGGAAGAACTTTTACAATGTACAAGTTTAGAACTATGTACGTTGATGCCGAATCGGAAACAGGGCCAACTTGGGCAAAAGAAAATGATCCTAGAGTCACAAAAGTAGGCTATTGGTTACGAAAGCTTAGATTAGATGAGATTCCTCAACTTTTAAATGTTTTAAGAGGGTCAATGAGTTTAGTAGGACCAAGACCGGAACGCCCACATTTTGTTGATCAATTTAAAGTACAAATACCACTTTATACACGAAGATTAAGAGTTAGACCAGGAATAACTGGTTGGGCTCAGGTAAAATGGAAATACGATTCTTCCTTAGATGATGTTAAAGAGAAAACTAAATACGATCTCTTTTATGTAGAAAATATTTCACTAAAAATGGATATGAAAATACTCATCATTACTATCATTACAATGTTAAAAGGTAAAGGACAGTAGTTTTGGAGGATAAGGCACTAGTAATCATACCAACGTATAACGAATCTGGAAATATTCTTCGGATGATTAAACGCCTTCTTAAGTTAAAAGAAGCTGTTGATATTCTTGTTGTCGATGATGGTTCTCCTGATAAAACAGCAGAAATAGTAAAAAAAGCCCAGATAGATTTCCCTGGAAGAATTCACCTAATCCAAAGGTCTGGTAAGTTAGGATTAGGAACAGCCTATGTTACAGGTTTTAAATATGCAATAGAACATAAATACGATTATGTTTGCGAAATGGATGCTGATTTTTCACATGCACCGGAGGATATTCCAAACTTGATACAAGTTGTTAGAAACGAAGAAGCAGATATAGCTATTGGGTCCCGTTACTCTAATGGAATAAGTATCATAAACTGGCCATTAAGTAGGTTGATTTTATCGTATGGCGCTAATATTTATGCTCGAACCATAACAGGGTTACCGGTTTTTGATACAACCGCAGGTTTCAAATGCCTTCATAGGCGAGTGATCGAAAACATTGCCTTAGATAGAATCAAATCGAATGGCTATGCTTTTCAGATTGAGCTTCATTTCAGAGCGTGGAAGGCTGGTTTTAAACTCAAAGAAGTATCTATTATATTTAGAGAAAGGGAAGAAGGTGTTTCGAAGATGTCTAAGAAAATTGTTAGAGAAGCAATGTGGAGAGTTTGGGCATTAAAGTTAAGAAGCATTTTTGGTGCTCTTTGATATAAAGTCCTATTTCGAAAATTAGATTACGTATATTCTTGAAAAGTTAAGTAAGAAGTTATTATGCAGTATTTGGATTTTGAACAACCAATAGCAGATTTAGAAAAGAAAATAGAAGAATTGGAAGGTCTCTCATCGGTAAGTGATGGCGTTTTAGGGAAAGAAATTTCCGGGCTGAAAAAGAAAGTTGAAGGATTACGGGAAAATATCTTCAAGAACTTAACTAGATGGCAACGGGTACAACTTGCACGTCATCCTGATCGCCCATATACACTTGATTACATAGAATTAATTTGCGATGAATTTGTAGAGCTATTTGGTGATCGTTTTCATGCAGATGATAAAGCAATTGTTGGTGGGTTCGCGAGAATTGATGGAAATCCAGTGATGATAATTGGGCATCAAAAAGGACGTGATACTGTTAAGAGAACGTATCGTAATTTTGGGATGGCGAATCCTGAAGGTTACCGTAAGGCCTATCGATTGATGAAGCTAGCAGAAAAATTTAATGTACCTATCATCACCCTTCTGGACACTCCAGGAGCTTTTCCAGGATTGGAAGCAGAGGAGAGGGGACAAGCCGAAGCCATAGCCAGAAATCTAAAAATGATGGCAATGTTGGAAGTTCCCTTTGTAACCATTGTAATAGGTGAAGGAGCTAGTGGCGGAGCTATTGGCATTGGAATGGGGAATGAAGTATATATGATGGAGAATACTTGGTATTCTGTAATCTCTCCTGAATCGTGCTCATCCATACTTTGGAAAACTTGGGATTATAAAGAACAAGCTGCCGAAGTGTTAAAACTCACCGCAACAGATTTACTAGACCTAAAAGTAATTGATGGTGTTATCCCCGAACCATTAGGTGGAGCACATCGTGATTATAATGCTTCTGCTAACGCTGTAAAAAAACAAATTTTGCTAAGTTTGAAGCGTTTAAGCAAGTTGAAACCAGAAAAACTTATCGAAGATAGAATTGCTAAATATTCTGCAATGGGCGCATTTAAGAAAGCGTGATTTGCAATGAATATTCCCCAGCAAAAACCATTGGTTGAATTCGACTATGTACTGAGAAGTAGATACGGAGAAACCGACAAAATGGGATATGTTTATTACGGTAGGTACTTGGAATACTTTGAAGTCGCCCGAACAGAAATGATCCGTTCCTATGGGTTATCTTACCGAAAGATGGAAGACGAAGGAGTTATGCTCCCTGTAATTCACGCAGAGTTAGAGTATAAATCACCTGTTTTTTATGACGAAGAAATCATAATAAAAGTACTTATTTTCGATACTCCAGGAGTTCGTTTAAAAACCTATTACAAAGTCATTGCTAAAGAGAGGGAGAAGCTATGTGTTACTGGAGAGGTTTCTCTTTGTTTTATGGATGATAAAACTCGTAGACCAACCCGAGCTCCTAAATATTTTCTTGATCAGTTCGATCAAGTAACCTAAGATGTGTATGGAAGTAAAGGCTCAACAATTAAAGCTATACATTCCTCTTTTAATTACAAGTGTTTCACTACTCATTATTGGGTTAGGACCCGGATTATTTAATCAAACTACATTAACAGGATATAGCTGGCAACACAAAGTTTTTAATCTACTGTGTCATCAAGATCCATACCGCTCGTTTGCAATTAATGGAGAACCAATGGCCATATGCGCACGATGCTTAGGAATTTATGGTAGTTTTGCCTTTGTTGTACTTTTAATGCAACTAATAGGGCGTTTTTTAACTGTAATAAATCGGTTAGTTGTGAAACTAATAATGATAACAATCGTGCTGAATTTGGTGGATGTATTCTTTAATGGAATTGGTATTTGGACAAATACCCTACATTCACGATTTTTATTGGGAGCTTTTTTTGGGGGTTCTCTTGCACTAATATTAACGAACGAGTTTTTTAAACAAATCGGTAACTCTGAGGAATCTTATGGAACATGAAACAATGGAAAATCAAAACCCAAGTTATTGGACATCAGTATTAATTGGTGGACTAATAGTAGGATTTATAACAACAATAATGTCATTAGGTAGTCAATATATGACTATTGGAAGCGAACCCACTGGTTCAAGTATTAATCTCACTCAGATTATTGGAATACTTAGTTGTTTAGTTGGTGCAATTGGTGGTGTAATTGCTACAAGGCATTATGCAAAAGAGTTTGATATTACTTTCCCAATTGGAAAGGGTGCACTAATTGGTTTTTTAGCTGGTGTAGTTGCGGTAGCATTTAGTTCTGTAATAGGTGTAATATGGACTTACTTGATTGACCCTGACTTGAATCAAGCATTTTATGATTGGCAAATTGCTAACTTAGAAGCACAGAATATGACAGATGACCAAATGGAGATGGCGATGGGATTTATCCCGAAACCAGGATCAACAAGCGCATTGATTTGGACTGTAGGAATTGGACTAGTAGTTATGGGAGCATTAAATGCTATTTCAGGATTAATTGGAGCTAAAATCTTCGCAAGCGAAGAAGATTAATATCGAATAAGAAATAATTTATGGAAGAGGAAAAACAGTCACCTCAATCGTCACAGTATATTGATCAAACTTTTGAGGAAACTCCTCTTCTGCCTTGGGTAGAGCGAAACGGATTTAGCCACTGGGCAATGGCCTTTATTTGGTTATTTGCTGGTCTTATCTTTTTTCAAGTTCTAGGCGGAATAATATCCCTAATTCTTATAATACCTTCAGTTGCAGATATTACGGATGCAAATGCCTTAGTTGAAGAGCTAATGGCAAATATAAATGTACAACTTCAAGCCAATTCAATAAGCCAGTTTTTGGTCATAGGATTGGCTTCTTATCTTCTCTCAAAACTTCATGCCTTAAAAGGGAAACACCATGAGTTCTTAAGACTTAAAACGGCTCCCAATCTTTTTCCAAATATACTACTCTCTATTTTACTCCTCGTTTCTTCGTGGGGATTAATTGGATTTTTAGGCTGGATTAATGTGAGTTTCTTTAACTGGTTGATGGAGCTTTTCCCGTGGTTGAGTTTCTTTCAAGACCTACAAGACCAGATGCTTGAAATTATCACTGGCTTTATCAAAACAGAAAATGCAGTTATTTATGGCTTAATCTATATCGCGTTAGTCCCAGCAATTTTCGAAGAAATAATGTTTCGAGGGTACATTCAACGTGCTCTTGAAAAAAGCTGGGGAATACGAACGGCTATTATTGTATCTGGATTTATGTTTGGGGCGTACCATTTGCAGCCTTCAAATTTACTTCCCCTAAGTTTTCTAGGAATGGTTTTCGCTTACGTTACCTACATTTCAGACAGCTTAATCCCTGCAATGATTCTCCATTTTATCAATAATGGAAGCCAAGTAATTTACGGCTCAATGAACCCAGAATTTCTAGAACAAACCGATCCAACAGATATAGGTGTTCCCTGGTTTATGGTAATACTTAGTGTGTTTGTTACCTCAGGTTTGCTTTTATTAATGCATAAAATGAAAACGAAAGCAGACTATGAGCCTATTTGATCATCCCAAGCCCAACGACATTGAAAACTGGGTGTGCGTGCTAGAAGGAAGTACCGATTACGAAGTTGATCTTGCACGAAATTATTTATCAAATTTAAAAATTCCATCCAATATTCTTTCAAAAAGAGACTCAGCCTATAGTCTTGTAATTGGGGAAATGGCACTCATTTATTTATATGTACCTCTCGAATTTGAGAAGAAAGCGAGAAAAGCACTAGAAGAACTAGACGCTTCAACCCCAGAGTACGACTCGGAGGAAGAGGGAGAAGACATTGAGTGAACTACTTAAAAGAATAGCCTTTGCAGTTCCCGCAGCAATCTTTTTTATCGGGATTACTTGGCTGGGAGGTTGGTATTTCAAAGGGCTAATTATTGTGATCGGATTCTTCATCATTCACGAAATGATAAAGATATTAGATCAAGCAAAATCTCCCACAGATATTCTTTTTCCCTACACCATCGGACTTTGGGTGATGCTTTCTCAAGAAATTCCTTTCACTTTCGAGATTGGGCTGGGGATATTTTTAATCTTCGCTGCTATACAAACCTTCAATACCTCAGAGCATAGCATTTCGGAACTTAGCGCTACTTTTTTTGCAGGGTTATACGCCCCGATAGGGATGCTATCACTAATTCTTATATCCGGTATGGGAAACAGGGAAGAAGGTTTTATTCTCACCATGATGGTGGTATTAATGGTGTGGGGAAGCGACATCTTTGCCTACTTTGGCGGAAAAGCCTTTGGTAAACATTCCTTAGCACCATCTATAAGCCCTAATAAAACATGGGAAGGCTTTTTCTCAGGCTATATAGGTAGCTTGGTTTTCGCCTTTCTTTTGGTCTGGGCTGTTCCATTCAGCTCCCCCTTATCATGGACTCACATTATACCCATGGCTCTTTTAGTAGGAACCTTTGGCCCCATTGGCGATTTATTAGAAAGCAAGATGAAGCGAAAAGCGGGAGTTAAAGACTCCTCTACCCTGCTGCCTGGCCACGGTGGCTTCTTCGATCGCTTCGATGCACTTATACTAGCTGCTCCAGTAGCTCTTATCTATCTTAAGTTTATAGAAGCACTATAGGCAACTATTACGTTTAAATTTATTACCGATTAAAGGTAAAATAGCATAAGGTTATTCTTATTACAGAGAATGTGTTGGGCATTGGTAAAGTGTCGAAATTACAGCATAACTTATTCTGAAAAATACTCTTCATAGTTCAACAATGGAATGCTATTATTCCCATTATATCCCAAATCCACCTCTTTCATTTCAAGCTCTAAGATTACCCGGTTTGCAGCTTCAATTGTCGGTTCATCCAGCCATTCAAATACGGGATCCTCAAACCCACTCCCAAACCACATAATGCATCTTGGGTATTCAAGATGTATAAGTCCAATAGAGAAGTCTTCTTTAATGATATGTGCGAATTTAGTTTTCACAATTGAATATACCATTTAGGTATTTCTTTCCAAGAAGTGTGTTTTCCCCTCAACACGATGTAACGTACTTGCCATTACTAATGTACCTTTTCCATAGCGGTTATTTATGCTGTCTATGGCTTCATACTTAGCTGTCTGCTCTGGCTCGTCTTGAAAGAACATATTCATCTGACTTGTTTTATCAATCTTATGAGTGCCCAGAATGATATTCCTGATTTCCATATTATTTTCACATGCTTTATAAATGGCTATTCCTATTTTATCGATGCAAGCTTTATAGACATAGGTATCAATGTTAGTATACCCATCAGTTACAAATCTAAACCCTACTGATGGTATATCTGTTTTGTTAAAACCAAACGCCCCGCTAAAACTATTGGCTCGAATTCCATAAGCTCTCATTCGATAACATATTTGATGTATCGCGATTTCAAATTCTCCGAATATTCGTTCCACATCTTTACTTCCTTCTGAAAAAGTATGCCCGTAACTAACACCCCATTTAGGAGAGTACTCGTCATTTTCTTCTAAAATTCTTGCTTGGTCTTTTCCTGTGATGGTTTCAAAGAGCATTCTGCCAAAGTTGGCACCAAAGAGCCGAATGAAAGTGAGTACGTTGCCCTTTTCTGCTACATCACCAATGGTTCTATATCCTTCATTTAATATGTGCTCATATCTTCTACTACCAACCCCCCAAACTTCATTTGCGTCTAAAGGGTAGATGAAGGCTTTCTCATCTTCATCAGATAGTATTA
>CAXBBW010000024.1:0-20927 GCA_963974345.1 uncultured Balneolaceae bacterium | reverse complement strand
TAATACTATCTGATGAAGATGAGAAAGCCTTCATCTACCCTTTAGACGCAAATGAGGTTTGGGGGGTTGGTAGCAAACGATATGAACATATTCTAAATGAGGGTTACAAAACCATTGGTGATGTAGCAGAAAAAGGCAACGTACTCACTTTCATTCGGCTCTTTGGTGCCAACTTTGGCAAAATGCTCTTTGAAACCATCACAGGAAAAGACCAAGCGAGAATCTTAGAAGAAAATGACGAGTACTCTCCTAAATGGGGTGTTAGTTACGGACATACTTTTTCAGAAGGAAGTAAAGATGTGGAACGGATATTCGGAGAATTTGAAATCGCGATACATCAAATATGTTATCGAATGAGAGCGTATGGAATTCGTGCCAATAGTTTTAGTGGGGCATTTGGCTTTAACAAAACCGATATACCATCAGTAGGGTTTAGATTTGTAACGGATGGGTATACTAACATTGATACCTATGTCTATAAAGCTTGCATCGATAAAATAGGAATAGCCATTTATAAAGCATGTGAAAATAATATGGAAATCAGGAATATCATTCTGGGCACTCATAAGATTGATAAAACAAGTCAGATGAATATGTTCTTTCAAGACGAGCCAGAGCAGACAGCTAAGTATGAAGCCATAGACAGCATAAATAACCGCTATGGAAAAGGTACATTAGTAATGGCAAGTACGTTACATCGTGTTGAGGGGAAAACACACTTCTTGGAAAGAAATACCTAAATGGTATATTCAATTGTGAAAACTAAATTCGCACATATCATTAAAGAAGACTTCTCTATTGGACTTATACATCTTGAATACCCAAGATGCATTATGTGGTTTGGGAGTGGGTTTGAGGATCCCGTATTTGAATGGCTGGATGAACCGACAATTGAAGCTGCAAACCGGGTAATCTTAGAGCTTGAAATGAAAGAGGTGGATTTGGGATATAATGGGAATAATAGCATTCCATTGTTGAACTATGAAGATAATTATTAGACTTTAGAAAATAGCTTCTGAATAGTAATAAAAGAGTACCCTAATAAAGTCATCTTAAATTATAGGATTATAATGGCTTATCAATATTCGAGTAAGTTGTTCTCCACGACCTGCCAAAAGTTCAATGTTCTTTTCTTTCATTGCTTTAAAATCTGTAGGGTAGCTACTAACTTTATCTGAAGTAATGAAATCACTTGGTATGGAAGGAAGAACCATATCATTTTGACCCAAATATGAATATATAAAACCTTGAATCCTTCCATGATCTAAATACTGATGTAGATCTTTTTTAATACCATCTATTCTTTTTTTGAAAGTAGTACTGTATGATTCCATTAATCGTGAATACATATAGTATGGGTGTTTCTTTTTCCCATAAATACCATGACCTGCATCAAAAGCGAAGATGAAGTTTGGTTTAAAGGAATTGAAACTATATTTAGGATCATTATTCGGATCAAAACATGTAACACCACTATTATCATAAACCCCGCCATCTGTGAGGTAAACCCTTTCATTAAATACTTTCCCAGCCTTTTCAAATTCATAATATTTATCTAGGGCGGGTAAGAAGAAGGGGTATGCAGCTGAGCAGACAACAGCCTCTGATACTGGAATATCATTTGTATTAACTCTACCAAGCTTCCAATTTCCCGTTTCTTTAGTACCAAATCGAAAAGCTGTACCTGTGGCTAGATCACAAGAATTGATAACGACATCTATGTTATTTTTAACTTCTGACTGAAGAGTCAGACCATGGAACAAGTCCCTTTCGAGCACATCAATAAAAGCATTTGTTCTAGAATACCATCTGGTGAATGGGGGTGTTTTCCCTACTATCAATGAACCCCTTGCTGCTACACCTGAAATAAGGGTAGTACCCAATGATTTTATGATTGAAGTAGGAAAAAAGTACTTTTTAGCAACTTTATTTTGTAAACCTTTACGTAATACCTCGACTACCCTATCATCAAATGACTCAAAGGATTCTTCATAAAAATTATATAGGCCTGAAAAGACACTTCCCCCTGACACTGACGACATATGGTCTATCTTATCCAGAAAACCCAAATCATTTAAAGCTCTAAAACAACCTAAATGGAATGCTATTGCTCTTGAACCACCTCCTGATAGTGCAATACCAAGAGATTTCTTCTCTTTTATTTTTGATTCATTATTTTCCCGATTCAACTTACCCCCCTATATCAAATTCAATGGCGCTATCTACTTGAGAAACATACCAGTTACTTTTCATTTCACCTACGATTACCATTATCGGTGGGTAACTCTCAAGTTTCATATAACCTTCTATCCAAGCAAATAGCTTTTTATCATCACTACTTGGAGTCAATCCTGCTCCATCGGGATGAGAATGCCATTCACCAATATATTGCAGATTATTATTTGTAATTTTTTGGATTTCGTCAACCCTTACTTTTAAGCCATCTATACCACGGATGTAAGAGGTAGGATATTCATCGCTATCAGTAGGAGAAGCTATTAGATCTACAGCATAAACAATGCTTCGTTCATGATCCAACGTACCAATTAATACTCCTCCTGTTTCATTTTGCAACTTTTCTGCCCTTCTTTCATCTAGCTTTTTAAGTAAAACCTCAGATACCTTTACAGTCCAAGATTCATTATTCCCTATTAAGTAATAGCTTGACTTAACCTCAATTTTTTCTACAGATAAATCATCTTTTAGTTGCCAGATACTTACTTCTGATGACTCATTTTTTGAAAGAATATCTATTATTTTCTTTGATCCTATACCAGAATGCAGTGCTACAGCATATTGGGGAATTCGTGAAGAAATATCTCTACAATTCTGAGCATATCTAATCCCCTCTTCTTCTGTTTTCAGGTGATCTCTTAACCTGTTTATCGAATATAGAGATTTGTAATATTCCATCTCTAAACAATCTAATCCAATTAGTTTATCGTTCGATTCTGCTAATAAGACTAAGTCGTCTCCTTTGGGGTTAAGGAAAAATGAAATAATAGGCTTTTCTTGTTTTAAATCTAATACTAGCCTCCTTGAAACAGCTACTGATGCAGCGAAATCGAATATATATTCTGAATCAGAAAGTATTTCCGACAGTGTTTGAATATCTGATTGAAGGATATCTATTTCATGAGGAGTACTAATTGATTTTTCAATAAATATCCTTTTTATATATGAGTCTAGAGCTACTGATTTTGGGAGCCCCATATATGTGGCAGGTAAAATATGTCTCGCAGCGTTATGTGGTAAAAATGTATCCTTGTCAATTAGTTTCCAGCAACCCTGACCTGCTCTAACAGTATTAATAATAATTTGAGAGCCAAGTGTTCCTAGCCCAACAGCAGAAAGCTTAATTTCGTTAGAAGAATTGATATTATTATATAATGCAGCAGCTTTTGTTGTAAGAATTGAACTTGGATTTAGAATTGCAAGGTTAATGATTTTTGCATTTCCTGTTACTGTATGATTGATTGAACTTCGTAAATGCCTAGGTCCATCTCGATATATACCCAAACCTCCACTTATATCAATTAGATCTCTTAAACTGAAAAAAGATACAATCTCGAAGGCCTCTACTTCGCCGTCAACTGTTCTTTTCTTGGGAATTCTAAATACCAAAAGTAGCTTATAACCATTTAGGTCTTTCTCATTAGCAAGGAATAACCTTGATTGTAATATACTGAGTAGATTTAAATCAAAATTTTGGAGATGATTATGTAAATCAAAAAGGTTATTTGGTTGTAAGTAAATGATACCATGAACAATTGGGATCTTAATATCGATAGTAATTGTTTTGATTTTGTTATCAGAATTGATGCTATAAGATTTAGCAACTTCTTCGTTCAGTCCGACAATAACTACATTCTTGTTTTGATCTACTATTGGGACAAACTCCAATGCGAAATCATCAATAGGTTTTTCGAAATCATAGAATATTGATGGTAGAATAACCTTATCTGGTGACCCGAAAAATACATTTTCAAGTGGCTGATCATGAAGGTGAAGTTCATTTTTAGAGGTCAGTGACAGCCATCTATGCAAGCGTTGTAACTGCTTCGCTGCGGTCCAATTATACTTCTCTTCCTCAAAGGGAGTAATAGATAAACATAAATTTTTTGGTGTGTATTTAGGTGAATGATTTATATGTAATGCTTCTGGGAAATTTTTACGAAGTGCATAAGTCTCTGGAAATCCATCTTTACTACGAATAAATTTAATACAAATTCGCTCACTCTTTCTAATATCAATAACTGGTTTTTGAGCAATACTGGGCTCAACGTCAAATAAAACATACTCATTATCTTTTTCATCCTTTCTACACTCAATTAAATGAAAATAAGGGTACTCTTCATCAGCAACTAATCTATGAATGCTTTTACTTTCTTTGAGTGTTAGATCAGAAGGGGAAATCGTTTCTCCCTCCATCTCATAAAACTCATCATCTTTCATTTCGTTTAACCCCAGCTCTTTCAGATGGTTGGCTAATTATTGGAGCTATCCCCGTATATGGTTTCTTTTCAATTTCGTAGCCTCCTCCAGTAATTTTAATAACCAATGGCTTTGGCGAATTTTGGGTTGGATGTTCCATGGTTACCTTAAACTCACCATCCTTATTCGCTACAACCTGCTTGTAGTAATCTGATGCTTTCTTGTTAGGGGGATCATAATCACCATCACTTATTACACGACTACTAGAAATAATTAATGGGCCATCATTAGAATAATGTTCAAAAAGTTTTGCTACCGTTTCATTAGGTTTGACAAAATCTTTTGCAGAAACATTATCTAAAGATAAATGGCTACAATGATGCGGTGATTTAAAAATATCCCACCGAAGACGATCAGAGTTCTTGTAAGACTCTGATATATTTACTATATCCTTAATTTCCTCGCTACCTAAATCTGAAAAAGTATTAAATTGTACCTCAGTGCCATCAATATAAAACTTACAGTTTAGTGCTATGGAATCTTTATTACGGTCAATTAATGAATCATCTTCTGTTCTGTAAGCAAATGGTGAGTGAACAAATATCTCCAACCCATCTGTGTAAAGATTAAAATCTTCAATTGTCTCTCCTGCATTTACTATGAGGTGGCGTCTCGACTCAATATCTACACCATTAATATCTGCCCATTCCTTAAGTTGTCCAGGAGTAGAAAAAACTTTTATTCCCTCACCCTTTTTAAACCTATATCTGGCTTCTTGACGAATTACTCTTGAGTCACCAACCGTTCCCTCTTCAACAATTGCTGCAGCTGGAACCCACATTTCATTTATATCAATTCTATCTTCGGATTGATACATATTAGCATGAAGAAGGTTGAAGAACTCTGGACTTCTCTGAATGTGATCTGTATCGATATGAGTAAATATGACTACATCTAAATATTTTTGATCTCCTAATATCTTCCTCAGTTCGCTGGATAAATCTATCCTTTTGTCATATTGGTTATTTGCATCTTTAGTGTTAGCATAGTCAATGAGAATCTTCTTCTCATTACTTAATTCGATAAGTGAAGTATCAGCATTACCTAAAGGAAAAAAAGTGATTTTGTGCATACATGGCCTCTCTAGTTTGATTAAAATTCAAACGAATAATACTTTCAACCTGTGCAATCTATCTGCACAGATATAATTCCTAAATAGACAGGACTTACCCCACCTTTAAGTCATTCAATTCTTTTACTCGTTCTATTAATAAATCTGCAACATTTGCTATGTCCAGGAATACCCCATCAATACCATCCTGGTTAAGGATATTGAATGGTTCTTCATATAACGCTTTAATCTCCAACTTTCCTTCTTGCTGATAGGATTTGATCATTTGTCGTACAAACTGAATTTGATTAGCACTCAATCTATTGTCCTCTAAGAACTCTCCAAATTTCTCCATTAATACTTCTTCGCTTAAACCAGTACTGGAGCGGATAAAACTAATCAGGTTTAAATCTTTGCCTACTAACTCTTGGAATTCCTCATTACTGATATTCGGATCAACTTCCATAAGTAACGCTTCTAAAGTCTCAACATCTTTCGTTGTTAGAGGTTTTGCGTTTCGAATCTTCTCAATCACAAGATTGTTTTTATGTTCTTCTACAAAATGCTGAAGCTTTTCTCTGTATCTCTTCAGTTCAATAGATACTCCTTCATCTTCCACCCTAGATGATTCAATTTCTACAGCCTCTCCAAATTCATCTTTGAAATTAGTGTATACAGGATCTCTTCTATTAGGATCAACGAGCTTCATAAGATTTCTTACATCCAAGCGAATCTCTTCTAATCCTCTTAATGAAGGCTCTTTCCAGAATTCCTCACTAAGAGCTAATTTTAGCGTAGCTTCACTTTGTGCTATTATAGGTATGTGGACTTTAGTTAATAAATGATCTGAAATTCGCATTAAGCGGCTTTTATTAACACTTTCATGCAAAATTCCATCGACTAATTCATGTTCGATAGTCATTAGCATGTAGTCAAACCTTCTAGCAAGCTCATCTTCTCCAAATCCGAATTGTACTAAATCTCCTAAATGACTGACTATTTCATTCCTTTCTCCACTTGTTAATGAATTCCAGACATTTCGAGGCTCCAATTTATCTATTAAACTTAGATGTGGGCGTACCTGAACACTTTCTTTGGACAGATTTGAAACCAGTTGATGCAACTCATCCAGCAACTCCGATCTATACTGCTGAAGTTGGTCATCTTTTTTATAAGGATCATTGAGTAACTTGAAGGCTAATTCTAGCTTTAAGTTAAATATTTTGGCACTAAGTGAAGCGGTTTGGGTGGGTTCAAATCCACCAGGATTCTGCTTAAAGAATTCAAAATTTCCCAGAAAATCAAAAATTAGAAAATGTTGTTTATCCTGCCCAGGACCAAATAGATCTGGCCTTAATCGTGTTCCTCGACCAATCATCTGATTGAATTTTGTTTTCGAACGGATTGGCTTAAAGAAAACTAGATTTACCACATCGGGAGCATCTATACCCGTATCCATCATATCTACTGAAATAGCAATAACCGGTTCTTTATCTGCTAGACAGAACTTGTCAATTAAATCTTGGGCGTGTTCCACTTTGTTATCAATTACCCTTGCTAAATTTCCTGCGTATCGGGGATAATTTTTATCAAAAACCTCTTGGATAAAAACTGCATGTTTATGGTTCTTAGCAAAGATGATTGTTTTCCCTATTCGGTCGCCACCCTCCACTTTAATTCCATCTTCCATAAGCTTCTTAAGCACCCCTTCTACTGTATCATTATTGAACAACCATTTGTACAGTTCAGTAGCATTAATATGATCTGGAATTAAACCTGTTTCATCATCTGCAAGTAAGTCATCGTATTCCTCTTTTTCTTTCTCTGTCAAATCATCATAGACAATTCCTTCGTTTAGAAATTTACTAGGCACCGAAATTTTTCTTGGAGGTTTTAAATACCCTTCAGATACAGCCGTATCCAGTTCATAGGCAAAAGTTGGTACTCCTTGTTCAGTTTTAAAGGTCTCATAGGTGTCACGATTCACCTCCATAACTGGTGTTGCAGTGAGTCCTAATAAGAGTGAATCGAAGTACTCAAATATAATCTGATACTTGTTATAAACACTGCGATGCGCCTCATCAATAATCACCAAATCAAAATAACCCACATCAAACTTTCGATGACCTTCTTCTAGTTTTTCTATCTGATTAAGAATGGTTTTGTAGGTTGAAAACACTATCCGAGCTGCATCGTCGTTTTTTTCCTTAACTAAATTAACAATAGGATTATTTGGCAAGTGAGTAGCAAAATTATCGTATGCTTGTTTAACCAAGGCATTTCTATCGGCTAAAAAAAGTACTCTTTTAGCCCAACTATACCTTTGTAGCACATCTACAATAGATATCGCTGTTCGGGTTTTTCCTGTTCCCGTAGCCATAATTAACAATGCTTCTCGATGTCCTTCCTCAAATCGTTCGCCTACTCTTTGGATGGCTTCAATCTGGTAAGGTCGCCCAGTGATATCATGGTTTATTTCTGCAAGATGAAGCGAATTCTTATTTCTCTTTTGAAAAAACAACCGTTGAAGACTGACTTTGGTGTAAAAGCCATATACCTCACGTATTGGATAAGTTGTGTCGTCCCACAGCCATACCTGATACCCATTGGATAAGAAAATAATTGGACGCACTCCGAATCTAGCCTCTAGACAATCTGCATACAATTTGGCTTGTTGTATACCTACCTCATATTTCCTAGTCGTTCGCTTTGCTTCCACTAAAGCTAGTGGCAATCCGTTGTCATCCCAAAGCACATAATCTACATATCCTTTTCCAGATGGATTTATCGATTTCGGCATTCCATCCACTTCAAACTCCCGGACATCCTTTTCCGCTGGGTCCCAACCAGATTCCCTTAATAAAACATCAATAAGGAATTCCCTTGTTTGTGCTTCGTTGTAATCGTGGCCCGTTGTAAAAGTTGCAGACTGTAATCGCATCTGTTTGATTTCACGATTTCTTTGGGCCAGTTCAGAATCCTTTTGTTGAAGACTTTTCTGAATATCTCGAATGGTCTCGGTTTTATCCTCGACCTCTCTCTTTAACTCTTCAAGTTGCTCTGCGGATAAGACAGTTTCGGCTTGTAGTCTAGGTATCTTTTGTTCATCAAAAGTTAAATTCTCATGCTCTTCATCATCATTGTAAGTACTCCACAGCCAAAACATTATATGGAAACTTTCTTTACAAGCTAATAAGGCATCATGTTCTTGGATTCTCTTTCTCTTCTCATGGGCTGCAATATTCCCAATTTTACGAATGGCATTCACTTTATTGAACACCTCATAGCCAACAATTTTTTTAAACTCAATTTGATGAATGAGATTAGCCATCGACGAATCGTATGGAAGCTCTAAGTCTTCATCATTTTCGTACATCCATAGCACAACCTGTTCAACAAGGTAACGTGCTCGTATACAAGACCCACGGGGATCTACATATATGAGCTTTTCCACTGCTTCTGCATCCTCTACAAATTCAGGCCACTCAGTATGTAAGAAATCAAAATTGGACATTGCTCTAGTTGTTATTTGCTAATATTTCCAACAAATTGCTGTTAATGTAGTAATTATCTCTACCTTGTTTTACTTTTTTTAGAAAACCTGCTTCCGACAGCTCGTCTAAATACTTTGTGGCTGTTGGGCGACTAATCATTAAGTCCTCTTTCAGATGACTTATTTTTGTATATGGATGTCTGAAAATATGGTTGATCAAATCCTGACTATAGAAGGAGAATTGATTTCTGATTTGATGTTTTGTTTTTAGCATCTCTTCCCGAATCTCCTTGATGTCTTTAATCGTACCAATAGATGTTTGTTTTACCCCTTCAAGCAGATATAAAACCCAACTTACCCAATCATTATGAGTTCTTACACGCTGTAAAAGCTCATAGTATTGTGGTTTATTTTGTACGATATACCGACTTAGATACAGTACTGGAATATCCAACAATTCTTTCTGGACTAGATACAGCATATTTATAATTCGTCCAGTTCTTCCGTTTCCATCATAAAATGGATGAATACTTTCAAACTGAACATGGATAATAGCCATTTTGATAAGCGGGTGAACATTTGATAGCTCATCATTATTGATATATTGCTCCAAGTTATTCAGGGCTTTTAAGATAATATCTTTATGCTGAGGGGGTACAAAAATGACTTCTTTAGTCCTAGGGTTCTTTAGTTTTGTACCTGGCAAAGACCGAACTCCCGCTTCATTATCTTCTAAAATTTTCTGGATAGCAATGATATCATTTATACGTATAATTCCATTTTTTTTAATACGATCAAAGCCTTCTTTTAATGCAACTGCATATCGTTGGACCTCTTTGGTGGTTTGATTTATTTTTTTTTCTTTTTCTACGTCTGCTTTGTATAAAGCATCGCTTGTGGTTACAATATTCTCAATCTCGGAAGAATCCTTTGCTTCCTGGATAGGTAGGGTATTAAGTAGTATGCCTTGATTGGGAATAGATTGAGAAATCCCTTTTAACTCAGATAGAAACTGCTGAGCTTCTAGCGTTTTCTTGAGCACTTCAGGGGTTTCCAGATTTACAGTAGGAGGAAGTGGACTCCATTCCCATTCTTTTGGTTCGGATGTCATAAAATTTTGGCTAATTCTTTACACATCAATGAGTATATGTAAAAAATATTTGAATTTCTTTACATATTATTTAAACATGTAAAGTATTTGTTGATTCTTTATCTAATACTCAAAGTAATACAATAAAACTTAATCACCTTTTCTACACAATATTATTAAACATTTGGTATAGGAATTATCTGTATAGGTTTTTGTCCATATTTATAAGAGAATCTCATAAATACACTTCTATTCAGCATATTCAATCATATCCAGAAATTTGTTGCCAAAATCAGTGGTTTGTGAAATTAATTTCCCATGATTATGCATATATCCTAGTTCTACAGAACCCTTTACTTCAGTAAATCTATCCGTAACTACAAAACCATAACTATATAATTCTTTCCAACATTGTTTTGCTAAGGCCGCCCTGTCTTTCAATTCAGGATAGATTTTGAAAAAAACTTCCTTGTTAGTCGCTTTAATCATTTCTTTGAAATCAACTTTTCTATCCTTAGCTATTTTTGCGGGATACTGTAAGGTCTTCAGCAGAAGCAAATGCAATGGTGAAATCTGGTCAACTATAAGCAAAAACTTATGAGACCAATCAAAAATAGGCTCACCTTTGCTAAGCCATTCAATGCTATTTAAAACAATATTTCGAAATGCTTCTATTTTCTCTTTTTGATGATTTTGCTGAGCTAAAAGCGATGCTTTTGTAATAATCGTATTGAATTCTGCATTCTGAGATAAGGTCTCTAAATCTATAATACCATCTTGTTCTAATTTATGAAGGCGAAGAGTTATATCCTGAACCCACTCTTCTCGCCGTTGTACATGCAATGGTAGCACTAATGCTGTAAACAACTCGTATACGGTACTCCCTCCAGGTACAAGGCTTGAAACTAATTTGGCTGTTTTGTCCAACGCCTCACTTCGTGCAATTTCTCTTTTCTCTCTTATTTTATCGAATTTACTCAAACCTTAGTCCTCTTTTGATTCAATCATTTCAAGAAATCGCTCCCCAAATGAAGTAATCACATTGCTTTTAGTTGTTGTTGGATTAACAACATACTGGACATTAAACCCACCAGAAGTAATTAGACCCAAATCGTGTAGTTCTTTCCACATTTGAGTAAGTACATCGACTTTTTCTTTCGGAATTTGAAACGCCTTAAGAAAAAGAGTTCCTACTCTATCGGTAGAATTTATTAGTTCGGGTTTACCCATATCAGCCAAAGCGAGATTAGGTTTATGAAATAGTTTCAGCATAGTGAATTGGGTAGCATCTATTCGTTCCACAATTCGGAGGAACATATTCAGTTCTTCATAATCAAGTGTTCCCGAACTGATTTCCAATGCACTGTTAATTACTACAGCTTTAAGGGCTTCTAGTTTTTCTTCCTGATGAAATTGTATGGCATCGAGACTCGCTTTGGTTAGTAAGCTTACAAACTCCTCATTTTCAGATAGTATTTTAATATTTACTTTTTGAACTTGTTCTAGCTTAACTAACCTTAAAGTGACACTAGTTCTCCATTCCTCAATTCTTTTCTCGTACAGAGGCTGGTTAATAGCTGTAAATAGTTCATATACGTTTGAACCATAGGGAATTAAACTACTAATTATTTTAGCTGTTTTATGCCTTGCTTCATTTTGTAAAGCTTCTCTTTTGACTCGTATTTCATCGGTTCTATTCACTTCAATTGCGATCCCAAAACTAAAATGAGTTAAGTATTGATAATAGAGCAACAACACCTAAAAAGTAAATCACTATCATCTCTATTATTTCTAGGCGACTATTACTCATTTCTGGGTTCCTTAATCTTTTTTCATAGAATTTAATAGCCTCATAAGTGTTGATTGCATACCCCCCCTGATCCATTAAATCCCGAAAATCATCGAATAGCTTATCAGCAGATTCAATGTTATTCTTTTTCACAATCTGATCAATCTCCTTAGTGAATTCAACAAACTCTAAAAGATGATCTTTAACTATACTGAGTCTTGCAGCATGAATCTTTAAATCTGTTCTTGTTAAATATTCAAAGTACCAGAATGATATAAGATGAATGAAACTAAATGTAATTAGAAAAATAGTACTTCTGGAATCACTTACGGTTACTCCAAATAAATCAATCTCTGTAATATTTACTCCTGCAACAATTGCCAGGGAAAGAACAAAGGAAAATGACAGGATAAACTTTTTAACAGACTTAGTTTTATCTGATTGCCAATCATTAAAAAGGGAATACAAAGAATCAATCGAGATATTGGAGGATCTAAAGTAATTTTTAATCTCCTCAACCCTTTTTTCCTCCTCTTGTTCTAAAGGAATTTCTCTTGGTGCATCACCTATTCTAGTAGGATTAACCAGTACTTGTTCCGGTAATTCAAAAGAAGGTGGTTTGTAGTTTAAAAAATTAAAATCCATTATAGTTCTCCATTTAATTCACCCAAAAACCTCCTGTACCATTGATGAAAATAGATCTTGTGATCTTTGAAGGCTAGATAGAGAATGAACTTTTTGAATTTCTATTTTTGTGACTGCAGTTTCAAACTCCTTTTGCTTCTCAATTGGTGGGAGAATTAGTTCAAAATTTTGAAGCTGAGTCTTAGTTATTGCTTGCCTTGTTGCTCCTCCTTGTTCACCGATACCTAATAATGTATCCTTTACGTTATCAGAAACCAGACAAAACATTAGAAACTGACTACTCAACATTTCTTTTTTTGGTCGAAGTATTGATACATGCTGATTTACCCTAGCAGGCAAAATTTCTTCTGGAACTATACAGCACCTACAGACTGACGCACCTGTAATATTAAATAATACATCACCTTCATCTACTATCACATTGCTCAGTTTATCTGCTTGTTCATCATCAATAAAGGCTAGGTTTTTATACTTAAATTTATTGTCATACACATTAAGACTTCTTATTAGCGAAAGACCTTCATCTTTGTATGCTTCTTTACCTCCTCTTGGAGTGGCTCCACTCCCAATTTTTGTTGTAACCGATTTAAGTGACTTCACATCCCACCCCTTCGGATTGGTAACTGGATCCCCGAACATATCCAAGAACACACTTTGGATGAGTTGGTCGTATTTCGTGAGCATTGCCTTGTCTATGTCGATGAGGCGTTGCGCTCGGTCTAATTTGGCTACAATAGCTTTCTGCTCTTCGAGACTGGGTAGGGGGATTTTAATAGCATTAATCTTTTTAACAGATAGATGTTTAACTGTTACAAAAGATGTAGCATCTTCAATTTTCTTAAGCTTGATTGGCAAGGCATAGTACAAGTAGTCATCAAGTAGCGCTTCACTATTTGACTTTATACGACAAACCCGTTGATTTAATAATGAAGGATTTCCTTTCCATTTTGCTAACCGAAAATCACCATCCATCCCAATTAACATTGCTCCTTTTTTTATAAGATATTTCTCATCATAATCACCATCAAAGTAAGTTTCACTTTCAGCCTGTCCAACATCTCTTATTCTAATAATTGGTAAACCTATGCCATCAGAGTTGAATTTCTTTGATGCGAATGCGTAACCAGAAAGAATATCTATAAAATCTTCGATCCGAACCTTCCTCAAACCATCCCCTCCAACTCATCTAAGATTTGAAGTCGTTCTTCCGCGAGTTGTCGTAGGCCAGGCTCTCCACCTTTCCCGTTTATGATTTCTTGAGGTGTATCATACTGCACCGCTTCGTATTCAATCTCTTTGTATCGATTAATGGAGAGGTCGTAGTTTTGTTCAACAATCTCTGCTTTAGGTACCAAGAAACTTGAGTCAGTACGTTTACGACCTACTTCATTGTCCAGATTTTTATAGCGCTCAATAATATCTGGGAGGTCGTCGGTTTCAATCTTATCACGTTTGTCATCCAACGAATAACCATCGGCTTTCATGTCGTAGAACCAAACGTTATCCGTTCCACCTGAGTTGGTTTTGGTAAAAATTATAACCGCTGTACTCACGCCTGCATAGGGCTTAAACACTCCACTTGGCATAGAAATAACCGCATTCAACTGTTGTTCTTCTATTATCAGTCGCCGAACTTCTTTATGAGCGTTGGAACTCCCAAACAGCACACCATCTGGCACAACAACTGCTGCTCTTCCCCCTATTTTCAAAGCCCGAATAAACAAAGCTAAAAACAAAAGCTCTGTTTTCTTTGTCTTCACAGTATCTAACAAATCCTTTGTCACACTATCATAATCAAGACTCCCTTTAAACGGAGGATTAGCTAAAATTAGATCATATTTACTGCGAAGTTCTGCACTATCGCTTGAAAGCGCATCTTTATAATCTATATTAGCACCATCAAAGCCGTGCATCACCATATTCATATTTCCAATACGTAGCATAGTGGTATCGAAATCAAATCCATGGAACATATCTTTTTGGAAGTGATCGCGGTTTTCATCATTCAATAGCGCATCCCGATGATGATCTAGCACATACTGACCAGCGGCTACCAGAAAACCAGCTGTACCACATGCTGGATCAGCTATGGTTTCTTTTGGTTGGGGCTGGGTTAAATCTACCATCATTTTGATGATGTGTCTCGGGGTTCTAAACTGCCCGTTTTTACCAGCTGTATTTAGCTTCGATAGCATGTATTCGTAAATATCGCCTTTGGTGTCCCGATCTTCCATGGGGAGTCCATCAATTAAATCTACTACACGAGAAAGAATGGTTGGCTTTGGGAACATGAAGATAGCTTCTTCCATGTGCTTTCGGAAGGTAGAACCATTTTCCCCTCCCAATTTCTTGATAAAAGGAAATACTTCGTCTTTGATCATATTGAACATAGCCTCGGCTTCCATCTCCTTTAGGTTCTTCCATCGTAAGCTTTGCTCTTTATCGGTATTGGCAAATACTGGATCTTCAATCTGCTCTCCAGTCCGTTGAGCTTTCTTTTCTTTTCTAGACTGTTCATCATCCAAACCTTTAATGAACAGTAAATAGGTTAACTGCTCAATTACCGTTAAAGGATTGGAAATCCCACCCGTCCAGAGCGTAGTCCAAATGGCATCAACTTTACTTTTAATATCGCCTGTAATCATGTGTTATATTCCTTTTATCTGTTATTAATCATAAAGTTTCTATACCAATAGAGGATATCTATAAGAGAATAAAAAGTCATGCTAAGTGTATTCATGGTTCCAGTCTCCGTATTAGCATGATTGGCTATGTCGCTGGAAATACTATAAATATTAGAGGCTTGTCTACTTATAAAATCCGGCATTACTTTAGTTCTTTGAAGTGTCATATCTCCCACATCAGTATCTTTAATAGTTATTTCCTTACCATTTAAATACAAAAAACAACCAAGCAAGTTATGAACTCCTGTTGTTTTACTTGCTTTTCGTTCAACATAATCCTCGGGAACTAAATCAAACCCGTCATATTGACCAAAAATACTCATATTTATTAGTATTCTTTCCAATATTGGACGAACCTGAGATATCTGTGCTTTAATTAATGCACCATTAGTTGACCTTAGTCTTTCAGACTGAAATAGTTGTATAATTGTTGAAACATTATGATTCAACAAAAAACCATCTGTACCCATGTCAATAATTTCTGGGAACTCATTTGTAAACTTGAAACGAGTAACTTGAGACTGTGATCTAATTATATAGTCAATAGCCGCTTCTTCCTGTGCATTTTTGTCATATGCTTCTAGACTATGAATATCTATGAATCGCTGAAGTCTTTCTTTAAAACCTGAAAGAATACAATACGGCAATCTTATACTTTCAGAACGGAAAACATTCTCAATATCTGTAATTGTTTTAATGACATTATGTTCATCAAATACACCATCTTCTTTATTTAATAAACATTTTGCGTCAAGAATAATCCCGTTAAAGGCATGCGGATCTTTTTTTAATGCATCAATACCATCATCGAATGTTTCAAACCATCTAATAAAAACATCTCCTTGTTTATCCCCGCAGATTTCATCTAAATGTATCGAGACATCTTGCTCGTCATCGATATGTAGTATATTAATACTCATAATAACTCACCTTCATCTTTTAATTGGCTCTTAGTTTTGAATATAGGGTAAGGGAAAAAGAAAACTAGCTGAAATTTATATAAATCGTCTTCTTTAGGCTTGCTTAATCCTACTAACCCCCCCATTGATTCAATGCCTTTTTTGATATGGTAAGTACCTATTCCTGAACCCGTATCAGCACCATGTGTAAATCCCTTTCTAAAAAAATCCTCTTCTTTTATTTTCTCTGGTAATGAGTTCCCGTCGTTTTTAATAATGACTTTTAGAAATTTTTCCGGCAGTTCTAAATGAGGATATTGCTCTAAAACTTTCGATTTATTAAAGGGAACTTCCTCAATTTCTATCTGAAAACTATACTGAATGTCTGTTTCAGTAAACCCATATTTCATAGCATTCGAGATTACATTTGATAATACAAGTCTAAACACTGTTTTATCAAATTTAAGAAACCAAGGGTTATTCTTCTTAGTCTTTAGCTGATCAAATTTTTCAATGACCGTAAAACTGAAATCAGAGTACTCTGAAAATATGGATTTAAAATACGTTTTTAACTCAATCCATTCTGGATTCTGCCTATTGGGATCAAATCTTAGAATGGATTTATATTCATTTAAATAGTTCGTCATCCCATGAGAGGCATTTAGTAATGCGGTTAGCCTCTCGCCAACTTTCTTTTGTAGCTTTGGATCGGCTCCCACTCTTAGTTCTCTAACGGGATCATCTAAACTAACTGATTCATTGGAATCAGATTTATTTTCTAAGTATGCTTTTATAGACTTTGCTGCACCAGTTATTATACTTAGTTCATTTTTCAAGGTATGATGTAAATCATGGATTAAATCAACTTGTTCTTCAACATTCCGCTTTTTTACGTCAGAATATTTAGACTCAACCCTCTTCTTCTCTTCTTCAAGTAATTCAATTCGACTTTCTTTCCATTTAGACACATAATCTTTTTTTTCTTTGATTGAGTGTCTATCTATAAAAATCTTATCTAATTTCAAACTAGATGGAAAAATGCCGACTCTATATTCATTCATTAAGGCCACTAGTTGGGCTCGGATAAATTCACTCCTTAATTGTGCAATCAACCAGTCTCTTTCTAGTTGATTGAATTCAAATTTTGGTCTAATTACGACACATGAGAAAGCTACAAGACATAATACTTCTGAAACTATGACTTTTACTTCTTTTTGGTCATATACCAGAATCCAATCCCCAGGCTCTACAATATATTTCATGTATTTAGAATTAATTGAAGCTAGGCTTGAGCCCAATTCGCTTTCATTTGAAAGAATTCTAAATCCACTTGTATCCTTAATGATTGCTTTATCAAGAGTATTATTTATGAGCTTATTACTATCATCATTGAGACTTTTAGGTATCTTAATTCTTTTAACATTTTTAAAGAAAACTGATAAAGCATCAAAACCCTCCGTTCCTAAACTATAAATTCGGTCAAAACTTTCACTGAAAAAGAAACCTAAATCTTCTATATGGGAAAAGAAATCGAATTCATCTCGGTCAATTATGTTTAGATGGTTTTTCTCTCCTTCCCTATTAAGCTTAACTAAAGTGATTTCGGCTTTTAAATAGGGCATTTCTTTATCAAGAACTATTATGTAGGGCTTCACACTTGTATATGACCAATTCGCAATCTCACTCACGTCAATAAGCTCGGCTAAAATGGAAAAATCTTCGTTTCTTCCTGATAAACTGCGAAATCTTTTAACAAGGCTTGAATTTGCAGAGATGTACATTTTGCCTTCATCTGTAAGCGCTCTTCTACATTTCTGTATAAGTAGAAAATAGAACCGAAGGCTACTCGGAATTCCTTGAGTAAATTCACTTTTTTGCTTTAAAATTACGCCCATTGGAAGGTCACTGACTATAATATCATAACTGTCTTCAAGTATTGAATACTCAAGGGCGTCAGCATTATTTATCGAAATATTTTTAAACCCATTAAAGGATAGATTTATATACGCTAGCAACGCCATATCTCTATCGTTCTCTATCCCTACAATTGTAACTGACTTTGGATCAAGAATCCCTTTTTTATAGAGACCAACGATTAGTTTTCCAGAACCGATACAAGGATCTAATATTCTTGCATATTGGTCAACACTCACAACCTTTGAAAACACGCTATTGATACTTTCATTGGTTATCTGTGCAAATAACCCTCGTGAGTTTTTGCTTAGATCATCAATCAATTGATCTAATAATTTTGTTTTAGTAACTCCATCGATATCAAAATAATAATGGACCAAACGACTTCTTATAACAATGTCTTGATAAGGCTCCAGTTTTTTTAGATTACTCAGAATTGTATCATAGTACGAGTCATCCTCTAGGTCGTTTGCTCTAAACTCTAAATTTTGAAAGAAATCGTAACCATCGTTAAGGAGTATTCCTTCTGGCTCTTCCCATATTATCTTATGGTTGTCTATTATGAATAATAAAACCACAATTGACATAATGGAATCTTCGTAACCACATCCTGCTTGTCTCAATTCATTGAGAACGGACCGGGTTTGAATAAATATGTCATTTGAAAAAGTCTTCAATTTCTTTTGTTCTCCAGTTAGATTTTTAAGTTCAATACTAAGGTAGTATCTTACTATGCACTCAATCTGCACAGATAAGACTCATGGCAATAAATAAAAATGCAATACTTCGTTTCCGTGTTTTGGATCGATGCTTTCAAAACCCCGGTCGCAACTATTTCATTGAAGATTTACTCCACGAAATCAATAAAGCACTCGAAGAGTATAATGGTTCTGGTACTAATATAAAACGCCGTCAGCTACTTGATGATATTAAATTTATGGAGAGTGACCAAGGCTGGTCTATCCCTTTAAATAGGCACAAAGATGGTCGCAGAGTATACTATAGATATGCAAACCCAAATTATTCAATTTCGAATGCACCAATAAACCAAAACGAGCTTCAACAAATTAGTTCTGCCATATCTGTTTTATCAAGATTTGCAGGAGCACCACAGTTTGAATGGGTGCAGGAGCTCATTCCTGTATTGAGAGATAGATTTGATATTAAGAGTAGCTCTAAGGAAGTTATATCCATTGAATCCAACATTGATCTTAAAGGATTAAAGCACCTAACTCCATTGTATGAAGCTATCGTTCAAGAACAGGTTTTAAATATTACCTATAAAGATTTCAAGAGTGATGAAGCATACAGCGTTCACTTTCATCCATACTATTTAAAACAATACAATAATAGATGGTTTGCTCTAGGTCTTAATGCTGAAAATAATATCTCTACCTGGAATCTTGCATTAGATAGGATTGAAGAAATTAACTATCTAACTGAAGAGTATACCCATTCAGAAACAGATTGGAATGACTATTTCTTTGACATTATTGGAGTTACTAGACCAACAGATAAAGAAGTTGAGACTATAATCTTGGAAGTTGACAAAGCACAGGCTCCATATATAGTAACCAAGCCACTCCATGCTACTCAAAAAACGAGATGGAATGGTGATATACTAATCGTAGAGATTGAAGTAATACCAAATTATGAGCTAGAAACTTTGATCATGAGTTTTGGGGAGAAAGTGAAAGTTTTGGAGCCAATTTCCCTAGTTCAAAGAATTCAGAAACGAATTAACGAATCTTTTAAAAATTATTTAGAGTAAAAATCCGGATTCTAGGAGCACGACGTACTTTTTATATAGTAACATTATATTTCATTTCATTCAAAAAAGTAAACACAAGGAAATGCTAAACTGCTAAGCCGTGCTAATGAATAGTAAAAACCGACTTCAGATAACATTAAACTTAGTTTTTCATGTTGCATTTACTATTGATGAACTGCTAACTAGTGCTATATTTAACAGCGATACTTAGCAATCATTAGCAGTGTTTAGCAACTATCTTTTTTATTGAAAACAAAGTTTAGAACCATTTAAACACTGCCTTTCAACTTTTATAGCAAGTTTAGCACCAATTATATCATTTTTCTTTTAATCCGCTCTTTTTCATATTCCTCAGCTTTTTCTAGTAACTCAATTAGTTGTTCGTTTTTCTTTAGTTCTTTTACATTGAATTGATAACAACGAATATTTGCTTCCTGATTATCATTTAAAGACTTAGATAAATGAATTTGTCTACCCTTTTCGATAAAATAAAGGCTGTTTTGCAAGTGGTTCTCAAGGCTAGACTTGGGTACTTGTTTAGTAAAGTCTGCATTATTCTCTTTTAAGGTCTCCCAGATTCGTTCTAATGATATACTTAACGTCCCTTCGAAATCTTTAATCCTAAAATGCCTGTGATCTAAAACCAACCTTCTGTTATTGTAACTAGAATCTGAATCGTGTTTTTGTGTTGCATAGTATTCTAATGCCTGAAAAAACTCATGCACTGGATTGTGATCTTTTTCTTGTTGAGCTTCTTTTTCAATTTTTTCACAAATTTTATCTCTAAAGCCCTCAAATTCATTTTTCCATTGATAGAGTCCAGTCAAAACATCGCTTGCACATTGAATTCCGGCTAAAACTATCGCCCAATTATTTACTGTACGACCTTCAAAATTTTGGTCAATCAAATACTCTATATTTTTTTCTAAGTATTGAAAGTACTTTTCTTTTATGTGTTTATAGTCAGATAAAATAAGTCCCGTGAATTCAGAAAATCTATCTAATTTCGATGTGATCTGGGAAAGAGAGTTTAGTTCCTCCCTTTTTAGGAATTTGTTATAGTTTAAAATAATCATTCTTGAAAGTGCGGCAGCATC
>CAXBBW010000023.1:0-34231 GCA_963974345.1 uncultured Balneolaceae bacterium | reverse complement strand
AATTCTTGTTGATCTTCGTAAGTAAGAGTATAGCGTCCACACATAGTTTTCTTTTCTTCGATTATAACAATCTGAAATGAAAGGATAAAAATTAATTTGTAAGGAATCACCTAACTCAGAATATCCTCCCGGTTGGAGTAATTTAATTACTATAAACTGAATCCAATATGTAAAAATATGAACTTTATAATATGAATAATGAAGTAAGTGGATGTTAAATCAGGTTTACGGTATCCCGGTAATTTAATGCTGTTGTATGATCATAAAACTGCGAAGTTACCATAGGAGTTGAGTGTCCCATTATTTTACTCACAGCGTGAATACTGGCGCCAGCTTCTAAGCTATGGGTTGCAAAAGAATGCCGAAGGCAATGAAATTTCAATTCCTTTGGTAGTCCAGCCTTATTCATAGCTTCTCGGAATTGATCCTGAATACTCCGCCTACAGTACTGGCCATGTCCAACTTCTTTTTGCAGAACATAACACTCCATCTCAGGAGCGTTGATATATTGTTTTGGAGACTGTTTACGTTTCTGGCGTAACTGTAAGAGCAAAATATTAATGAGTCTGAATGCTTTATCCCCGAGGGGAATCATTCGGATTTTATTGGATTTTGTAATGCAGGCAGGCAGGTGGATAAATTTTCTTTCCATATCCACCATAGCCCAGGTTAGCTCAGAAAGCTCGCCAATACGCATTCCAGTGTAATAGGCTAATTGAACAACCAGTCCGATCATAGTCCCCATGGAGCCGGTAAAGAGCCGTTCAATTTCAGGTTTGCTGAAATCACGGCGGTTGGATTGAACTTTAAAGAGCATACTTTGACCTTTGTATGGGTTTTTGGAGATAAAATCATTTTTAAATGCCCAAGAAAACGCAGCTTTAATAGAGCGAAGTTCAATATTTATGGTGGCTTTTCGGATATCCTCTTCGTTGAAGCGTTGGAGCTTATACCCCAATAGTTCACTACGTTCGTATTCATTTACGGGGCGGTCTCCACAGATTCGGATGAAATGAGACAGCGCATTCCTATAGCTCACCAGAGTGGAGGGAGCTCGGTGGAGTTGTAAATGCGGATAAAATTGTTCGGTAAGAAAATGAGCTAATGTGGCTATTCGCTTGCTCTTGCGTACTGCTGGGGCATGGGTGATATCCAGAATTTTATCTAGGGCGGATTTCTCTGCCAGCATGAGCCCTTGAGCTCTGATTTTTTTCCCTGCTCGAAGGGGATAGGTGACCCCGGTAGACAGGCGTTTTGTTTCTCCATTAGGGGTAACAAATTGTACATATAGCCGGTAAATTTTCCCACGCTTAAGGGGATAGATTTTAAAATCCATGTGGTCTTTTCTTGAGTTTAAAAGTTAAAGAAAAGATCCTGGTAAGAAACCATTGAAGTTTGGATGAGGAGAAAATCGACTCATCCAAAGTACGCTCAAAGTCCTGCTTTTAGTGACAAAGTGGTGACAAAAGAAGATGGAAAACGGTCTTTAAAGGGTCATAAAGACATATGTGTAGGACTTTTAAGTCCAACGTGTCTACCAATTCCACCACTGCGGCTACAATACATTGGCTTATAGAACGGCAAATATACGACTTAATCTATGACTACTTCAATCAGTTTCTTCTAAAAAATTATTGATTACTAAATGGCTTTTGTACATTCCATTAAATTGGTAAATAATCATTAATGAATGTATATAAGAGTCTGTTTATTTATTGTATTGATAGTATTTATTTCAGCACCAGTGTTTGCGCAACTAGAAATAGGAGCTTCCTATGAGTTAAGAGATGAAGATCCTCAAAGTGGTTTTGGAGTACGAGTAGAAAAAGGTTTTTTAAAACAAGTGCCATTAGTAAATATAGGTATGAGAGCCCATTTTAGTTTTTTTAGTGAAAATAATGATATATCAGAAGATGGAATTAGCTACTCAGAAAACCTCACGAACTATGATTTCGGAGTAGCCCTTACTGCAGGTGTATCGGTAGGGTTAATCGAACCATATATAGGACTGGGACTGGGGAGTACTACCTTAGAAGTTAAAAAGAAAGATTTTGTAAGCATTCCTCAAGGATTTGAGCAAGAACCGGATGCCAATGAGTCTAATATTTATTTTAATGGGATCATTGGTTCTAAAGTAACGATCATACCAATATTGAAGCCATTTGTAGAGTACAGATATTCTAACGCCTCCTTGAGTGAGCCTGAAGTAGCCGAATTAACAACGGGTAGAATTGTTTTTGGAGTATCGTTAAGTTTTTAAAAAAGAGAGAATCTTCCCTTGAAAAAAATGATTAGACGTTAAAGCTTATTTAACGCGTTTTAAGTATGTTCTTAGATATAATCACTCAAATGAGTAACGGTGAAATAAGGTAATGGATAAAGTCACTACCATTAAAAAGTACGACCTAGAAGGTTATGAGTTAGCAACAACTCAGCAGCAGGATTTAGACCAGTTACTGAAAGTGTGTACTTCAAATATGGACAATGTAGATAAAGTACTAATTTCTAAAGCCTTTAAGCTCTGCTATTTATCTCATCAAGAAGGAAAGAGAGCATCTGGCGAACCATATTACTATCACCCGGTAGAAGTAGCTAAAATAGTGGCTCAAGAGATAAATATTGATGATGTTTCTGTTGTAGCAGCTCTTTTACATGATACGGTAGAAGATACGGAAGTTAAAATTGAAGATATCAGGTATTGGTTTGGGGATGATGTTGCACTCATTATTGATGGGGTGACAAAAATAGCGGGTGTTTTTAAAAGCAGAGACAGCAAGCAGGCAGAAACTTTTATGAAGTTATTGCTTTCAATGGCTGAAGATATTCGAGTAATTCTGATAAAGTTTGCGGATCGCCTACATAATATGCGAACTATTCAACATCTTAGAAGAGAAAAACAGATCAAAATTGCTTCCGAAACGATGGCTCTGTATGCTCCTTTAGCGCATCGTTTTGGGTTGTTTAATATTAAGAATGAACTAGAAGACCTATGTTTTAAAGCTATTGATCCTACTTCTTTCAAATTTGTAGCACGTAAATTGCGGGAGAAAAAAGAAGCTAGAGAAAGCTTTATCGATGAATTTATGATGCCGGTTGGACGCCAATTAATACAACAAAAATTTCATTTCGAGATTAAAGGTCGTCCAAAACATATTTATTCTATTTACAAGAAAATGCAACGGCAGCAAAAGCCTTTTGAGGAAATATACGACTTATTTGCGATTCGTATAATTTTGGAAACTCCACATACAAAAGAAGATTGTTGGAGAGTTTATTCCATTATTACTGATTGGTATACTCCAATTCCAGAACGGTTTCGTGACTTTATTTCAGTTCCAAAAGCAAATGGGTATCAATCTCTTCATACAACGGTAATAACAAATCGTGGAAAGAAAGTAGAAGTGCAGATTAGAACCCGAAGAATGGACGATATTGCAGAGAAGGGTTTAGCTGCACATTGGAAGTATAAGGAGGGAGACCAACCTGGTAGCGATACTCTTGATAAGTTTGTTAGTTGGGTTAGAGATGTACTTGACAATCCTCGTCCAGATTCTACAACGGATTTTGTAAAGGATTTCCAACTCAATTTATATCAAGATGAGATTTATGTATTCACACCAAAAGGTGAATTAAGAACACTTCCTAAAGGAGCAACTCCAATCGATTTCGCTTTTGAGATTCACAGTGAGATCGGAGAAAGAGCAATGGCTGCTAAAGTAAATGGTAAAATGGCACCATTACGTCAAAAATTAAGAAATGGAGATCAATTAGAAATTATTACTGGCAGTAAAATAAATCTAAATCCTGATTGGATTGATGATGTTGTAACCCATAAAGCTAAATCCCGAATTCGACAGTTCATTAAGCAAAAACAAAGGAAGGTATCGGATCAAGGTCGCGAGATTTGGGAAAAAAGAGCTGCTAGAGGTAGAGTTGAGATAACCGATCAGGACCTTACTAAAATTGCTAAAAGGTTTAAATATGATACCACCCAAAGTATGTTTTACGATTTGGGTCTAGGTTCACTAGAAGTAAATACTGTATTCAAAGAAGTAAAGAAATTTAAAAGCACTGGTAGAATTGAAGAGGAAGGCACAGAGACTTCTCAAAAGACAGAGCAAGAAATTCAAGATAATTATATTTCAGCGGCAAGATCTTTAGGTGATGGGAGTGCTTTAATCTTGAATGGCGAGATAAGTAACGTAAAATATAGCTATGCTAATTGTTGTAGCCCGATTCCTGGTGATAATGTGCTAGGGTTTATCAGTAGAAATGGAGATGTAAAAATACATCGAACTATGTGTAATAACGCCCAGCATTTAATGAAAACCGAAGGAGATCGAATTATAGATGTCCAATGGGCAAGGAACATAGAAAATAAGTTTTTAGTTGCTATTCGGGTTATAGGAGAAGACCGAGTTGGGATGATTAACGATCTTACTGATGTATTATCAAAATCGCTTTCAACAAATATGAAGAGTATAAATGTAAGTAGTGACGAAGGTATGTTCGAAGGAATTATCACAGTGTATGTAGATGGTATTTCTCATCTAGATAAAATAATGAAACGACTTACTAAAGTAGAAGGAGTTAAGAGCGTATTACGTTACGAATAACGCACTTAACAACTTTTTATAGACTTTAGCTTAAACTATCTTTAAACTATATTCAATATTCGCTTTAGGTAAAACTACCATAAACTTGGTAGCGAATTTAGGAAGGACAAACATAAGCACGCAAAAAAGTGCTTTTAAAATTTTAAAGACTAGAAGTTATGATGACATACACTAAACGTGATATAGTTCGTCGTGTTGCGGAAGCCAAAGATGAACCAATGATAAAAGTAGAACCTTGGGTTGACTCAGTAATTGTAGCCATGCGCGAGATTATGATGTCAGCAAATACCGAGTGCCGTATCGAAATACGCGATTTTGGTGTGTTTGAGGTTAAAGAAACAAAGGCTAAGCCTAAGGCTCGAAATCCCAAAACTAACGAAGTGATTTATGTGCCAGCACACCGTAAAACTCATTTCAAACCAAGCAAATTATTGAAATCTTTTTTACGTCAACCTTTGGAAGACTTAAAAAAATAATACAGCTACTTTGCAGGAGTATTCACGTCTGGTCGGTATTGATGTTGGTAAAAAACGAACGGGTATCGCCCAGACTGATCTCTTAAAGACTATTTCAACACCGGTAGGAACATTTTCTCCGGAAGAGGTTTTTTCAAGCCTAAAATCCATTGTTACGCAATCAACAGTAGATAAATTTATTGTTGGGTGGCCTCTTATGCCCGATGGTTCAGAAGGGGATGCTATTATAATGGTAAAGGAATTCATTTTGAAGCTTTCTAAGGAATTCCCTCAAATTCCAATTGAACGAGTAGATGAGAGAAACACATCTAATAAAGCGATGCAGCTTATGATTGAGGCTGGAATCTCCAAAAAGAAAAGAAGAGAAAAAGAACGTGTGGATAGAATTGCTGCAGCTGTTATCTTACAGCATTACTTAGATGAATATTATTAAAGACGATGGCAGTACTCCCAATAGTAACATATAACGATCCGGTACTTAGAAAAAAGACAGAATATATATCTGATTTCACAGACGAAACCAGTCAATTTATTGCTGATTTATTTGAAACAATGTACAACTCTGAAGGGGTTGGTCTAGCTGCACCTCAAGTTGGTATTTCTCTTCAGGTTTTTGTGATAGATGCAGATAATATGATGGATGAAGATGAAGAGCTATTAGGACCAATGGCATTCATAAATCCAAAAATAATAGAAAAGAAAGGGCACCAAATTCCTTTAGACGAAGGTTGTTTAAGCATTCCCGAAGTTACAGACAAAGTACTTCGTCCAGAAACGGTAGTTGTAAAATACATTGACGAAGATTTTGTGGAACAAACCATTGAAGCCTCAGGTTGGTTGGCTCGGGTTATTCAGCATGAATATGATCATCTTCAAGGTATATTATTTATCGACTACCTAAGTGCTTTTAGAAAGAGAATGCACAAATCCGATCTCAAGGAAATTGATGAAGGGCTCCGCGAAACTAAATATCCGATTAAGCCAAGAGGCTGATCTTAAAAAATAAATTCGGCAAAATGAATATAGTGTTCATGGGCTCACCTGACTTTGCAATTCCCAGTCTGGAAAAAATTCACGCCTCATCGCATGCAATTAAAGCTGTTGTTAGTAATATTGACAAACGTCGGGGGAGAGGCTCAGACAAGGCGCCAACCCCTGTAAAAGCTAAAGCATTAGAGCTAGGATTATCTGTAATAGAAGTTGAAGACCTAAAATCAGATGAGTTTGTTGAGCAGCTTAAAAAATTGGATGTAGATCTATTTGTAGTTGTAGCGTTTAGAATTCTTCCTAAAAAAGTACTTGAGATACCCAAAATAGGATCTGTGAATTTACATGCTTCATTACTTCCAAAATATCGCGGAGCGGCACCTATTCATTGGGCGGTTATGAATGGCGAAGAAAAAACTGGGTGCACTATATTTTTTCTAGACGAACAAGTTGATACAGGAAAAATCATCAAACAGAAAGAAATAGAAATTGGTGATAATGAAACAACGGGTGATGTTTACAAACAGTTAATGGATATAGGAAGCAATGTGTTACTTACTGCTTTAGATGAGATAGAAACCAATTCTTATACTTCATTAACGCAAAACGACAAACTAGCAACGCCGGCCCCAAAAATTTTCAGAGATGATTGCCATATCGATTTCAATCAACCTGCAAAAAAAGTTCACAACAAAATTAGGGGTCTAAGTCCCTTTCCTACCGCTTGGGCTAATTTAGATGGAGAGAAATTCAACATATACAAATCTAGGTTAGGTCCTTTTGCTAATATTGATCCGGGTGAATTATTAGTAAGAGATAAAAAGTTATTAGTAGGATGCAAGGAGGGAACTCTTGAACTATTGGAGATTCAATTACCTGGAAAAAGAAAAATGAAAACGGAAATTTTTCTAAAAGGTAATATCTTAGAAGGCATTCTTAAATAAATTAATAATAATTTAGTTTGAGATAGGAAATCCATTTTATATCATCCCGCAAATTCGAATAGTTAAATTTTACCATGGATTCTTTAGAAATTATTATTGCCGCCAAAGAAGGAAACTTCGATTTAGTTAAAGAGCTTCACAAAAACAAAGCTGATATAAACGCTGTAAATAGTAGCGGTGCTACTGCATTAATTGTTGCAAGTGAAAAAAACCATTTTGATATAGTTAAGTATTTAGTGGAAGCTGGAGCTGACCTAAATATTGAAACAAAAATGGGAGGAACTGCACTTAACCGTGCTGCCGAGAATGGTAACATTGATATGATGACTTTTCTTCTGAATAAAGGAGTAAAAGTTGGTTCTCTTGCATTAATTGTTGCTGCACGAAATGGATTTTTAAACGCTGTTAAATTGCTAGTAGAAAAAGGTGCTGACGTTGACTACCAACAACGGTGGGGACATACAGCATTAATGGTAGCCGCAAAAAATGGGTATTCTGAAGTAGTTACTTACTTGCTCAGCAAATCGGCAAATGTATATCTTCGAGATAAAAATGGTGATACTGCAATGATGATCGCCAATGAAAATGAGCAAGATGATATTGTGCTAATTCTTAGTAGAGCTGGTGCAATAGCTGAGGAAAAACCTAAAAAGGAAAAACCAACACCAATCGTTGATGAAGACGAAGATGATGCTGATGATGACATTGATGATTCAACAGATGTTGACGATTTAGTATCAGATGAAGACGCCCCTGATGATATTGATCTAGATGATTAGACTATTCTCTTAAATTATTTTTTAAGGTTGAATTTTCTTCATCTAAACTTTGGTAGGCTTCGGTAGATTCAATTTCGATAACACCAGAATTTAGTTCTTGTTTTTTCAAAGGCGCTTTGGTTGGTACTTGTTCTACAATTTTGTTAACGAGCTCCTTAAGTTTATGAAGTTTCTTTTTTCTCCAAGCAACATCAAGTACATAAACTAGAATTGAACTTATCGAGAAAAGTGAAGTAAATAGTGCAGAACCTTCAATTAAAGAAGGTTTTAACGCTACAAAGGCAATCCCAAAAAGTGTTAAAGCTAATATTCCTCCATAAAAAACGCCTTCCGTTAGCGAACTAGCAAGACCAACTCTTTGTGAAACTCGGATTCGCACTCCATTTTCTCTTTTTGATAAGCTTGCTACGGTTTCGATACCCGAAAGACTTGTGTTTACCCACTCCTTTTTAGAATAATCTTCTTTAGTCTTACCAAAAGTTTCTCCACCTACATGATGCTTTAAATCAGTAGTAACTTCATTCCAGATGTCGTCTATATAAGCCTGAGTGTTTATTTCTCTTTCTTCAAAAATATGAGTATCAGTAAGCCCAGATCTCCGGGTGATGTTTTTTTCTCTAAACTCTAAAGCAGCGGTTTTTATTAAACTCATATCTAACCCAGCTTCATCCCCGATTTGAAGAAGTTCCTCCATGGTTAAACCAGATTCTTTATTAGCTGAAGATTCCTGCTCTTTCTTTTGAAGCTCAGCTGCTCTCTTAATAATATGTTGGATTTCGTCGTCGGAAAAAATTTTGTCTGGCATAGTTTAGAATTTTATTGATAGGATTATACAAAAAAAGCTCCGATTAGATAACCGAAGCTTTTAAAATAAAATAAAACAAATACTATTTTTTGGATGCGTACTCGAACGAGTGAACATCCATATCAACGCCTTTGCTCGGACGCACAGTCATCGATTTTGGTTGTAGGAAGTATAATAAGTAATCACGACCACCTGCTTTGGCATCAGTTCCACTCATATTAAATCCACCAAAAGGTTGAGCACCAACTAAAGCGCCTGTACATTTTCTGTTGATATATAAATTACCAACCTTAAAAGTTCTTAACGCTTTCTCTATTTTCTTTGGATCTTGAGAAAAATAAGCTCCCGTCAATCCATATTGAGTGCTGTTGGCAATACGCAAAGCATCATCGGTATCTTTAGCTTTGATGAAAGCCGTTACGGGTCCAAAGATTTCTTCTTGAGCAATTCTCGCATCTTCAGCTACATCTGCAAATACGGTAGGCTCGACGTAATGACCTGGATTTTCTGTATCAGCTAGTTTACCGCCTACCATTAACTTAGCTTCAGTCTTACCAATTTCGATATAGCTCATGATTTTATCCACAGCTTTTTGGTTTACAACTGGTCCTGCTGCGTAATTCTCTTTCGCATCACCTATTTTAAGAGCTTTCGTTTTTTCTACTACTTTCGCTAACACCTCATCATATACAGATTCAACGACGATCGTTCTTGATCCAGCAGAACATTTTTGACCTTGAAATCCAAAAGAACCTCTAACTATTTGATCTGCAGCATACTCTAAATCGGCATCTTCATCTACAATCGTAGCATTCTTTCCGCCAAGTTCACAAACTAAACGTTTTAAGAAATGTTGACCTTCAACCACTTTGCCAGCGATTTCAGCCATATGCAATCCAACAGCTTTTGAGCCTGTAAAAGTAATAAAACGAGTTTTAGGACTGGTAGTTAGAGCTTCTCCAACTTCCATATTATCGCCAGTTACAAAGTTAAATACGCCTTTTGGAAGACCAACTTCTTCAAAGATTTCAGCAACCAAGTGACCCATTTTTGGAGTATCTGGAGCAGGTTTAGCAACAACTGTATTTCCAGCTGCAATAGGAGCAGCAGCCATTCCTAGATATATTGCAAAAGGGAAATTCCATGGTGAGATGGAAACTCCAGCACCAATTGGCATATAAATTGTTTTATTGGCATCGCCCCAAGAATCTTTAACTGGCATACCTTTATCAAGTCGGATTGCTTCATAAGCGTAATAAATCAAAAAGTCGATTCCCTCTGCAGTATCTGCGTCAGCTTCAAGGTAGTTTTTACCAGCTTCACTAATCATCCAAGCATTGATCTCCATTCTTCTTCTTTTAACAACATCAGCAGCTTTTAGAAGATATTCTGCTCGCTCTTTTGCTGGAGTATATTGCCAAGTTTCAAAAGCCTTCCAAGCAGAATCTAATGCTCCAAGAGCTTGTTTGGTACTTGCCATTTGGAAAGTACCAATTACTTCATCGGTGTTAGATGGGTTGTTACTTTCGAAAGTTCCCGAGTCTCCTTTAACCCATTTTCCATTAATGTATACATCGTATTCTTTACCAAAATTAGTACGTGCTTCTTCCAAAGCTTTCTTCTGTGCGGTCTCAATAGTAGGGTCAGAGAAATCTAGATATTCTTCGTTTTTAAATTTTTCTAGTGTTAAATCAGACATTTTATACTCTAATGGGTTATTGTCGTTAAAAATTTTTATTCAATTTTATAATATATAAGCTTAAATATAGCCAGAAAAGCGCTCCCATTTCAACAGTGTTACAAGCTTGAGTTAAGTTAAGGTAAAACCATTGAAAATGGGACTTAGTAATGGTAGTTTTAAGACTCTTTATAAGAACTTTACAAAATTATGATACGTTCATATCGAAAAACGTATTCATAATAATTCAATACAAAAAAAGGATTCGATATGTCAAAAATTAAAGTCGGAATAAACGGTTTTGGTCGCATCGGTCGAATGGTGACGCGTGCTATTTTAGCAAATTACGCTGATCAAATCGATATAGTAGGTGTTAATGACCTAACTGATACAAATACATTAGCTCATCTTTTCAAATACGATTCTTCTCAAGGGATTTATGCAGGTGATGTTTCTGCATCTGGGGACACTATTACTATTGATCATATGAGTTTTAAAGTTACTGCAGAACGTGACCCAGCTAACTTAAACTGGGGAGATCTTGGCGTTGATGTAGTAATTGAATCAACAGGTTTCTTCGTAGATAAAGACAGTGCAAGCAAACATATTACTGCCGGCGCTAAAAAAGTAATCATTTCTGCTCCTGCTAAAGGAGATGTTAAAACCGTAGTACTTGGTGTTAACGATGATGTAATTAGTGCTGACACTCAGATTTATTCAAATGCTAGTTGTACAACTAACTGTTTAGCTCCAATGGTTAAAGTTCTTGACGACTCATTTGGAGTTGTTAAAGGATTTATGACAACCATTCACTCTTACACAGGTGATCAAAAAATTCTTGATGCTCCGCACAAAGATTTAAGAAGAGCTCGTGCTGCTGCAATTAACATCATCCCAACATCTACAGGCGCTGCAAAAGCAGTAGGCTTGGTTCTTCCTCATCTTGATGGAAAATTAGATGGTGGTGCTGTTCGTGTTCCAACCCCAACGGGTTCTTTAACTGATTTTGTTTGTGAAGTTAAAAAATCAACAACGGCAGAAGAAGTTAATGCGGCGTTTAAAGCAGCTGCTGAAGGCCCAATGAAAGGTATCATCGAATATACTACCGATCCTATCGTTTCTACTGATATTATTGGTAACACACATTCAAATATCTTTGATAGTGACTTAACTAAAGCAGATGGAACACTTGTAAAAGTAATTGGCTGGTATGATAATGAAGCTGGTTATGCTACAAGAACTGCTGACTTAGTTACAAAAATTCTGTAATTAAGATCAGTTTTTGATTTTAGAAGCCTCTTCATTTTTGGAGAGGCTTTTTTTATTTACTCAATTGTTGTAAAAAGAGCATACCAATCTTGAGACATGAACAAAGGGTGCGTACTTTAGACTAACATTTTAATTCGATCTCATGAAGAAAATCTATTATATACTCAGTTTTTGCCTTTTACTAAGCGCCTGTTCTGGGGAAAAGCCAGCACCCGTTCTCGATACCGATCAACTCATAGAAGATATTAGAACGCTTTCGGCAGACGATATGCAAGGAAGACGGGTAGGTAGTGAAGGAAATGCTAAAGCCAGATCTTATATCATTAGCAGGTTCGAAGAAATAGGACTTCCAATGTATAAGGAGAGTTACTCTCATAACTTTTCAACGACCCGAAACAATGGTGATTTAGTAGAAGGAACCAATATTGTTGGAATGATAGAAGGAGAGTCAGATTCGATGATTGTAATTAGTGCTCATTATGATCACTTGGGCGTTCGTGATAGCTTGATTTATAATGGAGCTGATGATAACGCTTCTGGAACGTCTGGCTTGCTAGCTATTGCCGATTATTTTACCCAAGTAAAACCAAAGCACACATTAATTTTCGCTTCATTTGATGCTGAGGAAGGAGGATTGCTTGGAGCAAGAGCTTTTGTTCAAGATTCTGTACTTCTCCAAAAAGTGGTGTTGAACATCAATATGGATATGATATCGAATAATGATATGGATGAACTTTATGCGGTAGGAACTTCACATTATCCGTTTTTAAAGCCCGTGTTAGAATCTATTGATACAGCAGGATTAACGTTATCATTTGGGCATGACACACCAGACTTGGGGTACAACGACTGGACATTTTCTTCAGATCATGGACCATTCCATCAAAAAGAAATTCCATTTGTTTATTTTGGAGTAGAAGATCATGAGCACTACCATAAAGCAACTGATGAGTTCGAAACTATCCCTCAAGAATTTTATAAAAAATCGGTACAGCTGATATTAAATGCGGTACTAGCATTAGATAAGATTTAACAGTCCAATACTTAAAATTTGAATCCATGAAAACTTCAACTTTTCCCTTTTTAATAACACTCTTAATGATTTCTTCAACTGTAAAAACTACAGCTCAAGAAACAATTCAAGATCAAATTAACATGGCAGTTTTTGCAGCACCAGAGGAGCATAGAGAGGGCGCTAAAGTTCTTGGTTTTGATAATGATGGGAATGTGATCACTCTTAGGGAAGGAACTAACGAATTTATCTGTTTAGCAGACAATCCTGCATCTGAACGATTTCATGTATCGTGTTATAAAAGTACGCTAGAACCTTTTATAGCACGAGGAAGAGAACTTAGTGCAGAAGGTAAGAATCCGGGGGAAGTTTTTGAGATAAGAGAAAAAGAAGCTAAAGATGGGACGCTACAAATGCCAACCGAACCAGCTACTTTATATGCTTATTTTGGTGATAATGTGTCCTACGATTCAACAACAAATACGATCGAAGGGGCACAATACAGATATTCGATTTATATCCCTTTCGCAACACAAGAGTCAACAGGTCTTCCGTTAAGACCAAATGCCCCAGGACATCCGTGGTTAATGAACCCAGGAACTCATCGGGCTCATATTATGATTACTCCTCCAAAGGAGAATTAAGAAGAGGGAATTACTAAATTAGGGATGGTTAGTAAAATTTCTTGTTGTAGCTAGTGCACTCTTTGCAATCCTTTCCATCTTTTTTTGCTTCTTCTTCGGTTTCAAATCCTTGAGTTGAATGTGCTTCAATATCCCCATCTTTACTTACCCTTCTCCAACGCCATTCTTCTTTAACATCTTGGTATAACTCACATTTAGCCATATATAAATAATTATTTTTATGAATCTTAAACTAATATAACATACAAAATGATGAGGGTGAGATCAAAGTGAATTCTAATGTGGTTAGTTCTCAATTGAGAAGTCGTAGCTAATCTCAGAACCTTTTTCTAGTGCTTTTGAAACAGAGCAGTATTTAGAGATAGACAAATCGAGTGCACGTTGAACTTTCTTTTCATTTAAATCTCCAGATAGAATAAAATGAAGATGAATGGTTTTGAATTCAGAATATCCGACGGCAGTTTTTATTTTATCAGCATCTACTTCAACTTTCAGGCTTTTGATATCCTGTTTTTGCTTTTCAAGAATTGAAAGAGCATCGATCGCGCTACAACCTCCAATACCTGCTAATAACAACTGCATTGGACTAACCCCACCTTCAAGACCCCCAATATTGGTTTTTCCGTCCATTCGGATTTTCCCACCTTCTTCATTACCAGCTTCCATATGGAAGTCTTTTCCTAACCAATTTACATCTACTTTCATCTATATCTCCGTGTTTTATTCGTTCTGAAAGTAAGGGTTTTTTAATGAAGTTTAAGTAAAGTGTTCTTTGATAGTTTATAGATAGATAAATCTCTTCTCTGATGTTCTTGTGGATGGAAATGGCGAGTCTATTGCCCCCGACATTCCTCCCTCTGATTTTCCACAAGTGTGAAATCGGTCTCCCCCCGAGGGGAGACAAACCATCTGCGAGGAACGAAGCAGTTTCCTAGTGAAGGTAGCCTTTGCGAACAAATCTGAAGCAATCCGTGAATAAGTCATCCTGAGGCCTGCCTGTCGGCAGACAGGATACTTCCGAAGGATCTGCACAATGTGAATCTTGGCTCTTAGCCCATTTGCGGAAGGAAGAAGTCTCCTAGTGATTGGTTACTTTTGCGAACGCATGTGAAGCAATCCCCAAATTTAGGTCACAGACTTGGAGATCACTTCGGTTCCTTCTTGATTGCGTCCTTAACGATAGAAATTACGCAATCCCGAAATGAGTCATCCTGAATTTATTTCAGGATCTTATGGAATAGCTTCCTGACCGTTGACTATTTCTACTTACTTTTGGCTTGACCCAAAAGTAACAAAAGGTCAAGACTATGAATTCTAGGCGCATTCGAAATACTTTCGTTTAATAATTCCAAAGGTCTTCGTTCGTCTGAGAAAGCTTTGATTTTCTGAGCCAGTGTGGAATTATTAATCCCGAAGGTTTTCGGGATATACTCAATTCTTTCTCACTTTTTCCGCCTACAATTCAAAGGTCGTTTAAGAGAGCAGCAATTATCGTGTTTCGGCACTTCATCAATGTTGGTTGATTTGTGAATGTTACCATCTGCGAGGCACGAAGCAGTCTCCTGGTGAATGTAGCCTTTGCGAACGCATGTGAAGCAATCCCCAAATTTAGGTCACAGACTTGGAGATCACTTTTCCGCCAGCTGGCGGATCGTGAATGGTAGCTTCTGCGAAGTACTAATTCCCTTTGCGAGGAACGCATATAACGAAGCAATCTCGGTTCCACAATGTAGGACCCTTACCGCTCCCTTTTTGCTGTGCCTCTGATTGGAGTTTCACTGGACTTATACTGGAGGGATGAAGGAATCTGTAACGAGAATTTTTGGGAATAAATATGAACTTCTGGATGAAGAGAAACCACTACTACCTATCCCGTCATTCCCGCGAAAGCGGGAATCTGGAGCTGGAACATTGCCAATGGATATGAGGTAACTCTGAACCTCTAAGCGACAACTATAATCTTAAGAATACTTTCGAAGGATATTAGCGAGTAGAGGCTTTACTAAAAAATCTCACGACTTGGTAATAAAAACACTTGTGTTCTGAATGAAATTCACCTGTGTTTTTAAACAAATTCATTTATGAATTTATTCGAGTTATAGTAAAAACTTTCTCAAGTTTATGCATGAATTTGATTCAGTTGTTACAAGAACTTTCTTCAACCCCTATAACAACAATTCTAAGATCGTTTAAGGGAGTAGCATTTATCGTGTTTCGGCGCTTCATCAACGTTGGTTGATTTGTGAATGTTACCATCTGCGGACAGTACGAAGTAGTTACCTGTCTAAGGCTCGAATCAGAAGAATACCCCGCCTGACCCGCTCTCTTTCTGCTGAACCTCTGATTGGAGTTTCACTGGACTTATACTGGAGGGGTACTGGAGGGGTGAAGGAATCTGTAACAAGAATTTTTGGGATTAAATATGAACTATTGGATTAAGAAGTACCAATAGTACTTATCCCGTCATTCCCGCGAAGGCGGGAATCTGGAGATGGAACATTGCCAATGGATTTGAGGTAATTCTGGATCTGTTTTTTCATAGGAATGACAGCGTTGTTTTTATTTTGAGTTAGTAGAAAACTTATTCCCTTTCCCTGCTAACTATTTAACTCCCCACTTGCAAACTACCTTCCCAACCCCCATCTTCCTGCCTGATAAAAGTAACTAATCCATTTCGGGCATGTCCAAAAAATTTATTCCATTCGTCTCACCGGAAGATGATCTTCCACAAATCACTGTAAAAGCCGTAATTCTTGGTTTTGTATTATCAGCCATTCTTGCAGGTGCTAATGCGTATTTAGGACTTAAAGTAGGGATGACGGTCTCAGCATCTATTCCTGCCGCTGTTATTTCAATGGCCGTGCTAAGGCTGTTCAAGAACTCGAACATTTTAGAGAATAACATTGTGCAAACTGCTGCTTCAGCAGGGGAGAGTTTGGCAGCGGGAGCTATTTTCACACTTCCGGCGCTTATTCTATTAAAGTATTGGTTGGATTTTCCATTTCTACAAACCGCTGCTATTTGTGTGTTTGGTGGTGTATTAGGGGTGCTATTCACTATCCCGTTACGGCGAGCATTAATTGTAGAAAGTGATCTTCAATTTCCAGAAGGTGTTGCTACTGCAGAAGTGCTAAAAGCAGGGAATTCCGGGGGAGATGGAATCAAAGCCATTGCAATGGCAGGAATTGCGGCTGCCTTTTTTAAATTGGGTCAAACTGGACTAAAGATATTTGCAGGCTCAGTAGGCGGCTCGGTTAAAGCGGGGAAGTCCATTTTTGGGATGGGTTCCGATCTTTCCGTGGCGTTACTAGCCGTTGGTTATATTGTTGGATTGAATATTGCGGTTCTCATTTTTGTGGGTGGTGCGATTTCATGGGTTTTTGGAATTCCAATTTATATGGCATTGGCTAATCCTGATGAAGTAGCTGCCATTGTAGGTGGAGCAGAAGGCTATGATGCGGCGTTCAATATTTGGAATGCTAAGATTCGTTATTTCGGTGTGGGAGCTATGGTTGTAGGTGGCGTTTGGGCGTTAATCTCATTGGCTAAGCCGTTAGTGGATGGGGTGAAATCGAGTATGGAAGCGGTTAAAAATTTAAAAGCGGGCAAAGCTTCTGAGATTCTTCGAACCGACCGAGATACTCCAATCAATATTGTGTTATGGAGTATTTTGTTGTTAGCTGTTCCCATCTTTTTGGTGTTTACCTATGTAATTGATGTTGGACATTTGGATGTAAGTAGTGGCGCTTATTGGTCAGCGATGGCATTTGGAACTATCTTTTCTCTATTCGCTGGATTTCTATTTGCTTCAGTAGCAGGTTATATGGCAGGACTTGTGGGTTCATCTAATAACCCAATTTCTGGAGTAACTATTGCGACGGTTTTGGCAGCTTCGTTATTGTTGTTGCTCATTTTGGGAAGTCAGGTAGATTTTGGTGCAGATTTAGCCAAAGCAAGAACAGCAGCAGCTGCGGCGATAGTAATTGGTGCGATGGTAGCTTGTGCGGCTGCATTAGCGGGTGATAATCTTCAAGATTTAAAAGCTGGTCATTTACTTGGTGCAACTCCTTATAAGCAACAAATCATGCAAATTGTTGGGGTAGTAGCTGCGGCTTTAGTGATCGCGCCGATCTTGAGTTTACTTTTTAATGCGTACGGTTTAGGTGGGATTTTTCCTCGTGAGGGAATGAATCCTGATGAAATGCTTTCTGCTCCTCAAGCAACCTTGATGCAATCGGTGGCAGAAGGGGTATTTTCTAGAAATTTAGAATGGACGATGATTATCATCGGTGGAATTGTTGCAGTAGTGAATATCATTATTGATGAAATCCTCAAGAAAAGAGGAAGTACGTTTAGAGCCCCAGTGCTTGCAGTAGCGGTTGGAATTTATCTTCCCATTGAACTTTCAGTTCCAATTTTTATAGGTGGTATGATAGCATGGGCTTCAGCTAAAGCAGTTAAGAAGATGGCAGAATCTAAAGGTGAAAATATTGAAGAAGCAGTTGAAGCTGCTGGTCAGCGAGGGTTATTATTTTCTTCGGGTTTAATAACGGGTGAAGCTTTGATAGGAATTATCTTAGCCGTTCCGTTTGCGATCCTTGAAAGCACAGAGGCATTACGAATTCTCCCAGCTGAGTATGGTTGGATCGCTCAGATTCTTGGAGTTGGTGTTGCCATTTGCTTTATGATGTGGTTATATCGCGTGGCTGCTAAGCCAAAGGCTACGCAGAATTAGAGATTATGAATTCTGAATTTTGAATTGGATATAATAACAATTCAAAATTCAGATTCTAAAATTCATAATTATTCTACAGAGAATTTATAAATCGTAGTAGATCTGTATTTCTCATCAACATCTAATACCACTGATGGAAAGTAGGGTTGATTGGGTGAGTCGGGGAAATGTTGGGTTTCGAGACATAATCCCATTCGGCGATTATTCTCAGTTCCATTTTTCCCTTCAGGTACATTTTTCAGAAAGTTTCCAGAATAGAATTGAATACCAGGTTCGGTAGTTAAAACTTCCAAAACTCTACCCGAAGCAGGGTGAACGAGCTTAGCAGCAATATCCAATTCGTGTCCATCTTTGTTTAATACCCAAGTGAAATCATAACCGTCGGTAAGGGTTAGTTGAGGATGATCAGCGTCAATTTCATCACCGATTCGTTTTTGTGAAGTGAAATCGAACGGGGAATTTTTAACTGGAACTAAATTGCCTGTTGGAATAGCACCTTCCTGGATTTCAACAAAACGATCTGCGTTTATAACCAACTCGTGATCCAATATATCTTCTTTCATTCCTGAAAGATTGAAGTAGCTATGTTGAGTTAGGTTTACAATGGTTTTCTTATCGGTGGTAGCAGTGTAGTCGATTACAAGCTCGTTGTTATTGGTAAGCGTGTAGATTACTTCGACCCTTAAATTCCCAGGAAAACCCTCTTCGCCATCTTCGCTGAGATAGGAAAGTTTAAGTCCAGTCCCATTAGGTACTGAAACCTCTTCTCCTTTCCACGCACGGGCATGGAATCCTGTATCTCCGCCGTGTAAGTTGTTAGGCTTATCATTTAACCCAAGTTGATAGTCAATCCCATCTAAGGCAAATTTGGCGTTTGCGATTCGGTTTCCATATTGGCCTATCAAAGCTCCTAAATAATAGTTGGATTGTAGGTACTCTTCTAAAGTGTCATGACCAAGAACTATATTTTCAAAAGCACCTTTTTTGTTAGGAGCCATTATTTCAGTGATAATACCTCCGTATTCAAGCACTTTTATTTTCATTCCATTATCATTTTTAAGGCGAAACAGTGAAATTTCTGTGCCATCGGGTAAAAATCCGTAGTATTCTTTTTTGAAGGAGTACAATGGTAGCGCGTTAGTTAACTTTTAGATGAATGTACTATAAGTTCATGATAAATAACTGAAAATAGAGGAGCCATTTAAATCAGATTTTTATGAAATAAGGAATATATTTACACATAAAATTATTTAGGGAAGCTATGCTTGATAACATTTGGAGTAAATTTGTAAAGGTGTTGACCAGAACTTGGTTTTATAAGATCTATAATCAGTGGTTTTGGAAAGCAGAAGCAGGTTCGTTGGAGGAGATTATCCACGGGTATGCTAAAAAAAGAAAAGGATTAACTTTTGTGCAGATTGGGGCAAACGATGGATATCATAATGATCCACTTTATCGATTTGTTCGCTCTTATGATTGGAAAGGGATTTTAGTTGAGCCACAGGTAAACGTATTCGAGCGCCTTAAAAATAATTACTCAGATGTGAAAGGTCTATCTTTCGAGAACGCAGCTATCTCATCAAATAAGTCAACAATCCCCTTTTATAAAATTGCATTTTCTGATGCTCGCTGGGCAACTGGCTTAGGTTCGTTCGATAAAAATCATATTGTTCAGCATATAGAAAAAGGATATGTCGATAAGTGGGCAACAAGAGAAGGCGTTGTAATTCCGGAATCGGTAGATGATTATATCACAAGTGTAACGGTAGAAACGGTAAGTTTTGATGAGTTGATTGAAAAGCATCCAATTAAGAAAGTTGAAGGTATTTTTATGGATTGTGAAGGCTTTGATGAGGAAGTACTTCGATCTATTGATCTCAAAAAATATGATCCAAGTTTGATCTTTTTTGAGCATTTACATTTTAAAGAAGATGACTACAATCAATTGATAAGTGAACTGGAGGAAATGGGCTATAAAGTTCAAAAAGACTCGATGGATACCTTAGCGTATAAAAGCTAGGTAACATAAAGTTAGAGATACGGAAAATTTAAATTTTCACGAAAACTATACGTTAGTCATTCCTGTGGAGACAGGAATCTGGATTTTACTAAAGAAGATAGCCATTTGTCTTTCACTCAGCTGAAGATTTCAGGCATACGCCGTGAAATGACGAGCTTAGATATTCTAGAAAAAGATGTTATCTAGAATTCAGGTTAAGTATGTATTAAAAGTTCAGCAATTCTGCGGCATTAATTTCAGAGAAATCAGAAATAAATCTAACAACACTTTTGTTGTCTTCAAACTCTTCTGGGGAATGCGTGGTTGTAACAACAATCGTTTTACATCCAGCTCTTTGTGCAGCTTCTGCTCCGGTTGGGGTGTCCTCAAATACGATGCAATCTTCTGGTTCAATGTCCAAATCATGTAATACAATTTGGTAGATCTCAGGATTAGGCTTTCCATGAGTGACATCATCAGAATGTCTTACGGTATCAAAATAATGCCACAGATTAAGGTGATTCATCACAAAGGCGACATTTTCTGGCGGCGCAGCAGAACCAATTCCCATTGGGATATTTTTACCTTTTAGTTCGTGAATAAGTTCGGGCAACCCCGCTAACAACTCTAGTTCGGGTTCAAAGATAGTACGGTATTCGATTTCTTTTTCAGCGGAAATTTTTTGTCGTTCTTCAAGGGTATATCGATCTCCAAAAAGGCGTTTTAGGATCTCGGTATTTACGCCATGTACTTTCTGATGAACTTCTTCAAGCGACATCTCCATCCCGAGTTCAGAAAGCTTTCGCTGCCACGCCCTATGATGAACCATCATGTTGTTGATCATGGTACCGTCCATGTCAAAGATTATACCTTTCATAGTCAATTAAGAATGGTCATTGAAACATTTCAAATTGATAATTGACTATTCGCCTATGTGTTTGTGATTTCCTTTGCTGTGGCGCTTTCGGAGAGTTTTAATCACTTTGTGCATAGGAATTCCTTTTTGGGCTAAAAGAAGCATTAAGTGAAAAAGTAAATCTGCCGCTTCAGCAATAGTTTCTTTTTTACCTTTACTCCCTTTATTTTTTGAGGCTATAACTGTTTCAACAGCTTCCTCACCAACTTTCTGAGCAATCTTATCCAACCCTTTTTTAAACATGGTCGTCGTATACGAACCTTCAGGCATTTCGTCTTTTCGGTCGTAGAGTAGGTCTTCAAGCTCTTTCAGGAATTCGTAATCTAAGTCGGTAAGTTGTTTTTTTACGCCCATGAATTTCTTTTACTAGGATTTATTATACACTACAAAGTTCACCAATTTGAACTTATGAATCAAAAAATAGAAGAAAATTAATATTGTAGTTTTTGAAGGGTTTAAAGGAAGCCCATGGCAAAGTTATTGTTCTGATCAACAACAACTTCACCGAGGGCGGGCCATCTATTAATGAGAATCATTAAGTAGGGTTTTCCTCGGTCTTTCCTTCAACAACTTTTGTTTCACCTACCAATGAAAGAGGTACATATTTCTTAATATCTGCTGAGGAGTTTTCCCAGTCAGAAAGAATATACTTTGCCTTGGTAGATCCGGTTTCTTTCAAATAATCTTCTAAGATTGATTTGAGTCTGAATAAATCAGCTTCAGAAATAGAATCTTCAGCGATATAATCTTTATTGATTTTTGAACCAGGGTCTTCATACATATATAAAACTCCACCGGTCATTCCAGCGCCAATGTTATCAGAGGTAGCACCAAGAATTACTACAGTTCCATTGGTCATGTACTCACAAGCATGAAGTCCAGTTCCTTCAACAACAGCAGTAGAACCACTATTTCGAACTGCAAAACGATCACCTGCTTGTCCATGAACATACAACGTTCCACCTGTAGCACCATATAATGCACAGTTACCAATAATGGCATTGTCCTCAGGTTTGTAAGTAGCATTTATCGGGGGAACAATAACAGTTTTTCCGCCACTCATACTTTTACAAACTGAATCGTTGGCTTCACCTGTAAGTCTGATGTCAGCATCTTTAGTTTGAAATACTCCAAAACTTTGTCCGGCGCTTCCTTTAAAACTAAGGTTTATTTTACCTGAGTATGGTTTAACCTTGGTTGGTTCTTTTTTAATACCAGCTAAGCGAGCAACACTTTGTCTTTTTGCCAAATATCCAAATAGGGTAGCAGTTGCAGATCGATCTGTATTAATAATCTTATACTCTTTGCTTATATCTTCATCTTTCTCGATTGCATCTTCGAGATCACTTACCAATTCAGAATTTAAAGCGCTAATTGGTTCTGAAAGGCTTTCTAACGTTACTTCCTTTTTATAGGCGGGTGCATTTAAGAAGAAACCAAGGTCTAGATTAAGTTTATTGATCAATTCAAGATGGGTACCGTTGATTGTCAATAAATCTGTATTTCCACAAACATCTTGTAATGATGTTTCACCAAGTTTAGCTAGAATCCTTCGAACATCTTCAGCGACGTAAGTCAGTGCTTTAACGATGTGATCTTTATGGCCAACATATTTAGCTTTGAACTTTGGATCGTGAGTTGCAATACCTCTTGGACAAGTATTTTTCTCACAAATTCGAGCCATGATACAGCCTTCAGCTATTAATAATAATTTACCGAAATCGTATTCTTCAGCACCTAAAATAGAGGCAAGTACGATGTCTTTACCCGAGGCAAGTCCACCATCAGTTCTTAGAACTACATGATCACGGAGGTTGTTTTCTATTAATGCTTGATGAACTTCTAACAAACCTATTTCCCAGGGGAGACCAGCGTGTTTCATAGAGCTTAGTGATGCCGCACCTGTTCCTCCTTCCCCACCAGAAACCTGAATAGAATCGGCTCCAGCTTTTGCTACCCCAACTGCAATAGTACCGATGTTAACTCCAGCAACTAACTTCACACTTACTTTTCCTTCGGGATGGATTTGCTTCAAGTCGTTAATCAACTGCTTCAAATCTTCAATACTATAAATATCATGAAGTGGTGGAGGAGAGATAAGGTCAAATCCGGGATTTGCAAAACGCGCCTTAGCAATGTCGGCATCTACTTTTAATCCCATTAATTGTCCGCCTTCACCAGGTTTTGCACCTTGACAGACTTTAATCTGGATTTCTTCTCCAGAGACTAAGTATTCGGCAGTAACTCCAAATCTACCTGAGGCAATTTGCTTAATGGTTGCGCCGATACCTTCTTTAAAATAATAAGGATTTTCACCACCTTCACCGCTGTTACATCGGCCACCAATTTCTCGCATAGCAAGGAAGATATCTCTCTGAGATTCTGCGCTAATTGCACCGAACGACATTGCACCAGAACCAAAGGTCTTAAGTATGTGGTCAACAGGCTTAACATCTTTCAAAGTTACTGGAGAATCCGACTTTTTTACGTTGAACAAATGGCGTAATGCAACGGGTTCATCTTCTAATCCAAGCTTAAGATATTCATCAAAAAGCTCCATATCAGTTAAATCGAGACCCTCTTTCTGAACCAAGTCATGAATAACCTTTGTGCGAGAGCTCGTCATGGAATGCTTCTCGCCAGTAGCACCACGTGCATGTTCTTTATACTGAAAGCTTTTGATAGGTTTGAACTCGGCTAGATTCTCAGTATTAAGATATTCAGTTCTTTTAAGAACCATTTCAGCAATTTGTTCAATTTCTAACCCACCAATAGGACTTTGAATGCCAGGGAAATATTCATCAATAACACCTTGTCCAAGACCAAGTGCAGAATAAAGTTTTGCACTTTGGTAACTGCGAACTACAGAGATACCAGACTTTGCCATAATTTTAAGCAATCCGCTATCTAATGCTTTCAAGTAGTTTTTCTCTTTAGTATCTGCATCAAGATTTTTAAGGACACGATTCTCGTCATTCCGTGCAATATCTAGTGCTAGGTAAGGGCAAACTGCTTGTGCTCCAAACCCAATTAAAGCAGAAGCGTGATGTGTGCTTTTTACTTCACCGGTATCAACAACAACCGCAGCATTCAGCTTTAACCCTTCATCATTTAAAGAGTTCACAACTCTACGGAGTGTTAATAAACTAGGTAGCGGAATTTGATCGATGTTTGCAGTTCTGTCACTTAGTATTAATATCGTATGCCCTGCTTTAACAGCATTAATAGCTTCTTCACCAATTTGCTTTAGCCTTGCTTTGAAGCCTACAACACCGTGAGTTCGCTTAAAAGTAGTGTCAATCACATAGGGTATTACACGATCCAACTCCGTACGATTTTCTATGCACGAGTACACAAATTCCATTTGAGAAAGACTCAAAAATGGACTTTTTAGCTCATAGGCGGGAGCTGGGGGGATCAGTTCCTTTGGTTCAAAAATATTTGGTTTTTTACCAAGGTATACGGTTAGGTCTGTAACTATTTTCTCCCGAATGTAATCGAGGGGAGGGTTGGTAACTTGCGAAAAGTTTTGAAAGAAGAAATCAAAAAATGGACGAGGTTCAGTCGATAAAACAGCGAGTCTAGCTGTATCACCCATAGAACCAATTGGCTCTTTCCCTGATTCCGCCATAGGGTAAATTATTTTAGAAAGCTCTTCATCTGTATAAGAGAAAAATGGTTCTTTACTTTCAAAACGCTCAGTAATATCACCAACTTTTTCGGGGATTAATTCCACACGAGCATCAAAAGGAGCGTCGTAGTTTTCTCTAGAATGACTTGGATCTCTAAAAAGCACGTTCCCACTAGCAAGATCTACCGTTACGCCACGTCCGGCGTATAAAGTACCTTTAGCTTCTACCGTAGATTCATCTACCTCAAAAGTTCCTGCTTCTGAAGAAAGATAAAAGTGATCATTAGTTCTTGCCCATCGACAAGGTCTAAATCCATTACGATCTAATCGAGCTCCAATAGTATATCCATTAGCATAAGTGATAAGTGCAGGACCATCCCAAGGCTCCATTGCACGACTCCAAAACTTATAGAACTTATTACCTTGGGAAGCGGGAGGCATACAAATAGCTAGAATATCCTCTACATTTGGGATACTACTTCTATAACGAAGCGCTTCAACCATTTCATTCAAACTACCTGAGTCACTAATTTTCTCACGAGTTAGAATTTCATTCTTTTCAGCACCGATCATTTTTTCACGGGATTTTGCCCATGAACGATTTCCTGCAATGGTATTAATCTCACCGTTATGCCCGATCAAACGGAATGGTTGTGCTTTATCCCAAGAAGTAGTTGTATTAGTACTAAACCTACGATGAAATAAACAAAACCGAGTAGTATAATTAGGATTCTTTAAATCCAGATAAAATTCTTCTAGTGCATAAGATTGCGTGAGCGCCTTATATACAATAGTCTTAGCAGAAAGAGAGGTAAAGAATAAGCTATCTTCTAAATTATTCTTAAAAAGCTTCGATTTAGTAAGCTGTTTTGCAGTATATAATCTCTTATCAAAAGAGAGCATAGTTTTAGCGCGGTAAGGTCTTTCAATAACCGCATGCATGATTACAGGAACACTTTCAGCTGCGCTTTCGCCAAGCCCTGCACTATTAACTGGAACATCACGGTATTCCATAATATCCAATCCAAATAAAGCAAAAGTACTTTCGAAAATCTTTAATGCCTTTAATTGCTTCGATCTATCCTTCGATAGAAAAAGAGTTGCTACTGCAACCGTGTCTTTTTCGTAACCTAATAGCTCAAAAGGGATATCTGTCATTATACCGGCTCCATCGCCAGTTAAACCATCCGCAGCACAAGCACCACGATGTTCTACACAGCGAAGTGCGTGTAAGCCTTGAAGTAAGTGTTTGTTACTATATTCTTGATGTCTACTTACAATAAAACCGACACCACAAGCGGACTTCTCCGCGCCTGAATACCTAAATTTTTTCTGATGATCCTTCATTATACTGATTACTTTTTCTAGAGAGGGAACCTGTAAATAGCATAAAAATTTAGTGTTTGTCAAACTTTTGCCCGAACTAAAAAACTAAGTTATGACTAAATAAATAAGGTTTTTTGGTGATTCAAACTATTTCAATGGTCTGAGTCTTAAAGAGTAATCAAGAAACTGAATTTGGAAAAGCGCTTTCCAGCTATAATCCTAAACTTTAATTATTTAGTTAATAATATAAAAATACTTAAATAATTAAAATTTTATAAAGTGACTTTGAAAGCGCTATTATTTTAAGAAAAGAGGATTATTGACGAACTGGAATTCCATTCTCAGCCATTTTTGACTTTAAATCTGAAATTTCAATTTCTTTAAAGTGGAAAATACTAGCTGCAAGAACAGCGTCTGAGTTTGCAATTTTAACAGCATCAATACAATGTTGAATAGTGCCAGCTCCACCACTTGCAATAACGGGGATATGAACAGACTCATTTACTTTTTTAAGAAGTTCTAAATCAAAACCTGCTTTTGTGCCATCACGATCCATACTTGTTAGCAAGATTTCTCCGGCTCCGCGTTGTTCTACTTCTATCATCCATTCCAAAGCATCAAGACCAGTGTCTTCGGTTCCTCCTTTCACAAAAACATTCCAAGAACCGTTGGTTTTCTTTGCATCCACTGCAGCGACAATCGCTTGAGCTCCGAAAGCGTCTGAAGCTTGGTTTATAAGATCAGGGTTTTTAACGATACTGCTATTTAGCGAAACTTTATCAGCGCCAGCTTTTAATAACTCTTCAATTTCATCAACTGTTTTAATCCCTCCACCAACCGTAAAAGGAATATTGATATGTTTGGCAATTCGGGTAACTAATTCTACCAAAGTTTTCCTTTTTTCAAGTGTAGCTGTGATATCCAAAAAAACCAATTCATCAGCGCCTTCTTCAGAATAGCGCTGGGCTAATTCAACGGGATCGCCGGCATCACGAAGTTCGAGAAAGTTCACACCTTTTACTGTTCGTCCATTTTTTATATCGAGACAAGGAATGATTCTTTTTGTGAGCATAGTTTAGGACAAATAGATTATTGTAGTATTAGCGACACAAAGTTAACACTTCTTTTACATTGTTTTGAAGAAAGGATAGTATTCTTGAGGAAATAACAGAAATTATGACATTTGAAATTACATCGCTGAAAGGTTCTGGGAAAGATATTATTCGTAGAGTCATGAAATCGGAGACTTCGCAATTACTGATTCCACCTAAACTAACAGACAAAGCATTAAAAATAGACAAACCTCCATCGGATGGGAAATATATAGGACTTTTCTCTAGCGGTACCACAAGTCAACCCATTTGTATATGGAATAAGTTTGAACGCCTTCAAAAAAACGCTAAGTATTCTGCAACCGCTTTTGAAGTTAAACCCCGACATCTATTATTGATGATGGCGTTGCCTTGGCACGTGGCGGGTTTTTCGTGGATGTTGATGGCCGAGTATTTAGAGTGTGAGTATTTTTTTATTACTACTCAAAAAGGAGAGCATGATTTATGGATTCGAACTGTGAAAGATATTGAGCCGGATTACTTATTTACCGTTCCTGCAGTATTACGGGCATTGTATAATGAGGAATGGTTTGTTTCGAACATAGTATTTGGTGGTTATCCAATTACATTCGAAGAATATTCAACACTAGCACCGTATTGTAGGTTGATGTATCAAGGTTATGGTCAAACCGAAGCAGGGGGTTTGATCTCATCTTATAAAAGAAGAAGCACACAAATTCCTACAAAATTGGAAAATTTCTGTCAGGGAAAACCAATTCAAGGGGTAGAATTAAGCTGTAATGGCACGAAAGAAAATCCTCAGGATATATTTATAAAATCATCAACTGCATTTACACAGGAACTCTATAACTCTGGGGATATGGGATTCAAAGACCGTAATGGAAATATATTTGTGATGGGCAGATCGGTTGATTCAGAATCATCAAGACAAGCTGATAAAAAAGAGTTACTGGGTGATTAAACTTTTCTAAATATTTCCCAACAAAAAAGCTTTCAAATAGATGCTAAAGGTCTTAACTTTGCAGCCTTTGTTACGCCGCGGTGTAACAAGCTCGGGCCCGTAGCTCAGTTGGTTAGAGCAGTCGACTCATAATCGATTGGTCGTAGGTTCAAGTCCTACCGGGCCCACTTGAAATAACATACTCTAAAACCTGTTTAAAACGCCTTTAAACAGGTTTTTTTATGTCTTTCAGTTAAAATCTGCAATTATTGAATAATGAAAGAATTTCACTTTTAGCTACAAATTGCGTAAATAGGTGGTACAAAAAGTGGTACATTTATTGGCAAGTGAATCACTTTCATTATCTATTAACTCTCACATTTAGAACAATGTCTAGTCTTAGGAAAAGGGGAGAATCATATTATATCAGATTCTCTCGAACAATTGACGGAAAGAAAAAGACAAAAGCACTAAGCCTGGGTACTGGAGTTAAAAGAGCTGCAGAGAAGCTACTCATTGATTATGAAGATAAATTCGAAAGAGGAGAGATAGATCCTTTTAATGGATGGACTCCAAAATTAGAAGCAGAGAGAAAGAGACAACAACTAACAGGGAAGTATATTTCCTTAGAAAAAGCTGCTGAAAAGTTTATAAATGAAAGAAGTCAGGCTAACCAAAGAACAAAAGATAATTATCGAAAGCATCTCGAGATGTTGATGGATGCTTTAGGAAGAACAATGCCGGTGACCCAAATCTTAGAAAGTGATATTCGAAGTCTTTGTTTTCGATCTGACCTTGCACCAGCAACTCAAGCCAGTTATTTAAGGCACTTTAAAGTCTTTTTTAAATGGTTATATGAACATGAAATTTTAACTATTGATTTAACCAAGAAAATAAAATCTCCACGTATTCCTCAAAAAATCACTCAAAAAACACTTTCCAGAAATGAACTTGATATGATTTTTAAATCATTTGATGAATATTGTAAAGATGTAATTGAAAAAGGATATGTAACCAAGCCAGAACAACAAAGATTGTGGTTTAAGCCTATGATAAATACAATATACTATTGTGGACTAAGAGCAAAAGAAGCAGTAAATCTTACCTGGAAGGATGTAAGTATAAATCCTAAACCTAAAGATGGTGACTTTGGAATTATTCGAGTTTCGAATACTGATACAAATACTAGTAAATCAGGAAAAGAAAGAATAATACCAATAAGGAAGCCATTATACCCATTGATTTTAAAGTGGTTTAATAATCAGGGAAAACCAAGTGATGGCTATGTATTTCCAAGTGCAACAGGATTTGACAAATGGCATAAAATGGATACACTGGCTCTTTCTAAGTCGTTTAAAAAGTTCGTGAAACTTGCAAAAGAAGTACCTAATACTGTTACGCTGCATGGATTACGGCATTCCTGCGCTACTGATCTATTAGCCAAGGGTGTACCGGCAGTTATTGTTCAGAAAATTCTTGGTCATGCTTCCATAAATACTACTATGATCTATGAGCATTTAGACTCAACCAATATAAATAATGCAATAAGAGGGATTGATGAATAAAACTGATAGGAAAAAACTTGTACTTGATGTTTTATACACAAGTAAAGGAATTAATCGAATGATTGGTTTTGAACCTCCTCTAAAAGAAGCTGCTTTATTTATTATTAAAAATGAAGATATGATTTGGGAAGCTAGGAGAGTTACTAGGAAACAATATTCAGGTATTAATGAAGACCAATTAATAAGCGATAAATTCCAAAAGAAAAAAGAAGCAATCGATAGTTTAATAAAATCATTAAAAAGTGATTTACTCTCCTCTATTCCAGATTTTCAGGAAGATGATTCTGAATATACTGTTTCCTTAATTGAGTTAGATGAAGAGGGAATTGAACCCATTTTAAATACTCTTTATAGTCAATACAAAGTTGTACAAGGTAGTTCAATTTCAATTCGCTCGATGAACAATCAATACGTCAAAAAATTGGGCAATCTTTTAAAAAAATTAGGAAGAGCGTTAATAAAAAAAGAAGTGATTGACGAAGTTGAAAGAGAGGTCTTGTTAAATGGCATATATAATATATTTTTAGAATTCACGAGTGTTCCTGATGCATGTAATTATTATGAGAATAAAAATAAAGATGACTTTGATATCCAGCTATTAAAAGTATTCATAAGAGAGAAAGTTATTATATACGACAATGACGAAATACAAGAGAATTGGAGTGTAATAAATAAAAGGATTAATTCTTGGGATGATCATGAAAATAAAAAATACTCCCGAAAATAATTATACGCTCAAGGTAAAATTTTAGTCTGGGAGTCATCTGTCGTTACTAGGCAAATATCTGTCTAAAAATCAAAATATCTGTCATACATAGTAGATTATCTGTAATATAGATACAGAAATATATTTTATAATCATTTGATTATATTTCACTTATTAGGTTAAAATTAGTGAATCAAAACCACTAATTAATCCATTTAACAATGAGTGAACATACCTTAGTTAGAATTGAACAGAAGATCGATCTACTCCTCAATTCCAATGCCCATCGAATAAATACAAAGAAGTACATTTCTGCCAAAGAAGTCCAGGATCTTACTGGTTTAGATCATCGCACAATTCTAAATCGCTCTAACTTGGATAACTTTAATCCAAGATTTATACCATCCATTCAATTTGGTGGAAGTCGAAGAAAATATTTTGAGAGAATAGTTATCGAACGAATTTTCAGGTTGAGGTGAAATTATGAAGATTGATATGGTTAAAACATTTTATGAAAGAACGTTAGAAGTTCTGGTATTTAATCTGCCTCTTATTGGTCACTCAGAATTAAAATTACTATTAGTTATAAATAGAATAACTCTAAGTGAAAACTTTGGATCAGTAGCTTTAAGAATAGAAGACTTTATAAAAATTACTGGGATGTCCAGGAAAACAGTAATAGATGGTATGAAGAGACTTAAAGACTTGAGTCTGATATATGTTGATAAAAAAGATAAGCCTTATAAGTATTCAATCAACAGACATGAAGTTTTAAAAATTTCACAAATCGAATCACAAAGCTATAAAGAGTACAATAGAATAGTTTCTGATACTTCCTTAGTGGAAGAAGTAAACTTTAATCGTTCAGAACTTCCACCATTAGGGTTAAAGCTTACCAAATTATGGAATCAATACATGTCTTTATATCTGGATTTCAATGTTGAGCTACACAAAAAGTGTATTCAGAGTACTATAAATAAACATTCCAACACTTTGATCGGTATTGAAAACTATATATGTGATAATGTAGATTTATTATATAGTAATAACGATTTGTATGAAGTATTTGGGATAAAGGAAGAATAATATGAGTTTAAACTCATTTGAAGTCCCATTTACAAGAATGCCGAATATTATTATCGATAAATATTTACCAGACCTTCAAGGAAGTGAATATCAGGTTTTAACTGTTATAATTAGAAAGACCATAGGTTTTAACAAAGAAAGAGACAAAATCGCGCTTAGTACCTTAGAAAAAATGAGTGGTCAGGCAAGGTCGACAGTAGTACAGGCGGTGAAAGAGCTTCTTCAGAAACAGCTAATCACCAAAGACTCTAGTACAATACCGACGACCTATTCGATTAATCAAGAGGTATTAACCCGAGATACTCCGAATCCTAAGGAGGTAGTTCGAATTTCGAACCATAGTACGATAATACAACCACCAGTAGCAGTATTATCAAACCAACAACTAGTTCGAAATTCGAACACTCAAAAGAATACTTTTAAACAAAAGAAAGAAACTACTACTAGTAGTGATTTAAATGAAAATGTTTTAAAAGTAATTGAAGAATGGAATTTGAGGTTTAAGCAACAAGTTGGTTTAAATGATTTGAAAATGATAGGGCATATTAAAAACGCATTGAATCAATTTTCAGTAAGACAGTTAATTTCTGCAATGGAAAGGCGAAGTATTGATGAGTACTATATCCTAAGTATGTCTCATTTGAAGCACTTCCCAAAATGTTTTTTTCCTTATTTAGATACTATTGAAAATGATCTGAATAGAAAACCAAAAGGGATTCTTACTTATGATGAAATGATTAATAAAGTAACTTCAAGCCAAGGTTTAACTACTGAAAATTTTTCAATGGTTAAAGATGTATTAGACGATTCAGGTAAACCAATGTGGAAGTTGAATTCATAATATTATTTGGTCGTATTATTAAATTTCAATTTTGTATAATCCCTAATAAAAATAACTGAATACGGAATAATACAGATGGCAAAAAAGACCTCTAAGAAGAATGAGAAATCCATGGAAGAGCAGCTACTCGTTAGTTAAATAAAAGCCCTATAACGACCCTGCGTATAAGCGGCGAATCGAGTTGTTAAAATTTAAGTTCCGAATCCCTAAAGAATGCTATTAAGAAAATTGAATAATTGTTGCACTTCAAACTTGAACCTAGACAACCGATTAACTTTCCCAAGCTCCCCACCAAACGTATTCAATTTCATCTTCGTCGTCAAAGAAAATAACTGCATATGTATCATTTTGTGCATCAAAAACTATCTGGTCGGGATAGTTTCTAAGTGAATCCCAATCGGCAATTATATTTGGTGCCGGAGCTGGTAAATGTACGCTAATAGTTTTTCCAGTTGGCATTTCAAAAAGTGCTGGACTCCACGCTTCATCATCCGAAGGTAAATTCTTTAAAATTGTGGAGGTAATTTTATTTAAATGATTACTATGACGATTTTTCCATTTTGCAACTTCTTCCACAGTCTGATTAGAGTAGCCAACCAGCAAATTGTTTTCTTCCGAATATCTTCCATGTGAAGGAGATAACTTGGTAATTAGAGAATCAAATGGTTCTTCAAAAACTTTGCACGCCCAAACATGATCTAAAGTTGAAGAAATATAATCACTTGAACCCGGTCCTCTTAATGGGGATGTAGCAATACGATAAGTTCTGATGTTTTCTCTTAAAGTGTCAGTACGGAGTTCTGTACAACCATTTAAGGGGAAACCCCAGTTAATTCTATATGATTGAATATATTCTAAAGTTTTCTCAAACCTAATCTGTAATCTTTCTTGACTTATAAAACTTGTATCTGCCTGAATCCATTCACCTTTTAAAGATTGAAGTCTTTCTTCTGGAGAATCAGCACAAGAAAACAAAAAGACTAATATGCAGATGAATGCTGAATTTCTCATAGGTTGTATAACGACCCCGCGTTTAAGCGGCGAGTCTAGAGTTTAAAATTAAAGACCCGAACCGTGTTCGAGTCCGTTTGAAACGCTTGTTAGCCGTGCATTACAAGTTTTCAATTTCTGTGATGACATCTTTAATAAATGGTGATTCATTCAGTTTATCATCTTTTAGTTTGGAATGTCTTCCCCAAAATTTTTCAATCGGATCATTTTCTGAATCTGGATATGTATTATTTAAATAGCCCCAAGCCAAATGAAAAATTAAATCATCTCGAAATTCTTTCCTTTGTTGTTCAGCTAATTGAATAACTGATTCAGGGTAGACTCTAAATATTTCTTCAAAATCACTACTTCTCGCCTCACCGGCTGAATTTTGAGTCATTCTCAAATACTCAATGTAGTAAGAAACTAAAGAATCGGATGAAAAGTTGATGACGATATTTTTTAGGAATCCTGATTCAATATCTGTGAATAAACCACAGTGAAATTCTGAATCATCTATTGTGTATTCTTCAGCATGTTGAAAAGCTAATTTAGCTTCATCAAGTGACAAGCTGTCTTTTTCTGATAATTCAAAAAGACTTACAAGGCTTTCTCGACATGGGCTTTCAGCTTTTTGAAGAAATTCTAAATCCTGTCCAAACAAAAGACTTGGGATCAAAAAAACAGCAAAGAAAAGTGCCTGTTTCATAGTGTTGGATTTAGTACGGCTAACGACCCCGCGTTTAATGGGCGCGGAGTTTTTGTTTTCTTTGAAGTAACTGATTTATTTTATTGCACACAAGTTATTGATCGTACTCCGTCTGCGTCCCATTGAAACGCTTGTTAGGCGCTACCATATTGGAATTAGAATCAACAAGTACCATGATGGTATGAAAACAATTAATCCAACAAACATTTCAGTTGCAACCAGAAGTTGGTGTCGTTCACGAAAGAATTTAAATTTGTGCAAAATGATGTCAGAAGATAATATCAGAGCCAATGCAAATGGTACAGTTAACGGTGCCGCTCTAAATAAATAACCTCCTCCAATATCATCTATATATCTACCAAAAAGAAAGCTATATAGTAGCCATGAAAAAAGGTAAATCAGAAAAGATGCTAATAATCGAAAAGGAAATTTTTTCATTAGTAGACGCCTAACGACCCGGCGTTTAAGCGGCGAGGGTTTTCGATTTTTGTGAAAGTAACAGAA
>CAXBBW010000022.1:0-57808 GCA_963974345.1 uncultured Balneolaceae bacterium | reverse complement strand
CGTGGGGAGAGCAGGATTCGAACCTACGAAGTCGTAAGACAACAGATTTACAGTCTGCCCCAGTTGGCCGCTTTGGTATCTCCCCCAATTTCGCATATTGAGCCAGTGACCGGATTCGAACCGATGACCGACGGTTTACAAAACCGTTGCTCTACCAACTGAGCTACACTGGCTTTTTGCGAAAGACTTAAAAAATACCCATGTCTTGAAAGATTGTCAACATTTAATGTGCAAAAATTTTCAAAATCTCTAAGAAACTTTAGACTCTTTATTTACCTTCACTTTAGACCATATAAAACGACCAAAAATAAATGCCCCGATACAAACCAGTATTACTTTGCCATACGCAGAAAGGTAACCACCTATTACGTGCCAGTTATCACGAATAAACCAACCCAAACCTAAGAGTACTGCATTCCATAAGGCGGAGCTAATGAACGAATTAGCTATTGTATGGCTCTTTTTTAAGTGAGACATGCCCGCAGTTAAAGAAATTACGGAGCGAGTCCCTGCTAAAAAACGGTTGCCAAAAATAACCCATTGTCCGTATTTATACATCCAAATTTTGCCTTTTCTGAAGTACCTATAATTGATGAATTTTAAAAGAATATGATCATCTTTTTTTTCATCAATTTGTCCACCAAGTTTATCTCCAATCCAATACATATTCATAAATCCAATCACAGATGCTAGAACTGTGAGAATCCAGATCAACGGAAGTGAGAGCAAACCGTCCGCAGCAAGGTAACCACTGAAAGCTAAAAGTACATCTCCAGGAACAGGTGGAAGTACATTTTCCAGGTACGCTATGAGAGTGAATATCAGATAAATCCCAAGGGGTGGAAAAACACTTATCCAATCAATGATAGTTTGTATAATCTGATCTGCCATTTCAGACTTTTTGAACTAACACTACTGCCGTTGCTGAGATACCTTCTTCTCTACCTACAAACCCAAGTTTCTCAGAAGTTGTTGCCTTTACAGAGACCTTATTTTCATGAACTTCTAAATCTTTAGCAATCGTCTTAATTATCTGAGGTAAGTGTGGCATTAACTTTGGTCGCTGGGCTACAATTGTAGCATCTAAATTTGATAGTTTATAACCTTTCTCTTTTACTAAATCATAGCAATATTTTAAAAGTACACGACTATCAGCGCCTTTATGCCCTGGGTCTGTGTCAGGGAAATGCTGTCCAATATCCCCAAGAGCTAAAGCGCCAAGTAATGCATCTGTAATTGCATGTAGTAAAACATCAGCATCGGAATGACCTAATAGTCCTTTTTCGAATGGGATAGCAACTCCCCCAAGAATAAGGCTCCTCCCTTCTACTAATTGATGAATATCAAATCCATATCCTATTCTCATCACACTCCTTTTTCATCTAAAATTAATTCCGCTACTTTAAGGTCTATCGGAAAAGTAATTTTTAAGTTTCGACGATCTCCTTCTATTATCTTTACCTTTCCACCAATTCTTTCTACTAATGAAGCGTCATCGGTACCAATAAAACCACTCTTGATGGCCGAGGTATACGCAGAAATAAGTAGATTTTTTTGGAAGATTTGAGGAGTCTGTGCTTGCCAAAGTCTATTTCGTTCGGGTGTATTTTGAATTACTAAATCTTCCCCGACTTCCTTTATAGTGTCTTTAGCTGGAATGGCAATAATTGCACCTCCAAATTCAAGCGCTGAGCTGGAACATTGTTTAATTAGTTCTGGATTTATAAATGGTCTTACAGCATCGTGAACAGCTACAAGGTTCACATCTTCAGATACTACAGAAAGTGCATTATTAATCGAGTCTTGCCTTTCATTTCCACCTATAACCACAGAAAGTGTTTCAGTTTTTTCTGAAAAATTACTCAGAATTAATTCTACTTCTGAAACCCACTCTTTCGATGTAGATACAATTATCTGTGTTACGAAATCGAGGTTAGCAAAATTTTTAATAGTATGCTCCAGAATGGAAATATTCTGGAGCTTTAAGAAAGGCTTTGGGATTCGGGACCCCATTCGGGATCCCGAGCCGGCAGCCGGGATTATGACCGCCAGTTTTGTCATTTAGATGATCAACATCGCATCGCCGAAGGAGAATAACCGATAATCTTTCTCCTTAGCTTCTTCATATGCTTTCATTAAGAAATCATATCCTGCAAATGCTGCACCCAGCATCAACAAAGTTGATTCTGGTCTATGGAAATTTGTAATTAATGCTTCTGTGATCTTGAATTGATACGGTGGATAGATAAATTTATCGGTCCAACCAGTACCCATTTTCGACATTCCGCTTGCCATTACACTAGTTTCAATAACACGAACTGCGCTAGTTCCAATAGCTACTACTTTATTTTTCTTCTTTTTGAGAGTAATATTGATTTTATCGGAAGTATCCTTTGAGATAAAATAATTCTCGGAATCCATTCTGTGCTTTGTTAGATCTTCTACCTCAACATTACGGAATGTTCCCCAACCGATGTGAAGAGTAGTAGGAAGAAATTCCACTCCTTTTGCTTCAATCTTCTCGATTAATTCTTTGGTAAAATGCATTCCTGCGGTTGGAGCTGCAACAGCTCCACGTTCTGTAGCATATACTGTTTGATAACGTTCTTTATCTTCTTCAACTGGCTCACGTTCTATATATGGTGGAAGTGGCATTTTGCCTAGTTCATCTAATTTACCATACAACTCATCGTTAGGGCCTTCATATAGAAATCGAATCGTACGACCTCGAGAAGTTGTGTTATCAACTACCTCTGCCATTAACTCATCGTCGCCTTCACCAAAATAAAGTTTATTCCCAATTCTGATTTTACGAGCTGGTTCAACTAATACATCCCAAAGCATATTTTCAGGCTGAAGCTCTCTCAACAAAAAGACTTCGATATCAGCTTCCGTTTTTTCTTTTTTACCATTTAGGCGAGCAGGGAAAACTTTTGTGTTATTAAATATAACTACATCTCCCTCGTTTAGATACTCGTGAATATCTGAGAACTTCTTGTGTTCTATTGTTTGCTCTGCACGGTTTAACACCATTAATTTGGCTGAATCGCGCTTTTTTAATGGTTCTTCAGGAACATTTAGTCCTTCAACTTCATATCTAAAATCGGTGAGTTTCATCTCTCCTCGGCTGGTTTTGGAGTATAGTTTGATTTCTTTGAAAAGAGAGTAAAAATAGTCTTTTTAATTGTCGATTTCAATTCAATATACATTCTGTTGCTGTTTATTATTAAATCCCAATTCGTTATACTACGAGGCAAGCTCTAACGTTTGATTTTATAATATTAAGAGCACATGAAAAAATTATTTATACCAACATTTTTACTTTCTATACTTCTTTCAGCGACAGCCTTGGGTCAGTTGCGTCAAGATTTATCAAGTCCATTCGATTATAGTGGCCCTATTGTTAACAGGAATGCTCCTACTGTTCAAAACGGTTTGAATAGATTTTTTAACAGTGTTGAGATGAGTCATTCATATAGTATGAATTTTTCCTCATTCGGCGGTGGATATCAAAATGTAAATGCCTATACAAATACGCTAACATTTGATATTAGTCCAAGAATGGATGGACGTGTTGATGTTTCTTTCTTACACTCTCCTTTTGGTGCAAATTTAGCTCAAGGTCAAAATAATTTCCAAAACCAAGTTGTCATTCAAAATGCAGAGCTGAATTATAAAATCAGTGATAACGCATTTATTAAATTTCAATACCGCCAATTACCTTCAGGTTTTTACGGATATGGATACGATCCATATGGTTATGGGAGATTTGGCAGAAACAGCCGATTCAATAATAATGGATATTGGTATTAAACGTTTTTTGAATGGGTGAAAACCAACCGGATAAATCTTCTTCCAGCATTGAAGGCCTATTTCTAAATGCTGCAATTGGTTTTCTAAGTATCCTTCTTATTGTGTTACTTGTTGCACTATCGACAAGGATAATTTATCCCAGAATTTTCAATCAAAGGGCAGAAGCTAAATCACAGTTAATAAGTGAAATCATCCAAATAGAAGTGTTGAATGGATGTGGAATTGCGGGTATCGCCAATGCATATACTGGAGTGTTAAGATCAAATGGGTTCGATGTTGTAGAAACAGGTAACTTTGATCACTTTGAACTTAAAGAAACGATTGTGATTTCAAGGAGTGGGGTTTTGGATAATGCTAAGAGAGTTGCCAGTGCCTTAGGAATTAATGAAATCAATGTAATTAGGGAAGAATCTCCTGATTATTTTTTAGATGTAACCGTGGTTATTGGTCACGATTACGAACAGCTTAATAAAGAATAAATGACAGATATAAAGCAGCCAACTAAAGACCAGTTTATTGATGCAAAGCCAGATTCAAAGAATCTGGTTGAGATGATTATTGAAGGCTTGAGAAAAAGAAAAGCTCAGGATATTGTTATACTTGATGTCTCAGAACAAACGACATTAACCGATTACTTTGTAATTTGTAGTGGTAATTCAGATACTCAAATTAAAGCTATTGCTGATTCTGTAGAAGAAGAACTTTTAGAGAAAGCTGGTGAAAAGGCTTGGAAGAAAGAAGGTTTACAAGCCCGTTCTTGGATTATCTTAGATTTCATAAATACCGTAGTGCATGTTATGAGCAAAGAAAAAAGAGCATTCTACGATTTAGAACGTATGTGGAATGATGCGGAAATCACTCATGTAGAAAACGAAGATTGATTTTATTAAAATGAGTTTACCCCGGATTCTAGTCACCGAACCTATTCCAACAACGGTGATTACATATCTTGAAGAATTCGGGAACGTCACTATTGGCAAAAAAGGAGAGTTTAACTCTGAAGAACACCTAATTAAGGAATTGCATAAATACGATGCCCTACTTTGCATGCTTTCAACTCCTGTTTCAGAGACTGTCCTTAAATCTGCTTCTAATTTAAAAGTGATTGCCAATTTTGCTGTAGGTTACAATAATATTGATACTAAAGCTGCAAATAAGCTTAACATTAAAGTAGCAAATACTCCTGATGTATTAACGGAAGCCTGTGGTGATTTCGCCATGGCTTTACTTATGGCAACAACACGTAGCTTCTTTGAAGCTGAATCGTATTTAAGGCAAGGAAAATTTAAAGGTTGGGAACCTTTAGGGTTTTTAGGAATGGAGTTAAGAGGAAAGACTTTAGGGATTTTAGGGATGGGGCGAATAGGCCAGGCATTTGCTAAAAGGGCTAAAGCTTTTGGAATGAATATTATCTACTACAATCGTTCAGAAGTATCTAGAGAAATTCAGGAAATTCTTGATTGTAAATTAGTTGGAAACCTTGAGGAACTTGCCAGACAAAGTGATGTATTAAGTTTGAATTGTCCGCTTACACCAGATACTTATCATATTATTGATTCAAACATTTTTTCCATCGTGCCTAAGCATTCTATTTTAATAAATATATCTAGGGGACCTGTAGTTGATGAAGAAGCACTTGCTGAGGCTTTACATTCCAAAGAAATAGCAGGAGCAGGTCTTGATGTCTTTGAAAATGAACCTACGGTTCATCCACGATTGCTTAACGCTCCTAATTGTACGATGTTACCTCACATTGCCAGCGCTACTTTCGAAACTAGAGAAGCTATAGGAATGCTCGCTGCAAAAGCAATTAAACAGGTGCTATCTGGTACTCCAGATAGTAAGATTACGAATTTAGTTACTAGTTAAATCACATCGTTGGGAAACTGTGAATTTCTTATCAAAAAATAGAACGTTACTTCTGTTATCTATTCTTTGCTTACTAGCAGTAGGGTATAGTTATTATGAATGGTCCTCCCATCAGAATGCTCCTAAAGAATTTGAAATAACTTTACTTGCCGAAGAATCGGTTGCTATAGCTACGGAAAATTTCCAAAAGTATATTTATGATTTTACAAGTCAATCCACTTCACTTGCCGAGTACATAAAAAAAGAACTAACAAGTGAGTCGTCTTTAGAGTCAATTTCAAAAACACTCAGTGAGGATTATGATTTTTGGGGTACGATAGTTTATGAGGAGCAGCAAAGGTTACTTTGGAATGGGTTTGTGCCTGATAACTATCCAGGTGATTTACTATCGCAGAATAAATCACTTTATGTATCTATAGAAAATGAAAATAATGTTACCTACTTATTTAGCATTATCCCTTTTTTTGTAGAACAAGATACTTCTGTTGTTCGATATGATGTATATAATAGAGTAAAAATTGCTCAGGAAAATATCCTGCGTTTAGGGAGCAATCTAGAGCAAAATCCAAGGTCTTTATTCACTAATCCAGATCAATACCCTGTAAGCTTTAGCTTCAATAAAATTGATAAGCTAAATATTATAGCCCATTCTACTATTTCAACTGTTAGTTCGGATTCATTAGGTCAAATCTATGCTCTTAGCTCGGGATTTGATGAGCTTGAAAAAGCCATAGATGAAAAAAATAGTTTGTGGCGGTCACTTTTCTTTACCAGTTTTTTAGTCTTAATTGGGTTCCTAGCATTCTCTTTTTCGCAACGTATTGGGGGCTGGAAAGGATTGATTCTACAGTTGGTTACTTTTAGCACTATCTGGTTGCTTATAAGAACGCTTTACCCATTACTTGATATTCAATCAAGTTCTATAGCATTATTCACTAACCTAATGTTAGTAGAATACGTTGTAAACTCTGTTTTTATATTCTTAATTAGCTTCTCTATTTCACAATTTCTAATTGAGAATAAAAGTATTCTAAGCCCCATGAATCTTATCATTTTAAGTACTCTTGCCACGGGTGTTTTAGGAGCTACTTCAATTCATTTTTTATGGTCTACTTCAAATGTAATTACTTCGTCCACAATAGTGGTAATGGACTTGGAGCTTCTACCATCTTTGTCAACGCTATTGTTTTATCTAAGTTCTAGTATTTCGTTTATTTCATTACTGGTTCTTAATAGTACTGTATTTTGGTTTACACTAAGAAACTCATCCAAAAACTATTCGATTGTTCTAGTGTCTTTTCTTGTTGGATTTAGCATTGTTGCTTTTGGAGCAAGTTATAATTTTGAGATAGCGCCTTGGGTTGTTCTTATTGCCTTTCTATTCTTTTTAATTACTTTGATTTTTGCTCTTTTTTTACTCAAAAAAACCCCTGCTTTTTTACACTCATCTAAACTACGGTTACTTATTTTTGTGAGTTACCTAACTGTATGTTTTATATATATAGCCTATGCTAATGGATCAACCGAGCGTCAAAACCAACGAATGCTCAATGCTGCTAAATCTTTTTCTGTAGATGAAGAGAATGAAATGCAGACCATTACAATAAATCTTCTGAAAGAATTGAGTGCTGAGCTTTCTCAAGTTTCAACACGAGCTTTTGATGATGTATTCTTTGATCAATACTTGCGAGAATATATTAAGACAGAATGGCTCCGGTATACTATTTCTATTCAAATAATAAATGAAAATGGGGACCGATTTTCAGATTATACTACCAGTCTTTCCCCGCCTCAATGGAGTACTGCATTTCGAATTGAAGAACTTGAGATACCATATGAGGATGAGCAGATCCGTAGAGAAAACATTCGTCCTATCTTACGCTCAAGACCGATAAATACCATAAATGCAAACTACTCAGCATTTATAAGGGGTTGGATTCCAATCTTTGAAAGTCCTGATTCTGATGTTCGAATTGGCTGGATACTTTGCTCTGTATATGAGGAACTCCCTCAATTAGATAGACCCCTCAGAACGGTTATTTCTTCCAGTAAAAATTCTTTTTTGGGAGAAACTCTTACCTCATCAGAATATCGAAATGGAACTTATATGAGAAGCTCTATTCAGGGAATTCCTCTTGAAATTCCAGGGCCCTTTGTTCTACCAGAGAATATTGTAAAAAAAGTTCATATAGATTCTATTTACGCAACTTCATTCACTTATAACAATGATGAAATAAAAGAGCTTTATGTAAAAAAGGGAGAAAATACGGTTGTAAGAATTGCTACTAAAAAAATAGCTCTTACTCAACATATCTTCTCTTTTCTGAGATTATTTTTTGTATTAGTTGTAGTTGGAATTTGCATTATGATTATGCTTTCTGGAAATCCAAACTGGCGAATTTTTGGATACTCCAGACGATTTAAAGACCGATTGATTGATCGCTTTATTCTAGCTAGTATTTTTTGTCTACTTGCTTTGGTGGGAACATCCTATTATGTACTAAATATTCAAAATAGTGAAGATGTTCAAAGTCTTTTATTTGATAGATTGGATAACCTTACCACGAACCTTGAGAGTTTTGGTGCTACTATTTCATCAGACCCATCTGAGCTACAAAAAGTAACGTCTATTATAGATGTAGATGCAGCTCTTTATAAAAGTGGCATTCTTATTAACTCTACAACATCACAAATTTTTACTCAACATTTACTCCCAAATTCTCTGCCTTGGGAAGTATATAATCGAATTATGACTAACAAAAGTACACAAGAACTTTCAATTGTAAAGTTCGATGCTCAGGAAATGGTTATCGGATACAAGCCCTGGCTTGACGAGAATAACCAAATAGCAGGAATTGCAGCGGTACCTACTTTTCTGAAAGCCCCAAAATTTTACGACCGTCTATTATCTACCACAAGTTTATTGCTTGCATTTTATACGCTCATTTTTGGACTTCTGGTGGTAGTAATTGGATTTATTTCCTCTCAACTCACTTCTCCTCTCGAGGCAATACAAGAGGCATTAAAGAAAATTTCGGATGGTGATTTAAATGTGACTCTACCTGTTCGAAGTGAAGATGAAATTGGCACATTAACTATGTCATACAACAATATGGCTAAACGTCTTAAAGTCGTTCAGCTTGAGCTGGCAAAAAATGAACGTGAAGAAGCTTGGAAAGAAATGGCTCAGCAGATTGCTCATGAAATCAAAAATCCGTTAACTCCTATGAAGCTTAATCTTCAGCATTTAGAGAGGCAACTAAAGTTAAATGACAATGAAGACGTAAAGCTGAAAGTTGCCAAAATTACTACCAGCATGATTGAGCAAATTGATGCACTTAATAAAATTGCATCCGATTTCTCCAAATTCTCTAAACCTATTGAACACGAATTTCTTCCATTAGATTTAAATAAACTTGTTCGTTCAGTTACTGAAATGTACAATTCAGACAACAACTTTAACCTAATTACTGATTTTGCAAAAAAACCTCTCATCATACTAGGTGCAAAAGATGAACTTAGAAGAGTGCTCGTAAATCTTATTAAAAATGCAAGTGAAGCCATTAACAGTAATGGGAAAATCACCGTTACTACATTTTCAGATCAACAGTTAGCTAATGCATTTGTAACTATTACAGATAATGGGGAAGGTATTTCATCTAAAGATCAGGATAAAATATTTGTGCCAAATTTTTCTACCAAGTCTAGTGGTACTGGGCTTGGCTTAGCTATTACTAAAAAAATTATTGAAGAACATGAAGGAGAGATTACTTTCATATCTACTTCGAATCAGGGCACCTCGTTTACCATTCGTATACCTATTTCAGCCAAACCGGTTGAGTAATTAAAGCGGATCTTTCGTACCATTACGACTCATTTTAGAGTCGTGAAAAAACATCTACCAGACATAAAAAAAGAATCTTCTACCCTTTTGAAAATAGGTCTTCCTATTGTAGGAACTCAACTATTGGGAATGGGATTAACAGTAACCGATACCATAATGGCGGGCAGGTTATCTGCTGCAGATTTAGCAGGTGTTGCCGTTGGGAATGCACTCTACCAACCTGTTACATTATTTGGAATGGCAACACTCGTTGCTATCAATCCAATTGTCTCGCAATATCTTGGAGCGCGTAGGTTTTTTGAAATTGGAAAGAGTGTCCGCCAGATGTTGTGGCTTGTTCTTTTCTTAGCAATACCTTCTTTTTTTCTTATTCGAAATCTCGATTTTATACTCCATTTTGCAGGAGTTGATCAGGAAATCATTCCTCTTTCTACTACATACATTAAAGCAGTTTCATGGGGAATTCCAGGATTACTCATTTTTGCTGGCTTACGATATTTTAGTGAAGGGCTTGCCATTACAAAGCCAGCGATGTATCTGGCACTGCTCACCCTTCTGCTCAACATTCCCGCTGACTATATTCTAATGTATGGCAAATTCGGTTTCCCAGCAATGGGTGCAGAAGGCACGGGGTATGCCACAACCATAGTTCAACTTGCTGCTGGAGTTGCGATGATCGTTTTTACTGTTTTTTCGAAACCTTTAAAACGATTTAATATTTATGCACGAACACGGGGCCCGGAATGGAAATATATAAAAGAGTTGCTTCATGTTGGTTTGCCCAGTGGTATCAGCTCAACAATGGAAATTCTTTTGTTTGCTTCTGTTAGTGTGTTGATGGGAACGTTAAGTGTTACCGCATCGGCTGCGCATCAGGTTACATTAAGTATTGCGGCTACTATTTTCATGATCCCTTTTGGACTTTCTATGGCTATCTCTCAACGTGTAGGATTAGCTGTGGGGCAAGGTTCAATGGAGAACGCTCGTTTCAGAGGATTTCACGGAACCATAATTTGCACACTAATTATGACGTGTACTGCTGTGCTTATCTTCTCCATTCCTGATATGATCGTTGGCATTTATACCAAAGACCCTGAAGTAAAAGAACTAGCTATTTCACTTCTTTTCATGGCTGGCTTATTCCAAATCTCTGATGGCTTACAAGTAGGAGCATATGGAGCGCTTCGAGGTTTAAAAGATACTAAAGTGCCTATGCTCGTAAACTTTATATCCTATTGGTTGATTGGATTTTCAGTAGGGTATTATCTTGGGATCCACACAAATATGGGGCCAAAAGGACTTTGGATTGGTTTAATATCAGGACTTTCTGTAGCAGCCATACTTCATAATCTAAGATTTCATTTGTTGACTACAAAGAAAAGCCCCAGCTAAAAAAGCTGGACTTTGAAATATTTCCATTCACAAGCGAAGTGATCTCTGTGATTTGGAGCGGATATTATTTCGCTTCGTTCGCAAAAGTTATTTGGCAACAAACGAACCTTCTTTATAAAAGCAGGGTTTTAAATGCTGCAACAAACTTGTATTCTGTTATATGCCTGCATTCATTCACGACATTGTTACTGCAAACCCTGAAACTTCTGTAGATCAGCAAACTATTCGAGAAATTATGAAATCGAAGTTGGCAGAAGACCGGAAAACTCAAGCTATTCTTCATCGTATTTATTCTCAATCCGGAATTGACAAACGACATACAGTTATCCGTGATTTTTTGAGCGAAAGTAACGACTCCTTTTTTAACCGTGCATTAAGCAAGAACAACCGACCGACTACCGGTGAACGAAACGAGCTTTATAAAACGGAAGCAACCAAGTTGTTTCTGGAAGTAGGAACGAAACTACTCAATCAAAATCCTGAAATTGAGAAATCTGATATTACACATGTGATTACCGTTTCCTGTACCGGTTTCTTTGCTCCCGGACCAGATTTTGAACTCGTTCGGGGTTTAAAGTTGGCTCCTTCAACCAAACGTTTTCATATAGGGTTTATGGGATGTTACGCGGCTTTCCCTGCATTAAAAATGGCACAATCTTTTTGTGAAGCCAACCCAGATGCAACTGTGATGGTTATTTGTGCAGAACTCTGCACCATTCATTTTCAATATAAAAGTGATCCCGATAATATGATTGCTTCTTCAGTATTTGCTGACGGAGCTTCAGGCATGCTCATATCTTCAAAACATCCTTTGAAAACTGCATTTCGTATAGATCAATTTGCGTCTTCTCTGGCTTATGAAGGGGAACGAGATATGGCGTGGACTATCGGGGATACCGGCTTCAATATGGTTTTATCGAGCTATGTACCAAATATAATTGCAGCAAACCTTTCCGATGTAATTACCCCGCTTCTGGAAAAACTATCTATCAAACTAAAAGATATTGATTTATGGGCTATTCATCCCGGCGGTCGTGCCATTGTAGATAAAGTAGAGCAATCAATGGCCCTCAATAAGGCCCAGGTTTGTTCTTCCCGAAAAATACTTTCCAACTTCGGAAATATGAGTAGCGCAACTATACTATACGTACTAAAGGATATTTTCGGATCAAAACCTAAAAAGGGTTCGAGAATTTTACCCATGGCATTTGGCCCAGGACTTACCATAGAATCAGGACTTCTTACGGTAGTAAATTCTTAATTATGCCTACCTACTTATCACATCGTCAACCTGATCTTGTTGAGCTAATGGACGGAGATGATTGTGACCTTATTAAGCTTGAGAATACCTATCGTCAATTCTCCACGATTAATAGTCTACTTTCAAACTGGAAGCGAATCTATAAGAATAAGTTAAAGCCTCATATGATTGGTACTTGTAAAACCTTTTCTTTACTAGATATTGGATTTGGTGGTGGAGATATTCCTATTTCGATTTCTAAATGGGCAAGGCAAGATGGAATTGATCTTAACATAACCGCTATCGAAACCGACCAAAGAGCTTTTAATTTTGCAAGATCTCTTCCCAATGATGCTTCTGTTACTTTCTTGAATTGCAGTTCTTCTGATCTAGTAAAAGAGAACAAAAGCTTCGATTTTGTAATTTCGAATCATGTGCTGCATCACTTGGATGAAGAAAATACACATCAAATTCTTAAAGAAGCCAAAGATTTAGCAAAAAGACTTGTCATTTTTAATGATATAGAACGAAGTGATTTCGGTTATACACTTTTCAATATATTTTCGAGACCACTATTTTGGAATTCGTTTATTGCAGCAGATGGACTTACTTCTATTAAGCGATGTTATACCAAGAACGAGTTAACAGAAATCGCTCCTAAAGGTTGGAAGGTTGAGCGTTCTTTTCCCTTTCGATTATTATTAACTCTTACTTTGAAAAATGAATAATCTAATATTAGCTACTAGGTTATCCCTTGCGGGACTTTTTTATATGAAATTAGTTATCAAACCAAATGAAAACTGAAGATGTAGTTATAGTTGGTGGTGGTCCAGTAGGTTTATTTATGGGGATATGCCTTCATTATCATGGAATTCCGTGTACTATTTTAGAGCAACGATCTGAAGTTGTAAAAGAATCGAGATCGCTTGGAATTCATCCGGTCTCACTAGAGCTTTTTGAAAAACTTGGTATGATCGATGAGTTCTTGAACGCAGGAATTAAAGTAGAAAGGGGAATTGCGCATGACGGAAATCAAAATATTGGGGAAATTAATTTTTCTGATTGTCCTCTTCCCTATCAATTTATTTTAATTAACCCTCAGTTTGAAACTGAACGGATTCTCCGAAATCACTTTTTAAAACTCTGTCCCGGTTCTCTAATTTCAGGAGCTGAATTAGTTAACTTATCAGATGAATCTAGTCACATCGCACTTACTATTAAAAAAGATGGGGAAAAACATCTTAGTGAAGGTGGTTATGTAATTGGTTGCGACGGAAAAAATAGCTTTGTTCGCCAAGCTGCTGAAATCAACTTTAAAGGGAAATCTTATCCTGATACTTACATTATGGGAGATTTTGAGGATTCTACAAAATACGGAAATGACGCCGTTGTATATTTAACAAAAGATGGATTGGTAGAATGTTTTCCTCTTCCTAATCATAAAAGAAGATGGGTTGTTAAAACCGAAAAGTATATTTCTGAACCTACCCCTGAGTTAATAACTGATTTGATTAAGCAAAGAGTTCATGTTGATGTAAATCCCGAAACGAGTTTGATGATCAGTGGATTTGGAGTTTCACATTTCATAGCAGATCAATTTGGAAAAGATAGGATTCTTTTAGCAGGCGATGCGGCTCATGTTGTAAGCCCTATTGGCGGACAAGGAATGAATCTTGGCTGGTTAGATGCGTGGCACTTGGCAAATGTAATGTCGTTCTGTAGAGGAATCTCAAAAGATCTCCCTATTGCTGATTTGTTTGTCTACGATTCTAAACAACGACCAATGGCAAAGAAAGTGGCACGAAGAGCAGAATTAAATATGAGTCTGGGTCGAAAAACTCTCTTTCATCCTATAAAAAGCGCAATAGTTAAAACTATGCTCAAACCTCCCATTCAATCGAAAATGGCAAATCTTTTTACTATGCGTGGCTTAGAAAGTTGGTGGATATAAAAAATATTGGTTTAAAAAGGACATAAAGAAGCGCACAAGAGTAGTTTCAAAAAAATCTATTCATTTTAAATTAAATATAAAAAAGAATGGAAAAGGTAGAGCCACCCTCTTCGTTTTCACGCTGAGTAAGAGTTGCCTCAAGTTTACTTGCTAGTGTTTTTATTATTACTGAAGCTAGAGAATCCTCAATACTTCCATCAAGATTGGTTTTTAGTCCACTACCGCTATCTGAAATACTAATAGCAACACAATTTTCTTCGTCTTTTTTTACAGAGAGTGTAATTTTACCAAATGCCTCTAAAGAGAAGGAATCTTTATACATGTGAACCAGAACCTCATTCACTATTAGCCCAACGGTTAATGCAATACTAGCTTTCAAAGCTATTTTATCCATATCAAGAAGAAGGCTTATTTCTTTTTCGTCTTCTTCAAAAATCTCGGAAACAACGGAAGTAAGTCGACCAAGGTATAATCCCAAGTCGATATATTCGAATTCGTCTTGGTTATAAAGGATATGATGAGCATTGGAAATTGCCTCAATCCTAGATCCCGTAGCCTTTAAAATAAACTGGGCATATTCATCATCAATTGAAGGAACCTCCAGCTGAATAAGTGCATTAATTGCTGCAAGATTACTTTTTAAGCCTTGATGAACTTCTTTCAGCTTCTCTTCTTTATCTTTAATTTTCCTTTTAAGCTCATCAACTTCTTTAACTTTTTCAATAGATAGCGAAACGTGACCTGCTAGAGTTTCAAAAACTTGGATTTCGTCTTTTGTAAACTTTTTCCCATTCAACTTATTAAGTACTTGAAGAACTCCTATCGCTTCTTTTTTAGCATTTAGAAGCGGCACACACATGATGCTCTTAGAATCAAATTCTTCACTTAATTCCCCCCAAAAAATTTCCGAGTCTTTAAGTTCATTACTGAAATAGGGTTCTTTATTTTTCAAAACCCACCCAGCAACACCTTTATCTTGGGGAATGGTCATTCCTCTAATCTTATCCTTAATTGGCCCAGTAGGAATACTTACATTTAGCTCGCCAGTCACTTCGTCGATAAGAATCAAGGAACTTGCTTCCGCTTCCATTACCTGGCACGCAGAATTCATACATTTTAATAACAATGATTTAAGCTCCATCGTACGATTAATTCCTTCAATCGCATGGAGCAATAACTGCATATGTTTATAGTTTTCTGCCATTCTTGTATCAGTTGTTAATCAGAGAAATAGGTGGGCTAAAATGCTGATAGTATTTAAAAAAACAAAAAATCCTTGATCAAAAAATGATCAAGGATTAATTGATAATGCTTTTAAGATTTACTCTTTTTCAAATAATCGAGTAAAACCGTGTGTAGAATTCCACCATTTCTGTAATAATCTACTTCAACGGGAGTATCAATTCTACTGTTAGTTGTAAAGTTGATTTCTTCTCCAGAGTCTTTAACAGCAGTCACCTTCACCTCTCCACGAGCTTTAATATCATCACTTAAATGAATTGTGAATGATTCTGACCCATTAATGCCTAATGTTTCGGGAGTTTCACCATCTTTAAATTGAAGTGGTATTACGCCCATTTGAACTAGGTTTGATCTGTGAATTCTCTCATAAGATTCAGCTATAACCGCTTTAACACCAAGTAAGTTGGTTCCTTTTGCAGCCCAATCACGAGAAGAACCTGTCCCATATTGATTTCCAGCTATGGCAATTAATGGTGTATTGCTTTCTTTGTATTTTAGTGAAGCTTCAAAAATAGAGGTTATTTCTCCTGTTGGATGGTATTTGGTAAAACCACCTTCAGTTCCTGGAGCAAGTTGATTCTTAAATCGTACGTTAGCAAAAGTACCGCGAGTCATAACACGGTCATTTCCACGACGAGAACCATAAGAGTTGAAATCTTTCTTTTCTACCCCATGTTCTTTCAAATAAACGCCCGCAGGAGCATCTTCTTTTATGTTACCTGCTGGTGAAATATGATCGGTTGTAATTGAATCACCTACTTTCACTAATACTTTAGCGCCTTCAATAGATTTGATTGGCTCGGCTACCTCACTCATGTTCATAAAAAATGGAGGCTCCTGGATGTAAGTTGATTTATCATCCCAATTAAATAAGTCGCCACCTGAAACAGGAATAGCTTCCCAAGTTGGAGATTCAAAAATATCAGAATACATCTTGTCAAAAAGATCCGGGCGAATTGCGTTGTCTAAATGCTCTGCAATTTCTTCTGTAGTTGGCCAAATGTCTTTTAGATAAACATCATTTCCATCTTTGTCTTTGCCTAATGGTTCAGTATTCAAGTCAATATTTACCGTGCCAGCAAGTGCATATGCAACAACCAATGGTGGAGAAGCCAAGAAATTCGCTTTAACCCATGGATGAATTCGACCTTCGAAATTTCTATTTCCAGAAAGAACACCCGCGGCGATTAAATCGCCTTCACGAATTGCTTTTTCTACAGGCTCGGGAAGTGGTCCAGAGTTGCCTATACAGGTTGTACAACCATAACCAACTAAGTTAAATCCTAGTTTATCCATATACTCGGTTAAACCCGCTTCATTTAGATACTCGGTTACAACTCTAGAGCCTGGTGCAAGCGATGTTTTTACATAAGCAGGAACTTTAAGCCCTTTTTCTACTGCTTTTTTAGCAACAATACCTGCTCCCAACATTACGCTAGGGTTTGATGTGTTTGTACAACTCGTGATAGCTGCGATAACTACATCACCGTGAGTCATTTCAATATCTTGACCGTTTTTGTAATGTCCAATACTATCTAATCGCTCTTTTGTAAGGTTGAAACCCATAGTTGGATTATCACTTACTAAAGAGTTTTCAAAGGTAGACTTCATATTCTGAAGTGCTATTCTATCATGAGGAAGTTTTGGACCAGCTAAAGAAGTCTCAACCGTACTCAAGTCTAGCTCAAGTGTTGAAGAGAAAACAGGATCTGGTGTATCATCAGTTCTGAAAAGTCCCTGAGCTTTAGTATAGTTTTCAACCAAATTTACTAATTCTTCTGAACGACCAGTTCGTCTCATATATCTTAAGGACTCACTATCGATTGGGAAGAAGCCCATTGTTGCTCCATATTCAGGAGCCATATTTGCGATGGTAGCTCTATCAGGTAAGCTCATATTGCTAATACCATCACCATAAAATTCAACGAATTGACCAACAACACCATGCTTTCTTAGCATCTGAGTAACAGTAAGTGTTAAATCTGTAGCTGTAACTCCTTCACGAAGTTTTCCGGTTAATTTCATTCCTGTTACTTCCGGAACTAACATGGATATTGGTTGACCAAGCATAGCCGCTTCCGCCTCAATTCCACCAACACCCCAGCCTAAAATTCCGAGTCCATTAATCATTGTGGTATGAGAATCCGTTCCCACTAATGTATCTGGGTACGCTGTTTTAGTACCGTCTGCTTCTTCTCTTGTAAATACACCACGACCTAAATATTCTAAATTCACTTGGTGAACAATTCCTCGTCCTGGAGGTACGACACGAAAATTATTGAACGCTTCTTTACCCCACTTCAGGAATTCATAGCGCTCATTGTTACGCTCCATTTCCATCTCTACATTAAACATAAGTGCAGCTTCTTTACCGAACATATCTACTTGCACCGAGTGATCGATTACTAAATCAACAGGTACTTGTGGGTTAATATCAGTTGGATTACCGCCCATTCTCTTCATTGCAGATCTGAGAGCGGCTAAATCAACAACGGCAGGCACACCCGTAAAATCTTGGAGTACTACGCGAGAAGGCTTAAAAGGGATTTCTCCTTCAGGTTTTTCCGCATTAAAAGTGGCAAGAGTTTCAATGTCTGCATCAGTAATTGCGTAGCCATCATTTTCTCTTAAAACTGCCTCTAGGAGTATCTTAATTGAGAAAGGAAGAGTTTCTACTTTATCGTAGCCCAAGTCCTTAAGTTTAGGAAGACTGTAAAAAGTGGCTTCTCCATTACCTGTGTCAAACGTTTGTTTAGTGCTTTTAAATTTGTCGCTCATCTAAATGTATTTTTAAAATTCGAATAGACAATAAAGATACAAATCTTTTATTGTTTTGTCTCTGATGTATTAACCTTTTCATTCTATCTTTAGTTTGCTCTTTCAACCTGTAATTAGAGAGACTAATAATTTGAAACAAAAATATAAATAGATGTTGATATGAAAATATTTTTGCCGTATTTTTAGTGTCTTTCCAAAAAAGCAAATAAACGAGTTTTATCGTGAATACTTTAAGTTTTAAAACATACTCAGCAAAACCCAGCGACATCGAGAAGAAGTGGGTATTAGTTGATGCAGAAGATATACCACTGGGTAGATTGAGTACTGTTGTTGCATCTATATTGAGAGGCAAAAACAAACCAACATTTACTCCACATATGGATACTGGTGATAATGTAATTGTTATCAATTCAGAAAAAGTAAAATTGACTGGAGCGAAGATGACAGACAAAATGTACTTCCGTCACACTTTTTACCCTGGTGGTGAGCGCTTTACAAGTGCAGCAGATATGTTGGCAAAAGACCCAACATCATTAGTTACAAAAGCCGTTAAAGGAATGCTTCCGAAGAACAAACTTGGTCGTCAGTTATTGACCAACCTTCGAGTGTATGCAGGTCCTGTTCATGGACAATCGGCTCAAAACCCTGAAACCATCGAGCTTTAATCAATGGCACAAGCTAATTACATCGGACGTAGAAAGACCTCAACTGCTCGCTTATATATTAAGCCAGGCAAAGGTGAGATTCTTATCAACAAAACTCCTATTGAAGAATATCTTCCAGTAAAATCTATCCGTAATATCGCACTTCTTCCAATGCACGTAACTGAATTGGAAGGCAAATACGATATTAAAGTTACCGTTCGCGGTGGCGGAAAAGCAGGTCAAGCTGGTGCAATTTCACACGCTTTAGCTCGCGCTATCGACGGTGAAAATGAAGAAATGCATGACATTTTAAAAGGACATGGTCTTCTTACTCGTGACTCTAGAATGGTTGAACGTAAAAAGCCAGGACAGCCAAAAGCACGTAAGAAATTCCAGTTCTCTAAGCGTTAATATTTACGCTGTACAATTTTTAAATCACACATGTGTGGTGACTCAAAGCCTGGTGTCCCGATAATAAGATCGGGATTGGTTTTTTTGAGGCCGACCCACACAGCGGACAAACCTAAACATATATACTTAAAAAATGCCTAAAGCAGCATCCATTGAAGACCTGTTAAAATCAGGTGCACATTTCGGTCACTTAACCCGCCGTTGGAATCCAAAAATGAAGGATTTTATCTTCATGCAACGGAACGGAATTCACATCATTGACCTCAAAAAAACTCAGAATTACTTACAAGAAGCACTCGACGAGATTCAAAAACTTTCTCGAGCAGGTAAAACTATTCTTTTTGTAGGAACTAAAAAGCAATCAACCGACATCATCAAAACAGAAGCAGTCCGTGCAGGAATGCCTTTTGTTACTCACCGATGGTTAGGTGGTATGCTTACCAACTTTTCTACAGTTCGTAAAAGCATCTCTCGTATGGAAGAGATTGAGCGCATGAAAACTGATGGTACTATGGCTGAACTCACAAAGAAAGAAGGTTTAATGCTTTCTCGTGAGCAGCAAAAATTAGAAGATACTCTTGGTGGTATCTCAAACATGAGTCGTCTTCCTGGTGCAATTTTTGTGGTTGATATCCTTAAAGAACACCTTGCAGTAAGTGAAGCTATTAAACTTCACATCCCAATTATTGCTATGGTTGATACGAATAGTGATCCTGATGTTCCAGATTTTATCGTTCCTTGTAATGATGATTCTGCAAGAACAATCCAATTGATCAGTTCACAAATTGCTGACGCTATTATTGAAGGCGCTGCAGAACGTGAAGCACACATGGAAGAAGAATTACAAGAACAAGCTGCTGCAGAAGCGAAAGGCGAAAAAGGTGATAAGACATCTAAAGATGCACCTGAAGCAAAAACAAAACTTCGCTCTCGTAAAAAGAGAAAAAGAACTGCTGAACCTACTTTAGAAGCTCAAGATGATGCTTCTGATGATTCCAACGAAGAAGAATAATTATAACCCTTTTTTAAAACTAACTGAACAATGAGCATTTCTGCTGCTGACGTTAAAAAACTAAGAGACATGACCGGTGCCGGCATGATGGATTGCAAAAAGGCACTTTCAGAAGCTAACGGAGATTTCGATCAAGCTGTTGATCTTCTCCGTAAAAAAGGTCAAAAACTGGCTGATAAACGCGCCGATCGTGAAGCGAAAGAAGGCTTGATCATTACTAAAATTAGTGATGACGCTAAAAAAGCTTCTACAATTGAAATCAACTGCGAAACTGACTTCGTAGCTCGTAATGAAGATTTTCAAGCTACTGCAGATAGTTTCTTAAACGCTGCTTTTGATAATAATATTGATAGTGTTGACGATCTTTTAGCTTTCCAGCTTAATGGGAAATCTATTGCTGATAAACTTCAAGAAATGACTGGTTTAATTGGCGAGAAAATCCAAATTAGCACTGTCGTTTTAGCTAAAACTGAAGGAACTTTAATTTCTTATATCCACCCAGGCAACCAACTTGGAGTTTTGGTTGAGTTTGATGGTAACCTTACTGATGCTGAAATTGGAAAAGATGTTGCAATGCAAGTTGCAGCTATGAAACCACTTGCTGTTACTCAAGACGAAGTTGATGCTACTGTTGTAGAAAAAGAACTTGAAATCGCAAAAGAGCAATTGATAAACGAAGGTAAACCTGCTGAAATCGCTGAAAAAGCCGCAAAAGGTAAACTTCGCCGATTCTATGAAGAACGAGTTCTTCTAAATCAGAAATTTGTAAAAGATAATAGCCTCACTGTTAAACAGTACCTAGAGCAAAACAATGCTCCATTGGCTAAAGCATTTCACCGAGTTCAATTAGGTGAAGACGCTTAAATCTTTTTTCTTTACATTAGGCTGTTTCGATTTTCGAAACAGCCTTTTTTTTGACTTGTAATTTTGAAACTCAACTAACTATACCGTGGCAAATAAGTACAAACGTGTTTTACTAAAATTAAGTGGCGAAGCCCTACTTGGCGAACAAGGTCATGGCATCGATTCAAACATATTATCTCGCTATGCCGAAGAGATTAAAGCTGTACAAGAAGAAGGCGTTGAGGTTTCTATTGTGATTGGTGGTGGTAATATTTTTAGAGGTGTTGCCGGAGCGACGGAAGGAATGGACCGAGTTCAGGGTGATTATATGGGCATGCTTGCTACCATGATCAATAGCATGGCATTACAAGATGCTCTTGAACAAAAAGGAGTTAAAACACGATTATTAAGTGCCATTAGAATGGAAGCTATTGCCGAGCCTTTTATTCGACGTAGAGCTGTTCGCCACTTAGAAAAAGGGCGTGTAGTTATTTTTGGTGCTGGAACTGGAAATCCATATTTCACCACAGATACCGCTGGTGCACTCCGCGCTATTGAAGTTGAAGCCGATGTGATTTTGAAAGGTACACGCGTTGATGGAATTTTTGATTCCGATCCAGAAAAAAACCCAGATGCTAATAAATTTGATACTATTACCGGTGATGAAGTCCTTACTCGTAGACTCTCTGTAATGGATTTAACTGCTTTTACCCTTTGCCGTGAAAACGCCACGCCTATCGTAGTTTTCAACATGAACAAACCGGGCTCTTTCAAAAAAATCGTTTGTAATGGAGAGGACTTAGGAACTACCGTTGTTTGGGAGTAAGATCAATGAAAATGATCGTGATCTAGTTTTTCTTTGGGCATTCCTTTGCTGAAGGATGGATCTGGAGTTCCTGAGTAACAGGCAATCATCCAAGGGTATGTATCGGTAATGTAGTAGCCATATTGTCCGTTTACTGTCATACCGTTGCACTCATCTAAATCTCCGCTTCCTGTAAATTCATAATCATCGATATAAGTGCCATCATAAGTTCCTCCTGGATCATTGACATCGGGTCCCGGCCGACTTCCTGCTATCAATTCATACCCGGAAACTGCTTTTCGAACGGTGCTTGTCTCAGAATCTAAAAAGTAACTCCCATAAATTGGGAAACCATCTGCTGCAAATCCTATAACAGGTGATCCGTTTTCTCTTGGCTCATCATTAAACATAGCTTTAGGATCACCATGATAATGATACGTTCCATCAGGCTGGGTATGTGCGTTATGAGAATCTGCCCCAAACTTAGATTCTGTACCTAAAGGATCTAGCAACCAACCATCATTCACATTACAACCAATCGCGGTGTTCCCATCTTCGTCTGCCATATTACTATTTGGGTCATAGCATCCAGCTGAAAGAATATCGGCTACAACTCCGTTCAACATAATGGCGTCATAATATTGCTGAGAAAGTGCGGTTGGTTGGTCATTTAAAACCGGAAACCTCGAAACTTTAAATACTCTTCCTACTTCGCTAACTCGTGTAGCAAAGCTAGCGGTTACATCATTAAAATCGTGATTTGGGATTCCGTTTACTGAAATGGTACAATCCGAAGTCCCCGTTTCAATTTCAACAGCGCCTTCAAAATTAGTGCTATTTTGAATGTCTTTAACCATAGAAGAATATATTTCAGCGTAGTCAAAGCAATCGGAGCTCTGTTCGGTAAAGATTGCGTTCGTTATATCTACAGCTTCATCATTAGGATTATTATCAGAAGTGTTTCCTGAGTTACAACTCAAGCAAATAGTTAATACGAGTGTTAGAAAAATGTTGGAGTATACGTTTCTAATTTTCACGATAATTCTATTATTTAATCTTTTTTTTATTCAATTCGTACTAAGTACACAGGATAATTGCTTTACCCCTAATAGAAATCATCCTCGATTTATTCTTTTTCGAATAAATGTAAGATATCTACACTTTGTTGTTCAAGCTCTTCAGGTTTATCAGTCGTATTGTTTCCTCGAAATGAAAGCAAAAAAAGCTTTTCATTAAGAATTAATGCTCACTTTTATTAACTTCACAGAATTGAAAACAGGCTATTTAAGCTACTTTCCAACCAAATTTTGAAGTTATGATCGCAGACGAATTACAAGAAATTATAGACGAAGCAGATATGAAAATGGATGACGCCTTTCAATATCTGAAAAGTGAGTTTTCGCATATCCGTACAGGTAAAGCTAACCCGGCATTAATTTCAGGTGTTAAAGTTGAATACTATGGAGCACAGACCCCTCTTCAACAATTAGGAAATATTTCTGTTCCTGAACCACGCTTATTAATGATTTCTCCTTATGATAAATCTACCCTTGGTGATATTGAAAAAGCTATTATGGCTGCGGGACTTGGGTTAAATCCTATGAATGATGGCGATTTTATTCGCATCCCTCTTCCATTACTTACAGAAGAGCGTAGAAAGGAACTCGTAAAAGTGGCAAAAGATAAAGCTGAGCAAGCACGAATAAGTATTCGAAATTCCCGTCGTGATGCTAACGATACTATCAAAAAAACAGTAGATTCCGAGTCTCTTCCGGAAGATTCTAAGTTTGAAGCTGAAACTGAAGTGCAAACGATTACAGACAATCACACTAAAAAAGTTGATGATCTACTAGCTCAAAAAGAAACCGAAATCATGACGGTTTAAGTCTATTTGCGAGTAAAGCGAAGCAATCTCAATAATTAGGCTTTAAAAAGAGTTTGCCACGTCGATGCATCAGCATCTCATCGCAAAGACAATTCTCATATATGAAAAATAACTAGTGTATATATCCGAACTCAATTTACAGGGATTTAAAAGTTTTGCTCATAAGACCAAGGTGAGCTTCGATAGCGGAATTACCTCTATCGTAGGGCCAAATGGTTGTGGAAAATCCAATATTGTAGATGCTCTGCGTTGGGTACTCGGAGAACAACGCCCTTCTCTTCTGCGATCTTCTGCAATGAGTAACGTTATTTTTAACGGAACTGCAAAGAAGAAAGCTCTTGGAATGGCAGAAGTCTCCCTCACTTTTGTGAATGACAAAGGGATTCTACCTATCGAGTATAGCGAGGTTACTATTACCCGAAGATTGTATAGATCGGGTGACTCTGAATATCTTATCAATAACACTTCTTGTCGATTAAAAGATATAATGGAGTTGTTTATGGATACCGGAATGGGTTCCGATGCTTATTCCGTAATTGAGCTGAAAATGGTGGAGGAAATTCTAAACGATAAGAATAATGATCGACGGCGTTTGTTTGAGGAAGCAGCCGGAGTTACCAGATATAAAGATCAACGAAAGAAAACACTTCGGAAACTTGAAGAGACGAAGAAAGATCTTCAACGAGTTGATGATTTATTGATTGAGCTTCGCAAAAAAGCTCGTTCACTTGAAATTCAGGCTGAAAAAGCAGAAAAAGCGAAAGTCTATAAAGACGAACTTGAAACGATTGACAAAGCTCTTACCCTGCACGATTTCAAAAAGATACAAGAAGAGTTAGAACCCCTTCAAGTGCGAATTTCGAACGCTGAGAAAGAGAAAAAGGAAATCACAAAAAATGCAGAAGAACTAGAATCGTCTGATGAAAAGTCTCGTGCACAACTGATTGAGAAAGAACGGCAACAGGGAGAAGCTCAGCGACAAGTAAGTCAACTTCATAATGCAATTCGCGAAGCTGATACAAATATCAGAATCACCAAAGAAAAGATCGAGAACGAGAAAAAGGTGATTACTGAATACAGTAAAGATATTGAACAAGGCGAGCTCGACTTAAAAGAATTGATGGATTTATTGAGTAATAGTCGGACTAAGCTCGAATCTTTTGATGAGGATTTAGAAAAATCGGAACAGATTCTTGAAGACTCAAAAAAAAAGTATTCCCAAATTCAGCAACAATACAATCGGGAACGCCACGAACTTTATGAACTGGAAGTTCAACTGAGTGCCACAAATAATGAACTTAATCAACTTCAAACTAAACGAATTAAAATTGAATCTCGCCTAGAGAATACGGAAGGAGATTTAGAGCGAATAAATGATGAGATTGTAGATTTAAATGATGAAATCGGAAACCTAAATACTGAACAAAGTACCATTGAGGGAAAACTTGGTAATCTGGTAGAAGAACGAGATGAGCTAGAAAAAGAGTTAGAAACATCGCGTGAAAAACGAGAGGGATTCGCCGAAAAGCAGAATGAAATTAAAGATGAGTTAAGAACGCTTCATAGTTCTCACTCTTCGTTATTAAGTGAAGTCCGCTTGATGAATGATCTTGCAAACTCAAATGAAGCTTTTCCAAATAGTGTAAAATATTTACTTGAAAATCATCGGTTTGATTTCAAGGAAATGACCACCGTTTCTGAGGTTTTTAATACCGATGAGAAGCATGCTATCGCACTTGAATCTGTGCTTGGTGGAGCGCTTAATTTTGTGATTCTTCCCACTCTTGAGGAGGCTAAAAGAGCGGCAAATGTTCTTAAAGATGCTAATAAAGGAAGAGCTACATTTATCCCACTCGATAAGCTTTCGGCAAAGTATGATGTTGTTGATGGAGGTTTGTTCGATCATGTTAAAACGAAACACCAGTACTCTGCACTTAAGCAATTGCTTCTTGGAAATGTCTTGGTTTTCGATTCCGTTGAAGATGCTTATAAAGGTCTTAAGAAAACGAATGCCATTGGAGTTACTTACGACGGAGAGGTAATCAACCGAAATCGTTTCTTTAAAAGTGGTAGCAAAAACAAGAATACTGGCGTTCGAGTTGGGTTGCAGGATAAGATAGATCGGCTGGAAAAAGAGAAAACTGGAGTTCTCAAAGAAATTGACAAGCTCAGTGAATATCTAAAGCAGATTGTTGAGAAATATGAAAAACTAGATATTGCAACATTAAGCGCCGGACTAAAAGAAAAGGAACAGGAAGTTCGCCGACTTGAGCAACAGCAACATAGCCTCAGTTCTAAAGTTCAAGTCTACCAAAAGAATATTACTGAGCTCGTTAATCGAAAGGATTATCTAAAAAGTAGTGAAGGAACCGCTCAAGAAGAACTGGATTCCATGCAGCCAAAGCAAAAGGAATTACAAAAGAAGATTACTGAGTTAGATGCTCAACAAAATGGGAAAAAAGATCTTCTTGAATCACTCGAAGAAGAGCGTGCAATTGCTCAGAGTCGATATAACGATGCACAACTAAAGCATCAGGACTTAAAGAACAAGGTTGATAATCATGAACGGGATGTAAAAAGGGCAGAAACGGGAATTCAAAGTGTACAATCTAGAATTGAAAACCGCACAAAACTCACCGAGCAATCAAAAAAGAATATCAAAGAGTCTTCTTCTTATATCGATAAACTAGACCAAGAGCTTTCCTCCAATAAAGAATTAAAAGTAGAAGCGGATGAAGCACTTCAAAAAGCCGAAGAATCTGCTGCTAAACAACGGGGTTTTATCAATGAGATTGAAAAGAATCTGAAGGAAATCCGTCGTCAAAAAGAAGTGAATATGGAATTGGTTCATCACCTCTCTATGGCAAAAGAGAAGATGGAAATGCAAGTTCAGGGACTTTCAGATCATATTTGGGAAACTTATGGAATCCTGATGAAGCAAATTGAAAACGCTGAGATGCCTGAGGATAAAACTCCTGAAGAAGTAAAACAACGCATTGGGTGGCTACGACAAAAACTAAATGGTATTGGAGATGTAAACCCTCTCGCGATAGAAGAGTATAAGGAAGAAAAAGCGCGTCTCGATTTTTACGAAGAACAAATTGATGATCTCGATAAAGCCGAAAAACAACTTCTAGAAACTATTCATGAAATAAATACTACGGCTACCGAGCGCTTTAACGAGACTTTTGAGCGCGTTCGGGTCAATTTCCAGAAAGTATTTAAAACCTTGTTCTTCGAAGACGATTATTGTGATCTCCTGATTGAAGATGATAGCGAAGACCCACTCGAAGCCCGTATTGAAATTAAAGCTCAACCTCGTGGAAAACGGCCTTCTGGAATTTCACAACTTTCAGGTGGTGAGAAAACATTGACTGCTATTGCCCTTCTTTTTGCAATTTATTTGGTAAAACCTTCTCCATTCTGTGTGTTAGATGAGGTGGACGCCCCTCTGGATGATGCAAATATCGAACGCTTTGCCAAAATGATTAAAGAGTTCAGTAAAGAAACTCAGTTCATCATTATTACCCACAACAAACAAACCATGAGTAAAGCCGAAATGATGTATGGCGTTACCATGCCGGAAACGGGTGTAAGTCGACTTGTTGGCGTGAAAATGGATGATGTGGATAATGCGGCGTAGTCGCTTTGCTTTAATGTAAAATTAAGAATTATTCAATTAAGAATTAGGAATAAGCTCTCCTTTACTGTCATCCTGAATCTTGTGCTGAACTTGATTCAGTATTGTTTCAGGATCTGTGAAGTATGACACACATTTTTAAGCTCACAAATGTATTATTATGCATTAAACTAATTCTTTAAAACAACAAACGATTACATGTATTAAACTTGTTTATGGCTACATCGGGTATTTAAAACGTATTAAAACAAATATTGTTAAAGAATCCGAAATAGAATATAACTCAGATACCAATAACAAATAACGATCAACTACTCTTGGCACGTAAAGAATTCAATATCCCCGATATCTACAAATCACCTATCATTCGAAAGGTGAAAGAGGCAAAGAAGATTACCGATCCTATGAAGAAAGAATTGGAACCAAGTGTGCTGGATTTTGGCCCAGTTCAGTTTTATATCCCTCGCTTTTTTGGATTCTGCTATGGAGTAGAAAACGCTATAGATATTGCTTACCGAGCTGTAGAACTTCATCCAGATAAAAATATTTACTTGTTAAGCGAGATGATTCACAATCCTACCGTGAATGAAAATCTTCTTGCTAAAGGTATGAAGTTTCTTTTCGATACTGATGGAACCGAACGGATTCCTATTTCTTCCTTGAGCTCTGATGACATTGTGATTGTGCCCGCTTTCGGAACAACAGTTGAGTTACAATACGAATTAAAAAAGGTAGGTATCGATCCTTACGAGTTTAACACAACCTGTCCTTTTGTAGAGAAAGTCTGGAAACGTGGAAAGCAACTTGGGAAAAAAGAGTATAGTTTGGTAGTGCATGGGAAGCATCAGCACGAAGAAACCAGAGCTACCTTTTCACATAGTGCTGAACATTCTGCGGTGGTAGTGGTGTTAAATCCAGAAGAAGCTCACATTCTTGCTGAAATTATGACTAGCGATCGTCCCGTTTCAGAATTTGATAAATATTTTGGACACAAGGCAACCCCAGGATTTGACCCTCACAAAGACTTACATCGTTTTGGAGTAATTAACCAGACAACCATGCTTGCGACCGAAACACAAGAAGTGATGGACATTCTGAGGGAAGCAGCAATCAAACTCCATGGCGAGACAGATATACTAAATCACTTTGCCGATACTTCCGATACGTTATGCTATGCAACCAATGAAAATCAGTCCGCTACGTTAGCACTTGCCAAAGCTGATGCAGATATTGCGTTAGTTGTGGGTGGCTACAATTCCTCTAACACCATGCATTTGGTTGAAATCTTAGAGCATTCTTTCCCAACGTTTCATGTTCGCGATTCAGGAGAAATAATATCAAATTCATTGATTAAACACTTTGATCAGTGGAAAAAAGAAATCTTAGAAACAGAAAATTGGCTTCCTAAAAGAAAAGCACCTATTAAAATCGCTCTTACTTCTGGTGCCTCCTGTCCTGATATTTTGGTAGATGAAGTGCTACTTAAATTGCTTGAGTTCTTTGATGAAGTGAAAGAAGTGGATGAAGTTATTGCTCCTTTTGAGGCTACTGACCTAACACACTAAAGTAAGCCACTGCTTTAGGCTGAAAGCTTCTTAGCTTGATTTGATACTGGGTTGTCATTAACTCAATATCTGGAGTTACAAAACCCGTAGAATCTTGTAGAATTTTTGAATATGGCACATACACCTCATATGGGCGTGTGTTCTGGACTTCAGCGTATTGCTCCAGAGGAACATCAAATCGAATTAATACCGCAGAAGGATTATAGTTTATTACTTGTCCACGCGGTAACCCCCTTGTTCGTATATACACACTGGTTTCTCCTTCTGTAAATTCAGACACATTTGCAGAAAGCGTAATTTCATTTATTGAAGGTTCTATAAGATGGTTAAAGGACTCAAAAGAAATTATCGAAAGGATATCATCACGTACGTTTCTAAGAACTAGAGTATCCTGAATTACCCATTCTGATATATCCGAAACCTGTGAAACAGCGCCTGTAATTGTCAAACTATCTGGGGTAATCTTTGTATTCCCGATCAAACCATATCGAGTCGTAAACTGGATATCTGTATTTAATCGAATTGGAACTTTCTTTGAAATTTTAGGCTCCAGTCCAATATTTATTAAAAATGGCTGAACTTTAAGTACCGAAACATCCTGCTCTACCGTAAACCTTTGCCGTACTTGATCAAATAAATTTACCTCGCCTTCTGTAATATCAATTATAACATTTGGTGGATTGTTGAAAAGATTGACAAGTTTCCATCCATCTCCGCTTACATCTACTTGGACAAATTCCGGTAGATCTTCAATAAGCGCCATATCGTTAGGTATATTACCAGACTCAATTGGAACATTAATGCTAATATTATAATCCCCGTTCAGGTTTACAATAAACCAAAGACTCATCGCCATAATATAGGCCACAACAAAAACAACGATGCGTTCTCGTCGCGCAGCACGTGCATCATCCTCCGTAATTCCGGGAGGAATACCAAACTTAAATGCTCGCTTTACCCGTTCAATAATCTTTTCTGAAAAATTATCCGCCATAAATTGAATATAGAGTCAGACTATGGTTTATACAACTATCCACGAACGATAATATCACCAACAACTTGACCTTTTACTTTCTCATTTAATCGTTTAGCAATTGAGAACCTATTTGCATGTATTTCATGCCTCCAAACAGGATTTTTAACTTTACATACCAACTTGTCACCTTCAAAGTGAAGGTCTTCAGTTTGTGATGAAATCCTCTCCCCAACTACCGCTCTCCAAGCAGACAGAATCATTCCCTGCCTTAGTTTCTTCTTTTGTGGAAACTTATCAAGAAAATCCTGCAGCGCTGAACTAATTGGTTTTGGTTTATCTAATCGCAATTCGTTATTCGTTATTCGTTATTCGTTATTCGTTATTCGTTATTCGTTATTCGTTGAATAATAATTTATTGACTCTTCCTTAACAACGTTCATTTTAGCTGAATTCAAATAGTTAATGTATCCGTTTATTAGTTGAGTGCAACTTATGACTTAGGTTTTATACTTCTCAAAATCCTCATTCGAAATAAAGCCTTCATCTGGTGCATGACAAATGATTCGATATTTATCAATTTCTCTTTCAAAACGATTCAACATTCTACTATTAACGAATCTTCAACTTTAAAAAATCGGTTTCGTTCGCCATCAAAATGTACATAATTCTCGAATGGAATTGGATTTGCCGCTGTAATAAAAATCTGCCCTTTGTGTTCTTGTAATGCTTTAAGCAAAATTTCTGTTTTATGGAGGTCTAAATCTCCAAATACATCATCGAGCATAAAAATAGGCAAATCATCTAACTCATCAGAATAAAAATGAAGTTGAGCTAATTTCAATGAAAGAGCAAAAAGCCGGTGCTGACCTTGCGATCCAAATCTTCGAAGTTCAAACTCATCTAAAAAGAAAACAATCTCATCCCGATGAGGACCTATAAGTGTTTGCTCTCTTTCCAATTCTTTTTCATGATTTTTCTTTAACTCAGCATAATAATGCTCTTCTATTTCTTTTGGATTAGCCGAGGGTTTACAAAATGTTTGATATTCAAGCCCTGTAGTAAGGTTCATACCAGAAATCATGGCGTAATCTTTTGCTAAATACTCTTTAAATTTTTCCATTACTTCGAAACGCTTTGCTACAATTCGTGAGCCAACTTCAACCAACTGTTTATCCCAAGGCTCCAAATACATCTCCAGCATATTATGAGCATTTCTGTAGTCCTGAAGAAGAGTATTTCTTTGCTTACGAATACGACGGTAATCTATCAAATCTCTGAGGTAACTATTTGAGATTTGGCTAATAAAAGAATCTAAAAAAGATCTTCTTTCTATAGGACCTTCTAGGGTAAGCTTTTTGTCATCCGGTGAAAGAACCACAACGGGAACCATACCTATTAAATCAGACAGTCGATCAAGTGGACCATCATTAACAAAAATCTTTTTTCCTTCTCCTCTTGAGTACGAGCAGCTTACTTCAAACTCTGTACGGATTTCTCCTTCAAAACTTCCCTTCAACATAAAATAGCTTTCACCCTGATGGGTTACATACATATCTGAAGTTGAAACAAAACTCCGTGACATACAAAGATAGTGAATAGCATCAATTAAGCTGGTTTTACCGGCTCCATTCGGTCCCGTAATAACATTTAAGTGTGGAGCCCACTTCACCTCATTTTTCTTATGGTTTCTAAAGTGAAGGAGTTCAAGGTTCGTAATCAACATGCATCAATAGTAGTAATAATTGATACGGAATTAAATGTTGATTTTAAAAAAGCCCGTCGGTTTTTTATCCGGCTTGTCTCTATTCATCGGGTCACGATTCACTTAATTGGATTCATCCCCGACGGGTCTTTCGTTGCGTTATCCTTAATTCATTTTTGGTCTTAAATGAATCTCAAAAAAACAATCAAAATCTTGTCTACTTTTTGTGTAACCAATCAATCGTAAATGCTCACTTCTAGTATTCTTAGCTAATCTTTTAATAGGAATTGGAACTGAAGACTTAACCTTTACAGATTCATCAAATCGGTGATCATTAAAAAAGACGTCCCATTTCTCTGAAATCTTTTCGAGTCCCTTAAAACAGATATGACCAACTAAAGAATCATTACATTTTTCTAGATAAATAGGGACCTTGATCTCTTCTTCTTCATTAGTAGGGATAGAGTTTATAGAAATTTGACTTTCCAGCATTGGAGATGTAATCCCAATCATTAAATACTTACTTGTTAATGAGTATCCCATAAATGCCTGATGAGCACCCAAATCGGTAAGCTCTATAGTCCATAGCTTCGTTTTAGGTTGTAACACCTTATTCTCTTTGGCACTAGTTAATTGCATATATATCTCCTTTGGTTATCTCTACAACCAATCTAATTATTCCAAATCCCCAAATATCAAATCGTAGATAAATTGTAGAGATACAATTTTACTTTTTATGCTCAACTAGTAAAATTTCTGTAAAATCTACTGTACAATTAGAAGCGCATGAACAATCAAATTCACTCTAAAAGGCTTCCTTTAGGCTTTTATTTCTACTTTTTACAATCAAGTCTAAATCTAACTGTAGAGATATTGTAGAGAATTTGAAAAGCATTTTAAAAGTATAAATTCAGTATGATAGAGTATCAACATCATCCATTCTTATAAATTTTGATAATGAGAGTACTCTACATCGCATTTTTCTTGAGCATCCTATCAGGGCAATTTTTTGAAATACTTGCACAAACCGGAAAAACATCATCTCTTTTAAATAGTCTTGAATTAACTGAAGAAGACACTTCACTTATTGACCTCTATATATCAATATCTTTAAGCTATCAGCAAACGAACCCTGATTCTGCTGAATACTATGCACTAAAAGCCATCGATTTAGCCAAAACTAATCCTAGCTTAATTCATAAGGTAGAAGCCAATCTTCATTTAGGCAGAGTTTATATTCGACAAGGAGGTTACGCAAAAGGCCTAGAAGTTTTCTTTAAAGTTTTAGAATACCTAGAACAACTTCCAACTGAAATAAAACTAAAAGCAGAAACATTACGAGGTATTGGAAATATTTATTTTATTCAATACAAGTATAATGAAGCTCTTAGTTTTTATGATGAAGCACTCGATTACTTTACTATTTTGAACGATGAGTATGGTAAGTCGATGGTTTACGGAAATTATGCAAATGTCTATTACGAAACAGACAGATTAGCCTTAGCTCTTTCTTATTACAAAAGGCAGTTGTCAATCTATAAGGAAAGTGGCTCAGAAATGGACCTTGGATCGACCTATTTAAATATGGGAATGCTTTATGAGACAATGGATTCCCTTGATTTAGCTATAAATTTTAGCAAAGATGCTTTAGAAATAGCAGAACGTAATAATGCATTAGTGATGATGACCTATCCTCTAAAAGTCTTGAGTACCGTTTCAAGACGATTGGAAAATTTTCCTCAAGCCATAGATTATGCTCAACAAAGTCTTGATTTAGCTACGCAATTAAATATTATCTACGAAAAGAAAGACGCCCACCTGAATCTTGCTGATAGTTATGAAAAAGTAGGTCGTTATAAAGATGCTTATTTTCACTATAAATCTCACAAAGAACTTAATGATACACTTTTAAATGAAGACGCGAATACAAGATTAGCTGAAATGAGTGCTAAATATGAAAGTGAAAAAAAGGAACAGGAAATCTTTGTTTTAGAAGCAAAAAACGAACTCCAAAAAACTAGAATAGCAGCGATATCAAGTTCACTTGGATTGATAGTTGCCCTATTTCTCATTGGAGTCATTTGGTTTGTAACAAAGAAACGTAAAGAAGTTGAATTGCTTGAAAAAGATAAATTGCTTGCAAAATCGGATGAAAAAATTGCAAGAGAAGAACTTGCAAATTCAAAATTGAGAGAAGAAAATCTCCAGAACGAACTAACAAATTACGCTCTACATATTATAGAAAAGAATGATTTTTTAGAAGGACTAAAATCTGAAATGGCTGAAATTAGGACTACGGTAAAAAGTGAAGAAGCTCTTAGGCATATCAATAGTCTAGGCTCAAAAATCTATCGGAATATGATGCTTAATAAAGATCGTGAAGAATTCGAACTTCAAATAGATCAGGTTTGTGATGGATTCTTTAAAAACCTAGAAAACAAATACCCAGAACTTACTTCTCAAGAAAAACGACTGGCTGCACTATTACGATTAAACTTATCCTCTAAAGAAATTTCAGGAATTATGAATATATCCCCAAAGAGCGTTGATCAGGGTCGATATCGATTAAGAAAGAAACTTGTTATTAAAAAGAATAGAAGTCTCTCTACCTTTTTAAATCAAATCTAGGAAAATTAAATAACTATTCTTTGAAGGTGCATTTCAAAAAAGGATTTACCTTTTTCTACTGCTCCCTCTACAAAACCCATATTCGAAAGTTTGTTTAACTCAATGATCGGCGAAACATGAAACTCAATTTCCTTAGTAACTTTTACTATCTGATTCGTTCTGTTATCTATTAGAAAAACCTTCCAATTTTGGAAGAACGTCTTTGAAGCTTTAAAAGCAAGTGTGGCTATTCTAGTTTGGTCAATATCTTCGAAATTCAACGAAACAACTACAGGGCTATTAGCCTCTTTAGAAACAGTATTATATAAGATTGATTTTTCACCAAAAGGAGAAATAATATCAGTAGTGATATATTTATCAGTAATATGGTTTCCAAAGTTAAATTTGTTCAAGCTGGGATCAGTTAAGATAATCTCCCAATTTCCATTTTTTAATTTGGGTTTAGATCCAACTTGTTGTGATGGAACTTCTTGCATTGTACCTTATTTTATTGCTAACGAATTATTTATGTATAATAATTAAAATATTTTTCAAATAATAGTAGTAGCCAGTATTAACTATTTGACCAATAACATTTTACTAGAACGTAATTCATCACCAACTTTAAGTTGATATATATACACACCAGAAGATAACCCAGTTGCATCAAACAGAACAGAGTGCCTTCCTGGAGATTTCTGGTTTTGTTCTAAAATGGCTACTTCCCTTCCAGTTATATCAAAAACTTTTAAAGAGACGAAACCGGACTTACTTATTAAATAAGATATTGATGTACTGGGGTTAAAGGGGTTTGGATAATTTTGGAATAATGTAAAACCTTTTGGTTGCTCATCCTTAGCATCAATAAATGTTCCAACTTCATATGTATAAGTACCTACAGGAAAAGGATTAGCCGCTGTAGAATTAGAACTTTCACCTTCAAGTTCATCAACACCTGAAAACAACCAGTTCGAGGAATTAAAGATAGTACTATCTGGTCCTGTAAAATTTACTCTATATGCCCAGCCATCTGTATACTCCCACGCTTTTCCTGAGCCATCCTCACCAACTACACCAAATACATCTACAATGGCTTCATTCCCTGAGAATGCTTTGGTAGTATCATAAAACAGTTCGATAGCATCATCTCCATTTATTGCAACCGCATTATCTACAAACTTTGGTGTAAAACCGAACCATGTATTAAAATTCACTTCCTCAGTCGCTATATAAGTAAATTCTCCTTTTGCTAGAGAGCCACTCAATATCAGCTCCGCTCCTTCCGATGGTCCACCATTATTTGCTGAACCAACCCCAAATACCCCTAAATCCGGAATATCTTCAGTTGCAAAAAGTTCTACCGTTTTTGGAGTTCCACCTGAAAGTGTACCATCCATTATTCCTGTGATAATTAATGCGTTAGTAGAAGCCGATGGCCCAGTAATTACTGTATCTGGATCAATAACAACAGTACCAAAATCTATTGCTTTAAGAGAAATTGCTATTAGTTCTGATTCTGATTCTCCTTCATTCCAATTAACTTCTGCTTCTTCAATAACTTCATAATCAGTTAAATTAAAATCATTACCTGAAGTATCTTTTGCCGAAAGTGAATTTGTAAAATTGAATTTAACTGTTCGTTCTTTTTCTTCATAAACAAATGTGAGGTCGAATGTAGCTTCCTCAATTGACGTGATTTTACCAGACACTGGGTTTGGAACCGGGTCTGGTTGAACAATATCTCCGTTAAAAAAAGCTCTTCTTACTAATGTAGTATCATGAATAAATGGGTTTCGATTTCCTTGAGCCTGTTCAGCCCCAATGCTTCTTGCTACTTCTGCTGAATCAACCGGATCTGCATCATGCCAAGTTAGTAAAACATCTTTCATACCATTAAAAAAAGCAGCGTCATCGCTTACATCATTTGTATTTTGATAGATAGCCCAAAAATAAAAAATCGCTCGAGCTACATTTCCTTTATGGTCTTCTCGAGGTTCGAATGAAGTACCGCTTAAATATTCACTATATGAATCTATATTAGTATCAGGAATTGAAGATTGTGTCTGATCTTCAAAAAACCATGTAGTAGTTTGCTGATCAGAAATTTCATCAAATGGATAATTATTTCTGGCACTATTTGCCTCAATACGTGTAGGAAATAAGTGGTGAATATCGCCACGCATGGGTTCGTCACTGCCAAACAAACCCTGCGGCCAGGTATGTTCGGTATTAATCCCTTTACTAAAAGATTCACTTCGAGCCGTATTAGTATTTTGAGCAACCTCAATCTTATAACCTGTATATACACCAGTTAATGTTCCATCGGTGTTGTCAATTGAAGTAGAGCCATACATTTGATCTCTCGCCCCACTATATCCAAGTGGATTTGTAACAGAATAATTAGCTTGCAAAAACTCTATTAGTTCTGCTTTTGTTAAAGACGGGGCAATTAAATCGTTTTGAGCCGCAAGTGGAAGCCAAATAAGTACAAATAGTAAGAACAGGGTAAACTTTTTCATGAAAAATAGGTTATTGCTTTTTCATGAAGATACGATTTACATCTTATTCAATCATTAAAGTCTTGCTTGTTTCTACTTATTTAATCAAAAGCATTTTATTAGTGAATACTTCTTTACCAACCTCTAAACGATAGAAGTATATTCCACTTGATTGTTGTGAAGCATCCCAACTTAAGGTATGAACTCCAGCTGATCGGAATTCATCTGCCAATATTGATACTTTTCTACCTAGCATATCAAAAATACTAAGCTTTATTTTTGCTTGTTTCGGTAGCTTAAATGAGATGTTTGTAGATGGATTAAATGGATTGGGATAATTTTGGGCTAAAGAAATTTCTGATGGCAAAGACTCTTCTCTTTCATTTGATACTATCAATACGCTATTTGCTGCCCCAGGTGTTCCACCCATCGTATTTGAAGCTTTCCAACTTTCAGGAAAAGAATTATCCATTTCTGAACTTAAAAGCTCTAATGTCTTTCCTGTGCCATCTGCTTCAATATCCCATGGCAATTCATCTGTATACGAAAGGGAATCTACAAGAAGTCCAGTATTATCATATAACCGAACCTGATCACCTCCTCCCGCTAAACTATATCCTAAATCACCGAATAAATTTGATATATTTGAATATTCAGCATTAAAGTCTGCTATATCTGAAGCTATTACTAAATAGGAATTTCCTGTGATTTTGGTATTATCTGGAAATGTAAATTCATGGGTATCATCTTCATCTTTTACAAACCATCCACTAATATCAATTTCTGAGTTTGTGGCATTATATAATTCTATCCAATCGCTTGTTGATTGTTCTTCAGAAGCATTGTACATAATCTCGTTGATAACAATATCTGAGATTTGAACCTCAGATTTTACAAAATTAGCCGTATATGATGACCCAACTACTCCCTGAATTATAGCCTCTGTTGATGTCGAACCCCCACTCCATTCCGAAAACTTATACCCTCTTTTAGGAATAGCTGTGAGATCAATTGGGATACCAGAAAAATATCTACCTACCCAAGGGAAAAAAGTAGGTATTATACGATTCACTTGTACTACCCCTTTAGTAACATCAGAAGTGGAAACTTGAATGTTTCTATTGCTTAAAATTCCAAATTGATTTCTCAAATGACTTTCCATAAAAGTTCTTCGATTGTCACCAAAATTCCTCATAACATCGATTTGATTGTACCAGCTATCCATACTCCCTCCCCATCTATTTTTATGGGCAGGCATTTCAGTTTCAATTCTTTGTACCAGTGAGTCTATAACAGAGTTAATATGCTCTTTCTCAAAAGAAGTATTCATAAGATCAGCCATTCGATTTACGAACTTATTTACGAAAATGTCACTTTCTACCATTCTCCTAAATATATACGTAGACCATGAAGGATTTGGCCATCCAGGTCCATTAGGTTCTAATGCAAATTCCAATGTATTTTCACCATAATTATGTCCAGATAAACCAAGTCCAAAGTCGGTGTCATACAGAATCCATCTCCATTTTCCATCTGGTGATCGATCTCTCCAGTATTTAATATTGTTACCAGGCCAGTCTGTGTTACCATAGTAAATTTGAGATGCCATATAATCGATATAATTATCAATGTCGATCAATTCCTCAATAAGAAGGTATTCGTCAGGATCACTCATATTTGCTGAGCCAAGCTGTGATAATAAATCAGAGTAATTATCTAAACTACCATGAATTACATTAGAATTATTATCGAGTAAATCAATATTGTCTGAGCTTACACCTGGATGATTAGATTCAATGTAGTGTTCATTTATTTTTTCTCTCATATTGTGAATCCCCCAATACTCGCCATTTAAATATACTACAGTTGGGTTATAAGCTTGTAAGTCAACTTCACTTTCTTCCACTAATGTTGTCATTAAAGCATCTCGAAAGTGGGTATTATTAAAATCGTTTCCAGAGTTTCTTAAAATAAATGCTTGGAACTGATCTATTTCTTTGGATTTAAAAAGTTTATAATCTAACTCTGAGTTATCATATTCTCCTCTAAAATAAACTGCCAAAGATTTTTGAGCATTTAATCGACTCCAAGCTCCGTATATTTTACCTCCTGCACCTGAACTAAATCCTAAAGTGTTATCCACCTCATAGTATTCTATGAACAATGGGATCTCCCAGTCTTGATTCCAATTTGCAGGTCCATTACTTCCATTTCCATCAATTCCATTTGTCCCTCTCACATATATTCCTGATTCATCACTCCAAAGATTATCCGGCTCAGTACTTATCGAAACAACAGGTAAATCATGAGAAATTCCAATCAAATAAGTATAAGTGATTGTATTACTGGGCAATTTTCCTTGTTCAATGGTTTTAAATTTGTAGGTAGTGGTAGATGAAACCGTTCTGGAATTTGTTCCAAATACTTGCGAACTAAGTGTCGGTTCACTTCCATCGGTAGTAAAATAAACAGCATTTCCTAAACTTGATTCTTCAAGTTGTAAGTTGGTTGAACCTTGGTAAACGCCCCCTTTTTGAATTAGCTTGGGATTTGATGAACGCTCAGTAAATCCTTCGGTTGAGTTCTCCGATAATGGGGTAGGTGTTTGAAAAATGTAAAATGTGTTCTCATCATCAACTGCTCGTCCGAAAGATTCATCTGATTTTAGTTCTGGATAAGTGAACTCATCTATAACAACGCTATCTTGGTTAGTTAACCAGACCGTTTCTCCAGAAGAACTTAATTTAAAATTCAAATGTGGATAAAATGCACCTACTTCTCCAATACCTTCTATTGTGATTTTATCTGCAATTCCTCTTGATACAGCAGGTTTCTCAGATCTAGCAATACTCAGAAACGGGATCAATGACATATCTGAAGAGCCAGCATTTGCGTTATGAACTTGTATTGCTAAGACATTTTCACCTTCCACTAACAAATCCATAAAACCTTGAATTGGTATAGCAGGGAGCTCTAATCCTTTTACAAGTGTAGGATCATCCACAAAATTTGTGGTATAAGTATCGAATGAAATCGGAGTATCTCCTTCAAGATTGAACCGTGAAATTTCAATTCCATTAATATATGCTACATAGCCATCATCAAAGTCGATATGTAACAGCAAATCATTAATAACAGACAGATCATCAATTGTAAAAGTGCTCCTTGTAAATACTGATCCAGTTCCATTTGGCACAATAGTCGCATCATCTTCATCACCGTAACCAAAACCGTACGTTCCATCTAACCAACTAGAATCATCAAAGTCTTTTTGAATCCAACTGGAAGAAACTGCGCTTGTTGGAACAATATATTTAGCACCATCCCCTTCTCTTACTACTGTTTCCCAATACTTTAAATTTGAGTTTTCTGAGCTACTTCCTCTATTTTTGTCACTGGCAAAGACCAAATAATAATCATTGGGAAGTATTTCAATATCTGGTAATAAAAATTTAAACAGTTCTTCTTGATTATCTGAAATTCCGTACCCACTAAGATTTACTGGTGAAGCTGAAGCATTATAAAATTCAATCCAATCTGGATGATCTCCATCTTCATCTAGAATTCCGTTGCTATTACTGGCTACAACTTCGTTAACAATTACTTGCGCCAATGTAAATTCTGATGTCAGATATCCAACAAAAAGAAAAAGCGCTACCACTTTTAGTCGCGCTAATACTGATCTTCTACTCATTTTATCTATTTAATTCTTCTCAAATACACTTTTTTTTGTGCGATCATCACAAAATATGTTATTTCAAGCATAATTCTATGTGAAAGATTTTCCCATAGATAAGAAGGCATTTTGTACTTATGATGAAGTTTTTAATAAATTTTTAAATTCTTTCTTAAACTTCTTAATCTTTGGAGCTATTACGTATGAACAGTAGCCTGCATTGGGGTTATTTTCAAAATAATTTTGATGATAATTTTCAGCTACAAAATAATTCTTTAGCGGTTCAATGGTGGTAACAATAGGGTCTTCCCAAAGACCAGAAGCTTCCGTTTCTTTTAAAGATTCTTCTGCGATTCTTTTTTGTTCATCGTTATGATAAAATATCACTGATCGATATTGGGTACCAACATCGTTTCCTTGCCTATTTAAGGTTGTTGGATTATGTGTATGCCATAAAACTGTTAATAGTTCTTTATAACTGATAACATCCGGATCGAAATAAATTCTTGCCACCTCAGCATGTCCAGTTCTACCAGAGGTTACCGCTCTATACGAAGGATTTTCTACATGCCCACCTGAATATCCTGATTCTACATGATCAATACCCTCTACAATTTCGTAAACGGCTTCGACGCACCAAAAGCATCCAGCTCCAAAAGTAGCTTGTTCTAATTTCTTATCCATATTCTGAGCAAAAGTTAAAGTTGAAAGGCTTAAAAAAAGTCCTGATAAAATAATTTTCTTAATCATAACTAATCTGAATCAATTTAATTTGATACAATTAACGATAAATGTCTTTAATGAGTATCACATTTTGTTAACATCTAAGAAAGAGGATTCATTCAATAAAAAAAGCCTGTCTTCTTGTTAGAAAACAGGCTTTTTCGTTAAGTGCTCACGAATGGAGTCGAACCAGCACAGGATTTCTCCCACACGCCCCTCAAGCGTGCGCGTCTACCAACCTACCTGTCGGCAGACAGGTTCCGCCACTAGATTCCATTATTATCTCTCAAACTTCTTAAAAGTTCTTTTCCGACTCCCGATTTTAGATATAACTCGTATTTTCTAGCTTTGGATAGGGTTTCAAACTCCTTACTATGAATCAGTTTAAATGGGGCATAAGGTTTTGTAGTCTTATTCTGACCTTTATTGTGCCTTTTTAATCTCTTTTCCAGTTGGGAGCTTAATCCAACATAAATATAATTCCTACCCAAACTCGATATGGCATAAACAACAAACATCCCCAAATAAAAAAAACCTGACTCAAAAATGAAATCAGGTTTTCTAAATGTGCTCACAAGAGGAGTCGAACCTCCACGGGATTTCTCCCACACGCCCCTCAAGCGTGCGCGTCTACCAATTCCGCCATGTGAGCAATATTTCAAGTACGTCTACCAACCTGCCTGTCGGCAGACAGGTTCCGCCACGTGAGCAAGACAAGAAAGGGTTGCAAAGATAGCTCTTTTATCTCCCAAATTTCAATGTGCAAATAAAAAACCCTACTCTTTTTTGAGTAGGGTTTGACGCTTCTATTCACCATCTTTTGCATGGTCTTTCAGGCGTTGGCGAATGTCTTATTTAAGATTTAATACTAAGACGAGCCAACGTAAATATTAGTTCAATAAATATGATTTTTTAGGAATCTCATTTATAAAGAAATAGATTCTAAATGGAATAAAAAACATGTTAAGTCATCTATGCAGAAGCAGATATCTAGGTTTATAAAGCAACAGACTTTATTTACAATCTAGATTCCCACCTGCGTGAGAATGACTATCTCGGGCTAAAATGAATTTCTAATTCTACGCTAAGTTTCTTCTCTAAACTCAAGTCATCTGATCTAGAGTTTGCCCTTGCTCTAATGCTCCATGTTGGAGCAATAAGTTACGACGCAGAGTATCGTAACTAGTGGCAGATATTTCGTCAATAAATTACTTGATATATACTGTAATTATTAATTTGGGATAGATTACTCATCTTCGAGCTGACGCTGAGCGTATTCGTTATCAGGATCAATTTTTAGAGCTTGCTCATAATAGGTTCGTGCTTTGTCTTCTTGCCCACCGCGTTTAATCATATCACCCATCAAAATCCAGTTTTCAGCGTCTTGAGGATCCGCCTTAATTCGCCCTATGAGATAAGGTAAAGCGTCTGGCCCTCTATCTGTCATCAGCATAACCATCACCTTACTACGGTGAGCGTTAGGTAAGTCACCATCAGCAATTGCTTTATCAAAATCAGATTCAGCTTCTTTTAGTTTCTCTTGCTGCATGTACAAATTACCTCGCATATTCATATACGATGGCTTTTCACCAGCAAGTTCAATTGCTGTGTTAATCGCTTTTTCACTCATCTCGTATTGATTGAGCTGTTGAAAAATGAGCGATTCTAAATAAAATGGTTCGTGAGATTCAGGGTTTTCTTTTTGTAACTCTCTGGCGATATCTAAACTGTGATCGATGTCTTTGTCTTGTAAAAGTTCAAAGCCACGATTTAATTTCTCTTCAAAATTCATGTAATTATTTATTTTTATCTGATAAGTCTTCGTATTCCGCTTCTTCGATTTGGTCGAACTTATTTTTTCCCTTTGTATTTCCTCTTTGAAAAGGATTAAACTGTTGATTTTTACTTGTTGAAGGTAAGAACATTCGTCTTATATATCTCATCAGAACGAAAAAAAGCGCCATAAAAAAAAGAAATTTAAAAAACATAACTACGGAGCAATGTGTATGTGTGTATTAGAATGTATCGGACGTTCAAAAATTTGTTCTTCGATATATGCCAAATGATCTGGATTGTTCACAAAATCAATTTCTGTGGTATTAATAAAAATAACAGGAGTTTTATTAAAATGATAGAAAAAGTGATTATAAGCATTGTTCAAATCACGTAAATAATCTCTTGTAATGTGTTGCTCATATTCCCTTCCTCTTTTATTTATATTCTCCATCAGTCGATCTACAGATGCTTGAATAAATACAATCAAATTTGGCTGAACTGCAATTCCCGTCATAATGTTAAAAATCGAATCATATAATGCTAACTCATCTTCCTGAAGGTTAAGTCGGGCAAATATTCTATCTTTCTCGAATATATAATCAGAAATGGTAAGTTGATGAAACAAGTCCTGAGCCATCATATTTTGTTGTTGCTTGAATCGGCTTGCTAAAAATGCGAGCTGTGTTTGAAAAGCATAACGCTCCCGATCTTCATAAAATTTTGGGAGAAATGGATTATCCTCGAACTCCTCTAGTACAACTCGAGCATTCCTTTTCTCAGAAAGTAATGTAGCTAGTGTTGTTTTACCTGCTCCAATTACCCCTTCCACTGCAATAAAATCGAGTTGGTTGGCCATTTTTACCAGTTCAATTCTGTTTTTGAAATCCTTATTGTTGGCGCCTCATTAATAAGCTCTGTAATTGATTGAGCAGTATTAGGGTCTTTCCAGTTAGGAAAAACGTCTTTTAAAGGCAAAAGAACGAATAATCGTCGAGTGTATTCGTTATGAGGAATGATAAGAGTATCTGTGTGAAGCACCAAGTCATCGTATGCAATAATATCTAAATCTATTGAACGAGCTGTCCACTTCGGATATCGTGATGGTCGTCCTTGTTTTTTTTCCTGAATCTTTAACAACTCAAAAACTTCTTCGGGACTTTTTTTTGTTTCAATGGAAATTGCTGCGTTCAAAAAATCAAATTCAGATGGTCCAACGGGTTCAGATGAATAAATAGAAGATGTTAATATTGAACTATCAGAAATCGATTCTAAAAATTTTTTCGCTTTCTGAAGTTGAACAATAGGCTCGCCAAGGTTTGAGCCTAAAGCTATTACAACCTTGGCCATGACATTGTTACTTCAGAATATTCGGTTTCGCCTGGCATTGGAGGATGTAGTTTTCGAACAGACACTTTAATTGATTCTACGAATGCGAAATAAGTGTATAGCTTTTGTCCAATTAAAAAAGTTAGAGTTTCAATAAGCTTTTTAGACTCCCCTTCCATCACAGAGGATATAATCTCTTGTGCTTTTGAATAATCAATGGTTTTAGAAAGATCGTCTGTTTTTCCGGCTTCTGATAAAGAAGTGCTAAAGGTGACATCTACTTCAAAATCATTCCCTTCGATACGTTCATTTTCAAAATAGCCGTGTAGTCCGCGAAACTTAAGTCCTTTAAGAACAAGTTTGTCCATGTTTAGAGACTGGCTACTTCAATACGCTGATGAAGTTCTTCCAGAATTCTTTTATGCTTAGGGCTTGTACTCATACGTTCTTCAACAGTAGAAATGGCATGGATAACTGTGGAGTGGTCACGACCACCAAAATGTAACCCAATCGTTTTTAAACTAGACTTTGTGAATCGTTTTGATAGATACATAGCAATCTGACGTGCTTCAACAATTTCTTGCTTACGGGTCTTTTCTCGTACTTTATTGGTATCAATTCCAAAATAATCACATACATAATTTTGGATCGACTCAATAGAAATCTGAGTATGAGACTCCTTCACCATATCTTTTAGTACACGCTTAGCCATAGCCAAGTCTATATCATCAATATTTTGAAGAGAAGCGTGAGCAAGTAGTTTTATAATTGCTCCTTCTAGGTCTCGAACATTTGATTTGAAGTTGTGAGCTATGAACTCAATGATATCGGGTTCAATTTCAATTCCATTGTCATTCGCCTTTCGTTCTAAAATAGCATACCGGGTTTCATATTCGGGCATTTGAAGATCAGCGCTTAATCCCCAGCCAAATCTGGAAATCAATCTCTCCTGAATATCAGGGACATCTTTTGGTGCTCTATCACTACTTAAGATTATTTGCTTTCCATCTTGATGTAAAGCATTAAAAATATGAAAAAATTCTTCTTGGGTTTTTTCTTTACCGCTAAAAAACTGAATATCATCAACAATCAATACATCTATATTACGATAGAACATAGAGAATTCACTAGCACGGTTATTTCTAATCGCATGCACAAATTCATTGGTAAAAGCTTCTGAAGAAATATATAGTACCGACTTTTCATCACCGAACTTTTGTTTAACTCTATTTCCAATACTTTGGATAAGGTGAGTTTTACCAAGTCCTGTAGGTCCGTATGTAAAAAAGGGATTGAATGAATTATTGCCGGGGTTGTCGGCAATTGCCATTGCTGCAGAGCGTGCTAATCTATTGCAATCACCTTCAATATAACGTTCAAAAACATATGAGCTATTAAGATTAGAATCGATTTTCGTTTTTCTAATCCCCGGAATTACAAATGGATTCTCGATTCGTTCTGGATAACTTTCTGGATAACCCTGGATATGTTGAGCTTGTACTGGTGGCATTGGGCGTTGAGGTAAACGCACAGAACGGTTATTTTCGAATTGCTCTGATTTCTCCATTAATATGGAATATTCTAATTTCCCATCAGATCCAAGTACTTTAGCTAAAGTTGAACGGAGCATATTATAGTAATGCTCTTCAAGCCATTCGTACCAAAATTGACTTGGCACTTGAATAGTTAACGTGTTTTCAACCAAGGTGATTGGTTTTATCGGCTCAAACCAAGATTTATATTTCTGGTAGCTAATGTTGTCTTTAATAATATCAAGGCATTTATCCCAAGCCGCCTCAGCCGATACCAGTTGCAATGTACTTTTATCCTCCTGGAAAAAACAGTTGTTTAGTTTAACATGATGTTCAGTTATCCACAGTCAAAAAAGAAATTTTTGACCTAAATCTGAATTGAAAATGACGAATTATAAGCGACTTGTCAAACTAGAGTTTATCATTTTTTAAAAAGTTATCCACAATAATAAAAACACCATAAACCATTGCTATGCAATAGATTATAAAAAAAATAGCAGTACTCTAAAATTTAACTTGACTTAGCATAACATTCCCATAACATACTTATAAGACATTCCGACAGAGCGTAAAAATAAAATATCTTTTTTTTCCACAAGTTTTCCACATTTTTAGCAATAAAATTTATTCCACTTTTCAAAATTAGAATACTTTTTTATTTAACTTTTTTTGCGATTAAATATCGATGCTTTTCATCGTAATCTTTTCGTATGGATGACTTCCAATTAGCACTAGAAAATATAGACTGCACTTGTTGGGCATGATTTTCATGAAGCTCTAAATAAAGAGTGCCATCTTTTTTTAGGTGTTGTTCTACAAAAAGTCTTATAGCCCCGTACATAGAAGCTGTTGATTCACAAAATAAAGCTGAAATAGGTTCGAACTCTCTAACTTCTCTATCAAGAGAGTTTTTTTCGACTTCTAAAATATAAGGTGGGTTTGAAATAATTAGATCAAATGCATCCTCATCAGAAAATACCTTACTATTGAATAGGTCATCCTTAAAGAATTTGATTTCTACATTATTAAATTTTGCATTCTCTTCTGCTATTTTAAGTGCTTTTTCAGAAATATCTGTGGCAGAAACTTTCCAATCTGTTCGATTTTTCTTTATTGCAATTGGAATACAGCCTGAACCCGTTCCAATATCTAGCACCGAATAATTTATAGTTGAAGAATGTTCTGTTAGAATCAAATCAACTAACTGTTCTGTTTCCATTCTCGGAATCAAAACTCCAGGCTCTACCTTTATGGTGGTATTTAAAAAATCGGTACTGCCAGTTATATATTGGAGTGGTTCATGAAAAGACCTTCTCTTAACAAGGGGGCGTAATTTATTTAACTCTTCTAAAGTTAATGGGCGATCGAACATTAAATAAAGATCTAATCGCTTAACGTTTAGTTCATTTGCAAGAAGCCATTCAATACTAAATCTAGGATTGCGCACTTCCTTTTCTTCAAAATAGGAAGTGGCCCACTTTAACATTGTAAGTACCGTCCATTCAGATGGAGGCTTGATCATAGATTAATTTTCTTCTTCAGGCTGCTCAGAAATTTGCTCTTCTTGTACAGTAAGACCAAAACGTTTTGAGAAATCAAAAATAAAGTCAATTACATTGCTCTCTACATTTCTTTCTTCTGAAAGAGAACTACCGCGAAAACCCATTCTCCCGCCGGTTTTTTTAATAACGATTTTATTCAGCTTTGGAGATTGCTCCAAAATACACGTAAGAGTAGTGCTTGAATTTATTTGTTTTTCGTACTCTTCGTAAACAGCCACGTAAAAATCACTTTGTATCTCTTCAAAGGCTCGTGAGTATAAAAATTTCGGTTCGTGTTCGTCAAAAAGTTTTATAGCCATTCGCTTTAATGTTGCTGATGGTCCAAAAACTAAATAGGTTGTATGTGAATTCATTCCAGTAATTAATACTTAGGATTCAATTGATTATCTTCTTTAAAATCGAGAGGAAAATAACAGGATATCTACTTAACACAATAAGAAAATGAAGTTTTTTTCGTTTAAACTTTATTATTTAATTATTAATGTGCCATTTATTATCTAATATGAGAAAAAATACAGTCGCTTTCTTATTATTTATATTGACTTTAAATGTCAATATGGTTCAAGCCCAATACGGTGAGCCTGAGATTCAAAGTATAGAGGCTCCAAAAAATCTTTTTGATGAAGGTTATAAATCTGGGTTCGGTTTTAGTTTTAATCTTAATGATTTTGGGTTTGGAATTGGTACACAGCTTAGAAAAGGGTTTGGCCCATACACTGAAGGAATCTTCAACTTAAAAATTGCTGGGCTTAGAGATCCAAGCGAGCAAACATACATCGACTATTACTTTGGGGGAAGAACAATTCCCAGTAAATACAAGCGAGTAATTACCTTTCCAATTACTGTTGGTTTAAAAAGAAGAGTTTTTGCTCGTGAAATTTCTGATAATTTTCGTGTTCATACATCCATGAGTTTTGGGCCTACCTTTGCTCTCACTACTCCTTATTTCAAAGAATCAAGTATATCAACAAATGGTTTTAGAGAAAGTGATAGCAGACAATTTGCAGTATATGAACCTGTGATAGATATATTCCAAGGTTTGAAAGACGCTGAAACTCTTTGGGGCTGGACTGGAGATCTTGTTCTTGGTATTGATTTTGGAGATAACTTTGCGCGTTTACAAACTTTCCAGTTTGGTTATAGTTTTTACTATTTCAAAGAAGGAATTCAAATTCTTGAGCCATTTAAACCTATAAGAGATCAAAATGGAAACTATAAAGATATTGATGGGAATTTTATAGTTGATGATGATGGTTTGGAAAGGGCAAATGATCCAACTGACTTCTTTGGCTCAGCACAAATCACTTTTATATTTGGATGGATGTGGTAATTACGCCTTGTCCTTTATTAACTTAAAAAACCATTCTTCTGGGTTTGCTAAACTATCTATAATCAAATCTGGGTTGTGCTCTGAGAGTTGTTCAGCACTAAACTTTCCTGTGGTTACAGAAACAGATTTCATCCCTGCACTTTTTGCGCAAATTATGTCTCTAGGAGTATCACCAATAATCACAAATCGAGATGGGTCTGGCTCTACTTTAAGCATTTCTTTAATAGAAGTAAGCGCAAGTTGTGGGAGCACATTTCGATCTTTATGAAATTCTCCAAAAGCTCCAAAAGCAAATTCATAATGAATATCTGCCACTTTAAGTTTTACAATTGCAGCATCGGGATAATTACCTGTTAAAAGCCCAGTAATGAAATTAGGTTTCGAAAAGTATTCGATTGCTTCATCAACATAATTATGCCGAAGCACATCATGCTCCGTTATTTCTGTTGATAGTCGATTTAAATAAACTTCTTTAAATGTTTCGTAAAGCTTCTCATCAAAATTGTGGTTCACCAAAAAAGAAGTAATTATGTCGAAATCTGTTCTTCCTGAGAATGGGTCTGACTCCATATCAGGGTAGTTGATGTTCAAATCATCAATGATAATCCTCAAGAGTGGTCTGTTAAAATTTCTATCAACAGTTAATAGTGTTCCATCAATATCAAAAAGGATAATCCAAGGATGTAAATCGGTCACGTTTTATAATGATTCATTCAAAATTTATATTCTCCGATTAATTTACAAAAACTTAGTATGTATTCGCTTTAAGAACATATTAAATCGTGGTACCTTTAGCCCACTTACTTATCGTAAACATAATGGAGAAATAATGAGTTTTATCGAAGATATTAATGCACGCCAAATTATTGATTCGCGCGGAAATCCAACTATTGAAGTGGATGTGGTTTTGGATACCGGAGCAATGGGACGTGCTGCTGTGCCATCTGGAGCATCAACTGGCGAGCATGAAGCTGTTGAACTAAGAGACGGTGACAAGAAAGTATTTTTAGGAAAAGGAGTTACAAAAGCTGTTGAGAATGTAAACACAGTTATTGCAAACGAACTAGAAGGATTACCTGTTTTCAATCAAATCGAATTAGATGCCTTGCTACTTGAGATTGATGGAACAAAGAATAAAGGTAATATGGGAGCAAACGCTATTTTAGGTGTTTCTATGGCGATTGCTAAAGCTGCTGCAAGTGAACTTGGAATGCCACTTTGGAGATATGTTGGCGGAGTGAATGCGAAAGTAATGCCGCTTCCTATGATGAATATTATTAACGGAGGATCTCATGCCGATAATAGTGTTGATCTTCAGGAATTCATGATAATGCCAGCAGGTGCAGAGTCATTTTCTCATGCACTTCAAATAGGTGCAGAAATCTTTCACACACTTAAAAAAGTTCTTAGCGAGAAAGGATACAGTACAGCCGTAGGTGATGAAGGTGGATTTGCACCAAATCTAAAATCTAACGAAGAAGCTCTTGAAGTAATAATGACTGCCATTGAAAAAGCAGGTTATGTACCAAAAGATGATGTATTGATTGCACTTGATCCTGCCGCTTCCGAATTCTATAACAAAGAAACTGGGCTTTATGAGTTTAAGTGGAGCGATGGTTCTAAAAAAGATACCGATGCCATGGTCGAATTCTGGTCAGGCTGGGTAGATAAATATCCTATAATCTCAATAGAAGATGGTTTGGCTGAAGATGATTGGGATGCATGGAAAAAACTAACTGAAGCAATTGGTGATAAAGTTCAATTGGTAGGTGATGATCTTTTTGTAACAAATACAGAACGTTTAGCAACCGGTATTGAAAAAGGAATTGCGAATTCAATTCTAATTAAAGTTAACCAGATAGGAACACTTACCGAGACACTGGATGCTATTGAAATGGCACACAAGAACAGCTATACCGCTGTAATTTCACACCGTTCTGGTGAAACCGAAGATGTAACCATTGCAGATCTTGCTGTAGCAACAAATGCAGGCCAAATTAAAACGGGATCTATGAGTAGAACTGACAGAATCGCGAAATACAATCAACTTCTGCGTATTGAAGAAGAACTAGGAGATTCTGCAATATTCTTAGGTCATGATGCCTTTGGTTTGTAATACTTAGATAAATATTTCATAAAAAAGCTCTGTATAACGCAGAGCTTTTTTTATTTGCTGATTTATTACCTTTCTAAATCCTTTAATCAGAAATTTGGTATGAACTTAAAGTCCATTTTATCAGTAATTTTTATATTTCTTGTTTTCTTAGTCCCAAATCTAACGGCTCAGGAAGAACAAATGAGTATGGATTTCGAAAAGTATAACCCAACTTCGACTCTCGTTGTACCTGGGCAGAAAATCAAAGCTGCTAAATTTCCATTTATTGATATTCATAGTCATCACTGGAGAATGGCTACACAAGATAACGGTTTTGTTGCTCGCCAAATGGATAGTTTGAATATGAAAGTATTAGTAAACCTAAGTGGGCGTTCAGGGGATGCGCTTAAAGAAATGGTCGATGTTACTAGCAAGCAAGCTCCAGGCCGATTTATCATTTTTGCGAATATTGATTTTGAGGGTATGGATGAACCTAATTGGACAGACCGTACTGTAGCTCAATTACAACTAGATTACGAAAACGGAGCTCGAGGTATAAAAATATTTAAGAACCTCGGGCTCACGGTATTAGATTCGAATGGGAATCGAGTTCAGACTGATGATCCTAGAATAGATCCTGTATGGGCAAAAGCTGGAGATCTTGGTATTCCCGTACTTATTCATACCGGTGAGCCTGCGGTTTTTTGGGATCCAATTGATGAGCACAATGAAAGATGGATTGAAATGAAAAATTTCCCAGATCGCCATCGAGGAGATTCAACAAAATACCCAAGCTGGGAAATAGTTATGGCTGAACAATGGAATGTTTTCCGTAAACACCCAGAAACAACCTTTATAAATGCCCATTTTGGTTGGATGGCGAACGACTTAGAACGGCTTGGAAAACATTTAGATGAATTCCCTAATGTTTATGCAGAGATTGCAGCAATCATAGCGGAATTGGGTAGACAACCTAGGTTTGCAAAAGAGTTTTTTATTAAATATCAGGATCGTCTGTTATTTGGAAAAGATACATATCGCCCTGAAGAATATTACACCTATTTTAGAGTACTTGAAAGCAAAGATGAGTACTTCGACTATTTTAGAAAAAGACATGCATTCTGGAAAATGTACGGTCTCGGACTTCCTGATGAAGTTCTTAAAAAAGTTTATTATAAAAATGCATTAAAAATTGTCCCTGATATCGATAAGTCATTATTTCCTGAAGATTAATTTTTTTCTTAACTAAAGTATTACAGTTCAATTATTACTCAAATTCCTGTCCACATCTTTCCTTAAAAGTTTCTTGGTCTATAATTATTATAAAAGGGCTTTTTTAGCATTCCAAATTAGGTTTTAACCTTATTAATGATCATTTTTTGCTCGATTCTTGCCTTTGCAAAGTAGGTTTCTATAATGAACACATTTTAAATTATATATGATGAAACGCTACTATTCAGGAATCCTCTTTATTCTTTTCATTTCAATATTTTCAACTCTACAAGCTCAAACGCTTACTCAAATTGATCTACCTGTTACTTTTGAAGGTGACAGTACTGATTATACCTTAACAGATTTTGAAGGGGCTTCAACATTAGTTGCGAAGGATCCAACTGATTCAACTAATACTGTAGCAATAACCACAAAGCCTGTTGGAGCTGGTACTCCTGCTGGAACAACAGTAGGTACTGGCAATGGGTTTATAAATGAAATCCCATTTACAGCAGAATCAAAAAAAATGAGCGCACTAGTTTATTCTCCTAAAGCGGGTATTAAAGTTAGAATTAAAGTTGAAGATCATACCGATAACACCCTTACTGCTGAAACTGAAACTATCACAAAGGTAGTTGGATGGCAAAAATTGGTTTTTGATTTTGCTAATATCGCGCCTGGTACTAATCCATTCAATTTGGGTACAAATTTCGATATGCTAACCATCTTTTTTGATTTTGGCTCAATCGGAGCTGGCGATGTGTACTATTGGGATGATTTGAGATTTGGTGAAGGCGTTCCAGGATCTGATGTTACTCTTTCTGACTTAAAAATTAATGGAGAAACTATCCAAGACTTTTCACCAGGTACACTATCATATACTGTATTATTAGATTCAGCATCAGCACCCATACCTGAGATTACAGCAACTTTAAATGATACAACAGGTATTATCGAAATTACGCCTGCAGAATCTATTCCAGGTATTACTATTATTTCAATTACTGGAGTAGATGGATTTACTCGATCAACATATAGTGTTTCATTTACTATTCCAGCTACAGAATTCCCACCACTTTATTTACCCATCGATTTTGAAGATGGCCCCTATGAATTTGCCGATTTTGATGGTGGTATAGCAACAGTTATATCGAACCCAGAACCTTCTGGAATAAATACTAGTACTACTGTAGCTAGAATCATAAAAGGAGAGGGTCAACCTTGGGCAGGAAGTAAATTGATACTTGAGGAAAAACTAGATTTCTCAACCAACAATTCTTTCTCTATGAAAGTATTCTCTCCAAGAGCAGATCTTCCCATTTTATTTAAACTGGAAACAACTGGGGCTGCAGAACCAGATAATATTGTAAATACCACCAAGGCTAATGAATGGGAAACCCTTATTTGGAATTACCCAGATGTAGGTAGTGGTGTATATGATCAATTAGTATTCATGTTTGATATTGGTACTGTTGGTGATGGGTCAGATGATTTCACTTTTTTATTCGATGATGTAATCTTTTTTAATGATGAGGGAGCACTTTCCAAAATTGATTTACCAGTTACTTTTGAAGAAACTACTATCGATTATACTTTAACTGATTTTGAGGGAGCTGAATCCATCATCACTGAAGATCCACTAAATTCATCTAATACTGTTGCCGCAGTTACTCGACCTGCTGGTTCAGGCGGATACGCTGGGACTACTGTTGGAACTGAAATGGGTTTTGCTTCACGAATCCCATTTACAGAAAGTGAAACTAGATTAAGCCTTGATGTTTATTCCCCAATTGCAGGAACTATAGTAAGACTAAAAGTAGAAGATCATAATAATAATACATTAACCGCTGAAACTGATTTGACTATTTCTGTTGCAAACCAATGGGAAACACTTGTATTTGACTTAAGTAATGTAAGAGCTGGTTCAAATCCGTTTAACCTAAATACTAATTTTGATAAAGCATCAATTTTTTTCAATGTAGGAGTAGGTGGAACTGGTGAGACTTATCATTGGGACAATCTAGTATTTGGAGCGACTACAAGTACTGCTAATAATGAAAATATATTTACTGGTCCAAGTAAAACACAGTTAATTGGATCATATCCAAACCCGTTTAACCCGTCTACGAATATTCAGTACCAACTTGATAGAATCCAAAATATTGAGATTTCTATTTTTAATATAACAGGTCAAAAAATTGAAACGCTATTTTCTGGACAACAAACCTCTGGATTGCACTTAATGCAATGGAATGCAGCTAGCTATGCAAGCGGCGTGTATTTTGTACGCTTAGTTTCGAGTTCAGGAATGAGTACCAGAAAACTTATGTTGCAGAAATAAGTTTACAAAAACGTGATTTTTGTTAGCTTATAATCCATTATTTTAATTCAACTTTTAATAATCACCAAATATATACTATGAAATCATTTTTAAAGATTGGAGCAGTTGCATTATTTGCTCTTTTACTTACCTCTGAAATTACATTTGCCCAAGAACGAGGCGGTGGAGTAAGACCGAGTCCTAATGCAGCAAATAGCCAAAATATTGGTGCTACTGTTGTTAGTGTTACTTATGGTCGGCCAGCAATTAAGGATCGCTCATACTTCGCTAATAACTCACAATTAGCTCCACTTGGTAAAGTATGGAGAACGGGCGCTAATGAATCAACTGTAATCACCTTCTCTACCGATGTTATGTTTGGAGATAAAGAAGTAAAAGCAGGTACTTATTCACTTTATACTATTCCAGGTACTAGCGAGTGGACTGTTATTCTTAACAGTAAACTATCGTGGGGAACCCAGTATGATGAAGCAATGGACGTGGTTAGAACTACTGCCGCAGTAGGAGAAGGTTCAAACTTAGAGTTTTTTGAAATCTATTTTGATACACTTTCCGCTGAAAAAGCACATTTAAATCTGCATTGGGGAACTACAAAAGTGGCTATACCCATTACAGTTAAATAAAAATTTGGTTTTTTATTTTTGAGGCGATTCATTTGGATCGCCTTTTTTGTTTTAGATAGGAATAAATAAAAAAAGCTTGATGCCCGGTGGGTAAGTTTCCTATTATACAATAGTTGGTCATCTATGTTTATATACTAGGGCTTGGACATCAAGCTTTGAGCAAATATAAGCCAGAATTAGGATGCTGAATAATCAATGTGATAACCCGCTATATTTTGGGGTAGAATTAAAAACTCTGAATAAGTGATTTGTAATTCCGACTCATTTTTAATTGTTCACCATTTTTAAGAATTACTTTATAGTCGCCAAAATTCCACTCTTCTATTCGCTCAACAAAGTTTAGGTTAACAATTGAAGATCGGTGGATTTGATAAAATATCTCTTGGTCTAGACGATCGATTAGTCCACTCATCGTGCTTCTTAAAAGGTGTTTTTTATTTTCTGTAATGATATTTACATAATTACCAGCTGCTTCAATCCATAATACCTCAGGGGCTCTAACTATATAAATATTAGATCCACTCTTAATTACGAAACGTTCAATTTTATTCGTTTTAATAGGCTCTGTACTAATAAGCTGCTCAAGCTTCTCTCGCATTTTTTTCTCATCATACGATTCGAGAGTCTTCCTAGCTTTTTCAATAGCTTTTGATAGACGCTGCTTATCAAAAGGTTTATGAATATAATCCAAAGCATTTACTTCAAATGCCTTTACTGCATATTCACTAAATGCTGTTACAAAAATTATAACAGGCATTTTTTTTACCTCAACATTAGAGATTACATCAAAACCATTTACTTCTGGCATCTCAATATCAAGAAAAACTAAATCTGGTTTTTCTTTTTCAATTTCTCTAATCGCCTCTATCCCATTCTTACATACTCCAATTAAATCAATGCTATCTTCTTCTCGAAGCATATAGCTTAGCCGGTCTCGAGCGTGTTCTTCATCATCAATTAGAAGTGTTCTTATCATAGCTAAATATATTTTTTTGGAATCAGGATTGTCGATTTAAAGCCCTCTAATTCGAAAGTGCTTAAATCTAGAAAAGCATTCTTTCCGAAGAAAAGCTTAATCCTTTCATCAATATTTTTAAGCCCTATACTCCAATTGTCCTTCTCAGGTTTCTTTTTAAATCCTTTTGCATTATCTGCCACTTCTATCACTAGAAACTCTCCTTTAAATTTTGATGAAATAGAGATAGAACATTTTTCTATGGTTTTACCAACGCCATGCTTAATCGAGTTTTCTACTAATGGTTGAATAAGATAACACGGTATTTTTATGAATTGAGTTGATTCATCGATATCAAATTCTATTGATAACCGATCACTAAATCTTGCTTTTTCAATATCAAGATATTTTTCAAGAAAGATGACCTCATCCTTTATTGTACATGTAGTAGGTTGGTTTTTATCAAAGGTACTTTTTATTAAATCTTCCAGTTTCGTAACTGTCTCAACTGCTTTTTTAGGATTAGTATGAATCAAAAAATCAACCATATTTAATGTGTTAAACAAAAAATGTGGTTTTAATTGTGCTTTTAATGTAGCTAAAGTGGCTTTCGATAATTGAGATTGTAATGCGTTTGTACGATCGATCAACGAAGCAACCTCGTTAGAATACTTTTCGACTGCTACAATTACTGCAATCCCCCAATAAAGAAGGAAAGAAGATGACCCACTTGAAACGAATTGACGCCTTAACATAAATATTATGGATTCAATACTTTCATCAAACATATTATAACCTGCGATTAATAAAAGTATGTATTGCACAAAAAAAGCACAGAATATTACGTAAATACCATTTATAAGTATGTGGAGAAATATATTTTTCCAATGCTTAAACAGAGATAGTTTTTTTGATATCCACATTATCCCAGGGAAGGTAGTTAATGGAATTAGAACTGTAACTAGCGAACGTATAAACGTGTATTGAATTGAAGTGTCATAATAATTCATTCGAAAGCGATAATTTCCTATAAAAGTAAAGACGAATAGCCCTCCCATAACAAGGAGTAAAATTTTTATGAAGTCGCTAAATACAAGCTCTTTACTTTTCATACACATCCTTCTTTGCTCTTGCGACTGAAGATCCTAATGTTAAAAATAATTCTTCATCTTTCATTTCAGCATTAAAAGTGAACCTTTCTTCTGATAGATTCTTTAACTGCTCATTTACCTTTTCTATTAACGATTCTTCTTTCAGTTTCTTAATGAGGTTCTCTGGATCAGAAATATTTCTTATCGAAATAACCTCATTAATAGTGTTATTAGATGTTTTGTTTGCTGAAAATGAGACCGACTCTAAATCAATAAAACTTTTTGTATAATCACCAAAAAACAATTCTTCAAAAAAAGGAATCACCAATATCATTGATGGAACTTTTTCGCCTTCTAGCTTCTGTTCTAGTTTTACATAAACTTCTATAGGTTTTTCAAGTCTTAGTTTTACAAGGTCTAAATACATTGAAAGAAAGGTGGCTTCATCAAATAGCCTCACTTTCTCACCTTCTATATTATCTACTAGTTTCCTTAATATACCTGCCATTAATATCACCATTTGTGATGCTTCGTCAGGCTTCTTTATTGCTTTTGCCTTTATAAAACCTAGATTTGGATAAATAATCTCAGGATTCATTTTTAGCTCAATTTCTTTTAATCTGGCCTGTTGTAGCTTCAGATATAGATCAGATTGTTTAACAATGACTTGTTGTTGCTCTCTAATTTTAATAAGTCCAGTCACTAAACCTACAATTATTACATAGATAAGAAACCTCATCTCAAGAAATGAAATAAAATCTGAGGTGAAATTTGCAAATTCAAAACTTTCCACCTTCGTAATTGTAAGGTCTGCATTACTACTGTTTTCAATAGTACCACTGTCGCCCT
>CAXBBW010000021.1:0-61155 GCA_963974345.1 uncultured Balneolaceae bacterium | reverse complement strand
CCCTCGACCTCCTGCGTGACAGGCAGGCGTTCTAACCAACTGAACTACCGGACCTTTTGAGAGCCTCAAATATAAAGAGGTATTCAAAAGGAAGTCAACACTTATTAAAAATAAGTTTCTTTTATAAAACGTCTTTAATAGCGGCCGTTAATTCTTTGCTATCTGGCTTTACAGCGCTCCTGAACCTTCTAATAAGATTCCCCTCTCGATCTACAAGAAATTTTTCAAAGTTCCATTTAATCTCTCCTTCAAAATCTTTGTTTGGTTGAGAAGTTAAATAGGAAAATAATGGGTCTTGATCTTCGCCAACTACAGACACTTTAGAGGTCATTGGAAAAGTTACGCCATAAGTCAAAGTACAGAACTCCTTAATATCTTCTTCTGTACCAGGCTCTTGACCTTTAAAATTATTTGCCGGGAAACCAACTATCACTAAACCTTGGTCCTTATACTCCTCGTAAATTGCTTGTAGTCCTTCATATTGTGGTGTATATCCACATTTTGAGGCGACATTTACAATCAATATTACTTTTCCCTTATAATCTTCGAGTGCCATTTCTTTGCCATCTATATCAGTAACTGGGAAATCATACAAAGAATCCACTTTGTTTGTATTTAAAAAAGTTAACATTGAGGTTAAAATAACTGTAAGTATTATCTTCATAACATGAGGCTTAAATTTTTCGTTACTTTTATAACTCTAAATTACTTCCAATTCATTCCTATGAAAAGAATTTTAATGTTAATGATTGTTTCAGCTTCCATTTTATTTGGAAGCAATTCTGTATCAGCACAAATGTTTTCTGTTGGAAATTCCCCACAACAACGCTCCTTTCCAAGTTCATATTTTAGAATTGGAATGGGGCCAACAAACTTTGAGTATAAAGGAAATGATATAAACCCCCTTGGGTCAACCCTTTTAGAGTTTGACAATAATGCCTTGTTCATAAATATGGAGACTCCGGGGACAAACCTTACACTAATGTTAGGAAATAATATTACTGGTCTTAAAGATAAAAGCTTTTTTGATCTAGGATTTGTACTCTCAAATAAATTTTCGATTATTCGTGACCAAGCATTTACAATTGGAATTCCTATTCAGCTTTATAGTTCGATTACGAGTATAAACAACGACAGGGCAGAAGAAAATTTTAATCAAGTCAACTTTGCGCTCGGTAGTGGTGGATTCGTTAATTTAAAACTAGGCAAAAAGTTTACGTTCACAAATGAACTTACCCCTGGATATGGTTTTAGTAATTCAAGTGGTGGATTTTTTGGCGGCTCTTTATTTTTCTTAACAGGAAAAAGTAGGCTGAATCTAATAAACCTGATCGGTGGCAAGTCTATAAGTATTGGCTACGATTATAATTATCGTTCTTTTGATATTGATGGAGAGTTATACGATTTTGACTTGAAGTCACATCTATTAACCATTGGCTTTTCTTTGTGAAACCTGAAAAACTATTGCTAGAATTAGAACAGCTTCTTGAACAAAGCGGCTATCGTCTGCGAAAAGAGCGAGGAGCCTTTCGTGGAGCTGATTGTGTTATTGAAGGAGACAAGCTTGTAATGGTAAACAAAAATAAGCCAACTGAATCACAACTAGGAACTATTGCGCGTGTTCTCGGTCAAATTGATTTAGATGGCACTTATATCAAGCCTTTGGTGAGAAAAGAACTTGATAAGCTTTGGGATAGATTAGAGGTTGTCCCTTCCGAAACTACTTCAGATTGGGAATTAGAATAATATGAAGTTTACATTTCTTGGTACTGGTACTTCAATGGGTGTTCCTGTTGCTGGCGGCTTTAAGAGAGAGGATTTAGCTCATGATCCGAGAAATGAAAGAACTCGTTGTTCGGCATGGATTGAAAGTGATGAGACATCTATAATTATTGATGCTGGTCCGGAGTTTAGAATTCAAAGTATTCGTTCCAATATTAAAAGAGTGGATCATGTTTTAATTTCGCATGAACATATGGATCATATTGGTGGAATAGATGATCTTAGAATGTATAACTACATCAAGAAAACTTCGATCCCCGTTTACACTACAAAATCAGCCATAGAATCCATTGAGAAAAGGTTTGATTATCTATTTGGGGATAAAAAATACCCAGGGTCTACCTCATTAAATCTAAAAGAACTTACAATCCCTCAATTAATTGGAGATTTAAAAGTAACTCCTCTTCCAGTTTCGCATGGCGATCTTAATATTCTGGGGTTTAGAGTAAATAACCTCTCCTATCTAACAGACGTAAAAGAAATACCCGAATCTACAAAAAAACTAATTCGTGGTAGTAAAGTAATCGTACTAAGCGCGCTCCGATGGGAACCAGAACACCCAACTCATTTAACTATTCCAGAGGCTGTGGAACTAATAAACGAGCTTGAAGTCCCTAAGGCCTACCTGATACATATGAATAGCTATGTTGATCATGCAGAAACAAACTCGCGTCTTCCATCACACATAAAACTTGCATACGATATGCAGCAAATTAAACTAGATTAAAGAAATTTATTTAGGTCAGGAGCCGCTTTTAGTTGCTCTACAATTTCTTTTACGCCCTGTGCCTTATCCAAATTACAAACAAGAATTGCTGTTTCTGTTTCTACAACCGCTACATTTTCCATACCAACAAGAGAAATCATTTTTTCGCTAGAAGAAAGAACGATGTTCCCTTCCGACCCTGCAAAGGTGGCGTTAAGAGTTTGAACTGAATTGCCATTGCCATCTTTTTCAGCTAGCTCAAATACAGCAGTCCAACTACCTACATCATTCCAGCCAAATTCACCGGGAACTACAAAGACAGATTCTGCTTTCTCCATAATTCCGTAATCAATTGAAATGGAATCGCAGGCAAAATAAAAATCCCTGATCGCGGCGTCATGAGTACCGCTATATAATTCTGGAGAAGCCGTCTTAACCTCATAAAACATTGTAGGAAGATGCTGTTCTAATTCATGCAAAACAGTTGCCGCTTTCCAAATGAACATTCCACTATTCCAGAAATAATCGCCAGAATCAACAAACTTTTGAGCAGAAATTTCATCTGGTTTTTCGGTAAACGCCTGTACAGGGAAAACAGCTTTGTTAGCAAACTCTTCTTTAGTGCTATTATTTGCGTGGATATAACCAAAACCAGTTTCTGGTCTGCTTGGGTTAATTCCAATGGTAACAAGGTGGTTACCAGATTCTGCTTTCGCCACCGCAGACTTTAGAATCTTATTGAATTCTTCTGTCTCAGTAATGTGATGGTCTGCGGGCAATACAACCATTACAGCGTTAGGGTCTTTTTTATAAAGAAGCTCTGCTGCAATAGCTACACATGGAGCGGTATTTTTAGCAACTGGCTCTCCTACAATATTCTCTAGCGGCACTTTAGGGAGCTGCTCTTTAACGATAGATACATAGCTTTCGTTTGTAACTACCATGATTCTTTCTTGAGGGATAATATCCTGAATTCTTTCGGCAGTATTTTGAATCATTGTTCCTCTTCCAAATAGATTTAAAAACTGTTTAGGAAGTGCCCTTGTGCTTTTGGGCCAAAATCTTGTTCCAGAACCCCCGGCCATTATAACTGCGTAAACCATCTGTATTATTTCTTTAGTCTTTAAAAAACTAAGGTAAGAAACTAAGACAATTTATGTTCTGGCATATTTACTTTAGTTAAAGAAATGCTAAACGTTGATCCCTCATTAGTTTCACTTTTTATTTTAAGTTCTTCGCCATGAGCTTCAACAATATGCTTTACAATTGCGAGACCAAGTCCTGTTCCCCCTCGCTCCCTTGATCGAGATTTGTCTACTCTAAAGAAGCGCTCCGTAACTCTAGGAATATCTGCCTCATCAATTCCCATTCCTGTATCTTTTATATATAGACTCAGTTTATTTGGATGCTTGGGAATTTGTTTAACCCCAACCTCAACGCTTCCCCCTTTTCTATTATACTTTATTCCATTTTCAATTAAATTGATAAGCACTTGTTTAATCTGATTCTTATCGGCACGAATTTGGATGTTTCTATCGAATGGAACAACTTTAAGATCTATGTCTTCTTTTTCAGCTTTATAATTCAAGCTTTCAGATGTTTCATGTACTATATCGTATAAATAAACATCCTCAATATCTGATTTTAATTCCCCGGTCTCTAGCTTTGATATTTCCATCAAATCTTTCGTCAAGTAAATAAGGCGGTTTACATTTCTCATTGCTTTCTGAAGAAAGGCGCGGTTTACTTCCTCGTCTTCAAGCGCCCCATTAAGTAGCGTTTCAATAAAGCCTTGAATAGCAAAAATGGGTGTTTTTAGTTCGTGAGAGATATCACCAATAAATTCCTTCCTGTAGTTTTCAATTCGATTTAATCGTTGAATCTCACGTTCAACTGTTCGACTTGATTTAATAAGATGCTTAATGATGTAGTCTAGCTCATCCTGATAAGATGTTCGTAAATCTTCTATCTCCTCGAATCGTTTCTTGGAAATATTCTTCGATACTTGTTCGAGAACTTGAATACGCCGAAACTGAAGAGTAAAACTTACAACGTAAGATGTGAAAAAAGTACCTACAAGGATAAAAAAGGCTATCGTTCCTGCATGATTTAGGTCCATTCCGTAGTATTGCCACATCAATAAAAAAGAAAATAAGGCAGAAATAAATGCAGTATAAACCGCTATTCTAATCCCCAGTTTGTAAATCTGAGATTTTCTACGGGATTTACTCATTCCTTAAATCTATAGCCTACACCTTTAACTGTTTCAATATAGTGGTCGCCTAATTTCTCTCTAATTTTACGAACATGAACATCTACCGTACGATCAACAACATATATATTATCTCCCCAAACTTTATTTAGAAGCGTTTGTCGGTCAAGAACTTTTCCTCTTCTGCTAGCCAGAAAAAATAACAACTCAAATTCCTTTCTCGGTAATTGAAATTCTTCTTCCCCTCTTTTAACAATATATCTATCCTTATCTATTTCTAGATCATGTACATCAAGTTTGTTAACCGCCTCTTGAGTGTCATCAAACCTTCGCATTACAGCCTTTATGCGTGATATTAACTTAGTAGTGCTAATTGGTTTGGTGATGTAGTCATCTCCTCCTTTATTAAGCCCTTCTACTTCTGTCTTTTCATCGCTTCTGGCTGTTAAAAATATAATTGGAATATTTTTGAGATCGTCATCTTTCCTCATGATCTCTACTGCTTCAAGCCCATCCATTTTAGGCATCATAATATCAAGAAGCACCAAATCTGGTTTCCCCTCTTTAGCAACGGCAATACCTTCTTCACCATTTTCAGCTTTAAGTACATTAAAGCCTTCTTTCTTGAGATTATACTCTATTAGGTCCAGAAGATCTTTTTCATCATCAACAACGAGAATTGTTTTTTTAGCCACGAGTACATGATTTAATTTTAAGGTCACAATTTTATAATGGTACTAATGTAATGCGCCAATATAAAATGAAGAAATTGTTACCTACCTGTTGAGAATAGAAAGAGCCTTCCTAATCACAGAAGAAGTGTCCTGCTCTTCCGAATCTTTTAATACTTTCATAACTGCTTGTTCTGCTTCGCGAGTTTTAAAACCGAGTGATTCAAGTGCTTGTACCGTTTCATTCATCACGCCTGTTCGCTTTTTTGATCCAGAACCACCATTTGTAGAAGTAGCATATTCAGAGAGTTTTTCCCTGAGCTCTAAAATGATACGTTCTGCAGTCTTTTTTCCAATTCCTGGAACTCTAGATAATGCTGCAACGTCGCTTTGAGTAATTGCTTCAATTAAATTTGATGCTGGTAATCCACTTAAAATAGTAAGCCCAAGCTTAGGGCCAACTCCTTTTACCGTGATCAGTTTTTCAAACAATGCTTTTTCGTCTGTGGTAAAAAACCCAAATAACCTCTGATCACTATCTGTAATGTGATGATAGATTAGCAGCTTTATTTCAGACCCTGCTGCACTAAGTGCATCAACCGTTTGGGATGAAACTTCAACTTTATAACCTACTCCTTGCACATCTAACAATACAGAGTCTGTTGTTTTTTCTTCAATAAAGCCTTTCAAAAAAGCAATCATAGTCCTTTTACTCGCTCCGGATTTTCAGCCACAAAACTTGCCCAATCAGATTTTTTATTATTTTGATGTGTCTTCTTTTTTGAAGTTGGAATTCCTCGCCCTTTCATCATATGACACCAGGCTACAGCAAGAGCGTCTGTAGCATCATTTGATAGTTTTTCATCGGGAAGTGTTACCATCTTCTTTAGCATAAAAGCAACTTGGCCTTTACTGGCGTTTCCATTTCCTGTAATTGACTTTTTCACCACTTTTGGAAAATACTCAGAGGCGTCTAATCCACAATTTTTGATCGCTAAAATCGCCGCGGCTTGTGCTCGACCAAGTTTTAACATTGCCTGAGGATCAACGCCATAAATAGGAGTTTCTACGGCGCAGGCTGAAGGTTTTACGGATTTAATTATTCCAGAAAGTTTATCAAAAATAAATTTAAGCCGATCGGAATGCTCTTCGATGTGTGCCATTTTTAGCACATCACATCTTAGGGCTATAAGTTTGCCATTCTCCTCGGTAAGTACGGCGTAACCCGTAACTCGAGATCCAGGATCTATACCGAGGATTATTTCTGGCATGTTTGCTTATTATGATATTTAATTTACAATTCATTCCGCCGATAGCTGGAATGAATAATCAAAAAAATCTTAGTTAATCTTCGTCTTCTGTGTAAAGCTTTGCAAGGTCTTCCATCATTTCTTCAGAAATACCATTTGTTACAAAGCCACCATCGTGGTAAAGATTCTGCATAGTTACTTTTCTAGTAAGGTCAGAGAAAAGAGTTACACAATAATCAGCACATTCGTCTGCAGTGGGATTTCCTAGAGGGGCAAGTTTTTCTGCAAACGTATACATGCCATCGAACCCTTTAATACCCGATCCGGCAGATGTCTTAGTTGGCGCTTGAGAAATGGTATTTACACGAATTCCGCGCGTGGCTAAACGGCTACCATAATTTCTTGCAATGCTTTCTAGTAGCGCCTTAGCATCGTTCATATCAGAATACTTGCTGAAAATTCGCTGCGCACCTATATATGAAAGGGCTACTACACTTCCTCCATCTTTTAAAATACCCGCTTCATCAGCATGATGTAAAATACGGTGTAAAGAAATAGCTGAGATATCTAAAGACTGTTGAAACCAGCTGTAGTTCAAGTCAGTATACTCTTTCTTCTTTCTGATGTTTGGAGACATTCCAATAGCATGAAGAACGAAATCTACTTCTCCTAGTTCTTCCTTTACTTTCTCCATCATGTCTTTTACATCTTCGTCGCTAGAAACATCACAAGGAATAATTGGCGCCCCAGTTTCTTTTCCAAGTGCATCCAATGCCCCTAATCGAAGTGCAATGGGAGCATTTGAAAGCACAAAGTCTGCCCCTTCTCTTTTACAAGCTAATGCTATTCTCCAGGCAATACTACGCTCATCCAGTGCTCCAAAGATGATTCCCTTTTTTCCTTTTAATAATCCGTAACCGTCACTCATTGTCTTAAATTTCTTTTTGTTTTTGTGATTGCGCTAAAATCACTAAAAATGGCGTAAAATGATAGGGTTTTGAAAATGAAGAATAGAGATCGAAGAATTACATTGAAGAATGGATTCACTTGAATTCTAATCGTTTCATTTAATTAACCCTAATTTCTTTTTGCGAACCCTTTTTTCAACTATTATTTTGCTAATTACCTTGAGCGAATTAAAACAAGATGAGCCTTCAATTTAAAAAGGATAGCGACCTTGAACGTCTAGATAAAATCCTAAATTTTGATTTATCAGATAAAACTCCCTGTATAGCCTATTTGGTTCCAGTAGGAACAGGACAATCATGGATCATCGCTGCTATTCTTGCAACCCCCGGATACTTTGGATATTGGTAAAAAAAAACGAAGGAATGGTTGGGTTATTTCATTTTTACTCTTTGTTCTGTCCCCTTGGTTTAGTGCCGTTTATTTTCTAGGCAGTCTTAAATACGGTGCTATTTTTTCCACTATTCCTGTGCTATTACTATATATTTATCTATTCCTGCTTAAGCAAACTTATCAAAACTGGAAGGAGCCTGTGTTTTATAATAAATCTGGTTCAGACTTTAAGTAAAATAAATACAGCGCATTAGATATACTTATATTAGTTTATAGTGACACTTTTCCCAAAATCATAGTGTTCTTCAATTATTTGAAATTAAAAAAGCGAAGTATTTTTAGTGCTTCGCCTTTTATTTACTAAAAGTGATTTTAGTCTTTTCTTTGAGTAATGATACCTTCATTATCAGAAACCACAATTTCAACTCTACGGTTTTGCTGTCTGCCCGCTTCATTTATATTTGTTGCAATAGGATATTGCTCTCCCAAGCCTTTTGTTTCGATTTTATCAGTATTTACTCCATTATTAACCAGTGCATTTCTAAGTGAGTTTGCACGTTGTTGTGAAAGGGTTTTATTGTATTCAACAGAACCAATATTATCAGTATAACCCTCAATTAATACTTTACGCATAGGATATTCATTTAGAAAGTTTGTTAATTCCTCAACTACATTTTTAGAGCCTATTTTTAACTCTGCACTATTAAAATCAAATAAGACTTCACTAAGGGTTAGAACAAGTCCTCGTTCCGTTTGTTTTGCTTCCAGCTCTGAAATTCGACTTGCCATTTCAATTGCTTTTTGCTCGGCGTTTCTAGCTTCTTCTCTGGCTTTTTCGGCGGCCAATCGATCCTCCCTCGCCTCTTCAAGTGCGTCTTTTGCCTTTCTTTCAGCAGCTATGGCTTCTGCTCTTCTAGCTGTAAGCAATACAACTTGTCTTCGGGATTCTGCACCCTCAACGGCATCTTGAGCTTCATTTAGCTTTGCGGTTTCTATTGCAATAGCTGTTTTTTGTTTTGCCATATACGCGTAATGATTAACTAACTTTTCATCGCCCTTTTCTTTCCAAATAGCCTGACTTTTTTCCAGGTTTTCTTCTGCTTCCTTTAGGGCAACCGGAGCTTTTAAAACAACTAAAGAGTCGTTTTCAGCAACTGAATAGACCTGTTCTGCTTCAGTAAGTAACGGATTATTCTGTGGGGCGCCTGCGCAACCTATTAGCATAGTTACAATTAGTAAACTTCCGCCCATCAATTTTTTGTAATTTTGAACTTTCATAGTGGGCCTTTATTTACGTTGTTGAATTTTATTGCCAATTTCTTTTTGAAGAGCTTTAATGCTTTCCTGAAGTTGATAAACTGCTTTCTGTGCTTTCGCTGAAAGTGTTTTAATCTGAGCATATTCGGCGTCAACCATAGCTCGGTCGGCTAATAGTTTTGCATCTTCATATTTTTCTTTTTTAACCAGACTTCTTGCTTCCTGAAGCTTTTTCCGTGCTTCACGGATTTCGAGAGGAGCATATTCTTCTGCACCGACTTGCTCGGCTTGACTTATTGATGCTTCTGTTTGTGTTAATTGTTGGGTAGGTGGTCTAGTACTAGAACAGGCAGAAAATGCTATTCCTAGAAAAACCATTGTAAAAATTAATTTCATGTTTAGAATGTTTGTTTACCATCATAACATTCTAGTCTTTAAGGGAGGTTTTGTTCCCTTAACCTAATTATTTGCATGCGAGACTGTAAGGGTAATAACTCCAAACCTCTTTATCTAACAGGAAACTTGTTTCGAATTCACGACGTGCTAAAATCGCTCTTCTAGAAATTACTTCTGCCTGCACTGATCGGTGTTGAAGATTGGATATTAGTTAATACTATCTACCAGAGAAGAAGAACAGAAGGTATTTTTAATTTACGGTATCAACATTAAGAATTTGCCCATTCTTAATTTGAAATACCGACCATTTAACCCCGACCTCATTTGGTGGTATTCGAAAAGTATGAAGAAGCTGGTTATCCCCATAAACACGAACGGTTGCTCTGGATTTATTAGAAAGAGATTTCGAATTACTATTACTTCGTTCACTAAAGTTTTCGACCATGAATGTGTATGTTTCACCTTGATCTATCTCGTTAATAGTAATCGTCTCTGGTCCATTTCCGTTGGTATCGTCTCTATCTAATTGAGCAGTTCCATCATCACTAGTTCTTTTGTGCCGAAAAGAAATATGATATCCATTTTGTTTTATAAGGTGAGCATCCAGGTCTCTAGGATCTTTTGCCCAATCTAAAACAATCCTTATTGACTCTGGTCTTAAGATTGGAGAAACAGAAATCCTATTTTGAAAAATTGTTCCAAGAGCTATTTCTATACCAAAACTGCTTGTTATGTAGCCTTCTTTCTCAAATAATACTGGGGATTGACTATTTTCTGTTACAGGCTTGAAGAGTACTTTCCCCTCAAAGTCAGTTTTGAACTCTCTACCATCAATTAGCACTCTTGCCCCCTCTACATATTCTCCATTAAGGGCATTTATAAAACGAAGCGTAAGCTCTCCTGTTTCGAGCTCTCTAAAAGCGTCTTCCCCTTTATCTTTTCCACTTGAGCCCTGAGCGATAGCTTCTGTTGCGATTAGAGAAATGACCGCTAGAGTAAGTATTAAAATCCTGCTTATTATATGTACCATTTTTCCGAATAAATTGATCTCTAGACTCAAAATAACGATAACTCAAATTAAAACAAGTAGGATTTAGTTTCTTCAATTTCACAAATCACAATACGTCCCTAAGAACATTCTTCGCCAAATTATTTTATGGGGATATATTGATATGTGTTTGTATTATCAGTTACATGTAACTACACATAAACTATGACTAAATCAAAGCTCGTTTTCAAATCAAGCCCTTATCTAAAAAAACTAGACCGAGTTATGGGGTTTGACCCAACTTCACACGCCCCTTCTTCATCTTTTCTTTTTTTGGATTCAATGGCAAGAGCGACCATCCTTATCAGTATAATTGCAACGCCTTATATATTGTGGCTACTATTTAAACTAAAGCGCTTTGGCTGGTTGTTCTCATTTATTTTGTTTGTACTTGTACCATTTATAATCGGCTTTAGATTTATCGAAAATGAGATTCTTAGAGTTGGACTAACCTATCTTCCAATACTTACTCTAGCTGTATTTCACTATCTACTACAGCAGACATATCCCAATTGGAAAGATCCTATTTTTATAAATAAACCCGGCTCTGATTATAAATAAGCTTTCAATTGTAGAAGCTATTATTCACTAGAAACATTTATCAACATTACTGTTGATAACTCCAAAATCTTACCGTATTTTATCAGGCTCTGTGATTGGCACAGAAAACCCTGTTTACACCTATGTTTGATAATTTATCCTCAAATTTAGATAAAGCCCTTCAGAACCTGAAGGGCGAAGCACGGATCACCGATGTAAATATCGCTGAAACGGTGCGTGAAATACGTCGAGCTCTCCTAGATGCCGATGTAAACTTAGAGGTTGCCCGCCAATTTACTGCAGATATTAAGGATAAGGTGCTTGGCTCTGATGTTCTTACCAGTGTTAATCCAGGTCAGCAGTTCACAAAAATTGTGTTCGACGAGCTGGTTGCTACATTTGGTGGTGAAAAATCAGATATTGCCACAGCGCACACTCCACCCACTGTCATTCTCATAGCTGGATTGCAAGGTTCAGGTAAAACTACCTTCGCTGGTAAGTTAGCCCGATACCTTAAGCAGGAGCATAAACGGAACCCGCTTCTTGCTGCCGCCGATGTTTATCGCCCTGCTGCTGTAAACCAGTTAAAAACACTCGCATCACAAATTGATGTTCCAGTGTATTCAATAGAACAGAAAGATGCTGTTCGCGTTGCCAAAGAAGCTGTTGCTATGGCGAAAAGCCTTGCAATGGATACGGTAATTATTGATACCGCTGGCCGATTGCATGTGGATGAAGAGATGATGAATGAGGTTGCGGAAATCAAGAAAGCCGTAAATCCTCATGAGATTTTGTTTGTTGTTGATTCGATGACTGGACAGGACGCGGTTAACACAGCAAAGAATTTTAATGAGCGACTTAATTTTGATGGCGTTGTTTTAACAAAGTTAGACGGTGACACCCGTGGTGGTGCCGCTCTTTCCATCAGAAGCGTAGTTGATAAACCAATCAAGTTTGTGAGTACTGGCGAAAAGCTAGATGCTCTTTCCCCATTCTATCCTGACCGTATGGCTCAGCGTATTCTTGGAATGGGCGATGTGGTTTCGCTTGTTGAAAAAGCTCAAAAAGAATTTGATGAAAAGGAAGCTGAACGTCTACAAAGCCGTATCAGTAGCGACAAGTTTGATCTTGAGGATTTCCTCGAACAAATTCAAAAAATTAAAAAGATGGGAGATCTCGGAGATCTCGTATCTATGATCCCCGGCGCCAGCAAAGCTATAGAAAACGCAGATATTGATGATGATGCTTTTAAGCCCATCGAGGCAATTATCTATTCTATGACGCCGGTGGAGCGTCAGGACCCAAGTATATTAAATGGCAGTCGACGACGGCGCATTGCAAAAGGTTCTGGCACAACTGTTAAAGAGATCAACGATCTAATTAAACAGTTTGAACAGATGAAAAAGATGATGAAGACCATGTCCAAAATGGGAAAAATGGGACGTGCTCTTCAAGGACTTAAAAATCTGCCAATAGGCCGATAAGAAATTTAGATAACACAAAACTCAACTGAGGAAACATCATTGATTAAGATTAGACTTCAACGCAAGGGACGTATTCGTCGTCCAATATATCATATCGTAGTTGCAGATAGCCGCTCTCCTAGAGATGGTCGAATTATCGAGCAAGTAGGTCGTTATGATGGCGTTACCGAAAAGAAAGAGACCATACTGAACGAAGACCGTATCATGTATTGGTTAGAAACTGGAGCACAGCCAACCGACTCTGTTCGCAAAATCCTTCGTCATGAAGGTTTATTGTACAAACGTCACCTTGTGATGTGGGGCAAAAGCGAAGAAGAAATTGAAGCCGCTCTTACCGAGTGGAAAGCTTACCGTGATTCAAAAGCTGACAAAGAAGTTACTCGTAAAGAGCAAGTTCAAGCTTCTCTAGCTGCTGAAGAAAAAGCCGTAAAAGAACAGGTTGTTGAAAAAGCAAACAAAGCCGCCGCTGAACTTGAAGCTGAACAGGCTTTAGAAGAAGCAGAAACAACAGAAGAAGCTACCGAAACCGAAGCTGTTGAAGATGCTGCAGAAGAAGAAGTTGCAACTGAAGAAGCTCCGGCTGAACCAGTAGCTGAGGAAACAACGGAAGAAGTTGTAGAAGAGGAAGTGGCAGAAGAGCCTAAAGAAGTAGTTGAGGAAGCTGCCGCAGAAGAAGAAAAGGCGGAAGAACCAGAAGAGGCTCCAGCAGCGGAAGAAGTAGCTGAAGAAAAAGAAGAGACCAAAGCTGAAGCGCCTTCTCAAACTTCAAGCGACATGACAGCAAAAGAAGCTATCGATCACATCAACGACACTGAATTGGCGAATCTAGCCGGTTTCGTTACTGATGCTGAAGATCGTAAGACTGTTATCGCTGCTTGGGAAGCTAAACAAGCGTAACTCATTATCGGGCTCCTATGATTGAAGGTGCCAATACATCACCATTTACCCAAATTGCGCATATAGCTAGGTCGCAAGGATTGAAAGGAGAATTAAAAGTTCTTTTTGAAATCGACTCGGTCGAAGCAATAGAGCAAATTTTAGTGGTGTATTTGCGAAGCGATCGAGGAGACTTTTATCCCTGCCGGATTGCAAACCTTCGGGTTGAGGGCAAGGGAAACAAAATTTCGTTCTTTGTACAATTTGAAAATATCGCTGATCGCACTTCCGCTGAGGCATTAAAAAACAAAGCTGTTTTTATAGAAACAACATTGGCTGAACAGCTTTTTAGTGATGAAGCTGAAGAAGAAAACCTAATCGATTACGAAATTCTGAACGATCGGAATAAGTCTATTGGTCTGGTAATTGACTTCATGGATAGCGGGGCTCAAGTAGTGGTGACCGTGGCAACAAATTCAGGTTCTTTACTTATTCCCATTGTGGATGAGTTTGTAACTGAAATTGATCACCAAACCAAGATTATTCGATGCCAAAATTTAGCCGTTCTGGAGGATTTATGATACGATTTGATATCATATCCGCAGTTCCTGCTCTATTAGATGGTCCGCTTAATCACAGCATTGTAAAACGCGCGATCGATAAAAATCTGGTAGAAATTCATGTGCATGACCTTCGTGATTACACCGAAGACAAACATCGCAAAATTGATGACTACCCATATGGCGGTGACCCCGGAATGGTGCTTACTCCTCAGCCTATCTTTAGCTGTATTGAGCACCTGACTAGTCAAAGACCATACGATGAACTGATTTTTACCGCGGCAGATGGAGACGTTTTTGATCAACAAGCAGCTAATACGCTTTCGTTGAAAACTAACATTCTCATTTTATGCGGACATTATAAAGGCGTCGATCAGCGAGTTAGAGATGAGCTCATCACCAAAGAATATACTATTGGTGATTATGTGCTTTCAGGGGGAGAGCTTCCTGCTATGGTAATAACCGATGCTATTGTGAGGCTTTTGCCTGGGGCAATCGGTGATGCTGGAAGCGCTCTGAATGACTCATTTCAAGATGGATTGCTCGAGGCACCAGTTTATACCCGACCGGCAGAGTTTAAGGGAATAAAAGTCCCTGAGGTTTTAAGATCTGGAGATCCCAAAAAAATTGAGGCTTGGCAACAAGAGCAATCTTTGAAACGAACAAAAGAACGAAGAAAAGATTTGTACGAAAATTATAAGAAAGAATATTAACATCCTTTGTAACGAAGGATTTAACACAGAGAAAAATGGATAAACTAAAATTAGTTGAACAAACTTTAGTAACTGACAATCTACCGCAATTTACTGCTGGAGATACAGTGAACGTGCATTACCGTGTGCGTGAAGGTGAAAAAGAAAGAATTCAGCAATATCAAGGCGTTGTAATTTCTGAAAGAGGAAGTGGCCCAAACAAAACTTTTACTGTTCGTAAAATGAGCGGAAGTATTGGTGTTGAGCGTATTTTCCCTCTTAACTCTCCGTTTATAGCACAAGTTGATGTGGTAAGACGTGGTAAAGTTAGACGTTCAAAATTGTTCTACCTGCGTGAGCTTCGTGGTAAAGCTGCCCGTATTCAAGAGCGCGAGACTAAGAACCCTAAGAAGTAATTTTTTCTTTGTTTCCGCTTGCTGGAAACTCTTGAAATTTACCAAAGCCCAGAATTCACTCTCTGGGTTTTGGATTTCTATTTCTCAATGTTGAGATCACTCACTCAATCTGAAAGATAAATTCATCGAACCATGAACATCATACTCTTTGGTGCTCCAGGCGCCGGAAAAGGAACTCAAGCAGAACTAATTCAAAAGGAATACAACCTTCCCCATCTATCTACAGGGAATATATTTCGTGCTGCAATAAAGAACGAAACTCTTGTTGGGCTAAAGGCTAAATCCTTCATGGATGCTGGGGAACTCGTTCCAGACCAAGTTGTTGTTGAAATCGTCGCTGAAGAGCTTGAAAAAGAAACCTACGATAATGGATGTATTTTTGATGGATTTCCTAGAACTGTTTTTCAAGCAGAGTCTTTAGATGTGATTCTTGCCAAAAAAACTTCTGGTGATACTACTGTTGTAGCTCTTGCTGTTCCAGAGGACGAGCTTATTCGTCGAGTACTTTCTAGAGGGCAGGGACGCACAGATGATACTGAAGAGGGAATGAAAAACCGCCTTAAGGTTTATCATAATGAAACGGCGCCAGTACTTGCACATTACAACGCTAAAGGCTGGGTTAAAATAATTGATGGAATAGGAACCGTAGAAGGAATTTTTGATCGAATTAAAGAGGCCCTTTCTTAGTTTAATCTCTCATCATTATTCTTCCCTGAAATAGTCGAGTTTAAAACGGTAGCTGAAGGTAAACTAAAGCAGCTAACAACCCACCAACTAATGGTCCCAAAACTGGAATCCAGGAATATCCCCAGTTACTATCTCCTTTCCTTTTAATAGGAAGAATCGCATGGGCAATTCTTGGCCCTAAATCTCTTGCTGGATTAATAGCATAGCCAGTTGTACCCCCTAAAGACATCCCTATTCCAAAAACTAACAAACCTACAGGCAAAGCCTCGATTGAGCCAAGCCCAACATCTGGCGCAGCAAGATATAAGACGCCTAAAACCAAAATAAATGTCCCAAAAATCTCGGAATAAAGATTAGTAAACGTGTCTTTTATTGCTGGTCCAGTACTAAAAACACCCAGTTTAGTTCCTATATCTGGTGTTTCTTCAAAGTGATTTTTAAACTGAATCCAAATTAATATCGCCGCAAGAATAGCGCCTATAAACTGCGCAATAATATATCCAGGAACCAATGCCCAAGAGAACTTACCCGCTATAGCTAGACCAAAAGTTACGGCAGGATTAATATGAGCTCCGCTTATTTCGGCAGATACAAATACCGCAACAAAAACGGCTATTCCCCAGCCCCATGAAATTACAATCCAACCCGCTCCGTGACCATAGGTTTTCTTTAAAGAAACATTGGCATTAACGCCGAGTCCTAAAACCATCAAAAGAAATGTCCCTAATACTTCTCCAAAATATGCTTCCATAGTTTATTTATTTAGTGTCTTTCTGAGCGTGAGCGAAGAATCCAGACGGTTATCCAGATAGACCCTTCGGAAGTATCCTCAGGATGACAATTATTTTTTCCTCTACCTATTCATTCCAAAATATAATTCTTGGCTAAGGCCGCGTATTCTTTAACTTCTTGCTCCACCCAAGCATCATCATAACCAAATTCTGAGGCTAGTAAACGTCCAACTTCTGGTGCCATTTCTAGTGAGGCTTTAGCATCCAGTAAAAGCGCTCTCGTCCTTCTGGATAAAATATCCTCAATTGTAACTGCCAATTCATTTCTTACGGCCCAAATAACTTCGCCTTTTATATAAGGAAGGTTTTTGTGAAGCCTTTCTTTCCACTCGTTTTTTTCTTCCAATAGCTTCTTTAAAGCAACTTCATCCGATCCGTACACATGAAGATGATCTTTTGGGTCTACATTTTTTAGCCATCCGTGAATTCGAAGTTCTTCTGTTTTACAGGAAACATTTTCGAGCCCTGCTATTATAGCCGCTTGATTAATCGTGTCTTCTGCCATTTTACGATACGTTGTCCACTTTCCTCCCGCAATTGTAACCAATCCTGATTCCGATACTTGAAGATGATGACTCCGAGAAATCTCAGAAGTTGATTTCGCATCTTTAGGTCTTACGAGAGGCCTTAGCCCAGCAAAAACACTTTTTACATCGCTTCTTTTTGGGTTTTTTGATAGATATTTTTTTGCGTGACGAAGAATAAACTCAATCTCTTCCTCTAGTGCAATTGGTTCTAAATTAGGCTTATCAATTGGGGTATCAGTTGTTCCTACTAATGCCTTTCCATGCCAAGGTACTGCGAAAAGTACTCGACCATCATCTGTGTGTGGAACCATAATAGCGGCGTTACCAGGAAGGAACTCTTTATCTAACACAATATGAACCCCTTGTGCGCACTGAATAATATTTTGGTGCCCTTGATCATCCATTGAAAGAATAGAATCTGAAAATATTCCTGTGGCATTAATTACCACTCGGGCATTAATTTCCATTGAACTTCCATCCATCATATCCTGTACTTTTACCCCTTTTATAAGATCGGATCCACTTTTTAATAGGTTCGTCACTTTCATATAATTGACAGTAACCGCGCCATGATCTGTTGCCGTTTGAGCCAAATTAATCGCTAAGCGCGAATCGTCGAACTGTCCATCGTAATACATTGTCCCGCCTGTTAGTCCTTCAGGTTCTAACGTTGGAATTTTCTCCAAAACTTCTTCTTTGGAAAGGTTTTTAGACTTTTTGATCCCAAGCTTTCCAGCGAGTGCATCATATACTTTCATTCCTACTCCATAAAAAGGACCGTTCCACCATTTATAACTAGGAACTATGAATGATTGGTGACTCACTAAATGTGGGGCATTTTGTATCAATAACCCTCTTTCCTTCAATGCCTCAATTACTAGCGAAACATCCCCTTGTTGCAGGTAGCGAACTCCGCCATGAACTAATTTTGTACTACGGCTTGAGGTGCCCTTGGCAAAGTCATGCATATCTAAAAGTAGCGTTTTATATCCACGAGAAGCCGCGTCAACTGCACAACCTAAGCCCGTTGCTCCTCCGCCAATTATGAGTACATCCCAATAATCGTTGTATTCTTTAATTGTTTTTATAAAGTCTTGTCTTTTCATTTTAAACTATTAATACCCTTGTTGGTTGTCATTCCTAGATTGATCTGGAATCTGTAGAGATTGATCTTCCAATTGATTTCTCTCCCAGAAGAACTCTTCTTCCTTAACAGATTCTGAATCAAGTTCAGAATGACAGTAGTTTTGTTTTCTCATTACTCGCTCTTAAAAACTCACAATTATCACTCAATCCATTCTTTACTTTTTTCCACGGCTTTATTCCATTTGTGAAGGAGTGTTTTCACTTGATCTGATTTCATTTTTGGCTCAAAGCGTTTGTCTTCCTGCCATTGTTCTTTTGTTTCATCAGTATTTTTCCAAAAACCAACTGCTAGCCCCGCTAAATAAGCCGCGCCGAGAGCGGTGGTTTCCAAAATCTTTGGTCGAACTATTGGAATCTGCAAAATATCTGATTGGAACTGCATTAAGGTATCATTAACTGTTGCCCCGCCATCTACCCTCAGTTCTTGAATATCAATTCCAGAATCTGCTTCCATTGCTGATAGAACATCCTTCACCTGAAAGGCGATTCCCTCTAGAGCCGCCCTTGCAATATGCCCTGCAGTGGAACCTCGTGTTAATCCAAAAATAGATCCTCTTGCGCGTTGATCCCAATGAGGCGCTCCTAGTCCGGCAAAAGCTGGAACCAAATACACTCCTCCATTATCTTTTTCTGATAGTGCTAGCTTCTCTATTTCCGAAGAGGATTTAATGATTCCCAATCCATCTCTAAGCCATTGTACAACTGCGCCGGCTATAAATATAGAGCCCTCTAGTGCATATATAGTTTTCTTATTATATCCATAGCCGATGGTTGTAAGAAGATTATTCTTAGACTCTATCGCTTCTTCTCCTGTATTAAACATAATGAACGAGCCCGTTCCGTAGGTGTTTTTTAACATACCCGGTTCTAAACACATCTGCCCAAACATTGCGGCTTGTTGATCTCCCGCTATCCCTGCTATTGGAACTTCATGAGCAAAAATTGTGGTTTTTGTATGTCCATATACTTCACTTGATGATTTTACTTCAGGCAACATACTTTCCGGAATTCCCATTAGATCCAGCAGCTCCTCATCCCATTTGTGGTCTCTTATATTATAGAGCATTGTTCGTGAAGCATTGGTAACATCTGTGACATGTGTTTCGCCTTTTGTAAAATTCCAAACCAACCAAGAATCTATAGTGCCAAAAGCCAGCTTACCTTTATTAGCCTTCTCTTTTGCGCCATCTACGTTTTCTAATATCCAGCGGGCTTTTGTTCCAGAAAAATAGCTATCGATAATGAGGCCTGTTTTTTCCTTTACTTTTTCTGTCCAGCCTTCTTTCCGTAGGTGATCACAATAGTCTGATGTTCTTCGGTCTTGCCAAACAATTGCATTATAAATTGGCTCCCCTGTTTCTCTATCCCAAACTACCGTTGTTTCCCTTTGATTTGTAATCCCAATTGCGGCGATATTTTTCCCATCGGCACCACTATCCATTATTGCTTCTGCAACTACACCTGCTTGTGTTTTCCAGATTTCATTAGCATCATGTTCTACCCAGCCATCATTGGGGAAGTGTTGTTTGAATTCTTTTTGGGCAACAGACTTAATCTCTCCTGAATGATCAAAAACTATAGCACGAGAGCTCGTTGTGCCTTGATCTATTGCTAATATAAATCTCTTTTCCATTTCGACTCCTTCTATTATTTAACAACAATGGAATATGACCGAAATAATCTGTTTCTGCAAGAAGATACATGCCTTGAAAAAATGCAAAGTAGTTTTTTATACCGTCAGCATTTAAATTGTTCTAAATACACTTAAGAAAAACTACCCTGAAAAAAATGCCTAACCAATTTTTTCTACTCTTTATACTCATAATATCATCTTTTTCGCTAGAAGCTCAAGAACTGCAGCTCCCACAAATTTTTAGTGATCATATGATTCTTCAACGCGATACCAATGTGCGTATTTGGGGCTGGTCAAGACCAAACTCTGTTGTTACCATTTTACTAGGAGAAGAAAGCATAACAACCGAGACAAATAACGACGGCGAATGGGAAGCCTTTCTCCCGAAAAAAAAAGCCGGAGGGCCTTATTCAATTACTATTGATTCCCGACAGACTGTTACTTTTGAGGATGTCTATTTTGGAGATATTTGGATTGCCGGGGGACAGTCTAATATGGAATGGCCAGTTGGTGGCAACATTGACAATATGGAGATTGAGCTTAATGATGCTGAATATCCCCAGATCAGATTTTTTAAGGTTGCTAAAGATATCTCTTTCGAGCCTTTAGATGAATTAAAGCAAGAAGCGGCCTGGAAGCCAGCAAATAAAGAAACCGTGAAAGATTATTCAGCGGTAGCTTGGTTTTTTGCCAAACACAATCATTTAGAAAAAGATGTTCCTGTAGGAATTATAGATGATAACTGGGGTGGAACTCCTGCAGAATCATGGGTTCCGATAGATGTGCTTAGGAATGTACCAGGATATGAAGAAAAGGCTTCAAAATACTCAACTACAGATACTGGTTGGGAAAATAAAATCAATGAAAACTCAAAAAATAATGCTGAAAAATACCGCCGTGTTCAAGATACTGAAGGGTTTCTAAGTTATGGCGTACATGCTGAAGGATATAATGATGCAAGCTGGCAGAATATTGAACTTCCTAATCAAGAACCATTATTAGACTTTGTATGGTTACGTAAGAAATTTAATCTAGAGTCTATCTCTGATGCTCAATTATCATTCGGGAATCCGGGAAAATTTACCGTAGCCTTTATAAACGGGAAAAAAGTATACACCAAAACTTGGGCTGATGATCCAGAAGTTATTAATGTTGAAAAAAGCACGTTAAAAGAAGGAGAAAATGTTATTGCAATTCGAACTGTCGAAGATTGGGCAAATCGAACATTCATTGGTAGCGAAAATGACTTCTGGCTAGAAACAAAAGACGAAAAAATTCAGTTTAATGGAACTTGGAAATATTCCAATCTGATTGAACCTCCAATTCCCCAGGTAATCCGATACGAAAATGAACCGGGATTCCTTTTCAATGCAATGATAAATCCTATTGCTGGTTATACTTTAAAAGGAGCTATTTGGTATCAAGGCGAAAGCAATGTAGGTGCGAATCAGTACTATAATGTGTTATTTGAATCTATGATTGAGTCTTGGAGAAACGCATGGAATCAAGGTGATTTCCCATTCCTTTTTGTTCAGCTTGCAAACTATCAGCAACGGTATGATGATCCCACAGATTCTGGTTGGGCACGGCTGCAGGAAGCCCAAACTCAAACCTTGAGTTTAAATAATACAGGAATGGCAACCATTATCGATATTGGCGAGGCAAATGACATTCATCCTCGAAATAAACAAGATGTAGGTTACCGACTTTGGCAATCAGCTCGCCATGTAGCTTTCAATGAAGACAACGTATATTCTGGACCAATGTATCGAGGGCATATAATTGATGGCGAACGAGTTATTATTTCTTTTAACCATGTAGGTTCAGGATTAATAAACAAAAAAATTAATGGAAATCTTCCTGGATTTGCTCTTGCTGGATCAGACAGTGTGTTCTATTGGGCAGATGCTACAATTGATGGTGATTTAATAATTCTCGATTCTGATGAAGTTGAAAACCCTATTGCTGTACGTTATGCTTGGGCAGATAATCCTGAAGTTGCACTCTATAATTTAGAAGGTTTACCCGCTGTTCCATTTAGGACAGATGACTGGTAAAAATTTTAGTTTAGTGCTTTTTTATATGCTTTCTTTCCTACTTCGAAAATCTGTTTCGCTTTATAGAAATCAAAGGTATTTGCAATATTTCGAGGAATTTCAATCAAAATATCTGGAGTGTGTAGCTTAAGCATTAATGACGTAAGATTATCTTGAGTAACACTAAAGGAGCTTTCCATTAACTCAATCAAGGAATATGCCTCTTCTTTTTTCTCCGCCAGTTTTTGCTGGTGCTCTATAAAATTTTCGGGTAGAAGATTTTCAAACCACTTTTGAACTTCATTCTTTTCTTTTGCCTTCGTTTTTATTGTGTATTCATTGTTCCATTTAGCGTTTAAATCTACCGCCACAACTATTGCTCCTTCTTGTTTTTTTACAAGATTTACTGGCAAAGGATTTGAAACCCCTCCATCAACCAGCACTTTTCCATCTTGAACAACCGGAACAATAAAGCCAGGAATAGCAACTGAAGCCCTTAACGCCTTGTATAAATCTCCAGCTGTATAATGGACTTCATCATTATGTTTCATATCGGTAGCAACTGCGGTAAACGGAATATCAAAATCTTCGATATTTAGATTTCCCATCAATTCTTTATGCTTATCAAAGATTTTTTCTCCTTTAACAAAGCCTTGTTTCGTGAAGGTAAAATCTAACAATTCGAATACATCTCTCCGCGTTAAACTCATTAGCCAATCTTTATATTCAGCAAGATGGCCTGATGCGTAAATTCCCCCAACTACTGCGCCCATCGAGCAGCCTATTACTTCAATAATTTCGTAGCCTTCTTTCTCCAGTTCTTCTATAACTGCAATATGAGCAATTCCTCTGGCCCCGCCACTTCCCAATACTAAATGTACTTTTGGTTTCATATTTATTCACTGCAATCTGCTTTTTTTCTTGCTAACTTAACCATTTCCCAGTACGGTGGTACGTATCCATTTTGGGATTCAAATTCTTCTGTGCTTAATCTGGTTTTAAGTTTTAGTTCTTCATGTCTACTAATAAAAGCATCACTTTTTAATGCCTGAGTAGAGCTCATTCCTTCCGGTATTGGTCCTACTCCACCAAATTGATTTTTAACTACACTATATCCTTTCAAAATTCTTATTACGGGTAGTAGAAAATGATTGTACGCTATTTCTTTTCTATTATCTGCACATTCCAGCATTGCATCAATCACTGCATTGTATAAATGGTCTTCATATAAGGCTTCCGTATTTCGCCATTCTGCTACAACCGAAAGCTGAGGATCATATTCCAAATCAGATGGCATTTGGGTTACAAAATTTTCCACTCCGAAAGTATTCAACAATGTAACCACGCCATATGAAGAAATAGTGGATTCTGATTGCCAAAGTTTAATGCCGTTATTTTTGTACGCATAAGAGCCTACTTCTGAACAAAACATCGCTTCAGAATCGAAGAAATTCATTTTAAAATCATAGGGTATGTGTCGTTGCTGAACTTCATCAAACACTTCTTTTGCAGCAATATGAGGTAGCATTGGATTTTCTATTATTTCAGGAAGATCTGCTCTTGGCCTAAGCACCATAAATCTAAGCTTACCATCACCAACATATTCCTGTGCCGAGGCGATGGCTACCCCGCGTTCAATATGTGCTTCAATTAAATACGCTATATTTTTTTGTTCCTCTACATAGATAAGAGCAACATGAGAAAAGTTTCCTGGAAAATCATTCCCTCGAGATATTAACGCTGAAACTTCTGCACCGCCTCTTGAAACTAATAAATCTCCACTGTGAACTGTAATTCCAAAGAGAGTTGTAGATGGCGTCACCGATTCTTCTTCCTTCACAAAAAGTACGGGATCAATTTCTTCTTTAGATTGAAGTAACACTTCTTCAACCGTAGCTCTCATCCCATATAAAACTTTGTATAAAGCGATCCTTACTTCGAGTTTATTTATATCCCAATTAATGGATTCCTCCTTTATAATAAAGCGGGCTTTATTATATAGTTCTACAAACTCTTTGCTCTTTTTATCTTGCGCTGCAACAACCGGCGCGATATTAAAGAACTGATTTAAAAGCTCTTCAAGTTTTGCGTCTGTATAATCGAACGATTCTTCTTCAAGATTCTTTAGAATTTCGCTGATCTCAGAAAAAGCTTCATTTATAATTTCGACATATTCTGCTGAACTTAACTGTTTTGCTTTTTGAAACTGATCTTCTAATTCATCCCATCTATCATCTTGGTTCCAAACAAAAGGAATTGAATTCCCTTCACTTTCAATATTGATGGCGGAGTTATCTGGAATAAGTAAAAGCCCATAAATTCCTATTAACCCAAGAAGTGTGTAAAGAAGGATTTTTTTCATGGGATGAATGTACTGAAGTAATGACTTGGTTGAAATATAATATTGGGGTCATCCTGACGATACTTTCAATCTTTTAAATTTAGATTCGTAAACCGACTTATATCTTTAATCTCATTATAAACTTCCTGAGAAGCATTATAGTCTAAATCTACTCCAAACCTTTTCTCCCTTCCTTTATAGTCAAACCTTATAGATCCATAATTCTTAAAAGCTGTTTTAACTTTTTTCTTTTTTGAGAACATGTCTCCTTTTTCAATTTGAATGATGAGATTTTTAACATTCTCCAACTCAAAGGTCTTCTTCTTTCTCACAAAAGCCAGTACTCGTGTTATTGTAATATCCTGCCTTTTAATTTTAACCAACTCCTCACCAAACATCATCCAGATAAGAGTCATAATTGTTTGAAATCCTCCATAAGTCCAAAACGTAAGCCAAATAAATAAAAAAATATACGATCCGCCTTCTGATGTATCTGAGTTAAACATTGAGCCTTCAAAAAAGAGAATATTAATTACCGTAACCTCCCCAAAAAGCCACCCAATTAACCATATGTGAATAAATATTATTGAAAACCATTGTTTCTTGGGGTAAAAGATAAACTCTATTTCACCGATACCTTTTTTTATTATCTCATAGTTCTTTTTCATGATTTGAAAGTAGTCATTTATTTGATTTTCCTTAAAGAGTCATCCTAATCCCAAATTCTCGGGAGAAGGATTCAGTTGGATTAAAAATCCGATTTCTATCAAATAAGAAAGTTATGTATTAATACCAGATTAGTTCCTTCGCTTTCACTCAGGATGACTTGGTAAAAGTGCCTAAAATCCCGCCTTTCACTCCAATCAAACTTTCTACTTCATTAAAACTCTCTGCCTCTTCTCCCATCACGAAAAGTGGCACTTCATTTCTAGTATGAGTTTTAGTAGAAAGGTCTTCCAGATTACCGTGATCACTGGTAATCACCAACACATCTTCACTTCGTTTTTCTTTGATAATATGAAGTAGAAATTCATCCAACGTATTTAACACTCGCTTGGCTTCATCTATCTTTTGATTATGTCCTGCTTTGTCGGTGAGGTAATATTCGTACATCACTAAATCGTAATTCGGAACTACATTTAAAAGTCGTTGAGCTGCTTCTTTTGCATTAATTTTTGGAAGATCAATATTCAATCTTTCACGCCAGGCATTTTGTACAATTTCTGCAGTAAGGGCTTCTCCTTTTAATACTTCTTCCGTCGAGTTTAATTTTAAATTTGTACTCTTAGTCATAAGAGTTGTACAGCTCCATCGATTTCTTCGTTTGGCGTGTTCAAAGAAAATGGGCGGATAGGCATTCATAAAATAAGGTTTTTTTCCGGCTTCTTTCACCGCATGAAAAATACTATGCTCTTTCAAAAGGTATTTTATTCCAGAATGAGGATATGGCCCAAAATGCTTCCCAATTACTTTCGATGCATTTTCTCCCGTAAATAAAGTAGTCTGACCAGTTCCACTTTGTGGCAAGCCTTCTACTCCAAGGTTAGCATCTATCGCTTTAAAGATGTGATTCTTTGAAAGAATTGGCTCCCCTTTATTACTAAAATTTTCTCCCGATAGAATCTGAAAACTTTCATAAGTATCCACAAAAAAGGGATTTTTTTCTGATGCTTCACCTAATCCAATTCCATCTATAAAAATAAAAATAACTGCCAATCTACTTCTCCAATATCAAAGTTACAGGACCATCATTTACTAATTTCACATCCATCATTGCACCAAATTTTCCAGTTTGAATAGTTAACTCAGAATGATCTTTGAAGTACTGTATCATTTCTTCATACATAGGTTCTGCTTTTTCTGGCCGAGCCGCTTCTATAAAACTTGGTCGAGTTCCTTTCCTAGCGTCACCATATAATGTGAATTGAGAAACAATCAATATTCCACCTTCTACATCACTCACTGATAAATTCATTTTCTCGTCTTCATCTTCAAAAATGCGAAGCTTCAAAATCTTCTCACACATCCATTTCAGTTGCTCGGGGGTATCACTTTGATGAATTCCAACCAATAAAAGAAGACCTTTTTCTATCGCTCCCATGATCTCATTTCCTACCTTTACAGAAGCCGAACTAACGCGCTGAACTACTACTTTCATACCTATTTATATGTGGATTACTATGTGGATATCAACTCTATAACTTTGTGATAACTAAAAATCGCTAAAGTTGTAAACAAGTTTCCACATTCTTTGTCACTAATCAACATTCAAAAAGAATAACTTTTAGTGTTGATTACTTGAACATATGTTTTATGTGTGATTAAGGTTTTCATGTGGACAAGTTTTTCAATAATCCGTTAAGTGTATAAAAATAAAGAGCCACTTCTTAACATTTCTTTCCACATTGTTTTGTCAAGTATTGTTAGTAAAAAACAAAAGTTTGTTATCCACATATCCACACCCTCTATAACTATATACTAAATATATAAATCTAATTTTATTTGTCTTTTAAGGTGTGGAAAAGATTTAGAAAATCATCTCATAAAACTTTTTCAAAGATGGTATATTTATTCAAGCCAAATGAGGAAAACTTATGGATAACAAATACCCGATTGGAGAATTTGATTTTACTGTAAAAAGAAAAGTAAGTGATGTTTCTGAATGGATTGAAGAAATCAGAGAACTTCCCTTAAAAGTAAAAGCAGAATTGTATGGTGTTTCAGATGAAGTATTAAACACTCCCTATCGAAAAAATGGATGGACCGTTTTAGAAGTTGTTCATCATTTATGTGATAGCCACATGAATGCTCTAATTAGAGTAAAACTAGCTCTTACTGAAGATAATCCTACCATAAAACCTTACGATGAAACTGCTTGGGCAACCTTAGGAGATTATGACGAGGTATCCATAAAAAGTGCGCTAAGAATGTTAACCGTAATTCATGAAAAGTGGTTTTCAGTCCTCAATAACATGAAAAAGAAACACTTTAAAAGAACCTTTCATCATCCAGAGTCGGGAATCGATTACACTTTAGCTTTAGCTACAGCTATGTACGCCTGGCATGGAAATCATCATTTAGCACACATTCAATTAGTAACACAAAAAAAAGAAGCCTGATGGCGAAAAAGCAATTCACCTATAAAGATTCTGGCGTAGATATTAAAGCTGGAGAAGAACTCGTAAACTCAATTAAAGGAATTGTAAAAGAAACCCATTCCGATGCAGTTCTATCCAATATTGGTGGCTTTGGTGGATTCTTTAGTCCTGATCTTACTGGAATGAAAAAGCCAACGTTTGTGAGTTCTGTGGATGGAGTTGGAACCAAGTTGATTGTAGCTTTTAAAGCTGGAAAGTATGATACCGTTGGACAAGATTTAGTAAACCATTGTGTAAACGATATTGCCGTTTGTGGAGCAAAACCTCTTTTCTTTTTAGATTATTTCTCTACTGGAAAGCTAGAGCAGCATGTAGGCTATGAAGTTATAAAAGGCTTCGCCACTGCATGTAAAGAAAATAGCGTTGCTTTAATTGGTGGTGAAACAGCTGAAATGCCAGACATTTACGGACCAGGAGAATTCGATTTAGCCGGAACCATTGTTGGGATTGTGGATGAAGATAAAGTGATTAATGGATCTGGTATTAAAAACGGAGATGTGCTACTAGGATTTAAAAGTTCAGGATTACATACCAATGGATATTCTTTAGCTAGAAATGTGCTATTCACTGAATACGATGTTCATGATTATGTAGAAGAATTGGGATGTACCATTGCCGAAGAATTACTGCAAGTCCACCGATCTTATTTAGCATTAATTACGGAGTTAAAAGAACTAGATGGAGTGAATGGTTTTTCCCACATAACAGGCGGTGGAATGGTTGGAAACACCAAACGAATTTTACCAGAAGGACTAGCTTTAGAAATTGATTGGAATGGTTGGGAACGACCTGCAGTGTATAAACTCATTCAAGAAATTGGGAACGTGCCAGAAGAGGATATGCAAGCTACTTTTAATCTTGGCATTGGATTAGTTTGTGTGGTTTCAAAAGAAGCGGTTGAAGCCGTAAAAGCAAAAGCTGAAGAACTAGGTGAAGAGATTTTTGAGGTCGGGTCTGTAAAATTATAAATAGGAGTTTATATGAATTCTGATAAAAAATGGATTTTTGTTGCTACAATTATTGGTGTTTTACTTATTCAAATAATTGGTGCTTTAATTATATATAATAGCTTTGATTCTTGGTCAAATAGAGGAAGTTTTGGAGATATGTTTGGAATGTTAAGTAGTTTATTTAATGCGTTGGCATTTTCAGCAATTATTTATGGATTATATCTTCAAAGAAAAGATATAAAGATAACTCAAGAGGAATTTCGACAATCAGTGAAAGCACAACAAGAGCAAGCTGAATCATTGAAACAGACAGCTATTCTAAATTCAATATCTACATTAGCTAGTTGTTATACAGAAATGACAGTTCATAAAAATAGAGCCGGATTAAGAGCATTTGCCCAACATTATGATGAGAAAAGGGATAGTAAATTTGAAGAATTAGAAGAAAAAATTAGGGAGCTTTCAGGTAATAATTGAAAGTCCTCACTTAACCTCGTTCCGTAGCTCCTGCTTCCATTCCTTACTTAGTTAGAAGGAATAAATCCCTTCTCGTGTTTACTTGATATAATTTGCTCATGTTCACCAGCGAAGGGTTTCAATCCTTCTTGATTTTTGACCTCTCCTAATTAGTAAACATTTCAGGAAGTGAAGCTAGAGCTTCCCCTCCTTATTATGAAGAGGACTGTGGGGAGGTCGGGCTAAGATTTTAATTATTGTTTTAAACCTCACTCCGATTGCTCTTCAATTGTAAGTAGTACGAAATCTCTAGCATCCGCTGGAAATCGAAGTAATAAATACCTTCTCTTGTTTACCTAACTAATACTCCACCAACTTTCCGAGAATTAGGAATCAATTTCTTATGGCAAAAAAAGCGTTAATGTTTTTAGTGAGAACTAGCGTTTTAGTCTTTTAGACCTTTAAAGATATTTTCAAATGCATTATAAACTGCATTATGCAAAGCATCACCATGTGTTTTATTCTCCATGAACTCGAAAAAGAGTTCGGTGTTCTCTTCTTTATTAAAAGCTAGTTTTTCGAATAATTCTTTTGCTGTGCGCTCCATTACCTCTCCTTCTTTTCCAACAGCAATATAAATCGATTTATTAGTGTGATAAGCCAAAGGTTTAATATCCAATAGTTTTTCATCATCCCACCATAGACTAGGACTCACAATAATGTAGTTGTCAAAAAGTTCGGGGTTTTTAAACAATACTTCTATGGCTAATAAACCACCGAGAGATTGACCGATGAGTGTTTTATTGCGTTCAGTTCTAAAACTTGTTTCAATAAATGGTTGTAATTCGTTGGATAAAAAGTGACTAAAATTTTCCGATCCACCAGATGTAGGAAATTCTTCTTGGTCTAATTCACTTTCTGAAGGATAAGTGAAATCTCTTTTTCTGTCTACATTTCCAATACCTACAACAATTGATTCTGGAAGCATATTAATCCACGAAAATGATCCAAATTGGACAATTCCTGAGACATGTATAAAATCCTCGTCTTTAGAGCCATCAAGCAAATAAATGACAGGATATGTCTTCAAACTATCTGAAGAATAACTCAGCGGTAAGTAAATATTCAGCGTTCTGTTTTCGTTTAATATTGTCGATTCAATAGTAATCGACTTTCCAATGGAAAAATCACTTTCACTTATAACAATGGGTACTGTTTGACCAAATGATATATTGTTAATAAGAATAAAAACTAAACTTAATACTATCTGTTTCATTCGGATTTTTATTCAACTCTTAAAATCTTTTCCATCTTTTTCCCTTTTGCTAATTCGTCTACCAACTTATCTAAATAGCGAGTCTTTTTGGTGAGTTGAGTTTCAATTTCCTCTATTCTGTATCCACAAATTACGCCAGTAATTAGGTGAGCATTTGGATTTAGTGTTGCCTCTTCGAAAAAAGTTTTAAAAGTGACTTTTTCTATAATTAGTTCGTTGAGTTTGTTTTGATCAAATCCTGTTAGCCATTCTATTACTTGATGTAATTCTTCTTTTGTTCTACCCTTTTTCTCTACTTTTGTAACGTAATGAGGATAAACCGATGAAAATTTCATAGTGGCAATTCGTTCATCATGTTCTGGTGTAGTATTCATACTATTTAAACTCTTTCTGTATGTACGGCTTGTTCAGTAGATATTTCTTTTGGCCATGTCCATGCAGACCAAACAATAAGTGAGGTAATAATACTTTCTAGGATGGCAAGGAATACATAAAAGCTGTACCAAGGGGTTAAGGATGATATGGCAATTAAAAGCATCATTGCTGTAAACAAGGATCCGAATAATATATTCAAAAAACGGTTTATTTTTGGAGTCAATAGAACGGAGAAAGCAACCATTACCGAAGGAATAGCTAATACAATAGATGCGATTAACAATTTAGTTGGACTACCTAATATATTTACTCCAGTAATGAGGCTATCTACTTTTTCAGGAACATATAATTCAAAATAATCACCATAAACATAACAGAATATGACGGAAGTCCATAAAGCCGAAAGCTTAATTTTGATATTCACTTTTGGATTTTCTAGCATAACAAAATGGATTATTTAGCGACCATACAAAGAAATATAGCTCATAATAAGAAACGCGCCGATTTGTTAAAAGCCTATAAAGCCTCTTTGAGGATTTAGAATCCCGACAAATAATTAATAGGTTAGATTTAATAAAACTATTCACTAAGAATTTATTGATTAATGAAGATTTATAAGACTGTTAAAGCTCTGGTTTTAACTATAATTATTAGTACTACCGCGCTGGTAGCTCAACAAATGCAAATGTCACCTGTTGCCCCAGTAGATTCTGTTTCAGAAGCAGAATTAGAACAATTTGTTTCTGTGGCTATGGATTTTCAAAGTATTAGGATGGAAATGGATAATCTTATCATAGATAAGCTTGACGAAGTTGAAATGCCAGTTGAACGATTTCAAGAAATCATGATGAGCCAACAAAATCTACAAGCACCTGAAGTAACTCTTACTACCCAAGAAGAGCAAAAAGTTGCCAACTTGCAGACTTTTTTACAAGAAATAAGTGTGAAGGCTCAACAGCAGCAGGTTGCATCTATTCAGGAATCTGAAATGACACAGCAAAGATTTCAAAGTATTGCACAAGCATTACAAACGGATCAAGAATTAGCTATGCGTTTTCAGGAGATGATAGCAGAAAAAGAAGCGGAATAAATATTAGATAAAGTATATCAAACAAGTTGGTTGGGTTCACGAAATAGCAAAACAAATATCTGTAACTACAGTCCCTTTCGGCATACTAATTGAATAGCTCATTTGAGATTTGGAATCATCTGAAACAATAACTTAGATACCTAATTCCAACATTAGAGAATAAGACCATTTAAACCAATAATTACGATTGTTGTGTAGACAACGTCTATTGGTGAATTAATAATAGTGGAAAGACTGACAAATGTTTTATTTAAGCTTGATGAGATTAAATAACAGAACAAAATCAATATTACTTATTACCTTTAAATAAAAGAAAGAGTATTAGTGATATTAAAAATTAGTCGATTTCGGGCGTTTATAAGAAAGCATCAAAAATATGCCCCAGTAGCATTCTTTATCTGTGGGTTTATATGGGACTCACTTACTCTAGGCAGAATTGATCGCTTATACGACAGAATAATACTATGTACTTATTTGGGTTCCCTTAGTGCATGTTTATATCTTTTCAACCTAGTAGATGACGGTAAATGGAAAGATACTTTTATCGAGCGGTTTGAGGAATATTTACCTCTTGCTATTCAATTCTTTCTTGGGGGGTTATGTAGTGCCTATGTAATCTATTTTTCAAGAAGCGTTTCCTATTCTAAGACGGTTTCTTTTTTCATTATTTTAGTGATTCTTTTGTTTGCTAACGAGTTGTTAAAGAAAAGAATATCAAATAAGTATCTTCAGTTCAGTGCATACTTCTTTGTGAATTTTACCTTTTTCACATTTTTTATTCCTGTACTTGTTAAGGAAATGAACACCTATATTTTTCTTATTTCAGGGGTAATCAGCTTAACTACTACGCTATTTTTAATCACCAACATTTATAAAGTAAGCCCTTCTACTAGAAGAGAAATTAAGAAAGGGAAAATGCTAGGCTTAGTAATCGGAATTTATCTTTTAATCAATACCTTTTATTATTTGAATCTTATACCTCCGGTACCACTCGCGTTAGATACTGGAATTGTAGCTCATAGTATTCAAAAAGAAGGCGAAAAATATTTGGTTACTTATGAGCGTGAAAATTGGATGAAATTCTGGAGAGAAAACAGAAAAGAGTTCGCTTACCAAAAGGGAAAAAATATATATGTATTTACTTCGATTTTTGCGCCTTCAAATTTAAATAAAAAAGTGCTTCATAGGTGGAAATGGCATAGCCCACATACCAAGAAATGGGAAGTAATAGATGATATTGGATTTGAAATTTCGGGAGGTCGAAACGAGGGGTTCAGGGGGTATACTTATAAAAAAAATATGATGATTGGTAAATGGGAGGTTGATGTAATTACCGAAGAGGGATTGGTATTAGGCATTATAGACTTTGAAATAGGATCAGATTCGCTAGAAAGTCCAAAAAGAATGACTACAGAGGCATTTTAGAAATAAAAATCTTATATACTAAATATCCCCATAAAGCTGAATAAATTTTTCTTCGGCGGCGGTTTCTCCTATTAAGATCAGGTCACTGTCTTTAGGAATTTGAACATTTGGATCAGGATTAATTACTTGTATTCCATCTTTAGTATATGCGATTACATTACATCCAGTATTATGTCTAATATCTGCCTCTATAATAGTTTTACCAGCTATTTTAGAAGGGGTTTTTAAACTGAATACATTTAATCCCTCTGCAATCATAATAATGTCATTGTCTTCATAAATATTAAAAACGGCGTTAGCTCCCATTGTAGCATAAGACATCACAAAGTCAGCGCCAGCGCGATGCAAGGAATGGACATTTCTTTCAATAGTAGACCTTGCGACAATATGAATATCGGGACGTAAATGTCGGCAATAAATGGTTAGGTAGATATTAATATCGTCCTCATTTGTACTCACAATAACGCTATGTGCAGTATCAATTCCAGCTTTTTTTAGCGTATTAATATCGTTAGCATCACCAAGAATAAAGTTCTTTGGATTTTGAATTCGTTCTGGGTTTTTATCAATAATTCTAAAAGCGATATTTCTTCTTTTAAGATGGTATGCAGCAGCCCGACCTACTCGTCCTCCACCAATTATAATTACCGGCTCCTCATTTACCCCATAAATACCTACCAACTCATCATACTTTCTAAGTTGTTCTACTGAACCAGCCATCATTACCACGCTATGATCGCTAATTTTCGTATCAGGGTGCGAACCAAGAAAGTTACCTCGCTCCCAAATTCCTACAATGTTAATCCCTAGTTTTTCTCTTAGTTGAGTCTCGCGTAATGACTTTCCAACAAAAGGCGTGTCATGTGCGGTGGCTTCTGCAATAATTACATTCCCAAGCCGACCTATAGTATGAACTCGTGCATCTTGACCAAGAGTTCTACGCGAGAGAGCCCGCCCAAGTAAATTTCCCATATGTAATACATGGTCACATCCTGCAAGCTTTAGAATGTCGATAGAGTCATGGGAGTTCGCAGTTGCAACAATTTTAATCTCTTTATTAAACTCTCTAACAGTATGTGCAACATTGGTATTAAACATATCAGAGCCATTTGTAACAACTAGTGCTGCTTGATGGATTTGAAGCTTTATGTATGTTTCTGGATCATCAGCTTCTCCAAGCATAACTCGATATCCATCATCGTATAAATCAAGTGCAGTTGTTAAATCATCTACAAGTAAAACATATTCTTTTTGATACTGAACTAGTTTTTCAATTAACGATTTTGTGATAGGATCGAACGTAGTAATTACTACATGATCTTTGGTTGAAGGAGGGAGCTCCCTCGGCGCGCGCGCTCTTGATTGAGCCTCCATCCAAGGGGAGTAAAAGAATTCAATAAAGGTAAAAGGGAGCATTATTAACAGAACAATTACGCCAGAGCCAAGAACAATCATAGAGAAGAATCTTCCTAAGTCGGAGGTAAATGTAATGTCTCCAAATCCTAATGTACTCATAGTTACCAGTGTCCAGTAGAAACCAGTCATCCAACTATGTTTTTGTCCTTCCAATTCCATAATAAGATGAAACAGTACGCCGTAAACAGTAATTAAAGCAACAAGAATACCAACAAACTTTAAGAGCTTAGCAATATTAGTTTTGGTGTTCCTATTGGCTATGAAATAGGTTATTTGAGAAGAGAAAAACTTCATAAATATTAATTAGAGCTAGATGAATACACAAAACTTATCGGAGGTATAATAGCAATCCCAGATGACTTCTGTTATGTATATTTAAAAACCTCTTCCAATGGGAGTTCAAAAATAGCAGCAATTTTAAAGGCAAGTACTAGCGAAGGAGAATACTTTGCGGCCTCAATAGCGTTAATGGTTTGCCTAGTTACTCCAACATTATCGGCCAGCTCTTGCTGAGTCATTTCATTTTTAAGAAAACGTAGCTTTCGAATGTTGTTTTGTAAATTACCATCTATCATAAACTAATCCTTTCTGTAATAATAGATCATTGTGACCCTTTTGGCTGCACTTGCCGAAAATAATAGAATAAACAAGACATGAATAATAGTTGAAAGCTCTATAGTAAAAGGAAATTCTGGAGCTATATTTTGAGTAAAGTTATAGATAAAAAGCTGAATCAAAGCTGCCATTAATGTTAATGTGAGTATACCATAACCCACTTTTAGCCCTTTGGCTTCAATCATAAAATCACGCTCGTCTTTTTGAACTTTCTTTTTGCCTTCACTAATCTGCACAAAGGCTTCAATTGCAACGGCAATCCAAAAGACATTGAAAAAAATAGAAACAAATTTATCGGAATAATCCGGAACTACATCCGGCCAGCCGAAATTGATAAGTATATAGAAGACTAAAACAGATGTTGAAGTTGATAATGAGGTCCACGAAAGAATTTCTTGTTTAGACATGGTGTGTATTAATTTATTTTGTGTCGAAGATTCTTTACGGGATGTAAAAAATATGTTACACCAGAAAGTAATTTAATTTTAACAGTTAAAACTGTTGTACTTTTAATTACTTCCTAAAAACATAGAAAGGTTGGTTAAAAGCTTACCGTTAACCAAAACAGAGCACTCTTTATTTATAGAATAAATGTCGAATAATTCAGAGGAACAGTGGGTTTCTTGGATGGATGAACTGGCGGAAAAGGATTATGTAATTATTGACGATTTCATATCAGAAGAACTATATCGTTGTATCATGACAAGCTTTCGTTCGTTAGAAAAGGAGGAAAAACTAAGAAAAGCAGGAATTGGAGCTTTAGGTGAATTCAAGATAGAAAAGGAGATCCGTGGTGATTTTATTTATTGGTTGGATAAAGATAGGGATCAAATCATGGCTCCATTTTTTGAATTAATGGAAGAAGTAAAAGAAAAACTAAAACGATATTGTTTTATTAGTTTATCGGGATCAGAATTTCATCTTGCTAAATATCCAGCAGGTAGTTTTTATCACCGACATCTAGACCAGTTCAATAATAGAAACAACCGACAGATTACGATTCTCATTTACCAGAATGATGCTTGGAAAAAAGGCGATGGTGGTGAGTTAAGAATATTCAAAGAAGGAGAAGAATCTGTGTTGGTTGAACCTGTAGCTCGTCGATTATTATTATTTAAAAGTGATAGTGTTGAACATGAAGTATTAACAACCAATGTTACTAGATATAGTTTAACGGGTTGGTTACTTCGTCAGCCAGCAAGTTTAGGATATTTGTTAGGGTGAAATGGTGCTTTTGCTATAACCAAGAATAGAAACCATTTTGTATGAATTTCGTAAGTTGCGCGACATTCGGGTTTTATTAAACAATACATTAAGGATTATTATGGGTTTCAAATCACTTCTACTACTAGGGTTGTCGGTTGGTTTTATTACAGATATAAACGCACAAGAAGTTATAAAATTTACTGGAGATGAAAGCATACATGGTACAACATCGGATGGGAGTAAAACAGCATATGAGATTCAACTAGAGTCTGAGATGTTTGTGTTCGGATATGTTGATCAAATATCTGGAGATGTTGTCGTATCTATTTTAGATCCTAATAAAAAAGAAATCGCAAACTTTGATACTCCAGCTAGAGGACAAGAGAAATTTCGATTTAAGACAGAATCAAAAGGATTATATCAAATTGTAGTCACTCCATTTGAAGAAGATTTTGGAGACTATGAAGTAAAAATCGTAATAAATGAGCCGATTGCTATCACTAAAGAGGGTAAAATTGACCAAATGCTTTTCGAATATACAGATGAGTTTGCGGGAGCTGCTGTTGGTATTGTAAAAGATGGAGAGATTTTTTTCTCGAAAGGATATGGACAAGCAAATTTATCCTATGATATTCCTTTTGATACAGAAACGGTTACAAATATTGGCTCAGTAACGAAGCAATTCACAGCTTTTGGAATTATGCTTTTGGTTAAAGAGGGAAAAATATCACTAGATGAAAAAGTTCAAACCTATATCCCAGAACTCAAAGAATTCGAGTATAAGGTTACAGTTAGAAATCTACTAACACATACATCAGGATATAGAGAAATTTTAAATTTAGTGGCTCTTTCAGGTCGAGATTTAAATAAAGGGGCTTTTATAAAACGATCTGAGTATATAGAAATCATCCAAAGACAGCCAGAACTTCAAAACATACCTGGAACAGTTTTTAACTACAATAATACAGGATTTGGTTTACTAACAGTGATAATTGAACGTGTTACAGATCAATCTTTTCCTGAGTATATGAAAGAACAGGTTTTTGAACCGCTAGGAATGAAGAACACGGTTGTTAGAGCAGAGCAATTTCAGATTGTACCAAATAGTTCAAAAGGCTATTCCAATGGTGAGCAGGGGGAATTAATAGAAGCATCAGACCTTAGTGTATCTATGGGAGCAGGCGGTATTTACACAACTATATCTGATCTAGCAAAGTGGATGAGTAATTTGCAAACGGGCAGAATAGGAGGAATGGAGATTATTGAGCAAATGACAACTCCATTTATTTTAGAAGACGGTTCTAGCACCAATTATGGATTAGGATTGTTCATAGACAAACAAGCAGGGAAAAAACGAATCCAACATGGTGGGGCAGACACCGCTCATCGCGCGTTTTTTGCTCTTTATCCTGATATAAATTCTGGTGTTATTAGTGTGAGTAATTATGCAGGTTTTAATGCGGGAGGAATTGCGGTTTCTGCATCAGAAATCTTTTTCGAAGATTATTTTAAGGTTGAAGAGGAAACGGAACCAAGTGAGGTTATGAATGAAGAATTCGATGCCGAAAACTTCTCAATGGATAGGTTTAAAAAAATGGAAGGTGAATATGCACTAGAAGCTGCACCTGCTTTTATATTGAAATTCTTTTCTGAGGAGGGAGAGTTTTTTACACAAGCTACAGGTCAGCAAAAAGTTAAGATCACGCCGACATCAGATTCTACATTTACTCTTGTTGGTGTAAATGCGAATATCATTTTTCATGAAGGTTCAAATGGCGAATTTAACGCACTCACCTTAGATCAAAACGGATTGAACAAAGCAAATAGAGTTACTGAAGAACCTTGGGCTCCATCAGAATCAGATATTAAAAACTACACTGGAACATACTTTAGTGAGGAAATAGAAACATTTTATACTGTTTCCTGGAGCGATAGTTCTATAACAGTTAATCAAAGATTAATAGGTGATATAGAATTTTCACCCATAGAAGAAGATAAATTCACAAGCTCAAGTATTGTAAGTGAAATTTCTTTTCAAAGAGATGAGAATGGAAAAGTTTCTGCATTATTAGTTTCGAACGGCAGAACATTAGGGGTTCGATTCGAAAAGAAAGATTAAATCAGAAACAGGGTTTCGTTATAATGAAATTACAAACGCCATTTGTGAAGGAAAATATCTCATCACATTGGTGGATTGTAAATTAAGGGCAACGTCTTCGCCTAAACTCTGCCTTAATTGGGTCAAGCACTTTTTCTATGCCATTAGTTTTAACTTCATACATCGTTGATAGGTATTGCCCCAAATCACCGCTTGGAAAACCCTCCCTGCTAAACCATTCCAAATAATGAACGGGTAAATCAGTAATAAACCTGCCCTCGTATTTACCAAAAGGCATTCTTGCTTGAACTAATTTGATTAAAAATGTTGAATCGTACATCATAGCAAAACTAAAAGGAAACTATTTAGTAAATTTACAATCTAAGGTAGAGAAGTTCACGATTTATAAAATACAAGAAATGGAAAAAGATCAATTAAAGTCATTTGGGATACTTGGTACGTGTATCGCAATTGGATTAGTCTTGCTTGGTTATTTACTTGCAAGCGCAGCAATAGATTACAAGGAATATGAGCGAACAGTAACGGTAAAAGGCCTTGCTGAACAAGAGCATATTGCAGACATCGTAATTTGGCCGATTCAATTTACAGAAGCGAGCAACAGTCTCGAAAGTATTTATGTGGCCCTAGAAAGTAGCGGAGTTAAAATACAAGCTTTCTTGGAGGCTAACGGTATTCCAGCTTCTGAGATTTCCTTTGCAATACCACAAGTGACCGATAAACTTGCCCAGCAGTATGGTAGTGGTGACAGATCGGAATTTAGATATGTAGCGAATCAGACGGTTACAGTGTATTCAAAAGAAGTAGAAAAGGTTAGAGGAGTAATGAATAAACTAGGCGAGCTAGGAAAACAAGGAGTAGCATTTTCAGGTCAGAATTATCAGTTTCGAACAGAATATCTATTCACAAGACTTAATGAAATTAAGCCCGAGATGATTGAACAAGCAACTAAAGAAGCGCGTGGAGTAGCAGAAAAATTTGCCGAAGATTCGAATAGCAAACTTGGTAAAATTAAAACAGCCTTACAGGGGCAATTCAGTATAAGTTCCAGAGATCAAAATAACCCTCATATAAAGAATGTAAGAGTAGTATCAACAATAGTATATTATCTCTCGGATTAACTATCTTTAGAAAAAAGATTAAAAAATGCCTACAGTTAAACTATTAAAAATTGCCCACGGTCGAAGCGGAGATAAAGGGAATGGAAGTAATGTTGGAATCATTGCGCGACATCCAGATATTTATCCCTTTCTAAAAGAAACCCTGACTTCAGAAAAAGTAAAAGTCCACATGAAAAATGTGTGCAAAGGCAAGGTAGAGCGATATGAGTTGCCGAATATTGGAGCGCTTAATTTTATTCTTTATGAAAGCCTAGGCGGTGGCGGAACGGTATCTCTAAAACTAGATGCTCAGGGGAAAACACACGCCTCTCAAGTTCTAAGAATGGATATTGAAGTGCCCGAAGAATTATTAAAACTTGCTGAATTAGATTAACTAGCTTGCTCGTAAGCCAACTTCATCCAGTTTAAAACCTCATCATCTACTTCATTTTCTTTAGTAACCTGAATTCTGTTTGTACACATTGTACCAAAAGGACCCGAGTTTTCTAATCTACCTGATAATTCTGCATCATTAAGCTTAAGTCCGAGATCAAGCCTAGTTTTTGTTGAGGGCTGAATTAAAGCGAATTGACGTTTCCGGCGCAAACTTACCGATGACTTTTTCGGAACTACTTCTACATCATCTCCGAAGGAAAGGGCGGCGTTTAAAAGAACATCGTAAAAAAGTTTTAGCGATTCTTTTCCATTAGAATATTGAGCCTCTACTAAATCCTCAGGATTATGGGATTCGGCGTCTGCAGCACGAGATTTCAAAGCAACAAAATTCGCAAAACCATGAGTGAAAGCGTGCTCTTTTTTTAGGAAGATCATTATTTGACCGTGTTTCTCAAAGTTTTGAGCTTTTACGATTTTAATCCATTCGGAAAGCGTTTTACCAGTTTTTTCTTCTAATCCTTTTTCCATATTAAAAGCAGTTGTTATCCATTTTCATAAAGTCGGATTGGGACTTCAATTTTAATTAAATCCCATTCCAATGACATTGATGTAAGAGAACGATTCACATCAGAAAAATCAATAGTAAAAGCCTCAACAGGTGAATCTAAGTTTATTACAGGAACATCAAACCGAACATAATCTCTTTCTTGTGAATACGTAAATGCCCCCCACTGCCCTAAATCCATATTTAAAATAATAGTCCAAGTTTCTTTATTAGGGATAGTGAAAAGGGCATAAGTTCCCGCTTCAACAACTTGATCTTTCATCAAAACTGTGTTGGTAATTGTAATTTCTGTTGCTTCATTAGCTCCAGTTCTCCACACCTCTCCATAAGGTTCCCACTCACCAAAAATATCCCTGCCGTTTCTGTAAGGTTGCCCATAAACAACCTTTATATAGGTAGCGTCGTGCTTTAAAGATGAAATAGCAATAGGACTTTTTCTATTACCATTTTGTGCAATTGTTGGGGAATCCAATTTTTTTTGTTCGCATTGAATTCCAAAAGTAATCAAAAGAATAAGCAGTGGAATAAAAAAGAATTTGCTAACGAATGATTTCATGTATACTAACTAAAATAAATTGAAACGGTTATAATATAAATCGGATGCTTGAATAAAAGTAATGGAATTAACCAAATCCGGGCAGATACTTATAAATAGCCCAAAAATGTGAAAATGCCCCACCGAGTACAAACAAATGCCAAAGCTCATGAAAACCAAAGTGTGGTGGAAAAGGATCTGGTTTTTCGATTGCATATATAATAGCACCAATGGAATAAAATAAACCGCCTGCAACAATCCACAATGAAAACCCTTTAGGTAAAAGCTCCCACATTTGAGGGAAAATAATTACGGCTACCCAACCCATCAACAAATATAAAGCAGTTGAAAACCAACGCGGTGCATTTAACCAGAAGATTTTTTTTAAAATACCAGCTAAGGCAAAAATCCAAACACCTAACATCATTCCTAGGCGCCAATCTCCTTCGAGCACGATTACGCAAAGTGGAGTATAACTTCCGGCAATCACCAAATAAATCATAATATGATCAAGCAGTCGGTAAAACTCTTCCATTTTGAAAGTCACATTAATGGCGTGATAAACAGCGCTTGAAAAAAACATCAGAAAGACCGTAATCCCATAGAGCCAAAAAGAGACCTTATAGCTGAGCGGGCTTTCAGAGGCGCCGATTAATAATAAACCAGTCCATGCAATTGAAATGATGGCTCCAATTAAATGGGAATAAGTACTAAAGGGCTCGCGGGGAGGAAAAAAATATTTACTCAAAAGATAAAATGTATTGTCTAGAAGAATCTCCAGTACAGGAAAAATAAGGTGAATCCAGTTAAAAAGAGAATACCGCCCCAACTTAAAATTCTAAGCCATACAGGGGGTCGGGAATCTATCGGAAAATGAGAATCCATTACTAAACGATAATTGAGATATGCGAGAACTGGGGCTGTTAAGAAAGAAATAGTTGTAGCCAAATCAATCAAAAAGGTAAAATACGTCCCAGCAAAATAAAGAATGAACAAAGAGCCCAAGCAAATTGGAATGATAAAGTATCGATAACTAAGTTTTGTGCTAGAAGCTAATCCGGGTTTGATAACTGAAATAATTTCCTCTGAAACACGAGGATAAGCATCCGTAACCGTTAAGGTAGTACTGAACATAGCAGTAAAAGCACAGATAATGATAACCCAATATGCCCAATCGCCGAGCGTATTTGTATAGATGGAAACTAACTGCTGTGCAAAAACCCCTCCACTTGCTGCAAATTCAACCCCAGAACCATACATTATTAATGCCCCAAGGCTGAGAAAAGCAAGGGCTAGAATTCCCGCACCTATATACCCAATGTTGAAATCAATCAAACACTCTTTGAGTTTAGGAATGTGTTTAGTTTGTTTGATTCTTTCCAATGACCACAAAGAATGCCAAGCCGCTCCATCTATTGGGATAGGCATCCATCCCATTAATGCAATAAGAAAAGAAACGCCACCTGCTGCCGCCCAAATGCTGGGCGGATTGGGCTTTGGCGAAGAACCCTGAGTACTAAAAACTGCAACGATAATAGCTATTAACGAAGAAATAGTTAACACTACCATGATAAATTTAATGGCGCCATCTAAGGCGGAGTATTGCCCATAGAGTAAAATGGCGACACATATACTTAATAAAATAGCGCTCCAAATAAATGGAGAAAGTGTTAACCCTGTAAGTTCCGCAGCTAAACTAGCGGAAACGATAGTTACTGCTGCTTGAATAATGAACATGGTTCCAAAAGTAAAAACTACAAACACCCAGAAAGCCCAGCCCCCTAATTTTTTGTATCCCTTAATCATACTTTCTTGAGTAGCAATAGCATAGCGAGGGCCAAATTCTAAAAAAGGATACTTGAATACATTTGCAAGAATAACAGCCCAAACAAGAGCAAACCCATAATCAGCGCCGGCCCTAGTTGACTGAACTAAATGGGAAACCCCAACAGCGGCAGCCGCCATAATTAAACCTGGGCCAAGCGCATATTTCAGGGAAGACTTGGTTCGAGTGATAGTATTGTTCATCTATAGCAAGTTGGTTAGACAGTCAAAGAGTACAAATTTTTTAGATAATCATAAAAAAGAGTATTTAAAAGTAAAGGAAACCTTTTTCAGCATTTTTCAATTTGAAAAACTACTATACAGTTCAACTTTTCAGGGATTAAAAAAGATAAAATGAAAAAAATTATTCTAGCATCGACTGTTCTACTTTTTTCGCTAAACATAGTAGCTCAGGAAACACTTGACTACTTCTTGCAGGAAGGAGTTAGTTATAACGAAAGTATACCTACTCCAAAAGATATATTAGGAGCGGAACTTGGAGAGTGGCATGTTCGTCACGATCAATTAGTTCAATACATGTATGCTGTAGCAGAAGCCTCAGATCGTATTACAATTAGTGAATATGCTAGAACTTACGAGAACCGACCACTTCTTTCGTTGGTAATTACTTCCCCTGCTAATCAAGGCAGAATAGATGAAATCAAAAAACAGCACGTAAAGTTAACCGATCCAGAATTATCAAAAGAGCTGGTTGTTTCAGAAATGCCGATCGTAGTTCAAATGAGCTATAGTGTTCATGGCAATGAGCCAAGTGGAGCGAATGCTTCATTGGCGGTTGTATATCATTTAGCAGCGGCGCAGGGCAGAGAAATTAACGAGTTGCTAAATAATGCGGTCATTTTGATTGATCCAAGTATAAATCCTGATGGATTAAGTCGTTTTGCACATTGGGCTAATATGCACAAAAGTAAAAACCTATTAGTCACCGATCCTGAAAGTCGTGAGTTTAATGAAGTGTGGCCAGGGGGAAGAACGAATCATTATTGGTTTGATTTGAATCGTGACTGGTTATTGGTACAGCACCCTGAAAGTAAAGGTAGAGTAGCTAAATTCCACGAATGGAAGCCGAATGTTCTTACCGATCATCACGAAATGGGAACCAATGCGACCTTCTTTTTTCAGCCAGGAATACCAAGCAGAACAAACCCATTAACCCCGCAGAGAAATCAAGATTTAACAGCAAATATTGCAGAATATCATGCAGATGAATTAGATAAAATTCAATCTCTTTACTATTCAAAAGAAAGCTTCGATGATTATTATTATGGAAAAGGTTCCACCTATCCAGATGTTCAAGGCTCAATTGGGATTTTATTTGAGCAAGCAAGCTCAAGAGGCCACGCCCAAGAAAGCATACATGGAATTCTTAGCTTTCCATTTACGATTCGAAATCACGTTACGGCTTCATATTCTACTTTAAAGGCAGCGCTAGACTTGAAAGAAGAACTATTAGAGCATCAACGACTTTTTTATCAAGAAGCAGCAAACGAGGCAGAGCGCTCATCCATTAAAGGCTATGTATTCGGCGAAACAGCAGATCAAGCTAGAACTTTTCATATGGCAGAAATGCTCAATAGACATCAAATTGAAATTTATGAATTGGCATCAGATGTAAATGCGAATAGCCAAAATTTTCAAGCTGGTAAGGCTTTTGTAGTTCCAACAAATCAAGCTCAATACAAACTAATAACAGCAATTTTTGAAAGAAGAACGGAGTTCGAGGATAGCCTTTTTTACGATGTATCAGCATGGACAATGCCTTACGCTTTTAATCTCCCATTTGCAGAGTTAGGCTCACGAGAATATAGTTCAGATATTTTAGGCGATCGATTCGATGGCGAAATGAAATCGCAAGGAGAAGTAGTAGGAAAACGATCAAACTACGCATATGCATTCGAATGGGACGAATATTATACTCCTAGAGCGCTATATAGATTACTAGCTGCGGGTGTTAATGCAAAAGTAGCATCTCTTCCATTTTCATCAGTGACCCAAGAAGGACAGAAGAATTTTGATTATGGAACCATACTCATCCCATTGGGGATTCAGGCCGATCAAAATAAAGTTCACGCATTGGTAAAAGAGATTGCGGAGAAAGACGAAATTAAAGTGTATGCACTTTCTTCAGGGTTATCTACAGGCGGAATTGATTTAGGAAGTAACAACTTTGAAAGCTTAGCAAAACCATCTGTAGCAATTTTAGGGGGAGATGGTACAAGCTCTAGCGAAGTAGGAGAGGCGTGGCATTTATTTGACCAACGATATCATATGCCGCTTACTATTTTGGATAAAGGTGATTTAAGTGGAGCTGATTTAAGTCGCTATAATGTTTTGGTTCTTGCTGGAGGGAGATATAGTGATCTTTCAAGCGGTGAAGAAGAAGGTATTAAAACGTGGGTAAGAAATGGTGGGGTTCTGGTTGCTTTTAAATCTGCAGTAAATTGGGCAAAGCAACAGGATTTAGCAGATATTGAATTTGTTGAAGAATTGAATTCTGAAGATGAAGTAGAAGTTCGACCTTATGTAAAACAAGGGTTGGATTCGGGAGCTCAAGTTATTGGTGGAGCAATTTTCAATACCAAAATAGATTTAACACATCCTCTTGGATATGGCTTTAATAGCGAGAACCTCACCGTTTTTAGAAATAGCACAACTTTTCTTCAAAAAGGAAAAAACCCATATTCAACACCCGTTTATTATACAGATTCGCCATTGGCTGCAGGTTATATATCGAACCCAAACTTAGAGCGTTTAAAAGGATCAGCGGCTGTTGTAGTTAGCAGATTTGGCGGTGGTCGAGTAATTACGATGACAGACAACCCAAACTTCCGAGCGTTTTGGTATGGTACCAATAAGCTTTTTGCTAACGCAATATTCTTTGGTCAAACTATAAGTTCGGGGACAGCGAATTAATAAATAAAATGCTGAGCACACATAACAGGTGACTAACGGACTAAAAACTTATATATAAATTATGAACAAATTAGTTCGACATCTTTATTAAAAAGACAAAGAGTTTCTGACCATTGATCTGGTTTTACTGGCACCTGAATAACTAGAAATTCTTTAGCTGAAGTGATAGCTACATTAGCATTAGTGAAATTAGTTACAATCCGCCGAAAGCCACCGGGGTTATTTGTATAAAAAGAACGATACACTAAGGAGTCGATTTTTGCGTGCGTTACAACAGCTGCTTTATCACCAATATTTTCAAAAAAAAATTCACAGGTAGGAATAATAATAGTTTGTCCAGCACTATTTTTTGAGTCTCTATTCCAACAGCCTTTATCTACAAATGAGAGCGCCCCTTCTTTTTCTAATGATGTTGAAATAAGATAGCTAACTCCATCTGCCGCTGCATTCCCAAAACCCGCAGCTAAAAAAACGGAGAAAAGCCACATTTTAAAATTCGGTTTATATTCTGCCATGTTGGTATTTATTGTTAACATTTAAATGTTAACAATAACTAAAATAGTCATTTAAGCAAAATATTAATCCTCCCTCGGAGGTTTACCCAACAAATGCCTGAAATCAAATTTTTCGGGCATTGTTTTTAGGTTGTTGATAAGCATAATTGCGCGATCAATTTTCTTTTGGCTGCTTTTTACACCACTTACATAATGAATAATATATCGCTGTTGACCAGGTGTTAGTTCATCAAATAGCTGTGAACCTTTTCTATCTTGTTCTAGCAAAGCCTCAAGCTCCTCGGGGATCTCCATTCCATACTTAGAATGATCAAGAGCTAGAGTAATGGACAATTCTTCATTAAAGCTGATTTCTAACTCCTTTTGTCTAGACTTATTAACGGTGATATAAGCCGTTCCCTGCCCCTTAGCCACCATCCCACTATGGAATGACTTATGCCCATTAATTGAACAAAGAAGTCGTGTTCCAATTCCGCCAACTTGATCAACAATTTCTTTTGGAACCGTAATATGATCCAGTTTTAATTTTGCAAGATTATCTAGGTAAGATGTGAATGTGACAGGCTTCATCAACTAAGATCAGTTCAACAGATTGCCGTTTTCGTCCCACTCTGCAATGTCTGTCCGAGTATTTTGATCAATACATTTTTCAAGCCATTCCTTCTCATAGCTCAATCCATGTCTTTTTAATACATCTTCAGGAACTCCATCCCAAACATTTGGAGTATTTCCCTGATACCCTAAATCATTGTATCCCATTTCGGAAGTATAATATCCAGTCAAGGTTAGATTTCTAATCTCATTAAAGAAATTAATACCCTGCTCAGTTTCTGGCGTTCCTTTATCTGGAAAAGCAATAGTATCGAGAATCGCTTTTTGTTGGACGACACTTAAATCGACAAACCGAGTATTATGAAGTTTATTAGCGTGATTATCAAGCCACATAAGTCCGCCACGGATTCGTGTTTGCAAGTAGGACATATCTTTTACAATGAACTCGATGAAGTCTGGAACACCAGCATCAACCGCAGAACCGGCGGTGCTAGATTTTGGTAAAATTAGATCGCACAAAACGGCGATAGTTCCAATCTCCTGTTCAGTTAAAAAAGATTGGGCAAACAGGTATTCGTCACGCTCCTTCTCCTCGGGAGTTCTTCCATAATCCCACGTTCCATCATTTCGATATGGAGAGGGAATAAACGCTGTTTCTTTTTCGGGAAGTGCTTCGAATGCGGTAAAAAATAGTCCAGCACCTAAAGAGCCAAGCAAAAGTGTTTTAAGTGATTCTCGTCTATCCATAATTAAAACCTCTGCTTTTTAAGTTGATCGATGATATAATCTGAAGTTCTCCAAGATAGAGCCAGAATAGTCCAGGTTGGATTTTTATCCGCCTGAGAAACAAAAGGGCCCGCATCAACAACAAACACATTTGGTACATCGTGGAGCTGCTGATTTGAATTTGTTACGGAAGTTTTAGGATCGTTACCCATACGGGTTGTTCCAACTTCATGGATAATTTGCCCAGGGGCAGTTATCCCATAATTATCGTCCTTGCCTGGTTGAGAGCCTAAAGGTATTGCACCAATCGAATCAAAAATGGTTTCAAAGGTTTCATGCATATGTTTAACTTGGAGGTGCTCATAATCCGTCCATTTGTAATGGAAACGAAGTACAGGAATTCCAAATTCATCAACCGTATTTGGGTCAATTTCACAATAGTTTTCGTATTGAGGAACACTTTCTCCCCGACCTGAAATACCCATTACAGCCCCATAAAAACGTTTTACATCATTTCGTAAACTTGGACCATATCCACCGACAGTTTCACCAATATGAACATTCAAGTCAGACGCGTTAAAACCAAATCCATAAGAAGGCTGTCCCATTCCTCCCCATATTTCTAAATGATAACCACGAGGAAAATCAAGCTTAGCATCGTTCAACCACCAAGGTGTGTAAACATGCATTCCGCCAACGCCATCTTCGTTGTAGACTTTTCGATTTAAAAGCTGTGGAACAAAAGCGGCCCGACTAGCCCCAGTTGAATCATGAAGATAACGCCCGATCATTCCGCTACTATTTCCAAGTCCATCTGGATGAATAGCACTTTTAGAATTAAGAAGTATTCTTGCTGAGCTACATGCTGAAGCCCCAAGAACAACCACTTTTCCATTCAATTCATATTCTTTTCGGTCAATTTTATTGATATAAGAAACCCCAGTAGCTTTCCCGCTTTTATCAGTGAGTACTTCCCGAACCATACAGTCGGTATATAAATCAATACGACCGGTAGATTTTTGAGCAGGAAAAATTAAGCAGGTTCCAGAAGAAAAATCGGCATGAACCTGACAGGCTCGATTACATTGACTGCAATAAAAGCAAACGCCCCGATCTTCATTAATGCGTTTTGTTAAGATAGAAAGTCGAGAAGGAATAACAGGAATACCCGCTTTTCTGGCTCCTTTTATATAATAAAGTTCATGAAGCCGAGGCTTTGGAGCGGGCAAGAAAAAACCATCTGGCTCGTTCATGATTCCCTCTTTACTTCCAAAAATACCAATCAGTTTATCGACTTTATCGTAATAGGGTTTAACATCGTCATAGCCAATTGGCCAATTATCACCAAGCCCATCAAAGTCTTTACGTTTGAAGTCGAGCGGCCCAAAGCGCAGTGAAATTCTTCCCCAGTGATTAGTACGACCACCAAGCATTCTGGCTCTAAACCAATCGAACCGAGTACCATTTTTTGTTGTGTAGGGTTCTCCATCAATATTCCAACCACCGTATAGAGCATCAAAATCTCCGAAAGCCCTTGTTGAGCTTGCACCTCGTCTAGGAGATTCCCACGCCGGGCGAAGTTGTGTTCTATATTGATTTTCAGTAGGGTCGTAATAAGAGCCCGCCTCAACAACAGCAACAGTTAGCCCTGATTCTGAAAGTATTTTTGCAGCCATTCCACCGCCAGCTCCTGAGCCGACGATAATGGCATCATATTGTTTAGAGGAAGAGATAATCTGCATAATAAGGAAGGTTAGTTTGCCAATGTTCCATCAATAAAAACATGAGTAACATTTGTTATGTACTCGAAAGGATCTCCATTATAGAGAACTAAATCGGCATCTTTTCCTTTTTCGAGAGAACCAACTTGTTTATCGATGCCTAATAACTTAGCGGCATCAATAGTTAACTTTTCAATAGCGACGTCATGATTTAATCCGTTCGCAACTGCGATGGCGGCCTCAAAAAGAACCACGCGTGTTTTAGGAACATAGCCTTCAAATCCACTTTGGAAGGCAAAAGGAATTCCCGCTCCCTGAAGCTTTGCCGCAGTTTCCATTGAGGCATTTTTGGATTCGCCAGTAGCGCGAAGCATTGGTGCGTGTACAAAAACAGGATGTCCTGATTCTTTAATTTCATCTAGAATGAGATACGCTTCCGCCGCCCCATCAATAACCATAGGAAACCCGAATTCTTCTTGAAGCCGAATGGTAGTCATGATATCGTTGGCACGATGAACAGTAACCATTGCGGTAAGTTTCCCCTCCAGTAAATCAGCAAGAGCGTCCATGCCAAGATCTTTCACGGCTGGATTATCACTGTTACGTTTTTCAAGATAAGCCTGTGCTTTAATTAGGTTTTCCCGAAGCATTGCAACACCTTTCGACCTAGTACCGGGCTTCTTGATATTACTATTCATCATATCACCCATAGTGAATGCGAGCATTTTAGCAGGAACAAGTACGCCCTCATCAACAGTGTTTCCTCGGGTTTTAACAATCATAGTTTGTCCGCTTATCAAAGCTCCTGGACCATGACCAGTATGGACAGTGGTAACGCCTAAACTTCGTAAGTGACCAACAAGTTCTTCCCGAGCATTGTAGGCATCAATGGCACGAAGTTCAGGTTGAATAGCCGAAGAAGTTTCAAGTTGATCTTGGTCGTGAGGTTGATTGTAATGACCTGCCAAACCAACAACGGTATGAGCATCGATCAAACCAGGTGTTACTACAGCTGCTTCAAACACTTCATAATCGGAGGGAATTCGTACGGAGGATTGAGCCCCAACACGATCAATTTTACCATTTTTGATAAGAACAACGCCATTTATTATTGGATCTCCGGCGCTCGTATATAACTTTTCGGCTTTTACTGCGATTTGAGCAGAAGCAGTACTAATACAGAAAATAGATATTAGACCAAGAATAGTGGTTTTAAATAGTTTCATGATCATTCTCCATCTAAGTGATGATTAGTCTCAAATCCACGGAAGATTTCATATCCCCCCGTAGAGTATTCACGGTCTTCGGGATTATCTCGATCCCAAACTTTTAGTCCTTCAATCCAAGTTTGCTCAACGTGTGAATACACGCTAAATGGATCGCCAGTTAGAATAATAAAATCGGCATCTTTCCCTTTTTCCAGTGTTCCAACGCGATCATCAATATCCATCATTTTTGCATTGGCAATAGTAACTGCTTCAAGTGCTTTTTCACGGCTCATTCCTTCCCGAACTCCCATAGCTGCAGAACGAAGAAACATTCGAGAATCAGTGATATAATCATCGGTATGAAAGCCGACCATCACCCCTGCTTTTTCGAGTGCAACAGCATTTTTATTACTGAAATCAATGGCTTCAAGTTTTCCACCAAAAGAATCTAATGTTATGATTGATGCTGGGACGCCTGCAGCAGCAATCTCATCGGCTACTTTCCATGCTTCAGAAACATGATGTAAAACCACTTTATAACCAAACTCCTGTGAGAGTCGGATAGCAGTTAGAATATCGTCATGGCGATGTGTGTGATTATGAACGGTTCTTTTCCCCTCAAGAATCTGTACCAACGCTTCCATTTGAAGGTCTCGAGGAGGGAGTTTTGATTCATCACCTTCTGCAGCTACAATTTTCTGTTGATAGTTTTGTGCTTTTACAAAAAGCTCGCGAACCATTGCCGCTGATTTAGCTCTTGTTCCAGGACGAGGAGGAGCGCCGTTTCCAATAGGATTAGTTCCATTCGCCATTTTCATCCCACCATAAATATTGTTTTCTTCATCAATAACTAATAACATTTCTTCTACGGTATTAGCTTTTCTAAGCTTCAAATAAACGGTTTGCCCACTCATTAAATGACCAGAACCAGGCATTACATTTACAGAAGTAAGCCCACCAGCTAATGCTTTTTTAAACGTATCACTTCTTGGATCAATAGCATCAAGAATGCGAACATCGGGGTGTAATGAAGAGGACCGATCCCCGCCATCTCCCTCACCAATATGTGAATGAGTATCCACAAGACCAGGCATGATTACTTTTCCAGTAACATCAACGATGTCGGCATTAGAAGGGATTTTAGTATTAGAATCTCCAACAGAAACAATTTCTCCATTTTGAACAACAAGAACGCCATTATCAATTGGGGATCCTGAAATGGGAATAATGTGAGCGCCTTTAAAGGCAATAGGATTAGATTGGGATTTAATTGGGGAAGAAATACCGAATAATATTAATGCCCAAAGAACAAAAGAACAAGTAGCTTTCATAAATATGATTTTGATTTATAACCAGCAATAAGTTATAAAAAACAGAGCGGGATAAAAGCCCTTTTTTAAATCATAAAGTAGAAACTATTATTTATAGCTAGCCTCAATCTCTTGCAGCTTTTTATCAATCATTTCTTTCGAAAGCCAGTTACCTCGAACCATAACTCCAGAATGATGTTGGATATTTAAGACGTTGTTAAGTGGGTTTGAATCTACTAAAATCATGTCAGCCCTTTTGCCTTCTTCAATGGTTCCGAAATCATCTTTATCCTGAAAATATAAACCTACATTCTTGGTTCCAGATTCTATAATTTCATAAGGTGACATTCCTGCCTCTTTCATTTTCGGAAGCTCTCTATGAATCGAAAACCCTGGAACACTAAAAAGCTGAGGAGCGTCAGTTCCCATTAAAATATAAATGCCAGCAGTATTCATTTCAGCCAATAGCTTTCTTCTAAGGTCAGCCTCCTTAAATGCATCTTCTACATTCAATTCAGTATTGTTATCAATATTATTGCTAACCCAATTATTATATCCATTCTCAACAGCATTAGGGATATATTTTAATTCATCATATTCTTTCATGGCGGTATAATCAGCCGCTCCAATTATGGTTTCCCAGAGAGCCTGAGTTGGAACTACCCACACATTATTATCGAGGGTCTTTTGAAGAATCTCCGACATCTTTTCTTCAATTTCGGCTTCTTCAAAAGCACTTAAATAGCTAACATAACCATCAAGATGGTCTATAGTTAATTGGCCAGCTTCAATGGCTCGTTCAATTCCTACATCGGCAGGAACATGACCGCCAAAAGTTATACCAACTTCGTTTGCTGTTTCGGCCATTGCACTATATTCTGCCAATGTGAGTCCGGGATGTATTTTAAGAAGATCCCATCCCTCACTTTCTTGCTGAAGAACCTTATCTTTAGCTTGTTCTGGTGAACTAATAGAATTTCCGTTAAAGCTTGGGCCCGCCAAATAAAGGGTTGGTCCGATTAACTCTCCGCTATTAACTTTGTCTTTTAATTCAAGCTGGTGATCGTAACCAAGCATCCCCCGAACAGTTGTAATTCCTGCAGCAACATATAGGAAGAGAGTATTCTCAACATATTCATCATTAAAATAGGCAGGTGCGTTAGCGGAAGGATGAGTTGGCGGAACGTGTCCATGCATTTCTGCAAGACCAGGGATAAGATATTTTCCAGATCCGTTAATTACTTTAGTAGTTGATGAGAGCTTGATTTTACCGCCAGTTACCAAACTTATCTTATCCCCAGTTACAAAAACAGTTTGATTTTTCAGAAGAACACCCTCACCAGTCATAGGAATTACAGTGACATTAGTAAAGGCATAGCTAGCCACTTTTACTGCCTTGATAGAGTCGGCGCCCTCAGGGGCGAAGTTCGGTGGAAAAATTAGTAAGAGTATGGGAAGTATGAGAAGGGAATAGATTTTAAGCATAATATCAGGGATTAATAAACATCTACAATAATAAACCGCTTTTTAAGCTAGCTAAAAAACATTTACCCACATATAATCAAATTTAACTCAACGAGGATCTTTTGATCCAAGCCTTTTGGGGTGATTATCAGATTCCTGCAATTCATCAAAAGCTTTCTGAAAGTTCTGCATCAACTCCATGTATTCTTCAGAACCCCTTTGTCGTTCTTCTATTAATCTACTTTTTAGAGTTTCATTTGTTGATACTTTTATAAATCTCCAGAATTCAAACTGTACGAGATGATCATAGGGATCTACCACGTAAATATTACCCTCTTCATCAACTGATTTATAAGTAAAAGTTACTCTATGAACCACCTCACTTGGCTTCATATACTTTACGACATCTTCTGTTTTAACTTTGGTATAGCCAAATGCGCGAGTAATATTGCCACAAAATATTTTATCCCCCTCTCTCCAATGGAGAATTTCTGGATACCAGGTATGTGGTGGTTTCCCTTTCTTTTTATTTGTGAATAGTCCCATTTCGTAGAAATTTATTTTTGGCTAAAAAGAGCTTTACAGGCTTCAAAGAAAGTACCCTTTTCTTCTAGAATATCCTCAGGTTTCATAACCTCAAGCTCAACAGCACTTCGATAAAAGTAATACATACTAATTGCTAATATAGTATGTGCTGTATCAAGATGATTAAACCAAATGCCCAATCCAATTTTACTGGTATAAAAAAAGATGGCTAGGGTTGTAAAAAGTACCGTAAGCACAAACATACGACTTCCTCTATTTCTAGTTTTCCAAAACACTAAAAAATGAAGCGGAAAAACAACGAGTCCAAGCCCATATACTGAGTGAAATTGAATATAGAAGAAATTCAATGTTGCAAATGCAATCACCGCAAAAGTAAGTAACTCTACAATGTTGGCAAGCTCTAAGAATTTCCCAAAGAGTTTATTAACAAGAGGCTTGGCATGTAAAATAGAAGCCCGCTCAATAGCCACTACGGCTAACATACTAATTAACCAGCCAGGGAGCTTCCATTGTAACCCAACGGCATATTGAAAAGCGTGCCCAAGAATGCCCCCAAAAAAGGTTGCTAAAGCCATAATCAAAAAGTACCACCGCATATATTTATGAACTTTTCCAGATTTGTTCAATCGTACTAATTTGATAAAAGCATAAATACAAACCGAAGTAATCCATAAATCAGTGAAAGTCACCATAGGCTCCATAATGGTGATTCCAAAAAGCTCAATAGAAGGCTGTCCGCTGGCTGAGTTCATTTACGAATTATAAATATTGGCGAAAGAAGATCAAAGCGAGGGGTGCATCAAAGCCTTGGTTCTAAGACATAAAAAAAGCCTGCTTTTGACGGCTGGCTGCTTTGATTTTTTAGTAACTAGAACCAATATACGACAGAGAAGGTGCCTCAACCAAATTTACTTTATATTATATAACTAATGATTGATAATAATAATCTACAACAATCTATTAACTTATAATAACAAGAAAGATAAAGATAAAAGATGGATTTAAAGTGACATTCAACGAATCAAATTATGCCAAAGGAAACTAGATAGAGAAAATGAGTTACTCTGTCTCGGTTAATGCTCGTAACAATTCCTGATCCCAAGCGCCGGTATTTGGATTAAAAATCCCAAAGCCAGAAGCAAACTCCCAATAGTGATAGCTCATGTTATTTTCCAGAGCAAAACGGACAATAGCTTCTGTCCAACGAGCCCGCGACTCAGAATCCGCTTTACTGAACGCCCCAAATTCACCAATATTTATAGGTACATTTCGTTCTTTTCCCCAGTCTACAATAGTTTGAAAATGATTTTCTACTGCAGCAACTTCTTCAGGCGCTCCATCCCAGGTTGTTCCAAGCCAAGCATCAGCATCAGCTTTAACCCACCCAGCGCCTTGGTGAGTAAACTGAAAAGGCTGGTAATAATGCACAGTAACAATCAGATTTTCATCTTCAGGAATATCAAGCTTTAATAACCCAGGAACTCCACCCCACTCAGCAGCCCCAATTACTACCGTACGATTTTGGTTTGTTGCTCGAATCTTGTCTAATGCTTTAGGCAAAAGCTCATTCCAAAGCTCAGCAGTTAAAGCGCCGTTTGGCTCGTTTAAAATTTCAAATAAAACTTCTCTGGGCTGGTCTTTGTAGCGAAGGGATATTTGCCCCCAAATCGACAAAAATTTCTGAGTTTCCTGAGCGGGTGCAACAAATAGCTCTTTATAGTGATGCATATTAATAATTACCATCAAGTTATTAAGTAAAGCCTGTTCAATAACCCAATCAATTTGCTCAAAAAATGCTTCATCAATGGTATATGGAGCCTCATTAAAGGTATGAGCCGACCACCGAATTGGAATTCGAATACTATTAAACCCAGCACCTTTAACTAATGAAAACCACTCCTCTTGAATTTCCATACCCCAGTCTCCTTCGGCCGGTCCCTCTAAGGTATTTCCAAGGTTTATCCCCCTTCCAAGCTTTACATTTTGTTCAAAAGGATCTAGAGAAGCCATTTCATTTGTTGAGCGGTCACAGCTGAGGGGTAATAAAGAAGAAAAAAGAATCAGGACAAGAAATCGCATAACATATATTAATCTAGTTTACAGAGAATAATGGGATTCACTCAAAAGGTCAGGGTAGAAAAAATTCTCTTTGGAAACCAGCAGTTAGTTCTTTTTTTGTATTCCGAGTGCTGTTCACCAAATTTTCAAACAAATTTTTTTCCTCAATATTTCTAACTACAAAGGGTCAATAATAGTAAAGAAAATGAGTTACTCTGTCTCGGTTAATGCTCGCAACAATTCCTGATCCCAAGCGCCGGTATTTGGATTAAAAATCCCAAAGCCAGAAGCAAACTCCCAATAGTGATAGCTCATGTTATTCTCTAAGGCAAAACGTACGATTGACTCTGTCCATCGTCCACGAGATGGAGAATCAGCGGCACTGAACGCTCCAAACTCGCCAATATTTATAGGAACTCCTCGGTCTTCTCCCCAATCAACGATAGTTTGGAAATGATTTTCAACCGCGGATACCTCAGAAGAACTACCGTCCCAGCTTGTGCCAAGCCATGCGTCGGCTCCATCAACCCAACTTGCACCTTGATGAGTAAATTGAAATGGCTCATAATAATGCACCGTGACAATTAAATTCCCATCCTCAGGAATGTCTAATTTAAGAAGCCCTGGAACCCCACCCCATTCTGCGGCTCCAATTACGACGGTTCGGTACGGATTATGGGTTCGTATTTCTGCAAGACCGAGAGGCAGTAATTGATTCCAAAGGTCAGCTGTTAAATCCCCATGAGGTTCATTAAGTATTTCAAAGAGGAGTTCTTTTGGTTGGTTTTTGTAGCGCAAAGAAATCTGCTCCCAGATAGATAAAAACTTTTCACTTTCTTGTGCCGGAGTCACAAAAATTTCATCATAATGATGCATATTAATAATAACCATCAAATCGTTTTTGAGAGCCTGTTCAATAGCCCAATCTACTCGTGAAAAGAATTCCTCATTAATGGTAAATGGATCTTCATCGATAGTATGTGCCGACCACTTAATAGGAATACGTACGCTATTAAAGCCAGCATTTTTAATAAATGTAAACCACTCAGCTTTTAATACAACTCCCCACTCTCCTTCATTTGGTGCTTCGAGCGCATTTCCTAAGTTAATTCCACGACCTAAAGCAATGTTCTGTTCAAAAGGATCTAGTGGAGCATCAATTCCGGGTAAAGACTTCTCATTAGTAGAGTTATCGCAGCTCAAAATAAACAGTGTAGTTAGTAGTAGCGCTATTAAGGTTTTCATAATTATGAATAAGTTGGGTTACCTATAGTTTAATGAGAACGATGCAAAAGGTCAGGTTAGAAAAGTTTTTTTGAAGCGGGACGGTTTTCATCTAAAACTTAAACTCTCCAACGGCAGCCTCACAACCCTCCCAATTAACACGAATATTTTCTGGATCAGATAAAGAATCTTCAGGTGTAATATGATTTGGAAATCCTTTCCAGCGTTCTGGTCCATAAAAATCTCCAGAGTTAGCTTCAGGATCAGCACAACAACGAATAATTCCTGTAGCGCCATCCTCAGGTGATTGCGCATTTGTCATCAAATCTGAATTAGCTTCCATTCCACCCGTTTCTGCTGTGGTTACTTGTAACTGAGTAGCAGCAAGTCCTGGATGTGCAATCATCGTTTTTATATTGGTGATCCCATGATCTTCCATTTTTTCCTTTAACCCATAAGTGAAAGCACAGTTCGCCAGTTTAGTTTGGCGATAGCGATACCATCGAGGTCCTTGGAAACTACTATTTTCTTCTTCGGTTCCGTTACCGCCAAGATTACTGCCATTTTTTCCGAAGTACTTTTCCTCCAAGTCTGCACCCAATCTAGCCATAGAAGTATGATTTACAATTCTAGCCTCAGCACTCTTTTTTAGTAATGGAAAGAGCTCTTTCGTTAACAAGAAGTGAGAAATACAATTGGTTTGCATCTGTACATCGTAGCCATCTTTAGTGGCTTTATCCGGTAGTGCCATCACCCCAGCGTTGTTGCAAAGAACATCAAGCATATCAAAAGAGCCTTTAATTTCTTCAATGGCAGAACGAACACTTTCAAAATCCTGTAAGTCACAGTTAACTTGATGAAACGCCCCTTTGGGAACGGCTTCTTTCAGTTGCTTGATTGAGGTACTAGATCGCTCACTTTCTCTATTAAGTAAAAGAACCGTTGCTCCTAACTTGGCTATTTCTCGGGCGCATACATAACCCGTTCCACTAGTGGTTCCCGTAATGGCGACCACTTTTCCGCCCATATCCTGAGTATGATTCTTAATTACGGTTTCAAGATGGTGGGTTTGAATAGTTTTTAGCATAAGTGATTTTGGATCTATGTAAATAATAATTTGAATCTAAATATCTAGTGTTTGAAAACCGAATGAAAGTATTTAGGAGAAGGGCCTTTCATAGGAATAGCGTATTCGAAAAAATTATGAGGCTGAGTTTCTACTATTCATTCCTACGCAGAAGAAAAAGCTAGGTTAAAATCCATAATTAGTGTGCGTCAATCTTGAATCTAGAGCGCGAGTTAATATTTACTCCAGGCTCCGGTTTCACAATTTCGAATCAAACCAGAAATTAAATGTAATTCTGATTTACCAAACTCATTCACAACTTCTTTAGTTGTTGAGCAAACTTTACTGATTTCCGTACCATCTAACGTCGCATCAATGTTTTCGACAAACCACATTGCTTCATCTTCTACAATAAACCTTGATAAGATTAAATGTGCTTTAAGTAATTCATAGTTTCCGTTTCGAACACTTTTTTCTACCAATAAATCACGCTTTCGAAATCCTTTCTGATACAGTTTATCCGAAGTAGAATCATTTTCGACAATTTGATGAAGTAATTTATGTTCATCAGCTGTTTTAGGATACGAATCAATTAACAGGGAATCGGAGACCAATTTTTCTAGTGCACTTAATTTCAGCACTTCCGTTACGGTTATTTCATAGTTTTGTCTTGATTGAGCAACTGAAAACGTTGGCGAAAACACAATCAAATAAAGAAGTATGAATAAAATTGGAAGTCTCATTATATGATTAGCGCTATAACAACCCCGCGTTTAATCTACCTGTTGGCAGAAAGGGAAGCTAGTCATGATTAAAATTACGTTTTAATAGTAAATCAAGTTTTGTTCTGAATTCAGAATTTTCCATCATTCGTTTTAAAACGGGCCATGCTTTTTTAAAGTTAGGTTGAGAAACAATGTTGTATCTATACCCTCCTTTATTAAATGATTTTAAACCACCACTTGAATTTCGTCGATAATATAAAGAGGCGGCAGTAAAGCTATTAACCAAATAAGCAAACTGGATTTCTGAATATCCTGTTTCCTCAATTTCTTCTTTTGAAATACCATGTACCTGAAAAATTTCAGGATTCGAGATTGCCTGTAGTTCTATGTTTGCAACTGCGTTTATATTTTGAGAGAGACTAGTTTTTTGATCAGATTTTCTATTTCTGTAGACTGTATAGACCAACGAGAAAGTAGAAAAAATGACGGCTATTGTACTAAAGATAATTTCTTCCATATAAATTTAAATTATACTGAGTGTTACTGGAAATGAGGGTAAAACCGTAGGATTGAACCTGAATATCGGCAGACCGTAAACTGTATTGAGTAGAAGTAACTGAATATTTTTATTGCCCGCAAGCTGTCCAATTAATCCTTTCGGAGCCCGCCCTGAAGATGATCAGGCTCTGCTTGAGCCACTTTATTATACATTTTTTATTCTGCTGAACTATTTTGTCAAATACTTAAAGTTGCGCAGACTTCCGCAGGGTAGTGATTATTGCTTTTGATCTGGTTGGCGAATGCGTTGCGGCCCGCGGGTCAGAACCGGTCCCCGCTGCCGAGACCCCCGAGACGCGGGTTGACCACATTATTCAGCACCGATCCGAAGCGGTAGCGGAAGCCGAAGCTGATGCCCGCCTCGTAGTTGGTTTCGAGCTGTCGGCGTCGCAGTAGCACATCTTCGAGGCCAGCCCCTCCCTTCGGAAGATTGATCTGATCGTGTATGAGTTCGAAGAAACCGCCAATTCCGACGGAAAGCCCCTTGGTGATGCGAATGTCAAACTCTGCATCAAACTGAAGACTGTGTCGCGACAAATCGTGCAGATACTGCGAGGCATTCATGCCTATTTCGATGACTCCCCACGGCTGTACAACTTCGTAACCGGCATTGAGGAGATGCTGCGGAAGCCCTTGTTCGATCGCGTTGTAGATCGTCGTATCACGGTAGGTTATCTGTGAGGCCCCCAGGCGATATGCAATTGTCAACTGTCGCCTGTTCGCTTCGCGGTACGGGTAGAGGCTCCACTCCACAGCACCCATGAGACGGTAGCGCCAGTCTACGTTTGAGTAGGTGGAGGTTAACACGTCACCGTAGGCTCCTACAGACCAGTGAGGGGAGATGCTTCGTATGGCATAACTGGTGAATCCGTCGCGGCGGGCTGAACTTGTGATCGTTCCTTCTTCCCGTTCAAAGCTGTCGTAGTTGTAGTTGAAGAATGGCCGGAGCTGCAGTTTCCAATCTTCCGTCACGCGGCTGACATACACCCCGTAGCGTGTGTCGAAGGAGCGCTGTTGAGACTCGAAGTCGGCGCTGCCATCCGCATAGATCTCGATTGTCCAATGGTTCCAGGGGTCTTCTGTTATCTGCGTTAGCTTCGTGGCATCCAGTTCGGACGGCGCGATGTCCACATGGAGTCGGTTACGTATGGGAGTCTGCATCAGGTAAGGCACGAGAGAGGGTTCGAGGGTTTGGAGAAATCCATTCCGCTCTTCGCCCTCAGTGACATCGGCAGGTAAGTTGTAAACGGTCGAGAAATCCTGCCCATCGAACATACCCAAGCCGAAGACGTCGATGGTCCATGCTTCGCCACCCGATCCCGTGCCCTCCCGAGTAACGAGGACATGAATATCGGCGACTTCACGGTCACGGACGTGGTCCAGATAGGGCATCTCCTGCCGTATGAACGTCTCATCGCAGAAGTTACAGTCGAGGAATAGGGCAAGCCGGGTGGGCGGTTCCATTTCAACATCCTGTGCTGCTATCGGTACAGAGGAAACACAAAACCATAAAGGTACGAACAGACATGCCACAATCGCAGTATTTTCCTGACTCTTCGCGAAATCGCGTATCCGTGACATTGTAATTGAATGAAGCATATGGTTCTGACTATAGAATAACGAAAAGCCGACTTCGGCTTCTGATGGTTCTCGGTTTTTTGTTGAAGTAACTGATTTAATTTATTGCACACAAGT
>CAXBBW010000020.1:0-68773 GCA_963974345.1 uncultured Balneolaceae bacterium | reverse complement strand
AACATTGAACATTGAACATTGAACATTGAACATTGAACATTGAACATTGAACATTGAACATTCTTTATCTTTTAAAAACCTCAACCCAAAGTGCTTCAACTTGGTCTCTTGCCCACTGATGTCTTCTTAAAAAATGAAGACTAGATTTAACTGAAGGATCATTTTTAAAACAGTTGATATCAACATGGATGCTCAACTGCTCCCAGCCATAGTAGTTGAACAAATCTTCTACAATTTGTTTGAGTTTTACACCATGTAGAGGATTATTTGGCTGCTCGCTCATATCTATTTTTCAATAATATAATAAGCACAAGTACTCACGAAATTCCTAAGAATCGGTATGGTTGAAACCAAAGAGTTTTGCATTCTTGGCTTTAAATTAAACTTATATTTATAAATTGGATTAATGAGAAAGAACTGTCGCTTTAATTGAGTAAAGCGTTCATTCTTGAAAATTCGTTCAAAGCGTTCAATCGAAATTCCAGTTTCTTTAATCTCAACTAACCCATCTATTATAGCTTCCGGTTCACCAAAGGTTTTTAATACCCTTTTATACATTCCCATAGGAACTAAATGATAATATGGTAGAAGACTTAGGATTTTATTTGTGCATTTTTGTTGATGTCCACCAAAAGGCATTTGCCAAGGTGGAAAACCAAAAAATACTTTTCCATTCGGAGTGAGGAAGTCCCTAAGTTTTCTAATAAATACTTCCTGATTTGGGATATGTTCAATAACATCTTTGAGAATAACCAAGTCAAATTTGTGACCTATATCTTTTTCAATGTCAATATCATAGATGTTTTTGGCAATAAAGCGGACTTTTTTGTTTTTTACTTCTTCCTCTAAGAATTTCTCAGCTAATTTTACCCTGCCTTCACTTAGCTCAATACCTACACATTCATGTCCTCGTTCTATAAAAGCTTTAAGAACCCCAGCTTCTGCACAGCCTATTTCAAGAACTTTATCAGATGTCTTCAAATCATACGTTTCTTCTAGAAATGGAATAATATATTCTTTTGAAGTACCGTATTGGTAATTGAAATAGGTAGATTTATCTGTATGAAATTCAAACATTCAGAGAGTTATCCTTCAGCAACTTCTTTTAGTTTAGGAAGTGCGGCTTTCCACCCTTTTTGGGTTTCAATATACCTATCTAGACCATTTTCAACATATTTGAAGCCTTTTTGGGTGATATTCAATTCGGTTTCAGTTTCTGAAATTGCCTCTAGTTCGTAAATAATTACTATATAGTTTTCTAGAGTGTCTTCGATTCCAGAGTTAGTAGGAAATAAGGTATGCTCAAGATATTTATATGGTTCGGAGCGAATAACTTCTCCTTTAACTACAACTACTTCCTTATCATTTTGATGAACAAAAAAATTAGCTTTACTGCCCGGTTTCCAATCACTTTCGCAACGGGCCCCAAACATATATTGCTCAATTTTATTTGCATTAGTTAGTACATCCCAAACATTCTCAGCTGATGTTGAAATTGTAGCTTGTAACTCAATTCTGTTTTCCATCCGTAATACTTATTTTATTTCTTTTACTCTTCCAATTTTTCCGTCTGTAAGTCTAACTTTTATTCCATGTGGGTGAGTGGGACTTTTAGTAAGTAAATCCTTAACTACTCCATAGGTTAAATTTCCTGATCGCTGATCCTTTTTCAAAACGATAGCTACTTCCGATCCAGGTTTAATATTACTCCGAATTGTACCAGACATCAATCTGTTATTGTATATTTTTTTTCAACGGCTTTTATTGATTCGGAAATTAATATAGAAAGTACATCAATATCCATGTCTGATAGTCTCTTTATGTAAAAACATGATTTCCCGGTTTTATGAGGGCCAACTTTTTCTAAAAGATCACCATGTTTTTTAAATCCCCCCATAATATACATTGTAATCGCATTTTTCCGATTAGAAAAGCCAGTCACGAACATATCACCTTCACGCCCACTTTCGTATTTATAATGGTATGATCCAAATCCAACCATAGAAGTACCCCACATTCTGGGAGTTTTACCAGTAATTTTTTTCATTAAATCATGTATTGCCCAACAATCTTCTTTTCTTTGCGGATTATCTATTGCATTTAAATAATCACCTACACTTAATTTAGTTGGTTTGGTTTTGTTCTCAGACATTGACTTAAGATTGTTAATTCCCTTCTTTTAATTTTATAAGTATTAGATAATAATTTTATAGATTGATAAATAAAAGCGCCAAACTAAATTCATTTTAATAATCAGAAAAAGTATATGAGTATTTATTTGGTAATGTTTGACAATATTTGTGGGGTTAAAGCTTGACTAAAATTACTTTTGGTAAGAATCTACTTATTACAGCAATTGTTGGATTAATTTCCTTACTGTTTCTATTAAGAGTATTTACCAAAAATTATGAGAAGATTATCGAAACCAGACGGATAAATGTTGATCAAGCTGGTGAATTTATAAGTGAGAAATTTAAAGAAGAAGTATTACAAAATATTCAAGCTCTCGAAAACCTGAAAGGACGCATTGAAGAAACTAACGGAGCCTATTTCGAGAATTGGGAATACGATGCTCAAGTAATGAGACAACAATCAGAATCAATCATGTTTGTAGAATGGATTGACTCTAGTATGACAATTCAACGTATATATCCAAGAGAAGGTAATGAGAATGCGGTAGGTCTTAATATCAAAAATCTAGAGTATCGGGCTCCAGAATGGGACAAGGCAGCTCGAGATTCTAATATAAACATAACACAGTGGGTTGAACTTGTACAAGGTTCTAATGCTTTTCTTGTAGATGCACCAGTCTATTTTAGTGGTAGCTTTAAAGGTACCATTACTGCTGGAATGAATTTTAACAGGTTATTTGATGATATAATATCAGATAGAAACGAATATTTTATCACGGTAAGTGACCATCGAAACACCACTTTTTATGAATCAAAAGATTCCATCGGAATTGAAGAGTATGAAGCCTATAAATACACGAAAACATTTACAGTTTTGGAAAATGAAGATCCATGGGTGTTTACGCTTCAGCCAAATTCAAATATAATCGGAAGAACCGCATTTGAAAGAATTGGAATCGGATTAGCCTTAGGATTAACACTTAGTATTCTATTAACTATTTCTGTTTTTTTTATTTTAGAATCGAAAAGTGCCGAAAAAAGACTCAAGGTTCTAAATGAAGATTTGAATCTACAAAAGGAAAAAGCAGAGGCTTCATCAAAAGCAAAAACGGATTTTCTTTCAACAATGAGTCATGAAATTCGAACTCCAATGAGTGGAATTATGGGTTTGATCGAGATATTGAAAGATGAAAAAGATGAAGTAGAAATTCGGAAATATTTGGATATGCTTGAAATTTCTTCCAAAAACTTGTTAGCACTAATAAGTGATATTCTCGATATCAATAAAATTGAGTCAGGTAGTTTTAAAATATCGGAATCCGGATTTATTTTAAAAGAAGAGATTCAAAGAATTTTGGACTTGAATAGGCCTGTTTTTATTGATAAAGGACTTTATTTAGAACTAGATCAATCAAAGTTGAAGGAATTCGAAGTCCAAAGCGATTTAGGAAAATTGAATCAAATTTTCGGAAATTTGATCAGAAATGCCTACAAATTTACGGAGAAAGGTGGGCTTAAAATAACGAGTTCTGGTAGAATAGTAAATCAGCAACTAAAGGTTAATATAAGCTTCGCTGATACTGGGATTGGGATTTCAAAAGAAAATCAGAGTATAATTTTTGAACGTTTTACTCAAATTGATTCAGGGCTAAGCCGTAAATTTGAAGGCACAGGTCTTGGACTCTCCATCTCTAAACAAATTTTGGAATTAATGGGAGGGAGTATATCAGTACAAAGTGAAGTAGGAGAAGGGACCATATTTGAAGTAGAACTATATTTACCGCTATCTGGGAACGCTATTATGGAGGATGAAATTGGATTTTCCATAGGATCTGAGACTGATGAAGGAGATGATTTTTCATCTTACAATGCATTAATTGTTGATGATAATAAGCTAAACCAGATGGTGTTAGAAAAAGTGTTGCAGAAATATAAAGTCAACATAGATCTGGCTGAAAATGGAGAAGTTGCAGTACAGAAAGCTTCAGAAAATGAGTATGATATTATTTTTATGGATCTTCATATGCCTAAAAAAGATGGGTTCGAAGCGACAAAAGAAATTAAAGAAATGGGAATAAAAACACCCATAATTACAGTTTCTGCAAACGTAACTGAAGAGGCAATGGCACAAGCCAAAAAATTGGGAATGAGCGAGTTTATAAGTAAACCATTTACTACACAAATTATTCACTCTATCTTAAATACGTACTTAAAAAAATTATCTTAAGAGTGAAACAAGCTCTAGCAAAATATGTTGGCCCTAGTACCTTAGTTACGGCTGCTTTTATTGGTCCAGGCACTGTTACGGTTTGTACTCTTGCAGGTGTTCAATCTGGTTATATGTTACTTTGGGCACTTCTCTTTTCTATTATTGCTACCATAGTATTACAAGAAATGTCTGCTAGGCTAGGTTTAATAACTCAAAGTGGTTTTGGTGAAGCTATACGAAAAGAACTTCAGCATCCGATTGCAAGGTTCATTGGAATTGCACTTGTTCTAGGAGCAATTGTAATAGGAAATGCTGCCTATGAAGGTGGAAATATTTCTGGTGCTTCATTAGGTTTTCAGGAGTTACTTTTTAATTTCGATATAACGATAGAAGGAGTGTACTTTAGCCTTCCATCGGTGATAATTGGTTTAATCGCTTTTAGCATTTTAATAACAGGTAGCTCAAAAATCATAGAGCGGTTTCTAATCGGTTTAGTAGTTGTTATGAGCTTGGTTTTTTTAACAACGGCAATAGTGGTACAGCCTGTTTTAAAAGAAATTATTAGAGGATTATTAGTGCCAACAGTTTCTGCAGATCAATTTCTTACCGTAGTAGCATTAATTGGGACAACCGTTGTACCATATAACCTTTTTTTGCACGCGTCAATAATACAAAAAAAATATACCCACAAAGAGCAATTAAACGATTTGCGAAAAGAGAATATAACAGCAGTAATACTTGGGGGAGTAATATCAATGAGTATAGTTATTACAAGCGCAGCTACTTTATTTGGTGATCAAAATATTTCGAGTGCAGCTGATATGGCAAAACAACTTGAACCAGTATTAGGAAGTTGGTCAGCTTATTTTTTGGGAATGGGATTATTTGCAGCGGGAATAACATCTGCTATTACTGCTCCACTTGCAGCTGCTTATGCTGCTAATGGAATTCTAGGTTGGGAGGGCGGTTTAAAATCAGTAAAATTTAAAGCGGTATGGATGTGTATTCTCTTGATAGGTGTCATCTTTTCTATGCTCAGTATAAATCCAGTACAGCTGATTCAATTTGCACAAGTAGCGAATGGCATTTTGCTACCTTTAATAGCATTATTTTTAATCTATTTAATGAATAAAAAGTCATTACTTAATGATTATGTAAATTCAAAACTGCAAAACAGTTTAGGAATGGTTGTAGTTTTAGTAACCATACTAATAAGTTTGAGAAGTCTTAATTCTGTATTTCATTTTATGTAATGAAAAAACGTATTGATTTAAATTGTGATTTAGGAGAGTGGTTAACCGAAAAAGGTTCAGCTGTTGATGAAGCAATTATGCCCTTTATAACATCTTGTAATGTTGCTTGTGGTGGGCATATTGGGGATGAAGAATCTATGCAAGCTACGATTCTATTAGCTAATAAATATGGAGTGGCTTTAGGCGCGCATCCGAGCTATCCAGACAGGGAAAATTTTGGGAGAACTGTAATGGATATAAGCTCTGAAAAGCTAGCAGAAAGTCTGAAATCCCAAATAGAGAGTTTTAAGAGCTTAGTAGAGAAAGCAGGAATGGTTCTTCATCATATAAAGCCACATGGGGCTTTGTACAATCATGCTTCAATTGATGAAAAAACAGCAAAAACCATACTTTCTGTAGTAAAATCCATAGATCCTAATATAATGGTTTATCTTCCTGAGAATTCTATATCAGCAAATGTAGCTCAAGAATTTGGGTTAAATGTAGTTTATGAGGTATTCGCTGATAGAGCTTATGAAAACGATTTAAGTTTGAGAGATAGAAGTTTAGAGGGAGCTGTTCTAGAAGATCAAGCTGATATTATTGCTCAATTAAGATCAATGATTCTAAAAGGCGAAGTTTTAACTCATTGTGGAATTTATAAGTCAATTTCGTCAGAAACAGTTTGCCTCCATAGTGATACTAAAGGCGCTATTCAACTTGCTGAAACTATACACAAATTTCTTACTACCAATGGAGTTGAAATCACAGCAGCATAACGGAATTAGCTGGAAATTTAGCGTGCTTGGAGAACAGGCATTAATTTTAGAGCCACAAGTTCAAAAAGATCATCTATATCATATTCAATCTTTAGCAAATCAAATTGAGGCTCATGAAGTTGAGGGAATTGTGGATATAGTTCCTGCTTATAAGAGTCTTTCAATCATTTTTGAAATGCCTATTAAGAGCCATAAATTTTTGATTGATATTTTATCAGGTCTTAAAGGAACCTCTATTAGCGTGAGTTCTAAAGTAATTCACGAAATCCCAATTTGTTACGATTTAGGATTAGATTGGGAAATAGTTGAAAACCAATCAGGAATCAAAAAGGGAGAATTTATTCTTCAACATTCATCCAAAACATATACTGTTGCAATGATGGGGTTTTTACCAGGATTTATGTTCTTGAATGGCTTGGATGATAAGCTTTCAGTGCCAAGAAAAATCTCTCCCAGAACTAAAGTCCCATCGGGATCGGTAGGAATAGGTGGAGACCAAACTGGAATATATTCTCTTGAAAGTCCCGGAGGTTGGAATATCATTGGTCAAACCCCACTTACTTTTTTTAACGTAGATAAAACCCCACCGACCAAATTAAAAGCTGGCGATGAAATTAAGTTCAAATTAATTACAAAAAAAGAATTTGAACATTGGAGTATAGAATTTTGAACAAGACAAAATTAACGGTACTTGATGGAGGGGTATTTACAACAATTCAGGACTTAGGAAGAACTGGATTCCGAAAATATGGAGTTCCTGTTTCTGGAGTAATGGACTCAAAATCCTTCGATTTAGCAAATTGGTTAGTTAGTAATAAAAAAAATACTCCAGTTTTAGAACTAACAATGATTGGCGGAATGTACCGGTTTGATTCAAGTGTTAATATTGCAATCACTGGCGCACAAATGAATCCAAAGATCAATGGAATTGAAGTCGAGATGAATAAATCAATATCTATAGAAGCAGGTGATGAATTGGAATTAGGATTTACTAAGCGCGGTTGTAGAGCTTATTTAGCCGTTCAAGGTAAGTTGAATATTGATAAAATTATGAATTCATATTCGACCTTTACAATCGGAAAGTTTGGTGGTTTAGAAGGACGCACATTAGCCAAAGGAGATGAATTGAATTGGGAAAATGAAGATGAACTATTAGAAGTAAGAGAAGCACCTAAAGATCAAATTCCATATTTCTCTTCCAAAATATCTGTTCGAATTATGAAAGGATTAGAATGGGATTGGGTAGAAGAATCAGTTCAACAGCAATTTTTGAACTCAAAATTTGAAATCAGTTCGAAAAGTAACAGAATGGGAATTAGACTTGAAGGAGAGAGTTTAAAAGTAAAGGACCGACAGATGGTTTCTTCTCCGGTAATTCCAGGGATTATTCAACTACCTTCAAACGGTAATCCAATTATTTTAATGCAAGATGGACAAACTATTGGGGGATATCCAAGAATCGCCAAAGTTTTAAATGAAGAACTCTGGCGATTGGGACAGTTAAAACCAGGGGATAGGATCGGGTTTGAGTTAATTGATTAACTCAGCCAACCTTTTTTTTCTGCCTTATTAGAATACCAAACTAATCCTACGGAAACAATTAAGACCATAATAGGCATTATCAATCCACCCGGGCCATATACTTCAATAGAATTTGCAATAACAAAGTTGTAGAACATTTGCACGAGTACACCTACCAACGAAACTATAAAAACTAGTTTTGCGATTTTCTTTTTTAATAAAAGCAGGATTGCTCCTAAGCTACCACCCCAAACTGCAAGTGCGAAAGCAGATGTAGCCCAAGCAGGCGTGCTTTCCATTAGTGCTTGCTGATCTGCAGGTAGTTGGGCTAGCATTTCAGGAGTCATCATCATTTGAGCTACATAAGCAAAAACACCGAGTAAATTCCATATTAATGCGAAAATTGATATTCCTAAAAGCCATTTAGGTTTTTTTTGTGTTGAAGTAGTTTCTTCGGACATAATCGTAGTATTTGGTTTATGAAAAGAATTTCCACAAGTATTGTCCCTTTTTGAATAGATGAAACAGTGTAAAAAGAAATAACTAAAAATGGAATTTAATATGTTAAACTCTTTAAGTATTTAATACTTTCAGGTACTTGATATAGTGGATCAGGGCTTTCATCTTCAATAAACATATACTTAATACCTTGTTTATTTGCCTCTCTAAGAATTCCTGGAATATCAATTTCGCCAGCACCAAGTATTACATCATTTGTACCGGGCGTGAGACCAGTGTGATCTTTCAGTGTTCCTTTTCGAAGATCTTTAAGGTGTAAGGCTTTAAATCTTCCTTCGTACTTTTGGAGAAGGTGCGTTGGGTTTCCGCCACCAAAATGAGTCCAAAGTATATCCATTTCAAAAGAAACATACTCGGGATCAGTATTTTCAAAGATATAATCCATTAGAGTTCCTTCTCTATGTGGCACAAATTCATAACCATGCATGTGATACATAAACGTTATACCGTTTTCCGCTAGCACTTTACCCGCTTTATTGAATACTTCAACAGCTTCGCTTGCATTCAAGAAATTAAAATTTCCAGTATCATGATTTACCCACGAACACATCACATATTTGGCTCCTAACGCTTTTGCTTGATCAGCTACAGCTTGAGGATCATCAATGAGTTGTTGGTATCCAGTACCGGTAGAAGGGACGCTTAAGCCACGGTCTGCTAACATTTGAAGGTATTCTTTAGTGGTAACTCCTCTGGCGCCACCACCTTCAACATACTTGAAGCCCATATCTTTTACAATATCGAGCGTAGCTTCAAGACCTTGTTCCTGAAGTATATTACGAAATGTATACATCTGTACCCCAAGTTCAGCGGTATATAAAGGATCCCCTGTTTCTTGAGCTACAGATTTCTCTTGTGGAATTAAGAATAGAGATACTAAAAATAGGAGTGTTAAAGCTTTCATCAAGATATAAGAGACTATAAGTTATTCTTTTTGAGTTCATCAATGGCATGATTTGCAGCGCGTGCTGTTAAAGCCATAAAATGGAGTGTTGGATTTTGGGTTCCACCTGAAGTCATGCAAGCTCCATCAGTAACAAATACATTCTTACATTGATGAAGCTGATTGTAGTTATTCAAAAGCGATGTTTTTGAATCTTTGCCCATTCTTACTCCGCCCATTTCATGGATATCTGATCCAGGCAAAGTATCTCGGTTGTTGGCGTTGATATTTTTAAAACCAGCCTTTTCAAACATTTGAGTACACTGTTCTACATAGTCATCAGCTTGTTTAATATCATTTTCCTTCCATTCAGCTGATAGTACAATTTGAGGTATGCCATATTTATCAACAAGACTATTGTGTAAACGAATATGGTTATCCTCGACAGGTACGCATTCCCCCATCATCCAGGTACTAATATGCCATTCATCGCTAAGCTTTGGATTTAGAATATTGTCTCTAAGTTCATCCCCAATCATACTTGTATCTGAGCCAGAACCTCGACCTGCAGAAACGCCGATAGCGTAACCTCGTAAGAAATCTGTTTCTTGCTTTTTAACATTTCTAAATCTAGGGATATAAGCATTTGTTGGTCGGGCACCTTCTTCTTTTTTATTAGAAAATCCTGGAACAGTTGCGCCTGCATGTCCACGATAATTGTGCCAAGTAAAATATTTACCCATTAATTCATTGTCATTTCCAAGTCCGTTCGGAAAACGATTGGATCTGGAGTTTAAAAGGATGGCATTCGAATTAATAGTAGACGCATTTACAAAGATAATATCAGCATAAAATTCGATTGTTTCTCTGGTAAGTCGGTCGATAATTCTAACACCGACAGCTTTACCTTTATCCTCGTCATAAATTACTGATTCAACAACTGCATCAGGTCTCATCGTGAGGTTTCCAGTTTTTAACGCCCATGGAATAGTAGAAGAGTTTGAACTGAAGTAACCACCTAGAATACAACCACGGTTACATTGACGCTGAGCCATGCACTTTCCACGACCTTGCTGAATATGGATTTCTTTGGGTTCCGTTACATGAGCACACCGTCCATAAATAAGATGTCTAGAGTCACCGTAATGTTTTTTTAGGGAAGCTTTAAAATGTTTTTCAACAATATTTAACTCGGTAGACGGAAGAAACTGTCCATCAGGAAGTACATCCAAACCATCTCTATCACCCGAAATACCTGCGAATTTCTCAACATGATCGTACCATGGAGCTAATTCTTTATATCGAATTGGCCAATCTACTGCAAAACCATCACGGTCTGGACCTTCAAAATCATAATCACTCCAACGTTGAGTTTGGCGAGCCCATAATAAAGATTTTCCTCCAACATGATACCCACGAAACCATCGAAATGGCTTTTCATATACTACTTCTTGTTCATCTTGAGCTAATGCCCACTGCACATTGGTTTCAGATAACCAACGGCCACTACTTAATCCAGATCTTTTTTCAAGAGGTAGTGTTCCTCGGAATTCAAAATCAAATGGTGCTTTTGATGCAGCTGGGTAGTCTTCGATATGTTTGATATTTTTTCCACGATCGAGGCATAAGGTTTTTAGTCCTGCATCACAAAGTTCCTTCGCAGCCCAGCCACCACTTGCTCCTGAACCAATTACAATTGCGTCGTATGTTCTACTTTTTTTTGAATCTATATTTAGGTTTGCCATTTCTTAAGCCTCCACGTCTACGTTTCCATCATAAAACCCCGGCATAAGTACAAAACCGTGATAATTCACCATAACTTCTTCCGAAGTTTCAAATCCTTTTATTGTTTGTGATTTCATAAAATTAAAGAAATCCTCGTCATTTTCATCTTCATTAGTTTTCATGGATTTAAATAAGTTTTCTTGTGTTTTTCTATCACAATCTGAAAACTGTTTCCCATATTTTTCTTGTGCATGATCATCTAGTTGACCAAGATTAGCTTTAAAATTTCCTTGAAACTCCTCTTCAAAACAACGACTAATTAAGCCAATTAAATATTGATCTACTCCAACTGAAAGTCCGCCAATTTCTCCATTGGAAGGGATTATCATATCGACTAGAGAAGTAATAATTTTGATTTGGTAATCTGTAAACGTGGTATTCATTCGAGCCATATCGTCAGCTTTCCAGCCAATCGCCCAAGATGGTAGTACAAGCATGCTACCTGAAGCCATCATTAAGGTTTTTAATGCGTCTCGTCGTTTCATAAAAAAGTGAATAAAAGGTTAGATGGAAAAGCGCTTTTGTAGAACATAATTACTTTCCATGAACTTTGCGAAAATGATTAGTAAAAAGATTTTAGGAATTAAGAAATGTGCGGGCTCACTAACTAAAATGAAGGTTAACTATTTCCTTAAATCTCAGAGAAGTAAGAGGTTTTAATAAATTTTCCTCAGGTATTAGAAAACTATTTGGGTCGTTAGGGTTTTCAAGATTATCATTGGTAGAAAGAACGTAGATAATTGGAAGAAATTTAAGCATTGGTGCCATCGAAGTATATTCTTCCAATAGTTCCCATCCATTTATTCGAGGCATATTTATGTCTAGAAAAATAAGATCTGGAAGAATTGAATTTGAATTTTGTGGGGTAAGAATTTTGACAGCATCTTCTGGGGCTTCAATAGAAAGGATACTCCCTTTAAAGCCTGTCTTCTTTATATTTCTGGTATGAAGAAAATTATCTTCTTCTCTGTCATCAATTAAAAGAATGGTATCAAGTTTTCTTTTCATAAGTTTAGTCAGGCAAACTAATTTTGAAAGTACTGCCTATTTCTTCATTTGGTTCTATCGAAATTTTACCGCTATGCAAATCTACAATTTTTTTACATAAAGAAAGACCAATCCCGCTACCTTCGTAATCTTTTTGAGAATGTAGCCTTTGGAACATATTAAAAATCTTTTTGTGGTGCTTTGTTTTAATCCCAATGCCATTATCTGTTATACAAAATTCTTTTGAGTCAGAGAATTCTATTCCTGATATTAGAATTTTTGGGGGAACTCCATTTCTATGAAATTTTATGGCATTAGAAATTAAATTCTGAAACAAAAGCCTTATTAAAGTAGGGAAACCAATAATATTAGGAAGAATGCTTACATGAATTTCTGCATTTGTTCTATCTATACTATGCTGTAAATCTTGAAGTATCTCTTCAATTAATAGGTTAGTTTTTATTAGCTCTTTTTTATCAAGTTTTTCAATTCGTGTATAATCTAAGATACCCTTAATAAGGTCCATTAACCTTTCTGAAGAATTGAATAAATATTCAAGAAACCGTTTTCCATCTTTATCAAGCTTATTTTCATAATCTTCTTTTAAAATTTGTGTATAGCTGGAGATAGTTCTAAGCGGTTCTTGAAGATCATGAGAAGTAATATAAACAAATTGCTCTAACTCTTTGTTTTTGTTTACTAATTCTTTTTGATTGGTTTTTAATTTCTTATTTATAGAAGTAAGCTGCTGGTCTTTTGTGATTAAATCTAGACGATTTTTCGCTAAAAAATATAGACCAATAAAAGTAGAGAACAGTAAAAGAAAAAATACTAGGTAAAGATTCTTTCTATAGCTATATAACAGATGATCTAATCTTTCTTGAGGTATCCAAGTACTCATTATCCATCTATTTTGGGTAATAATCGATTTTGTGTCTATGCTCAATAGATTAAAATCAGAGAACCCAAAATTCTCAAATACAAAAAGACCTTGGTTAGATAAAAAAGAACCATTTTTTTTAGATTTAATTTGAGACCAAACATTAGGAAAATAAAAATTAAAGTTCTTATCACCTATTTTGGAAATCATAAATCCCCAAAGTGGATACTCTTTGGGGGCTGAAATAAAATAGCCATCTTTGTTAAGGAAAAAGAAATCTTCTTCTTCTTTGTGGTATTCTGCAAATTTTTCAAGGAAAATTCCTGCATCATAGTTTGTAATTATAATTCCTTTTCGATCATTACTTTTATTGAATAATGGTTTAGAAACTCTTAAAACTGGACGATAGGGTATTTCTATAGCACCAAACTCTTTATTCAGTTCAATTCTGGAAACATAGATTTCATTTTTGTTGTAAGTACTTGCTTCTAAAAAATAATCTCGATCTTTTTTCTCTTGTAAAAAAGCATCAGAAACTACTTCCACTGAGTCTTGAGAATAATTTATACGAATACTTTCTAAACCATTTTCATCAATAACACGAATCTGATTATAGCTTTTATTTACTTCGGCAAATAGATTATAGTCGTTAATTAAATCTAGTTTGTTGTCTGAATAATTTAAATAACGTTGAAGAGTAGTTTGGTTTGCAAGTAGCTCGATATCTTTAAGTATGGGTTCAAAGAAATTACTTATATAAGCTGTTTTTAAATTTAACTTTTGGTGTTGTTTTGCAATCGTATACTCTAAATTTGATTTATAAAATAGATGATCTATAAATAAAAAAGTGGCAACATAAATAACAGTAGATGCAAGAAAATACTTTAAATAAAATGAAGTTTTATTCATAAATAAATTTTATGTATACGGAAGGCAATAATCAACTTTTACTTTAATACTAAGTTGATAAAAAAACATATAAAAAAGTACTATTTCTTAAAACTTTACAGATGTTTTACTGAAACAGTTTTGCACAAGAATCTCCAAAATTATTAGTCGGAGGAGATGATACGGAATATTCTCATTCTGGGAATTTAGCTTTGATTGAGTCACAAATAAATGGGATTGAGATATCAATCGAAGTAATTGTTCCTTCACCTTGGTTTTCGGAGGCTGTTCGATTGTTGGAAGAGAATTCTGAAGTTGAAGTAGGTATCCATCTTGCATTAACAAGTGCATGGGATAATGTAAAATGGAGACCTCTTACTGAAATTCAAAATTTAATAGATGAAGACAGGTATTTTTTCCAATATCTTTTGCTAACGATAATTACGCAGGTTATCTATTCAGGAAAATGATATAAAAAATTGATGAGATAGAAAAGGAATTAAGGGTTCAGATTGAGTTAGCAATTAGAAAGGTTCCGAGAATAAGTCATATTTCAACACGTATGGGTTTTAATAGAATTAACCCAGAAATTGGAGTATTAGTTAAAGAACTTTCAATATAAATTGAATTGTTGTCGATTTGGAAAAGCTCAGTGTAGAGTCGGCCTATTATAAGGGGATGAGTTGGCAAGAAGCTATAAATTCTAGTTCATCCCAAAAAAAATGTGTTAATTGAAATGTTAAAAAGCTTAGAAGCGGGTAACACGTATTTTTTTACTTATCATCCTGGATTGGATAATGATGAGATTCGCGTAATTTCAGATAATGGCTATGAAACTTTGGCAATAGATCGACAAGGGTTAACTGATTTATTTACTAGCAAAAAATAAGAGCAACTATAGAATAGAAGGGTTAGTAATTGAGCAAATTAACTATCGAGATTTAGTAGAGAAATAACACAACTTTAAATCCCCCATTAAGATAGGGGACTTAAAGTATGTTAGTAAAGATAAGAACTTAGTTACCACCGTCTCTATTAATAGTTCGCGGAGTTGGCCAAGTTCGTTGTTCTCCATTTCGTGGATTAATTCCTAAAACAGCTTTATCACGAGGAGTTTGATCTGGATCTTCGCTTGCCATATAAGCCATAATAGCGGTAAGAATGGCATTGTTCTGAACATCATCAAAAACAATTTTATCATAAGTATCACGATTCGTATGCCAAGTGTAAGTGCCATAACTCCAACTCAAAGAACTTAAAGAAAAAGCAGGTGCTCCACGAGATAGGAAGGATGCATAGTCAGACCCACCACTTGCTGGAGTTCCAGGAAAAGTTGTTTCAATCTCACTTTTGTATTCTCTAGGTACAGCTTCTAACCAATCTCCAATGAAATCATATGCATGAAGAAATCCCTGCCCAGAGATTCTAACTACTCGACCAGTACCATTATCTTGATTGAAGACAGCTTGCACGTTGTTTGTAATTTCAGGATGATCTTCTGCAAAAGCTCCAGAGCCATTTAATCCTTGTTCCTCACTTCCCCAAAGTCCAACAATAATGGTTCTTTTAGGGTTTGGGTATACAGTTTTAAGAATTCTTGCAGCTTCCATCATGGTGATGGTTCCAGTTCCATTATCAGTTGCGCCTGTTCCTCCATCCCAAGAATCAAAATGAGCTGATAGAATTACATATTCTTCTGGTTTTTTTGTTCCTGGTATTGTCGCGATTGTATTAAAAGTTGGGACTTTTCCAAGATCTTTGGATTCCGCAACAAGCTTAACTTTAGGTTTATTACCAAATTCAGAAAGTCTCCATAGAAGACCATAATCTTCAAGTGATATATCAATCATAGCGATTTTTGTAGTTTGAGCTCCAAATATTTTATTCACACCAAAACCACTCGACCACCTCGACTGAAAAATTGCAGCGGCTCCGGCTTTCTCAATTTCAGCAACTAAAGTTCTGCTGCTAAATCCAGTTTTACTAATATTTTCATTCCACTTTTCAGAAAGCTCATTCCGTTCTTCTTTCATTTTCTTGAAAGATTCTTCGGTAGCAAATTCTTCCCAATTATAATCCGGTCTTCCTGTTGGCTGTGGCATTGAAACCAGAACAATTTTACCTTTAACTGATGGTAACCAAGCTTTAAAAGCAGCTTCATTTTCCCACATTGGTAAATGAATAACTTCAGCATTTACACCACCACGTTTCGTACTTGGACTCCAAGCCATTTGCATACCTTCAAGAGTTACAACTCGTGGCTCAAGAAGATCGACATGAGTAATTCCACGTTCCCAACCTTGCCATTGTCCCCATTCTTGGTTCTGGGCTGTAATATCCCATTCTTCAAAAGTAGAAACAGCCCAGTTGTGGGCATTTTGCATTTGTGTTGTTCCAACTAATCGTGGACCAACCACATCCATTAAATCGTGAGCCAGTTTCTTTAGATGAGAGTTTTCTGTGGCTTCAGAAATGATACTCTCTACCATTTGATCGGTAGTTTGAGCGAAGGTAGTACTAGAAATAAGTACAATACCTACAAGTAAAAAGGTTAGCTTTTTCAATATTCTTAATTTCGTTAAAGTTGATATCTGAATATATCATCCAGCAAAACAACTTTATGAGTTTGTAACTTTTTTTAACGAAATTATAACGCCTCAGTTTGAGGGGTTCGAGCATTATTTTAGTAACAACATTTTATTAGTTTGAATAAAATTCCCAGCTTGTAAACTGTAGAAATATATGCCAGAAGGCGATTCTGAAGCGTTCCAAATAAAAGAATGAGAACCTGAGTTGAGTTGAGTATCAACTAAAGTAGCAACTTGTTGCCCTAGGGTATTAAACACTGATAGCGAAACCTGAGATATTTCTGGTAAACTAAACTCAGTATTAGTGCTTGGATTAAAAGGATTAGTATAATTTTGATTCAATACAAACTGTTTTACAACATCCTGCTCACCTTCGTTAGTAGTAATTAGCGGTTGACCATAAATAACTTTATTCCAAACGCCATGTTGCCCACCAGTATCATTATCGGCAAACATATCGACATAAGAATTTGTTCCTGTTAGAATGTGACTAACATTCTGTTTACCGTTTCCATCATCTAATCGAAGAGGAACAGAATTTACAGCAGGGTCTACATTATCAACGTCAAATTCGTAAAGCACACGAAAAGTTTGTCCAGCAGTTACAGATAAATTCCAATCTTTTACCGTAAAAGTTTGCCAGCCAGTACCAATTGAGCTAAATGGAATAGAGGTTGTTGCAAGCTCCAAAAACCAACAAAAATACTTTTATTAAAAGTAATTGTTTTTTCAAAGAAATAGCTTATTGAGTAGTTATCAGCTTATAATAATGATTTGTTATGCAAATATTTTTTAGATAATTAGAATAAACTAGTTGAATGAATATTGTCAAAATAGCTGGCTACAATGAAAAGAATAAGCGCTTAATTTTTTTAGGTATTTCCATTTTTTTATAAGATTATCAAAATAGCTTTAAAGCCTAGGTCAAAAAAATCAGAGTATATAAGTAAGTTCAAAAAAGTTATGGGAAGTAAGAAAGTTATTTGTTTTGGAGAAGTATTATGGGACGCGCTACCAAAAGGGATTTATTTAGGAGGCGCACCTCTTAATGTGGCACTAAATCTAGACAACTTAGGGGTAGATTCGAAAATAGTAAGTGCAGTTGGTAACGACCGATTAGGGGGGCTGGCACTTAAATCAATTAAACAAAAAGGACTTTCTACTGAGTTAGTTCAAGTTAATAACAAACCAACAGGATTAGCGGAAGTTGAAATTGATGCTGAAGGCGTACCAAATTATAAGATGCATGAAAATACGGCATGGGATTACATAACTATAACAGATGAAATTAAAGAAGTTGTATTACAATCTGATTATTTAATACTTGGAACTTTACCATTTAGAAATGAGTCAGGGAATACAATTCGAGAATTACTAAAAAACTACAACGGTAAATGTATAGTTGATGTTAATTTAAGAGCTCCATTTTATAGCGAAGAATTGGTAGACGAAGTCCTCAATGATGCCAATATTTTAAAACTAAATGCAGATGAACTTCTAAAAATACAAGATTGGAAAGATAATAATTCTGAAGAAGAAGAAGCACTAGCATGGTTAAGTTCTGAGTATGATATCGAAACCGTATTACTTTCAAGAGGTGACAAAGGCGCTTACATCTATAGCAATGGTAATTTTAGTAAAAAAGGTCGCTATTATGTGAAAGTCAGAGACACAGTAGGAGCAGGAGATGCTTTTCTTGCGGGAGCTATATATAGTTTAATAAAAGGCAAAGATGCCTATGAAACCATTTGTTTTGCAAATGCTGTTGGGGCATTTGTAGCAAGTAGAAATGGAGCTACACCAAATTTAAATATGTCTAAAATTGATATTTATCTTAAGTACGGAAAATAAACGTTCAGTCAATTCCCCAAAGCTTATTCATATCTTCTAACTCGACTCCTTTAGTTTCGGTAACCAATTTGAATACAAAGATAACTGAGAGTAATGCGAAGAATGCATAAATACCATAAGCACCAGATAAGCCTATTCCTGTTAGCATAATTGGGAAGGTCATGGTTATAGCAAAGTTTGCTACCCATTGAAATAATCCACTTACAGCAAGTCCAGAACCTCTTAATTGATTAGGGAACATTTCTCCAAGATAAACCCACATTACTGGTCCCCATGATCCGTTGAAGAAAGCAACATACGCGTTCGCAGCTATTAGAGCTACAATACCCATTGCTCCAGTAAGTTGAAGCTCACCATTTGCATCAAGTGTTGCTGTAAAAAAAGAGGCGCTCATAATTAATAATGTAATGGTCATCCCAATTGAACCTCCCCAAAGCAAAGGTTTTCTTCCAAGTTTGTCGATAAGAAACATAGCGACTAGAACAGCAGCAATACTAACTGCTCCAGAGATAATATTTATTAGAAGTGCATCTCCTTCTGAAAAACCAACTGCCTGCCAAAGTACAGCACCGTAATAAAACACCACATTAATACCCACTAGTTGCTGGAATACAGCAAGACCAATTCCTACCCAAACTATAGGTCTTATTTTTCTTGTAACTTTATCTAGTAAGTCGGAAAATTTAGGCTTTTCATGTTTCCCTAAAGACTCATTAATTTCTGCAAGTTTTAAATTAGCGTCTTCTTTACCAAAGAGCTTTGTAAGTACTTCTAGGGCTTTTACCTGATTATTTGAAACTGCAAAATATCGTGGACTTTCAGGAATGAATAGTAAAGCAAAAAAGAAGATTGTTGCAGGAATTAGTTCAATCCAAAACATCCATCTCCATGCATCATATCCCAGCCATAATTCTGAAAGGGCAGATCCAGCTTCGTTTGCGATAAAGTAGTTACTTACAAAGGCGAGAAAGAGACCTGAGATAATAGCAACTTGTTGAATTGAAGAAAGACGACCTCTTAAATGAGCAGGGGCTATTTCCGAAATATAAGCTGGAGACATAACACTAGCGGCACCTACGGCAAATCCCCCAATTACTCGAAAAATTATAAAGAAGCCAGAAGTATTAGCAATTCCCGACCCCCAAGCAGAGATAATAAAGAATACTGAAGCAATGATTAGAAGGGTTCGGCGACCAAATCGGTCAGCAAGTCTTCCGGCAAAGAAAGCTCCAATAGCACATCCTAATAACATTGATGCAACATTAAATCCAGTAGCTACACTATCTGAATCGAAGGCTGATTGAAGCCCATCAACGGTTCCATTAATAACTCCACTATCAAATCCAAAAAGTAACCCACCAAGAGTAGCTACAATTGTTATTAATGAGATATATATATTGTTTTGATTTTCTGAACCTGACATCAATTTTTGGGTTAATTAGTAAAAGCTCAACAACATAGGGAAGCGAAATGATTTTTACTATTGATAAATTTTCCCAATTATATATTTTCTAAAATCGTTACTAATTTTTCCCAAGATTTATCTCTTGCTAGTTTGTTAGCGTTATCTGCTTCTGCTGCAGGATCATCACCACTCCGCATAAAAGCATGTCCAGCACCCTTATAAATTTCGTATTCGTAAGTATTTTCGAATTTATTCATCGCTGCTTCTGAGTTCTCTATTGTAGAATTAACCCTGTTATCATTTCCGCCATAAAACCCATAAACCGGAACTTCAATTCGACTGTATTCTGACTCTTCTTGAGGCCCTGTACCGTAAAAAACCAGAGCTGCTTCTATGCCATCAGTTGCATTTGTAGCAAACCTAAAAGATTGAGACCCGCCCCAACAAAACCCTACAACAGCGACTTTTCCGTTTCCAGCTTTAACATCATGAGCATATGAAAGGACATGTTTTAAATCCTCGGTAACAAAGTCAGGATCAAGTCCATAAATAGCAGATCGTGCATCATCAGAAGTTGCGAAATCAGTAGTTTTTTCAAAGCCATCAACGGTGTTTGAGATCAAATCAGGAGCTACAGCAATGAAGCCTTTTTCAGCAAGTTGATCTGCAAAACTTCTTGCCCAATCATTTAATCCCCTGTTTTCATGAATTACTATAACTACTGTTGCACTTTCAGAAACTTCAGGGTAGGCTATAAATGTATGAAGAGTTCTATCATTGGATTCAATTTGTACCCATTCGTGGTGCCTGGGTGAACTCTCAAGTTGTTGTATGGCATAATCTTGGGCAAAGATAGAAGCAGATAAAAAGAATGAAAAGATAAATAAATGTAATGATTTCATAATTGTTTGGACTGATTTTTATTTGTCTTAATAAAAGGTAAACCAGCCTTCAATCAAAGAATTGATATCAAATTATTTAGTTAAAACGAATAAGTTGCACGTAAGAATGTACTATATGTAGTAGGAATGGTATTATTTCTAGTTTCTCTTATTCTATATCTGAAATCAAAGTTTAAATTTTGTGAAATAAAAAACGATAACGCAATTCAACTTCATCAGCATTAGGAGAATAAACATTTGCAGTAAGCCATTGACTATCATTTTTTGCAAACTCAATCATGAATTCATGCTTTTCAGCAACATTATTAACCCCAATAGAGGTTATCATACTTGTCCCATTGCTAAATGATGTTGTAAGATTTTGCCCAAGTTCGGCACCAATACGAAGAGACCCACCATTTAGCATGTCTTTTTTAGGTAAATCTAAGGCAATTCTGCTAGTAAATGCTAAATAAGAAGTATAACCAGAAGGCTTTAAATAAGATTCAGGAGCAATAAAAACTCCAAAGCCTTTCTGAATAATATTCAATTCATCTCGTGAGTTATTTTCAACTCCAAAGTATCCAGTTAAGTTATTCGAATTTTTTTAAAAGTTCAGCGCTCCTTGATATGGGAAGGTTGTATGATTTCTCGGTTGATATTCAGCGATTAGCTCACCAAACCATAAATCAGTTAAATTCTTTTTTAGAAGAATTCCATCAGACCAATGAATTGAGACAGCATTACTTTGAAATCGTAATTGGCTTCGTCCTGCGTTAGTGTTAACAGATTTACTTTCCCGGAAACGACCAATTTTTAGTGTTAGAGTTTCATTTTTAAATTGATAATAGAACTCATCAAAAGAAATAGAGCCATAGTTAAGTGCTCCTTGATCCGAAATAATTGTAAATCGAGCCGGTTCAACACCTCTTGAGAAAGAAGTGGCTAATCTTCCCTGAAAAGAATTATTTTAACGACTTCTGATGATATCTAAAAGAGCGAAAATTATCATACGAATACACTTATATTGTCAACTCACTAAAAAAAAGTATGCAGATTCAATTTCAAAGACTTAATGACGGAGTACACTTAAAAGCTCTAAATGAAGAAGGACATGAAGTTCATTTAGATGGTTCAGAAAAAATTGGTGGTCAAAATTTAGGTTTTCGTCCCATGCAGATGCTTTTAGTAGCTTTAGGTTCGTGTGCTTCAATGGACGTATTATCAATACTTACTAAGCAGAGGCAGATAATAGAGACCTATTCAGTATTTGTAAATGGAGAGCGAGAACAGGATAAAGTGCCTTCGCTATTTAAAGATATTCATGTTCGATTTGAACTTACAGGTGACTTAGATGGAAAGAAAGTTCGAAGAGCAATTGATCTGTCGATGGGAGCCTATTGTTCAGTTACAAAAACACTTGAAAAATCTGCAAATATTACATCCTCATTCATCTTAAATAATCATGAAGAACAAAGAATTTGAAACCAAAGCGATTAGACATCAAGTAGAGCGAAGTGATCAAAGGGAACATTCTGTTCCTATTTTTGCGACTTCAAGTTATGTGTTTGATGACGCGGAACATGCCCGAGCTTTATTTGCTAAAGAAGCAGAGGGGAATGTGTATTCAAGATATTCTAATCCAAATAACGATGAATTTGTTGATAAGCTTTGTTTGCTAGAAGGAGCTGAGGCGGGTATTTCAACCGCTTCAGGAATGGCAGCAATGTTTGTGAGTATTGCTTCATTTTTAAAGCAAGGAGATCACATTGTAGCGTGTAGATCAGTTTTTGGTTCAACTCATCAAATACTAACACAATTGTTACCTCGGTGGGGTATCACTCATACTTATGTAGATGTGCATGATTTAGAAGGTTGGGAAAAAGCTATTACTCCTACAACAAAAATGTTTTTCTTTGAAACTCCATCAAACCCAGCCTTAGATTTATTAGATATTGAAAAGATTTCAGAGATAGCGAAAGCAAATAATATTTTGGTGAATGTCGACAATTGTTTTGCTACACCATATTTGCAAAATCCCATAAACCTAGGGGCAGATATAGTGACTCATTCTGCTACAAAATATATTGATGGTCAAGGACGAATGCTTGGCGGAGCTATTTTAGGAAGAAAAGAACTTATTGACGAGGTTATGTTTATGGGACGACATACCGGGCCTGCCATGTCGCCATTTAACGGTTGGGTACTTTCAAAAAGCTTAGAAACGTTAGCTGTTCGTATGGATAGGCATTGTTCAAATGGGCTAGAGCTTGCCAAATTTCTAAGTGATCACAATCAAGTTAAGATGGTGAAATATCCATTTCTTGAATCACATCCACAATATGTGCTTGCTCAAAAGCAAATGAATCAAGGTGGTGGGATTGTTACTTTTGAAGTGAACGGAGGGCTGAATCAAGGGAGGAAGTTCTTAGACTCGCTAGAAATGTTGTCACTTTCTGCAAATTTAGGTGACACAAGAAGTATTGCAACTCATCCCGCTTCAACTACACATTCTAAACTTTCTGAGGAAGAACGTGAAACTGTTGGCATTACATCTGGATTAGTACGCATTTCAACAGGCTTGGAAAATATCAAAGATATTATTTCTGATATTGATGCTGCATTAAACCGTTCTGGAAATTAATCCACTAATTCTACATCTACTCTTGTAGGAGTATCTCTTCCAGAAACGATTCCTTGGGCTGCTCTTGAAATAGCATTAATGGTGTTTATCAGATGATCTATATTAATGGTGTTGTACTCATCACTTACTTGATGATAATCTTTATCTACATCAATTGGAGTAGTACTAATAGTATGAGCAGGAACTCCTAGTCTTGCTAACGTAGCGTTATCTGAACGATAGAATAAATTTTGCTGGGGATAAGGATCAGCATAAAACTCGAATTCAGTGCCTTCTGTACTTTGAGAAAGTAATTCCCCAAAGGTTGATTTTTCGTAACCAGTTATCCACGCTGTATTTGGGCCTGAGACTGCTGGTTTACCAATCATTTCTATGTTAAACATAGCTACAATTTCTTCAGGATTGAATTGTTTTGAAAAATATTGTGCTCCATAACCTCCTGCTTCCTCTGCTGTAAAAGTTGTAAAAACTAAAGTTCGTTCTGGAGTATTCAAGCTGGAAAAATGCTTTGCTAATTCGATAACTGCTGTTACTCCAGATGCATTATCATTTGCTCCATTAGCAATAGAATCTCCTTCAACTACAGTACGAATTCCAATATGATCGTGATGAGCTGAAAAAAGTACGTATTCATTAGTTCTTTTACCTGGGATGGTTCCTACAACATTGGCTAATTCTTTTTTGTGAATTTGTGGTTCAATTTTTATAGAGTAGGAAGTAGATTTTTCCGACAAAATGAAAACTACGTTTCCAACTTCATTTTCTTTCAAAGCTCTTGAGGGTTTGGAAAAAAAGCTTTGATATCTTCCAAAAACATCAGAATGATTGGGATCTACAAAAACTAAAAGATCAGATTCTGAGTCGGTATATTCTCTGAATTTTGCACGGAAATGATCATCTTTTTTAATTTCAAGAGTTTCAATAGAAGCATTATTCCAATCAATAATTTTACCATTTAGTAGGGCGAAAAAACTATTCTCTCCTATAGTTTTATTTCCTACTAATATAGAATGTGATGCAATACTAATCTCATTTAGTGTAAAAACCTGTTTGAAATTTTCAAGCTCTGAAAGGGGAGTTAAACCTGCGGTTTTAAATTCAGAAGCAATAAAGTCAGCTGCTAAATTAATATCGGGAGTAAAGGCTTGCCTACCCCTCATTTCATCAGAACTTAAAGTCTTAAGAATTGACTTAACTTCCTTTTTATTTGGTGAGTAAGCTTCATCGCATTGAGTAAAGGTCAACATAACTAACACCAAAAATAAAATATGTTTTTTAATATTTACCCTCATTGGATTTCGTTTTTTGTCATGCATTTAACTATTAGCTCAGTACGATAATAATTAACCTTTCAACAAATAGAAGTAAAAGATTGAAAGAGGATTTTAAAAATCTCTAAACCATTTTTTGAGAATAGTTTTCACAGATTCTACTGTAATTGGTTTAGAAACAAAGTCATCCATGCCAGCTTCTAAACATCGCTCTTTATCTCCGGGCAAGGCATTTGCTGTCATTGCGATAATTTTTGGAGATTGAGGTAAAGATTTTTCTATAAGTTTTATTTTCCTAGTTGCTTCTAATCCATCCAAAACGGGCATTTCCATATCCATAAAAATGAGGTCGTACTTATTAGTTTGTACCATTTGAATTGCATGTTGACCATCTTGCGCTATATCAGCAGAAAGTCCTAATCGTTCAAGGATACGTGTAGCCACTTTTTGGTTTATAAGATTATCCTCAGCAATCAGTATTGAAATATTTGTTCCTAAAAGCGAAGTTGAAGTAGCCTCAATTACTTTCTCAATTTTTGATTGATCATTAGTACTAAAAATTCTCTCTAAATTATTTAAGAGCTGTGTTTGTTTAACCGGTTTAGTAAGGTAGAGATTGAATATTTTTCGTTGGCTTTCATCCTCGAGTTCATGAACAGAGCTAAGCAAAACCAAAGGCAATATCTTTTTGTTAAAATGATTCCTTATTTCAGTAGCTACTTCAATTCCATCATGATCAGGCATTTGTAAATCAAGAATCCCAAAGTCGTAACTATTAAGCTTTTCTACTTTATTTAGTATGTCTTTTGGTTCATTAAAAGTATCTACCGTTATTCCAGATTTTTCTAATTGAAGTTTGAAAATATTCAGATTGGTTAGATTATCATCAAGAATAAATACTTTTTTTCCATGTAAAATTGGGGAAGGAATAGCGTTCTTTTTCCTTTTACTATTACCCGTTATAATTGTGAAGCTAAATGTACTCCCTTTATTTGGAGTACTCTGCACTGAGATTGAGCCACCCATTGCTTCTACCAATTTTTTACTAATCACCAATCCTAAACCGGTTCCACCAAACTTCCGGGTTGAACTTGCATCTACTTGCGAAAAACTTTGAAAGAGGCGGTTCAATCTATTCTCTGGTATACCAATTCCAGTGTCTTTTACCTGAAATTTAAGTGTGGAAAACTCCAAGTTAGTATCAACAGAAGATACATTGATAACAATATTACCCTGAGAGGTAAATTTGATTCCATTTGCGACTAGGTTTATTAAAACTTGTTGGAGTCTTGTTGAGTCTCCTACTATAAACTCAGGAACACTCTCGTCAAGGTTATATATAAGTTCAAGATCTTCTTTATTATTAATTGGAGAAGTGAGATCAAAAACGGTTTCGATCAATTCTTTTAGGTTAAATTCACTTTCTTCTAACTCCAGTTTCCCAGATTCTATTTTTGAGTAATCAAGAATGTTATTAATTATACTTAAAAGGCTTTCTCCGCTTTGTCTAATCGTTTGAGAATATTCTTTTTGTTTGTCACTTAAGTTACTGTCAGAAAGTAATCCAGAAAGTCCAATTACCGCATTCAAAGGTGTGCGAATTTCATGACTCATGGTTGATAGAAACTGAGATTTTGCAAGTGAAGATTCTTCCGCTTGTACTTTTGAAATCTTTAAAAATTCTGCAAATCGATAAGAAAGAATAAGAGATTGAAAGAAGAAAAAGCTTAAATACCCTATAAAATTGAGTAGTAAAAATTCATTTAGAACCTCAAAGTAAACCAAAATCTGGTATAGAAAAACAACAAATACAATCCCTGTACTTCCAAGAGCAAACTGAGCTCCTATACTTTCGTTTACAACTGCTTTAGCATATACCCAGAAAGCATAAAGGATATAGAATATTAAAACTGCAAAATAAGGAGTTACTAAGTGTGTAAAAATAGAAGCAGGGAGTAACAAAGAGATTGCCAAAAAAAGCAAAGAAATCGAACTTAATAAGTACATAAGTTTTTTTGAAACTTCCTTTGGATATAAATTTAAAGTATAAATTCCGAATAAATAACCCGAAAGAAATAAGGTTATATATTCAAGTTTTAGAGTAACAATCCAAGGAATTTCTTGTAGTAAAAAATGAAGTGGATATTCCCCAAATCCTATAATTCTATAACTGTATACAATACAAAACATTGAAAAATATAGAATGGTGGTTTCATGTCGTCCAAAAAGATAAAGACCAAAAAAGAATAGCCCGCCCATTAATAAAGCGCCGGTTAGAACAAAGGCATAGCCATACTCTAGATATCGGGCATTAAATAACTTTTCAGAAGAACCAATTTTTATCGCTTGATATGCCCCACCTTTTTTATGATGAAAGTTAGCAACATGCAAAACCATTTCAAGTGTATCGGACGGAAGATCACCTAAAGAAATTGTTTTTGGCAGCCAGTTAGGAGTATATGATTTTTTTGATGTTGTAGGGACTCCATTATGGGCTATTTCTTTATCATTTAAATAAAGACGGTAGGAGGAATAAAAATCAGGAATATCAAGGGCTAGTGCGGGGCGATCTTTAGGGAGGTATAAAATAGCTTTATATGTTGCTGCACCGTTAGAATTTAACTCAGAACTTTCATTCCATAGTTTTGTAAATGGTCGGTAGTGGCTTTTTTTTGTTGAGTCAATGTTGATGGGATGGATAAGTTCATTCCAGAAAAAAAGCCAATCTCCTGTAAGTTCAATAGGGGGTTGAGAGTGAAAATTATGACTAGTTAAATCAATAACTCCGTGTTCTACTGAAGTTTGCGCAAAGGTTATAACTGATAGAAGACTTATATAAACAAATATACTTAGTATTCTGCGGAATTTTTTTTTAAAGGAGTTAATAGTAGAATAATTGATCAAGTAATAAATCATATAAATATTATTAAGATCAATTTACGAAGGGAACCACTTTAATAGTACATTTTCAGTAGTATTTAAAGTGATTGGTTTAGAAATGAAATCAACCATTCCAGCCTCGAAACATCGGGTTTTATCTTCAGTTGTAGCGTTTGCAGTCATTGCTACAATAATTGGAGAATGAGCTTTTTCTCCAAGTTCTTTAATTTTGTAAGTAGCTTCAATTCCATCCATTTCGGGCATTTCCATATCCATAAAAATCAAATCATAGCTTTTTTCTTGTACTTGTTGAACTGCTTCAAAACCATTACTAGCAACATCAGCTTTAAAGCCTAATCGCTCAAGCACTTTAAGCACTACTTTTTGATTAATCAAGTTATCTTCAACAGCTAAGATGGAGATATCTTTTCTTGTTTCTAAAGAATCTTTTGGGTTAAGTTTCTCCTTAAGTTCAGCAAGCTTCCTTTTTGAAACAGGAATAGACTCAATAGTAAAATAAAAAGTAGTTCCGGAGTCTTTTTTGCTTTGTACCCAAATTCGACCTCTCATACCTTCAATAAGCCTTTTACTTATTGCTAAGCCAAGACCAGTTCCGCCATATCTTCTGTTTCTATCAGTTTCAATTTGTGAAAAACGATCAAAAAGTAGACTCATTTTATCTTCTGGTATTCCGATTCCGCTATCTTTTACAATAAATAGAATCTGTCCCTTTTCAGAAATGGATTCTGTTGTTGTAACTTGAACAGAAATTTCACCTTCATCAGTAAATTTGATAGCATTACCAATCAGGTTTATTAAAATTTGTCGCAACCTAGTTCCATCTGTTTCAATAAACTCTGGAAGAGAATCATCGAAACGAAAACTTAATTTCACTTTCTTAGGATCGGTAAGTGATCCTAACATTTTTACAATATCTGCCAGTAAGTAAGGTATGTTTGTAGGAGAGTACTCTAATTCAACATCTGATGATTCTATCTTAGTAAAATCTAGAATATTATTAATGATGCTAAGTAGGTTTTCCCCACTTTTCTTGATGGTTGTAGCAAATTGCATTTTTTCTTTTTCTGATTTGCTATCCAATAATAATTCAGAAAGACCAATTACAGCATTAAGAGGGGTTCTTAACTCATGCCCCATAGTAGAAAGAAAATGAGTTTTAGCTACAGAAGCTGTTTCGGCTGTCTCTTTGGCTTCATTTAGAGTATGAGAAAAGCGGTTTGAAAGAGTTAGTGATTGGAGAAAGAAAAAGGAAATATACCCTACAAAATTTATGAATAAATTTTCTTGAAGAATCACAAAATATTCTAAAAGATCATATATGAATACTACAAAAACCACAGCAATACTGGCTAAAGCAAAACCAGATCCTACACTTTTATTGATTCTAGCATTTACTAAAATATAAATTGTATATACTATATAGACAGATAAAATTGCAAAGAAATAATTAATCAACGAAGTGAAGTAGAAGGGTGGAAGTACAAGTGCAGCTACACTAAAAACCAAAAAAGTGTAATTAATACCATCCATAATAAATTTTGAAGTTTCATTTGGATATAGGTTTTTTATGAACATTCCAAATAAAGAAGCGGAAAGATATAGAGATATATATTCTAATTTTATTGCCAATATCCAAGGTAGGTTTGGTAATAAGAAATGAAGAGGGTATAACTCAGTACCAATAATTCTATAGCTATACACTAAACAGAAAAGGGCAAAGTAAAGAATAGTTTTTTCTTGTTTACCGAAAGAATATAGCCCGAGGAAGAAAAGTGCTCCCATAATTAAGCTTCCAGTTAGCACAAATGCATAACCTAGCTCAATTTCTCTATCCCTCTGTAAAACATCTTCTTTACCTATTACAATTGGAAGCCGAACTCCACCCTTACTATGATCAAAGTTTGCTACTTGAAGTATGATATCAACAGTTTCTGACTCAAATCGATCAAGAGGTACTGTAATTGGGAGCCAATTCGGAGAATACTTTTCCTTAGTAGTAGCCACGATACCATTTTGAGCGATAAGTTTATCACCTATATAAAGCTTATATGAGGAGTACATATCAGGAATGGTGAGAGCAAGCTTCGGATATACTTTTGGAACTAGAATTTTGATCTTATAAGTAGCATATCCAAAAAAACCTAACTCGGTGTTATCACTCCAAAGGTGTGGGAAGGATACTATTTCAGGCATTTTTCGAGTGGGTTCACCAGGTTCTATTAGCTGGTTCCAGAAAAACTGCCATTCACCATTCAGTGCTAGCTCAGTGTTATTATCAAAATTATATCTAGTAAGATCAAGAAGACCACGTTGAATAATAGGCTGAGCTAATCCCTCAGATGCTTGAAGCAGCATCATACAACTACAAATGGTAACCCAGAAACTCCAAACGTAATGCTTCAAAATATTGATCTTAGGATCGTTAATGAAAGACCCAATTTATATAAAAAAGCACAACAAAAACCATGTTTTAACACAGCTTATTATTTTATTGAAAATAAATTAAGTTAAGCCTGGAGTCCATTCAAAATTAGGATCGCCAAACTTTTTTAATGTACGATAGTGGGAGGCAACTGCTTCTCCAAAAGTTTCATGACAATTATAAGGTATCCCAAATTCTTTAGCCGTTTCTTCAACAATAGGGCTTAGTGCAGGATAATGAATACTACATACTTTTGGAAAAAGATGATGTTCAATTTGGTAATTCAAGCCACCGATATACCAAGATAAAATTTTATTTCTTCGAGCAAAGTTATTAGTTGTTAACATCTCATGAATAACCCAGTGGTTTTCAATCATGTTTTCCTCGTTTGGAATTGGGTGAGTGGTAGACTCAACTACATGAGCAAGCTGAAAAATAATACCAAGAATTAATCCCGCTACTAAATGCAGAGATACAAAACCAATGAGTAAATGCCACCAAGTTATGTCTAAAATGAGTAAAGGAAGTACCAACATAATTGTGTAGTAAAATACTTTTGTTAAGATCAGTTTAATCCACTCTTTAGTAGGGTGATTTTTATTCTCATAAGGACCTAAAGGGGATTTAAAAAAGTACCAGTAATCTTTAACAAATACCCAGAAGAAAGTAGCAAAACTATAAGCTGGAAAGGCCAGAATATGCTGTAAACGATGTACAGCTTTATGCTCAGAATGTGGAGAAAGTCGGATGAATTCAGCTACTTCCAGATCTTCATCATGCCCATGAATATTTGTATAAGTGTGATGAATAATATTATGGGTAATTTTCCAGATATAACCGTTAGCGCCAACTAAGTCAAAAAAGATACCTAGAAAGTTATTTACTTTATTATTGGAAGAATATGCTCCATGTAGAGCATCGTGCGTAATTGAAAAACCAATACCAGCCATTCCAATACCCATAAATACACTTAATAACCACATAATGTTAAGTGAAAACATCCCACTCATTATGAGAGCATACGAACCCCAATAGAAAGAAAGAATAACAATAGTTTTAATAACCATTGCTAAGTTCGCGTTTCTAGATAGGTTATTATCCTTAAAGTACTTATCAACCCTTTTTTTAACGGATTTACTAAACTCTTTGTCTATTTTATTATTGAATGTTACAAGAGCGGGCATAAAAAAACTTGGTTAGATTTTGGAACAGCAATAAAAATACGGATTTTACAATGGTTTTGCTTGAATAACCTATCTTATATTATATCCATTCATTTTAAATATGATGAATAGCTATCTTTTAAAAAGTAAGCTATTCTACGTTTTGAAAACTTAGTTAAACCAATCAAAATGATTTCAAAGCCACTATTACTTTGAATCTTTAGAGAATGTGTTTTTACTTTTATTTTTCGAATATCGCATTTGTAATAACTCTACAAAAAGGGCAAAACCCATAGGTAGATAGATATACGCCTTGGGTACTTCTTTATGAAATCCTTCCATAAAAATGGTAATTCCAATACTAATCAAAAAAGAGAGAGCAAGGATTTTTAACGCTGGATTTTCAAGTATAAACTCACCAATTGGCTTTGCGAAGATTAGTATCCCAACGAAAGAAACGATAACTGCAGTAACAATTACCCAAACCTGATCGGTTAGACCAATTGCAGTTATAACTGAATCAACAGAGAAAACGATATCGAGCAGTACAATTTGAGTAATTACTGACCTAAAAGTATTTCTTTTTGCAGCCTCAGCCTCATCAATTAGTTCATCTTTAAGTTCAACGGTATGATGAATTTCTTTGACCGCTTTGTAAATTAAAAACAGACCACCAATTACAAGAATGATATCCCGAATTGAAAAATGCCATACTACTGGGTTTGTAAGTTCAGTAAGTTGAAGGAGCAAGAAGAGTAAGATAATTCTTGCAATCATAGCTAAAGCAAGTCCTATAATGCGTGCTTTTTGCTGTAAGTCTTTTTTTAAACGACTTACAAAAATAGTAATTACAAGAATATTATCTACTCCTAAAACAAGCTCTAAACCGATTAAGAGTAGCAGAGTTGCAAGAATATCAGCCATAAAATTAATTCACTTGTTTTAAGATTTGATCTATTACTTTCATATTAGCGATAGCGTCTTCGATTGGAGTTGGAACTGTGGTGTTTCCTAAAATTGCCTCGGAAAAGGCATCGCCTTGTAAAGTATATTGGTCACAAGGCTCAAAAATTATTGTTTCTACATCATTTCCTTTATGGAGCCACATTTTTCGAGTTGTCTCGTTTGCTGCATTAAAAGGAATATTTAATTCAATGTAGCCTTTGGTTCCATAAATAGTGGCTCTTTGTCGATGATTAAGTTGAGTAGAACACATAAAGCTTGCAGCGCCATTTTTAAATTTCAAAATACCTGAAGCTAATCGATCTATTTTGAATTCAGGATCGTAATCAACAAAAGATTGAACGCTAATTGGCTCATCCTCATATAAAAAGCGTGATAAATTAATGCAATAACATCCAACATCTAGAATTCCACCTCCACCTATATCTGCTTTATTGCGAACATTTTTAGGATCTACATTATGGTAAGTGAAAACAGAATCTATAAAATGAACAGTACCAATCTCGCCATTTTTGATAACGTCTTTCACTTTTCGCCATTGTGGATGAAATCGATACATAAAAGCTTCCATCACTTTTAGATGTGGAAATTTAATTTTAGCTTCTAACAATTGTTCAGCTTCAGTTGAAGTAATTGAAATTGGTTTTTCACAAAGAACATGCTTTCCTGCCTCTAAAGCTTTTAATGTCCAAGGAACATGCAAGTGATTAGGAAGGGGGTTGTAAATAGCGTCAATTTTAGGGTCATTGAGTAACTCTTCATAAGATCCATATGCTTTTGGTATGCTTAGTTCATCAGCAATTTTTGCAGCGTTTTCTATATTCCTTGATGAGATTGCATATATCTCACTAAACTTTCCCTTTTGCATGGATGGAATAACATTTTGTACACCAATTTTAGCAGTACTTAGAATTCCCCAAGTTACTTTCTTATTGCTCATAATCTTTGTTTTTTAAATTATGTAATCAAAATACACCACATTTTCCAGAATCGTTAGTATGAAACCTATTCTTCAAATTTTTAATTTTGATACTGTGGAGATGAAAAAGTATTCATTATACTATTGTTGGGTGAGCAATTAGAAATTTGAAGTAATTATTGAGATATGTTTTTACGAAAATCTTTTGTTTTATCGTTGATTTTTTTTGGTTTATCAACTGTTGTATACCCCCAATTGAATGAAATTGGAAAATTCGAACTTGAATCGAGAAAGAATAGAAAGGTTGTTATACCATTTAAAATGATCAATAACCTTATTGTTATACCTCTTTCAATAAACGATTCAGACACACTTCATTTTGTACTTGATACCGGTGTTGCATCAACCTTAATAACAGAGTTATCAGAGGAAGATATAGTTCCTTTAAATTATTTAAGAACGGTTAGTATAAGTGGCTTAGGTGAGGGGGAGTCTGTTAGTGTATATTATTCACCCGAGAATACCATTCAGATTGGAAAAGCTTTAGGGACAAGACAAGATGTCTTAGTTATGATTGAAGATGTATTTCATTTGTCTGGTTTATTAGGTACTGAAGTTAATGGGCTTATTGGCTACAGTGTTTTTAAAAATTTTATAGTTGAACTCGACTATCATTTAAAAAGAATTATTCTTCATGATCATGATAGGTATGGGAAAAAGTATGAGGAAAAAAAACAAAGTGATAAATGGTCTGAAATACCTTTAAGTTTATTCAGACAAAAACCATATGTTGATTTAGAGATTGAACAAAAAGACGGTTCAAGAGTAGATGTTAAATTATTATTGGACTCGGGAGCGAGCCATGGGATGGCATTATACTATACTGCAAATGATCATATTCATTTACCTGAGAATAAAATCAGATCATTTTTAGGTAACGGCATAAGTGGAGAGATTAATGGTTATCTCGGAAGAATTAATTCATTAATGGTTGATGAACATGAATTATATGATGTCGTAGCATCATATCCTGATGAAGAAGGAATAAAAAGGGCATTGGTCTTTAGCGAGAGGGATGGAAGTATTGGCGCCGATGTATTACGTCGATTTAAAGTATTTATAAACTATAAAGAGGAGTCTATGATTTTGAGACCTTCAAGCGGTTTCAAAGATAATTTTACTTATAACATAAGTGGAATGGAAATAGCAACTCCATATCCTGATGTCCCCATTTTCTCAGTTACTCATGTTAGGGATAGCTCATTGGCTCATAAAGCTGACATTCGAAGAGGAGATATTTTATTAAATATAAATAGACTTGGCTCTCAATATTATGATCTAAACAAGTTGAATCATCTTTTTCAAAAAGATGGGCAAAAAATCCAATTTAAGATACTCCGTGATGAAGAAACCATTAAAAGAGAGCTAATTTTAAAGAATGAACTCTACTAAAAGTTCATTCTTTCAGTTTCCAGAAATCTACGCGATTCAAAGCGACATATGGAACTGCAACAATATTTCGGTTTGGATCGATTGCAATATCAGCAGGTTTTCCTGGAAGTTTGATAAATAATTTATCCAACCCATTTATCATTAAATGAAGACTGGAGTCGAATTGAGTTGAAGTGATTAATCCGTCATCAAAATATTCAATACCGTCGTAATTATTGCTTCCAGCGGCTGTGCCATATACAGAAAGCATATCTGTTTCTACATTATATTGATAAATTTCAGGGCCATCATTCCATGGTGCAAAAGCGAGTTGACCCGATGGGAGTTTTGTAATTCCATTTGGCATAATTGGTAGTTCATCAGTAACAAGCTCTGCAACAAAATTCTTAATGCGGAAAAGGGAACGAGTTCCAGTGTCAGTTACGTATAGATTTCCATCATTCGCTTGAACGATATCATTTATAAATCCATTTTCGAAAGCTCCGAAATCAACAAAACCTAGTTGTTTACCAGATTTTTTATTGAAGTAATGAACTCCTGAATGATCAGCTACCCAAAGAGTATCACCAGTTATATACATTCCACGACCTGCATCAAACGGATATTCTTCAGTCCCTACCATAAATTTTAGCTCCTGGATTTCTCCAGATGAAGATACTTTTGACACATATCCATTTGCATCACCAGAAGTTGATCCAACAAAACAAGAAACAAAATAAACATCAAGTTCTTCATCGTATCTAACTGCCTCAGGGCCTTCAAAACCTTCCACAGAAAATGCAACTGTGCTAAAATCCTGTCCATATTTCCATGTTTTAGGCACTGATTCTTTTTCCGATGTGCAAGAGATACAAATGAAGGTAAGTACTAAGAGAGAGTGTATTAAATTTTTCATAAGATGAATATCGAATTGGAATATATAGTGCTAATTAATCTGCGTAAATATCATTTATCAAGCCAGCTAGACGTACGCCAGCTTGAAGAAGTCTGAGTTCGAGTGTTTCAAAATTTAAGAAAGAATACTCGTAGCTTAGTCTACCATTTTCAGGATAATCATATACTTGACCTAGTAAAGCTTGAGATTCATATGCCCAATCCAAAACAGAGGTTGATTGCCATTCCTCAATGAGTTCGTCAGTAAGTGGATCATCTATAAATTCAGCTAGTTCAGAAAAACTTAATTGTTTCCCGTCGATCATTTGAGAATCCCACACACGATGTAAATTCGAATTATCTCCAAACCATTGTACACGCGCATCATTTCCACCTCGATCAGTTCCATTCCCAACATGTAAGGGTTGATGTAAATCACCAACCAAATGAACCAACACTTTTAAATTGATTGCTTCTTGTTGCTCACTTAATTCTCCAGATTTTAATTCGGTAACCATTTTATCTATCGCCCAAATAATGTCACCTTCCTCGGGTGTTCCAGCTTCTTCGTAAGTTTTGCCTTCAGGTATAGTGCTATAATGCCAAGGGCTCATATAACGGAAATTGTTATCAGAACGAATTTCATCCATCCAGGTGCTTACTTCAGCCAATGAATTTCCTTCAAGTACTTTGGTTACAGCTTGGTGAGCATTATCAGTTAAAAGTTGACTGGCAATATAACCAGTTGTTCTATGACCAGTTTGACCCCAGCGCATAGCTTCTTCTGATGAGTTGTTAAATGAGACTAAAAGAATAGAAAGTAAGAGTGCGATTTTCATAAGTAAAGGAATTTAATTTTATCAATTCTACCCAATCCTTTAAAAAAATCATAATATGATTTTGTAAAGTTTTGCTTAATGGTTTAGTTCTGATAAAAGGTCTGTAAGATCTAAAATTTCGGTAAACATTTTAATTGTGCCGTCTTCATTTGTTGGCCATTCCGACTTTGGTCTATCCCAATAGAGTTCAACTCCGTTTTCATCAGGATCATCTAAATATAATGCTTCTGAAACACCATGATCTGAAGCACCAGTTAAAGGATAATTTGCCTCAAATAAACGTTTTAGAATTTGTGCTAAATCTTTACGGGTAGGGTAGAGGATGGCAGTATGGAATAGTCCAGGATATTTCTTTGGAACGGGATTGGAACCTTTACTTTCCCAAGTATTTAATCCAATATGATGATGGTAACCACCTGCAGAAATAAATGCAGCCTGATCGCCGTAGGTAGTAATCAATTCAAAACTCAGCAATCCACAATAGAAATCCAGAGAGCGTTGCAGATTCGAAACTTTGAGATGAACGTGCCCGATCCGGGTTTGTGATGGGATTTGATATTCTGAACTCATTCTATTTTTTTGTTATTTCTAAAGGATTAGTATGAGTATACAAAATCACGGATAAGAATATTTATAGAAAATAATTACCAAATTGGCAACTCTTCAACTTCGATATTGAACTGCAAAAGATGTTGAATTAAGTGATCAATCTGGATATAAGAAAATTCAATTTTCAGAATATTCTCCCAATCGTCTAAATCAAGGTTCCAGTCTGTAATCCCATCGGTTTTCTCAAGAACATAAGCTAAACGGCATGCCTGATAATTATCCTCAATATTAGTTTTGAAAACCAAATACTCAGTGGTATGATTAATTTTAATTTCATTCATTACGATCAGACTTTAAAATTTCATACGATGATTTAACGAACCCATTTTTATATCCCTGAGATGAAATTAATTTAAGTTTGATTTCTGACTTGAGGTTGCCAAATAATGGAATACCATCGCCCAGAAGAATTGGAATTTGAGTTATAATGAGTTGATTTATCAACTCTTGTTTTAAAAAAAGTTGGATAGTTTTTCCTCCATCAATATAAAAGCTGTGATAACCTCTGCTTTGAAGTTCTGTTAGTACTTCAGGAAGTTCTCCATTCAAGAAAAATACTTTATTAGTAAGATGAATAGGGGTTTCAAACTTTCTTGAACTAAGCACAAACACGGGTTTTGAATAGTGCCATTCTCCAAAAGTAAGGACTTTTTCATAGGTATTGCTTCCCATGATAAGAGCATCAATGGAATCCATGAACTCGTAATACCCGAAATTCTCACCTTCTAGCACGTATTCGGAATAATCCAGCCAGTCGACATCTCCATTGGGTCTTGCAATGAAGCCATCTAAACTGGTTGCGATAAAAACCGAGCATGTTACATCCATAGCTATCTCTCCCAAAAGAAAGGTGGTTCTATTCCAAGAGAGCGTAAATATACATAACCCTGTCCGCGATGATGAATCTCGTTATCTACAAAATACTGTAAATGACTAAGAACTGTTCCTTCATAAACTCCATAAGCAATATCAGTTTCCCGAAGTCTTTCTGCAGTTACTTGTTTCCAGTATTCATTGATCTTTTCAGTTGACCAATCCCAAATCTGAAGCACTTCTTTTTTGGTAGTGGGTTTAGAGCTCATTCCACCCATGTTGAAATCATCAAAGCTTATCCATTTACCGGTTGAGATACCTGCCGCTCCAGGGGCTCCCATCTTAAGTAATTCAATAGTTATTTCTCCGAATGACCGCATTCCGCCAATAGAATGGGTGAAAAGTTTATCCTCAGGAAAAGCCTCAATAGTCTTGCGGGTTAATCGGCGATGCCCTTGCCAGTGTGCAAGCAATTCTTTTAAAGTAGTAGTGGTTGTTGAATTTGATTCTGTTGCATTCATTAATGTACTATTAGATAAGGTTTAACATAATCTAACAGCCGTTACTGACAACCCTATGTCAACATGGTTAAAATATTTTTTAACTCTGCGCTCCTCTGTGTACTTAGCGGTTTAAAACTTAGGAATAATGACGGGCTAATTCTTCAGAAAGCTTTCGCATTTTGGTCTGAAGTTCTTCAGGTTTAACTACCGTAACAGCAGTAGTAGACATTAACAACCAATGAGACATATAATTCAAAGAAGCACTCAAAAACGTCATTTCTATATAATCTCCAACTGGTTTTTCCCATGCCCAGCCATGCCAGTATTTTTGATCTCCAATAAAACGAGCGAACTTCTTATCAAATCGAAGAACCACTTCGGTAAGTTCTTTTTCTGTATTCAGGTTATGATCGTAATAGTCCTGTAAGGTGTGTTCTGGTGGCTGACGAAGTTTTATTCCTGTAGGATTGAACTTTATAATTCTATCGAGCCGAAACATGCGATAATTTTCCCGAAGCTTACACCAGGCTGCCAGATACCAATGCCGACCCATAATCAATAAACCTAATGGTTCAACTTTTCTTCGGGTCTGTTCATCGTTATAAGGTCGGGAATACACCAGCTCTACAATTTCTTTTTTGAAGATGGAATTCTGCAAAGATGAGAAAATCTGCTCGTTTGGAATTGAGCTGTTGTTATGTTTATAAGGGTAGGTTTGGATATGCTCATCCATCGACTCAAAATAAAGTTGATCATCAGGTGGGAGAACAGAACGTATTTTTTCTAAGGCAGAGTTATAAGAACGACCAAGTTCGGTATTTTGCCAGCGTTGCATAAGACGTTCACCTGCCAGCATGGAAGCCGCTTCACTTTTGCTGAACATAACAGGAGGGAGGTGATAACCTTTCACTATAAAATAACCTTCTCCTGGCTCCGATCCGATAGGAACACCAGCTTCTTCAAGTGCCCTCAAATCCCGGAATACCGTTCGTTCGCTAATCTCATATCGTCCAGCGAGTTTCTCAACCGTAGTTCGCTTTCTCCCTTGCAGGTATATTATGATAGAAGTAAGTCGGTCGATTCGGTTCAAGAAAGTTCAGTTTTATTCTAAGGCTAAATATTTTTAGATAATGAATCAATTACCAACTAAAAATCGGAGAATTGATTATACCAAAGATTAGCTTTTATTCTCAATTCACCTAAACTGTTTGGGTTTTAGTTTTAGATTTGCACATTTAACTATTTCCAAAATCCAGGTTTTACGGGTTTCTTCTCTTTTAGCAAGTACAATCCATTGTAGTAGTCTTTTTTTATCAGAGTTACTCAAACCGCTGAAAAAATCCTTTGAACCGGATTTGAAGAGGAATTCAGCTTTAAGTCATCAGGAATAATAAGTGCTTCAGTGGAATCTAAAATATTCCAAGAACCATTCTTCTTAGCAATTTCAATAGATATTAATCCCGCTTTAGTCATAAGTCCTTGGCCAAGCAAGAGCTTAATTTTTTCTTTATTCACTTTCGACCACGTACTTCGAGGTTTTCTTTTGCTAAAAAATTGCTTGAATTTTTCATCATCAATAGGCTTTCGAATGCTGTCTATCCAACCAAAACAAAGTGCTTCAACAACTAACTCACTCCAAGAAACGGTGGGTTTATCAGAGCTCTTCTTGTAGCAAATAAGCCAAACAGATTGTTCTTTCTCGTGATTTTCCTTTAACCAAGATCTCCATTCCAGTTTACTTGAAGGGAAAAAGTCTTAAATACTTTATTGTAGGGTATAATCCCAAATGTAACTGACGCCTTACTACTTTGTTACTCAATCTCTTAGTCACTTTGATTCTAAAAAATTCTTACCGATCTCAGGAATGATAGCCTTTACTTCGGTATACGCTTCCAACGTATCTTTGAATTCATTTGGATCGGAATCAATAGGAGGCCAAGTTCCATAGTGAACAGGAATAGCATAATCGGGATCAATCATTTCGACAGCGTATGCAGCTTCTTCAGGTCCCATGGTAAAGTGATCACCAATTGGAGCGAGAACTAATGTTGGCTCGTATAATTCTCCATACAACTCTAAATCCGTAAAAATGTTGGTATCACCCATATGGTAAATGCAAATATCATCTTCAAAAGAGATTACTAGTCCGGCCGGATCGCCCGCATATTGCCCTTTGTATGAAGAGCTGTGATTAGCAGAAACCATAGTTACTGAAAAGTCTTCAAAATTAACAGTTCCGCCTTTATTGAATCCAATTGCTTGTTCTTCGGCAAGTCCTTCTTTTTTTAACAATCCGATCAACTCAACAATCCCTAAAACTTTTGCTCCTGTATTTTTTGCGATCTCAAGCGTATCTCCAACATGATCTTCATGTCCGTGAGTAAGCAGTATAAAATCGGCTTCTTTTACTTCTTTCAATTCGTCTGGAGTTGAGGGATTATCATTCAAAAAAGGATCGATATAAATAATATGTCCTTGGGGGCTAATTAGTTTACATGCTGAATGTCCTAGCCAAAATGCTTGTACGTTTGTTTTCATAAATTATATTTTTGTAGTTAGTCTTCAATACTATAAATAAAGAAAGGAGAGGCTTAGTTCCAACAGTTTTAAAGCGAAGGATGTAGTATCTTAGATTAAATTTAGGTAAAGCAATGGGATTTTTAGACAAGTTTTTAGGTTCAGCACAGGAAAAGAAGGAAGAAATCTGGTTTCAGATAAGCACTACTCAGGAAGCAGATGGGGTTATCAACGCATCAAATAAAAAAACTCAAGTAATTCTAAAGCACAGCAATAGTTGTGGGGTTAGTTTTTTTGCAAAAAAAGGGCTTGATTCAATTCCACCTGAAGATCTATCAAATGCAGAAATGTATATCGTTGATGTAATTCGAGATAGAAACTTGGCATATTATCTTGCAGATCGATTTAGCATTAGGCATGAGTCTCCTCAGGTTTTAGTGATCAAAAATGAAAAAGTGATATGGCACGGTTCCCACAATGAAGTAAATGATAAGAACTTGCTTCAAGCTCTTGGGTGAAATTGTTTGTGTGTTTGATGAAGTAGTGATCGATCTACATGAGTATAAATTTCGGTGGTTAGAATAGATGAGTGTCCCAACATTTCCTGGACAGCCCTCAAATCTGCTCCGCCTTCCAAAAGATGAGTCGCAAATGAATGTCTAAAAATATGAGGGTAAACGGGTTTTGTAATTTCCGCTGACTTTGCTGCTTTTTGAACTATATTCCAAACACTCATTCGGGTAAGTGCTCCACCTCGTTGATTTAGAAACACTTTATTCTTTGCTTTTTTGGCTTTCTTGGGGTTTAAAAAAAGGGGGCGTGCTTGTTCGATATAATGTTCTAAGGCTTCTTGCGCAATTTCACCTACTGGTACCAATCGTTCTTTACTTCCTTTTCCAATTACACGTATAAAGCCAATTTCAAAAAACATACGATCGGTTTCAAGATCGGTAAGTTCACTTACTCTCATCCCAGTTCCATACAAACACTCTAAGATGGCTTTATCTCTGATTCCAGCTGGTTTTGAGGTATCTGGAGTTTCGAGCATTGCTTCAATTTCCACAGTATCGAGAACTTCAGGAAGTTTTTTGGCCTTTTTTGGAAGTTCAACCAGTTCGGCAGGATTTGCAGTTGTGATTCCTTCAACAACAGAGAATTCATGGAATCCACGAATACTAGAAATATTACGAGCAAGTGAACTGGCTGACAGTAGTTCGTGATCGATTAGATAATTCAGGAAGTCTTCAATGTGAGTAAGTGTAACTCCGGCTAGGTTGGTAATTTTTTTCTCAGCCAACAAGAATTGTAAATATCGGTTTAAGTCATTTTGATAAGAAACAATAGAATTTTTAGAAAGCCCTTTTTCAAGCTTTATGAATTGAAGGTACAAATCCAGTTCCTGTTTAAATAACACAGTTAATCGGTTTTTGCTTCGTCTTCTTGATGCTCATCATTGGCAGTTTTGTTCCCTTCTCTTTTTGTAGCCGCCGCTTTCTCTGCTGCTTCTTTTTCTCTCTTTTGATCTTCTGGATATTCAATTCTACTGTGATATACTCCAACTAGTATATTTAGGAATGTTTCTTTTATAATTTGAAGATCTCTGAAGGTAAGAGGGCAGTGGCTTAGTTGTCTTTCCGAAACCCGATCATCAACCATACGGTTTACTAAATTTTCGAGTTTGGTGTAATTGGGATTTTTCATAGCTCTTGAAGCAGCTTCAATTCCATCGGCAAGTAGTAGAATGCCAGTTTCTTTGGTGCTAGGCAGTGGTCCTTCGTACTTAAATTGCTCCTCATCGAGCATTTCCTTTAAGCTTTCATCTTCTTTAGCTTTTTCGTAAAAATAACGAATAACCGATGTGCCATGATGGGTTTCAATAAAATGAATGAGCGTTTTTGGGAGATTGTGTTCTTCCGCCATTTTAACTCCTTCACTTACATGTGCCTTAATCACCATCGCACTCATTTGTGGCTTCAGTTTGTCATGCTCATTTACTCCACTACTCTGATTTTCAACAAAATATTCGGGCTTTATCATTTTACCTATGTCGTGGTAGAGTGCCCCAACACGACTAAGAAGTGAATTCGCACCAATTGCTGAAGCAGCAGCTTCAGAAAGATTTGCAACTTGTAAACTATGATGAAAAGTACCCGGCGCTTTATTCATCAATTCTTTTAATAATGGTTGATTAGTATCACCAAGCTCAAGTAATGTGAAATCGGTAGTTACTCCAAAAAGCTTTTCAAAAAGAAGAATAATTGGATATGTAAACAGAATAAATACGGAGTTGATAGCTATGAACATCAAGTTATCCAGAACCACATCCCAACCTTCCATTTTGGCAATACTGAAAGCGCCAATTGTAATTACATAGGTTAAAAAAACAACTCCAGGGGTTGTAAAGAAAAATTGGGATCTATCTTTTACATCGCGGACTGAGAATACACCCATTGAACAGGCTGAGATAGTTGAAATTGTAAATTCAAAATCATAGCCATGAACCAAACCAATTAAAGAGGCTAAGGTTACTGAAGCAATTATTCCTACTCTGGAATCGAAGATGATAGTAAGTATAATTGGGGCAATGGCTACTGGAATGATAAAAGGGTGGGCTACATCAAAATAAAGGACAAACGCAGTCCCAGCACTAATTAGACTTAGAGTAAGAAATACTAACAAGAAAAGTCCATTATCAGCACTTATTTTTTGCCTGTATAAATATAAATACATGAAGAAAACCAACGAGATAACAATGATAAGGACTACTCCACCTGAAAATCGTAACCAGCGTTCAAACTCTGAAGCATTTAAAGCACGAGCAGCGTCTAGACTTATAAGAATATTTGCAGTTCCTTCATTTACCATATCCCCACGCCGGATGATCACTTGCCCTTGTGCCATCGCTCCTTTCGTTCTGGAAATATTGGAGAAAGCTTCATCTAATCGAGCTTGTCTTCGTTCCGCGCTATATATGAAATTTGGAGCAATCACTTTATTATAAAGCTCAATACCCAATCTAGATAAATTCTCGGGTAAAGCTCTGTTTAATTGAAACTGAGTAAATTCATTTGCCTCTCTTAAATCCCTGACACGGACAATATTCACAGATTGTTCAGTACTTTGAGTTGGATTTAGTACCGTAATTTGATCAGCATTAATGGTGGCTTTATTAACATTAATAATCCCTTGATTAAGTAATTGATCAATTAATGACTCAAGTTGCAGTTTTACAATTATTCCGTTGAACTGATTATCTCTTAGGTTTTGACTTTTCACTTCATGGTAGCTGGTTAGTAAAGTGTTTAATGAGAAATCAGTTAAACCAATATTTGATTCTTCATATTCTCGACTAAACCGTAAACTATCATCTAAAGTAGTTGGACTATTATTGCTTTTTGATGTCTGCCAATCATCATATGTTTCAAGTACAGGTTGCAACATCCTATACAAAGAGTCGAGTTTAGATTGTATGGCTATCTCAGCACCTTCATCAACCACAAAAATAGGAGGGAGCTGTTCTTCTATTGATTGCTGCTCGGCTTCAATTTCTTCTAAAGTCTTATTAAGAGCGAAGGTATATGGAGCAGTTAAATCCTCTGCTCTCCAAGGTTGACCTACTGTATAATTAAAACTAGATCGTACTGATGACCTTGGAAGTGAAAAGACTGAAATCAATATGAAGCAAAGAAAAATGAATGCTCTTATGTAAGGGTTTCTCTTTAATGAATAGGCTTCCTTTTCCTTTTTCATTTTTTCGCCAAGAAGAGGAATCATTTCCTTTTTTTTGCGACCCAAGCCAATTTTGTCCAGAAAACCCATGAAGTACAGTCGTTTTAGATTTTTTGATAAGTTTACTAACCCGCAACTAATTTACAAATCTAATATTGTAATTGTGGTAAGCAAAAAGTGAAAGCTTTCTAAGCAGATAAGTTTTGCATCTGCTCTAACGATATTCGATTCTCATAATAAGCTTTACCAACAACAACAGCATCAATTCCTTCTTTATCAAGTTCATTCAAATCTTCAAGAGATGAAACACCGCCTGATGCAATGAGCTTTATATCAGGGAATTTTGATTTGAGTTCAACATACAGCTCAAGGTTAGGCCCAGATAATGTTCCGTCTTTAGAGATATCTGTACAAAGTATTTCTTGAAGTCCATGCTTTATCATTCTGGAAACAAAAGAATCTACAGATTCAGAAGCGGTCTCGAGCCAACCACCATAAGCGATTTTCCCATCCTTTAAATCCATCCCTAGAATAGTTTGATTTGGATATTCCTCAAGTAATTTTAGCCAATCTGGTTCATTTTTGATTGCCATAGAGCTGCAAATTACTTTTGAGATTCCGGCTTTTAACAAATATTCTGCATCCTCAAATGTCCGAATTCCACCACCTGTTTGAACAGAAATACCTAGTTCTTTAATCACTTGTTGAATATGGGGAAGGTTCACGAAATGACCTTCTTTAGCTCCATTTAAATCCACAATATGAATATGTGTAAAACCAGCTTTTTTAAAATCTCCAGCTTGTTTTAAAGGGGATTCGTTATATACGGTTACTTCATCATACCTTCCTTTATGCAGGCGTACGCATTGTCCGTTTAGTAAATCGATAGCAGGGATAACTTGCATAAATAATCTAGTTCTTTTTTTGATAAACGTAGTCGAGAAAATTTTTGAGAATTTTAGCTCCAACTTTACCTGATTTCTCTGGGTGAAATTGAACCCCGAAGTAATTGTCTTTTGCCACTACAGCGATAAATGGATTGATATATTCGCAATTTGCAACAGCAAATTCATTATCTGGTGCGTAGTAACTATGTACAAAATACAAATGCTCATTTGGCTCAATTCCTTTTAACAAAGGATGCTCCTGACTCTTTGAAAAAGTATTCCAGCCCATATGGGGGATTTTTTCTGAGTCAGATTCAAATTTGATTAAACCTCCAGGAATTACTCCAAGACCTTTAGTATTTCCTTCGCTTGAAGATTCGAATAATAATTGCATTCCTACACAAATTCCTAGAACGGGCTTTTTTGTGTTAACCAACCATTTATCAACCCCATTTTCTTTTAAAGATTCCATTGCCGACCAGGCATGACCTACTCCAGGAAAAATAACACCGTCTGCTTTGTTGAGCTGTTCGGGAGTTTCAGCTAGAAAATAATCAGTGCCAAGGCGGTCAAGGGCATTGGATACCGAAGCGATATTCCCTGCTCTATATTTAATCAATGCAATCATTTACAGCGCTCCCTTTGAACTAGGAACTTGATTTTTGATTCTTGGATTTTTTTCAACAGCAGTTTTTAAAACACGAGCAAATCCTTTAAAAATAGCTTCAATTTTATGGTGATCATTTTCTCCTTTGAACTCAATATGTAGAGTAGCTTTTAAATTCATTGCCAAGCTATAGAAAAAGTGTTTTACCATTTCGGTAGGTAAATCACCAACGTATTCTCGATTGAATTCACCTTCAAAAACTAAATAAGGTCTTCCAGAAAGATCGAGTGCAACAGTGGATTGAGCCTCATCCATTGGCAAAACAAATGCATATCGTTCAATTCCCTTTTTATCTCCAAGAGCTTTGGAAATGGTATCACCAAGAGCAATTGCAACATCTTCAATCGTATGGTGCTCATCAACTTCTAAATCTCCATTACAGCTTAAATCTAAATCAACAAATCCATGTCGAGCAATTTGCTCTAACATATGGTCAAAGAAATTGAGTCCCGTTTTAATGTTTGATTTACCAGTTCCATCTAAGTTCAAAGAAACATTAATGTCAGTTTCGTTGGTCTTTCGTTGAAGTGAAGCGGTACGATTGGATTCTCTTTTCAACGATTCGGATAGTTCTTTTAAATCATACCCAGATGCTACAATGTTTTCCCCAATCCAAAATTCAAATTTACCTTCGCTTTTATCATATTCAATTATTCCGTCTGATTCTTCTCTTGAGAATTGGGTAAGTAATTCTTCATGATCCAACAGTTGACGCTGTTTTTTTGATAAGAGGGAATTATCAACTGAAATTAGATAGCCTTCTGACTGCAACTCAGACAAAAAATATATGGCTCCTTTAATAGGGAATTTAGGTTCATCTGAAGAAATTAATTGTGATTCGATCCAGATTTTCATGATTTCTGATTGAATAGTTTACGTTTGAAAATGTTACGTAATTGTGATGAATAGAGATAAGATACTTGATACCATTTATCAACAGTTAATGTAATGAGATAAACAATGAAAATTTTTATTTGGGGACTAAGAATTTTAGCCGCTGGAATTATGCTACAAACTCTGTTTTTTAAATTCACTGGAGCACCAGAAAGCATATATATATTTGAAACTGTAGGACTAGAACCATTTGGGAGATATGCTTCAGGGATAGCTGAGTTAATTGCTTCAGTACTTCTTTTAATTCCACGAACATCATGGCTAGGAGCAATTATTGGAATTGGGGTAATTTTTGGTGCCATTATGAGCCACCTAACTATTTTAGGTATTGAAGTTATGGGAGATGGTGGAGTACTGTTTGCCATGGCAATTATTGTATTTCTAAGCTGTGCAATAATATTATATGCACATAGAAAAGAAATTCCAGTTATCGGTGAGAAGTTTTTCAAAGCAGACTAGCCTTTTATAACTGCGTTAAATGCATCAAAAAATCGTGCGTTTTCATCCTGAGTACCAATTGTAAGTCTGAGACAATTTTCACAATGTGGTTCGTTTCCTCTATAGCGAATCACGACTCCTTTATCCGCTAATTTTTTGTAGATATTTATAGCATCTGCAATTCTAAAAATGAGAAAATTTGCATCGGAAGGATAAATTTTTTCTACTTCTGGAATAGATTTAAGTCTTGCAATAACTTGTTTACGCTCTGATTTTATTTGCTCGACTTTGCCCTTCATAGCATTTATATAGCGGAACCCTTTTAACGCAGCTTTAGAAGAGAGCTTATTTATGTTATATGGTGCTTTAACTTTCATCATAAGGTTAATGATTTCTGGACTCGCTAGCGCAATTCCTAATCGTATCCCCGCCAAGCCAAATGCCTTCGACATAGTTTGAAGTATCACAAGGTTTGTTCTACCCAATACTTCTTTTGCAAAACTTTCCTGTTCGCTAAAGTCGATATAAGCTTCATCTAGTACTACAATACCTTGAAATGAGTCAGCGATTTTAAGGATATCACTTTTTCGTAAGCTATTTCCAGTTGGATTATTTGGCGAACAAAGAAATAATAGTTTTGTATTTTTTGAAACAGTATCAAGGGTTTCTTGAACTCGTACTTGAAAATCTTCCGTCAGAAGAACTTCATCAACTGCAATATCATTAATTTTTGCAGATACTTTGTACATCCCATAAGTAGGAGGAGTGATTAAAACTCGATCTTCTCCTGGTTTACAAAAAATTCTGAAAAGTAGATCAATAGCTTCATCACTTCCAACACCAACAAAAATATGTTGAGGTGTAACAGCTCGGAACTCGGCAATCTTACTACGAAGCTCTTCTTGATAGGGCATCGGGTATCGGTTGAGTTCTAAATCATCTTCAAATGGAGCACCAAAAGAATTCTCGTTTGCATCGAGTAAAATTCCTGAATCGTAATCATCTCTAGCACTTCGGTATGGTTGTAAATCAAGAATATTTTGGCGGACTAACTTTTCTATGTCTATTTGTTTTTTCATTCTAAATCCCTCAATCGAATACTAACTGCATTTTTATGTGCTTGAAGTCCTTCAAGCTCTGCTAGTATTTCTACTGTTGGTCCGATCTTTTTAAGTCCATCTTCAGTAAGCGTTTGCATAGTTACAGACTTCTGAAAAGATGATAAATTCACTCCGCTGTACATTCTAGCATATCCATAAGTTGGCAAGGTGTGATTGGTGCCAGAAGCATAATCTCCAACACTTTCGGGTGTAAATTGCCCAAAAAATACCGAACCAGCATTAAGAATTTTGGCTTCCCAGGATTCTGCATTTTGAACATTAACAATTAAGTGCTCCGGAGCATAAATATTCGAAAAATCAAACGCCTCATGCAATGAATCTACAACTAATGAGAAACTATTTTCAAGTGCTTTTGAGGCCATTTCTTTTCTAGGAAGCTGATTAAGTTGAGCCTCTAATTCAGTTTCAAGAGTCGAAAGTTTAAAGTTTTTGGTAGCAACTAAAACTACTTGGCTATCAACACCGTGTTCTGCTTGTGAAAGTAAATCTGCAGCAATATATGCTGGGTTTGCTTCTGAGTCTGCAATTATGAGCACTTCTGAAGGTCCAGCCGGCATATCAATACTTATTTGGGCTTCACTATTTTGTAAAATCATTTTAGCAGCAGTTACAAATTGATTCCCAGGACCAAAAATCTTGTCAACTTTTGGAACCGACTCAGTTCCGTACGACATTGCCGCAATTGCTTGCGCTCCACCTGCGAGTAAAATTTTATCAACTCCGGCTTTTTGAGCGATGTAAATGATTTCATCGGCAATATTTCCATCGGCTTTTGGAGGAGTAGCTAAAATAATGGTAGAGCAACCAGCAATCATTGCAGGTATAGATAACATCATCGCCGTTGAAGGTAAAATTGCATTTCCACCTGGTACATATAGCCCCACTCGCTCAATTGGCCGCGTTACACGTTTGCAAGAAACGCCTTCCATAGTTTCAATAACTAATGGGGTACTTTTCTGAGCATCGTGAAATCGGAATATATTGTCGAAAGCTATGTCGATAGCAGATTTAATATTTTCATTTAAAGAAATAGAGACCGCTTTTGGATTGATCGTTACCTCATTAAGATCTACGCTATCAAATTTTTTAGTGAGTGCTTTGATTGCTGAATCACCTTCGTTTTCAACTTGCTTTAAAATAGGCTCAACAACTCCAAAAATAGATTTAAAATCCATTTTCGGTCGTTTTAATAATGCTTCTTTTGCAGAATTAGAAAGAGAATTGTATTGATAAGTTTTCATTTAACACATTCCTTTATCCATCTTAAGAGAAAAGACTTGGTATAAAAATATTGATAGTTCAATGTTCAGCATTCGTTTTTTTATATAGGATATTCTATAGGATCATACTTTCAATAGGAAGCATTACAATATCAGAAGCACCTGCTTCCTTAAGCTCTTCCATGACATCCCAAAATTTATCTATTGGAATAACAGTTTGAATAGCTACCATATTTGTTTCAGCCAAAGGGACAACAGTTGGACTTTTCATTGAAGGAATGATGCTACTAATAGCCTTAATTTTTTCTCTAGGAGCGTTCATCATAATATATCGACTCTTTTTTGCTTGTTGAAAGCCATCAATGCGAACCAAAAACTTTTCAATTAGTTTTTCCTTACCAGGAGAAAGCTCTTTGTTGGTTTGAATAAGTTTAGTTTCCGATTCAAGAATAGAGAATAATTCTTCAAGTCCATTTGCTTTAAGTGTACCACCTGTAGAAACTAAATCAGAGATTGCATCAGCAACTTCGAGTTGAGGAGTGATTTCAACTGCTCCTGAAATCTCTACCACATCAATATTAATCCCTTGTTCTTCGAAAAACTTCTTTGTTAAGAATGGATAACTAGTTGCTATGGTTTTGCCTTCAAAGTCTGACGCTTTCTGTAAACCTCCGTCTTTTGGAGCGGCAATTGATAGGCGACAATTTCCATAATTTAGACCTCTAAGGACACTAACATCTGCATCTTTTTCAAAAACTTCATTAGCACCAACAAATCCTAAATCACAAATTCCATCCTGCACATATTCAGGGATATCGTCATCTCTAAGTAAGAGGAGTTCAACATCAAAATTGCGGGTTTTAACCATGAGGTTTCGTTTATAATTATCAAACTCAACGCCAATTCCGTGGAGTAAGTCGATAGTTTTCTCAGTTAAGCGGCCGCTTTTTTGAATGGCAATGCGTAAAGAAGTCGAAGAATCTTTCGTTCGGTTCATGAAATCAATATGTAAAATAGGTTAATAGATGTGTTAAAATAAGGTGTACGAAAAAAAGGCGCAGAAAATTAATGCACGTGGTGGTGTCCATGATGGAAACCATTATGATGGAGATGGGAATTGTATGTTTTTTCGTTTTTCACTGTTCAAATATAGGTATAAGATTAATTAGGAGGAAACCATTTTTCAATTCCAACCAAATTTTAGCTATTAAACTATGCAAAATATGGTATCGTTCAGTTTTAAAGCGATTATGATTAAAAATTGTGCAAATATTTGTAGTTTAAACGATAAGAAAAAAATCAACAATTGAACTTTATGAATACAATCGCTCAGCTTACTTTTATCCCTTTAGCAACTCACAACCCTACCGAAAAAGTACAGGATTTAATTGAGCATTTAGCTCAGTATGATGTTAAGATTGAAATAGGCTATTTATCTACTACGGTAATTGGAGAAACCGAAACCGTCTTTAATTTAATCCGAGATGTTTACGATACTATGTCTTTAGAAAGAGAGCGTTTTCGATTTCATGTTGAGCTTTTAAGTCCTGAAAAGTGATGAAAAACTAACATTCTGAGAATCAAATTTAAAAGCATTTTTAATGTAATAATACTGTACTAGGTCACTCTTCCAATCAAATTTCTTATCAGGCTAATAATTAGGAAGTAATATTCGTGATTGAAAACATGAGAAAACTCATGAGGATCAAGCTGGATGGAAGGTTTATTCTAATATGTACAGTTTTAAGCGTAAGTACGTTTTTAAAAGTATCAGGGCAAAGCCAACAATATCCTCCCTCATTTCTTAGTACAGATTTTATTTATCATAATTGGACTATCAGAGATGGTTTACCTGTAAATTCCATTTCTTCCATTGTTCAACATACCGACCAATATTTATGGATAGGGACTGCAGATGGTCTCGTCCGTTTTGATGGAGTTCGGTTCAGAATTTTTAATACTTCAGAGTTTCCAGAACTCAGGAACAATAGAATACGAGGTTTAGCAAGTCTTAATAGCGGTTTACTTATTCTTAATTCGAATATGGAGTTTCTATTATTTAAAGATCTCAAATTTCAGTTATTAGTTATTCCCGATTTTTTAAAGGATGTAGAAATTCTTGGAATTTATAAGATGGGAAGAACTGAAGTAAAAATTATAACACTTAATGCAGGGACCTTTATTTTTGAGGATGGCGTTTTCGAAAAGGATAAAAATAGTAAAGTAATTTTTGACAAAACTAGAGATGTAGGAGCTTTTTCATGGCAATCCTATGAAGAGAGTCTATTTTGGGAAGGAAATAGACTCTTTGATGCCAATGACCAAATCAATGACGCTATACTTGATTCAGAAGGATCACTTTGGATAGCTACATTTAGTAAAGGTATTTATCAAATTAAGAGAAATTTATTTGAAACAGTAAGTACTCCAGAGGGACTTCCTAATAGAAATGTTTACCCAGTTACAGAAGATAAAAGTGGAACTATCTGGATTGGAACACATGGAAATGGAATAGCCTCTCTTAAAAATGAAATATTATCTACGGGATATTTATTTCAAGGCACTTCTTCAACTTCATTTATACAAAGTATTTTACAAAGAAAGAATGGGGATCTACTTGTGGCCCATTTAGATGGAAATATATTTAAGTATTCGGGTGAAAAGATTTTTCTAAATTATCCATCACCCAATATGGGTACAATTAATAGCTTGTACGAGAGCTCAGACGGGCGTTTATGGGTAGGAAGTTCTTCAGGTATTTACCATCAAGAAAAAGATAAGTGGGAGCGTATCAATAATTCTGAAAATACAAATTCATCAGTCAAGGTTATAAAAGAAGCTCCTGATGGTAGTATGTGGGTTGGAAGTCAAGGGCATGGTCTTCTTCATATAAAGAATTATGAAATTGAGAAAATCGACAAGAGTTTTGGGCTAAGTAGTAACTCTATCCGAAGTATTTGGATAGATGAGCAGAATAGAGGTACGTATACCGTCTGGGCTGGCACCGAAGATAATGGACTTAACTTGATTGAAATAGAAAATAGTTCTGCTACGCCATTAAAAGCAGTTTCAATAAACGTAAATGATGGTTTATTTGATGAGGTAATCCATAATATAATTCCTGATGAGTTTGGAAGAATATGGATGAGTTCAAATAAAGGAATATTTTGGGTTTATAAGAACGAAATTCTCCAGTTTAAAAGAGGTAATATTAATGAAATAGTTTCTTCGGGATATACAGAGAAAGATGGATTAAGGAGTAGTGAGGCTAACGGAGGAATTCAACCAGCGGGATTCAAAAATCAAGATGGAATTATTTGGTTTCCAACACAAGAGGGAATAGTAAAAATAAATCCTTCACTCATAAGTAGAAATGATGTAATTCCAGCGGTATATATCGAAGAAGTTAATACTAATGAAAGCCACTACGAACCTGTTGAAGAAAAAATAAAACTCAAAAAAGGGGACAGGAATATTAGCTTTAGATTTACAAGTCTTAGTTATGTTTCTCCTGGGAAAAATAAATTTAAATTCAAACTATTCAATTTTGAAGAAAATTGGAATGAAGCATCGGGTGATAGAGATATTAGGTATACAAATCTTGATCCAGGTACCTATACTTTTAAAGTAATAGCTAGTAATAATGATGGAGTTTGGAATCAACAAGGGGCATTAGTATCTATTTCAATACCGCCATATTTTTATGAAGCGAGTTGGTTTTATGCCTTAATAACTGGATTAATAATTCTTCAGATAATACTCGCATTCATGATAATTAAGACTAGAGCGCAAAAAATTCTAGTATTAAAAGAGAAAAAAATTCAGGAATTGGAAAAGGATTTGACGGAGTTAGGATTACATTTTCAAGATCATAATTCAATAAAAAAGGCATTACTCTTCAACTTAAAAAAAGAACTTAAAGACCCAGTTTTGGCACTAAGAAAGCAAGTTGAATTAGATAGAGAACCTGTCCGAAATATTGTGGAAAGAGAAACCAGAAATATGCTTTCACAAATAGATCGGCTTTTACTATTGTCGGAGATTGAACTAAATGGAATTGCAATAAATCCAACAATAGAAAATTTAGTAGAGGTTGTTAAAACAAGTATATCCATACATAAAAGTGAAGCATCTCATGAAGACCCTGATATAGAATTTTCTTCGAATAGTGAAACAGTTAAGATTTATATGGATATAAATTTTGCGATTATTATTTTTCGAAACTTAATAAAAGAGATGGTTGGGTTTAAAAAAGTTTCTAAAATTAGGATTCAAATAGTTGAGGAAAGTTCAGTATGTACAGTAAAAATTACTGCATATGGAGAAGCACTAGAGCATCAGCAACTACGTACCATTTTTACTCTTTTTAAAACAAAAAAACAAGATTTAGAATGTAGAAATGAGATGGGCATTGACCTACCCCTTGCCGCAAAACTTGCAGATCTACATGGTGCTTCTATTGTAGTGCATTCTATTCCCGAAATCGGAAATACTTTTTCAGTAGTTTTTAAAAAGGGAAGTCTACATTTTCAAAACAACTAGTTAAAATATCATCTTCTTAATTTTTTTGTAAGGAGTTGTTCGCTGATCGGTCATACATGTATAACTAGAAGGATATTACAGTATGAAAAAATATTACATATACATTCTTAGCAATGCCTCAAAAATGCTTTATGTTGGGCTCTCAACAGATCTAGATCAAATAATTATAAAACACAGGGAAAAGAGAATGTTTAGCTTTAAAGCTAATTTTTCTTTCGATAAACTGATTTATGTGGAAGAAACAACAGATGTTTATAAAGCAATTGATCGTGAAGAAGAAATAAAAAAAATTCCAAGACATAGAAAAATGGATCTTTTAAGGCTTACAAACCCAAAATTGGAATGTATTAGCAGGTATTGGGTTAAAGAAACCGCCTAAGTATTGCAAAAGCATGTTTTATTATAAAACAATAGTTTTAGTAGCTCCTACCTTCTTTGTATCTTTGCGCTCTTAAAGATGAGACGCACCGAATATACTTCATGAACAACATTCGCAATTTTTGCATTATTGCTCACATCGACCATGGTAAATCAACTTTGGCCGATCGATTATTACAAATTACAGGAACCATTAGCGAACGCGAAATGCAAGAGCAGGTTCTCGATGATATGGATCTAGAACGAGAACGTGGCATCACGATAAAGAGCCATGCAATAAAGCTAGACTATAAGAGACCTAATGGAGAACTCTACAACTTCAACCTAATTGATACTCCAGGCCATGTTGATTTTGCATATGAAGTATCTAGAGCATTAAAAGCATGTGAAGGTGCTATTCTTGTTGTAGATGCAACTCAAGGAATTGAAGCGCAAACCATTTCGAATTTATATCAAGCAATTGAACAAGATCTCGAGATAATACCAGTTCTCAATAAAATAGATCTTCCAAGTTCAGATACTGAAGGTGTTGGACAACAAATTATCGACTTAATTGGTTGTAAAAGGGAAGATATTCTTACGGTATCAGGTAAAACTGGAGAAGGTGTTCCGGAACTATTAGAGGCTATTTGTGAACGAGTACCTGGTCCTAAACAAGAGGTCGACAAACCACTTCGCGCTCTTATTTTCGATTCTGTATTTAACACCTATCGGGGTTCTGTTGCTTATGTTCGTGTGTTAGAAGGCGTGCTCAGAAAAGGTGAGTTATTCAAGTTTATGGCGAACAAAGTAGAATATAACGCCGAAGATATTGGATATTTGAAAATGACATATCAACCTACAAAAGAGCTTAGAGCAGGAGAGGTTGGGTATGTAATTGGAAGTGTGAAATCGCTCAAAGATGTTCGTGTAGGTGATACTATTACTACGGTTAAAAACCCTGCTACAACACCTGTAGCAGGATATATGGAAGCAAAACCAATGGTTTTTAGTGGTATTTATCCTACACAATCAGAAGATTTTGAAGATTTACGAGGAGCACTTGAAAAACTTCAATTAAATGATGCTTCTTTATCATACGAGCCAGAAACATCGAAAGCTCTTGGGTTTGGATTTCGTGCAGGGTTTCTTGGGCTTCTTCATATGGAAATTGTTCAAGAACGATTAGATCGTGAATTCGATATCGATATTATTACAACCGTTCCAAACGTTAAATACGAAGTTAAGCTTGAAAGCGGTTCAACAATTACGGTAGACAATCCTAGTCAAATGCCGGAAGTTGGTGAGATTGATTCGATCTATGAACCATATATAAAAGCGAGTATAATTACTCCTGCAGATTTTATTGGACCGATTATGAAACTCTGCCAAGAACGACGTGGAGTATATGTAAACCAAATGTTTATGCAGAATAATAGGGTTGAGATCACCTATGAAATTCCGATGGCAGAGGTAGTATTTGACTTTTATGACAAGTTGAAATCGGGTACTCGAGGATATGCTTCTTTAGATTATGAATTTATTGAATACCGAACAGGGCATTTAGTACGTTTAGATATTTTATTGAATGAGGAACCAGTAGATGCACTTTCGAGTATTACACATAGAGACAAAGCCTACTATCAAGGACGTAAAGTGTGTGGAAAGTTGAAAGAACTTATTCCAAGACAACAATATGAAGTAGCAGTTCAGGCAGCGGTTGGAAGTAGAATTATAGCTCGAGATACAATTAGAGCGCTTAGGAAAGATGTAACTGCAAAATGTTATGGTGGAGATATTTCCCGAAAAAGAAAACTGCTAGAGAAGCAGAAAGAAGGTAAAAAACGAATGAAACAAGTTGGGTCTGTAGAAATTCCGCAAGAAGCATTTCTTGCAGTACTATCTATGGATGACGACGATAGGTAATTATGAAAGAAGCAAAAAAACAGCTCTTATTCTTTTTTGTATTGATGGTGTTATTAAGCTCATCAACTTACGCTCAATTCGAGGAACCTAAAATCCAAAAAGTAGAAATCGAAGATGCAGAAGCATTTCAAGAACGGTTTGCTGATATAAAATGGACCGGGCAAGGTTTTAATTATAATAGCTTAGATAGAATTCCAGCTATTGAGATAAGAGCTAGATTGGAAGGTGTGTTTGGTAAACCAACAAAAACAATTGAAGATATTGTTGATGATGGTAAGCTTAGAGCGGGGCAAGCGATTCAGTTTGAATACTGGTTTATAATAGATGGAGAAGTCCCCATGATGGTATTAGATCTAGATGGACCTTTTGCCGATGGGCTGGTGTATGTTGGGGCAAGTAGATATATTGATTTAATGCCACAAGTGAAACGAACACTTACAAGACTCGTAACCGAGGTTCAACCAAAAGAATATACTGATTATTTTTACTCTCCTGAGCGGTATCAATGGTACAAAGTTACTTATGCGAATGGGGTTTATAAGAAGGAAAAAACGGACGTTCCTTCACACATAAAATTAAACTAATAGAAATACATTGGAAGACAATAAGGCTCCTGAAGAACAGTCGAAATCTGCTTTTTGGAAACTAAGAAAGAAGAAAGTTGACGAAGAGGAAAAACAAGCTAAATCGTGGCTTAGAGAATGGATTGATGCACTAGTTTTTGCATTTGTAGCTGCGGCAATATTAAGAGCATTGATTTTTGGATCATACAAAATTCCAACTGGATCGATGGAAAAAGATTTGTTGATTGGAGATTTCTTGATTGTCTCTAATCTTACCTATGGTCCGAGAACACCAATGTCTATTTGTATTCCATTCACTCAAATTTGCTTACCTGGAGTGAAACTTCCCTGGACTCGAATCCCAGGGTTCAGAGACATAGAGAGAAACGATATCATTGTTTTCAATATACCTTGGGAAGTAAAACCAATATCACAGAAAACGAATTATATAAAGCGTGCAGTAGGTATTGCAGGTGATACATTGGAACTAAGAGATAAAATCTTATTTGTGAATGGAGAACGTGAAGACTATCACGATGGACTTCAAAGGTTTTATACTATTCAATTAAATGATAGAGTTCGATTGAGTGATGCCAAAATGGAATCAGTTGGAGCTGGCTCTATTGGTGGTGAAGGGCGTTTTATTCGTCAAATTTCGGCAACTACATATCAAGTTAATATGACTGAAACAGTGGCTGATGAAGTACGTTCTTGGCCAGAAGTTGATTCATTAAGCTACTATATGTTTGATGAGAATGAGCCTATCTATCAATATGTGCAAAGTTCTGGAAATTTCTCAAAAGCATTTCGAAATCATGATCACTTTTCAGAAATAGTAGTCCCATTCAAAGGACAAGAGATAGTACTTTCAAATCAAAATTGGTTTATTTATCAAGATTTGATTGAACGTTACGAAAATAATTCTGTAGAACGTGATGGAAGTAACTTCATCATCAATGGTGAGCGTACCAATACATATACTGTAAAGCAGAATTATTATTTTGCGATGGGTGATAATCGTGATAATAGTGAAGACAGTCGGTTTTGGGGATTTGTACCCAAAGACCACATTATTGGAAAAGCATTTATTGTTTGGATGTCATTAGATGATAATATGATTCCAAGACTAAATAGAGTTTTTCACATTATCGATTGATAATTAGGAATAAGATTTCAAATCTAGTTAAAAATCTTATTCTTAAATTTTATATTCAAATACTCCTAATTCAATCATTTTTTAGCGATCGTTTTGCCGCGAGGACTTCCTTCTCTAATTGCAAGTTGACCACACCCGGCATCAATATCATCACCACGGCTACGACGGACAGTTGCACGTACATCATATTTAATTAACGCTTTTAAGAACGAATCCAATCGCTCTTCCCTAGCTCTATGAAGTTCTACGCCAGCAACATTATTATACATAATGATATTCACTTTGCTAGGAGCCCATTTCACAATTTTAGAAAGGTTTCGGGCATCTTCAGGAGAATCATTAAATCCATCAAATAACAAATATTCATAGGTAAGAGATCGTTCTGTTTTTCGATGATAATACCTTACAGCCTCCTCAAGACTTTCGAGGTTCATAGAATTATTGATAGGCATGATCTTATCGCGCTTATCATCGCTGGCTGCATGAAGAGAAATAGCTAAATTGAAAGGTTCTTCATCATCAGCTAGCTGTTTAATTTGCTTTGTTAACCCAACAGTAGAAACAGTAATTCGTTTGGGTGAAAGCTCAATGCTAAGTGGATCGGTAATAATAGTTGCTGAATTCACCACCGCTTTATAATTATGTAAAGGTTCACCCATACCCATATACACGATATTGGTGATTTTCTTATCATACTTTTCTTCAGTAATAGCATTGATATACTGAACTTGATCTACCACTTCACCATGGGAGAGATTTCTGAAAAACCCCATTTTTCCGGTGGCACAGAATGCACATCCAAACACACATCCAACTTGAGAAGAAACACAAACCGTAAGTCGTTTTGGGACACCATCAGGGAAAAAATCGGGGATAAGAACTGCTTCTACTTTATAATCTTTGTCCTCATCATTCAGCTTAAACAAAAACTTAATAGTTCCATCTTCTGATTCCTGCTGATTTGAAATCGATATTCTATTGATGGTGGCCACTTCGTCTAATTTTGATCTCAAATCCTTAGATAAATTAGTCATTTCTTCAAAGGAAGAAGCACCTTTTTGGTAAAGCCATTGAAAGATTTGATCAGCCCGAAAACGTGGAAGTCCTAATTCGTTGCAGAATGCAAGAAGTTCATCTTTAGTCAGGGATTTTAGGTTGGTTTTTTGTAGGGTAGAAGTGTTGTTCATAGTATTTCAAAGATACAACTATGAGCAACAAACGACCAATTTGATAAATTGAAATCTACAAATAAGCTTTGGCTGCTGTTAATAAAACATCACCATTAATACGTTCTTTATAATCAGGATTCACATATTGAAATTTTACCGTTCCTTCTTGATCAATAATAAATACGGCAGGGGCAGGGAGGATGTGATGATCATATCCAGTATTTTTTTCGAAGTCGATACCAACAGACTTATAGCGAGCAACAGTTTTGTCATCTACTCTATAAGCAATACCAAAAGCTTTCATTACATCTGCTGGACTATCGGAAAGAAGAGAATAGGAAAGTTCACCTTTAGTAAGTGTTTCTCTCAGAACTTCAGGTTTGTCTACGCTAATAGCAAGAATCTGATACCCTAGCTCAACAATTTGGGATTCAATTTTTTGAAGTTCTGCCATATGTCTACTGCAATATGGACACCAACCGCCTCTATAAAAAATGAGGATAGTAGGTTTTTCAGCTACAACAGTTCTCAATGCAGCTTTTTCGCCATCAATGGTTTTAACAGAAACATCTGGAATTGTAGAGTTTACTAAGATTGGGGTAACTTTTGTAGCATCATCAGGAACAATCTGAGCACTTACTGGGAGGCTGAGAAATAGTATAAATAGAACTAGAGAAATTGATTTTTGTTTAAACATGGTATAGTCTTGATTAATAATAAAACAACATATTAACCAATCTTAGTGAAAGGTTTCTCAAGACAAAGGAAATGTTATGGAATCGTTAGACTTTTCTAAAATCGAGTGTTTACTACATTATCATAAATAGAGCCGAAGGTAATTTCGAAACCAACAGATCCCCAAAATTCATAAGATGTAGCCTGTTGACGTGTATTAGCTATCGCTTCTTTGTCTGTTATTCCTCCTGCTGAAAGCGAAAGTTGATCGTTTATGATAGCATAGCCGGTTTCAAACGAAATAGAAAACCCACGAACAATTCTCATGTCTATTTCAAAATCGATATTTAGTCTGTTCTTTGAGAAATCGTGAAGGTAATGATGCCCGTTAATTCGTGCTTCGATCCCTCCCCATGGCTTAGTATAATTCATATTAAAAGAGATTTCCTGACGAGTTAACAACTCAGAGTTCTTCCCATAAATAGTAGCTTCCGAGTAGTTATACATTGAAGTTAATAATCCATATCGGAGTGTAACTTCACGACGAGCAAAATCACTATATGGATAAAAACTATACTCAATTGCAGGGGTTACACCATATCTAAGGTCTATGTTGTCTCTGGTATCTGAGCCTCCGCTAAAGTAACTACCTACAGACCAATGATTCCCTAAGCTCCAAGCTACCAGTCCGAAAACACTTTGTCGATCTCTTGTAAAAATATCTTCAGTTTCAACTCCTAATGAGTCTATATTTCGAAAAACTTCTCGGTTATAATTTTGATCAAAATTTAGCCTTAGTTTTATTTTTTCAGTGGTTCTCCTAACTCGAATTCTACCATTTAATGATAAATCGTTTTGACTTTCCTCTCCTGAAAACCAACTATTACCCCCAATTTCAAATATCCAGCTCTTCCATTTATCATTATCTTGAAATTTAGCAACCGAACCGTTTCCACCACTGTAAGTTAGATCAAATTGGGATAGAGCGTCGATTTCACTTAGAAACGAAATAAAACCCAATTTAACATAGCGAACCAATCCGTTTCTTTCTTCATCATTGGTATCAGAGTCGTAAGATGTATAAATCAAATTATCTGATTTAGTAACTAGCTGATTTTGTCCTCTGAAATCCAAAGTATACTGTGTTCCACCACTGGCGGTTCCTTGTCTGGTTATGATCAAGTGTACATCAGCATCAGATTGATCTCGTACGAAATTAATAAAATTTATTTCACTTCTAATAAATGAACTGTTACATCCTCTGCAATCTAGATATACAGATAAAGAGTTTGTTGAAGTTGTATCCTGAGCTTTGGTTTGTTGAAAACATAGAAAAGGTAATAGAAGAACAAAAATTTTATTGAGCACTATGCGTTTGGTTAGTTGCAAAGATGATTTATTAACTTTACAAACTATCCATTAATAGCGTTTCCATTCGTAAAAAAAGTTTATAGTTACCCAATAAGAATTTGAAAAGCACTCATCCCCATAATTGCTATGGCTATCCAAAAACCAATTTTACGGGGTTCACATTTTTGAAGAGCTTCGGGAATAAGTTCCGCAAAAACCATCCAGATCATTGCCCCAGCAGCAAGGCCTAATCCAAGAGGTAAATATTCACGAAAGGTTTCAACAAATAAAAAAGCAGGTATTGCCATCAATGGCTGAGGTAAACTTGAAAAAATACTCCATCCTACCGCTTTAATTGGGGATGTTCCTTTCGGTACCATAACTAGGCTTATAGCTAAACCTTCAGGTATATTATGCACAGCAATAGCAATGGCAATAAAAACACCAAACTCCATAGTATTTGCAAAAGAAACACCTACACTTATGCCTTCCGCAAATGAATGGACAGTCATAATCCCTAAAAAAAGAAGCATCTTTTTAGTTCCTGCTCCAACCAGGTCTTTTACATCTACTTCGATGCTATTATTCATCCATTTATCTGCAATTATTACTAGAAGAACTCCAATAATCATACCTACCAAAGTCATCCATTCATTCTCATTATACCCTTCAAAAATCAAGCTATAACTTGCAGAAAGCATAAGACCTGCAGCAACTGCATTAGCTTTGCCAAGAAAAGAGTTAGAAATTTTTTTAATGAAGAAAAAGGGGAGCGCTCCAATTCCTGTAGCAAGGGCAGTAAAAAGGGAGTAAATAAATACTTTGAAAATGACTGAGTCGAAAAATAACATAGAATAATTGGTTGTCTAAATATAACTCTGGTTATAACTACTTACTAAGTGACCGATCAATTTAGAATCAGGATAAATAATCTATTTAGTCGCTTCAAATTTCTAACGAAATAGCTATACTTGAGCACAATTTTAATCTCAGAAACAAATATTGTGGTAGAAGACCGCCGATTTGCACGTCCTAGGAAAAAACTAGTTGAAGAGCTACGAGAGAAAGGTATTGAAGATGAAAGAGTGTTAATGGCAATTGGTAAAATTCCTCGCCATTCTCTAATTGATACTGCACTTCATTCAAAAGCATATAACGATACTGCACTTCCAATTGGAATGGGACAAACTATCTCACAACCATATACAGTAGCAAAACAAACTGAATTGCTTGAGATTAAAAGTGGAGATAAAATTCTGGAAATCGGGACGGGATCAAGCTATCAATGTATGGTTTTATGTGAATTGGGAGCCACCGTATATAGCGTTGAACGACATAATGAGTTATATCACAGGGCGAAAGACGCACTTCGTAAACAAGGTTATAGGGCAATGCTTAAAGCCGGAGATGGCACATTAGGTTGGAATACCTACGCACCTTACGATGGAATTGTGGTAACAGCTGGGGCTCCTGTTGTGCCTGAAGATTTGATCAATCAATTGAATATTGGGGGGCGATTAGTCATCCCAGTTGGCGATGATAAAAAACAAATGATGATTAAAATTACTCGGGTTTCTAAAACCGAATATCAACAAGAAGAATTAGACAACTTTAAATTTGTGCCATTAATTGGTGAAAAAGGGTGGGATAACTGATTTGAAAGAGGAAAAGAAAACCCTGAATGAAGACAAAACTACCTTAAAAGAAGCTCCATTTCTTGCAATAAAGGGCTTTCTGATGGGATCGGCTGATATTGTACCAGGAGTTAGTGGTGGAACAATGGCTTTAATTCTTGGCATTTATGAACGGCTTCTTAATGCAATCAAAAGCGCGGATGTTACCTTTATCAAAAACCTCTTTACGTTCAAGTGGAAAGTTGCATTTAACCAACTACATGTATTTTTCCTAGTTGTTTTGTTTTCGGGAATTTTCAGTGCTTTGGCATTTTTCACAAAAGTAGTTCCACTTCAGGTATATATGTTTACTCATCCAGAAATCGTATATGGAATATTTTTTGGATTGATTGTTGGCTCAATTTACATCCTTATTAAAACCCTTAAGGAATTTAAAATTAAAGAATTGATTTCTTTAATTGCGGGGATGGGATTTGGGTTATGGATTGTAAGTCTTGTACCAGCCGACACCCCTGACCATCCACTTTTTGTATTTGTGAGTGGTGCAATAGCTATATGCGCTATGATTTTACCAGGTATTTCTGGGTCATATCTTTTATTAATAATGAGGAAATATGACTATCTGCTCACTCAAATAGGAATGATTGGGGGAGAAGAAACAATGGACGGAATTATTGGATTGATGCCATTTATGTTGGGTGCATTAGTAGGCCTTACTCTTTTTTCCAGGTTTTTATCTTGGCTATTGGGGAAGTTTCATGCACAAACTATTTCGGTTCTTATAGGTTTTTTGATTGGGTCTTTATTTGTGATTTGGCCATTTCAACACAGAGAGTTTATAGAACAGGTTCGGGAAGTAGAAGTAGTTAGTATTCTAGATATAAGAGTTCTAGAGTTGAAAGAAAATCCAAACGAAAATCTTCCAGAGTTTGAACGATTAGGTGAACAGGTAAATACTAATACAATTCAAGTTCAAACCATTAAGAAAAAGCTCATCAAATCTTCGCCTTATATACCGGGTAGTATTGGTTCAAACGGCAAGGAAACTCCGAATATTTGGGGTGGAATATTAGGGATGCTTGTTGGGGTAATAATGGTGGGTGGTTTAGATAAATTAAGAGAAGTAAAAGAGTAAAGATCAAATAATATGAAAGAACAGTTTCATATTCTGAATGGGGATGCTTTAAAGGACCAATTTCCAAAAGAGTTATCTGAAAATATTATTGTAGCAAGGGAATGTTTAATCGAAGGCGATTTAAGAGGGAGTACATTAGATATTTTTTTTCAAACAAGATCAAAGTTTATAGCTGATACTTTCGAAGAAGCATCAGTAGAAGGATATTTTGAAAACGTAGTTTCTGAGTTCGAAAAGATTAAACATATTCCAAAAGTAGCCGAAATAAATCTTTGGTTTGAAGATGACCTATTCTGCCAGGCGAATTTTTGGTTTACTGTTCATCTTTTATTAGAGTTTGAGAAAGACAATTCCGTATTTTTGGTAAGACCGAGAAATCTTACCCAATATGGGTTTGGAGCTTACTCTGTAGAAGGTTTGAAGCAGTTATTTAAAGAGAGAATTCGTATTTCTGATTTAAAATCAATTCAGAGATTGTGGAATAATTACCAAAACGGGGCAACCATCGAACTTCTTAATAGTGCTAAGATTTTGAAGGAAAAGTATCCTTTCGTTATTGATGCAGTTAAGGCTCATGTAGATCGAATTCCGACCAAAGATTTAGATGGTAAACCTAAGAGAGTGTTAAGAGAGATCATCAAAGAGAAAGGTTCTACAAATTTCAGTTTAGTTTTCAGAGAATTTAATAAGAGTGAGTATATCTATGGTTTTGGAGATGTACAGGTGAAACGTCTTTTCGATGAAATTACTTCAGAAAATAATCCTTAATTACTGATCAATTCTGTTTCCTTCATCAATCCTTCATGAATTTTTTGCAACATTGGTTTGTAAAAGGTTAACCAAATGGAGGTAGCCATGAAAGTACAACACATCTTAGTTCCAACCGATTTTTCTAAAAAATCAGAAAAAGCACTTCAAATGGCCGGTGAATTTGTGGATTTGTTCGGCTGCACCGTCGACCTAATCCACGTGATACCGGTTTTAAAATATTTTAGTGAAAGTATGGACCCACTAGGGGTTCCTTTTTCATTAGAAAAGCACCTCTATCCACACAGTTTGGAAAACTCCAATTTAAAATTAGAGGAACTTGCCAACAAATACATAAAGAAGGAATATAGAGGTAAGCTACTTTCTGTGATTGAGAGAAAACCTTCCGAAGCGATTTCTAATCTAGCGAATACAAAAGAATATGATTTAGTATTGATGTCGGCAAAAGGCGAACATGATTCTATTCACTTGATGGGTGGAACTACCGAAAAAGTTATCAGATATAGTACAATACCTGTACTTAGTGTAAATGACGATATGAAAATAGGTGGAATACAAACTATTCTCGTTCCGGTAGATTTCTCGAAATCATCATTATTCTCAGTGGTTCCAGCATTTGAATTAGCTAAGGAACTGGGAGCAAAAATTAAACTTCTAAATATCATTGAACTTTATTCTGCAGGAAGTGATATGGTTCCTTATGTGCCTCAGTCGATCGATGAGCAAAGTGTTTATGAGTCAATGCTTGTTAAACTAATTGATTACTTGCTCGAGCATCCAGAGTATAAGCTACACGTACGAAGAACTGGAGTACCATTCGAAGATGAACTAATATCAACTGATGATTTACACACCATTGTTGTGGATGTAAAAAGTAAAATTATCAAAGGTATAACTGCTCATCATGAGATAGTAGATTATGCAAAAGATAACGCTGATCTTGTGGTGATGAATACCCATGGAAGAACTGGCTTAGCAAGAGTATTTATTGGTTCAACAACCGAGCAAGTATCAAGATTTATTGAAAAACCTTTGTTGATAGTACGACCTCAATTTTATGAGGAAGCAGTGGAGAAGTAGTAAGCTGATTTAGTTTACTCCAATATTTGATCTCCCCTAATTAGTTGCCATATTGAACTACATTAGGGAGATCGCACGCTCCTTATTAAGGAGGGGAAAGAGGAGAGGTCGGAATTAATATTCTTTGTACCTTATAAGTGAATTTTAAAAAAATTTCACTTTGAGTTTCAAAACTAAGAAAAGTCTCGGGCAGCATTTTTTAACCGATAATAATATTATCAACAAAATCCTGAAATCGGTGCATGCGAAAGAAGGTGATCGGCTGATTGAAATTGGTCCCGGTACTGGCGCGTTGACGAAATGGCTGGTTCAAGAACATAAAGATGTCCATGCTATAGAATTAGATCAAAGAGCGGTAGCCGTTTTAGAAGAACAACTAACAGGACTTACGATTCATCAACAAGATGTACTAAAAGTTGATTGGAAGGATTTGATTTCAGAAACAGGCGAAACTCATGTAATAGGGAATCTGCCTTATTATATCACCAGTCCAATTTTATTTAGCTTATTGGAATCACGAGAATACTTTTCAGAAGCTATTTTAATGATGCAGAAAGAAGTAGCACAACGTTTGGTGGCAAGCCCATCAACCAAAGAATATGGTATCTTAAGTGTACAAACTCAGTTAATGAGTACTCCCGAATTACTGTTTGATGTATCTCCGAATTCATTCAGCCCACCACCGAAAGTGATGAGTTCTGTGATACGAATCACCTTCAACAAACCAAAAATGCTTTGCTCTGATAAAACACTTAAGAGTGTTGTTAGAACTGCATTCAATCAACGTAGGAAAAAGCTTAGTAATTCTTTGAAACCTGCTCTTGGGGAGTTTTTTCCTGACGGATTTAACTATGATGAACGAGCTGAAAACTGGACGCCTGACAGATATGCAGACTTAGCCTACCTCTTAGAAAAGTCTACCATGTCGAAATGATTTGGTACGGTACTTGCATGGTTTATATCAGATTAAAAAGGGCAAAGCCCAAAAACTTTAATTACTAACTAAAAAATAAAAAAGGAGTCATACATATGGCTAGCATTAAACCTTTAGGCGACCGCGTACTAGTAAAAGCGGACGTAGCTGAAGAAGTTACGAGCTCAGGATTATATATCCCTGATACAGCGAAAGAAAAACCACAACAAGGAACCATCGTTGCAGTTGGACCAGGAAAGGTAGAGAACGGAAACAAAATTGAAATGACCGTGAAAAAGGGCGATAAAGTTCTTTACGGCAAATACGCTGGTACTGAAGTAACTCTTGACAGTGAAGAGTTCTTAATTATGCGTGAATCTGATGTTGTAGGCATTCTTGCTTAACCAGATCCCTTTCAAAAAAATAAATCAAAAAACTTAAAAAGAAGATAAAAACTATGTCAAAGTTAGTTCATTATGATATGGAAGCACGTGACGCTCTAAAGCGTGGTGTTGATAAACTTGCGGATGCAGTAAAAGTAACATTAGGACCTCGTGGTAGAAATGTAGTCATCGAAAAATCATTCGGTGCACCAACCGTAACTAAAGATGGTGTTACTGTTGCTAAAGAAATCGAATTGTCAGATAAAGTAGAAAATATGGGCGCTCAAATGGTGAAGGAAGTTGCTTCCAGAACCAGTGATAACGCAGGTGATGGTACTACTACTGCAACTGTATTAGCTCAAGCAATTGTTAGCCAAGGTTTGAAAAACGTAACAGCCGGGGCTAACCCAATGGATCTTAAAAGAGGAATCGACAAAGCAGTTGATGCTATCGTTGCTTCTCTTAAAGAATTAAGTAAAGATATCGATGGCCGCGAAGAAATCGCTCAAGTTGGTACTATTTCAGCAAACAACGATGAGTTTATTGGTAACTTGATTGCTGATGCTATGGAAAAAGTTGGTAAAGACGGTGTAATTACTGTTGAAGAAGCTAAAGGAACCGATACTTACCTCGAAACTGTAGAAGGTATGCAGTTCGACCGTGGTTACCTTTCTCCTTACTTCGTAACTGATTCTGAGAAAATGACTACTGAATTGGAAAATCCTTATATCTTGATCTTCGATAAGAAAATTTCTTCGATGAAAGATCTTCTTCCAATCTTGGAACAAGTTGTTCAATCAAGTCAACCACTATTAATTATTGCTGAAGATATTGAAGGCGAAGCTCTTGCAACTCTTGTTGTTAACAAACTTCGTGGTTCACTTAAAATTGCTGCTGTAAAAGCTCCTGGTTTTGGTGATAGAAGAAAAGCAATGTTGGAAGACATCGCGATTTTAACTGGTGGTACTGTAATTTCTGAAGAGCGTGGATTCACTTTAGAAAAAGCTACTCTTAACGAATTGGGTAAAGCAGCAAGTGTAACTATTGACAAAGACACAACAACTGTTGTTGATGGTGCTGGAACTGGTGATAATATTAAAGCACGTGTAAACCAGATTAAATCTCAAATCGAGAGTACTACTTCTGATTACGACCGTGAGAAGTTACAAGAACGTCTTGCTAAACTAAGTGGTGGTGTAGCTGTTCTTTACATTGGTGCTGCTTCTGAAGTTGAGATGAAAGAAAAGAAAGCTCGTGTTGAAGATGCATTGCATGCAACTCGTGCTGCTGTTGAAGAAGGTATTGTACCTGGTGGTGGAGTAGCTCTTCTTAGAACACTTTCAGCTCTTGATAAGCTAAAAGCTGACAACCCAGATGAGAAAGTTGGTTTTGATATCATCCGTAAAGCTATTGAAGCTCCTTTACGTTGCATCGCTAATAATGCTGGTGTTGAAGGTGCTATCGTAATCCAAAAAGTATTGGATGGCAAAGGTGCTTTCGGTTATAACGCTCGTACTGAAGTGTATGAAGACCTAATTAAAGCAGGTGTAATTGATCCTACTAAAGTGACTAGAAATGCATTGCAAAATGCTGCATCTGTTGCTGGATTATTACTAACTACTGAAGCTGTTATCTCAGAAAAGCCAAGTAAAGGCGATGATGATAACGGTGGTGGAATGCCAGGCGGAATGGGTGGCGGAATGCCAGGAATGGGAGGCATGGGCGGAATGATGTAAT
>CAXBBW010000019.1:0-72933 GCA_963974345.1 uncultured Balneolaceae bacterium | reverse complement strand
TTCTCTGGCGGTAATGACATGAAACCTATTCTTGAAAAACCAAAAATCTAAGTTCTTCTATCCAATTGTGAAAGAAAGTTCAAGTTGTAGTACATTCATTTATGAACTTTTTAATAAATCTAATTTTTGGGATTTTACTATTCCAGCCAAGTATAGAAAATGAAATTGTAGACCAAGCTAGTCATTATCTAGAAAATATTTCTAACAATGTTCATCTTTCTGAAAGTTATTGGGCTTTAAATGAATTACATAAGTCGTCTTGTTCTTTAAACAATTCAGTAATTCGAGTAATTATTAATTCTGATGCAATAAAAGTAAGAAACTACTTCAGAAAAACACCATGTGAAGAGTCTTCTAAAAAAAGACTCGAAAATCGTCTCATTAGAATAAAAGAAATTTCCTTAAATGAAGGTTTAGTTGGTCTAGCTGTTAATTATTTACTTAATGAACAAACGCTAGAAAATAAAAGCCAATTCTTAGATATTTTTATTGAAAAATGGCAGAATGAAATATCTCAATCACAGAAAGAGCTTCTAGTAAATATTTTCGAAGAAAATACTATTGATTATAAAAGTATACCTGAATTTGAGAAAGAAATTATCTTCTACTCTTTCCTATATAGTGATAAATCTAAATTATTTTTTGAAGCATCAACACTAGAGATTATTTCTTCTGAATGGGTTAAGAATTTTGAACCATCGAATACCACTATTACTAATTCAATACAAGTTGCCAATCTAGTCTATCTATTTTACGACTTGGATAAATATTTTGCACTTCAAAACATATTGCCAAATATACTCACAAATAAGTACTTCCCTTATTCTTCTGAGAAAACAAGACATTTGAATGCAACAAGTTATTCTCTATTTATAATCGGAAGATACGATGAGTCTTTAAAAATACTCAGACAACACCTAATTCCACTTTCATCATACTTAAAGATGAAGTCTTTAACTGAAAGATCTATAGTTACAAAAGGTGTAAACCTTTATTCACTTGGTAAATTTGAAGAAGCTAAAGAAACTTTTGAGACCATTTATTTTGACTCAACATCCTCCATTGAAAAGTCACAACTTTTTAATAATCTTAGTATTTGTTATTTCAAGCTTGGTGAAAAGAATAAATATATTAATCTACAGCTAAACGCATTAGCTGAAGCTGAATTAGGTTCTTCCTATAAAAGAAGATTAATTATCCTAAGAAACCTCTTTATCTATTACTCGTCAATTAAAGATTCTAATACCGCACTTACCTATTTAAAAAGAGCGGAAGAGATTGCAGTTTCCAATAATGATGTTTACGAATTAGCTGCTATTCATGCATTTTCTGGTACATTTTATTGGCAAAACTTTAAGGATTCTGATAAAGCACTTGATGAATTAAATATCGCTCAAAACGAATTTGATCCTAATACTGATTTTGTGGATTTCGTTAACGCATTAAAAGAAGAAGCTGAAATACTCGTAGCTATTTCCGAATTTGATAGAGCAAGAAGTAAGTTTGAGGAATTAAAACAACTTTCAATTCAAAGTTCAAACACTCCAAATTATTTAGAGTCACTAATAGGACTTACAGAAATAGAACTCTTAGAAAACAATTTTGAAGAGGCCTCTAAGATTATTGAGGAAATAAAAATCTACCCTCTTAATGATTTAGATTTTGAGCTTTTAGTTAAATATAACACGGTTAAGTCTTCTTTACTCTTTAATATCGGATACAAAAGAAAAGCTTACAATGAACTTATTCCAGTTATTCAACAAGTAATTGAACGTGCCAAAACAAGTATAGATTCTCAAACTGGGTTTTGGTCTATTGAGCCTGAATATGTAGATGCCTTTAATACCATCATTAGGATGCTGATTAGCCTTGGAGACGAAGAAAAAGCCTTACAATTATTAGATGAACTTAAAACCATCAATGATGTAGCGCTTTATAATAGTCCCATTTTAAGAGCTAAGAGACTTTCTGAAGAGGATTTAGCACAAGACCAATTACTAAATACACAAATTCTTAAGCTTAGGACAGAATATTTAAATAGCCCATCCTCCGAAAAGTTTGATATCAAAGCTGAAATTGATCAATTATCAGCACAAAGGGAGCAAATACTTAGCAAGATACGAACCGATATTAACAATAATTCCATATCGTCCTGGTCGTTACAAAAAAAACTAGCCGATGACGAAATGATAATTCATTTTACAGAAATTGGTGAAGAGCTTTATTCGAGTTATATAACAAGAGAGTTTATTACAATTGATATCATAGAGTTCGATGCTAAAACAAAACTCTTATTTGAAGAGACTGCAAATAATCTCGCCTCATCAAAAACTAATCTCAACAAATTATACGAAGTCTATAAAAAATTGGGCATTGAAAGGCATATTCCTAGTACGGTAAACTCTCTAACTGTAATACCCGATAACTATCTCTTTCGACTACCTCTCGGCATTCTACCAGTAAATCAACCCGAAAGTTCTAACAGTTACGGATCTACGAATTACCTGATAGAAAAATATGACATTAGATATTACACATCTATTAATAATTTGATTACAAACTCAAGAAAAGTTAAAAAGAAGTATGAATTAGATTTTTCTGCTTTTGCACTTTCAAACTTTAGTGGTTTCGACAATAAAAACCTTCAGTCTCTCCCTTTTGCTACTGAAGAAGTAAGAACAATTAATAATAAGCTTGATAATTTTAATAGTAAATCAATTTTCTTAGAAAGTGATGCCGATAAATCTGCATTTTTAAAAAGTGCTTCAAGCTCTAGAATTGTACATGTTGCAACACATAGCGAAGTTTCTGAACAAGACCCTTTATTTTCAACTATTTATTTGAATAATAACTCTGATGATCAATTAACTTCCTTATATGCTTATGAGCTGTTTGATATACAAATGAATAGCGAATTGGTTATGCTGAACTCATGTAGTTCAGGTTCTGGTAGTTATTTACAGGGAAGTGGAATTATGGGAATTAGTAGAGCTTTACGATATGCAGGAGCAAAAAGTCTTGCTTTGAATCTTTGGTCTGTAAATGATAAAGCGGCTTCTGAATTTGCTACCAGTTTTTATACAGCAATTAACGAAGGATCATCAAAATGGGAAGCAATGAGGACTGCAAAACTTAGCTTATTAAAAACAGGGAACGCTAACCCTTACTACTGGGGATCATATATGTTAATTGGAAATTCAAGTCCATTAACAAAAAAACCAGCTAAAGCTGGTTTTTTATACCCTGTTCTACTTTTAATAATTATTTTTAGTAGCTATAAACTCAGGAAGAAAACTATTTAGCGCTTCTTTAAAGCTTCAAGATAACTTTTAGCTAAACGACTAAATCCACCATTCAATTCAAAAGTCTTCTGAAAAGCTGATTCAGCTTCCTGTAATCTATCAAGTTGAAAATAAGCATTTCCTAGATACCAGTATCCTTTCTCGAGTGTTTCGTTATCTATTGAAGATTGGTTCACAACACGCTCAAAATTTTCCAATGCTGAATTGTATTCGCCATAATTGTATTGAATAGAACCAAGTGTGAGAGACATTTCAGCGATACGCTCAGAATTTTCTGATTTATTAAGTTCAGTCTCTAATAAACTTATAGCTTGCTCAACATTTCCATTTAATGCTAACTGTATTGCTTCTTTTATAGCGTCAATATTACTAGTAGGTATATCTTCTCCAGAACCTCTAATACCACCCAAATCAAGTTGTTCCTGTGGCGCTATTTCTAGAGGATTATTTGTTCCAGAATAGTTGAGAACGCCAATTACACCTATAATGATAGCTATTGCTGCTGCAGCGCCATAATTAATTACTTTACGAAGTTGATAAACAGGTGTAGTCTGGTTTTTACTTTGTTGCTTTTCAATAACAGCTTTAATATTTGCTACGCTTTTTGTGTAATCTAAATAATAGCCATCTTGAATTAATTCTGTCCATAATTCGTCGACTTGTTCTTTATTGAGCTTACCATTGATATATAGATCAATTTTATGCTCTAAGTCTTTTTTAACATTGCTTTCAATCATATTCTGATCTTTGAAATTGTTATAATTTTTTCAATTTCGATAACTGGAATTGATGTTTAGTAAGCAAAAAATACCGCCTTTTTTGATCACTATTTCTTTTACTTCGACATCATAACCGTAAAACAATTCCAACAACACAACTATAATCTCATTAGTTTAGTTGCTATCATTTAATAAGAGACGGATGTTATCGTTTTGTTACATTCCTTATCGAAATTATTTATTTATTTAATCTGACTAAAGGAGTCTTCTTTTATACTAATATCACAAACTTAAATTTATTCTAATAAAAGAGATAGCCACAATTAATTCATACTCTAAATTTATTATGAAAAATCAGTTTTCAATTCTATTCTTAATGATATTCATATTTTTATTCATTGCTTGCTCTCCAAGTTCTACAACAAAAATATCTGGCACTATTGATTACTTAGGAGATGCTTATTTTTATATTGAAACCCCTCCACTTCACTATAAGTATTCGATAAAGGAGCAAAAACAACTAGAAGTAAAAAATGGCAGATTTGAAACTAGTATTCAATTAGATTCTCCTAAAATAATTTGGCTTGTTCTTCAAGATATCCAATATCCTTTGTATTTAGAACCTGGTAATAACTTGGACATCGACATTATAAGAGCAAAATTTCCTTTTAATGTAACCATTAATGCTAATTCATCTAGTTGGAATACAGCTTATCAAAATTTTCTTTCAGAAACAGAGGGAATTGATGCCATCATCACAGCAGAGATGGACAAATTCAAAATAGGTGAAAAGAATTCTGCTATTTCATATAGTCAACAAAAACTTAAAAGTGCAGAATCGAACTTCAAAAATACTCCACTGAAACCACTGTATCAAAAAGTTGTAGGGGAAGACCTTGTTCTGAAACTCAGAGCTGTAGAATACTCCGCCCGATTTATTTCTGAATATGATAGTAACAAAGAAAGACAAAAAGTTATAGATGAAGCTAAATCGAAAGGTTTTTTTGAACTTGAATACCTCATAGCCCAACGTGCAGGTATTAGAGATTTTACTCATTATTATTCACGCACATTTGGAATATATGATAGTCTCTATTCGGTTTATGATAAATCATTATCCGAATATGATATAAAACAAATTGCCTACGAAGAATTAGATGATAAGCGGATGAGAGTGTTACCAAATATAGTTGATAGAAAAGCGAAGGCTTACGCAGAACTTTTTATAGTAGCCGAGAGAATTGGAGAACAACCTATTGCTATTTCTGAACCTGCTTATGAATCTTATGTTAATGAGTATCAAGAGTATACTTCATATATTGAGTTTATTAATTATTTTTATAATGAAGTTAAATCAGTTTCACCAGGGCAACCTGCTATTCCATTTAATATCTCAGATAGATCAGGTAAAATTCACACTCTTGAAGATTATTCGGGCAAGTTTGTGCTCTTGGATTTTTGGGCGGGATGGTGTCAACCTTGTCTTATAGAGTTTCCCTATATGCATGAACTATACCAAGATTACTCAAGAGATGAGTTTGAAATTATTGGAATCTCAACAGAAATTGATAGTTTAGTATGGATTGAAGATATCACACAATTTAAAAATCCATGGCCAGAATTATACGGAGGGGATGGAACAGATCAAGTAACTTTTAAAAGTTATAAAGGTGGGGGCATTCCATTTTATATTCTTGTAGATCCTGACGGTAATATTGCACGATATAATGATATTACTCCATCATTTAACTTAAGAGAAGTACTAGACGATTTACTTCTAACCTATAAAAACAAAACTGCATCTTTAAAATGAAATTTTTAGGTCTTTTAATTGCTTCTGTATTATTTCTTTCCTGTTCATCAAAACCAGTAGAAGAAAAAAAAGAAACTATTTTCACAGATCGTGAATTAGGTCAATTATTAGTATTAGGCTTTCGAGGTACTGAGATAAATCCAGAAAGTGATATTGTAAAAGACATTAAAAATCTAAATCTGGGTGGTTTTGTTCTTTTTGATTATGATATTGAAAATAAAAGCTTCGGACGAAATATTACTTCGGATGATCAACTCTTAAAGCTTTCCAGCTCATTAGTGGCTTATTCGTCAAACCCTCCATTTATTTCAATAGATCAAGAAGGAGGAAACGAATCCCCCTTAAAACAAAGTATGGGATTCCCCAAAACAGTAACAGCTGAGTATTTAGGGGAATTAGATGATGAAGATTCTACTCGTTTTTATGCACGAAATATTGCGCAAGAGTTTATGGTTGTTGGTGTTAACACAAATTTTGCTCCTGTACTTGATTTAAACACCAATCTTGATAACCCTATTATTGCTAAGTATCAGAGAAGCTACTCTTCCGATCCATATAAAGTAGCTGAACACGCAGGTTTCGTAATAGATGAATTTGATAAAGAAGGGGTTCTAAGTGTGCTTAAACATTTTCCAGGACAAGGAAGCTCAACTAAAGATCCTCATATAGGTGTATCCGACGTAACAAATACTTGGAGCCCTGATGAATTAATTCCATATAAACGCCTATTTGCCGAAAAAAATATTAATGGAGTAATGACTGCACATGTATTTAATACTAATCTAGACCCTGATTGGCCAGCAACTCTTTCTGAGAAAATTATTAATGGGTTACTGCGCGATTCACTCGGTTTTGAGGGGGTTGTATTCTCAGATGATCTACAAATGGAGGCGATACGTTCTGAATATGATTTAGAAACTACAATTGAACAAACACTCAATGCTGGCGTTGATGTTTTGGTTTTTGGAAACAATCTTATATTTGAAGACGACATTGCTCGCCGATCTATTGATATCATCCAAAAGTTAATATCAGAAGGAAAGGTGAGTGAGGATACCATTCAGAAAGCACTAGATAGAATTGCAAAGCTCAAAAAAGATGTTATTGAAGATCTTTGTACATGTCTGAACTTTTAAAGAAAGAAGTACTTAAAAAAACTGAAGCTTTTGTTAGAGAAAAGCTAGAAGGTGATTCTGGGCATGATTGGTGGCATATCTACAGAGTTCGAAATACTGCTCTAACACTTGCTAAACGAGAAAAGGCTGACCTATTTATTGTAGAACTTGCAGCCCTATTGCATGACATTGCTGATCACAAATTTCATGAGGGTGATGAAACACTTGGGGCAAAAGTCGCTGAAAAGTGGTTATCGAGTCTATTTCTCCCTGAAGAGATTATTCTTCATGTTTGTGAAATTATAAGAGATGTTTCATTTAAAGGGGCAAAAGTCGAAACACCCACGAAAACCGTTGAGGGTAAAGTAGTTCAAGATGCTGATAGATTGGATGCAATTGGGGCGATTGGAATAGCCCGAGCTTTTTCATATGGAGGATTTAAAAGCAGGGAATTATATAATCCTGATATTCCTCCAATCCAGCACACTTCCTTTGAGGCATATAAAAATGATAACGGTCATACTATAAATCACTTTTATGAAAAGCTTTTCCTTTTAAAGGATCGAATGAACACAGATACTGCAAAAAGAATGGCGGAAGAAAGACATTTTTTTATGAAAGAATATGTCAGACGATTTTTAGAAGAATGGAAAGAAAATGAATAAGCTTTCCCAAATATTTAAAACTGGTTTAGTTGTAGTCATCATTTCAATTTTCACCCTTTTAATTGGCGAGTTATTAGTACGAGTTTTTCTGCCTCAAAATAAGATGGTTACTTGGATTGAAATGCACAATGAAGGATTTGTAATGAATCAATCTGGAGGAACAGCATTTCAAGAATATGGGAATAGAAAAGCAGAATATAGATTTAATGAATATCGACTACGTGGGAATAGCGTAACCTCTTCAAATTTAAATATCCTAACGATTGGCGACTCTTTCACTTTTGGTCTTTTACTAAATGAGGAAGATACTTATGTAAATATTCTCCAAAGAAAAGCGGATACTGTTTATCCTGATTCGATACAATTCCTAAATGCTGCGGTAGGTGGCTCGGGGCTAGCGGATTGGGCATTATGGTTAGATATGTTTGGAACTGAACTAGATGTTGACTACCTAATTTACTTCATGAATTATGACGATGTGAATCGAGCACTTTCCAAAAATCTTTTTATTTATGATGAAAATTCACCTGATTCTCTAATTAAATCTCAAAGGTGGAAACCGAAAGAGTTCACAATAAAGCTTTCAAAAAAAGGCTGGTATCGTTGGCTACAAGGCAATTCTGAGATAGCAAATATTATCGTGAAAGTGCTTTGGAAGCATGTTTTCTTTGAAGACCTTACTCATAATTTTAATCCTGAAAAATCAGAAGTCTCCATCCCTACTTTAGATTCATTTGAGATAGAATCGAACTATTCAACTCATTTAGCCAATTCTATTCTCAATAAAATTGAAGATTGGTGTGATTTAAATGGATGTGAGTTTCTTATTATAAATACAGGATTTTTTGAAAATGAAACTATGTCGATATATGATCAAAATTTTTACGATTGGATTCAAAAAAATGGAGAAGAAACAGAAGGTCTATACTTTGATAACAATGAATGTGTTCAAAGTAATACTGATTCCTCTTTATCTGAACTAAAAATTCCTGGGGATAGTCACCCAAATGAAAAAGGAGCTAAAATAATAACTGATTGTACTTGGGAAAAAATAAACCCGATTCTATTTCATTAACTTAAAATTAAGATAAGGTGTCATTCTAAATTGGTTAATAAGATTTATACCAATTATTTTAGTATTCTTGAAACTTGGGTAAGTACATCAATTAGAATTCAAACCAAAGAAATATTACTATGAAGAACTTTGCACTATTTACCATAACTATAATATTATTACTTACCGGTAAATTAACCGCTCAGTACAGTGTTGGTGGAGAAAATAACAATATTGCCATTACTATTACTGGTGTTGTACAAACTATCAATGAAACAAACGTTGAAGGAAGTCCATATTTCGAGAATCAACTTTTGACTGGTATTGTTCATCTACCAAATAAAAAGACTACAGAATCTCTGAATTTGGCTCTTAACCTAGAAGAGAACCAACTCATTTATCAAGAAGGTGAGCAGTTTAATATTTTTAATCCATCAATTATTAAAGGGATTGAATTCAAAGATAAACTTGGAAATACAACTGCTTTTTTTGTAACAGGTTTCGTAAGTCAAGAAAATGATATAAATAAAAACACTCCACTTAGGGTTGTTTATAATGGCGAAATAAAAATGTTCGTTCATCATACAGTAACTTTTGATAGAGGGAATTTTAGAGACCCAGTAACAAACCGAAAAACGGCCAAATACAAGAAAAATGAGATATTCTATCTACGTAAAAGTGATGGTGAATTCGTAAAAACACGTCTTAGACTTAAAAATCTTATTAATGATATTGGTGAATATGAAAAAGAGTTGAAAGATTTTGCTAAGAAATATAAAATTAAAGGGAAAAGTGAAAGTGATGCCAACAAATTACTTGAGTATTACGACTCTCTTAAAGAAACCAATTCATAATTATTTGTTCCAAACTAAATGACCCTAACTCAACTCTCATACATTGTAGCAGTGGATAAGTATAGACACTTTGCCACGGCGGCACAGAAAATATACATCACCCAGCCAACCTTAAGTATGCAAATACAAAAACTTGAGGATGAATTGGGCGTATTAATTTTTGATCGATCAAAAACACCTGTTATACCTACTGCCATTGGCGAAAAAATCATTGAAAAAGCTAAAGTAATTCTACATGATGCCAAGCATATACATGATTTAGCCGCTGTAAATGATGGAGAGTTAAAAGGGTCTTTTAAAGTCGGAATTATACCAACCGTTGCTCCATATTTAGTTCCTCTATTTCTTAGAACATTCTCAGAAAAATTTCCAAAGGTAGAACTTACTTTTCAGGAAATGCTTACTACAGATTTACTTGAAAGCTTACATGATGATCAACTTGATGTTGGTATTATCGCAACTTCTACCGACCAACACTTTTTTGAAGAAGATTTATTTTTAGAACCTTTTCTGGGTTATGTATCCAGTATGCATAAGTTAGGTAGTAAGGAAAAGTTGGAACTTTCGGATTTATATAAAGAAAATCTTTGGCTTCTTAACGAAGGTCATTGTTTCAGAGATCAAGCTATAAAGTTGTGTAAAAAGGATAATGAAAAAATTAGTAAAGGGAATATAAGTTTCGAGAGTGGTAATTTAGAAACTCTTAAACGTCTTGTTGAACAAGATTTTGGAGTAACTTTGATGCCTTATCTTTCTATGCAAGAACATGATACACGTTGTGCGAATGGTGTTATTAAAGAATTCAATGATCCTGTTCCAACCCGAAAAATACGCTTGGTATATAGTCGGGAGTTTCTAAAAAAGAACTTTATTGACGAACTCTGTACTACTATCAAAAATTCAATTCCTGAAGTTCTTAAGACTCAAAAAGAAGATTTGGTGATTGATTGATTGATTGAGTTTATAAAAATTGAATACGCCTAAGAAAATTATTGAATAAGGCTTTTCTACTATTTCTTTAATTCTTTCTTTTTTGAAGTATCTTCAAAAAGTAATTGTTTAGATACTCTATTTATTTCAGATTTGCTGACTCTTTTCCAGACCTCAATATCATCATTAAATTCATCTTTAAAGATGCCCAAAGAAAGTTGGTTAATGAGTCTGTGATTTGCTACGGAATGTGGAACTTCACTATTCGGATCAGAATTATTGATAAAAAACTCAATCAGCTCAAACATTGTAGAATCTGCTAAAGAAAGTTCAGAAAGCTTAGCACGATACTCCAAATCTACATTCTCCAAATCTGGAAATTCCTTTAAATCCAAATAATGCATCCCTTCATGAGCCAAAAAGCTTACTCTAAATTCCTCACTGTTTGTATCATATGCTTTTTCTACCATATATAACGCTTCTGTTGTAGCCCAACCACCCGGATAATGGGTTCCTAATGTTGCATACTCTCTCCATCCAAGTGTTTTAAAACCCCTCATTCTCCGAACTTTAATTGCTAGTTCCTTTCCATTTACGTCAAACGAATACAAGGTATCAGACTGGTTTTGCCATACCATCAAATCTAATAGATGTCCGCTAACATCCACCTCTTCCTGAGTATACAGACCAAGGCTATGTATATATCCACTTAGATAGAAACCAATACTATCTCGATTAAATTGAACTTCTCTAATGGGGGGATAGTTTGTCATTAAAAAAGGAACCACTTTCCCTCCTAGTTCTCCCATATAATTCTCTCCAGGATTTAAAAGTGACTTTCTCCAATAATCTCTGAACATAGCATGTAATTCTGTTAGTGGCGTATTTTCATCTTTTAGATAATCACTTTGGTCCATTTCCTCTTTAAATCGTAGTTCAAATTCATCTTTGAATAATTGATCTTCTTCTGAAAGGTTTTCTCCCAAACCTTCTAATAACTTTAATGCAGAAGGGATATCTCCGTTAAGTGAATGTGAGTATACTTTTGAGGATAGATCATAATTTTGTGCAAGCAATACAAAATTAATCCCAATCAACAATAACAGCGTGAAAAATGCTCTTTTCATAACTTTTCTTATTTAGTTAAAAAAAATCTACGAGTAAGAACCTTTTAAAAATTGTATCAGATTAACTGATTACTTTTAGACGGAATTGATGAGGCGAGATTCCGTACATGGCTTTAAACGATCTTATGAAGTGAGCATCATCATAGAACCCGAGAGCAAATGAAATATCGCTTATGGAATTCTTAGCTATTAATAACTTTGGCACGGCATTACTAAGCTTCTCTTTAAGTTGATAATCTCCAATAGTTCTTCCCGTTTTAGCTTTAAAAACTCTTGCCATATATACAGGATGTACATTTACTCTGTTTGATAGTTCAGCTAAAGAATGGAATTGATTGAGCTCGTTTTCAAGAATATAGACGATAGTTGAAATCCATGACTGGTTTTTAGACAATCGATTTTCACTAAACGTATCAAGCCATTCAGAAATAAACTCAATACAATCGTCTTCTTGATTCTGAATTTTAAAATTGAATAAAAGTTTATATAAAGTGGAAAAATGTATGTTTTGGAAATGATGAAACTTTGCTGGAAGTGTCGATTTGACTTCGAAAAACTTATCCCAGTCTGGTCTAAGCTCAATATTAAAACACATTCCTTTTTGTTCTCTGAAACTATTTCGGTGTGTGTACCCCTTTGGTCGAAATAATAACTCACCAGGTCGAACTATTCCTGAATGATTGGACGACTCTTCTATATATTCCCCATTTACCAACACACTCAAATAGTCATTTTCATGATGATGATCTTCAATAATTGTGAACTCGTCATATCTAGTTAAACTAAGATTTACCCAATCATTTTGTATGGTTTTAACATCCTCGCCGAAATATTTCCCTTCCTGAAGTTGAATCATTCGAATATCTACGAATACATTTACTTTTTGTTGAGGGATTTCAAATCTCGAATTTTCCCCACAATGAACTCCGCCTTAGCAACTATTTTTGTCTCTATATTTTGTTTAACCAATGCTATTTGCTACAGAAATTGAAATAAATTCAAGATGCAGGTAAATGTCAGTTTTGGGCAGATTGATCGAACCAACATCTCTTGGATTAAATCAGAGCAACCTATTCTACATTCTTATAAATTTTTCCGCCCTTCATCACAAATACTACATTTTGTAACGTTTTGACATCTTCTAATGGATTGGAATCTGTAGCAATTATATCTGCAAACATACCTTCTTCAATTTCTCCAACTTCTCCTTCCATGTTTACTAACGCTGCGGGAATTGTAGTTGCAGACCGTAAAGCCTCAGCAATGGACATTCCGCGATTTATCATTGCTACTAATTCAAACGCGTTATCTCCATGTGGTATAAGGGGTGCGTCTGTTCCCAAGGCAATTTTAACACCAGCATTAATGGCATTTGATAACGATTGTTTTGCGAGAGGATCTACATAATCTGCTTTAGCTTTCTTTTTTGGTGGAAGCATTTCCTTGTCCATTACTTCCATTAAACCAGAAGTTGGAACCAAAACTACCTCATTATCAATCATCATCTGAATAGCCTCATCGTCTAGAATAGAGCCATGTTCAATAGAATTGATACCTGCTCGTATTGCAGCTTTTATTCCTTCCGTACCATGTGCATGTGCTGCAACCGGAATTTCGTGTCGATGTGCTTCTTCAATAATAGCCACCATTTCTTCGTCACTAAGTTGTTGAGCTCCAACTGCATCTTCCAACGAAAGTACTCCTGCTGTAGCATGAATTTTTATAGTCTTAGCACCATGTTTGATTTGGAAACGAGTTGCTTTAATTGCGTCATCTACTCCGCTGACTACTCCATATTCCGGACCTGCTTCAATCATTCCCTCTTTAAGTCCTTCGCCCATTGCCAAATCACCATGACCGCCTAAAATAGTGATCATATGTCCTGCTGGAATAATTCTCGGTGCATTTATAATACCTTCTTCTGAAGCTTCCGCTAGGGCTACATCAATCAATTCCAGCGTATAATGAACTTGACCAATAGTACGAACCGTAGTAAAGCCTGCCATTAGAGTTTTTTCAGCATTATAGACAGATTGAATAGCTCCTTTACTTGCACTTTCTTTAACCACAACATCAAATCCCGATGAAAAATCAAAATCTAAATGGACATGCATATCCATCATTCCCGGCATCAAATATTTATTTATTAAGTCAATTTCTTCTGCATCTTTCGGAATCCTAGACGGGTTTATATCAGTAATAATACCAGCTTCAATAACGATTACTGCTGGAGAAATCAATTCTCCATTTTTTACATCCACATACCCTTTTGCGTTTAGCACTGTTATTTGAGCCTGAATATTAATAGTTAAAAGAGCACCTAATGTTACGATGAATAAAAAAAGCCTAATCGTCTTCATGATCTGATTTGAATTAAAATTGTAATGAATAAAGAGATCTAGATAAGTTAAGGTAAAGTAAATTAGTTGCCTAAAATATTAGCGTTCTACATTTTTGATAGCTAAAAGTACATATTGTAAAAAACTCCTTTTATTTCTGTATAATCTTTTTGAGTTACCAATCAGCAGTATCTCCTTACCAAATATTTTAAATTTAGTATAGTGACAGTAAGAATCATTCTTTTCATTTTTTTGATTTCGCAATCGGTATTTGGTTGGCAAACTTCAGGAGACTTTACAAGCTCAAATCTTCCAATTGTTATTATTAATACAAATGATCAAGATATCCCATATGATGACCCCAGAATAATCGCTGAGATGCAGATTATCTATCAAGAAAATGGGGAACGTAATTTAGTAAGTGATTCTGCTAATAATTATTCTGGAAATATAAGCCTAGAAATCCGTGGCGAAAGTTCTGCAACTTGGGATATAAAAAGTTATGGATTTGAAACTCAAAATGAAGACGGCAGTAACCGTAATGTTTCATTATTAGGATTGCCTGAAGACAATGATTGGGTTTTACACGCACCTTATTTTGATCGATCACTGCTCCGTAATGTGCTAAGTTATCATTTGTCTCGCGAAATGGGTTGGTATGCATCAAGAACGGTTTATTGTGAGGTCATTCTTAACGATGAGTATCAAGGAATTTATGTCTTGATGGAAAAGATCAAAAAAGATAAAAACCGCGTTGATATTGCTACCCTATCCCCTGAAGAAATATCAGGAGATGATGTTACTGGAGGTTATATACTTAGGGTTGATAAAGAAGGTTGGAGCTCTGGAATTGACTCTTCATTTCCCACTACTGAACACTCTAATGTGATTATTAGATATCAATACTATTATCCGAAGGCAGATGAAATTACTCCCGAACAAGAGGAATATATTGGTGGATTTATACAAGACTTTGAAGAATTGATGCACGATGGTGATTATACAGATCCAATAAACGGTTATTCGAAATATTTGAATGTCGATTCTTTTGTTGACTATCTGATTTTGAATGAGCTTAGTCGAAATGTTGATGGCTATCGTCTTAGCTCCTATTTAACTAAACAAAAAGATAGCGATGGCGGCAAACTCATAGCTGGACCTGCTTGGGATTATAATTTCAGTTACGGAAATGCGGGTTATTATGAAGCTGAACGTACTGAGGGTTGGCAGCTATTATATTTTAATGATGATCAAAACTTCCTGAGGAATGACAATTTTCAAGTTCCATTTTGGTGGAAAATACTTTTTAATGATGGAGATTTTACAAAAAGACTAAATCAACGTTGGTTTCAATTACGACAAGGTATTCTTTCTTCTGATTCATTAAATAATACTATTGATGGATTTGCTGACATCACAACAGAAGCACGAACTCGAAATTTTGAGGTACGCCCTGCTCCCGGTTCAAATAATCTAGGTGGTGGATGGTTTCCATATGACCCTAGAAATAATCAGATTCAATCGTATGAAGATGAACTTACTTTAACAAAGAATTGGATTGTAGAACGAGCGAACTGGATCGACTCAAATATTGGATTGTTAACGGCAAATGCAAATGAAGATAAGTCGAAGGTTCAAGGTTTTAAACTGATGCAAAACTATCCAAATCCATTTAATCCCACCACACAAATTGCTTTTGAAATACCCACAGCTTCTCATGTAGCTTTAAGCATTTATAATGTACAAGGACAAGCAATCCTGGAGTTGGTAAATAGAACATTGAATTCTGGAAGACATCAAGTTGATGTTAATGCTTCCCAATTATCGAGTGGAGTCTATTTCTATCGGTTAACCGTTGAGGATTTTCAACAGACTCGAAAAATGATGCTTATTAAGTGAGTATGAGTTGTGTAAGTGATAAGTTACTGCTTACGCAACACCCCTCAGATTAAATCAGGAACTAATGATTTAATCATCTCTCCATGCTATCGGATACTTCCAAAGAATCTTACTAAATACCCAAAAGGTTCTTCACTTTCGCTTCTTCTCTACTATTGTTTGGACAAAAGTAGCAAAAACCACAGACTACAATTGCTTAAGGGTTAAAAAAATGATACGTATCAGAATTAATTTAGATAGGTATCTAAAGTTAAAATGATACCTATCTTTTTTATTTTCCCTCAGGAGAACTTTAACGAATTGTACTTAGAGTTAGAATACATTCCTGTAAGAAGTTAAAGATGGGGATGAGAAATTTTGATTCAAAGGTCTTAAACCTTATTACAAGTCTAAGTTTTGCTAAACTGAATCTTTTTAAGTCACAAACTTAGGAGATTGGGGACGGTGAGAGAAGCTGGAGCTTCAAGAATGCATTCCGCAGCAGAGCTACGGAACGAGGTTAACTGTCACCATTTCATATTAGTTTATTGAACGTGAATACTGTCACTCTGAGCGCTGCTGTATGTAGTATGGCTTCGGGTGTGTCGCGAAGAGTATCAAATGCTGAGTCAGTTATGGGTTATGCAACATTTGAGATCCCTCGCGAAACCTACCCGATCTGAATTTATTCCGGGTGCTCGGGATGATAGCAAATACTATGTGTTCAAAAAATCGAAATAATGATGACATAACGTTGTCAGTCCTACTTCCTATCTTTTCATTGAATATTGTTTATTGAACGTGAATACTGTCACTCTGAGCGCAACGGAATGTTTTGAGGTTTTGAGTGATTCGCGAAGAGTATCAAATACTGAGTCAGCTATGGGTTATGCAACATTTGAGATCCCTCGCGAAACGAACTTACCCGCGATTATTACTCGGGCGCTCGGGATGACAGCTTTCAGTACATTATTTGAATAACATATCATTCTGATTGAAATTAAAGAATTTATATCTCTTAATAGTTTTGCAGATCCTTCAGCGGTAGCCTCAGGATGACAGCATAAAAAAGTATTACAAAACACTATGCTCAAGATAACTAAAGCTGGATATCATGGAATTTTGCTCCCAGAAGTGGGAATTGGATTGGATTATTCTGGCGCTAAAGCAAAGCATATTTTTGTGTCCCACGCTCACGCCGATCATATACCAACCAATCGAAAATTGAGTGTGTTTGCAACTCCTCCTACTGCTGCTTTTATGCGACTTCGTGGTTTTAAGGGCGAGATCACCAAATTGGATTTCCATCAACCTATAGAAACCGAAAACGCTCGGGTAACTTTCTACCCTGCGGGACATATTCTCGGCTCTGCAATGACTTTTGTGGAAAGTGAACTGGGTTCTGTTTTGTACACTGGTGATTATCGCACCCCTCCTGCTCCTGCTACCGAAGGATTTCTGTTACCGGATGCTCCTATCGATCAGTTTATTACCGAGGCTACTTTTAGTCTTCCTATTTATAAATGGAAATCGGAGGAAACGCTCACTAAGCAGGTTCAGGATTTTGCCTCCACTTCACTAGAAGAAGGATTTACTCCTATTTTTACAGCTTACAACTTGGGGAAAGCTCAGGAGTTAATGTTTATGCTGAAGGAACTCAATCACCCTATGCAAATTCATGGCGCCGGATTTAAACTGTGTTCGGTGTATGAAGAGTTTGGCTATCCACTCGGAGAATATGAAACTTATCAACGGGAGAATTGCGAAGGAAAGATTCTGATTTGTCCAAGTTCTGCGTTGGGAAAAGGTTTTGCATCTAACCTAAAGAAAACGAAAGTAGCCTATTGTTCGGGTTGGGCAGCTAATGAATCCCGACAAACTCAACTAACTGTGGATGAATTGATACCTATTTCTGATCACTTGGATTTCTTTGAATTGATTGATTTGTGTTCGAAAATTAATCCTAAAAAAGTGTGGGTGACCCATACTCCGAATCCGAAAGTAGTTCAGCATTATTTGGAAAATTTGGGAATTGATTCGGCTTTTTTAGACTTTGAGGGTGATGGGAATTAGGAATATGAGAATAGGTGAATTAGGAATAACAAATAATGAGGTTTTTGTCATTTCGACTGGAGAGAGAAATCTAAAAAGTGTCTTTCAATCATACAACTATTCAGATGTCTCATGTTCATTCGACATGACAGTAAAAAGTCCCCTCTTGAGAGGGGATTTAGGGGTGTGTTAATAATGCTGCAAAGTAATAGTTTCAAATATCTCGCCAAACTCGCCCAAACTATTTCGACAACTCGTGGGAATAACGCGAAAATTGCTTTATGCAAAGAATACTTTCAAGTACTGGTATCGGATGAGGATATTTTGTTAGCTGCTCAGTATTTAGGTGAAGGAGCTTTTTCATCTGTTTCGGGGAAAAGAGCTTCGGTAGGTTATCGGACTTTAGCAACACTGGCTGCTGAGTTTTGTGAAATAGATTACGAATTGGTATTCAAACCCAGCCGAACAGCGACTGGAAGTTCTTCCGAAACTATTCAGCGATTAATGGAGAATATCCCGGAAGCCAATGCCAAGTTTAATGGAGAAGAGCTTACGCTTCAGGAAGTCAATGAGATTTACGAGCAATTACATCTTCTTCGAAAAAGAGATGAAAAGCAGGCGTTGATTCTAGAAGTGTGGACGAGAATGAGTCCACTGGAAGTGAAGTATTTCATCCGAATTATAGGACAAGGATCACTTCGTATCGGTTTTGAAACCAAGAGTGTTGTAAATGCAATTTCTAAAGCTTTTGGGAAAGATTTAGAATCCGTTCGGTTTGCTTATATGATAACTGGGAGTCTTGGCGAAACAGCCGTGCTTGCTAAAAATAATGCCTTGAATACGGCTTCTTTCAAACTATTCCATCCTCTGTCGTTTATGTTAGCTAGCCCGATGGAAAGTCGTTCCTTTGATACCCTCCATGAATATATTGCCGAGGAGAAATTTGATGGAATGCGATGTCAGGCTCATATATCTGGAGAAAAAGTTGAACTTTTTTCTAGAGATTTAAATGTGGTGACTCATTCATTTCCTGAAATTCGGGACTTCCTTAAGGAAAGAAATCTCCCCGAATTGGTGTTAGATGGGGAAATCTGTGTATTCAAAGACAATACGATTATGCCCTTTCAATTACTTCAAAAGCGTATGGGTGTTAAGAAACCTTCGAAGAAGCTATTGAATCAATACCCCGTTCTTTTTATTACTTACGATGTTTTATATCTAAATAATGATTCGTTATTCCATGAGCCTTTATTAATTCGCAGGGAAAAACTAGAAGGACTTTCAAAAACCTATAATCTCCCAATCACTTCTCAGATTCAGGTAAAAAATCAGGAGCATGTTGAAGAATTATTTGAACGAGCTTTAGCGCATGGCAACGAAGGTTTGATGTTGAAGCGGAAAGATTCCATTTATGAATATGGCCAGCGCAGGAAATCGTGGTTGAAAGTTAAAAAGCCAAGCGGTTCTCTTGATACAGTAATTTTATATGCTCATGCAGGAAGTGGTAAACGTGGTGGATCTTATTCTGATTTTACCTTGGGAATCTCCGTAAAAGACGACGAGCGCTATGAAGAGGAATTCATCCCCATTGGAAAAGCTTATGGTGGATATTCAAATGAAGAACTTACCGAAATGAATAAACGGATAAAATCCTTAACTCAGGAACGTTTTGGTCCTACCGTTTTACTGAAACCTGAATTGATTGTTGAATTGGAATTCGAAGACATTCAAATCAACAAAAGAACGAAAGCCAAATACACCCTTCGCTTTCCACGATTCAAAGCCATTCGTTGGGATTTATCTCCCAAAGACGCTGATACATTAAAAGATGTGGAACGAATGTTTGAGGAAAAGCTGTATCAAGAGCGCTTAAGTCAGGATATAAACCCTTCTTTTGTGTTTGAAGATGGAGATTAGTCAATCATTTTAACACAAAAAATGAACACCATTTATAAAATCTCAGATACTATTTAAAACAATTTTTTATAGTATTTAACAATTCGAAGGGAGAACTTTGTTTAGAAATATAGTTAAGGGCAATGTAACTAATCAAAAGCTTCGGATTTTAAATGAATCAAAAAAATATATTAATAGTACTCGTTTTCATACTGATTTCTTGTTCCTCTTCTTCAGAAGATACACAGGAAAATAAGCCTCAAGGAAATACCGTAATTCCTGCAGTTGAAGCAGTTCAAGCTCGGTATGGTTCTCTACCGCTTGTTGAACGTTTCAGTGGGAATGTTCGCTCCGAGAATCAAGTACCTCTTTTTCCACAAATTAATGCAAAGGTTTCTGCAGTTTTTGTAGAAAACGGTGATTATGTAAAAAAGGGAGACAAACTAATCCAATTAGAAGATGAGCAGTTTCGTCAACAATTGGTTCAGGCAGATGCAGGACTAAACATCAACAATGCCCGCTTAAAACAAGCAGAGGCTCGCTATTCAGAATTAAAATCTCGTTACGACCGAACAAAGCAACTCGCTGATAAGAACTTGAGCAGTACTTCTGAAATCGAGCAACTTGACGCGCAACTTATATCTGCTGATGCAGATGTGGAATTAGCTAAAGCTCAAGTATCTCAGTCTAAATCTCTTGTTGAGGAAAGAAAAGAAGCACTCGCAAGAACTATTGTAAGAGCCCCAATATCAGGAACTATTGGACAACGTAATGCTCAAGTTGGGATGCAAGTCAATGGCAATACTCAATTATTTATGATTGGAGACCTTACAAAATTACGTGTAGAAATTATACTTACTGAAACTATGCTTAATAAAATTTCAATCGGTCAAACTGCCCATATTCTTGTAGAAGATTATGAAGGAAACGATAGAGTTATAGAAGCTAAACTTTCCAGAGTCTCTCCTTTCTTAAATGAAATAACCAGAAGTACGGAAGCTGAAATTGATGTTGAAAATCAAAACGGGTGGTTAAAACCCGGTATGTTTGTCCCTGTTGATGTTCTTTTCGGTGAAAGTGAAAAAGCAACTTTAATTCCAATTAGTGCTATTTATACCGATCCGACTTCGGGTGCAGAAGGTGTTTTTGTTGCTTCTTCAATGGGATCTGAAATTGAACCTGCTAATGACAGTAACAACGGTAATTCACTTGATCCTCTTACAGAACCTACTCCAGTACAATTTAAATTGATCAATGTGTTAGCACGTGGTCGAATGGAAGTTGGCGTTGGCGGTCTTGAAAGCGGACAATGGGTAATTACACTTGGTCAAGATTTATTAGGAGAAGGCAGAGAACAAGCCCGAATAAGAACAGTAAGCTGGGATAAAGTAATCGGCTTACAAATGCTACAACGTGAAGATCTTTTGAAACAAGCGCTTCAGGAATCTACCAATCCACAAGCTTCAACTTTTTAGTACGGACTTAATATGCCAATTACAGAAACTTCTATAAAACGCCCAGTAGCTACTTCGATGGTCTTTTTGATCATTATTACACTTGGAATAATGGGCTTCCATTATTTGCCAGTAGATTTACTGCCTCCTATCGAATATCCTCAACTTACTATTTCAACCAACTATAATAACGTTGGTCCTGAAGAGATCGAGAATATCATAACCGAACGAATTGAAAATGCCGTTGCAGGTGTTCCAGGAGTAGAACGAGTTCGTTCCAATTCAAATGAAGGAAACAGTCGTGTAACTCTCGAGTTTGCACAAGGTATTAATATTGATGCAGCTGCTAATGATATTAGAGCAGCTTTAGATAGGGTTCGAGGAAGCCTCCCCGAGGAAGCCGATTCACCACGAATTTGGAAATTTGATCCTAATAATTCACCTATTGTTGTAGTGGGAGCTAATTCCGATAAAAACCTTGCAGACTTGACTCGTCTACTTGATCGGGAAATTACAAAGAGATTCGAACAAATTAATGGTGTTGGCTCAATTGATATTTGGGGTGGTGTTGATAGAGAAATCAAAGTTGATATTAAAAGAGATCGACTAATAGCTAGTGGTTTATCAACGCTTCAGGTCCAACAAGCCATTTCGCGAGAAAATACCAATGCTGCTGGTGGAAATGTGAATGAAGGTACACAACGCCTTTATATTCGTACTCTTGGTGAATATGACTCAATCGACGAAATAGCAAATACAGTAATAACTACTATTGATGGGAAAACAATTAGAGTTAAAGATGTTGCTGAAGTTTCTTTTGGATATGAAGATCTGGATCGGTTAGTGACCATCAACAAAAAACCTATGGTTCGCTTTTTTATACGAAAACAAACTGGAGCTAATACAGTAGATGTTGCAGCTGAAGTTCTTAAAGAAGTTGAACTAATTAACTCTGAAAGAAACGACCTAGAGCTTTTCATAACTCAAGATCAAAGTACTTTTATACAAGATTCTATCAATAACGTAAAGAATTCTGCGCTTTGGGGAGCTTTGCTTGCTGTTTTTGTATTGTATGTATTCTTTAGAAATGGCTCTTCTACTTTTATAATTGCGGCTGCCATTCCTATCTCGATAATTGCCACGTTTGGCTTACTTTATTTTGGAGATCTTACACTCAATCAAATGAGTTTTGGAGGACTTGCACTCGGTGTAGGTCTGATTGTTGATAACGCCATTGTGGTTCTTGAGAATATTATCAGAATGAGAGAAGAAGAAGGTGAAGACCTTAAAACCAGTGCATTAATTGGAACAAAACAGGTTGCTGGCGCCATTGTCGCATCTACATTAACCACCATAGTTATCTTCCTTCCTGTTATTTTTATGCAAACGATATCAGGATTGTTATTCAAACAATTGGCGCTTGTAGTGGTATTTTCGCTAATCTGTTCTTTATTTGTTGCGCTTACATTAGTACCCATGCTTTCTAGTAAGTTCTTATCGGTAAAACCGAATGGTGGAAAAGCAAAAAAAGGAAAGTTCAATCAGCTTTTTGAAAAACTCGAGAAAAGATATGCAATCATACTTGAAGGAGCTTTAAAACATCGATATACCGTTTTCGGAGTTACTTCTTTGCTAGTAGTTACAAACTTCCTTTTAGTGCCACTTATTCCTGTAGAGTTAGCTCCTCAAACCGATGCTGATGAAATTAGTATTGATCTTGAAATGGCTGATGGAACAAATATTGCCGTTCAAAATCAGTACTTAAAAGAACTAGAAACAATTGTACTCGCTAATCTTCCAATGGATGATGTAAAGAATTTCACTACTGAAGTTCGTGACGGACGAGCTGAGGTAGAAATCGCTATGGTACCTTCATCAGAGCGAAAAGGAAATACTTCTGATATTGCAGATGAAATTCGTAAAAATATAGAAGGAAAAATCCCTGGTGCAGAAATCAGAGTACGCGCCCAGTCTGGTCTATGGATTTTAAGAAGGTTATTTGGAAGCGGTGATGGAGATGAAGCGGTTCAAATTCAGCTTCGTGGATATGAAATTGAAAAATCTTATGAAATTGCTCAGCAAATAAAACTTGAACTAGAAAGAATTCCAGGCGTTGTTGGTGCCCGAGTTGGTCGTAGTGAAGGTCGCCCAGAACAACGTATAAAATTTAATCGCGAAAAGATTGCAGATTTGGGGCTATCAGTAAATCAAGTAGCTGGCGTTATACAAACGAATATCGGTGGTAGCCAAGCAGGAGCTTATCGTGATGGTGGTGATGAATACCCTATCATTGTTCGCTTACGCCCAGAAGACAGATTAAGTGCTCTCGATTTAGATAATATCTCGATTAGAACCCCAGATGGAAGAGTTTTACCTGTTTCTTCTGTTATTGAAAAAGAAGTCGGTCGTGGACCTACAGGAATTAGTAGAATAAACGGTCAAAGAGTAACTAATATCTCTGCAAATCTGGAGCCCGGGCTTGCCCTTGGAGATGCTGTTGATATGATTCGAAACGAACTTATAAGTTTAAATTTACCTGAAGGTTATAGTATTGTATTTTCTGGTGAATATGAAGAACAGCAAAAAGCTGCTGCTGATTTCCAATTGTCAATATTGCTTGCCTTAATCCTGATTTACATGGTAATGGCGGGACAATTCGAGCGATTTCTTGATCCGTTGGTTGTAATGTTTTCTGTTCCTTTGGCTGTAATTGGTGTGGTTCCAACTTTATTATTAACGGGTACTACACTAAACATTCAAAGCTTGATGGGAATCATCATGCTAATTGGTATAGTGGTAAATAATGCAATCGTATTAGTCGATTATATAAACCTGCTTAGACGTGAACAAGGAATGAAAGTATTGGATGCAGTTCTCGCAGCTGGGAAACTTCGCCTCCGCCCTATTCTTATGACCACACTTACAACCGTACTTGGTCTCCTCCCTCTTTCTTTTGGAATAGGACCAGGTGCAGAAATTCAAGCTTCTTTAGCCCGTGTTGTTATTGGTGGCCTTACTGCATCTACTCTAATTACACTTGTCTTTATTCCTGTGGTTTATATAACAGCCGACAAAGTGTTGGTTAGAATGAAATCAATAAGTTGGAATCCATTTAGTAAAAATACTGAAACTGTTGAGTTGGCAAACTCTTAATTGATTTACATATCGTATCAAATTTCAAAGCTCCCAATTGATTGGGAGCTTTTTTTATTTCTGAAAGTTACTTCACAATTAAACAGTACAAAACAGCTTCATTCTTAAAGCCATCTTTTGAGTTTATGATTAAATTCTTCATTTTTAAGTAGTGTTTATAAAACATGCTAAGTTTGAATCATTATGCGACCAACTTTAAGTTCTTTTTTACCTATCCTATTTTTTTGTCTTTTTATCATCGAACCTATAAATGCACAAGTTAAAGTTGATTCTGAAAAGCCGGAATTAGATCATAATTCACTTTATGGATGGTCTATCAGCAGCCTATGGGATAGAACAATTGTAACTGCCCCAAATAAAATTGAAGATGGTATTGATAGTTCTGGCACTGCATATTCAATGATTTTATCAGGTGGAAGAAATCCTGAAATGAGAATTGATGGTATTATCTCTCCAGAACCTATGGAAGGAATGAAATTTGGGATAAGCTCCGCACTTGGTAGTGTTCCAAATATTGATAATACGGAATGGTTTAACTACGCTGCAATAGGTGCCGAAAACCACCCAGATAGTTTGCAAGGTGTTGGTGCTGTATTCTTATATAAAATGGTTAATGAATCAGATAAATGGATCTGGAAGCTTGATTCGGTTATAACAGGTAACGATACTAAACCTGGTGATAATTTCGCGCATGCTATACAGCTTAGTAGTTATAAAAATACACTCTTTATAAGCGCGCCTTCTTCAGATGGAGAAAGTGCAAATAGTGGCGCAGTTTATGTGTTCGAATTTGATGGACAGCAGTGGATTCAAAAACAAAAACTTATTGCTGAAGACGGACAATCAGGCGATCAATTTGGTTACTCTATTTCGACCATTGACTACGCAAATTACATTGTTATTGGAGCTTATAATGCTGACGGAGAAGTACCTAAATCAGGGGCTGTTTATATCTTCGAAAAGCAAGATAGTACATGGATTCAGTCATTAAAAATTACAGACCCAGAGGGAGAATCCGGAGATCAGTTTGGATATTCTACCATACATCTTCAAGATATTGCTATTCCGGTTAAAGCAGTTTCACCAAATCAAACTACCTATTACCCCGTATTTGTTGGAGCACCAAAAAAACAACAAACTGGCTCCGTATTCTATTTTAGAAATAATAGTAAGGATGAAGAATTTACCCCCTTTGATATTTCATTCGAGATAAAACAAGACAGTAATCTTGCCTATAGTAACTTTGGCAAATCTATTGCTGCAAATTATGTGCAAGGACTTTTTATTACCGCTGACAGTGCTGATAATTCTGGTCGAATTTATCGTTATAGTAACTTAAATATCTGGTCTTGGTTAAATCCAGAAATTGACCAACTAAGTTCTGAAATTTTCTTAGAAAGCAATGCTGAATCAAAACATGACTATTCTAATAGCAGGGTTTTTTCTGCTTCATCAATACCTTTTATCTCTATTAGTTCCCCTTTCTCCTCACATCATATCTTACCCAATACTGGTGAAGTCGAATTCTTTTATACATTAGTAACTTCAACTGAAGAAACTCTGCAAACTCCTGATGAAATTGAACTAAATCAAAATTATCCAAACCCTTTTAACCCAACTACTGTTATCAGTTTTGACTTATCTCAGGTCAGTAATGTTGAATTAAAGGTTTTTGATACACTAGGCAGAGAGGTTACAACTCTTGTAAATAATAAAGTCAATGCAGGTTACCATGAATATACTTTTGATGCATCAGGATTGTCATCTGGAGTATACTTCTACGAACTGAGAACTAACGAAAATAGGTTTATTAAAAAGATGCTCCTTATTAAATAGAGAATTACAAATATGGGAATTAGGAATACTTTGTAACTGTTGGTACAATAATCCTAATTCCCAATATCAAATTATACCTAATTAACATGAGTAGCTGGACCCTTAAATCTATCCCCCCACATGATTGGTTTCTTTGTCTTGATGTTCAATCCTATTTCGATCATGAGCATAATGTTGAAACCATTTTCGAGGAAGGTTATACCCGTCCGGTTTCTATTGGCGATACCGATGTTATAGTTACAGTTTTCTTTAACGGTGATGTTGATAGTCCGGAGTTTAACATCGAATGCAAAGAATCATTATCAAAAGAAGAAATTGAGACCGCTAATATTAGCCTTGCTAAGATATTTGGGACTAATATGGATGTTCGTCCTCTATACGACCAGGCTTCAAATGATCCACTTTTAGAGGACAAACTTTCTAGCTTATATGGCTTAAAAAGGATGACAAGAGCTAATCTTTTCGAAGACATCCAGAACCGAATTGTAGAAATGCAGATGAATCACAAACCTACTGCAAAAAAAATGATGTATGCCATTCGAGAAGCATATGGAACTGCCCTAGAATATAAAGGTGGAACGCTAGCCGCGTGGCCCCGTCCATTTCAATTGATGAAAGCTGATCCAGCCAATATTCGAAAATTAGGACCAACATTACGAAAAGGACAATATCTTGTAGAGCTATCTACCAATATTGTTGGTGGGAATACTGACATGGAATTTCTGGCTAATTGTGATCCTACTACCTGCTACAACACACTTACTAATATTAAAGGAATAGGACCGACCGCTGCCCAAGACTTAATGATGATGCGTGGTCGAACAGATGCTATTTTTCCAAGTAATATGAAAAAAGGAGAAGAAAAAGGGTTGCGTAGATGGATTATCTGGAGTTATGGGAAAAACCCAAATAAGACTTCAGAAGCCCAGTTTCAAAATCTCATTAAAAACTGGAGTGGTTATGAAAGTTCGGCTCTTGAATTTTTGTATGTGAACTGGATTTTGGAAGAAAAAGAGAAGCGGGCTAAAAAATAGCCCACCATCCTTATATCTAATACCTACTCTGGCTTTAATTTCAGCTTCAAAAAGAAGTAGCCAAGTAATCCACTTAACAACGATCCAACGAAGATACCTACTTTTGAATACTCAATATATAATGGATCTGTAAAGGCAAGTCCGCTTATAAAAAGTGACATTGTAAATCCAATTCCAGTTAAACATGCTATTCCATAAAAGATCGTCCATACATTTTTTGATTTAGGAAGTTTTACGATTCCAAGCTTACTCGATATCCATACAGAAAGCATGATCCCAACTTGTTTACCGATAAAGAGTCCAAACAGAATCCCCAGCGTTAATGTAGATGAAAATGCAGCTGTGGTTTGCTCAACAGATAAAGCAACACCAGCATTAGCGAATGCAAACACTGGCATTATAAAATATGCTACCCAAGGGTGTAATTTGTGTTCCAATTTATGTAATGGACTTTCAAGCTGTTCAATATTTTCTTCTAAAATATGCATAGCCATTTCTTCGTCTTCTTCATCGGGAGTATTCTCTGCCTCTCGAAGCTTATCTACTCCATCTTCTATGTCAGAAAGTACATTTTCTCTATTCCGTGGTGGAGTTGCCGGAATTAGAAACCCTAACAGCACACCCGCAATGGTAGCATGGATTCCTGATTTTAATACTGCTACCCAAAGAATCACCCCAAAGATGATGTACAAACCAAGTGAGCGTATATTTGAGTAATTGAAAATGATAAGAATTAACAATGTAGCACCTGCAACGCCTAAAGCAACCAAAGATATTTTACTAGTATAGAACAAGGCGATAACCAGTACAGCTATTAAATCATCAACTACCGCTACCGCTGTTAAAAAAACTTTTGCCCAAACTGGAGCTCTACTCCCAAGTAATGCCAATACACCTATTGCAAATGCAATATCTGTTGCAATTGCTACTGCCCATCCATCCAAGAAATCGGTACCTGCATTAAAGCCAAAGAAGATTAACCCTGGTATAACTGCTCCGCCAAAAGCAGCTATTATTGGAAGTAGCGCAGATTGTAATGTAGAAAGCTCTCCAAATTTGACTTCTCTCTTAATCTCTAGACCTATTAACAAAAAGAATATGGCCATTAACCCATCATTAATCCAAAGAATGAGTGGTTTAGAAATATCAGCGCCCGTAAATCCAACCGTGAACTTTGCTTCAAATAATTGAATGTACCAATCAGATAGCGGTGAATTTGCAACAATAAGAGCTAATATAGCCGAGATCATTAACAAAATACCTGAAAAGGATTCTGCTTTTATAAACTCCATTATTGGTGATGAAAGTGAATTAGGTGAACTATTGCTCATGATATAAGTTTTTATAAATTGGTTTGATAAATCAGCAGAAGAGCTGACGAATTAGTTTAGAGGCTAAAACTAATATTCCTCAAAGTGATGCTGAGGACAATTCAGAATTGCGGAGTAAATATATTCAGGACTTTCCTTATGTGTGAAATTCCCGAAAATAAATAAGGTATGTAATATATTTCCAATCATTTGATTAAGGTAACCCCTACACTTGATTTTTCATTCATTCAAAAGGTAAATTTTTATAAAAGGTTAATCCTGACTCTTTGCGGCACTTCTATATACGATCATTCTCCAAATCATGTAGATGATTGTTGCCGGTATAACTACCCAAATAAATATACTCTCTATCTGCTGAATGAAACTGGATTCAATGGCATCAAATGTTAAGTAAACTAAATAACTAAAATAGTAGAAAAGAAATAAGAACCCATCCATTCTTGTAAGGTTAAATCCGGCTACAAAAATTGGAATACAAACAATACTCACAGCCAACATAAATGGCAGATCAAAATCGATAGCTTTTTGGGAAACGTCTAAAAAATTGGGGGCAATGATGAGTGTGAGACCAAGCGTTAATAGAATATTATAGAGGTTACTACCCATCACATTAGCAACTGCAATATCTGCATTCCCTTTTCGGGCAGCAGAAAGAGACGTTGCTACTTCTGGCAATGAAGTTCCAATTGAAATAATAGTAAGACCAATCACTAATTCTGATAAACCGAACAACCGAGCAATGGTTACCGCACTATCTACCATCCAATTTGAACCAAGTACAATTAGAGCCAATCCTACTAATAGAAAAGAAATATTCTTTATATAAAAAAAACTTCCTTTAGCAAGATCATCAACCGATTCCGCAAATTCAAAAACGTCAGTCTCGTCTTCTTTCCCTTTTCGAATCTGAAAATAAGTGAATATTGAATATGCAACTAACCCTGAAATAAGAATTATCCCATCAAAACTGGAAAGGACGCCATCAAATGCTAATATAAATAATAAAAGGCTGGCACCAATTACGATAGGAACATCAATACGAATAATTCTCCGTGTTATATTTATTGGCGCGATCAGAGAAGTAATACCTAAAATTAACAGGATGTTAGCAATATTACTCCCAATAATATTACCCAATACAAGATCTGCACTTCCACTTGATGCCGCTTTAATGCTTATTGCTAACTCTGGCGCTCCTGTGGCAAATGCTACCACTGTAAGTCCCATTATTACTGGTGATACTCCCCATTTTAATCCAAAATGATCAACCGCCTTTAAAAATAGCTCTGCTCCACCTATAAGTGATACAAGACCTCCGATAAATAATAATACCGTCATATAAATTCATTCTTAAATTGAATTAAAGATGCGGAATTTTTTATTGCTAAGTTGTAAGGAGTGGAAAAAATTTAATTCTAATACTATTTCCCTTTTCAAAGTTTAGTACAATCGCTTAGATTCAATTCAAAAATCTAATTCTTTTCATATGAAGTATCTTATTGTGCTCAGTATTACAATCTTACTCTTAACTGGTTCAGCACTTGCCTTTCAAACTAGTTCTCAAATCATTCCCAGCCCTATTTCTTACTCTTCTGAAGGAGAGTCTTTTGTAATAACAAATCATCTTACTATTGTTATTTCTTCAGAAGAACTTAGAGAAAATGCGGAATTTCTTAATAACCTACTCTTTGTAACAAACTGGGAAGGTTATCCTATTTTAAAAGCCGGCACATCTCCTGATTCATCTTTTATTTTTTTGAGCCTCAAAAAATCGGATTTATTTGAAAATGAGGAAGCTTATACATTATCGGTTTCAAAAAAAGGAATTGAAATTTCTGCTTCATCAAGCGCAGGTATCTTTTATGGCATTCAATCTCTTCGGCAACTTCTTCCAATTCCGATTGAGTTTACTGATCCTTCTCTGGTTCCAAAGAGTATAATATGGGAAATTCCTGCTTCTGAAATCTATGATTATCCTAGGTTTGAATATCGTGGAATGCATTTAGATGTTGCCCGCCATTTCTTCCCAATTGAATTTGTTAAGAAATATATCGATTTGTTAGCCATGTATAAGTTCAATCGATTCCATTGGCATTTAACAGAAGATCAAGGTTGGCGAATTGAAATTAAGAAGTATCCAAAACTTACTGAAATTGGCGCATGGAGAGATTCCACTTTAATTGGAAATTATGGTACAGGCAAATATGATGGCATTCGCTATGGAGGATTTTATACCCAAGAAGAAATCAAAGAAATTGTGGCTTATGCAAGTGAAAGACATATCACCATTATTCCTGAAATAGAATTACCAGGCCATTCAAGTGCAGCTTTAGCTGCATACCCTGAATTAGGTTGCTTTGATAAGAAGGTTGATGTAGCAACAACATGGGGAATTTTTGAGGATATTTACTGTCCCAAAGAAGAAACCTTCGATTTCTTAGAAGATGTTCTAGATGAAGTCATTGAACTATTCCCAAGTACCTATATTCATATTGGTGGAGATGAAGCTCCTAAAAAACAATGGGAAGAAAGTGAAATTGCTCAAGATGTTATAAAAAGAGAGGGGTTAAAAGATGAGCATGAACTCCAAAGCTATTTTATTGGTCGAATCGAGAAGTATCTAAATAGTAAAGGAAGGCAAATCATTGGTTGGGATGAGATTATGGAAGGCGGACTGGCTCCACGTGCAACTATCATGAGCTGGAGTTGGAGAGGGAAAGCGAGAGCTATTGAAGCTGCTAAAACGAACCATAATGTAATAATGACTCCGAACGCTTCCGCTTATTTTGATCACTATCAATCGGAACCAATCACTGACGAACCAATTGCTATAGGAGGTTTGACTACGCTTAAAGATGTTTATGAATTCGAGCCTATTCCCGTAGAATTAAATGCAGAAGAAGCTAAATATATAATTGGAGCACAAGCCAATGTATGGACTGAATACATCCATACAGGGGCAAAAGTTGAATACATGGCATTCCCAAGAGCGATTGCATTATCGGAGGTTCTTTGGAGTACAAGTGATTCTAAGAATTGGGAGGCTTTCCTCGAACGTCTACAATCACAATTCCGAAGACTGGATTTATTAGGAGTTAATTACGCTACTCACTTTAAAGAATAGGACAGATAATACTCGCTCTTAAGGGTTCTATTTTAAATTCATCTATTTTTCACATTGAGGCGTTAAAGTTCCTTTGTTAATCAAAGGAAATAGAGGAACGCCATGAATCAACAAATTATAAAAACAATGGATGGCAATGAAGCTGCTGCTCACGTAGCCTTCAAGACAAATGAAGTCATCGCTATCTATCCAATCACTCCTGCTTCACCAATGGGCGAATGGGCAGATATGTGGAGTGTTAAAAGACAGAAAAATATTTGGGATGATATTCCAAAAATTATTGAAATGCAAAGTGAAGGTGGTGCCGCTGGAACTGTTCATGGTGCATTACAAGGTGGTACCTTAACAACTACTTTTACTGCAAGTCAGGGCTTATTGTTAATGCTTCCAAACATGTACAAAATTGCGGGCGAACTCACTCCTACCGTATTCCATATAGCAGCTCGTTCTATTGCAACTCAAGCTTTATCTATATTTGGAGATCATACTGATGTAATGGGCGTTCGATCTGCAGGTTGGGGTATGTTGTTTGCAAACTCGGTTCAAGAAGCAATGGATTTCTCACTGATTTCACAGGCGTCAACCTTAGCTTCAAGAGTTCCTTTCCTACACATTTTTGATGGATTCCGTACTTCCCATGAAATTTCGAAAATTAATGTTATTCCTGATGATGTAATAAAAAAGATGATTGATGAAGAGCACGTAAAAGCTCATAAAAATCGAGGTATGGATCCTAATAATCCTTTTGTTAGGGGTACTGCTCAAAATCCCGATGTATTTTTCCAATCCCGAGAAACGGTAAATCCATTCTATCAAGCTACTCCTGAGATTGTCGATTCTGTAATGCGACAATTCGAAGCACTAACAGGACGTAGCTATCAGTTATTTGAATATGTAGGAGCCCCTGATGCCGAAAAAGTTATTATTATTATGGGTTCTGGAGCTGAAACAGTTGAAGAAACTGTTAAGCATTTTGTTGAAAAGGGAGAAAAAATTGGAGTGCTTAAAGTTCGCCTATTTCGTCCATTTTCCATGGAACATTTGATAAAAGCTCTTCCTGATTCGATTAAAGCAATTTCTATACTTGATCGAACTAAAGAGCCTGGAAGTATGGGAGAACCACTATATCAAGATGTGATTTCAGCTTTAATTGAGGATCAATCTTCTTCCAATCCTAAATTTAAAACGCTTCCAAAAATTGTTGGTGGTCGCTATGGATTATCTTCCAAGGAATTTACTCCTGCAATGGTAAAAGCCATATTTGATGAACTTGGAAAACCATCCCCAAAAAATCATTACACCATAGGTATTAATGATGATGTAACTCATACTTCCATACCCTTCGATTCAGAATTGGATATTGAATCTGAAGGAACTACTCGTGCTGTTTTCTGGGGATTGGGATCGGATGGAACCGTTGGGGCTAATAAAAACTCCATCAAAATAATTGGGGAAGAAACTGATTTACATGCCCAAGGATACTTTGTATATGATTCCAAGAAGTCAGGAGCGCGAACTATTTCTCACTTACGGTTTGGAGATAAACCGATTAAAAGTCCATATCTGATCAAGAACGCTAACTTTGTGGGAGTTCATCAATTTGGATTCCTCCAACGCTACGATACTCTTGCACTGGCAGCCGAAGGAGCTACTGTATTAATAAATAGCCCGTTTGGACCTAAAAAGGTTTGGAGTAATCTCCCTAAAATGGTTCAAAATCAAATCCTTGATAAAAACTTAAAGCTCTATGTTATTGATGCGTACAAAGTAGCACAAGAAGCAAAGCTAGGGATTCGGATTAATACCGTAATGCAAACCTGTTTCTTTGCCATTTCAAATGTGCTCCCTAAAGAACAAGCTATTGAAAAGATCAAAGAGTACATCCAAAAAACATATGGGAAACGTGGAAAAACAATAGTAGATATGAATTTCCGCGCCGTGGATATTTCTTTGGAACACCTGTACGAAGTCGCTCTTCCTAAAAAAGCTACTTCAAAAATTGCTATGAATGGCAAGCTTCCCGAAGAATCGCCAGAATTTGTACAACAAGTAATTTCCGAAATTATAAATGGAAATGGAGATGATCTTCCAGTAAGTGCACTTCCTTGTGATGGTACTTATCCTAGTGGAACCACAATGTGGGAGAAACGGGACATTGCTATGGAGATTCCAGTATGGGATTCTGATATTTGTATCCAATGTGGTAAATGTGTGATTGTTTGTCCACATTCTGTTATTCGTGCTAAAGTTGCTGAACCAGAAGTTTTTGCTGATGCTCCAGATTCTTTTAAACATACTAACGCACGATGGCGAGAACTTCCTGGACATGAATATACTCTTCAGGTTTCCGTAGCTGATTGCACGGGTTGTACGTTATGTGTGGAAGCTTGCCCTGTTAAAGACAAATCGAATGTAAGTCGAAAAGCTCTGAATATGGTATCTAAAACTGAGATCCCAGAATCAGAATCTGCCAATTGGGATTTCTTCCTTGATATCCCTTCTTTCAAAATCAAAGAACATCCAGAGTTTGACTTCAACAAAACTAAAGAGACACAATTACTCGATCCTTACTTCGAGTTTTCTGGAGCATGTGCGGGATGTGGAGAAACACCTTATCTAAGTTTACTAACTCGCTTATTTGGAGACCGAATGATTGTAGCAAATGCAACGGGTTGCTCCAGTATTTATGGAGGGAATTTACCTACTACCCCATGGAGTAAAGATGCCAACGGCTGTGGTCCAGCTTGGAATAATTCTCTGTTTGAGGATAATGCTGAATTCGGCTTAGGAATGAGGCTTGCCGCAGATAAGAAAATGGAAACTGCATCCAATCTTCTCTTTAAAATGAAAGGAGAGGAAATTCCTGAATCTCTTGCTGATGATTTAAGGAATGCTGATCAAACTACAGAAGAAGGAATACTTGCACAGCAACATCGTGTTAAGGAATTACTGAAACGTTTATCTGGTAAAAACTCAACCCGAAGTCGACGACTTGAAGAATATGCCAATTCATTAATCAAAAAATCGGTATGGATTATTGGTGGTGATGGCTGGGCTTATGATATCGGTTTCGGAGGATTGGATCACGTTTTGGCATCCGGTAAAAATGTAAATGTATTGGTGATGGATACCGAAGTGTACTCGAATACTGGTGGTCAGGCTTCGAAAGCAACTGGAATGGGAGCCATCGCTAAATTTGCAGCTGGCGGTAAAGCAACACCTAAAAAGGATTTGGGTAAAATCATGATGAACTATGGCTACGTTTATGTAGCTCAGGTTGCAATGGGAGCAAATGAGAATCAGCTCATAAAAGCATTAAAAGAAGCTGAAGCTTATGATGGACCTTCTTTAGTAATTGCCTACAGCCATTGTATTGCTCACGGTATCGATATGTCAAAAGGGATGAACCAGCAGAAACTAGCAACCGATAGTGGACACTGGCCTTTATACCGATTTGATCCTAGACGAAATTTGGAAGCTAAAAATCCACTTCAACTTGATTCGAAGGCTCCAAAAATTCCGCTTAAAGACTATATCTATAATGAGCAACGATATAAATTACTAACTCAAACGAGTCCGCGAAAAGCTAAAGAATATCTAAACCAAGCCCAGGAATGGGTGAATGGTCATTGGAAATCTCTGTCAGAACTGGCGGTTGAGTATGAAAAAATAACTGAAACTAAAGGCGAGGAATAGTCATGGATCTTTCAACAAAATATCTTGGTCTCGACCTCGAAAATCCGTTAGTACCCTCCGCTTCTCCACTATCAAAAAATTTGGATAGCATTAAACTTCTTGAAGATGCTGGAGCAGGTGCAATTGTAATGCATTCCTTATTCGAAGAGCAGATTAATGCAACCAGTATGGAGATTGATCATTTTCTTTCTTCGGGAACCGAAAGCTTTGGCGAAGCCCTCGATTATTTCCCCGAAATGGATTCTTATGATGTTGGTCCAGATTCTTATCTAGAACATATTCAACAAGCTAAAGAATCTACAGATGTACCGATTATTGGAAGTTTAAATGGTGTTTCTAGCGGTGGATGGATCGAATATGCAAAACTTATTGAAGAAGCAGGTGCAGATGCATTAGAGCTCAATATTTATTATATCCCAACAGATCCCGATAAAACTGGGAGTGAAATTGAGGCAATGTATCTTGATGTAATTCGTAGAGTTTGTCAGTCTGTTACGATTCCTATAGCTGTAAAATTCGGACCATTCTTCTCTTCAATTCCTAATATGGCCAAAAAAATGAGCCAAATGGGTGCAAAAGGGTTAGTCATATTCAATCGGTTCTATCAACCTGATTTTGATATTCGGGAAATGGAAGTAGTCCCAAATCTAGTTCTTAGTAATTCTGATGAACTCCGTCTCCCACTTCGGTGGACCGCTATTCTCTACAAAAAAGTACAAGCAGATATTGCCATAACAACAGGTATTCATGTAGGAACGGATGTAATTAAAGGGATTTTAGCCGGAGCCAATGTCACAATGCTAGCTTCTGAATTACTTCTAAATGGAATCCATAGACTTACCGAAATCAAATCTGAAATGACACGGTGGATGGAAGATTATGAATGCGATTCTTTAGATCAGGTTCGGGGAAGCATGAGCCAGATTAATGTAATAGAACCCGCCGCTTTTGAACGGGCAAATTACATGAAAGTACTTCAAAGTATTAAACAAGATCCAACTGGGAAGTTGTGGTGGTAGTTTTTGAAATGTTAACGTTTGAGATATTCATGGAAAAGGTTGATAGGTAACTACGTATCCAAACCTTTTCCATGTATTACCTATCTACTGTCACTTTTTCTGCCTCGCAACTTCTTAATTGCATACGCTCCGCCAGCAGCTGCAAGTAAAGAAAGACCACCATCAATCGGTGCTTGGGAAGGAGCAGATGGAAGTCCGGGTTGGGCAAGAACTAAACTTGTGGTGATTAGTATTACCGAAATTGTAAGAAGGATTAGAAACGTTGTTTTCATTTGGTTGAATTTTATTTTTTATCGAGTCTTCGCGGACTTGATCCGCGATCTCCTTAAATAAGGTTTCGTACCTAATTTAGGAGACCCCGCATATGCGTTGCGCTAGCTTCACTTTTGCTGGGTGACGGGGAGTTTTTGTTATTTAATTAATGTCATTTTCTTTGTCAGGATGGTATTGCCTACCTGAAGTCTATAGATATACAGGCCTGATGCCATATTTCTTCCATCGAACTGAACGCTATACCTACCTGCTGTTTTGGACTCACCATTTATCAGCGTGGCTACTTTTCTTCCGAGAAGATCAAACACATCAAGGTTCACTTTGCTTGTTTTAGGTACTCCAAACTGGATAAAAGAGCTTGGGTTAAACGGGTTTGGGTAGTTTTGCTGAAGCTCAATGGTTTCGGGAAGAGATGATATCTCCTCAAATCCAGTGCTCGAAACTGTTAACATAAATCGGGAATTTGATTTAGCCTTTGCCATTACTTGAACAGTAGGAGCCGTTAACACCGAAAGTTTTGCTTTAGGAATGGTAGCCTTCATTGTAAATATATATGGTTCTTCCAAATTTGAAACTAAGCCGGTTTGTTTGTCAATTAGCTTGATTTCCCAGCCTTCAGGGAGTGATATTTGATTAACTGAAATCTGATGTTTACCAGATTCGGTAGTGCTTAGTACAAGGGGGAATTCATATTTGCCTTGTGCCTTGGGCAAGTTATTGATGGCTAGGGAAGTTCCGTCACCAATTTGGGAGCCAAGTAGCACGTAAGAAGAACTTAGCGGAACCAATTGATGTGCATCAAAAGCATCCAGTTTTTCAGAGCCAGACTCGGAAAATTGGAACCATGCGTTGTTGGAAAGTCCAGAGTCACTTTGCAGTTCTAGCGAAAAAAAGAAAGGATCTGCTTCAGCCATTTCTTTACCCAAAAACTGTTTTGCAGAATCTTCTTTAGCATTAGTTGGAATTACAAGGCTCGGATCGGATCCAATAGTTTGTACAAAGAAGCCGTTGAAAGCTCCCACTTTTCCATCTGTCAATTCTCCTAAAAACCCATTCCAACTTTTCCATCCAGATGAATTGTTGTCGTATACATACACCACTTCTGAAAGACTATCTTTGGTAACCAAATCCCAGTCTATATCTTTTTTAAAAGGATTGCCAAGTAGGGTGAAACCATTTTTGTTTGTATTTAAAAGCGAAGTTAGTGTTTGGTCGCCGTCAGGTTCTAGCCCTTCAACTTGTAGCGTTTTTGGAAAGCCTGCATTGCCCTCTTCGGTATAGTTGTCATCACTGAATACATAGACCAATAAGCCAGAACCCGGTTGTGGGGAATTAGCAATATTAGTCAATGGCGACCAATTGGTATTATCACTAGTAGCATTGGCTGTGGACCATGTGAACACATTAGGGTTTCCTGAAGTTACTTTGGCACCTGTAAAGCCTTGAGTCCAGAGGTTTCTTAACAATGGTGAAAGTGTGGAGTCTTGTATCGGGCTGGCAAGTAATCGCCAACCTTCTGTTCCTGTAAGAGTAGTACTTGCAATTTCTCTATTTTCGATGGGAGCGGTTGAGACTGTCCATCCAGAGTTCTCATTGAAGTCAAAGCTATTTAGCGTTCCAGTTAAATGGTTTGTTTGCTCAACCGTGGTTGTCCCAGTTCCTTCATTAAACTGCCAATATGCAACTAAGTCTGGATTGTAACCATTTGGCGTAGTTCCATTCATATCTTGTTGAATTTCAGCTTGAGTTCGAACAGCTTTCCAAAGTCGAATTTCGTCTAATTCTCCATTAAAATAATATGTACCACCACCAGATCTTGTACCAAAAACAAAAGGGTTTGAACTGTGTACTATAGCAGTGGATAAATTCCCAGTAATAGATACGGTTACTTCAATCCCGTTAACGTACATTTTTGCTAATGATTGAGAAGGGTCATAGAGCACTGTCAAGTGAGTCCAAGTATTAGAAACAAAAGCGTTATCTGGGGAATCTATATAAACATTAGGAGTTGGAATGAACCGAATGGAATTGGCTGTGCCAATCGTATGAATTTCAAATTCCTGTAGATTCTTACCTGTTATAAACTCTACATTATTTGCGCCCTCATTCCATTTAAACCATAGTTCTAAGGTGTACTTTGTCACATCAAATAGGTCATTATCAGAAACGCTTATATAGTCATTTACCCCATCAAATTTAATAGCACTTCCCGCACTTTGCGCATACTCTATATTGATTTCTCGGCCAACTGTAAACTGCCCTAGTTCAGAAACACCTGTGAAACTCACGGTATTAGAGGTAAAGGCAGATGCTTCCTGTTTTACAACTGTCCAGCTTCCTGCCCCATTTGAGGGTCTTCGATACAATTTAAATTGTGAATTTTCAGCAGACCCTTTTGATATCATTGATGTGGGTACTGTAAAGGTCAGCGTGGCTTCAAAATCACCTGCACCCCCATAGGCTTTTACGATCCAGTAAGAATCTTCTAAGACAAGTTCAATCTCAGGAACATCATTCGGAATAGCATTAACATAGTCTGAAGTCAGAATCACTGCATTATCAAAGTCCTCAGTAAGGGCAAAGCTTAACGAACTAAGTGCCTGGGTTCCGGTAGTTACCTCGCCAACAGAGGTAAAACTTCCAGAACCAAAAGCGACTTCGGAATCCTCCCAGCCATTTGATGCATTAAACTCAAAACCCTGAAGGGTTCCGTCTAATCCGGAAATATTATCGGCAAGGCTTGTTCCTGAACCTTCATTGAACTGCCAGTAAGCAATCATATTCTGATAGTCCGACTGTATCGAACGATGCATGAATTCACGAATCTCATCGCCCGTTCTTGCCACCTTCCAAATCCGGACTTCATCCATACTTCCATTATAATGTAAAGCTGATCCTGCTCTCGAACCCATATAAAAAGGGTTTGTTGTTTGGTTACGCGGTGTAGTCAATGGATTCGTTCCATTGTTTGTAATCTGTACTTCCTCTCCATTTATATACATTTTGGCCAATGCCTGAGATGGATCATACACAACAGCCAAGTGAGTCCATTCTCCGGCTGTAAACGCCCCAACCGGGGAATCAATGTAAACCTGCGAAGCCGGAATAAAACGGATGGTATTAGCAACTCCCGAGGCGCCAAGATGAATTTCCAGTTCTTCGCTCGCCTTACTGGTCAGAAAATCATAATCCGTACCTGAATCATCGGACTTAAACCATATCTCCATAGTTACCGCTGCAGAGTTAAACTCCGGAGTGTGAGGAACCATAATATCTTCGTCACTTCCCCCAAAAGTTATGGCAGAACCCGGCAGACCTTCGGGTATATCAGACAGGGTTCGTTTTGAAAACGTTAAAACTGAGCTCGTAAGATACTTAGCTTCTGCCGTCCCGTTGTATTCGAATACCGAGAAGTAATATTCAACTCCGGCTGACAACCCGGTTACAGTAAATGTGGAATCACTTCCGTTATAAACCACAAAGTTCCCGGTGCCAAGCTCAGTGCCAGAGCCGTATGCGGCATTAGCTGTGTAGGTTTGATCGTTTGCGGGGGAGGCATCTACAGCAGAACCTTGTTTAGCAACCACAATGCGTTTAGCTCCGTTACCTTTTGTAATGCTAAAGCCAAGCGAGTTTATACTTACTTGTGACAATACAGGCTGAGAAGCGGCCGCGGTAGGCTCGGTAATCACCACTTTTTCTATTTCGTATTTATTAGCCAGATAATCTACTACGGTTTCGCGATCAGAAGATGACAACGTCTTATTGTAAATGATGATTTCGGCGATATCACCATTAAAATGATAGGTGCCATCGTACCTTCTTCCTAAATTAATAGCCTCATCTGAAGGACTTTGAGTGTTGCTTCCTACGAAATTCTTCAGCTCATCATTAATCCTTAAGCCACCACTAGCCGAACTGGTATGAGAGTTAAAGATATAAGCCTGACCATTGGCATATTCTGACGATGAACCTGCATCAATGTATATTCCAGATGTTGGAATAAGCCTTGCACCAACTCCACCGTTTAAGTGAAATTCATAAGTTTCTCCTGCCCCGCTATATAAAAACTGAAGCTCACTGCTTGATGACTTTGCTATGATGAACAACTCATAGTCTGAATTCTGGATTCCCAGATCATCTGCAGAGGGTAAAGTCAAGAAAGAGGTACTTCCATTAAAACGAATAACTGGTTTGTCGTTTATCACACTATCCACCAGTGTTGGCCGGTTTGCAGAAGCAGATTGAGTTAGAGTATTTGAACTACCTGAAGCATCATACCATGTTGCCAATTTGGTTTCTGATAGTTCAAGCCCCCGGTCTGCTGAAACCCATAGTTGCAAACTATCTGATGGTATTGAGGTATCGAACACTATATTTGATATTGTGGATTCAATGGTACCATATTCATCTGTTATCGCAACTTGGTAGTAGAGCATTTCACTCAAGGTTAGTTCTGATAAAGCAACGCTCAGTGATAAAGTTTCAGGCTCGCCAGTGTAATTGGTAGCAGACGTAGTTTCTGTAAGATTACTGCTATTATTACCATATTTAATCACGTAAGTGCCTGCTCTACCCAGTGTATTAATAGTTGCATTTATGGTCGCTGTAGAACTCATAACATTCGTTGGAGGGAGCAAAGTAATGATCTCTAAATTCGATCCCGCCTGGTTTAAATTGTAAAAATTGCCCTCATTGACAGCGTTGTTTGTGCCAAAAGAATTATTGGGGCTCAGGATTTTACCATTGTAGTTAAAAATGGCTCCTCCATAACTCGTTCCTGCAACTGTGCCCGACCCTCCTGTAGCTGTGTTTCCGTTAAACTCCGAGTCACGTATTAAAAGATCACCGTTGCGATTGAAAATGGCACCGCCAAAACCACCTCCACCTCCTCCGCCTCCGAAGTGACCTATACCGTAACCCGCACCAAATCCGCCTGCCCCACCTGATCTTGCGTAGCCACCGCCGCCGCCGCCGCCACCGAAACCACCATTACCGCCAGGTATAACACCACTATAAACCGATCCACCTCCAGCGCCAAAACCTCCGGGATATCCATTTACGGCGCCACCGTTGGCTTCCGTACCAAGCAGTCCACCAGAACCTCCTATTCCAAATGCACCACCTATCCCCCCACTGTTTCCATTATCTCCCACTCCGCCGATGGCCTGATTGTTGTTAAAAGCAACCCCGACGATTTCAACAAAGCCGGCATTTATAAAAATTGCTCCACCCATACCCGCGCCGCCGCCGCCGCCGCCTACCCCACCATTCCCGCCTTTACCAAGCCCATTAATAATCGTAAAGTTTGAAAGTGTAATGCTTGGAGCTGCCGGTTCTGTTCCGGTAAATGGTGCAATCCCTGCACCAATAAAAAATGGTCGATATAAATTGTTACCGCTAATCGTCAGGTTTTCCTTTCCAGGCCCATTAATAGTGGTGTTATAATTGATCGGTGGAAGATCGCTTGTTAGGGTGATGGTGCCTGTGATCGTACTCATATCAACTATCACTGATGAATCGGGAGCGGCTGAGTTAATCGCGTTTAATACATATCGTAAGGTTCCCGATTGCCCAGAACCGGTGTCTATATCTGAAGTACTGTTTACAAAATAATAGGGCAACTCAACACTATATTTTCCAGCTAAGTAATGCTCAATTTCTTTTCGCTGAATATCGGTTAGGGCAGAGTTATAAATAAGCACCTCCGCAATATCCCCATCAAAATTGTAAGCAGGGGTTCCATCTCTGCGAGCTCCCATAAGCAATTCACTTACAACACCTGAGCGCGCATCTTGATTCACAAATGTGCTATTTCCATCAATTCTCAACATCGCTTGTGTTGATGTGGTTTTTGCATTAAAAATGTGAAAATCCCCATCGGTAGAATTCACAGGATTATCTACATACAAACCTGATTTTGGAATAAACCGGGTACCGACTCCACCACCGGGACGAGTATGAATTTCGAAATTCCCAACAGCACCACCCATCAGAAATCCTATATTTGAACTCGAACTTCGGGCTACCATAAATATTTCATAGTCGCTGTTCAATAATCCTAATGAATCAGCAAACCCCATTTCTAAAAATTTGACTCCGGTATTTCCATCAAATCTTAAGAAAGAGAGGCCACTATCAGTAATACGGCTTGGGCTATATTGGGCTAAATCCTGATAGGCTTTTATAGCTTTTCCTGCTTGGTTTCCCCAACTGCTTACTGGGTCGCCGGAGTTTGCTGTGTATGTTGCCCCATCACCAGCCACCCAAAATTGTAATGAAGGCAAACTTATATCACTTTCAAAAACGAATGAGCCTGTATCAGTGCTAACCGTTCCGGCAACATTAGTAGCTGAAACCTTATAATAATACAGCACACCTGATGTTAGCCCACTCAGGGACGTATTAACAGTCTGAGTTGCTGACTGGTCTCCAATATTTTGTGGTGTTGTAGAAGAGTTAAGTGTAGAAGAACTTGTCCCATAAAAGACCTGAACCGTAGTTGCAAAACCGTTTGGATTTACCAGAGACTGAATGGTAGCTGAATTAGCATTTAGATTAACGGCATTAAATAAGTTAGCAGAAGGCAGTGGTACTGTTTGAGTACTCTGAGAAGCTGAATTCGGAGAACTTAACAAGTACTGTGGATCTAACTCCATGATGTTGTACTCATAAACGTCAATCGTATACTCCGAGTTTGCTGCCAATCCAGTAACTGCAACCGAATTTCCGGTACCATCATATACTACATAATTATCATTCCCCAAATTAGATCCGCTGCCAAAGTTGGCATTTGCTGAGTAAATAATATTAGCAGTGGGTACTGTTTTTGTTGATCCATTCAATCGTGCAACAACGATCCTGCGTTCGCCATCTCCCTTGGTAAAGCTAACATCTAAGTTAGTGGCTCCAACATTAGTGAAATTCAAACTACTGGCGGCAGTCTCTGGAACCGAGGGCACAAACATGGAGATTTCGTATCGATCGGATAAGTATTCAGCAATTTCCTGACGCTGCTGGACAGACAATTCTGCATTATAGAATAGTATTTCAGCGATTTGACCATCAAAAGATATTCCAGAGGATGGCACCCCCCCTAACGAAATCAGACCTGCATGAATTATTCTGTTATTTACGCTCGATGAAGATACCTCTCCATCGTCTACACGAAGTTGAAACCGGTTATTTGCAGTTTTGTAATGTATAATATGCCCATTACCCTCGCTATAATCACCCACTGAGCCACTGGTAGCATAAGAACTACCACTCATGCTGGCGTAAACCCCCGAATTTGAATTAAGTTCAATAATCCCACCCCATAAACTGTGTCTCAATATTTCCTGCCTATCGTTGCTATTGATTGATGTCTTAAATACGATAAATAGCTCAAGATCAGTGTTTAGGATATTTAAATAAGAAGGGTTGAACTTGAAAAAATTATTACCATCTACAATGGTAGCTGGGTTCCCATTTACACCCGTTGGTGACTGTAGTATAGGATGTGCGACTTCCGAAGAATAATCTTTATCGATAAGGTCATTCCCTGAGCCTGACAGATCCAACCACTCATCTATTTCGGCACTTCCTTGAGCTTGAAATTTAACAACATCCCCTCTGAACCAACCCTGTATTGAAGTAAGAGTCATAGGAACTAAAGTTATTATGTCCGACTCAACCGATCCCCGAATATTCGTTGCTCTTATTTTTGCGTAATAAGTTTGCCCGGTGTTAAGCCCGGTTACATCAACCGTGTCAGCAACATTTACAATCCCACTACCTACACTATGGGAAGCAGTAGTGCTATTCAGATTTCCGGTATCCGTTCCATAGATAATTTCTACGGAAGTTTCGTATCCGTTTGGATTTATTAACCCTGATATTTTTCTTGATGTAGCGGTTCCCTTTCCAAAGGTAGCTTCTGTAATTGTTGGGAAGGGTACTACCGTTGTGCTATTGGAACCCACTGCCGGACTGGTTGTTAAGTAGGAAGTAACTCCAGCATGCTCACTGTATTCGTACACCGCAAAATAGTAGGTAGTACTGTTATCAAGGCCTGATAAATTCACAGAACTTCCTGTTCCAGCATACACCACATAATTTCCTGATCCCAGATCGCTTCCAGTTTCAAATACAGAACTTGCGGAATAGCTCTGCCCATTGGTTGGCGGTACGGAAACGGCTGCAGCTTCTCGTGCGATCACTATTCTCTTATTTCCATTTCCCGGAGTGAAGGAAACGGTCATTTCATTTAGTCCGGTGCCCGAAAACTGAACACTACTTGCCGGTGTTGCCGGGAAAGTGATATCAGAATCTGTTGTTGGGCTCGAAGTTCTGTACAGTGGTACCCCATCTACATATAAATACTCAAATACCGCTAAATGGTATACCGTACTGTTTGAGAGAGAACTCATAGAATAGCTGGTTCCATCAGTTCCCGCATAAATCACATAATTTCCTGTTCCAATTTGGTTACCACTTCCAAACGCCGTATTTCCTGTATAATCTACTCCATCGGTTGGCCCCTGATTTACAGCACTACCCTGACGTGCGACAATTAATCGATGAGTTCCGCTTCCCGCAGTTACACTTCCGCTAAAAGTGTTGGCCGTTCTCCCTATAATTTGAAGGTTACTGGCCGGGGTAAGATCTGAAGTTGTCTGGCTCGCTGTTGCTGATGTTGACAAATACTCCGCAAACCCTCCCACAATGTTGTACTCATATACTGCAAAGTGATAATCAGAGTTAAAAGCTAAATTGCCTAAAGCTGTTGAAGTCCCCTCAGTTCCTACATAAACGGCATAGTTACCATTTCCGAAATCATGACCACTTCCAAAGGCTGCGTTTCCACTATACAACACCCCATTAGATGGAACAGCAGTTACTGCACCACCTCTCCGGGCTATTATAATTCGATGTGAACCGGTTCCTTTTGATAAGGATATATTCATGGAATTTTGAGTAACGGAAGAAAAGCCGACATTACTTGCTGGTGAACCCGGCGCTGCATAAGCAGTAAAAGACGTCGAATACTTTGCCTGCAAATATTCCGAAACCTGCATACTTTCCGTAGCGGTTAATTTTCGATTATAAACAAGAATTTCCGCGATATCTCCGTCAAAGCGGTAAAAACCATCCGCGCGGGTCCCCAAATGGAGTGCTACATCCACACTTGTTGTGGCATCTGTACTGAGAGTAGCATAAGCTCCGTCAACACCTAATTTAGCCTCTGTAGTGGTTCCTATGGCATTTATTACATGAAAAGCGCCATCGTCAACTGTAGCTGTATTGTCTACTAAATTATTCAGCCGGGCAATATACCTTGCACCGCCTCCACTTAACTGGATCTCATGAAAATTAATACCCCCTGCTAAAGGAAATTGTGTAGCTGATGATGATGTTTTTGTTACTATAAAAAACTCATAATCCGAAAGATAAAACCCCATATCAGATGGCTTGGGTAGGTTCATAGAAGTAGGAGCACTTGGTGTAAATCTCACTGCCGGAATTCCCCCATCATTCACATACATTGGCTGCCAGGTTGGGTTAGCTTCAATAGCATGAAATCCATTTCCAGTTTGATCGCTCCATTGCGAAATTTTCTGTCCGGGTGTTGTAGTTGATGTCCCCGCATCTGCTTTAAGATGCAGGCGAAGTCCAGAAGTTGGAATTTGTGCCTGAACAGTAATTGAAAATGTTACAAGAAGCAGGAAAATGGAAAAAGAAAAACAGAGCTTTTTCATGGTAGCAGCTAGATTTGATTTTGAGTGATTCGATACTCAAATCTATAAAACCTCAACTGCGCAGATGTGCCAACTTTCTACGCAAACGTGCCAGATATGGGGTTTTTTATAGAAAAAGCCCGTCTTCCCGCACAAAAGGAGCTGAGTGTAACTAAGATGCGGGAACTCCCTGAACTCGATACCAGCCGTTGTTAAGTGGATCGCGGATCATGTCTGGGGTGACTGTGGGTTGAAAAGGGAGATCGCAGGTCCGAGCCCGCGATGACAGTTAGAATCACCCCAAAGGATGTTTTCCGAATCGTTCTTCAAATATTTTGCGGAAGCTGGTGGCACTTTTGTACCCCACGGCGGTGGCAAGTTCTTCGAGGCGAAGAGTCTTATTGCTGGTAATGAGTGCACGGGCTGAGGTGAGGCGTACTTCCCGAATAAACTCTCCGGGCGACATCCCCGTTTCTATCTGTAGATTCCGGTAGAAGGAACGCCTGCTTTGTGAAAACTCATCGGCAAGGATATCCACTGACAGGTTAGTATTACTCAGGTTTTTGCTGATATAAGCCGCAGCTTTTTCAGAAAGTGTCGTGGTTTTAGGCACTTCATCTGGTTTAAGTTTTACACGGATTGCTTTTCGGCGGGTATAATACACAAGCAGGTTTTTAACTTTCAAAACCAGTTGCTCTGGCAGGAAGGGCTTGGTGATGTAATCAACCACTCCAATTCTGAGTAAATGCAACTTATCTTCTTCAAGTGCTTTTGCAGTGAGCACCATTACTGGAACGGTATTCCATTGATTATGGCTTTTCAATCGCTCCACTAATTCTAATCCTCCCATCACAGGCATCATCAAATCAGTAACAATAATATCTGGTTGAAATCGCTCTAGTATTTCGAGTGCTTCTTTTCCGTTTTTGGCTCTTTTGATGGTTCCTAGCTCTTTGAGAACTCCGCTCACGTACTCCATCATATCCTCGTTGTCTTCAACCAGAAGAATATCAAATGTAGTCTCGCTCATCGAAGATTTAGGGGTGTTTTCTCTATAAAGTAAGTCTTCTTCAAGAGCATCAAGAATTGGAGTGATCTCGTCTTCAGTAATTTTAACGGTTGGTATGGTAAGTTTAAAACACGCACCGTTTTCGTATTCGGTATCCACAACAATATCACCAGAATGTAGTCTGGCAAGTGTACGGCTCAGTTCAAGACCAACACCCATACCTTCTACATAATCGGCATCGTTTCTTTTGATTCGGTGAAATCGCTCAAAAATTGCTTCTGCCTCTCCTTCTGGAATTCCACTTCCATTATCCTGCACTATCAATTCAAAATCCCCATTTCTCACCGAAGTCATAATTCGAATATCACCGCCATCTGAAGTAAACTTAATGGCATTCGAGATCAGGTTATTGAAAATAATTTCAATTTTAGGGCGATCCACAAACAGTATTACATCTTTTGCATTTGGATTGAACTCAAACCGGTGTCCGTGGTATTCTGCCAACGATCTAAACGACTCTACTGAAATGGATGCTAAATTATCTGCTTGGTAATACTTCTGATTTAAGGTCAGATGATTTTGGTCCGATTTTGTAAGGTCTATAATCTGACTCACCATAACATGAAGTCGTGACATATTCCGTTTTACAATCGAGAGGTCGTATTGGATAACAGAGGGATTGTTATCAGTTCTGTTTATAATTTTATTTACAAGCCCTTCGCTGATTGTTAGTGGCGTTCTGAATTCATGAGAAATGTTGGCAAAAAACCGACTTTTCATCTCATCCAATTCCTTCAATTGTTGATTCTGAGTGCGAATCTCTTCCGTTCTATTTAAAACCTCCCCTTCTAATTCTTGTTGACGTTCCAACAAACCCTTTTCGCGAACTTTCACCAAAACAATGATACCTCCTATGCCAAAAATTACATACAAAATGTATGCCCACCATGTTCGGTACCAAGGTGGTAGTACCACAAATGAAAACGATGCCTGCTGAGAGTTTTCGGGATATAACGTAAACCCACGTACCCAAAACGTATATTCCCCTTCACTCAAATTTGTATAATCACGATACCTTTCGTTGGTGTTAGCTGACCACTCATCCTCTAAGCCTTCCAATTTAATCTCATAAAAAAGGCGATCTTCGGGTAAAAAGGCAATCATCCCGTAATTGAATCGAATCTTATTATCCTGATATGATAAGGGAGTTTCCAGAACCGAATGAGATATCCCCCTGGGTTCCAGCACCAAAGAATCTGAATTTATGATTACGGATGTAATGTGAGCGTTGACCGGTTGCAAGGGTTGCTTATACAGAGTGGAATCGAAATATGCCAGCTTCTGAGCTCTCGTTTGAAAATAAATACGGTCTCTTGAGGCTGGATAAATAAAATCAATATCCCAATAAGGTGCCGTGCGAGTAAATTCCCCATCATTCCATTCGAAGACATCCTTTTCAGGATTATATACTGCCTTACCAATATGTGCTGCTGCCCATGCCAACCAAATCCCTCCATCAACATCCTGTACAACGGGCCAAACTGCCCGGTCTTGTCCAAAGAAAACGCTATCAAAACGATGATCAATAACGATCGAGTCCCGCTCTTCATTAAGTCGATAAAAGCCATTCGAAGTAATAAATCCAACATCATTACCTACCGACATTGTATAATTAAATCCATTGGTTGGCAGACCGTTGGTAGTAGTAAACTGTTTAACTTCAGATATAGAAACAATCACATCATCTTCTTCATATGCTACAAATTGAAAATCTCCATTACGACCTGTACCAATCCATAGATCTCCGTTAATATCTTCAGTTATGGTATAGCCTCCTTCCTTAAAATCAACCAACTTCGAATCGACGAACTGGTTTTCTGATGTTAGAACTACTTTTCTAAGTGCGATTGCACCATGTGAATAATAGACCACATTTGGGTTTTCTCGATCGGCAAGAATCAAATCGATTCTACCTTCTGAGAATACGGTATGAAATGTCCCTTTTTTATCCAAAAGTTGCATTCCTTTACTCGTACCGATAAGCAAGCCATAGGGTGTTAACTCAAACGCAAACACATTTCTATCATCATATATCTGTTGAAATTTCCCTTTCTCCCATATAAATAGGCCTGTATTTCCACCAACATATAAAGAGCCATTGAAATTTTTTAAAGTTCCTGAATATTCCGGAAGGTTATGGGCGGAGGGTAAAAATTCGCGCATAGCCCGCCCATACTCTAATACGCTCACTCCGAACAAACTACTTACCCATATATTCAAAGCATCGTCTTCATAAAGCTTTGTCAAGTCGTTATAACAAAGCCCGTCCGACTCAAAAATAGTGTGCACATATTCGCCATCCTGTGTATAAGTGAACAAGCCGTTTGAAGTAGCAAAATGGATATAACCAGATTTTGACCACAAAAAGTCCTTGATGATCACAGATGCGTCCGTAATTTCTTCTGATAGCTCCAGCACCTTCGACCATGCATTTGACTCGTTCAATTCCCATATAACAAACTCCACATCTAACATAAACAATCGGTTCTCAGATGTAGAAAGCTTACGAGCTTTAGCTGTAGTATTAGGAGGAGAAATAGTTGAAGCACCTCCATCTTTTGTTCGAACAATCTTACCAGAAGAATCCAAAGTGACGATTGAATTACGCCATTGAGCCGCCGAATAAATTGGGGTTGTATTCATTTTCCAGCTTATGTCACCATCAGAATACGAGTACCAAACTTCTGGTGAGATGAAATGAACTTGATCACCCAGAGAAAAAGTAAATCCTACTTCTTTAATCGTATTTGCAATAGAATCGGGTAAGAGATAAGCCCAGGATGTATAGGATCGTCGCGACAATGAATCACGTTTCAAATATCCAAAATCATTCTGCCCACCAACAAAAATGGTTCCATCCTCATGGTTTGCAAAGGATAAAGCTGCCGAATTTTTTTCCATTCCGATATTTCTCCAAGAAAGTCCATCCGATTCCTGAATTCCATATCTCGTATTACCAAAATATAGCAATCCATCCTCAGCGCGGGTAATTCCCCATGTTTGAAGTGCCCCTACAAACTGTCCGCGCCGGTAGGTTTCAATAAACGGAAACCCAGTTGGCTCTGATGATTGAGCCCTAAGAAGTTCTGAATCTAATTGACTGAGCAAGAGTAAAAAAAATAAAAAATGACTTTTCTTCACAATAACTATTCGTGTAATTATAATTCAGGTGATGTCAGAATTGAGCAAAGAGTCGCAAATATACATAGAAGTAAATGCATATCAATGGACTCTGAGCTAACAAATTCGCAGGTTACAATAGGGAAAAAACTTGCCCGTAAACTCAGTATGATAATAGGTAATTATTCTTGAATCTGAATATTGTTTATGATAATAGCGTTAAAAGAAAATTTATTCCTTAGAAAAGGTCTCTACCAAGTTAGTAGGAAAGTGCTTTCTATTGCAACCCCAGAATCTTCTCTTTGGGATTCATCATACCTCTGAACAAAATATCAAGTTGCTGTAGAATGCAATCTATCCCTTGTTCAATTTTAAAAAAGCCCTAGGCGGTTTAAAAATAAGGGCCATAATCTTTAGCATATCCTCCAATGCTAGCCACTTATCTACTTATTCCCCTATCTCCATTTCACTTTTCCCTATAAAGTACTCTTGCTTTTTATCAAAATGAGATTATTTTTGTCATAAAATTATCAACAAATTATCCACATTTTAATCTTTCGTTTTCATCAACAATCCTTTATAGTGTAGTATTGTGATTTTACCTAATTGAATACACAACTTTAGTTCAAATACCGATCAAATTAACACCCCCCGTTTATGAGTACAACTGCAACAATTCATGCTACTGCCAAAAACTTTATTGATGGCAATTTTGAGTCAAATCCAAACAAAAAAATAGATGTAATTAGCCCTCTGGATGGATCGGTAATTTCTTCTGTTCCCATGTCTGAGTATAGCCATCTCGACTTGGCTGTAAAAGCAGCTGAAAAAGCTTACCCTGCTTGGTCTTCTAAAACTCTTAAAGAAAGAGTACAAATCTTTTTTAAGTATCGACAGCTACTAGAAGCTAACATTGAAGAACTTACCAAGCTTGTAACGCTTGAAAATGGAAAGATTTATTCAGAAGCAAAAGCTGAAGTAGAAAAGAGCATTGAATTGTGTGAATTTGCAGTTTCTATGCCCCAGATTTTAACAAATGAAGTTCAGGAAGTCAGCCGAGGCGTAGAATGTAGAATCGAAAGAAAACCTTTAGGTGTGGTTGCTTCTATATCACCATTTAACTTTCCAAATATGGTTCCTCATTGGACGGTGCCTAATGCCATCGTGTTAGGGAATTGTATGATTCTTAAGCCATCAGAAGTGGTTCCATTGAGTGCTGTTCGAATGGCGGAGCTTTTAAAAGAAGCTGGACTTCCTGATGGGGTTTTTAATATTGTACATGGAGGAAAAGAAATTGTAGAATCTATCTGTGATCATCCTGGTATAAAAGCTGTTTCTTTTGTTGGTTCAACCAAAGTGGCAAAAATTGTTTATAAAAGAGCTACTTCAACTCTAAAAAGATGTGTTGCCCTTGGCGGTGCTAAAAATCACTTAATTGTACTACCTGATGCAAATCCTGAAATGACGGCAAGTAATGTTGTTGCTTCTATGTCTGGATGCGCAGGACAGCGATGTATGGCTGCTGCCGTTATGGTTGGGGTTGACAGAGTGGATCATATTGTTGAAATGATGTGTACAGAAGCCAAGAAAATGGTTCCTGGAGAAAATCTTGGTTCCGTAATATCTAAGGAAGCCAAAGAACGTATTGAGAATTATATATCCGAAGCCGAAAAAGCTGGTGCTAAAGTCCTTGTTGATGGCAGAAATGCCACAGTAAAAGGGAAAGATGGAGGGTTCTATGTTGGTGCTACTATTGTGGATCACGTAACCCCCGATATGGCTATTGCTAAAGAAGAGGTATTTGGTCCTGTTATTTCCATTATTCGGGCAAAAGATTTGGACGAAGCTATCACCATTGAAAACAGTTCGGGTTATGGAAATGCTGCCGCAGTTTTCACTCAAAACGGTGGTTTTGCAAGGCAAGTAATCGACAGGGCAAGTGCGGGTATGGTTGGAGTTAACATTGGCGTTCCAGTTCCCCGAGAACCATTTCCTTTTGGTGGATGGAATGATTCAAAGTTTGGAGTTTGCGACATAACTGGGAAAAGCTCCATTGAGTTTTGGACTCAGAATAAGAAAACTTCTGTGAAGTGGAATGCAGAAGCTCGCACAAACTGGATGAGTTAATAAAGAACTAAGGAAGTACTCAATACGAATAAAATATGGATCAGATAATTAAAGACAATTTAGATTACACCCTGTTCTCTTGGGCTAAACAAGGTGGCCTCAACCCTATCAATGCAAAATCAGCTAGTGGTGTATATGTGTATGATCAAGAGGGAAAAAAATATCTCGACTTTTCTTCTCAATTGATGAACGTAAATATTGGACATGGCGACCAACGTATTACTGAAGCAGTTGCAACACAGATGAAGGAGTTGAGCTATGTTTATCCAGGTATGGCTACAGAAGTACGTGGCAAGCTTGGTAAAAAGATCGCCGAAATTACTCCCGGTAACCTCACAAAGTCTTTCTTTACACTTGGCGGAGCTGAAGCTGTAGAAAATGCAATTAAAGTGGCTCGAATGTATACAGGTCGCCATAAAATCATTTCTCATTACCGCTCTTATCATGGAGCTACTTATGGAGCTATTTCTGCTGGAGGCGATCCCAGAAAATTCCCAATTGATAGTCAGGCTGTGCCAAATTTTGTTCATGTTGAAAACCCATATTTCTACCGATGCCCTTGGAATACCTCTTCCATAGATGAATGCGGAGAAATGGCTGCTCAGAATATTGAGAATATTATTAAGTACGAAAATCCAGATAGTATTGCCGCTATTTTGATTGAAGGCGAATCAGGTTCTTCGGGCTGTATCAAATATCCTCCAAATTATTGGAAAAGATTACGTGAAATAGCAGATTCGTATGGTATTCTTCTTATTGATGATGAAACCATGAGTGGTTTTGGAAGAACTGGAAAAATGTTTGGCATCGATCATTCTGGGGTAACTCCAGATTTGATGTGTATGGCCAAAGGACTTACTTCGGGTTATCTACCGCTTGGTGCTGTTGTTGTTACAGATACTATTGCCAGACATTTTGATGATAATCCTTTGGTAATTGGACTTACATATTCTGCTCATGCCGTTTCGTGTGCTGCCGCAGTTGAAAACATCAGGATTCTTCAGAATGAGAAGATGGTGGACAATGCTGCTCTGATGGGCTCATACATAGAGAACGAGGTAGAAAAACTTAAAGAAAAACATCCTTCTATTGGAGATTTCAGAAATACCGGGCTACTTGGATGTATTGAATTAGTAAAGAACAGAGATACGAAAGAGCCAGTAACTCCCTGGAATGCAAAACCAAACGAAATGGAAGCTACCTTACGGATGGCTGCCAAAATTCGAGAATTAGGGATGTTCACCTTTGTTCGCTGGAACTGGATTTTTATAGCCCCACCCCTTTGCGTAACTACCGACGAAATTGATGAAGGGCTCGAAATCGTATCCAAAACAATCTCTATTGCAGACGAATATTATAGATGAGTGATTTATTAAAAACTGAAATTATAACCTTGAAGGAAGACGTTTCTTCGTCAACCTTATATAGTGATGAGCTAGCTCCTGTTCCCGAATCAGACAGAACCTGGAATACCTGGCATTTAGCATCTATCTGGGTTGGTATGGCTGTTTGTATTCCTACCTATTTGATGGCTTCGTATATGATTCATGCTGGGTTAAGCTGGTTCGAAGCTTTGATTATCATCAGTCTCGCCAATTTGATCATTACAGTCCCAATGATTCTGAATGGTCACGCCGGGGTAAAATATGGAATTCCTTTTCCTGTTCTTGGCCGTGCATCATTTGGAACAAAAGGCATACATCTTGCTTCTATTTTAAGAGCCGTTGTTGCCTGCGGTTGGTTTGGGGTTCAAACCTGGATTGGCGGTCTGGCTATATATGCCATATTCATCGTTCTGACCGGTGGGGATTCAGCCTCTGGTTTTTCAATTGGTAAATTCCTTTCCTTCATCGTTTTTTGGTTTATCAATATTTACTTCGTTTGGAAAGGCACGGAAAGTATTAAATGGTTAGAGGAATTTTCTGCTCCCATTCTTTTATTAATTGGGGTTTTTCTTATCGGTTGGGGAGTTACAAAAGCCGATGGTTTTGCAATTGTTTTAGATCAAAGCAAGCAACTTCAACATTCTACCGCTCTGCTAGAAGAACGTGCCGGGCAACTTTATTTAACGATTGATCCTCTTACCGACAAAACCGGTTCTACTTTTAAAGCGGATGAATACCAGTTAATTGTTAGTTCTGAAAGTGAGTCAATTGATCAAAATTGGGTGCCTGTTGCTACAAACCTTAGTACAAATATCTCTACCCTTGCTACTGTTCAGGAAGTTCAGAGTGGTGAAAAAACCTTAAGTGTTACTTTTCGAAAGCTTAATGATGACTCACCCATACTTTCAAGTGCCGTTGCATTAAGCCTTACTGATTCTGGTAAAACCGACGTTGTTGAGAAAATATGGGTCTATATTTTATGGCTTACCGCTATGGTTGGGTTTTGGGCAACGATGTCGCTGAGTATTGCAGATATCACTCGTTTTGCTAAAACTCAGACTTCACAAGTAGCCGGACAGTTTATCGGTTTACCCGGAACTATGATTTTGTATTCTTTTGTAGGAATTTTTGTCACGTGTGCCGCAATCATCAACTTTGATTCTATTCTTATTGGAGAAGATGCTCCTTGGGATCCCGTTACCCTTCTTTCGATGTTTGAGTCTTCTTCCGTTGTGATTGTTTCTCAGGTTTTCATGCTTATTGCTACGTTAAGTACAAATATAGCCGCAAATGTAATTGCCCCTGCCAATGTATTTTCAAACCTGTTTCCCAAGAAAATAAGCTTTAGAATGGGTGGTTTGATTACCGGATTTATAGGAATTGTGATTTGTCCTTGGCTTTGGCTTGATGACATAAGTACCCTTTTAATTTTCATAAGCGGTTTACTAGGCCCTGTTCTGGGAATAATGCTTGCAGATTATTTCGTAGTTCGAAAAAAGCATATTCATCTGGCTGAATTATACAAAGAGAAAGGACTTTATTCTTACAAAGGTAGTGGCTTCAATCCATCGGCTATGATTGCTTTCGCGGCTGGAACCGGACTTGCCTTAATTGGCTATTGGGTAGAAGCCCTCAACTTTTTCTATTCACTTTCCTGGTTTACCGGCTTTTTCTTAGCATTTGGACTTTACTACTTCCTCATGAAAGGAAAAACCATTGACCCTGAACCTATTGTTGCTAATGTTTAATTCTGTTTGATATGTCAGTACTAATTAAAAATGGACGTCTTGTTAATGCTTCTGAAGATTTCGTTGCCGATCTCTATATAGAAAATGAAACCATTTCTGCCATCGGTAAAAATCTTAATTATACTGCTGACAAGGTAATTGATGCCTCTGGAAAGTTGGTTTTCCCTGGTGGTATTGATCCTCATGTTCATCTTGATATGCCTTTTATGGGAACATATTCGAGCGATGATTACGAAACAGGAACCAGAGCTGCTTTGTTTGGTGGGACGACTACAGTTATCGATTTCATTCTTCAAACTCAGGGCGATACTTTACGAAATGCGCTAACTACCTGGCAAGGAAAATCGGAAGGAAAAGCAATTGGTGATTACTCCTACCACATGGCTGTTACTGATTTTAATGATGACGTTGCCAAAGAAGTGGTCGAAATGATTGAGAAAGAGGGAATTACATCTTTCAAAACATTTATGGCGTACAAAGGCGCTTTGATGATTGATGATGGACAAATGGTTCAGCTCATGAAGGTAGTTGAAAAATATGGTGGCTTAGTAACCGTCCATGCCACAAATGGAGATGTGATTGATTCACTTATTGCAAAGCACCGTTCAGAAGGAAAACTCTCTCCTTTATATCATTATTTATCGCAACCGGAAGTAACCGAATCTGAAGCCTCTGCACGATTTATTGATATGCTCGAATACACAGGTTGCACTGGATATATAGTTCATATGACTTGTGAAGGAGCTCTAAATGCCGTACGTAGAGCAACCTTGAGAAATCAACATCTTTTTGTAGAAACCTGCCCACAGTATTTACTAGTTGATGCTTCTGTTTATGACAACGGTTTTGAAAGTGCGAAATGGGTGATGAGTCCACCTATCCGTGAAAAGAAAGATCAGGAAGCTCTCTGGTCCGGGTTAAATCAAGGATTGGTAAATGTTATCGGTACAGATCATTGTCCTTTTAACTGGGATCAAAAACTGATGGGAAAAGATGATTTCTCAAAAATCCCAAATGGCCACCCTGCTATTGAACATCGCATGGAGCTAATTTTTTCGGAAGGAGTACACAAGGGAAAAATTTCTCTCAACAAGTTTGTAGAAGTTACCGCAACCAATCCCGCAAAAATCTTTGGTATGCATCCTCGTAAAGGCTCACTTTCAGTAGGTGCTGACGCTGATATCGTAGTCTTCAATCCGAACACAAAACACACATTATCAGTAAGATCACACCACATGAATGTAGATTATTCGAGTTATGAAGGCTGGGAAGTAACAGGGAAAACCGAGACTGTACTAAGAAGAGGTGAAATTGCTATAGAAGATGGTGAATGTCACCTTAAACCAGGAAGTGGAAAGTTTATCGCACGAGGAAAAACAACCAAAATCCTCTAAAGAGAATCAGAACTAAAAAAGGAAACGAATATGCCAAGAATAGTTAAATCCGGATTAATTCAAGTTAGCCTGCCAATGACAGAAGGTGAAGGCTCCATACAGGAAATTATGAAAGCAATGGAGGAAAAACACATCCCTTATATTGAAGAAGCAGGTAGAAAAGGTGTTCAGATTCTTTGTATGCAAGAGATTTTCAATACCCCCTATTTCTGTCCTGGTCAGGATAAAGATTGGTACGCTTCTGCTGAAACCGTTCCAGGACCAGCTATTGAGCGAATGCAAGAATACGCCAAGAAATACGAAATGGTAATGATTGTTCCTGTCTATGAAAAAGAACAAGCAGGTGTGTTCTACAATACGGCCGCAGTTATTGATGCCGATGGTAGCTATCTTGGAAAATATCGGAAAAACCATATCCCACATACGACTGGTTTCTGGGAAAAATTCTTTTTTAAACCAGGAAACCTTGGATATCCCGTTTTTCAAACCAAATATGCAAAAGTGGGAGTCTATATTTGTTATGACCGCCATTTCCCAGACGGAGCTCGTGTTCTTGGTTTAAACGGTGCTGAAATCGTTTATAACCCTTCAGCAACTGTTTCTGGGTTATCTCAATATTTGTGGAAATTAGAGCAACCGGCCCATGCCGCAGCAAACGGGTATTTCATGGGTTGCATAAACCGTGTTGGCGAAGAAAAACCATGGAATCTCGGTCGCTTTTATGGAACCTCATATCATGTCGATCCTAGAGGTCAGATTATTGATGAAGCTTCTGAATTTGATGATGAGCTACTCATTTCTGAGTTTGATTTAGATATGATCGACGAAGTTCGATCAACATGGCAGTTTTTCAGAGATCGACGTCCTGAAACCTATGGAAAACTAACCGAACTTTAACCACTACCCTACTGGTGTTCAATTATGGCCGATTATAAACGACCTGCGAGTGAGGAAGATTTTCATCAAAATTTTGCTCAGAAAAAACCTTTGATGAATGATACCGAGGCTTATTTTGAAAGCTCCCGGTGTCTGTTTTGTTATGATGCTCCTTGTGTAACAGCTTGCCCAACTGGCATAGACATTCCTCTATTCATAAAACAAATCAGTTCAGGGAATACCGAAGGTTCAGCAAAAACCATTTTCGATCAGAACTGGTTTGGGAATGCCTGCGGAAAAGTATGCCCAACTAAAGTGCTTTGCGAGGGTGCTTGTGTTTATAATCATCAGGATGTTAAACCAATTGATATTGGTCGACTCCAAACCTATGCCACAGAAACGGTAATTAATTCAGGGAAAACGCTTTTTAAGCAAGGAGTTTCGAATGGTAGAAAAGTAGCCATCATTGGTGCAGGTCCGGCAGGAATTTCCTGTGCTTGTGAACTTAGAACAATGGGCTATGAAGTTGATCTTTTCGAGTCCAAAGAGAAACCTTCGGGATTAACCTTATATGGAACTGCTCCTTATAAAATTACAAACGAAGAAGTGCTTGCAGAAATGGAGTATTTGGAAAGTAGCCTTGGCTTTAACATTCATTATAACTCTACGATCTCCACTAAAGAACAGATAGAAGAGCTACAGTCTAACTACGATGCTATCTTTTTAGGCGTTGGTTTAGGTCCAACCGCGAAGTTAGATATTCCAGGAATCGATCTTAAGAATGTAGAAGGTGCTGTTGAGTTTGTAGAAGAACTCAGGATGAAACAACACAAAGTTACAGTACCAGACCGCGTGATTGTGCTTGGTGGTGGAAATACTGCAATGGATGCCGCCTCTGAAACCGCTAGGATGGGAGCTGAGTCGGTGATTCTTGCTTATCGTCGTTCGAAAGAACAAATGGGTGGGTATTCTTTTGAATATGATCTTGCTGTAAGCGCTGGTGCAAAAGGGCTCTTTAATGTTCAACCACTAAGAATGATTGGAACAGATAAAGTAGAAGGTGTAGAATTCATCAGAACCGAACAAAAAGATGGAAAGCTGGAATATGTATCTGGCAGCGAATTTATTCTGGAATGTGATTTGGTTATCAAAGCTACAGGCCAAGCGAAAATGGCTCATTTCTTTGACCTGATTGATGGTCTTGAACTGGATTCGGGCAATCGTATTATTGTTGATTCAGAAAGCTTTCAAACCACAAACCCATTCTTTTTTGCAGGCGGAGATTCTGTAAATGGAGGAGCCGAAGTTGTAAATGGTGCCCACGATGGTAAAGCCGCAGCTCGCGGAATTGAAGCTTGGCTTAATTCGCAAAATTCATAATCTAATTCTTATATCTCATGGCTGATCTATCTATCAATTTTGCAGGAATAAAAGCTCCGAATCCTTTTTGGCTGGCTTCAGCTCCGCCTACAAATTCAGGGTATCAAATAATGAAAGCCTTTGAAGCTGGTTGGGGTGGCGCTGTTTGGAAGACACTTGGCGTTCCCGTTGTCAATGTTTCCAGCAGATATGGCTCTACGGATTACAGAGGCTCCCGAATGGTTGGGTTTAATAACATTGAGTTGATTTCTGACCGTCCTCTTGCCGACAATCTTAAAGAGATTGAAGAAGTAAAAAAATACTTTCCAGATCATGCCGTAATTGCTTCCCTCATGGTTGAAAGTAAAGCAGAATGGCATCAGATTATTAAGGATTGTGAAAACGCCGGTGCTGATGGGCTGGAATTAAATTTTGGATGTCCGCACGGAATGTGTGAACGGGGAATGGGTTCTGCAGTTGGGCAGGAACCTGAGGTGCTAAAAACAATTGTAGAATGGGTAATGGAAGTTGCTACTGTTCCTGTGATCACAAAACTTTCTCCAAACATTTCTCACATCACCGACCCTGGACTTGCCTCAGTCCAAGGCGGTACAGATGCCATCTCTTTGGTAAACACCTTTAAAAGCATCGTCGGAATAAACCTAGACAATTACGCTCCTTATCCAGATGTTGGGGGAGCAGGAAGTAACGGCGGTTATTGTGGACCAGCAGTAAAACCAATCGCTTTAAATATGGTTCGAGAACTTGCCAGCCATCTCCAAATCAAAGGCACACCTATTAGTGGAATTGGAGGAATTGAAACTTGGAGAGATGTTGTAGAGTTTATTTTACTAGGAGCTTCTTCGGTACAGGTTTGTACTTCGGTGATGCATTATGGCTTTGGAATTGTTCGTGAAATTGAAGCTGGTGTACTCCAATTCATGAATGATAAGGGGTATGATACGATCTATGATTTTGTGGGTAAAGCGTTGCCTAACGTGAAAGAATGGAAAGATTTGAATCTAAATCACAAAGTCGTTGCCACCATTGACGAAGAAAAGTGCATTGGTTGCGAACTTTGCTATATAGCTTGTGAAGATGGAGCTCATCAAGCTATTGGGCTTTCAGGTGATCCCGGAAATCGCACTCCATATATTATTGATGATAACTGTGTAGGCTGTAACCTTTGCTCGCTTGTTTGTCCTGTCCAAGATTGTATAACCATGGATCGAAGAGACGATCGAAAGGCAGAAATCACCTGGGCAGAGCGTATGGCTAACGACGATGTTCCAACTACTTTTAATGATTCTCGAGCTGGTGGTTTAGGTCACTATGTTCCTGAACCATCACTTGCATTAAAAAAGAATCGAAAATAATTTTCTGAATCGTAAGCAATATAAAACCCCGAATAACTTAAAGATCAAAGCTTTAATTTCTTGTCACAAACCAATGCTCCTCGCAGAGCATTGGAGCAAGAGTTACAGGAATAATCCCGCCTCACTCCAACTCTTTGTCCCCTTTTTTCTTATCCCGCAACTTTTTAAAAGCATAAACCCCACCGGCAGCAGCTAGTAATCCAAGTCCGCCGTCAATTGGGGCTTGAGATGGGGCGTTTGGAAGTCCGGGTTGGGCAAGGGCTATATTTGTGGCTATGATTAGAAAAACGATAGTCAGAAAGAATAGATACATTGATTTCATAATGGAATTAATTAAGAATGAAAAATTCAAAATTAAAAATGGGGCTCAAAAATTTTGAACTATATAAAGCCCCTAATTTTAATTTTTCATTTTGAATTACCATAAGCGTATTACTTAATAAGCGTTAATTTTCTTGTGATAACAGTATTTCCTGTATTCAGCTGATAGATATACATTCCTGAAGCTAATCCAGAGGCGTTAAATTCTACCTGATGATACCCCGCCTGCTGTACAAGACCATTGATCAGAGTCGCTACTTTTCTTCCCATCACATCAAATATTTCCAGAGTTACTTTACCAGACTCAGGAATCCCATATCTAATCATTGTAGATGGATTAAATGGGTTCGGGTAATTCTGATCAAGAGTAAAATGATCTGGAATTTGCTTATCTGTTTCAATATCAGTCCCAGTACCTTTTGGCTTTATGATTAATGTGAATATGGGTTCATTAGCCGCTGACTTCATTTTAACTTCAGGCGTGGGTTTCCCCGATTTTTTTACCATATTCTTTGATTGATGACCAATATCAATTTTAAGTGCAGAATTTGAGGAAAGTGAATGCACTTCATTCGTCTTATTATTCTTTAGTGCGATTTCCAAATGATCGGGTATTGAATTCAGTTTCCAATTCAATTTGAACTCTGTGTTTTCTACCGTCGATTCTAAAAACAGATCAAGTTCAATTGGTTTGGTGATGTTCACAGGTAAGGCATTTATTTCTAGCCCTTCCTGATTCTCTCCTACTGAATACACCGAAATATATTCCGTATTTAAAGATTGGAGTTTGTATGCATCATAAATATCATTTCCAACTTCAGAAAGAGATGAAAACATCACTATAGCTGTTGATTTCCTTTGATCATCAGAAAAAACTAATTCCAAATTTCGTGTGGCGGCTTTTTTCAGAAAAACTGCTCCTTCTCCTTTTGTTTCATTCGTAATTGTTAAAGAAGGTGAAGTGGCATTTGCTTTCACCCAGAATCCCTGCCACGGGGTAATATTTCCATTTCCGAGTGTACCCGATGAACCATTCCAAGTCAGATAATCGCCTTCACCGCTGTTTGCTGAATCACTCCATACATAAATGGTATTATCGAGATTCGTTTTCCCCCATCCTGAAGCGGCATCCCAATCTATTGGGAATTCAAAAGAAGAGCCTATCATATTCCATCCATCATCATTGGTGAACTCATCTCCGTCATCGGTATAGGATAGGTTCAATGTGATATTGGAAGAATCCGTTTGCTGTTGATTTACAATAGATTTAGGAAAACCCTCGCTAATACCATCTGCATCTTCATCAGAATACACATATACGATAAAGCCTTCTCCTTTTTCGGCATTCGTGTCAAGATCAGAAAGAGCTTCAAAACTTTGTGTCGTTTCATTCCAGGTATAAATATTAGGAGAGCCTCCTGTAGTATCTGCTCCTGCCACCCCCTGGGTCCACCAATCATCAAGCAGGTCTGCATAAGTGATGCTGTCGAATGGAACACTTAACATTCTCCAGCCATTGTTGCCAGTTATTATGGCTCCACTAATAATATGCGGAGCTCCAATTGCCCGTAAAAAAGGGAAGCTGGAACCTTGGTAAATATCCCATACTTCATCAAAATCGAAACCTGCATAACTGGCTGAATCCAGCATTTGTGTATTCGTTAATCTCTTAACCAATGGCTCAGATCCCGTTGTCGTGGTATCTATTCCCATTAAGGTAGGATTCCAGTAAACTTGCGATCCTGTATTATTCGAAAAACTGGAATACCCACCAGATTCAGTATCATCTAATATATTAACTGTAGTATAGCTTTTTGTTACTGTTGCTTCAAAACCTCCTCCTATTACACCTGAGGTTCCAAAGGTTCCCGTTATTTCCCCCATCACATACACATTTTCGATTGAGCCATTAGTAAGTGACCCTACCATTCCAGCAACACCTGTCTTACCTGTAATGTCGACAAATGCGAAAACTTCACTAATGCTACCTGAGTCATTTGATCCGGCGATTCCAGCAAAGGTTCCCGCATCAGTTGCTGAAGTAGAAATTTTTGTGTTTATGTAACTTTTGGAAATAGCACCCGAATTTTCTCCAACTAAACCAGCAACTCTAAAAGAACCCTCATCTCCCTGATGGGTTGTGATTGTACTCGTAACAGTCAGTTTTTCGATGGTACCCGTATTTTTCCCGGTGGCCCCACCCAAATCCGTAACTCCGGTTATGGTAACATCCAGATTCATGCTATAGAGGGAATCCTGATTTATACCTGTTACGCCACCAATAATATCATTGCCATTCACTATAACAGTGGCCTGACCATTTTTAATAACACCTGTGTTTAATCCAGCTACTCCACCAACATAGTCATTTCCATTGATTTCAATATTGGACAATTCCGGATCTTCAATTTGCCCGGCACTTCGTCCAGCCACTGCTCCGACATAATCATTGCCAGTTATATCAACATCAGTTAATTCCAGATTTTCAATTACACCATCTGAATCTATTGCTCCGAATAAACCGACATTATCGGTTCCGGAACGTTCGATGTACAATCCTGAGATACTAAATCCATTTCCGTCAAAACTACCATCAAAAGGGGTACTCGTTGTTCCAATAGGCTCCCAACCAGATCCGCTGTTCCAATAGTCGCCGGAAACATCTCCAGTGGCCATGCTCAAGTCAAGATTTGCAGTTAGTTTGAAATCATTATTTAATGAATCGTGAAGTACATTTAACTGATCAACACTCACAATCTGATACGGATTGGCGCTGGTACCCTCACCACCAGCAAAAAGATTGGGACTAAATGATTCTGAACGTGGATTATTTATTAATGTCGGATACTGCCCGCCCGAGATAGACCAAATGGTAGAAAAATCCCAGTCGGTGTAGGTATCCTCATCAATAATTTCCAGTCCGGATAATCCTATTCCCGGCCCGGAAGACTGACCTGTTCCCAGTAGGTCGTAATAACTTTTTACTACCGAGGAACCAAATGAAGTGCCAAGCCCAAACACATCGAACATACCTGTTACATTTCCTCCCCCATAACTTGTTTTTACTGAATCATCAGCAAGCCCAAATAATGCTCCTGTCGAACCACCATTGGTCACATCCCCCAACGCATAACTATTCTCAATTTTACCACTGTTATGGTACCCAACTAACCCACCTATATTCTGGTTAAAGTTTCCATTCACATCCACAATTGCATAGCTTTCTGAGATATACCCGTTGTTATTTACTCCAACTAGTCCACCAGTATCCTGACCACCACTAACCGTTCCGGTTGCACTGCATCTCAATATTGAACCACCATCGTTGTATCCAACCAGCGCACCGGTATTGCCAGATCCAATAATGTCTACGTCCTCCAAAGAAAGATCCTGAATGGTTCCGCCATTCAAATACCCAATCAGACTCATTTCGAAACTGGAACCTGCGTTTATATATAAGTTGGAAATGGTATGGCCATCTCCATCAATTGAACCAGAAAATTGTGTCCCAAATCCGCTCCCAAGAGGAGTCCAGCCACTGCCCGTATTATATGGTGCCACATCCATATCTATATTTGCGGTGAGTACAAAGTAAGACGACGGATAATTTCTGGCACTATCAAGCTGTACAGATGTACTTATTTGATACGGATCTCCTTCTGTACCTATTCCTCCTGCAAATTGTGCCTGTGCTAACATTGGAAGAAAGGAACCCGTAGTTAAAAAAGCCACTATATAAAAGTGTCTAATAAATCCTGCACCAATAAAAACAATCTGATTTCGATTCATTTTTAAATTCTGAATGAGTTAATATTTCATCCAAAACATAATTTTGAGTTGTTTAACAAACGTGTCAAAAAAATGAACAAATGTATCAAAGTTACTCTTGATTACTCGAAAGTTGATTGTTTGTCGTTCGATATATTGAATCGAATACCTAAGAATTTCAGATATTATCTTTTTATAACAGTCATTCTTTTAAAAAAATAATAGTTTTCAAATGATCTGAAATATATATGACTATGTATTGTTATTAGAGAATTTGATGATGAGTTATTGGTATTTGACTCCGGAATCCATTCCGATGCTGGCTAAGTGCTTACTAGCCATTGTGGTAACCGGATACATATTTATTTTTTTTAAGAAAACAAAACCTGTAAAATGGTTTTTAGGTTATTTAATTGGTTATACCCTTCTCGATATATTTGCCCTCCTTGGAGAAATTTTTCTAACTGATTGGGCTCTGTTTAGTTTGCCATTACAATATCTGTGCAGTATAGCATTTACCTATTGCTATCTGCAATTTGCTTACCACTTCAAGGAAAACCTTTTTACAAAAGAACATCGCAGAGCTACTTTTTTAGTTACCTGTTTTACAATTCCCGCTGTGCTATACACCGTTTATCAGATGTTTAAAATTGGCTACGGAGACTATACAGTAATTCAAGCGTTGCTTCCGTACCCGTTGTTTTTGATATGCTGGTCGGCAGTTGTGTTTTTTAGAAAATACCGGATTACGTTGGAAAAAGGCCCTAAAAAAGAAACAGAAGCCCTCGCTCTTAAATCCTTCTTCATAATTACTATTCTCGCTATTATCATTTCCATAACCCCGGCTTTAAGGGCTTTGGAACTAATCGGACATGCCTTATTTACCGTTTCCTTTTTTATTTTGAACTTGACCGTGTTTTGTATGCTTACAGCTTCGTCTGTTAATTACCTGACGAATCATACAACAGTTATTGTAAAGCTTGTAGGAATATCACTTGTTCTGTTTGTTACCATAATTGGATTACAGGGCTTCCTTATACTCCCAGATTATGAGTTCCAAAGTGGAGAAAACATTTCATTTGTAACACGTCAGGAAATTCATAGCCAAGTTTTACCCTATGTATGGTTTCTTTTTGGCTCGTCAGCGGTAGTCCTTACTATGTTCCCGATGTTCTTTAGCAGAAGTGTCTTACTTCCTCTAAGAAGATTGTTAAAAGGTGTTGATGAAGTAAATAAAGGAAATCTGAATATTGAAATACCAGTATGGAATCAGGATGAGTTTGGAGTTGTAACCGAACATTTCAACTCAATGACTTCAAACCTGAAAAAAGCAAACAATACACTTAAAGAGTATACCGAAGGATTGGAGCAAAAAGTAGCGAAACGAACTTTTAAGCTTCAGGAAAAAAATGAATTACTGAGAATACAGAGTGAAGAATTAGAACATATGCAGAAGTTTCGTTCACGACTGTTTCAGGATATCTCACATGAGCTTCGCACACCGATTACACTAATTGCAGGACCTTTACAGCAACTTCTTCAGAAACAAAGTCTGGATGAACAAGAAAAAGAACAGCTGCAGCTTTCTTTAAGAAATTCAAACCGCCTTAAACAACTAGTTGAACAAATCATTGAGCTAAACCGACTAGAAACCGATCAACTGACATTCCGTGGTATCGAAATGGATATCTCAGGGAAGCTTACTATGATAGTCCAGGCTTTTGAAAGCCTTATAAAAAGTAAAGGGCACACAATTAAAACAGACCTCTCAAAGCAATCTATTGCTGCAAAGCTTGATGAAGACAAATTTGAGAAAATCATTACAAATCTGATTTCAAACGCAATAAAATTTACTCCCGAAGGAGGAACCATCTCCGTTCAACTTCAAGAAATAAATGCTAATGTAGAAATTATCATTTCTGATACTGGAAAAGGAATTTCGAAAGAAAAACTTCCTCATATATTTGACCGTTATCATACAAGTGCACATTTAGAAGAAGAATACAAAGAAGGCTTGGGAGTAGGTCTCGCAATAACCAAAGAATATATAGAACTACACAATGGCACAATTACTGTAGAAAGCAAAGAAGGTCAAGGTACAGAGTTCAAACTTACATTTCCTGTTACCAAAAATGTACATGTAGATTCTTACAAATATCATCCATTAGATACTAAAGAACTTGATTCCCCTCTGTTAGTTAATACCGACTCAGTAAAAAACTCTATCCTTTTAGTAGAAGATAATGCCGATATGGCTCAGTACATAAGTTCTATATTGAATAACTATGGTTTTATAACAGATCATGCAGTGCATGGTAAAGCAGCGCTGGAATTGTTGAAGGTAAAATCTCCAAATCTGATCATTAGTGATATTATGATGCCTGAAATGGACGGCATAACTTTTTTAAAAGAACTTAGAGCACAAAAGAAATTTGATCAAACTCCAACCATATTTTTATCTGCGCGGTCTGATGTTGAAGGCAAGCTTGAGGCATTCCGCCTTGGTATAAATGATTACCTGGTGAAACCTTTCAATCCGGAAGAATTAATTTGCCGTGTTCAAAACCTTCTGAGTTTTCAGGCTGGCCGGAAAGAAATTCAAATTAGGCTATCGGAAGAACACATTGAACCTGTAAATGATGTTTTTATAAAAAAAGTCGCGCAACTAGTAGAAGAACGAATAACAAATAGTTCATTTAATTTAGAAGAACTTGCAAATGAAGTTGCCATGAGCCGTAGTACTCTCTATCGTGAAATAAAAAGAGCAACGGGACTTTCAGCTGGCGCGTTTGTTAAAGAAATTCGATTACAAAAAGCCCGGCAGCTACTGGAACACCAATCGGTAAAAACAGTTAGTGAACTCTCATTCGAAATTGGGTTTACAACTCCGAGTTACTTTAGCAAGCAATACCAGCAACGGTTTGGTAAAAACCCGACTGATTATTTAACTACCTAGTAATATTTATGCCAAACAAAAGGCCCCTACAAAATTGAAGGTATTGAAACCTTTCCTAGATATAAGGGAAATGATTTTACATCACTCCAACTCTTTGTCCCCTTTTTTCTTATCCCGTAGCTTTTTAAAAGCATAAGCCCCACCGACAGCAGCTAGTAACTCAAGTCAGTCATAAATGGAGCAGCAGCAGGTTCGCTTGGAAAGCCCTGGAGCTATAGGGGCCACTAATATTGTAAAATTAACCAACAGGAAACCTAGGTATAATATTTGAGCCACATTTATTCCTTTGTAAAAGACATATATGCCTTTTATAAAAACGAATAATACTGTGAAGGAGACAACTTGATCGGTATCTAAAATCGTTTAGTAATTTCACCAAGCTTAAACTTCGTATACACATCCATTAGAGTCTTTTTCTCAATTAATATCTCTTTATATCTTTGAGCACAAGACTGGCATGCATTTTTTTTTGTACCAAGTACATCAATCCTTGTTAATGTTATCGGAGGTTGGCTAAATTTATGCTTCTTGCCTTCCTCAACATGACAAAAGTCACAAATTGGAACCTCTGTTTTATTGATCTTTATTCCGTATTGATTCAGTCTTTTATTTGACATGTAATAGGCTTAATTGTACCCTAGAAAAAGCCATCTTGTTCAAGAGAAGAACTACTTCTCACTCACATTTTACGGTCTCACCAGGACGTATTCTTTTATTAATTTATTCTACTTCTAGAATACTTATATAAAGTCTATTTTCACTTATACTTTTCCCTCAATTATTTATCATATTCTCTCAAATTAGTTTTATGCAGGCAATTCGGGCTGTCTTACTGCTCTTAATTTTACTTTTTCCCTCTTTCATTTTTGCTTTTCAAATAGACACAAAACCTTTTGATTGGGAAAGCATTTCAAAAAAATATCAGGTAATAAACTACACTACTGAAGACGGGCTACCTGTTAATTCAGTAAATTACATTGTTCATCATACTGATGGCTTTATTTACATAGCTACTAATGACGGACTCGTACGATTCGATGGGGATCGTTTTGTAGTTTTAAATACAAGTACACATCCTGAAATGGTTAGTAATCGAATTCTTTGGATATCAGAAGGTCCATCAAAAGAATTATGTTTCGTTGATGCTATTGGCAATCTTTATTTCCTGGATGGAGATAAGATAAGCCGACTTCAGGAGAATCCAGAATTTGAAAATGTTAGGGTCCTAAAAACAAATGTAACACCAAAAGGACTGATTATACTTGATACCAACGAGGGTTTACTGGAGAAAAGAGCTAATGACCCTGTAAAAAGATTCACAGCTACCGAAACACGTATTGACCCTCAAAATAGTTTCAATCTTATCGGTGAACGAACTGATTTCCTTCTAGATGATGGCTGGTATTCTTTGGAAAAGAAAGATGTTAAAAAGCACTTGAATTCAGATGATCTTTTAATGCCCATGGATCAGGTTTTTAATATGATTGTAACCAAGGACAGTACCTATTGGATGTTAGGTTACACAAATCAGCTCCTTTCTATTGACTCTCAAAATAACCAATCCCTTTATTCTATCTCAGATTCAAAAGAAGTAACGATTTGGGACGCTAAAGAACTAAGCACAACTGAATTACTACTAAATACCAGTATTGGATATTTGATTTTTAATCGGGTTCTGGGTGAGTTTAAAAACACACCATTTATGGCAGAGTCAGTGGGTTATTTCGAGGATAACACTTGGACCAAATTAGAGAATACAACTACCTACCAATTTCAAAATCGAGTCTATATTGATGAACTTGAGGTCTTACAAACAAATAGGGAAATTTCTTTTCTAACCCTTGATCGGGAAGGTTCAGTTTGGGTTGCAACCAATGGTGATGGGATTTATCAAATCATCCAAAAAAAAATGATCACTTTGGGTAATGAATTCTATCCCGGACTATCCAATGTTTACGGAATGGACGAGTTCAACAATGAAATTTGGATAACCAGCTTTGAGGGAAATATTTTCAAAATAACAGGTAACGAGCTTACTATCTGGAAATCGGAGCAAGCTGATTTTGATTACCCCTTCTTCCGTTCAATTATGGTTGATAATAGCGACACTATTTACGCCGGTAATTTTAACCTCTGGAAATTTAAAGATAATCAGTGGTATAAAGATGAGTCATTCATTAAAGATAATGCCTTGATTGATGTACTTTTCAAAGACTCCAAAGAAAGATTCTGGCTTGGGACAAATGAGAATTTGTTTCTTTATGATGGTGCTGAATTTAAACCTTTCAATGATGTGGATGGGCAAACTCTGGGCGGCATTTCAAGTATCACTGGGTTAGGAAATGGAGATTTAGCAATTTCTACACTTGGCCAGGGAGTAGCCATTCTTACTGAAACCAATCAATTTAAATTCATTAATACTGATGATGGTTTAAGTAGTAATATTATTCGGGATGTTTATCAAACTTCGAAAGATACTCTTTGGGTGGTTAGCGAAGATAAAGGATTAAACAGGGTAGTTTTCGCTATTGACAGGAGTGTTGAACATATCCAAACTATTAGTATAGAAGATGGTCTTATCGATAATTCTTTGCATAAAATTATAGAAGACGATTTCGGATACTTTTGGATCAATTCGAATAGTGGGATCATGAGGGTTAAGGAATCTCACCTGAATAAGTTTCTCGATAACAACTCAGAGGAACTAATAATTGAGGATTTCACCAATAAAGATGGCTTACTTAACATTGAAGGAAACGGTGGAACACAAGGAGCCGGCCTACTAACCGATGACGGTAAACTACTATTTCCAAACCAAGCTGGGATTATATATACCCAACCTGAATGGCATATTAAAAAAAGCAACTCACCATCACTTTCCCCAATCTTTGAAACCATCAGTTTTAAAGACTCAGTGCAAAGTATCTTGAATACAGATCAAATATCACTTCGCAAAGATGTGCGAAATATTCGGGTAAAATTCACGCTGCCAACTTTTTCGGAAACGCATAACCTTAAACTGAAGTATAAGCTCGATGGTATTAATGAAACATGGGAGGAGGTCAATTCAGACCGAGTTGCTATATTTACTAACCTTCCTTCAGGTTTAAACACGCTATCGGTTAAAGGTTGGAAAAATGGTTCTGAAGAATACGTTGCATCCTCTATTCTGATAACCGTGCAACCTTACTTCTATGAAACTAATTGGTTCATCTTTATTTCTATTTTTGTATTAATTGGTTTGTTTTATTCGGGATATAAGGTGCTTTTATTCCAATCGAGATACCGTGAGAAAAAGCTGGAGGAACTAGTTGCAAATCGAACGAAGGAATTAGTTAGTGAAAAGGAGAAAACGGAAGAGGCGCTCCAATTAATTAAAAAACTTGATGAATCTAAGTCACAATTCTTCACTAATTTTACTCACGAATTAAGAACCCCACTTTCGCTAATTCTTAGTCCACTCGAAGAAATGCTCGAAAACGATTCTGTTCAAGTAAGCAAAAGTCGAGCACCTTTATCTATGATGATGAGAAGTGCAAATCGGTTAAAGGATTTAGTAAACCAACTATTGGATGTTTCGAAACTAAATTCCGGACAGTTATCCCTCACCTTTGAAGAAGTAGATCTTCCCGAATTAACTAAGCACTTTACTTCCCAATTTGATCATTCTTTCCACCAAAAAAACATCTCTTTCACGTCAAATTATTCCGAGGGTATCTCCAAATTGTATGTCGATACTAGTGCTTGGGAACACATCTGTACAAACATACTAGGTAATGCGATAAAATTCACACCAGAGGGTGGGCATATAAGTATTCGTATGCGGCAAGTTGAAAGCCGGGTAGAAATTCATATTTCTGATACAGGAAATGGAATACCTACGTCCGATCTCCCCTTTATTTTTGATCCCTATTATCAAGGGGATTCCAGTATCTCAAAAGCAGGTGGTACAGGTATTGGGCTTGCGATTGTAAAAGGAATGGTGGACAAAATGAATGGAAAGATTTCAGTTGAATCAAAAGTGGGGTCAGGTACTGAATTTAAAATCAGCCTTAGAACTGGAACCGATCATATTTCGGAACAACATACTATTTTATCGGAACCATCTGGAAGGACACCGCTAATACATACTGATAATACAGAGCTCTTAACAAATCAGGAATTGGAAAAAGCACCTGAAGTTTCTGTAGATGCTCCAAAAGTATTGTTGGTAGAAGATAACCCTGACTTCCGCGCATATTTACAGTCTCTTATTCAAAGAGATTATTGTGTAGAGGTAGCTACCAACGGTCGGGAGGGGTTAGAATCGCTCAAAGAGTATAAGCCGGATATTATTGTTTCTGATGTAATGATGCCTGAAATGAATGGATATGAAATGATGAGAGAAATACGAAAAATAGATGCATACAAACATATTCCATTCATCTTTCTTTCCGCCAAAGACAGTGAGAATGACATCCAGAAAGGGTTGAATATCGGAGCGGATATTTACCTAACAAAGCCTGTGAAAAACAAGCTACTGCTCACTCAACTAAAAGTGCTCCTGAGACGTGAACAACGCATTGATACTCCTTCACAAAAAACAGTGCTTAATGAAAGCCCGCTCATAAAAAATACTATTCAAATAATAAAAAGACATTTGGGTAATCCCGATTTAAATGTTGAGTTAATTGCCGATGCACTCGCTATGAGTAGTGCCACTCTTTATCGAAATTGGAAAAAAGATAGCGACGAAACAATCAACCAGCTCATAAATAAACTCCGGCTTGAGGAAGCCTTGAAATTGATTGAAGATGAAAACCTCACTATTTCAGAAGCAGCTTATTCTGTAGGTTACAAACATCTTTCGCATTTTTCGCGAGCATTTAAAAAACGTTACGGAATCTCGCCAAAAGAGTACTTATCAGAAAAAACGGTGTGACTCTATACAACAAAAAAGCCCCGACTAACTTAATGATCGGGGCTTAATTCTTTTCAGAAGTTTATGAGGGATGATATTACATCATTCCGCCCATGCCTCCCATTCCTGGCATTCCGCCACCCATTCCGCC
>CAXBBW010000018.1:0-94524 GCA_963974345.1 uncultured Balneolaceae bacterium | reverse complement strand
AACCAAGTACTATTCCTTCATCAACTGTAGCTTCATCTAGTATATTCCATCCGTAAGAGGCAACCGAAACATATTCATTATCTATAGCAAAATCGATATCAGAGTCGATAGTTATGGTTTCAGAGTAAAGTTCTGCGTCCTCTCCATCTTGCCCTTCAGGCCCAGCTGGTCCTGAAGTTCCAATGCATGATGTGAATATAACCCCAATAATTATAAGGTGGATGGCTTTTGTAGATTTCATGATACTAATGTTTGTTGTGGTTGATTTCTTCAATTAAGGTAGTTTTTGATATTAAAGTTATATATCACATGTTTGGGTTAGGCAGTTAATGCTATATGGAAGTTAACTTTATAATTTGAATTCCAATAAGGTTGGTTGAATCAGTTTAAGACTTAATTAAAATTCACTACATTCATACTTTAATTCTTCAAGCAAATTCAGGACTGACTTGAGTACAGTATTAATGGAAATTTTAGGGCTTTCTACAAGCCCAAGTAGTGGTGGAGCTTATGCTCTAATATTATCTGAAGCTCAGGGCTCAAGAAGGCTTCCTATAATTATAGGATCTTCTGAAGCTCAAGCAATAGCACTCGAATTAGAAAATATAAAACCCCCACGTCCAATGACACACGATTTGATGAAGAATCTGGTTTTAAACTTTGATTCAAAAGTAAAGCAAGTATTGATAAATGACCTTGCTGAGGGTACTTTTTATGCGCGCATTATTTTTGAAAGAGGAGATCAACTTCATGAAATTGATGCCAGACCAAGTGACGCCATTGCATTAGCTGTTCGATTTGGTAGTCCAATACATGTAAGTGAGCAAGTCCTTAAAGAAGCCGGTATCTCCGCAGAACCAGATGTAAATAAAAGCAGTTCTAAGAAATCAATAAACCAAAAAAGTTCAGCAGGTGAAGAAGAGCTTTCAAAGCTTGAAAAGCTCGAAATTGAATTACACACTGCCGTTGAAACTGAAAATTATGAGAAAGCGGCTAAACTCCGCGATCAAATCCAAAAAATGAAGGGTTAATCTGTGAGCAAAAGCCACTGTTCATTTCAACAATTACCATTTTCTAAATTATTTAATACATATGTAGAAGATTTCTCAATATTGAGTGACTTTTACACTGTAAATCCTTTTAACAATGAATCAGTTAAGACAAAAGCTGATACGATAGATAAATCAGAGAATAAAAAAGAATTCATAAAAGGGCTGGATGAATACCATAGATACTTAGGAATATCAAAGGATCAAAAAAGACAATTAAGTAAGTTTTCGGAAGAAGATTCTTTAGTTATTGTCACTGGACAACAGTTGGGAGTTTATGGAGGTCCACTTTTTACAGTTTATAAAACCATTACAACCATCTTATTGGCTCGGAAATGGGAAAAAGAATTAGGTAAGCCAGTAGTTCCTGTTTTCTGGCTCGCTGATGAGGACCATGATTTTGAAGAAATAGCTTCAATTGGAATACCAGATTATGATGCATTTAGATCTATAGGTTTAAAACAAGAGAGTAATGGTCAACCTGTATCTGTTCAACAAATTCAAGCTACAATTAAAGAATTTACTCAGAATGTAAAATCTGGGTTACCAGAAACTGATTTTACTGATGCTTTATTTACAATGCTTGAGGAATATTATAGTGAAGGAAAAAGTCATGTTCAGGCTTTTGCACAATTAATAAATTCTTGGTTTGCTGGTGAAGGGTTATTAATTGTAGGAAGTAATTTCGAACCTATTAAAAGACTTTTAGCAGAAACCTTTTCCAAATCGATATCCAAGTCAGATGAAATTTTTAAATCACTAAATTTGAAAAGTGTAGAGCTGGATAAAGAATTTCATAGACAGGTGGTAGTTAGTGAATCAAACTTATTCTATTTAGATCCATCTCAAGGTAGGTTAAAACTGGAGAAAAATAATGATACTTGGATAGCAGGGAGTCTTACTTTAAGTGAAGAAAAACTTGTTTCTATGATAGAAAAGAATCCAGAGAATTTTTCACCTAATGTTTTTCTGCGTCCAGTTATTCAAGATAAATTATTACCTACACTTGGATATGTAGCTGGTCCTGGTGAGTTATCTTATTATGGTCAGATGAAGAATTTATATCCGATTTTTGATCTTGAGATGCCTATTATTTTTCCTAGACTTAGCATAACTTTTATTGAAAGCGGTATTGAGCGTATAATGGAAAAACTTCCTTTTGAAATGTGTAGTTATAATCAAAGGATAGAAGATTTAGTGGCCGCATACGTCGATCAAACAAATACTAAAGATATTGAAGGGGTATTCTCAAATTGGAAAGATGCGATTACTGAGATTGCAGAAAATCCGAATGAATTTATCAAAGAAATAGATCCTACACTAGAAGGAACAACAGGTAAAGTTGTAGCAGGATTTAGTAATGAAATCGACAAGTTAAAAGGTAAGGTTTACCGATCTTTAAAACAGCAAGAGCAAACCCAGCTAAACCGTATTGCTAAAATTAAATCTCAGCTTTTTCCAAATGGTCTTCAGGAGCGTTCTGTTACTCCTATTTTCTTTATGAATAAATATGGAAATGAAATATGGACTAATATTCTTAAAGATTTTGAAAAAGAAGACTTAGATCTTACTGTTCATCATATAATTACACTATAATGATGAGTACTTCTGAACAGAAAGCTTTGCTCAGAAAATCATTGATTTCAAAACGTAAGACTCTATCACTAATAGAATGGAAGAAAAAAAGTGATGAGATAAAAGAACATATTTTAAATAGTAGCGAGTTTAAAAGTTCGAAGGTTGTCCATTGCTTCGTCTCAATGAATGAAAAATTAGAAGTAGAAACTCATTCATTAATTGAAGAAATGATTTCTAATGGGAGAAGAGTCATAATTCCAGTAATGAATATTAAAGAAGGAACTCTATGTCATTCAGAATTATTTAATTTAAATGAGTTAAAGACAAATGAATGGGGGGTACTCGAACCAGTTAGGATTAAACCAATCAGTATTCATGCTATTGATCTTATTTTAGTACCCTTATTAGGAGTAGATTTAAATGGAAATCGTTTAGGCTATGGTAAAGGTTATTACGATCAATTTTTAGGTGAAGTAAAAGCTAAAACCTTGGGGCTTGTAATGGAACAGTTTATATTAAAAAAAATACCTATTGAGAATTTTGATATAAAATTAGATGGCATAGTTTCAGAAAAAGGTGTTAAATACACGTAACAAATAAAAAATAACTTCGTAGCTATTTTGCGGAGGAAACAAAAAAATGGCTGAAAGATTTAAAGAAAAAAATTATTCTAAAACGGGCACTGCATCATTAGAGTTTGATGACTTTGAACTTCAAAACACAATGCAGGACTTTCTTAAAGAAGAAGAGAAGGAAACAGGTAAAGGTATCTGGAATTTATCTACTATTGCTGGAATGGCTATGATTTTTATTGCGGTTTCATTCATTTTGCAATGGATAGGGCTTTCATTCGGTCAAGGTGTCGATAATTTTTTGCAAGATGCTATTGCGGGGCTTCCACTAATAGGTGGCGCCTTAGTTACTCTAATTGGGTTTGGTTTTTTTGTTGGAGATAGAAGAAAAGAACGTAAAAATAAACGTCAGAAAAGGAGAGAGAGAAAATCATCATCATCTACTAAGGCGAAAAAAAACATGGATGATATTCATGGTTCAGAGTTTACAAAAACAAGAAGTAGTTTAAGAAACGATTTGGACTCTGATTTTACTTCAAGTACGAGTTCAACCAATTTTGAGGATTTTGCAATGGGTTCATATGGCTATCGCCATGCAAAGAAACTTATGAAATCACGTTCCGATAAAAAATGGGCAGGTGTTTGTGGTGGCTTGGCTAAATATTTTGGTATAAGCTCTACTGTAGTAAGATTTATATTTGTCGCCGCTTTCTTTATGGGGTATGGAGCAAGTTTATTAATCTATTTTGGATTATCGCTTGCAATGCCGAAGGAGCCTGTCGAACTTATGGATGATTTCGATTTTTAAAATTCATCCAAGTGTAAATGCTCATAACGTTCGAAGGGATTGATGGAAGTGGTAAATCCACTCAAATTGTTTTACTAAAAGAAAAACTTATTAGCTCAGGTAAGAAAGTTAAAGTTTATAGAGAACCTGGTGGTACTGAAGTTTCTGAACAAATTAGATCGCTTTTACTAAACCCTGAGATAGAAATAGATTCAATTACTGAGCTTCTTTTATTCTCATCTGCTCGGTCTAGATTAATCTCAGAAAAAGTATTACCAGCGCTTGAAAGAGGGGAAATTGTGATTCTTGATCGGTTTTATGATTCTACTACTGCTTACCAAGGGTATGGAAGAGAAAGCTTGCCTTTAGATCAAATACAGCATATTAATGAAGTTGCTTCGCATCATAAATCACCTGATTTAACATTTTACTTACGGCTTAGCTTGGATGAATCTAACTCAAGAAGATCTCATTTAAGTAAAGATAGAATGGAACGGGCAGGCGAAGAATTCTTTAAAAAAGTTATATCGGGATTTGATGAACTGGCAAGAAATGAGGCAAGGTTTGTTGTTATTGATGCATCTAAAAGCATAGATGAAATCCATGCAAGGATACTTAAGTCTATACCTAATATGATCTTATAAATTATCATAATTAGTTTTCCTATCATTGATAAAAAAATTAAACTTTTTATCTGTAATGATCATTGAGGCTTAATCATATTATCCGTAAATTAAAACAATATGGATGAATCCTACCTGTTTCCAAGAAAACTGGTTCATCACAGTTAAATTCAAACGATTATAACATCCTAGATATCTATTATGGCGCACGAAAGAATCGAGATTGATATGCCTCTTGCTAAAGTTTACGAGCTATTAAGTAACCCAGTTGACTTCCCTAAGTTTTTGGAGCGCATCGACTCAGTAGAACGAATTAACTCACAAACTTTTGAATATAAGACAAAAATTGGAAGTGAAGAGTTTGTTTGGACTACTAATTTGATTGACAATTTAAGAAACACTCGCTTTGCTTGGATCACAATCAATGGTAACCTAAACCAAACCGGAACTATTCGTTTCACTCCACTTGAAAATGGAACTCGCACAAGAGTTGAATTTTCTTTGGATTATAGAACTTTTTTCGGCGATCCTACTGAAGAATTAGGAACCTTTATTGAAGAGTCGCCGGCCCAATTAATAAAAGACCTTGAAAAATTTAAGAGTCTTGCAGAAGGTGGCACTTTTAAAGAAGAGCAAGAAAAAGTTTCTGAAGAAGAAGTTACTGCTTAAGCTTTAGAACATTTATTTACTTATTGTTAATGCGCATCAAATGATGCGCATTTTTTTTGTCCAGAATTTTTAGGAAATGACATTTACACAATTCAAAGCATCAGAAGAAAGTAAAAAACCTCACTATTTATTAATAGGGAATCCAGTTAGTCATAGTGTGTCGCCGGTAATGCACAATACTGCTTTCGAATATTATGGTATTACTGCCGCATATCATGCAGTTGCTGTTTCAATGAGTGAAATAACTGGTGTTATCGCTCATTTTAATTCGGAATCATTTCTAGGGGCTAATATTACCATACCCCATAAACAGAATTTTATTGAATCTGTAGATGTGCTTACAAAAGAAGCTTCTGAAATTGGTGCAATCAATACAATCCTTAAAAAAGAGGGTAGTCTTATTGGTCATAATACAGACGCTTATGGCTTTATCGCACCTCTAGAAGAGTACATCGAGGAGATTTATTTAGATAGAGCTATAGTTTTTGGGTCAGGTGGAGCAACAAAAGCAATTATTTACGCTCTGAATGATTTAGGTTTCGATGAGGTTGTAATGGTATCTAGAAATCCAAACAAATATTCTAACTTTAATGATGTAGTACTTTGTAGCTATGATTTATGGTTAGATTACGCTGAAGAAACTTCTTTGATTATAAATGCAACACCTTTAGGTATGACACCAAATACTGATGCTTCTCCAGTTAATGAAAAAGAAGAGGCACTTCTTGAGGGAAAGTTATGCTATGATATAGTTTATAACCCAAGGGAAACCAAATTTTTAAAACAAGCTAAGCGATCTGGAGGTACTCCAATTGGAGGACTAGACATGTTGATTCATCAAGGTGCTAAGTCCTTCCAGTTGTGGACTGGAAAGCAGTTCCCCATCGCACTTATAAAAATGAGATTGGATGAAATCTTCCCATATTGAGTTTATAAGACCAATAAAACTAAACAACGCTAGAATATTTTCTTGGTTTACGTTAAAAAATCTTCAGTTTTCAGAAGTTGATCAGCTTATTCCAGGGTTAAATATTGGATTCAATTCTAAGGAAAGGCAAGATATACTGCTTCGTAACTTGAACTTAATAGCTACAGCAATTCGTACTAATATCAAGAACCTTGCTTTGGCAAATCAAGTACACAAAACAACTATTAAAATTGTAAAAGAAGGTGGTATTTACAAAGATACAGATGCATTTGTGAGCAATACTCCTGGAATAGGATTAGGAATTCAAGTTGCGGATTGTGGAGCTGTACTATTAGGGGATTCAAGAAATAGAGTAATAGGAGCTGCCCATGCTGGTTGGAGGGGTGCAGTCGATGAAATTGTTCCAAAAACAATCAAAAAAATGGTTGAACTAGGTGCTAATAAAGAATTCATAAATGTGTTTGTAAGTCCTTGTTTAGCTATACATAATTTTGAAGTTGGAGAAGAAGTCGCTGTTAAATTTTCTAATCATTTGGTTGATAGGGAACACTTCGAAAAACCCCATATAGATTTAAAAGGACTACTTAAAGAACAATTATTGAATGCAGGAATTAAACCCATAAATATTGAGATGGATGATCGTTGTACTATCGATCATAAAGAATTGTTTTACTCATATCGAAGAGAAAAAGAAAATAGTGGAAGAATGGTAGGTATTATTAAACTGAATAAGTTAAAGTGAGAGTCAGTTATTGCCAAGAGTACTTTGCTACTATCCCCGATGAGCATATTTTTCCGATGAAAAAATTTCAGGGACTCTATACTTATCTAACTAATAATGGAATTATAAAACCAAATTATATAATTCCACCACCAATGGTAGAGTTTTCGCATTTGGTTTCAGCACATACAAAGAGGTATTCTATGGCTGTTTGGGAAGGAAAACTTGATAAAAAAGAAGTTCGAAGAATGGGATTGCCTTGGAGCAAAAGCTTAGCAATAAGATCTCGACATGCAGTGCAAGGCACAATAAACGGCGCTTTAATGGCTTTAGAAGATGGTATTTCTGGGAATTTAGCAGGAGGAACACATCACGCTATGCCTGATCATGGTGAAGGGTTTTGTGTATACAATGATGTAGCAGTGGCAATAAAAGTACTACAGCACTCAAAATGGATAAATCGGGTTTTGGTTATCGATTGTGATGTACATCAAGGTAATGGAACAGCTCATATTTTTGCAGATGATCCGAATGTGTTTACATTTTCGATGCACGGAGAAAAGAACTATCCATTTGTTAAGCCTCCTTCTACATTGGATATTGGTCTTGCTGATCAGACTGGAGATTTAGAATATTGTAAAACTCTTATTGATGCTTTAGATCAAATATTGGCAATATTTTCTCCTGATTTAGTATTCTATTTAGGAGGCATCGATCCACTTGAAACAGATCATTTTGGAAGACTTTCTCTTTCTTTAAAAGGACTTAGGGAAAGGGACCGGATTGTAATTGAAACCATCACGCAAAAAGATTTTCCACTTACATTACTTCTATCGGGAGGCTATGCTCCAACATTAACTGAAACGGTAATTGCTCATGCTCAAATGTTTAAAGTAGTGAACGAACTTGGTTTTTAATTTCTTTTATATGAAATGTGAAATAAGTGTTCAGAACTTCTACCTTTACAACCAACAAATTAAGTAATTTTGACGAAAAAAAGACTAGCAATTCTAGGATCAACGGGATCAATAGGAACTCAAACACTTGAAATAGTACGCCAACACCCTGATAAATTTGAGATAACAGTACTTACTGCGAATACGAATGTAGATTTACTTGCTGAGCAGATTAATGAGTTCAAGCCTAAATATGGATTGATTTGTAATACAATTCTTTTTAAGAATCTACAAGATCAGGTTACTACTTCTACAAAGCTATTATCAGGTAATCAAGAGTTAACAAATCTTGTATCTATTCCTGATGTTGATATAGTAGTAAATAGTTTAGTTGGATTTGCAGGTTTTAGTTCTACAATGGAGTCAATTAAAGCGGGTAAAAAGATCGCTCTTGCAAACAAGGAGTCTTTGGTTGTAGGTGGTGAACTAATTATGAATGCTTTAAAACATTCAAAATCTTATTTAATTCCAATTGATTCTGAGCATAGTGCTATGCTACAATGTCTTGTTGGCGAGCCAAAAAAATCTATTGAGAAGATCATTATCACAGCAAGTGGTGGTCCATTCAGAACATTCACTATAGACCAAATGAAGAGTGTCACAAAAGCACAGGCGTTGAATCATCCAAACTGGGATATGGGCGCTAAAATTACTATTGATTCATCTACAATGATGAATAAAGGATTAGAGATTATCGAAGCTCACTGGTTATTTGAAATACCAGTAGATAAAATTGAGCCTGTTATCCATCCTCAAAGTATTATTCATTCTATGGTAACATTTTGTGATGGATCAAGTAAAGCACAGCTTGGACCACCTGATATGAAAGTTCCAATTATATATGCTTTAACATATCCTAATCGTTTACCTTTGGATACACCAAGAATGGATTGGACTTTATCACATGAACTTTCTTTCCAACCAGTTGATTATGAGCGATTTCCTTGTATTAAGCTCGCGATTGAATCAATTAAAATTGGAGGTACTGCTCCTGCAGTGTTGAACGCTGCAAATGAAGTGGCAGTAGAGCGCTTTTTGAATGAAGAAATTGGTTATATTGACATCCCAAAAATAGTTGAAAAAAGCTTAAATAAACTCTCATCGTCTGTAAAAATCAGCGTTGAGATATTAAAAGAAATAGATACAGAAACGAGAGCGTTTGCCTCAAGAATAGACTAATTCATGGAAATAATTGACATATTAAAGACAATTGGAATTTTTGTTGGGGCATTAATGATCCTCGTATTTATACACGAACTAGGACACTTTTTGGCAGCCAAACTTTTTGGAATGAGAGTAGAGCGTTTTTCGGTAGGCTTTCCTCCTAGAATATGGGGATTCCAAAAAGGAGATACTGATTATTGTATCGGAGCTACTCCACTTGGTGGATATGTAAAAATATCTGGTATGGTTGACGAAAGCATGGATACTGAGTTCCTTGATAAAGAACCAGAACCTTGGGAATACCGTAGTAAACCTGTTTGGCAACGCATGATTGTTATTACTGCCGGGGTTATTTTTAATATGATTCTAGCCTTTTTTATCTTTTCAGGAATGACTCTTTCTAATGGAAAACTTACACTTCCCGTAGATAAAGTTACAGGAATGTATATTCCAGAAACTAGCTTACTAGCTGAATTAGGATTTAAAACAGATGATAAAATTATAGGTGTAAATGGCGAGCGAGTAGGTGCTTTTGAAGATTTAGTAGCGCCTTCCGTAATTACATCAGAAAACCTCACTTACCAAGTTATAAGAGCTGGTCAAGAAATCGATATAAGTATCCCTTCTACTTTTCTTGATAGTCTTCAAACAAGAGGATTTATAGATCCAGTACTTTCTTTCCCAAGTTCAATTTCTAGTGTTTCTTTAGGTACTCCGGCAGACAAAGCAGGATTAAAAGCTGGTGATATCATAATAGACATTGATAGCACTGAGGTAAAGTACTGGGTACAATTGACTACAATAATTACATCTTCAGAAGGTAAAGAAATGGATTTTACAGTGTTGAGAGGTGATTCAGTTTTTACTCTTTCAATTGCTCCAGATCCTGAATCTAATCAAGTTGGTATAGGTAGACCAACCTTAGATATGGTAGGAGGAGAGCATGTTAAGTTAGGTGTTTTAGCTTCTTTTAGTGAGGGATGGGAACAAACATGGGAACAAACTGCGGGTATATTAGGTGGTTTTTCAAGGATGTTTTCTGGAGATATTTCCGTAAGGCAAAATCTTGGAGGTCCGATTGCAATAGCGAGTATTACAAGACAGGCAACTGATCAAGCAGGATGGACTGGATTCTGGCAAATTACTGCATTGCTAAGTATCACGCTTGCCATCATGAATATATTACCGATACCCGCACTTGACGGAGGTCACCTTGTATTTTTAATTTATGAAGGTATAGTTCGGAAAGAACCTTCCGAAAAGTTTAAAATTATTGCGCAAAATGTAGGGTTCGTTATTCTTCTTACATTGATGGTTTTTGTGATATTTAATGATATAACCAAACTTTTTTAAACATGTTTGCACGCGAAGGATACCCAACAATGACTTTGGCTACAATTATTTTAGCCGGGGTATTCTATGCATCATATACATATTTACCTGATCTGATTGCATACCCGATAATTGCGGTTTTTTTAATCCTTTGGGGAATCGTTATTTATTTTTTCCGTGATCCTGATCGAGTTACACCTGAAGGCGAAAATCTGATAATATCACCAGCTGATGGTAAAGTTGTACTTATAAAGGAAATTGAAGAAGATGTTTACTTGAATACAAAAGCAATTCAGGTAAGTATCTTTTTATCCCCTTTGAATGTGCATGTTAATAGAAATCCAATTTCTGGAAAACTTGAATATTTGAAATATCATCCCGGAAAATATTTGATGGCTTGGGATGAAAATGCTTCAATAGAAAATGAGCGAGCTGATTTTGGAGTTATGCATAGTTCAGGCACTAAGATTTTTTTTAAGCAGATAACCGGGTTTTTGGCTCGTCGTATTGTGTATCATATTAAAGAAGGCGATGATTTAGTGGCAGGAGATCGTTTTGGTATGATGAAATTTGGAAGTAGGATGGATATAATTGTTCCCTCTAATGTTGAAATACATGTAAAAGTAGGAGACCGTACTTGGGCAGGTCAATCCATTCTGGGAGAAATAAAATAGAATGAAATACCCAGTTCAAAAAAAATATAATAGCTTTAGACAACGAAGGGAGAAAATAAAACAAACTAAACCTCCTGTAAATCGACGTATTGCTGTTCCTAGTTTCTTCACGTTGATGAATCTATTTTGTGGGTTTTTAGCAATAATTTCTATTTCGGATGGGAATTTAGTTTGGGGTGCATGGTTAATAATGGCGGCGGGTTTATTTGATGTTTTCGATGGTCTTATGGCTCGTTTGGCAAATGCTGATAGTGATTTTGGAATTGAACTAGATTCCTTAAGTGATATGGTTTCTTTTGGTGTAGCCCCTGGTTTTTTGATCTATACTTTTGCTCTGTATGAGTTTAATTTTTTAGGTATAATTATTAGTGCAATTCCTCCACTTTGTGGCGCAGTGCGCTTGGCTCGTTTTAATGTAAATGCCCGTTTAGCGCCTTCAAAATCCGTATTTATAGGTTTACCAATTCCATCACAAGCTATTATTTTAGTAGCATTTTTTCTTTCATTCAGAGATAGTTTAGATCTTTTCGATTTTTTTAACAATGGAGTTTATACAGTTCTAGTACCATTAGTGGTTATTGTATCATTTCTAATGGTTAGCACTATTCCATTCGATAAAATTCCTAGGTTTGATAAAGAATCCATTAAGAACAAAAAGTGGGATTTTGCTCTTTTTCTTAGCTATTTAATGCTAATGATTCTCTTTAAAGAGTATGGGTTAATCATTGCTATTCTTATCTATATCAGTAAAGGGGTAGTAGCAGGAGCTATTCGTTTTTTTAGTGACGATTATACAGGTGAAGACGCTCCATTTCAGGATTATAGCTAAACTAAGAGTAACACTTCAGTGTATTTATAGCGACATTTTTCCAAGTAAAGTTCTCTAAGATATGATCTTTTAACTCAGTGTTTTTCTCTTTGAGTAGAGATTTATTAATAGCCTCCGCAATCGATTGAACAGATTCAGGAACTAGATATTCTGCAAAATCTTTAAAGTAATCGGATGTTCCGCCACGATTTGTAATAGAAATTTTAGCTCCTGCTAATGCAGCTTCCAATGCTGCAATACCTGGCGTTTCAAAAAGGGAAGGGAGAACAAAAGTGTCACATGCAGCATATGCAGAAGCAAGTAACTCAGCGTTATGTCCTAAGGTTGGAATAAATAAAACATTTCCAGCTTTAGTCGCTAAAGCTTTACATTCTCTACCATATTCATCATCATATAAAGAACCTATTACAACAATCTTGGAACCAATAAGAGGAGCTGCTTCTAACAACTTTATTAAGTTTTTTCTAGGTGCTCCAGCTTGTCCTACAAACAGTACAAAATCTTTTAGGTTGCATTCTTGGATAAATAAATCTGGCGTAGCACTCGTAAATCTTGTTTCAACTCCGTTTGGTATTATCGAAATCTTAGAAAGATTAATACTAAATCCTTTAGCAATAAGTTCAGCCTCAGCACTAGTATTAGGTAAAATTATATCTGCAATTCTACATGCCTCTGCTTTAATACCAAAATCTGATCGAATTCCAGATCCAAACCATGAAAGTAATTTTTCCACTTTTAAACTGGATGAAATTATACTGGAAGTTCGATTTGAAAAGAATACTGGTGATAGAACAGTTTTAATACCTAATTCAGAACAGCGTTTTAAAATCCCTAGTGTACTTGGTCCAGCTACAAAAATGTGCACTAAATCAACATCAATAGATTCTTGCAAAGGAGAAATAAATTCAATTTCTACTCCTAACTTTTTTAAAGCATTGGCTGTTTGAAGTGCTTGCGTTCTAACACCTCCATTTACAGCTGCAATTTCTAAAGGGGCAATGAATCCAACTTTCATAAACGTTTTCTATTTTTCTTATCTAAGAGAGATATTTTTAATAACTGAAATTTGTTAGAATTCATTTTATCAATCTGATCTTTGGTAGGTTGGAGAGTATCAGTATAGGTAATTTCACCTGAACTTTGAACTTCTTGATTTTCGTTTGCTCGAATTAGTTCAAATGATGTATGATTTTTAGAAACCTGAATTAACAGATCATTAGAAACCCCTTTAAATACTAATTCTTTTGTTTCTGGGTTAATTGAAGCTTCGATATTGGTTGAGCTTCTTAACTTCCAAAAAGCAGAATACTCTGAAAAGCTGAGCTTTGTTAAATCAAGCTTGTTTACTTTAGTGAAAATATCATTCCAAATTTCAAGACCAGTTTGTAATGGGTGATGATAGAATAAAATAGGTTCATATCGAGCTAGCTTATTTTTCATAACCGCTTCAAAATACTCTTGCATCTGTTCAATATTTGCATGTTTTCTGTTCAGACTTCCAGTACAAATGGGGTGGATAGGTATTTGGAGGCTTTCATTTTTTTTCGCTTTATTGCTCAAAGGAAAGGGGAGAGCATCATATCCTACGGTAAATTCAGAAGTATATTCAAACTCAAATTTTTGTAATACATCGTCAAGAGCGTCATTCCAAATACCATATGGAACACAGAAACCTTTTGGTTCAAATCCTACGTCATTTAAAAGGCGTAATCCTTTTTCAATATTATTGAAAATATGTTCGTATGAATTAGATGTTCCATGTTCGTAGCCATGTAAAGCAATTTCTTGACCTTCAAATTCATGGAAAAGTGAAATCCATTCTTCATGAGCTTCGACATGTAAAAACCAAGTCATAGGAATTTCATGCTTTTTTCCAACTTCATATAGCGCTTTAATTGATTCCTGGTCTCCATAATCACTATCAATTCGGAAAGCGAAGATAGGTTGCACTTTTGGTGATACCCATTTGCATACAAACGGAATCCCTTGTTGAAAATGTAATTCCTTTAGTATGCAAACAATTAAATCGGCAAGAAAACCTTTAGAAATATTACTTACTAGCTCATCAGGATTCATCTCATTTTGAAAGAAAAACCGTTTTCTAGAATATGAGTTATCCAGAATCATTTCACTAGGATCAATGCCAAGATTACATACCATTCCTTGTTCGTGCTTTTCAAAATCAATGATTCCACCAAAGTTATCTTGACCATTATATAAACTTGCTTCCCCATATACATCGAGAAAAGGAATATGATCTAGGAAAGAGATGTTCTTAGTATTAATGAGTCGTTTTACTTTTTTCTTAGTTGTAAATCGAGCATGAGAAAAAAGATCTCCAGTTGAAGGTTCAAGAATTGAGCCACCATTATCGTTAAACTGATGGAGCTTTTCTTCGAGATCACCAGAAATAGCTTGATTCACAATAATTACGGAGTAATCAGAAGATAAATCATTATCAAAATCTACTTCTTCATACCAGACTCCAATTTGGTCCAGTATAATTTCCCAACCAATATTAAGTTCTATAATTCCAATACAAATATTTTTCATTTTGATAATTTCTCTTTTATCCAAATATAGTGAGTTGAATTAACTATACCAGAAATCAGAATTAATGGAGCGAATATAAGTACAGCAAGAATTGCTTCAAGAATAACTGGTAGGTTTATCTGTAAAGCTAATACATATAATATAACACTTAGAATTACAGCGATTAGAATTGACCCAATTATATTTAATTTTATGTACTTATTGAACCAGTAAAGGGCAAAACTCATAAATATTATTTCGGAAAAAGAGACAGCATAAACTACAAATTCAAATATTTTAGTGGAAGAAGAAACAAAAATCAATGTCGTAGAAAATAATCCACTAAAAAGTGTAGATTCAAAAAACTGTTGGTCTTTTCCTATAGCAATAAGTCCAAATGCGAAAAGACTGTTCAAAAAAGTAAAGAATAAAAATACACACAGTATGCTTAACACAGGTACACTTTCGAGGTAATCACTTCCGTAAACAAGATCAATTATTGTAGGAGAAGCAATAGCTATAAAAAGTGAAATAGAACCTGCTAAAAGGATTAGAATTCTTGAAACAGCAACGATATTTTTTTTAGCAGCATCTTTATTTTCAATCCATTGAGAGGCTAGATTAGGAAGTAGAAGGTTTACAAAGATTCTATCAATCATCATAGCTATAAAAATAATCCGAATTGATGCGCCATAAATTCCAGCATCATTTGCAGAAAGAAAAAAACCTATAGCAATTGGAGGAAGTAGCTGAAGTAATTGTGTGAAAAAGGTTCCACTTCCAACTCGAACTGCTGATTTAAGTAAATCTATATAAATAGCCCAACCTCTAGTTGGTAATTCAAAAGCTTTATCTTTTATACAAAAATAAGAAAAGAAAATCGCTGAACTCCAGGTTCCTATAATGAATAAATAAGGGACTTTTAAAAGATCATTCGGTGAATTAATGAGAAGTAGCACCAAAACTAAATATACAGAGCTGTTAAGTACTTTAGAGAAAGCAATTTTACCGAAATGCTGCCGTCCATTGTAATACCATTCTAAAATAAATGTGAAAGGAATAAGTGCAAAAATAAAAGATAAAATTAAGCTCTTTTGAACATCAGGTATGTTGAATAGAGGTACCAAAAGTAAGAAAATACCTAAAACAGAAAAGTTCATGATTATTTTAAGAAAGAAAATCTCTTTAGCTCTAAATACTCTTTTCAAAGGATCTTTAGCTATTTCTCGTCCTGCAATATGGGTTAAGCCAAGATCAGCCAGCCAATTAGCATAGCCAAGAAAAGAAAGAGCAATTACAATAAGACCAAATGCTTCGGTGCCAAGTGTTCTTGCTAGATAAATTGTAGTTATAAACCCTAAACCTCTTCCAAAAAAATCACCAAAAGCGATACGAGCTATTTTATTGGTCAATTTAGGCATTGCTATATCTGGTTAGCACGTCATCAATGAGGTTAATTAATTCATCCTTAGAATCAAAAAGTGAAACATTATTCACTTTTGATAAATCTTTTAAGCAACCTTTATTAGGCGCTATTATTTCCTTTCCATAAGCTAGAGCCATTTCAACGCCACCAGAAGTTAGAATTTCATTGTAGTTAAATACACATACATTCGAACTATGCATAAGTAAAGGATAGTGATTTTCTGGAATGAAAGTGGGTATATAAATTACTCGACTATCAGCAATTGTTTTATCGATAATAAAGTTATGAAGTGCTTCTTGTCCAACTTTTACATAACCAGCTATTATTAAGCTAAAACTTTTTTCTTGAGGCGTTAGAATATCAATAATTTCTCGAATCCCTTTATACTCACTTATCCCCCCAAAAATAAGAAATATGGGACTATTTAAGTATGTTCTCCCATCTCCATAATTCTTAAGGAATTGATTTATAGCTGTTTCTTTATCTAAATCTTTAGCTGGGAATTTTGGATGTTTTAGCACCACGAATTTATCTTGTTCAATCTCTAAATATTCTGATACAATTGGTATTGCAGTCTTAGAATGAACATGTAGTAGGGAAGCTTTTTTTGCCATCCACTTATGTATCAATTTATGGAATTTTAAATATTTCCTATCATGCGGGGTTAAATTATGTATTGTCCAAACTATGTTTCCACCTAAAAGTTTAAATAAACCAATACAAAGCAGTTTATAAGGCATTCCTAATAATGCTTTTCCATTTTGGAATTCCAACCAATGATAGTGCAGAATAGTATCCTTGTTGATAATTGCTTCATAAACAAATTTATAATGACCAAAAACACTGATGCTATTTATAGAAATTTCACCAGAGCTTGCTAGGATGTCTTTATAAAAAAGATATAAATAATCAGTTTTTGGAAACTTGAGGCGTATTAGAGGGACAACAAATACTTTAGAAAAGTGCTTATTTACCTGCGAATAAAGCTCGGTAAGAGATTTTGCCTCCATATAAAATTAATGTCCCTACAATTGATATTGAATACCAATTGAATGTACAGTATCAAAACCTGTATTAAAAGGAATGAGCGCATAATTGAAAACTACCTTTTCGGTAATAAAACCCACTCCAAAAGATATGGGTCTAGTATTATCTCCGGTTTTATACCCTGCATTAACTTGAACTATTTCGGCGACCTCAAGCCCAAGTCCAAAATTAAAATAATTCTCATCAGGATTAAAGTCAGTATAGGTGCTAGAACTTGCGCCCTCAGTAGGCATTATAAAATCAGCCATTACGGTAATTAATATTGGCAAGTTTTGATTTTTCTTATGTGCAAATTCAATTAAATCGGCTGCAATCCCAATATTAAAACTTGAAGGGAGCTCGGTAGCTACTTCATTCAGTTTTTCCATTTCCCCTAGATTAAGTAATGAAGCTCCAATTCGAATTCGGTCTTGAGCTAATGAGCTTGCAAGCCCTAAATTTACGGCGTATCCAGTAGCACGATAAGGATACACTTCTTCATTCAGATAGTGACCTGCAAATCCTGCCGTGAAATATTTGAAATCGTATGCATAAGCGCCAGAAATTGATAAATACTGAATAGAAAAATCTCCATTAGATTCACCGGGAATATCTCTTTGTTCTAAACCAGTTACACCAGATGTATAAAACGAAAATGCGAGCGCTCTTTTTCCATTTCTAAGATTCATTCCACCAAAAACATTATTCGATTCAGATATCCAACTTGTATACCCCAAATCAATAGTAGAGCTATTACTCAAAGCTAAAAGAGCTGGGTTCGAATGGATAGATGCAGCTCCGTTTGGAGTAGCAAGTGAAGTCTCCGATCGTGCTAATTCAGAGGCGGTTGGATTTACCTGTAAAAGCTTTAGTCCACTTTGTTGGGCTTGAGCAAAAGTAATTGAATAAAGTAAAACTGTAATTACAAAAAGTAAGTTCTTTTTCATAGGTTTAAACGTAGTGCAAAAACATGCATGTTTGCAACATTATAAGGCTCTATTACAAAGGCGTAATCTATTGAAGGTGCGAATGTATCAAATGGTAGGTGAATTGAGAATCCTGAACTCACCGAACCGCTATTAAGAGTAGTTGTATCAGTAATTCTATAACCGCCACGTAGTGTAAACCTCTCATGAAGCTTCCACGAACCACCAATTCTGAGAATCCCAGAGTTTGTTGAAATATCATCAATAGATTCTATAATAGAAGGGGTTGAAGTGCCTTCTATAAAAATTTCTCTAGATGTAACCTCTGATAGATAAGATTGAATTTCAAATTCTGAAGCAATGGTAAAGCTCTCTCTTTGGTAAGAAAGCCCCCACTTGAAGCGTGTAGGAAAGGTATTAACAACATTTCGAGCTTGAATAGTCCCATACAAATCTGATGAATTCCAGGTATAGTTTGCAAACATATCCTGAATAGTAAATCCAAAATTAAGATGATTTGTAATCTTATAGAGTATTCCTAAATCCACTCCAACAGAAGAAGCGGCAGGTAATTCATCATGATAATTAGCATAGTTTAACTTAAAAGTGATTCCAGCATTAAACTTACTACTGAATTTAATTCCAAACGTAGTGAAAAACTGATATTCAGCTATGTTGAAATTTCCCAATGGATACCCACTTAAAGAACGCTCATCAATATCTTTGACGCCTGTTCTTATTAATCCAAAAGAAAGCCCAGCACTAGGAGGTAGTTTGAAATTTGTTCCTATTGTTTGGTACACTCTATCAAATTCTAACGAAGAAACAGACAAGTCAAATTGATTAAACCCAGTTTTTTCAGCTGCTAGAGCAGGATTATAATATGGATAAATTCCTTCTGAGGTAGTTGCAGTAAATGCGTTACCCATCGAAAGTGCTCTAGGACCATAGCCTATTCTAGTTGCAGCAGCAGCAAAACCACCATTTTGAGCAACTACTAAATCATTGGAAATAGAGGCAACAAAAACTAGAAGTAGGCAATATTTAGTGAATTTAGTAATCATTCAATTAATAAGATTTTGCCATTAATGGTTTCGTTTTGTGTTTCTATTACATAGAAATAAGGACCATTTGCTACATTTCTTCCTTTTCCATCAACGCCATCCCAAATAGCTTCATGTGTTCCTGATATTGATGCATCGTATGTGTCAAGTTCACGTACTAAATTCATGCCAAAATCAAAAATCCTGATTTTTACAGAACCTGGATTATTGACTTCGAATCGTATTCGAATTATTTCGTGTATCTGAGGCGAAAATGGATTAGGGTATGCATAAGCTTTCACCGATTTTGCATTCGGATCGTATTGATTACCCCCTGAGAGAGGGAAATTGACACGAGTAATTTCCCATGTTTCCCCTAAATCATCGGTTGAAATCAGACCGTCAGAGGTTCCAATCCAAACCCGATCGTTTGTAACTGCTACAGACTGAAATTCAGCGCTTTCTTTAAGAAATGTATTTACACTTTTAATTTGAGGAGATTTCTTCCAACTATTTCCATCATCAGCGGATATAAAGAGTCCATCTTCTCCTGCAGCAAATGTAAATCCATTTTTAAAGCCAATCCCTAAAATCTTCTCACCGATTAAGTGTTGCTCAAAAGTTTGACCACCGTCTTCTGTAGAGACAATTCCGAATCTATCGCCAGTATCAGCAATCCAATTAGTCATCCAAATTTTTCCAGTTGAAGGATCTTCTTTAATTTCAATAATCCATCGAGCAAGTAAGCTATTGGAAGAACCACTAGAAATGGTATTTCTCCATATTATACTATCGGTTGGCGCAGTTAGTGCATTTTCTGAGACATTTATACCTCCAGCACTGCCATACCAAACTCTATTTTTTGAATCTACTAAAACAGCAAATCCTTTAAGGTTATCATCTTCAACACTGTTATAAATATTTTCAGATTCAGTGCATATTCCATTTTGTACGTTAATACAATCTATCCACTCATAATCATCTCTTTCAGGTGTAAGTAAACTAACACCAAAAGGAGGTAGGACAATACGCTCCCAACTCAATCCAAAATCAATGCTACGTAATAAACCAGACGCCCAATTAGCAGAAAAAAGCACATCATTTTTAAAACTTACGTTGTAAGGAGGAGATTGCTCTGGGACAATAATTCGTTTACGAGTATAAGTTTGGCCACCATAAATGAAAGTTGTATCTGAATCAACACGGTTATCTAAAAGAAATTCACTAAATCGCCAATTTTCGCCACCGTCCGTAGAAATATAGTAGCCATATCCTGCAGGTTGATCACCTGAGATAGTTTCTGATGTAAATCCTAGCCCAGTAAATAATGTATCGTGATTTACCGATATGGAAAATACTCGTCCGATATCATTTTCAATACTATCAAGTCCAGTAGGTTGAATCCAATCTAAACCATTACCAATATTTCTTGTTAGGGAAGGGCTAACCCAAACGGTATCGCCATTTGCGGCAATGGATGAAATTCCGTTTTGACGAATGCTAAAGAAAGGAGAGTCACTTGAACCAACAACTTGAGCTTGAGCGTGAAGTGAAAAAAGAAATAGAATTAAAAAAAATACTTTCTTCATTATTCACCTCTTATGCTGAAAGTGGTTTTTACAGTATCACTTATTAAACCGCCTTTATCGATAGCGAAATATTCAATATTGAAATCTCTATCAGGACGATTTTCTGTTTGAGTGACAGTAAAAGAAAAAGTAAAAATAGAATCACTTGCACTAACATCTCCAAACGAAACTCCATCATTAGCCATTTGGTACGGGGATTCTGGAGGTTCCCCAACTTCTAGATCAATAATTCTCATTAAAACTCTATCTAAAGTTGCGTTACCATCGCCATCAACCACTTTTGCGGTAAAAAGTGGATTAAGTTCTCCAGTTTGAGGTCTTACAACTGTATCTGGGTTGTTAACTTCTAAAACTACAGGTCTATTATTTGAAAACCCTTCAATTGAAATTGAGCTTTGGAAAAAATTCCCACTACCGGTTCCATTATAGGCGTATACTTCAATCAAGAATTCTTCAAAAGAAGTGGTGGTAGTTTCTAAGTTTATATCAGCAGTAAAATTATCAGTCTGACTTCCTTCACTTAACTCCCCGTTTGAAATTAAAGCTGAGCTTCTTTTATCACGAATTACATATCCTGGAGATGTTTCTATATCTACATTTTCAATAGTTGCACTAACAGTAATCGTTAAAGTTGTGTCTTTAAACCCATCTGAAGCAATAAAGTTAAAGCGTTCTGGAGAAACAGTTAAGCTTTTAACATTAGGTGTTTCTCCAAGTTTATTAATTGGTGACATTGAATCATCACAACCTGAAAGGAAAGAAAACAACCCTATAGCAAGAAAGAAGGGGAAATATTTACTAAACAAAAAATGACCTGTTTATAGATGAATAATTGTATTAGTAACGATGCGCTATAAGCTAAATTTTGTTTTTTTTATTAAAGAACACTATAAGATAGTAAAATTGATTCGACTTAAACAAACAGAATAATTAAAATTCAGATTTGTAAATAATCTGTTGCTTTTAGAAATAGTCACTTCTATATTCGTTTCGTTATGAAAAACAAATTCGCACAAATCAATAATTGGTGGTGGCCTTCAGCTAAATATAGCAGTGGGTACGTTGCGTAACTGAATGACATAGCAAGAAATTTTTACATACCCACTGTTCCTTCGGAAGAGTGGGTTTTTTTTTGATTAAAAATAAATGGAAAAACAACGATTTTTAGAGCTTAGTAAGAAATATACTGCTGTACCAGTATTCAGGAGATTACTTGCAGATGTTCTTACACCCGTTTCCTTATTTATGAACATAAGGGAAGGAGCTAAGTATCCGTTCTTATTGGAGTCGGTAGAAGGTGGTGAGCAAATAGCTCGTTATTCTTTTATTGGTCGTAATCCTTATCAGCAACTCAAATTTGATGGGAAAACTACAACTCTTGAAAAAGAGGGGAAGAGTTCTGAGCTAGTAGTTCCCTACTTCGATGAGCTTCGAAAATTAACTACAGCTTATTCAGAGCCCTTTCTTCCCGAGCTTCCACGTTTGACAGGAGGAGCTGTTGGCTTTTCAGCATATGATACTTTCAGGTTAGTAGAGCATCTACCTAATGTGCCAGAAGATGATTTACATCTGCCAGAAGCAAATTGGGCTTTCTATGATGAGGTTTTTGCCTTCGATCACGTAAAGCATCAAGTAGTGCTGATAAAAACAATTTTCACTGAAGAAGTAGACGATTTAGATAAAGCATATGAAAATGCTCAAAATTCTTTAGATGAAATGGAAGCTGCGGCAATGCACACCGAATATTCTAGGCGCGACTTTCAAATTTATCCAGAAAGCTTAAAGAGTAACATGGAATTGGATTACTTCAAATCTATTGTTAAAAAGGGGAAAGAGTACATCTATGAAGGCGATATTTTTCAGGTGGTTCTATCCCAACGCTTTGAAGCCGATATGGAAGGTGATTCCTTTATGTTGTATCGAGCATTACGAATGGTAAATCCTTCACCTTATCTATTTTATTTAGATTTTGATGGTTTTACACTTGTTGGTTCATCCCCGGAAGTTCTTGTGAGTGTTCAGAATAAGGAAGTTAGGGTATTACCGATAGCAGGTACTCGTCCACGAGGTAAAACCCATGAAGAAGATCTTGAACTAGAAGAAGATCTAAAAGCAGATCCTAAAGAAGTATCAGAGCATATCATGTTGGTTGATTTGGGAAGAAATGACTTATCTAGAGTATGTAAAGCTGGAACTGTTAAAATGGAACGGAACCAAGTAATTGAGCGCTATTCACACGTAATGCACATTGTAAGTGATGTAGTAGGTCAATTACAAGACGAGCAGACTTCTGTTGATGCGTTGATGCAATGTTTCCCAGCCGGTACAGTTAGCGGAGCGCCTAAAATTAGAGCGATGGAAATTATTGATGAACTTGAACCTACTAAACGTGGTACTTATGCTGGAGCAGTAGGTTATTTCGATTTTTCTGGGAATATGGATACTTGCATTGCCATTAGAACCATGGTTGTAACTGGTAATAAGGTGTATATTCAGGCTGGTGCAGGAATCGTTGCAGATAGTGATCCACAAAAAGAATTTGAAGAAACTCAAAATAAAGCCGGAGCATTGGTTCAGGCACTTAGTATAGCGTTAGATATTCAATAGCAGAAATTTATGCCAACTTCATTTTTAATTTTGACTTTTCCCTCAATTCCTCTCCTTAATAAAGAGAGGAAAGCTCATTTTATGAGAAACAAGTATTTCCATAGTCCTCCTCCTTTTGAAGTAAGAGATAGAGGAGGTCAGAAATGATTAATGAACAAACATCATTAAATAAATGACAAAAAAGAAAACCATTCTATCAGGAATACAACCTTCGGGTACACTCCATATTGGAAATTATTTTGGGGCAATTCGTCAGCATATAGCAATGCAAGACCAAGGCGATTCCTTCTATTTTATAGCAAATTACCATTCATTGACATCATTAAATGATGGTAAAAAACTTTTACAGAATACGCTAAATATTACTCTGGATTACCTAGCACTTGGTTTCGATCCAGCTAAATCAACTTTTTTTGCTCAATCAGATGTACCTCAAGTAACGGAACTAGCTTGGATACTTGGCACTTTGTGTCCTGTAAGTTTGATGGAAAAAGGCGTGGCTTATAAGGATAAGACAGCGGTCGGATTGAGTCCTAATATCGGTTTATTTACTTATCCGATTCTTCAAGCAGCAGATATTCTTATTTATCACTCAGATATAGTTCCTGTAGGTAAAGATCAAAAACAGAATATTGAAATTGCTCGTGATTTAGCCGGTAAGTTCAATCATACTTATGATTGTGAACTTCTGAAAATACCAGAGGATCTGATCTTAAAATCGGTAGCAGTTGTTCCTGGAACGGATGGCAAAAAAATGAGCAAGAGCTATAATAATACTATCCCTATGTTTGAGGAAGGAAAGCCACTCAAGAAAATACTTATGAGTATTGAGACGGACTCAAAAGCTCTTGAAGAGCCGAAAGATCCCGATTCGGACAATGTGTTTGCTTTAATTAAGTTATTCGCCGACAAAGAGAAACAACATGAAATAGCCGAAAAGTATCGAGCAGGGGGTTATGGTTACGGTCATGCTAAATTAGAGCTAATGGATTTAATACTAGATTATTTTGCAGAAGCTAGAGAAAAAAGAAAAGAACTTGAGCAGGATTTAGACTACGTAAAAGATGTACTTACTGAAGGCGGTAAGAAAGCGAGGGAAAGAGCCGAATCAGTCATGGTACCAATTCGTGAAATTGCTGGAATAGTGAGGAATTTCTAAAATGATTCTGATTATCGATAACTACGATTCCTTTACTTATAATTTAGTTCATCTTGTTGCTGTGGAAACAGATGAATATAAAGTGATCAGAAATGATGCATTATCGGTAGAAGAAATCAAAGCACTTAATCCTACTAAAATTCTACTTTCACCTGGTCCAGGTCGACCTCATGATGCTGGTATTACTGAAGAAGTAATACGAAAATTAGGTAAAGAAATTCCGATTTTAGGAGTTTGTCTTGGACACCAGGCAATAGGTGAAGTATTTGGTGCAGAAGTGGTTTACGCTCCTAGCTTAATGCATGGTAAGGTGTCTCAGGTTGAGCATGATGGTAAGTCCATTTTCGAAAATATAGAAGAGAATTTTACAGCAACTCGATATCATTCGCTAGTTCTTGATCCAGCTTCTATTCCAGATACATTAGAAGTTACTGCTCGAACTGGAGATATTGTGATGGGAATTCGTCATAAAGAATATCCGATCGAAGGAATTCAATTTCACCCTGAAAGTATTTTAACTACTGAAGGACCCAAAATGATCACAAATTGGTTACGACAATAATGGAAATAAAAGAGATTCTAGAAAAACTTTCGTTTGCCCAAGATTTAACTTCTGAAGAAGCAGAATGGTCTATGAATGCAATTATGGGTGGCGAGTTTAATACAGAACAAGTAGCAGGTTTTTTAACGGCTATGCGATTAAAAGGGGAAACCACTACCGAACTTACATCATTTGTAAAAGTAATGAGAAAGAAAGCACTTAAAGTAAATGTTGATGTTACCGGAGCTGTTGATTTAGTAGGAACTGGTGGAGATAAATCGGGGACATTCAACATATCAACCGTTTCTGCAATTGTTACCGCTGGAGCAGGAGTGCCAATAATAAAGCATGGAAATCGTAGCGCATCAAGTTTATGCGGTAGCGCTGATGTATTAGCTCAATTAGGTGCAAAAATAGAATTAGGTCCCTCTGAAGTGGAAAAAGTGTTCAATGAAGTTGGAATGGCATTTATGTTTGCTCCAATGTTTCACCCAGCAATGAAGTATGTGATGCCTGCACGTAGAGCGTTGGGGTTTCGGACATTCTTCAATATTTTAGGACCGTTATGTAATCCTGCAGGAGTTAAACGATATGTAGTCGGAGCATTTAATAGTAACGTAGCCGAGAAAATGGCGCATATTTTAGCAAACCTAGATACTGAATATGGCTACACTTTTAATTCTCATGATGGACTGGACGAAGTAAGTACTACTGCTGATGCTGAAATCTTTGAAATTAAAGATAGTTTGATCTCAGATTCGATTTCTTTTACTCCTGAATCCCTTGAATTCCAACGGGTTGATATGGATAGCTTACGTGGGGGAACACCTGATATCAATGCCAAAATATTTAATAATATTTTAGATAATAAAGCAACAGAAGCTCAAAAAGAAATTGCTTTATTGAATGCTACTTTTGCTATTCAGGCGTCTGGAAAAGTAGAAACATTGATGGAAGCTAAAGAACTTGCAGTCGACAGTTTAGCTTCAGGAAAAGCTAGAAAAATATTTGATCATTTTGTGGAAACGACAAATAGTGTTGGGGTTTGAAATGGCAAATGTACTTGAGCGTATCGTTGAACAAACAAGCTTAGACCTAATAAAAAGGAAGAAAAAAATGTCTTTCAATGATCTCGGTTCATTAGAAGGATTTGAAAAAGAACGAATTAATTTTAAAAATGCTCTATTAAGCGATTCTGTTTCAATTATTGCGGAAGTAAAAAAAGCATCACCATCAAAAGGTATTATTCGAAAAGACTTCAGTCCTGTTGATATTGCTCTTAGATATCAAGAAGGAGGAGCTTCTGCAATTTCTGTTCTGACTGATAAACCTTTTTTTAAAGGTGATTTAGAATATTTATCAGCTATTTCTAAAAAAGTTCAACTTCCGTTACTTCGTAAAGATTTTATCATAGATCCTTTTCAAATTAAAGAAGCTAGAGCTTATGGAGCAGATGCGGTTTTGATTATTGTAGCAATTACAGATGGGAATCAACTTCATGAACTCATTGCTGCTTCTAAAGAATTTGGACTATCTGCACTTGTAGAATGTTATGATCAAGAGGATTTTGATCGGGTTGATTTCTCAGAACTAGAGATATTAGGGGTGAATAATCGTGATTTAAAAGAATTCAAAGTTGATGTACATCGTGGGATTTCTATCCTGAAGCAAGCACCTGAAGAAACGGTTCTAGTTTCAGAAAGCGGCATCTCAACTGGGGAAGACATAGCGCTATTAAAACAAGAAAATATACATTCTGCCTTGATTGGAGAGCATTTCATGAGACAAGCGGATCCCGGTAAAGCCGTGTCCGAATTACTTGAACAGGGTGAAGAAGCTTTTGAACGGAGTTTACAAGATGGATAATCAACCAAAAGTTAAAATCTGTGGTATTACAAATCTTGCTGATGCTCGTTACGCGGCCGGAGCTATGGTAGACTATTTAGGATTTATATTTTATGATAAAAGTCCTCGTTTTATTGATCCAGCCGAAGCTGGTGCGATTATAAATTGGATTGAAGGTCCCGAAAAAGTTGGAGTTTTTGTAAATCAACCACTTGATGAAGTTAACCGAATTGCCAAAGAATCTGGGTTGGATTTGGTTCAACTTCATGGGAATGAATCACTTGAATATTGCCAGTTAATTGAAAAACCGATTATTAAAGTAATTCATATTACCCCTGATTTTAATATTGAGGAACTTAAAGCGAAGGTATTATTGTATTCAGAAGTAGCCAAATTCCTTCTTTTTGATTCCAAAATTGATAATCAATGGGGTGGAACAGGAAAAACGTTTGATTGGAATATCCTTAAAGAGATTACTGGAGACGTTCCTTTTTTCCTTTCGGGGGGATTGAATCCTGAAAATCTGAAAGAAGCTATTGAAACAGTTAATTCTTATGTAATTGATATTTCTAGTGGAGTAGAAGAAAAACCAGGTATTAAGGATTTCGAAAAAATTGAAGCAGTAATGGATTTAGTAAAAATTTAAAGTATTTAATATTTGTCATTTCGACCAAAGGAGAAATCTAAAGAATTTAATTCCTTAAGCGATTCTTAAGATGTCTCACACCGAATTCTCGGGATACGATTTGACAAAAAAAATTAACCAAGCGAAGGGTTTCAACTCTTCAGAGACAATTATGGTAGATACAGAAGTTAAAACAACATATGACCAACCTAACGCTAAAGGCTATTTCGGTAATTATGGAGGGAAGTTTGTTCCTGAAATTCTCATTCCCGTAGTTCAAGCCTTAGAAGTTGAGTATTTAAAAGCGAAAGAAGATCCTGAGTTTCTTGAACAATATCATTCATTATTGGATGAATATGTAGGTCGCCCAACGAAGCTAACATTTGCCGATAAGTTAACTGCTCATTATGGTAAGGCAAAAATTTACTTGAAGAGAGAGGATCTTTGTCATACTGGAGCTCACAAAATTAATAATGCTATCGGTCAGATTCTATTAGCACAACGAATGGGCAAAACACGTATAATTGCAGAAACGGGCGCTGGTCAACATGGAGTTGCAACAGCTACAGCCTGTGCTAAGTTTGGATTGGAATGCATAGTGTATATGGGCGCTGAGGACATGGTTCGACAGAAGCTAAATGTAGATCGAATGCAATTAATGGGAGCTGAGGTTCGATGTGTTGAAAGTGGCTCAAAAACGCTAAAAGATGCTACAAATGAGGCTATTCGTGATTGGGTAACAAATCCAGAAAACACTTTTTATATCATTGGTTCGGTAGTTGGCCCACATCCATATCCAATGATGGTTCGGAATTTTCATCGAGTTATTGGTGATGAGGCTAGAAAACAGATTTTAGAAAAAGAAGGTCGATTGCCTGATTATTTACTTGCTTGTGTTGGTGGAGGGTCAAATGCAATGGGGCTCTTTTATCCTTTTATAAATGATGATGTTAAAATCATTGGCATTGAGGCTGCAGGATATGGAGTAGATTCTGGTAAAACTGCAGCAACCATCACAAAAGGGACTCCCGGAATTTTACATGGTTCTTTAAGTTATTTACTTCATGATAAAAATGGTCAGATTGAGCTAGCTCATTCGATAAGCGCCGGTTTAGATTATCCTGGAATTGGTCCTGAGCATTCTTTCCTGTATGATTCGAAGCGTGTAGAGTATAACTCTGTAACGGATGATGAAGCTATGGAAGCAGTAAAATTGTTATCTAAGAAAGAGGGAATTATACCAGCGTTAGAAACCGCTCATGCTATTGCATGGTTAGAGCATATGATGCCGAATACCTCAGAAGATGAAATCATTATCATAAACTTGTCAGGACGTGGTGATAAGGACATGGGTACTATTTCGGAGAATTTGTAAGGTGAAAAGTTTTTATTCTCTAACTCTTGTTATTTTTTTTTTGAATTGTGCAACCCTGTCAAAGAATACAAATAACCCTTTAGCAAGTGAATGCAATAAATTTTTCACATCTTGTTTTCAAGCAGAAAGAATATCTGAATGTGAAAAAATAACAATGAATCTTGAGATATTAATGGATCATCATTCAAAAAATGAATTTAAAGGGGATTTTGAAGGGCCATTAAACAGAAACGAAATTGAGGATTTTTCTAATCAAAGATTTAAAGATCAGCTAAAAAAAGGAGATTCATTTTGGTGGTATATTCAAGGTGACGAAAAGAGTGGTGCACAAGGAGTTGTTGCAATCGAAAATTGTCAGGTTGTTGCAAACCAGCTTTATTCCGCCTGGATTCTTGATGATATAGCAATGTTAAACTGAATGGAAAATTATTTTAATCAAAGAAAGTAAAATCCTCCCTTGAGGGAGGTGGATTGATTTGCGATAGCAAATCGAGACGGAGGGTGTTAGTGATGACTCGGCTTCACAAACACCCCTCAGAAAAGTTGAAGAACATGTTCAACTTTTTTATCTCCTCTCGAAGGGAGACATAGAATTGAATTATTGAAAGTCATCCTTTGGCAGTAGGTAGTAGCTAGAGAATGACAGTAAGGGCAGGTAGCTATCCGCCCCAACGGAGATATAATATTATGCGAAAGATTTTTAACCCTTAGATAATTGATTGAATCTTAAATGAACAGAATTACTAAAAAATTTGAAGATAAAGGATCAGATAAGCTTTTGAACCTTTTTATAACTGCTGGATATCCAGATATAGAGTCTACTGTAGATCTAGTACTCGGATTCGAAAAAAGTGGAGCCGATTTAATTGAATTAGGGATGCCTTTTAGTGACCCACTTGCAGATGGACCTACCATTCAATATTCGAATGACGTTTCTATTTCTAATGGAATCAGCATTGATAAAATTCTGGATATGGTTGCTGAGATTAGAAAATCATCTGAGATACCAATCATATTAATGGGATATATGAATCCAGTTTTGCGATACGGAGTTTCTAACTTTTGTGCAAAAGCAGCTTCAGTAGGAGTAGATGGGTTAATTCTTCCAGATATACCAGTTGAAGAAAGTGGGTTGATTGAAAAAGAAGCGGCAGAGAATAATTTACCAATTATTTATCTAGTGGCACCGAATACCTCGGATGAACGCATGCAACTCGCTGATGAGAAGTCAGGTGGATTCGTTTACTGTGTATCCGTAACAGGTGTAACGGGAGCTAGAGATGGAAATATAGTTTCTGATTCAGTTTCAAAATTTATTAATCGCGTACGAGTTAACGTTACTAAGAATCCAGTTTTGGTGGGATTTGGGATTAAATCATTTGAAGATGCCCAAGCAATCGCATCAAATGCCGATGGATTTATAGTTGGAAGTGCTTTAATTGATACCATAAGAAAATCATACCCCAACGAAAATTGGAAAAAGGACGTTTTTTCTTTTGTACATTCACTAAAATTTGGAAAATAAATCTATTCGAATGAGGTCTATCAAATTAATTAATACTCTATTGTTAACAGTAATTGCATTAACAGTAGCTTGCGATGGAGATTATAGAGAGTTTGCTAAAGGTAATACTAGAGAATTTGTAGTAGTAATGGATTCTACTCAATGGGAAAGTGAAACAGCAAATGCTATTCGAGAAACTTTCGGAAAAGGGGTGTTTACGCTACCTAATCCCGAAGAATATTATGATTTAACTTTTATGCCAATTCGTTCGAGAAATCAACTGGATAGAATTAGAGGGACTAAAAATATCATATTTGCTTCTTCAATAGATGCTGATGACAATGTTGGTCGACAAGTTAGGGCTTTTCTAGATGATGGAGTAGAACAACGAGTACGCGAAGGTGAGAGCTTTGCATTTCCACTCGAAGATCAATGGTATCGTGATCAATATGCTTTGATTCTAAGTTCTGCATCAGATTCAGCGTTGGCTAAAAAAATAAGAAATTCTGAGCAAGCATTGTTAAGCAGTGCCTTAGAAAAAGAAATAAAGCGTTGGACTTATTTCGTTTATGAAAAGAAGGAACAAGTTCAATATTCGGATTCTTTATGGGACGAACACGGCTTTATGGTTCGCATTCAACACGATTATATCAAAAGTGTAGATACCACCAATTTTATAACTTATCGAAGAGATCTTCCAAATAATACCCGTTGGATGTGGATTTGGTGGAAAGAAGATGTTAAAGACATAAGCTTTTTAGATAATGATTGGATTAACACCACTCGTGACTCATTAATGCAACAATTTATTAGAGGAAGTAGAGATAATAATTATGTAGCCACAGAATATCGCCGGGCTGTAGAAACTAAAACCTTCGAAAAAGGTCGGTTACTTGGTTATGAAACTCTTGGAACTTGGCAAATGATTAATGCTGCTATGGGTGGCCCATTTGTAAATTTCACATATTTTGATCCTATGACTAGTCGATTATTTATGATTGAATACTCTCAATTTGCACCGGGAGTTAGAAAGAAGCTTCCCTTTGTGCGACAATTTAGAGCGATGGGAAGGACTTTTGAGAGTGATTCGACATGGACACCAGGTGGACCAATATTATCGAGTGAGTAAAAGGATTTCTAAAACTGACTTTATATCAAAGGCTCTCGAGCTAAGAAGAGTAGATCATCAATTTCGGTCTCTACGCTTTGTAGAACCAATATATGGCACTTCAAACGTGAAAATTGATGGTAAAGAGTACATTAATTTTTGTACAAATGATTATCTGGGGCTTTCATCTAATCTTGAAGTAATTAAACGCTCTACTGACTTCACAAATACATACGGAGCAGGATCTGGTGCCTCTCGATTGGTTTCTGGCTCATTTTCTATACACCAACAACTCGAAGAAAAACTTGCCCTAACTTTTGGTGTTGAAGCTGTTTTGTTATTTAACACAGGCTTTCAAGCAAATACAACTATTCTCTCTACACTCGCAGATCGCAATTCATTGATATTAGCTGATAAAAAGTGTCATAACAGTTTAATTCAAGGAGCTTTATTAAGTCGTGCTACCTTCAAAAGGTTCAATCATAACGATTTGGATCACTTAGAGTCTCTGTTAGTAGAAGCATCTTCTACATCTTATAATCGAGTTTGGATAGTTTCAGAGACAATATTTAGCATGGACGGTGATCAGAGTGATGTATCGGCATTGATTGATCTTGCTCAAAAATACGATGCTTTATTTTATTCGGATGATGCACATGCTCTTGGTGTTTTAGGGGAGAAAGGGTTAGGCCTAAATTTCGGTAAAAGCGGAATAGATGTTAGTATTGGTACTTTTGGGAAAGCATTTGGCTCATTCGGTGCTTTTGTAGGTTGCAGCCTTGAAATGAAGAATTATCTTGTAAACTTCTGTCCAGGCTTTATATATACTACGTCACTTCCACCAGCAGTTTTAGGAGCAATAGATGCTTCTCTTGATTTAATACCAAAAATGGAAGAAGATCGAAAATTACTTTATAAAAACATCACTTTTTTAAAATCTGAAGTTGAAAAACTAGAATTTAAAATTGGCGATTCAGCATCTCAAATTATTCCAATTATAATTGGAAGTGAAGAGAAGACGATGGATTTATCACAATATTTGGAAGAGCATGGTATTTGGGCTTCTGCAATTCGACCTCCAACAGTAGAGAATAATGCCTCAAGAATCCGAATTACAATAAATACAAATCATTCTCAATCTGATATAAACCATTTACTAACTACGTTATCTTCATGGAAAAAGAAGTAGAAGTACATGCTTATCATGGATGGGGATTTGATACGAAGTTTTGGAATCCAATTAAATCAGAGCTACCCGATCATATTCTCTTGAAACCAGCAGATCGCGGATATTTCGGAGGTGAATTCATTCCTGAATTTGATAATGAATCAAAGAATAAGATACTTTTTTTACACTCTTTTGGGCTGCATTGGTGTCCCGCTGAAAAAAAAGAACAAGCAGATTTAATTATCATATTTAATGGGTTTAACACATTTCATCCTTTAGAGAATCCTGCTAAATCCAGATCAAAAAAGATTTTAAAAGGGATGGTCAAAGAATTTAAAAAGGAACCTGCACTAGTTCTGAAAGCTTTTTACAAAAACTGTTTTTCAAAATTTGAAACCCTTGAGCCAAACTTACATTGGTTAAATCGTTCTTTACTATTAAAAGACCTCAATGGGTTACACAAAACTAAGTTAAAGCTTACAAAAGAAACCAAGTGTGATTGGCTGATTATTGATTCCGAAAAAGATAGAATTGTATCAAGAAACAGAGGAAAGGAGCTATTAGCCTTTTTAGGTGCCGAAAAATATCAGAAAATTGAACATGGAGTCCACGCATTACCAGCTACAAATCCAGAAGAATGTATTAAGATTCTAAGTGAAGCTTTTCCTATTTTTAAAGTGAAATGAAAAGCACAGAACAGCCTTTAAAATATTCAGAGAAAATAACAGAATCATTCTCGAAATCTGTCCAAAATTACCACGAGAAGGCAGAGGTTCAGAAGAAAGTAGCAGAAGGACTTAATGCCTCAATTCGACCATGGAAAGACATTATTCCTCCGGGACCAATTTTAGAAGTTGGTTGTGGAACAGGGTTTTTATCGGAATTAATGCTTAATGAATTTCCAACTCGAAACTTTGTACTTACTGATGCGAGCTCTGAGATGGTTTCATTCACCGAAGAAAGATTGGGGAATTCAGCCCGTACTAAATTTGAAACTCTTAATGTCGATGAGATTGAAAACCCAACGCCTCAATATTCCTTAATTGTATCAAATTTTGCGGCTCAATGGTTTGAGGATACTGCGATTGGGTTGGAAAAACTTACTCAAATGTTGAATCCGGGTGGGATACTGCTAACTGCATTTCCTGGTAATCATAGTTTTATGGAATGGTATGAATGCTGTTTAGAGCTTGGAATTCCGTATACCGCTAATCCTTTACCAGATGTTGAAGAAGTTGTTGTAAAGCTCTCTTTAAATCCCGTTCAAGTAGATTACTATGAGAATGATTTATTTCAGAATTTTAACTCATCTATGGATTTTTTAAGGAGTTTAAAAGACATCGGTGCAGGAATATCTACAACAGATAAATCATTGAACACAAAACAATTAAAGCTTTTAACTTCTTTCTGGGATAAGAAGACTAATAATCAAATTAAAGCTAAATGGCATGTTGTTTATCTGGCAGTTAAAAAGGACATGATATGATTGAGTTTCCAGAGAAATTCTTTGTAACTGGAACCGATACTGGGATTGGTAAAACTCTAGTTTCTGCAATGTTGATGTCCGCTTTAGATGCCACTTACTGGAAACCGATTCAAGCTGGACTTGATGAAGAAACAGATACAGAATTTATAAAGCGAGTTTCTGAAGCTGACGATCATCGAATTCTTCCGGAGCGATATCGATTAACAACACCAATGAGTCCACATGGCGCAGCCGATATTGATGAGGTTTCGATTTCACTAAATGATTTTGAAGTTCCAACACATTCTACAAAGCATTTAATTGTTGAAGGAGCTGGAGGTCTAATTGTTCCAATTAACTGGGAAGAGACGGTGTTAGATTTAATTGAGAAGCTAAAGCTTCCTGTGTTGCTTGTAGCTCGTTCAAGTCTCGGCACCTTAAATCACACGCTGCTTTCTATTCAGGCGCTTAGAAATCGAAATATCGAAGTATTTGGAGTAGTTTTAAATGGAGATAAACACCAAAGTAATAAAGAAACGATTGAACACTTTAGTAATGTGTCGGTTCATGAAGTCGAGAATTTGGCAAAAATTGATAAAGACTCATTAATCAAAGTTTTTAATAAATTATGAATTATAATTTCTGCGTTATTTTAATTCAGAATCTTTAATTCACCATTCAAACTTTCTTATGCATAAAAACATTTGGCATCCATTTACAATCATTAAAGGCTCGCCTGAGCCACTTAAAGTAAAAAGTGGGAAAGGTGCATATTTGAATTTAGAAGATGGTCGTACTGTTTTGGATTGCATATCGAGTTGGTGGGTGAATATGCACGGACATTCTCATCCTGATATCGCGAAAGCCATTTATAAGCAGGCTCAAACCTTAGAGCACGTAATTTTCGCAGGGTTTACTCATGACCCAGCAGAGCAATTAGCGGAGGTAATCACTTCAAAATTACCAAAGAACTTAAATCGTCTTTTTTATTCTGATAATGGCTCTACATCTGTTGAAGTGGCTATGAAGATCGCGTATCAGCACTGGAAAAATTTGGGTGAAGATCGTAAGACGTTTATTTGTTTTGAAGGTGCTTACCACGGTGATACACTTGGAGCGATGTCGGTAGGAGAAAGATCTTTGTTTACTGAGGTGTTCAAGGATTGGATGTTTGATGTAGAAGTGATCCCATTTCCTGAAACATGGATAGGGGACGAACATCGTGCGAATAAAGAAGATGCTGTTATTGATCACTTAGAAAAATTACTAAGTAATAATCCTGATAAATACGCAGGTATTTTAATTGAGCCTTTGATTCAAGGTGCTGGAGGGATGCGAATGTGTTCCGAAGAATTCCTTCAAAAACTTCATTGGTCTAATAGACAATTTGAAGTGCTACTAATTTTTGATGAAGTAATGACTGGTTTTGGTAGAACAGGTGATTATTTTGCTTGTTTAAAAGCTCAGGTTGAACCTGATATTATTTGTTTGAGTAAAGGCATAACAGGGGGGTTTATGCCTTTGAGTGCAACGATTTGCAGTGATAATATATATGAAAGTTTTAACTCATCTGAACCAATAAAAACATTTTGGCACGGACATAGTTACACCGGAAATCCATTAGGTTGTGCCGCTGGTTTAGCTTCATGGAAGCTATTGATTGAAAATGAATCAGTGTTCAAAAATATGGAGTCTATCCATTTGAAAAATTTCGAACGACTAAAATCTCATCCACGCATTTCAAATTTAAGAGTTAAAGGTACTGTAGCGGCAATGGATATTGTAGATGGTGGCGAAACAGGATGGGAAGAAGGTTATTTAAATCCTATTTCAAAAGTATTAAGAACCCAAGCATTGGATTTAGGATACCTGCTACGACCATTAGGAAACGTACTTTATTTGATGCCACCATACTGTGTTACAGAAAATGAGATTGATGGGATATATAATGCTATTCTGGAGTTGATGTAGCAATCCTGTAAAATTTTTCAATGAAAAGAAATCCAGTTATTCCTTTAGAAGGTAGATAATTCGACGTCTTATTTGGAACTGATTAGTTTTAGCTTTTCCCACATCCTAAGTAGGGTCATCCTGAGGATACCTCCGAAGGACCTTGGCGAGATAAACTACCCTCGTTATGAATTATCTGATTGCCAGAGCAAAGGATTCACTTCGGTGGCCAGTAACCCAATACCTTCCTGTTTAAAAAAAGCCAATGAAGGATTGCGTTCTTTTATAATAGCTTCCTTTTTAGATCTGTTTTTCCCTTTTATATACTTTTCTGCTTGGATTGCTTCATGAGATGTTTGGAAAGGTTCATAATACAATAAGTTGTAGCAGTAATATTTCCCAGCAAAAGTATCTTGATTCCCTTTGTTGTGATAATGTTCAATCAATCGTCTTTCTAAATGGTTGGTTACTCCTGTGTATAAGGTAGTTTTACTTGGGTTTGTCACGATATAGACATAATATTCTTTCATAGTATAGTTAGACCTGTGAAAGAGAGGTTCCTTACAAAAAAATGAATTGAGAGGGGAAACGATGCACTCATCCGCCAAGGTTCTTCGCATTCGCTCAGAATGACCCAAAAGAAAACTGTCAACGAATTCCTGACATCTACATGGATGACCCTGACTGAAAACGAATTACTTGATTTCTAAAAGGATGATAAGTTTATGAAGGGTTTTGAGGTTCCTCTCCATTCAGCCATCCTAAATGTGTATGCTTAAAACTATCCTCGTATTTTAATCCATAACCTAACATTCTGTCTAATGCTGAATGGCCGAAAAGAATGATTCCTGTAAGAACTAGCCATTCCATCGAATAGTAATAACCTAGAATTAAGATACATAGGGCAATTCCTTTGTGGTGGAACAGGTTGTAGGTGAGTGCTCCAATCTTAGTATTTATAATATATCCGATCATTCCAATATCAGGTACTAAAATCAAAGCTACATACATCCACCAAGCGTATTCAGTTTGATTGAATAGGAATATTGAAAAGCCAAAAGTGGCTAATTCTTCAAGTTTGAGTGTGCGATCCATAATAGACTATCCTTTGATTTTATTATATCTAACTAAAACTCATAGTTCTTGAATTCGGGAGCTTTACGAGCTTTGGTTAATTGTTCGAAAGAGTATGCTATTTCAATTAACACAGGCTCACTCCAAGCTTTACCGAAAAAGTTAATTCCTACTGGTAAACCATCAATATAACCCATTGGTAGCGTAATATTTGGGTATCCTGATCTTGCTGCAGGAGAACTTGATGAAAGTCCAAAATTGTCACCATTAGTATGATCTGTTTTCCAAGCGGGTCCTCCAGTTATTGATACGAAAGCATCCAGATTGTTTTCTTCCATAACAAGATCAATTCCTTCGTCTCTGGTTTTGCGAATAAGGTTGGCTAACGCTGTTTTATATTCTTCAGATTCCAAATCACCCTTTTCATTTGCTGTAACCAAAAGACTATGATCGAAATATTTCATTTCAACTGGGTCGTTAAATGTCTTTTCGATAAGCTCGTCCATATTTTTAACTTTTGCTTCAGGTCCAAGTGAGGCGAAGTAGGCATTTAACCCATCTTTAAATTCATATAAAAGAACTTGAAATGAATCTCCTCCAGCACCTTGTCCACCAATTTGATCGATTTCAACCAATGTTGCGCCTTGTGCTTCTAATAGTCTAAGATTATCATTGAATAAAGTATCAACTCGGAAATGATTACCACGTGGACCATTAAAAACGCCTATTCGTTTTCCTTCGAGAGCTCCTTCTTTTAAAAACTGAGTATAATCTATATGAAAATTACCTTCACTAGCTACTGTTTTTGAATCTTTAATATCAATTCCAACCATTGCTCCAAGCGCTATAGCGGCATCAGTAACAGTTCTAGTCATTGGACCAGGCGTATCTTGTGTAAACGAAATTGGGATAATTCCAGATCGACTTAAAAGCCCAACGGTAGGTTTAATACCAACTAACCCATTAGCGCTAGAAGGACAAGTGATAGAGCCATTTGTTTCTGTGCCTATTGAAATAACGGTTAGATTTGCTGAAGCAGATGCCCCAGAACCAGCACTTGAACCACAAGGGTTTCTAGTGATGTCGTAAGGATTTTTAGTTTGCCCACCATGAGCACTCCATCCACTGGAAGAGAAATCGGAATGAAAATTAGCCCATTCACTTAAGTTAGCTTTTGCTAAAATGATGGCGCCACTTTCTCTTAGTTTTTCAACGATAAATGCATCCTGAAGTGGTTTAGAGCCAATCAAAGCATTAGCACCTGCGGTAGTACTCATTTTGTCGTGAGTATCAATATTGTCTTTAAGAATAACAGGAATTCCATGCATTGGACCTCTAGAATTTCCAGCTGCAAGTTCTTCATCCAGCTTTTTAGCAATTTCCATTGCATCAGGGTTAACCTCTATGATAGAGTTTATCGCAGGTCCATTATTATCAATATCTTCAATGCGTTGTAAATAAGCTTCAACAACATCAGAAATGGTATAGGTACCGTTTGAATAGTTTTCTTGAAGCTCGTTAATGGTAATTTCTTCTAACCCTAGTTGTTCATACTTAGAAGAAGGAGGAGTACAAGAATAAAGGAATAGTAGTAATGAAAGGGAGGCGACCAAGGAATTTTTCACAGAAGAGTAGTTTAGTTTTGAATTACAAGATGAAGAAATAATCTAAATCAAATACTAGACTTTATACAATGTGTTTTTTATAAGAGTTTATATGTTTGATTTATACTCATTTTAAAAATTCTGTTTTTTGTTTAAGTAAGCTATATTGCCGTTAAAGGTATAGATTGGGTTTAAATAAATGATACTGTGACTGACATTAGGAACGAAATTCTTGAGATACTAAAAGAAGCTTACGACCAAAGGGGGAGTAACCTTAAGACGAGTATTCGTTTAGTAAGAAAGGCTTTGAAACAGAGCAAAGAGCTTAATGAGAAGGAATTGATAGGTAAGAGTCTGAATATGCTAGCTCTTTTTTACATGATTCAGGCAGAATATGATGAATCAATGAAACTATCACAAAAGGCAATTACCTATTTCGAAGAATTAGGTAATGAATTGGGTATTGCTGATGCAAAGTATAACATTGCCAGTATTTACTATAAAACAGATCATCTCCACGCAGGTCTTGTTTATTTGATTGATTGCCTTACAATTTATCGAACTTTTAATAATTATCATCAAGAAGCCAGAACTCTAAAAGCCTTAGGTACTATATACGAGTACTTTGGAGATGAAAAGAGAAGTATTTCCACCTACTTAGAATGCATTGAAGCCTCTAGAAAGGCAAACGATTCGAATTTAGAATCAAATGCCTTAAATCCTTTATCTGGTATTTATCTCAATCAAGGGAATATAGAGCGTGCAAAGAAGTTGATTGAGTATTCAATAACAATGAAAAAGCAAACGGGTGATATCCGTGGATTAGCTTTTGCTCTTTATGGTAGAGGTAAGATTTATACTCGAACCGGTGAGTTTGAAAAAGCAGAAAAAGATTTTTTCGATGCTATTGATATCCATGTTAATGCAGGAGAAAAACTTGGTCAGGGAATGGCTTTTCATAAACTTGGTAATTTATACATTCAATGGAAAAAAAATAAAAAAGCGAAAGAATATTTAAGTAAAGCTGCGAGTTTTGCATTAGAATATAATATTGCTTTAATCAAGCTTAAGTGTAATTATTTATTATACGAACTCTTTAAAAAAGAAGGCGATTCTGATACAGCATTGAAGTATCTAGAGGTTTATCTAGAAGAGAAAGAAGCGAATATAAATACTCAAACTCTTAAGGTAATTGAGAATTATGAGATGATTTCTAAAATGGAATCAGATAAGAAAGAGGCTCAAATGCGCCTTGAAAAAGCAGCAATTGTTGAAAAGAAAAACCTCGCTGAAAATTCGGCTAGAGTTAAGCAAGAGTTTTTATCAACTATGAGTCATGAAATTAGAACCCCATTAAATGCTGTGATTACTATTTCCTCTATGTTAGGCGAGGGTAGAGATGTGGAAGAGCAACAACTTCTTGATTCTCTAAATTTTTCTGCCAAGAATCTTCTTTATATCATTAATGATATTCTTGATTTTACTAAACTCGATTCAGGAAAAGTTACTCTAGATTTCAGATCTTATAATTTAAAAAAACACCTTCAAAATATCTGCAATACTTACGAAGGCTTAGCTACTGAAAAAGGACTTTTACTTGATTTGAAAGTAGATAAAAATCTTAGTATAGCTTATAAATTGGATGATACTAAGCTTTCACAAATACTTGGAAATTTGATAACCAACGCTATAAAATTTACTGATAAGGGAATAGTAACTGTGTTAGTAAAAAAGGTTTCGAAGGTGGAAAATAAAGATGTGATTCATTTTTGTGTGAAAGACACTGGTCATGGAATTTCGAAAGAATTTCAGAAGCACCTATTCGATAGCTTTAGTCAATCTAAAAGCATAAGAACAAGACAAGAAGGTGGTTCTGGCTTAGGGTTAGCAATTGTTAAAAAGATTATTGCTCTTTACGATAGTGAAATTCATGTTAGAAGTACTTTTGGGAGCGGATCAGAATTTTATTTCGATTTAAAGCTTGAACCTTCAAAAAAGCCAAAAGAAATTTCAGTAGATCATTCCGAGCAATTTGTTGATTTAACTATTTTACTTGCTGAAGACAATCGTATTAATGCAATTGTTCTAGGTAAACTACTCGGTAAGTGGGGAATTAATTACGACCATGCGGTGAATGGTGCTGAAGTATTGGAAATGGCAAGAGATAAAGAATATGATTTTATCCTAATGGATATTCATATGCCAGTAATGGACGGTTTTGAAGCCACTAAAGCTATTAAAAGTGGGAATAATAAAAACCAAGAAACCCCGATTTTTGCATTAACTGCAGATGTTACTGCCGAGCAGGAAGATGAATTTACTCAGTTTTTTGATGGTTTTTTACTCAAGCCTATTGAGAAAGAAAAGCTCTATGAAGTGTTTACAAATGGTAAAGTTAAGACTCTATAAACCAGAAAGTTAAGGTCTTTCATGGGCCTCGATAATCCGATCCATCATAGCATTGGTTTCAGTATTAACAACCATTCGCTTCTTATCGGCTTCAAACCAATCTAATGTATCTTTAAATCCCACTCTAAATGGAATCAAAGCTTTAAAATCGGGTACAAAAGATTTGATCTTAGTGTTATCAAAAATAGCACAATGAGCTTTATCGCCTAATAAACCATCCTTTTCACCGGGTGCCATTTTTGTAATGAAATCTGATGAAATATGTACAGCATTAAGTTCTACACCAGCCGTATCTGCTACAATTTGATAAATCTGATTCCAATTTAAAACTTCATCTGAAGTAATATGAATTGCATGACCAACGGTTTGATCATGACCAAGTAAGCCATTAAATCCTTTTGCAAAGTCTTTCGCATGGGTAAGAGTCCAAAGTGAAGTTCCATCTCCATGAATAATAACTTTCTTTCCTTTTTTCATTCTATCGATGGCAGTGTATTCGGTCCAACCACCTATGGATAGCGGGATTGTTGTATTATACGTATGAGAGGGACGAACAATTGTCATTGGGAAAGCTTCTTCTTGATAGACTTTTTGAAGCAATTCTTCACACGCTATTTTATCTCTCGAATATCCCCAATAAGGATTCGCGATTGGTGTAGATTCGGTAATAATATGAGAAGTCGGAGGCTTTTGATAAATAGAAGCAGAACTAATAAAAATATACTGTTTCGTTTTCCCTCTAAATAAATCGATATCATTTTGAACATGTTCTGGAATAAATGCAATCCAGTTAACTACTACATCCCAAATATGGTCTTTTAGTGCCTTTTTTGTCTCTTCAATATTGTAAATATCTGCAGTGATGGATTTTGCCCCAGAAATAGTAACGCCCGAGTTTCCTCGATTTAACAGATAAAGGTCAATTCCTTGCTCTATTGCTAACTTGCTTACTTCGGCACTAATATTTCCTGTTCCGCCGATAAATAAAACTTTCATATTCTGATCGATTATGCCTTAATGTAATTGTGTAGTTGTAGATCAAGCTTTTTGGCGTAATCTTCAATTAGATTTTTTTTGTAGGGGAGATAATTGGAAGTATCGCCACTCACCAATTCTTTCATTAAGCGATTATTTAGTATATATGTTTGGGTATTTTTACCTAAATCTGATTCCATTGCTTTTTGGATTGGTTTGAAGCAATTTTTCTTCGCCTTTTCAACCAATCGTTGAGCTTGTTTAAATTCTTGATATTCTTCAGTAGTAAAGGAATTAGATGCTTTTTTTGTTTTAGAAAGTTTCTGCTTCTCAGCTTCTGCAATTGCATTCTCCAAAAGCTCCATCACTTCATTGTGAGTATTTCCGTTTTTGAGTCTTTTATGCGTGGATCTTAGTTTTTGCCAATCGTTAATTTGCTTAGGACGTTGAGCAACACCTTCTAAATATTTCTTATCAATAACTTGGTAAGAAGGTTTATTCATTTCCCTTGCCTTTTCTTCACGGAACTCCATCAATTTTGTAAACAAATACCACTCGAAGTGTGTTAAATCACCTTTGTCTTTTTCCTTGATGAAGGCATTATGATCTTCGTTCTCATAATTTGCTGACTCAAACAAGTCATTTTCTTGATTGATCCAATCTTCAACGCCTTTATCGGAAGCTTCTTTAGCAAGTACTTCTTTCAATTTAAAGAGGTGAAGTACATCATTAGCAGCATAACTTAGTTGATCATCGCTTAGTGGTCTATCAAACCAGTTACTTTGTTGTGATGATTTCCCCACATCAGTACCAAGTATATCTAACAACAAGTTTGTAAGTGAAGTTGGTGGGTAGTTGAGTAGGGCAGAGGCAATACTTAAATCATACAATCCTTTAGGTTTACATCCGATATGATGAAGAAGGCGAATGTCTTCACCGAATGAGAATGCAATTTTTTGAATGGATGAATTTTCCAGGACTGGAAATATAAGTTTGATGTCAATTTCTTCGCTTAATGGATCAATCAAAAAACATTCATCCCCAGAATAAATCTGCATTAAACAAAGATTAAATCCATATCTAAATCTGTTTTTATCGAATTCAAGATCTATTGCGATTTCTGATTTCGTAGAAAGATGATTAATACATTCTGATAATTGTCCTGAAGTATTTATATAGGTATACGCCACGTAGTTGGTTGCTGTCCGTTTAAATTAACTCGATTAATGATACTACATTACGAACTTTAAAGATAATGCAAAGCTAGCACCGTAGTTAATAAAAATCGTGGAGAACTATTACTTTGGTCCTACTGATCTTGAGAAATTAATATCCAATTAGTTTCATCGCTTTCGCTCTGAATGAATTGGAAAAAATCTACATCTACTCCTTCTGACCCCGAGAATTAGGGACGAAGGATATTGTTGGAAAACCTTTTTACAATTAACGGTGAGCTTCATACACGTTTAGTTCCAGTACTTCTCCAAGTTTTTTCAAAGCTTCAGTAGAAATATCACAACTAATTGATTCAACAATTGAACTCAATTGCTCTTCGGTTCGAATCCCAACCACCACACTTGCTACGACGTTATGTTGTAGTACAAACTGTAAAGAGGAAGAAATTTGGTTTTCTAAACGTTGAATCTTTTGCTGAATTAACTCGACTTCATATTCAGAATATCCTAGATAATCTGTAATGGGTTTATCAATTAGCATTCCTTTTGCAAGGCTTCCACGTGTTAGTACAGAAATATCATTTTCATGAAGTATATCTAAGCATTTTTCTTCAGGTCGGCGATCTAATAAACTGTATTGCATCATTACAGAAACTATATTTGATCTTTCAATCCATTCCCGAATTACATTGGGTCGGATGGAGGAGATTCCATATTCCCGAATTTTCCCTTGTTGTTTAAGGAGTTCAAAAGCTTCAATGGCGTCATCTATCGGATCATCAATAGTACCACCGTGAAGTTGGTATAAGTCGATATAATCGGTTTGGAGTCGACGAAGACTTTCATCTACAGCTTTTAGAATATATTCCTTACTTGGGTTCCAATCCCATCCAGAGCCATCTTCTCGCCATTGATTTCCAACCTTGGTGGCAATAATCACTTGATCTCGAATTGGTTTTAACGCTTTACCTACTGATTCTTCATTCCAACCCTTATCGTATAAATCAGCAGTGTCAAAGAAATTAAATCCAGAATCAAAAGCTTTACGAAGAAGGGATTCATTTAAAGAATGGTTGTTCTCCAGCGACATACACCCAAAGCTAATCTCAGATACTTGAATTTGTGATTTTCCTAAAGTGTTAAACTTCATTTATCGTGTTTTGCGATTACCCAAACAGCATGAATTATACCAGGAAGATATCCAAGAAATGTAAGTAAAAGGTTTATCCAGAAAGCTCCACGAATTCCAACGGTTAAAAAAACGGCTAGTGGTGGAATAAAAATGGCAATGATTAGTCTAAGTATGCTCATAGCAAAAAATTTATGTTAACAGTGAGGCAAAGGTACGTAATAAGAAGAGAGAAGGTTATAAAGTTTATAGAACCTTATTTTATTAACTTTCTGATAATTCATTAACTCTATTATTGATCTTAAAAATGCGATTTACCTTTTTTGTACTCTTTATAATTGTTATTAATTCTGTAATTAATCCGTTTAAAAGTCTGGGACAAGAAGGAACCACTTTAGAATTAATCGAGAATCATAATGAATGGGGGTGGGATTCTTGGGTAATGAAAAATGGATTAATAACAGTTTCCACAGTTCCTGAAATTGGTGCAAAGATTATGCAGTTTGACTTAGGCAATCACTCCTCTATGTTTGTAAATCCAGACGAAATTGGAAATACTCCTACACCAAGTTCTGGTTCAAGTTGGCCTAACTTTGGTGGATTCAAAAACTGGCCAGCTCCGCAAAGCGAATGGAATTGGCCTCCACCTCCAATATTGGATTTTGGAAGTTATGAACACGAAGCTACGTATATAACTCATGATTCGGTAAGTTTGGAAGTAATAAGTCCTGTAGAACAATGGAGAACCCCGAATCTTCAGTTTAAAAGAAATACTACGATTTATAAAAATAGTAGTCGAGTAAAAGTAGATCAAACCATCATAAATGTAGCTGACGATGTACAAGAGTGGAGTATTTGGGATGTCACTCAACATATTACCAATCATCCCGGTAAGACTGATTTCGAGAATTTTAAGGTGTATTTCCCTATCAATCCAGAAAGTAGATATGGTTCTGATGGAGTTCGTGTAAGTGCAGCATCAAGCGCTTGGTTAGGGGAAGTAGCGGATGGAATTTTTGGGGTTCAATTTCTACCAGAATCGAAAAAGATTTTTGCCGACTCTCACCTTGGATGGATTGCGTATGTAGATGAGCAAGAGGGATATATCTACGCTAAAACTTTTGATATTGATGAATCGGGTAACTATCCGGATGAAGGAGCTAGAGTAGAGGTCTGGATAAATGCTGATCCGCTTTATCTGGAAGTAGAAGTCTTAAGTCCCATTATTTCACTTCCGCCAAACGGAGGGACATATACGTTTACAGAAAACTGGTGGGCAGCTAAAATTAATAGTGATCCCATTTTGTCTGTGAATGCAGTGGGAGCTGTAACGCACTTCGGATATTCTCCTGATCTTGAAAGGCTTTCAGGTTCTTTTGGCGTGTTTCATAATGCCTTTGCCAGACTTGAATACTTAGATAATACTGGGACTATAATAGAAAGTACTGATACTGTAAAAGTGACTCCATTAAATATGTTCGAATATAACGAACCATTCAGTATTTCCGAAGATGTAGACTCTGTTCGAATGGTGTTGGTTGATGCTGACCTAAATAAAATTGGGGTTTTAGTGTCTGAATCTGTACAAGTGTTAACAACCAATACAGAAATCAGTTCGAATCTACCTTCAGACTTTAAACTGAATCAAAATTATCCGAATCCATTTAATCCAAGTACATTAATAAGTTACTCTATTCCTAAAGCATCAGATGTTCAATTGAATATCTTTAACATAATAGGTCAACCAGTAGCTAATTTAGTAAATGAGCGAAAACAATCAGGAAGTTATACTGTGGAATTTAGTGCTGATAATTTACCAAGTGGTGTGTATTTCTATTCGATTAAAGCAGGAACATTTACCAAAACCAATAAAATGCTTTTGATAAAGTAAAAAAATATAAACTCAAGGGATGCACTCCTACACAGAGCATCGGAGCGAGTTGAAAATGTACCCCTTCACGATCCACCAGCTGGCGAAGAAGTTACCCCTCCCATACACCAAGGATTGCTTTGTCTGCCGAAGTATCGGGATCCTTGCAAGTGTTTCCATTCACGAGCAGCGCGAAAGTGATCTAATATGAATCTTATATAAGCATTATAAGGCTGAGACTGAATCAAGTTCAGTACAGGCTTCGGGTAGTGGCTCCGCAAAGTTTAACTTTCAGCTAATTCATTAATTATGTTACTTTCCATTCAATTGAAAACCTTCGTCGTTTAAACGCAGGGACGTTATGTAGCCTTAACTAAATTCATGACATATACTCCTGATGAAATAGAAAAGGAATACTTATAAAGTTTTCAATCCAATTCAGGGAAAGGAGCCCAATATCTTTCTAATGAGCTAACTTCCCTACATCTTAAGTAGAAAGAGTACAAAGAAATTTATGGTAATGAACCTGAGATTATTGATTTGATAATTGGTTGGTTTTTGTTCTTTCTAGGTGCAGTTTTCAATATGCTAAATCAAGTTTGTTTATAACTCTACCCATCAATACTTTAGCGCCTCTCAATAACTATTTTGCAGCCTTAAATGAAGTTTAGATTAGTCTCAATATTTTTAGCAGTTTGTACATTAGCGATAATCAATACAAATGTATTTGCCCAAACTGAACCAATTGTTGTTCCGCTTTGGGAAAACGGTGCTCCTGGTTTCGAGGATAGAAAAGACGAACCTGAACAGGCTGCCGATTGGTGGGTCCGAAATATTCATAATCCAACAGCCAATGTATTTTTAGCCGATCCTGAAATAGCTAATGGAACGGCTGTAGTTATTTTTCCAGGTGGAGGTCATATGAATCTAGTTTACAACTCTGAAGGGGTAAAAGCTGCCAAGTTTTTTAACTCGATTGGTGTCACTGCAATTGTAATTAAATATCGGTTGGCGAGGGAAGAGGATTCTCCATATAATCTGGAAATACATAATGCGCAAGATGCGCATCGTAGTGTTCGTATTGCAAGAGCATATGCAGAACAATGGGGATTTGACCCAAAACGTATTGGCATAGTAGGATTTTCGGCAGGTGGAGAAACTGCTGCACTAGTTGCATATGGAGATGGAACCGAACATCAAACGATTAGAGATCAAATTGATGGAATAAGCTCGAAACCGAACTTTCAAATTCTAGTTTATCCTGGGCCACTATTTATACCTGACTTAGTTACTAAAGATGCTCCATCTACGTTTGGAGTAGTTTCTAATAATGATGAATGTTGCTCCGAGCCAATTATAAAATTGCTTTTAGCGTACCGTAAAGCAGGCGCGCCTTTTGAAGCACATATCTATACACATGGTGATCATGCTTTTAATATGGGAGATCGATCGGAATTGAATGGTATTAGAACCTGGTCAAGAAGATTAGAAGACTGGATGAGAGATAGTGGGTTGTTGGCTAAATAATTATGTGAATGAAATGGATGAATGCCGAACTAAACTAAAAGTTAATCGAAGAAAAGAATAAACTAACTAGTCCTTCTGAGGATACTTCTGAAGTATCTCTTTGGATGTAAACTACAAACCTATTACTTCACGCTTTCATAAACCACGAACTTGGTGGTTTCAGCAACTATTTTGGTAGAAGAAAACAACGAATCTAAATGAGTTTTAAAATTGAGGTGTTTACTTGCCACCGATCGAAATCTCCCACCTATTTTTAAACATCGGTAGACTTCTTTAAATAAAAAAATTGAAACCTCGATATTGGTTTCAAACTCGAAGTGGAAGGGAGGATTGGAAATTACTAGGTCAAAATACTCACTTTCAAAATCTTCCAGCGTATCTTTCCATTTGAAATGAGTATTCTCAGAATTTAGATTCAATCTAGAGGATTCAACTGCTAAGAAAGAATCATCAACTAATGTAATTTCACTTTTTGGGTTGATAGTTTTAGCAGTTATGCCAAGTATTCCATTTCCTGATGCAAGGTCTAAAATTCGATCAACATTATCAGTGACTCCTAAGTGATCTAGAAAAAATTCAGTCGCTTGATCAATCCTTTTTGAAGAAAAAACTCCAGGATATTGATTGATTTCTATATCACCAGTTAAAGAATGCGAGAAGCTAAAGGACTGAATAGGATTCTTGCCTTCAATATCCTTTGGTTTTTTAAGAATAAGTATCCTTGATTTTTTCCAAGCTAGGCTTTGTTCTACCTCTTCAAAATAGGTTTCTGCAGCAGAAACCATGCTTTTATTGAAGTATTTAGTCATAAAACCGCAAAGTACAACACCATCCTTATTAATACTTTTTGATAGCTTAGAAAGGTAGAATTCAAACAATTCAATAGATTTTGGAACTTTAATTATTCCAAGTTGAATGCCACTAGGTAACTCGGATAATGGAAATAATATTGAACCCTCATTAAGTACTAACTCGTTGTTCTTAAGATTGAACTGTAAAGCTTTTTGCTCACTCTTATAGTTGATAATTTGAATTGCATTTGATGAAGACAAGTGACATCCTAAAAACCCAAATCGATCATTAAAAATCACTGTTCTTTTATCTGAGAGCTGGTGATCATTTACATAGGAAAGTATGTACTCATCAGAGGCATTCCAGGCTTGTAGCGATTTATTCTCGGTAGCAGGGTAGCGCTTAATATTGAGATTCTTAGTCACTTAGTTGTTTTAAAAGTTTAATTATTTACTCAATGATGTTTCACGCTGCTGAGTAGCTTTTGATGGCATGAACTCATTAAAGAAATCAGGAATTACTTGAAGTGCATAGCTAGAAGGGGAATTGAATAAAATACAGATTCCAATTTTATTCTCTTTATCAAATGCTATTTCACTTCGATAGCCATTCACATATCCACCATGATAGACAATTTTTTGACCATAATTATCTAGAATACGCCAACCTAAACCATAAAAAGATTCATTAACCTCATCCCAATAACGGCTAAAACGACGGTTGTTAATCGAAGCTATAGGCTCAAAGATTTGATCAAGTGTTTCATTAGAAATTATTTCGGGATTATTACCCGTCAACATCAATAACCAATTGCCCATATCTGATATGGATGCATTAATTCCTCCTGCAGAAATAGCATTATAATATTTCTTACTGATTGGAGTAGGAAGTAAGCCCTTTCTTCTAGAATGATAGAGGTGTGGCATGGCTTTGTTCTTATTTTCTACTAACTCTTTATGAGTAGTACTTGCATTACTCATCAGCAATGGATCAAATAGCTTATTTTTTAATTCTCCACCGAAAGTAGTATCAGCCTTAGATTCTATTACTTTTTCAATAATTGCATAAGCTGCATTTTGGTAGGCTAATTGGACTCCTTCTTCACTAATTAACTCTACATTACTAAATCTTGGAATAATTCTATTTAATGAAAGACCGTCTTCAACAAGATTTGTGTAAGCATGACGTGGAAGACCTGATGTATGCGATAGCAAATGGTTAATTTGAACTCGTTGAGTTTGATCAGAATCATTTAATTCAAATTCAGGAACGTAAGAAACTACAGGGTCATTCCAGTGCATAAGTTCATCCTCTACCATTGTTCCTGCAAGAATGGAAGCGAAGCCTTTTGAGACACTTCCAAGTCGAAAAACGGTATGTATATCAACAGAATCGGTTGTGCTTTTAACCTTTACTCCAAACCCTTTTTGAAAAATAATATCTGTTCCTCTCGTAATAACAATTGCACCGCCAGGTATTCCTCGTTGTTTCATTCCTTCTTCAACTTTTAGCTCGAACTCATTCAAAAAAGCTTTTGTGGAATCATCAATAATTTGAGCTTTTTCTATAATTTTAAGAGGGATTTCAACGGGTTCAACTTCACTTTGAGTGAACCAAATAGTAGCAGCGAAAATGATAAAGAAAATAGGGTAGAGACTTTTATGCACTATTTCAGTTTGTATAAAATTGGAGAGCTTTTGTAAAGATTTCGTTGATTGCAGAAATCGGAATATCTTCCATTGGATTAATTGGTAGAACTTTCATTCGTTTGCGATCGCCTTGTACTAGTAAAGGGTGCTCAATGTTTCTTCCTTCCACAATTAAAATGTACGGATTATTCGTTTTTTTATCAGTTGCTAGGTAACAAAAATGTCTTTTTTTAAATACAAAGCAGGTCATACCGTATTTAATGGTTTGGCTGATTTGGTCATTAAAATCTAGAATGAAATCTCTTAATGTCAATAAACAACTTTTATTGGGTTCATTCTACGTTTCATAAAACTGGTCTAGGTCTTTAAACATACCCAGAAATTAAAAAATCCCACTTTGAAGTAAAGCGGGATTTGAAATTAATTACTGATTTTTTCAAATGGTTGGTTCTTTAAGAAAAGCAGAATACATCCAAACCATTTTTTCCTGTTCTGATATATAATCACTCATTAGTGCATTTGTACCTTCATCATCTGCCAGTTCAGAGAGATTTAAAAGTGTTCGTTGTTTTTGTAGTATAGTTTTAAAGGCACTTAGAATTTCTTCGACTGCTTTGGCCCCATTTTTAACTTCATGACTTTCGGGTATTTCTGAGATAGTTAAATACTTTGTAAAGTTGTGATCGGGGTGATATCCAAGGGTTAAAGCTCGTTCTGCTATTTCATCAATCTTTTGAAATAAGTCTTCATATAGTTCTTCAAACTGTTCATGGAGTACAAAAAACTGATCTCCTTGTACATTCCAGTGATAACCGCGCACATTTTGATAGAAGACTGAATAATTAGCTAATAAATTATTTAGTTGGTCAGCAAGTTCTTCACTTTTTTTCTGGTTTAGCCCAATTCTGTTTAATATTTCCTGATCTTCTATTAGTGTATCCATAAGTAATATTTTTTTGTTTGATTTCACTTGTTTAAACAAAGATGAGGACTATTTTGTTCAGGAAACTAACATAGTATTAAACAATGAAGCATATAGAATGTGCCTAATTCTATTTTTTTGAATGAGAGAGTAACCACGTATAAATATCTTCTCCCGCATATACACGCTTCCATGTGTCATGGTTCATATCTTCATGAATAGTAAATAATACTTCTTCATGTCCTAGTTCCTCCAACACATTTAATCCTTCAAAAAAATATTTCTTTTCAACCGTATTATCTCTTCCACCTGCGAAAACCCAAACTGGAAGTTTTGCTTTTGCTATAGAAGGCATTAAAGAGGGGTGTCCCCAGCCAACAACAGGACTGATAGCAGCAAAACGTTCTGGATAATGGCTTCCCATATACCATGTCCCAAATCCACCGTAGCTTAACCCAGAAAGATAAACTCTGTTTGTGTCAGTGTTATAATTTTCAATAACGTGATCTAGCATTCCAATTAAATCATGTTGAACCCTATCCCAACCAAATTCACTTAGAGGAAGATTATCACTGAATTCTTCTATATGTGGTTCCGCCTCAATTCGATCTTGTGTTCTAAAATCTGGTTCTCTATCTGGCACTCCTTGTTCAAGTCTTCTTGGAATGTTATTTGTGTCTCGATTAGTAAGATAGTCTATTCCAACCGTATCAAGACCAAACATATGTAGCTGTGGACTTATTATTATAAATGGAAGATCTCTTTTTTGAACCCAAGCTTCCATAAGTGGACCATGAACCATTGCAAAGTCGAGTTCCTCTTTTCCGTCTCCTCGTTCGCCATTACCATGTAGAAACATGAGTACTGGCCATTCTTTATTAGGTTGGGTTTCGTAGTTCTTTGGTAGGTAGACGAAGTAATCACGCTCTTCTCCGGCTATTTCGCTCACATAAGATTCACGGATTAGTTGTTCTGGGGAATCACATGAGGTTATAATCCCGCATAATGCGATTAAGTATAATGCTGAACAGGTTAGGTTCTTCATATGTTTAAGGTTTGGTTAGTATTGTGCAGCAGCGTCGTTAATTTCTATCCAATAACCATCTGGGTCTTGTAAATAAATCTGTTTTATTCCATCTGGTCTAGTGTTAGTTGTTAAAGCTTCACCCTGCCAACTTTCGTAGTAAACTTCCTTAGAACTTAAGTGTTTAACAAAATCATCTAAATTTGAAAGAGTAAAGGAAAGATGAACTCCTTTAATTAAACTGATATTCTTAGTATCTGCCTGGATTACATGCAGTTCTAAGTGATCGCCAATCCCAAACCATCGAATGTTATTATTTTGGGTTTGATTTGTGATTTGTGTTAAACCCATCACATTTTCATAAAAATCTACGCTTGTTTGTAGATCTTCAACATTTATAGCATAATGATTAAAAGTTAGGTCAAAATTTTGAGCAGTTGTCATAGTATTAACTCCAAAAAAGAAAAGAATGCAAAAGAAGTATTTCATTGTACTACAAATGGTTAGTTATCATACAAGGAAAGTAAAATATTAGTCTTAATCTACTTTAATCAAGGTAACTAATATTAAATATTTTCTTTTTTCGATTGATTTAACTTGTTTGTAATAGCCGTACTATTGGAACTTAATTAATTATTTTTTGGATGAATGCTACTATAAGAAGATCAACACTCAATGACCTTAATCTTCTTGAAAATATTGAGAAATCTACATTCCAACCTTTTCAGCAATGCCCTCGCCGAACTTTAAGGTTGAGTTTGAACAGTCCTTTTCAAAGAGTTTGGTTCGCTGAAATTAATTTAGGTAAATCGAAGAAAGAAGTAGGAAGTCTTACAGTGCATATGCATAAAAGGACTCTTAGAGTATTTTCGATTGCTGTATTACCAGAATATCAAGGAACTGGCGTTGGTATTTCATTGCTTAAATACGTCGAAAATTTTGCTATTTCACATGGATTCGAACGAATTTCTTTAGAAGTTGATGTGGATAATGCTTCTTTAATTTCGTGGTATAATAGATCTGGATATCATTCAACGGAGCTTATCGAAGATTACTATGAAGAAGGAAGAGACGCACTTCGAATGGTATTTGAACTGCCTCAAATATCAGATATAAATCGCGTTACTAATATAATTGTAGTTGATAAACCTAAACGCTGGAACCTTAATATTAATCATGTAAAAGTAATTTCAGCAAAGGATTATACCTCAGATTCAGATTTTTTTTCTAGGAAAAATCTTAGAGTATTCAATTTGTGCAGTTCATATAAATATCAGACGCTGGGTTATTACGTATCGCTTTTAGCATCAGCTAGAGAGCACCGTGTTATACCTAGCGTAACGACCATTCGTGATATGAAAGATACGAGTGTTATTCGTTCTATTACCGATGATATCGATGAAATAATTCAAAAATCACTTCAGAAAATTAGTGGAGATAAATTAGAGCTGGATATTTATTTCGGACAAACCATTGATGCTTCTTTCAAAAACTTAGGGCAAAAAATTTACCAGCTTTTTGAAGCTCCATTATTTCGAGTTTACTTTTCTAAATCAACCAAATGGGAAATAATAAAGATAATTCCGAAAAGTCTGGATAAGGTAGATGCTAGTGATTTTGAAAATATTCAGCTGTTCGCAAAAAAATACTTCGAAACTAAGAGATTCCATCGAAAGAGAATGAAGCCGTATAAGTACGATTTAGCGATTCTTGTAAATCCAAACGAAGAGCATCCGCCTTCAGATAAAAAGGCTTTGAAGTTGTTCAATGATATAGCTGAAGATTTGGATTTCTATACAGAATACATTCATAAAGATGATTTGAATAGACTATCTGAGTTCGATGCTCTTTTTATTAGGGAAACAACGAATGTGAATAATTATACCTATCAATTTGCTCGAAAAGCGTATGCAGAAGGACTGGTTGTAATTGATGACCCTTGGTCTATTCTAAGATGTTCTAATAAGATTTACCTTAATGAACGCTTAAGAATAAATAACTTAAATACTCCCGAAACGCATGTTTTCTTTAAAGGTGAGTTAAAAAAGAAGCTTCTAGAAAGTATAGTATACCCGATTATTTTAAAGCAACCAGATAGTGCATTTTCAATTGGTGTTCTTAAAGTAAATAATGAGATTGAGCTTAAGGAAAATCTAAATGCACTTTTTAAAAAGTCGGAATTAGTGATTGGACAAGCTTTTCTACCATCTGATTATGATTGGAGAATTGGAGTGTTAGATAATCAACCACTCTTTGCATGTAAATATTATATGGCAAAAGGTCATTGGCAGATTTATGATTGGAAAAGTGATGAAAAAGATCCATCTGGTGATTTCGAGACACTACCATTATCAGAAGTGCCTAAGAAAGTAATCCAAGCTGCAACTAAAGCCGCTTCTTTAATGGGAGATGGGTTGTATGGTGTAGATTTGAAAGAAGTGAAAGGCAAAGTATATGTTATTGAGGTAAATGATAACCCGAATATTGATGCTGGAATAGAGGATAAAATACTTGGAAAAGAACTTTATTTAAGGATTATGCAGTCGTTTCTAACTCGAATTGAGATGTCTAGGAATATTGCACGATTTGTAAGTGTAGAACCCGATTAAGCTTATTTTGAACCCTTTATTAACCTAAATATAGAGTTCAAACTTTGATCTGATTCCTTTACCAATGCGGTTTCTGAAATCAGTTCATCTATATCACGATTAATGTTAGTAGCTAACAGATTGGTAATGGGGTTTAGAAGTACTCTAAGAAAGCTTGGTTTGCTTCCTGGTTTAATAAACTTATCCATAATAGTGAACTTACCACCAGATTTTAGAACTCGTTCTGTTTCCTTAAGACAGTTAATTGGATCAGGTATAACAGCTATAATTAAATGTAGAATTACAACATCAAAGGATTCATCCTCAAAATCAAGGTTACTTCCATCCATAACTCTAGTTTCAACTTCTAAGCCAAGAAATTGAGCTTCCTTTTCAAGCTTATCAATCATTGAAGGAGTGATGTCGATGGCATAGATATGCTCATGACCATTCAAGAATTCTAAATCGAGTCCAGTCCCAGCTCCCAAAATTAAAACTTTATCGGTTGGTTTTATCTCAAGAGAATCAATAGAGCGTTTTCTAAAAGGTCTGAAATAGCTTGCAATAATATCATAGAATGGACGATAGATGGTATATCGGATTCTATTCCAAGAATTAGTATTAATACTCAATATTACTTAGATAAAGCTTTATTTATAGCAGGTACTACAAGGCTTTGCATTTTTAAATACCCTTCTTTTGTAACATGTACACCATCATAGGTGTACTCACTTTTCATTCCATTTCTTTCATCAGCCATTGGAGTCCAGTAATCCAAATAAACATGACCGTTCATATCAGAGTACTCTTTCAACCAGTTGTTAATGTCAATAATTCGTTGTGATGGTAGTGTACCTTTACGCCAAGGGTAATCATATGCAGGAAGGATAGAGGAAAGAACTACTTTAATACCATTCGAGTGTGCTAATTCGGCCATACTTGCAAGATTATCCTGAATCATTTTATTAGTTGCCTGTCCCGTATTTCCTGCAATATCATTTGTGCCAGCGAGAATTACCACAACCTTGGGCTGTAAATCGATTACATCTTGTCTAAAACGAACCAACATTTGAGGAGTAGTTTGCCCACTAATTCCTCGTTCTATATATGGGTTATCCTCAAAAAATTCAGGGACGGTATCTGCCCAACCTTGGGTAATAGAATTCCCCATAAAAACTACTCGGTTTTCATTTGATGCAGGAGGTTTAATCATAGTGTTTTCATCTTTAAATCTTTCAAAATTAGCCCAATCATTCTGCTTTTTGTTCCATTGGTTATACGAACTAATAATTTGATTTCTTGTAATCAATCTTGCTTCTTTACTTATTACATCTTCCCAAATCTTATAACCTTTAGCATTCATATGAAGGTTATCCTCAATAAATATATCTGAAATAGGCTCACCAGATTCATTGAGCATTGGATACCAAACGTCTATGTAATTAACATTTTCGTTCGATTCTGCCAGTTCTTTTAGTAAAAGGTTAGTCTCTAAGTATTGATCTTCAAGTTCCCATCGGGAGATACTTGGTTTTGGTGAAATAAAATAAATTGGTACACTAGGAAGTTCACCTCGTATAAAGCTTAATAGTTTCTTTGCATCGGCTAGAATAGTTTCAGGGGATTTTCCAGAACTAACATCGTTATCACCTTCATAAATAAAAATTCGATCAGGTTTTAAATCAAAAATAAGTTCTTTACGATAATGAATAAGATCAGAAAATTCAGAGCCACCAAATCCAGTATTTAGAGCATTTATAGTAGGAAAAACATCTGGAACATTTCGCCACATTCTAACACTTGAGCTTCCCGTAAAAACAACAACTTCTTTACTTTTATCAATTTGAAAATCTTTGTTTTGAATGGTTTGAATTTCATTTACAAATCGAGTTGGATCCTGAGCTTTAAGAGAATTAAAAAGAAAAAAGGGGATAAGTAAAAGAAGGGGTAACCGATTGTAGGATTTCATATAAACTTAATTTAATTGAAGTAGAAGAACATTAAGATAAACTATCTTATTGCTATTAATTAGCCACAGGAAGTATAACCGAAATTTTTGTCCCTGAATTTTTTTCTGAGTGAATTACCAATTTACCATTTTGTTTTTCTAGATATTCAATTGCAGTTCGCAATCCGAATCCTGTTTCATGCTCTTCATCTGTTCCCATAGTAGAGTGGTAATTTGTCTTAGATTTAATTCTTTCAATCTGTTCCTTCTTCATCCCAATTCCATTATCACTTATAACTGTAATAATGTGATCGTACTTCTCTTCAACATGAATCTCAATCGTTCCACCACTCCCCGTATACTTAATAGCATTTTGAAGGATATTACGAATGGCGAAAGAATAACTCCCTTTATCAACTAGAATAGGACTACTTAGATTTCCCTGTTTTAAAGTTAGCTTTTTTTGAGAAAATATATGTTTGTAAAGGCTCAAGCTTTGGCTAAGGACCTCTTCTGTATCAAATATCTCTGGTTCAAGAGGCTTTTTATTTATTTGATATAAACTCCATTTTAAAATATCATCCAGAAATTCTAAGATTAGGTTTACTGAAGAGCCTAAATCCTTTATAAAAAGCTTTGCTTCTTCTTCAGAAATAGATTTAGAACCAATCAATTCAACTAAAGGGGAGATATTTGCTAATGGGCTTTTAATATCATGAGAAATGGTTGTAAAAAGCTTTTTATTAATCTTATCAAGATGTTCTAACTCATTTTTTTGTGCCTCAATTTTAGCTTGATTCTGGAGCAATATTGAGGATATAGGGTAAGCTGAAGAGGCAGGTATTATAAATGAAAGAAGTACACCTAAAAGTGGAATATCTCCCAAAAAAATTAAGCCTATTATTATAAATACTATCTCTGAAATAAGTATAGAAATTACCGTGACGGTCCAAGGAGACTTTATATTTTGTACCCACGATTTAATCATAACTTTTACTAATACGTATCTTTTAAAAAGTTTTTAAAATCGCCAAAATCTTTAGAAAATGAAATACTTTTCTTCTCCAAGTTTGTAGATTCTACGTGTGATGGAAGAGGCACTTTAATCCCAATTTCTTCCTCTACAGTTTGATTAAACTTAACAGGATGTGCGGTTTCCAAAACAATACCGGTTACTTTATGAGAATTCTGATAATCAGCCAAGCCCATATAACCAACAGCTCCATGAGGATCTAATGTATAACCTGTTAGAGCAAAAGTTTTCTGTATGGTACTTCTAGTACTTTCATCGGTATAAGCATAACCAGTGATTTTGTCGGTCATGTTCGAATGATTTCCTCCGAACAAATGAAGCATTCGAACAAAATTACTTGGATTACCTACATCCATTGCATTTGAAATGGTTTCGATGCTTGGCTTAGGTTCAAATTCTCCATTCCATAAATAGTGAGGAACAGTATCATTGGCGTTAGAGCATGCTAAAAAGTGCTTTACGGGTAGTCCCATTCGCTGGGCTATTAAGCCAGCAGAAAGATTGCCATAATTACCACTTGGGATTGAAAAGACAGCGTTCTTTTTTTCATCTGATGTAAGTTGAGCCCATGCATGAAAATAATACACGCTTTGTGGTAACAACCTTGCCATATTTATTGAGTTAGCTGAAGTAAGATTTTTTGAGGTACGGAGTTCTTCATCTAGAAAAGCTTCTTTAACCAGTTTTTGACAATCATCGAAGGTTCCATCAACTTCTAAGGCTGTAATGTTTCCTCCAAGAGTTGTCATCTGTTGTTCTTGAAAAGTACTTACTTTTCCTGAAGGGTAAAGTATGATTACTTCAATGTTTGGAACATTATAAAAGCCATTAGCAACCGCACTTCCTGTATCGCCTGAAGTAGCCACAAGTACCGTTAGTTTCTGCTCTTTTTGCTTAGTGAAGTAACTCAGTGATCTCGCTAAGAATCGAGCTCCAACATCCTTAAAAGCAAGGGTAGGACCGTGAAACAACTCAAGTGAATAAACTCCATCTTTAATTTTAACAAGAGGTATATCGAAACTCAATGTATCTTCGATAATCTTTTTTAAATCCGAATCAGGTATTTCTCCATCAACAAAAGGGCGAATGACTTCAAATCCAATTTCGGGTAATGTTAGGTTCGAAATTCCATCAAAAAAAGAGGAGGGAAGTACCGGAATTTGCTCAGGCATAAATAACCCATTGTCTGCTGGCAAGCCTTTAAAGATAGCTTCTTGGAATGAAACAGGTGATACTTCGTTTTTAGTGCTAAAATATTTCATTCTATTACCTCAGCACCAATAGGATTAATTTTAGAAACATATACATTTGCTTCGATATCGTTCGACTCATAGATCTTTTTAAATTCTTTACCGATGGTATCGGCAGTGTTTTTATCTTTAGAAAGAGCAAAAATAGAAGGTCCAGAACCTGAAATACTACATCCTAATGCTCCATTATCAATAGCTGATTGTTTTACTTCGTTAAATAAAGGAATTAACATTGATCGTACTGGTTCAGCAATTACATCCATTAATGACCTTCCAATAAGATCATAATCTCCTTTAGCTAAGCCAGAAACTAACCCACCAACATTTCCCCATTGTGTTATAGCATCTTTAAGTAAGATTTCTCGACGTAGAATCCGTTTAGAATCTGATGTTTTTACTTCAATTTGTGGATGAACTATTGATACATATAACTTTTCTGGGTAATCAAGTTTGATTACATCAAGAGGATAATAGCTACGAACGAGTGTAAATCCTCCGAGTAAACTTGGGGCTACATTATCAGCATGAGCATTTCCTGAAGCCGCAAATTCACCTTGCATTGCAAAGTAAACTAATTCCGATTTAGTGAATGGTTTTCCAAGGATTTCGTTCATTGCGAATACCGCAGCAGCAGAACTAGAAGCACTTGAACCTAAGCCACTTCCAGCCATTACATTCTTGGATAACATAAATTCAAATCCGAAATCAGGATGTTCATCTAATGCGTTTAATAAAGCTTGTGCAGCAACAGTAGCAACATTTTTTTCAGGCTCAGTTGGTAGACCTTCACAACCAATAATCTCAGTGATTTTAAGTCCAAACGAATCTGATTTTGTTAGAGTGATTTCATCCCCGATTGAATCGAGGGCAAAACCCATTACATCAAATCCACAGGCAACATTAGCAACAGTAGCAGGGGCAAATACTTTAATTTGATCCATAAACTTAAGCTGAAGTGATTCTCATTACATCGGCAAAAATTCCTGATGCTGTTACTTCTGCACCAGCACCAGCACCTTTTACTACTAAAGGCTGTTCGGGATATCGCATCGTTTGGAAGAGTACGATATTATCCTTTCCATGAAGCTCATAGAATGGGTGTTCACTTCCAAACGTTTCAAGTCCTGTTTTTGCCTCACCATTTTCGAAAGTGGCAACATACTTAATACGTTTTCCTTCCGATTCAGCCTTTTTATAAAGTTCTTGAAATACTTCATCATGTTCATCTAATTTATCATAAAAAGCCTCAAGAGAGTCCGTATTCATGCATTCTTCAGGTACAAAAGGAACGTTAGTGATTTCATCAAGTTCAATTTTATACCCACTTTCACGAGCTAAGATTAGGATTTTCCTCATCACATCTATACCACTTAAATCAAGTTTAGGATCTGGTTCGGTATATCCTGCAGCTTTAGCTTCTTTAACAACATCGCTGAACTTTTGAGTGGCATTATAAGTATTAAAGAGGAAGTTAAGAGTACCAGAAAGTACTGCTTGGATTTTATGAATTTGATCTCCACTTTTAAGTAAATCACTTACAGTAGAAACAACTGGAAGTCCAGCGCCAACATTGGTTTCAAACAAAAATCGAGCTCGATATTTTGTAGCCGTTTTCTTTAAACCTAGATAAGTATCAAAGTCTGATGAGCAAGCCACTTTATTTGGTGTAACGACCGAAATACTGCTCGAAAGTATTTTCTCGTACATTTTCGGGATATCATTGCTTGCAGTACAATCAATAAATATGCTGTTTCGAAGGTTCATGCCAGACATTTTATCTGTAAAGCCATCGAGTGACATTGGTTCACCATATTTTTCAAGATGTTCAGACCAATTTTCAAGATCAATTGGGTCTTCACTGAAGTACATCTTTCGAGAATTCGCTAGTCCGGCTACATTTAAATTTATTTTGAATGCCTTTGATAAGAATTCGTGCTGCTTTTCAATTTGAGATAAAAAGGTTTTACCAACATTTCCAACTCCAATCATAAACAGATTGAACTTCCTCATATCAGATAAGAAAAAGCTTTCGTGGAGTGAGTTTAGTGATTTACTAAGATTTTTTTTATCAACTACCACTGAAATATTAAGCTCTGTAGAACCCTGAGCAATTGCTTTTACATTAATCCCATTATGGCTGAGCGTTTCAAATAAATTGGCACTAACACCAACTTGTTGTCGCATTCTGGTTCCAACCAAAGCTACAATGGAAAGTTCAACTTCAATATCTAAAGGGTTTACTTTACGTTGTCGAAGTTCATGCTGAAACTCAGTTTCAATACTCTTACGAGCTCTTTCTGCATCCTTTCGGTCCATTCCAACCGTAATAGTATGCTCTGATGAAGCTTGGGTAATCATGATTACGTTAACAGCTTCGCGACTTAACGCAGAAAATAATCGATAAGAAAAATTCGGAACAGCAACCATACCCGAACCTGAAAGTGTGCAAAGCGCAACATCATCAATCGAAGAAATCCCTTTGATCCATCGTCCATTGGTATCACCTTCGCGAGAAATTTTAGTACCAACATCATCCGCACTAAATGTATTCTTAATTAATACAGGAATTTCTTTATCTAACACTGGTTGAATGGTAGGAGGATAAATCACCTTCGCTCCAAAGTGAGAAAGTTCCATAGCTTCTTCATAGGATAATTCTTCAATAGGATGCGCTAGAGGAACTAACTTTGGATTAGCTGTCATCATACCACTTACATCCGTCCATATTTCAAGAAAGTCGACTTCTAATGCCGCAGCCAGTAGTGCAGCAGTATAGTCAGAGCCCCCACGACCAAGGGTAGTTGTATGATTATCAATATTAGATGAAGCTAGAAATCCAGGGCAAATACTTACCTGTGTATGTGTTTCAAATTCATTTTGAATATTATTGTAGCTCAATTCTAAGTCAACAACAGCGTTTCCAAACTGACCGTCTGTCTTAATCAGTTTTCTTGGATCAAGAAGTTGACTATCAATTTTATCGGCCTTGAAATAATCGTTTATAATAACCGAAGAGAGACGTTCCCCAAAGCTAAGAATATGATCACTAGAACGAGGAGAGAGCTCTTGAATTAAAAATACACCTCTACAAATATCTTCGAGATCATTTAGAAGAAATTTAACACGTGTGAGCGCGTGATTACGTTGAGATACAGGAATCAATGTATTGCAAAGCGTAATGTGCCGAGCTTCAATTTCTGAGAGAATAACTTCATATTCTTCATTTCCTGAAGCTGCTAGATTGGCGCAATTAACCAAGTTATTGGTTACGCCCCCAAGTGCTGAAACAACTACAATTAGAGGATCAGATTTAGATTTTTTAGATACAATATCGCGAACAAGGTTGAGGCTTTCTGCACTTCCAACTGAGGTGCCCCCAAATTTTAAAACTATCATTAAATACTTCGATAAACGTTGTGAGTTTTTAAGACTGTGAATGTAGGAATATATCCTAAGATGTGATATGTAAATATGTACCCCCTAAGGGGTAATAATGAAAATAATCGTAATTGTAATAATTACGAGGAGGAAAGATGGGGTGTTATTTCTAAAATTGTTTTTCATTTTGACAACGCCAAGTCTATCTGTTTTAGAGATAAAAGTAAACCTTAAAATTCCAGAAAATCCTTTTAGATCAAGATAAGTGGCATCTAAATCAAAAACGCAGATTTTGATTAAAAAATAGTTACTGAATGAAGTGGTTATAGTGGAATGTATACGCAGGGAAATCAAAAGAAGTGAAATGAATGTACTTTAAAATGGAGATAATAGTTCAATATTTGGTTGTAATTAGTACCAGATCTTAAGATAGGATTTGATTTTCTGATCTACTTAACTGATATCGATACATTAAAGAATTATTATTGGCTCAGTTATGCAATTATGTAGTTCAGGTTATTTGATAATCAAATACTTATCAGGTTCAATGGTTAATTCTCCCAGTAAAATACGCTCTTTCTTTTCTAAAGCTACTTGATATGGAAGTTCCCCAAAATTGAAATAGCATTTAATGGTGTCACCATCAAAAATTCTGGTAAAGATTATCATATCATTCAAAAAAGTAAGTTCTTTATAGTACCCATATTGAAGGACAGGTTCTGAATTTCGTAAAGAAATAATTTTCTTATACCTATTCAATAACGAGTGTTCATCTTTCTCAGATGCAGCTACATTCAAATAACTATGATTTTGATGAACCTTTATCCAGGGAGTTCGATCGGAAAATCCGGAATGTTCGGTGTCATCCCACTGCATTGGACTCCGAGATTTATCCCTGTTGTGTTTATTTCCGATTTCAAGAGCTTGATCAACAGATTTACCGTTATCTAAGACTAACTGATACTGTGTGCGACCTTGAATATCTATTATTTCATTAATAGAGTAGGCTTCTATATTTTCCATTCCAATTTCTTCACCATAATATATAAAAGGAACGCCCTTAGCAGTTAACATTAGCGCAGCCAAGGCTTCTGCTCTTTCAGGATTATTCTTTGCCAATCGATCTATGAGCCGGGGCAAATCATGACTTCCAAAAAACAAAGTCGGATAGCTACTCATGTTTTTCTCCATACTTTGGAGTTCATCAAATATACGTTGAGCAGAAAACTCGGTAATACTTCCGAAATTAAAATTGAAAACGACATCTAATAATTTACTTCCCTGATATTGATTTAGCACATGAATGTCTTCGCTTCCAATTTCGCCCACTATAAACCGATCATCGTATTCATTCACAGTAGCACGAATCATTTTCATGGCTGCTTTTAATCCTTTCTGATTGATGTCGTACAGATGATTTTGTGTTCCATCTTCATTTATTGGATTATCTGAAGTGATGCCTTCAGTAGTCAAAAAGTTGATCACATCAAGCCGGAATCCATCAACACCCAATTCCAGCCAAAACCTTAATACCTTTTTGATTTCCTCAACTACTTTAGGATTTTGCCAATTCAGATCGGCCATTTTAGCATCAAATTTATGGTAGTAATATTGGCTAGATATTGGATCGAGTTCCCATGCTGAACCTCCAAAAAAAGACTCCCAGTTGTTTGGCTTGTCTTTCCATATATAATAATTTCGATAAGGATTGTGGATAGATTTTTGAGCTTCCTGAAACCATACTGATTCTGTAGAAGTGTGATTCAAAACCAAATCCATAATTACTTTTATTCCGAGATTGTGCGCTTCTTGTATAAATACTTTGAAATCCTCCAGCGTACCATAAGTGGAATCAATCTGATAATAGTTTGAAACATCGTACCCGTTATCAACTTTAGGCGATTGCAAAAAAGGAGTGAGCCAAATGCCTTTCACTCCTAAACTTTCTATATAAGATAGCTTTGTGGTCAGTCCTTTAAAATCACTATACCCATAACCATTGCCATCTTTATAGCTGGGCATATAAATTTCATAGAATACCGTTTCTTTCCACCAGATTTTTTCTGCCATAATTGATCGTTCTTGATTACAGAACAATATTGTATTTAAAGAGACAAGGAATGCGATTATTTTTTGGGTATTTCGTCTATTTGGTCATCTCTGAGGAGGCAGGGTACTTTGGTTTGAAAGAAGCACACAGCGTTGTTCTAGGTGATACTATTGAAACCAGTAAAAAACGACCTTCCCTCAATCCCCTCGTTAATAAGGAGGGGAGGAATTGCTTATTAAAGATCAATGTGGCAGGTATCAGGGGAGGTCATTCCTTTAGCGATGAAGGGTTTGTTCTTTTGAGCGACCAAAAGGACGAAAAGTCGCCGGAAAACATGTAGATTTCGTTTTGACGATCCGTTGAAATTCTTCCCCGCTTACGATCCTACCAACTCTCTGGATTCTTCATACCCATGTTTCCCGGACTTGTTTTGGGGGCTTTGATTTTGTTTCTGAAGCAGATCATCGAACCAATTGAAAAATCGACATCCCTCAATCCCCTCGTTACTAAGGAGGGGAGGAACTGCTTGAAAAGAGCAATGTGGTAGGTATTCACGAAGCTCCAGATCTAATGCGTTGCGTTTAGATGTCCGTTACGAACTGTCGATACGTGTAGAAAAAGTTTTCAGTAAAACTTTTTAAAGTTCTTATATAAACTCAGTTAAGTTTATAGACAAACTCGTTTGGGTTCTTATAAAAACTCTCTTCAATTGTTGCATGAATTTGGTTCAATTGTTTAAAGAACTTTATTCAACTCCGGTAACAACAATTCAAAGGCTGATTATTATCTTCCATAGTCATCCTGAGGATACTTCCGAAGGAACTTCGTGGATAGAAGCCTGTATGTTATCATTAGGCTATTAATTTTTGAGACCTAATATATATTCCGTTTGTTCTTTTGAGTGACCAAAAGAACGAAAAGACACCAAAAGAAATGAAGATGTTCCCTTTCCTACCCGTTGATTTCCTTTCTACAACTGGGTACTTCCTAGCTCTACGCCTAAGCCTACCGCATTTCTTTTGGACTTGTTTTGGGGGCTTTAATCTTGTTTCTGAAGCAGATCATCGGTACCAGTAATAAACGACCTCCCCTCAATCCCCTCCTTAGTAAGGAGGGGAGGAACAGCCTATAAAGAGCAATATAGCAGGTATCAGGGGAGGTCATTCCTCCAGCGATGAAGGGTTTGTTCTTTTGAGTGACCAAAAGAACGAAAAGTCACCAAAAGAAATGAAGATGTTCCCTTTTCTATCCGTTGATTTCCTTTCTACAACTGGGTACTTCCTAGCTCTACGCCTAAGCCTACCGCATTTCTTTTGGACTTGTTTTTGGAGGCTTTGATCTTGTTTCTAAAGCAGATTATTGAACCAATTGATAAACCGACCTCCTCTCAATCCCCTCCTTAGTAAGGAGGGGAGGAACTGCCTGAAAAGAGCAATGTGGCAGGTATCAGGGGAGGTCATTCCTCCAGCGATGAAGGGTTTGTCCTTTTGAGTGACCAAAAGAACGAAAAGTCGCCGGAAACCATGTAGATTTCGTTTTGACGATCCGTTGAAATTCTTCCCCGCTTACGATCCTACCAACTCTCCGGATTCTTCATACCCATGTTTCCCGGTCTTATTTTTGGGGGCTTTGATCTTGTTTCTAAAGCAGATTATTGAACCAATTGATAAACCGATCTTCCCTCAATCCCCTCGTTAATAAGGATGGGAGGAACAGCCTGTAAAAAGCAAAGTAGCAGGTATCAAGGGAGGTTATTTAAATGCATTTAAATCGATTTGAAGCGTTAGATTAGTACCGGACTCGTGATGATCTTGCTGAGTAATTCCAATGGTCTCCTACGTAAAAGGTGCTCCAATATCAATCATCCAACCTCCAGCTTCTAAATACTCCGTAAGCTTCTTTATTTCATTAATATCATCCTTTTGGTAAAGGAGATGTTATTGGTTGTAAGTCGGTAGAAATAAATGCCACTTGAAAATTCTGAAGCGTCCAAGGTTACCTGATGTTTGCCGGCATTTACTCTTTCATCAACTAAGGTGGCAACTTCCCGACCTAACAAATCATAAACCTTTAACGAAACCAAACTGTGTTCTGATAATTGGTAACTAATAACGGTAGAAGGGTTAAATGGGTTTGGATAATTTTGATGTAGAACGGTATTCTCGGGGATTTCACTTTTACTTTCTTCTTCATTATTCGTACTAAGTGTTAAAAGCTCAGTAATCTCTTGGAGCGACAAAGGATAATCATACAATCGTATGTCATCAATTTTCCCGTTAAAATTGTATTGATTATTGTTGGGTAGCACCTGACCAATAGTTAAGTCAACAGGAGAGGGGCTTATACTTCCGTTCCAGTATTTAAAGGCGTCCAAGTTTCCATCAATATATAATTCCATATCATCCCCGGAATAATAAGCGGTAATATTATACCATTTATTTTTTTCGAGGGCAGTTTCTGCATCAAGATCCGTAATTCCGGATGAGGTGTTTATCGTCCAACGGAGAATATTATCCGAAACAGATATTTTCCATCTCTTTTCCCAATTGCCATGTGAAATGGGATATTGCTCCCTATCATAAAAGGTGGAAATGTTAATCCAAAAATTAAGGGTGATGGCATCCGAGAAATTTAGAAGTTCGGAGTTAGTCACTTTTATAAAATCATTGATCCCATCAAATCTATATGCTCTTTGGGAGTCATCGTATCGGTCTGAAGTAAGTGATGCTCCACTTAACGTTACTTCGGTAGAATTCCCACTTTCATCTAACGCAGTTCCATTGAACGGAAGGTATAACACCAGATTACCTGAATTGATTTCGGACAAATCCCTCACTGAAATAGCAATACTATCTGAGTCACTTTCTCCATCCGGGTCGCGTGCCTCACATTTAATGTAAAAGTTTCCTTCTGTTTCCGGAGCTTTCCATTGAATGGTTTCATTTGTTCCCTCAATACTTCCGCCCGAACTACTCCATCCAAGCAAAATTTCATCCTCATCTTCATCACTAGCTAAACAACTGATTTCGGATGTGCCACCTAAATCAAGTTTTCTCGGGTTTGCATTCAGACTGCTAATTTTCGGTGCTGAATTGAATTTTTCAACTACTTCAATAACTAAGTGTTCAATGATAGGGTCGCTACTGCCGTCACTCACCTGTACCTGAATGGTATATTCGCCTGAAGTATCCGGAGCTACCCATGTTACTTTTGAACCAGTACCAATAAATGTTCCCGACTCTGATGACCAGGTATAGTTCAGTAAATCTTCGTCTGTATCTACAGCAGTTGCATAAATAAAAGTCGAATCTGACTTCAATAATTTATGGGAAACAGCTGCAAGACCTTTAATTCTTGGAGGATAATTCGGTACAGATTGGCCGGACATATAATCAACAATGACATTATCAACTAACAGTTTATCGTATTCATAAGATTTTATTCTACCACTCGGGGTAAGAACGATTACAAAAGAACTCAATGCAGGAATGGTGATTTCAGTATCTCCTGTAATTCCCGTGCTAATAAAACTATTGGTTGTTGATTCGTAAATATCTTTGCTTCCGTTGCCCACATCAATAGACACCGTTTTTGAACTTTCGTAAGGATTATTTATCAAATAGGTAGGGTAGGCTTCATCCCTGAAGAAATCCGTTTTCAATAAGTCCAATTTCAGAATTCCTTCCACATTTGTGGTATCAATAATACTACCAAAGTATCCGACATGAGAAGAACTATATAAAGTAAGATTGGTACTTCCCCAGCCTCCGGCAATGGCATCTCCAGTTGCATAAGGAGATAAATTGAATTTCGATTCCCTAATTGCTTCATGACCAAGTACAGAGTTCGGGTCATATTCGTGAGCCCATTCGTCACTGTCTTGCTTATTATCTGGTAGAAATTCTGTATAAAAAAGTCTGGATGCATTTGCTGCATTAAGCATCCATTTACCAAGAGCATTTGCAAAGCGATCATCATAACGTAATAATGGTAATAATGCTCCCGCTTGCTGAAATGTGTTCATAGAGAAGGCATAATCATTACTTCCATTAACTTCACCTATTAAACCAGAAACATCAAGTCCGCCCCAATTACCTACAATAGATCCCCATTCACGCAATGGACCTACATCAAATGTCCAGTTCAACATTTTTTCAACATCATATTCTGTACCCAATTCAGCATTCATTTTTGCTGCGGTGTAGATGCCATAAATTAGCTGTAGCTCATACGACGGGTTTGATGGATATGCATTCAAAAACTCCATAGCCCACTCGGCACCCATTCTGTATTTGATTTCACCGGTTTCTTTGTAAGCGTTGTATAACATCCAAGCTAATGCTCCGGCAGCTTCCGGTTCTTTAACTCCACTGGTATAAGGAGTCATAGTCGATAAATACCAACCCCGATAATTCATATTAGGAACCTTCCAAGGAGTAGCACTACCACCCATTTTATCAATAGCGGTTGACCACTGATCTGCAACGCTTTTCAACTGATATTCGAAGTCTTCTGTTTCAGGATATAAATCATAAAGCTGATAAAAGAACACACTTGGCATAGTAGCGTACCACCAGTCATCGCCACTTTCAGTAGAAGGATGGTTGAGATAGACATTTTCTTCAGGGCGTTTATTGAAAAATTCCCGGCTCATTCTTACCCAGTTGTATCCATTCTGATCACTTTTATCAATTCCAACTAATGAAGCTCCAATAAGAGCTGGCAGCACATTTATGGCTTCTCCTGAAGTGGGAGAGGAAGTTCCTACTACCGTATGCAAACCAAAACTAGGTTCATTTGGGTAGTTGACTGGGGTATCCCTGAAAAATAATACTGGTAAATATTGTCCGGTGGCATCTAGGTTAAAAACGAAGGAATCATATTCTATGGTTGCATTTTCCCAATCACGCATAATATATGGAGTTGGAAAATCGGGCATTTGATTGATTCTGTTTATATCAATTTGTTGAGCGCTTAAAGTGCCCGATAAAAAAAATACACCCATCAATTCGATGATTAATAAGAAATTAATCACTTTTGTTTTTCCGTGCATTGTTTTAGAGTTCAATAAAAGACAATGAATAGTTGGGAAAATATTTCCTGCTGGTTTGTCAATAATCACTGGCTACTCATACTAGATTGATTTTAATTTTAACTCAGATTTTTTGTTAAAGAAGTGCACTTTCTTTGGGTTTAAGTAAATCACTGTTTCAGAACCAACACTAAGTTGAGATTGAGGAGGTGTTTTAACGGTCCATGTCACGTTTTTCTCTAAAGCTAAGTGAATCAGAGATACATCACCCATATGTTCAATTAGATCGATAGGGTAAGAAGCCGAAGATTTTAGTGATTTTGATTCAGTATTGTCTTGCAAATAAATATCCTCGGGACGGATACCAAGGACTAATTTTTCAGATAACAAATTTTTGCCGTCTTTAAATAGCGTTTCAGGGATTTGAACAAGATTGGATCCATTTTCAGAAACAAAAATTAAGGCTCCATCAATCGTTTTTATTGAGCCTGTAATAAAATTCATGGTAGGGCTTCCAATAAATCCTGCAACAAAAAGATTAACGGGGTTGTTGTAAACCTCAAGGGGAGAATCTACCTGTTGAATTATACCTTTATTGATAATGGCAATCCGGTCTGCCATAGTCATCGCTTCAACCTGATCGTGGGTAACATAAATACTGGTAGCTTTTTGTTGCCTGTGTAGTCTTAAAAGATCAGTTCTCATTTGAATGCGTAGCTTTGCATCCAGATTACTTAAGGGTTCATCAAAAAGAAAAGCCTTTGGGTTTCTTACAATAGCACGACCAACTGCAATGCGTTGCTTTTGCCCACCTGAGAGCTGTTTAGGCTTACGATCTAATAGTTCACTTAGCCCTAGAATTTCAGATGTATCTCTGATCAGTTTATCATAATCTTTCTTTTTTGTACCCATCATTTTTAAACCAAAAGCGAGGTTTTCATAAACACTCATATGTGGATACAGTGCATAGTTTTGAAACACCATAGCAAGATTCCTGTCTTTAGGTAGTACTTCATTTATAATTTCCCCATCAATTGAAATAGTCCCTGAATCAATACTTTCTAAACCTGCAATCATTCTTAAAAGGGTAGATTTACCACAGCCAGAGGGGCCCACTAATACCATAAACTCTCCATCACTAACTGTTAGTGAAACTCCTTTTACCACGCTGGTTTGATCGTAGTTCTTGAAAACGTTGTTAATTTCGATGTTTGACATAGTTCTAATTTGGTTAGGGTATCAATATCCGGTGGAGTCTAAATACACTTTTATTGAATGGAATTTAATAAAAGCAAAAAAAAGTATTGTTTTTCAGTTTAATTTCTATAAATTTATCGAAGCGCTTCGACAAAACAAAGGATTTAATTTTGACAAACACTAAAACGAAGAAAAAAGTCACTATAAAAGACGTTGCAATACATGCAAACGCCTCTATGTCAACTGTTTCAATGGTTGTAAATCAAAAAGGATATGTAAGTGACGAAAAAAGAAAAGACATACTGAATTCTATTGAAGAACTTGGTTATGTGCCTACTGCATCAGCCCGTAATCTTGCTTCCAACAGAACAAATAATATTGGCTTCATACTACGTGAAACCCACTTTACACTAAGTGAACCTTTTTACACCCGTATTTTTCTTGGAGCTGAATTTGAGTCAAAGAAACATAATTTATATGTATTACTAGCTACTGTTTCTGATGATTATAAAGCAGGTGAGGATACACCTAGATTGCTTAAAGAAAGAAATGTAGATGGAATAATTATCGCCGGAAAAGTAAGTGGCGAATTGTTGGAAGAAGTAGAAGAATCAGGTATTCCTTTTGTGTTAGTTGATTATAAGTATAAGTCATTTCCAAGTATTTCTGTCGATAATAGGAATGCCTCTATAGAAGCGGTTCGATATTTAATAGGTAAAGGTCATTCAAGGATATCGTTTCTAGGTGCAGATCCATATCACCCCAGTATCTCAGAACGTTTGGAAGGCTATCAACTTGCAATGTTAAAAGAAGGACATAAGGACACCTCTGATTTGGTTTTTCTTGAGGAAGAGGATTCACCTACGTTGCAAACCGGATATAATCTTGGTGCAAAACTAATGAAATCGGGAGCAGCACCTACTGCTGTCTTTTGTGCAAATGATGCAATGGCATTAGGTTTTATGAAGTACGCTGAACAACATCATATCAAAGTACCCGAAGATATAGCTGTAGTTGGTTTTGATGATGTAGATGGAGCAAAGTTTGCTTCACCTCAGCTTACGACCATTCGAGTTTTTAAAGAACAGTTCGGAGAATTAGCACTTCGCTACCTCACCGAAATTCTTGATGAGAGTGACATTAAACCCTCAAAATTTCAGAGAGGGAGTCATCAACTCACTATTCCAACTGAATTAGTTGTTAGAAATTCAGTTTAAAAATTTTTAAAAAATTGGTAGCGCTTCCTAAAGTGATACTAGTCGTTGGATAGATCAGATAAAACATTAATAAATAAGCAGAACTCTATGAAAACATTTACTAAAATATGTTTGAGTACGCTGTTTCTTTTTACCTTTTTGGTATCAAGTTCAGTTATGGCTCAAACTAATACCATACTTTCACAAGCTGAAAGTATTAATCTTCTAAGCAATGGTGGGTTTGAAGCAGAAACCCCAGCTTATTGGAGTCCGGAAGGGGCAGGAGCAACATGGAGTACCGAACAGTACCGTACCCCAAGTTATAGCTTAAAATTAAGTGGCACCGGAGCGGCCTCATGGGCGCAAGGTGAAGCAGTGCGTAATTGGGTAGGAGGAATTCCTGGTGATGGAACTCCTGAAATCATTGTAGGAGGCTGGGTATTTGTAGAGGGAGTAAATACAAACCCAGCTACCGATGCTGAAAAATTCCAATTAGTGTATGAGTTTTTTGACGCCCAAGGAGTTGATGTACTAGGTGCACCAGTTGTAATTGATGTACCACAAGATGCTGCAAGTTCAGGTTGGGTAGAAATAAACAGTTTATCTTTGGGAGCAATTACATTGCCTACTTCACAGGCAGCTAAAAGTGTTCGCATTACCTTCCGTAAAGGAGCAAGTGCTACTGGTACGGTATACTTAGAAGATATCTTTATCCGCGCAGCAGAAGGAGCTGAAGGCTGGGCTGGTGGTTGGTTCAATCCAAATATGGACATGGGCGATACCTGGTATACTTGGTATGCTCCAGGTAATTTTGATCAAGGCGCAGCAGATTGGCCTGAAACTTTACAGTTTGCGATGACTCGAACCGATGCTGAAGCGCATACCGGAACGTATAGTCATAGAATTGAACAGCTAAATGCAGAAGGTAGCGAAGCCGTTGCAATTAGTGATCGTGTTCCGGTAACTACTGGCGAACCTGTATTAGTTAGCTACTGGGTGAAGTACGAGGACGTTCCTTTCCCAGACAGTATTGGGAAAGCAGACAACAATATTGGGATGACCGCACTTTGGTATAGCAGCTTAGAATCTGGAGCAGCAGGTTATAACGAAATTGGAGGCCTAGACATTCGATTAAATGGTGATTACAATCCAAACGTAATCCCGTTAGCTACCCGGGTGGAAGATTCTGGTTGGACTCAATACGCATTTGTGGTTTATCCACCAGATGATGCGGTTGGCTTGGAAGTCCGCCTGCGCTACTGGCACCATTTCGAAGGCGTTACTTATTGGGATGATGTTTTTATTGCACCTGTTTCTGATATAACAGATAATATGGAAGATCTTCTAAGCAATGGTGGGTTTGAAGCAGAAACCCCAGCTTATTGGAGTCCGGAAGGGGCAGGAGCAACATGGAGTACCGAACAGTACCGTACCCCAAGTTATAGCTTAAAATTAAGTGGCACCGGAGCGGCCTCATGGGCGCAAGGTGAAGCAGTGCGTAATTGGGTAGGAGGAATTCCTGGTGATGGAACTCCTGAAATCATTGTAGGAGGCTGGGTATTTGTAGAGGGAGTAAATACAAACCCAGCTACCGATGCTGAAAAATTCCAATTAGTGTATGAGTTTTTTGACGCCCAAGGAGTTGATGTACTAGGTGCACCAGTTGTAATTGATGTACCACAAGATGCTGCAAGTTCAGGTTGGGTAGAAATAAACAGTTTATCTTTGGGAGCAATTACATTGCCTACTTCACAGGCAGCTAAAAGTGTTCGCATTACCTTCCGTAAAGGAGCAAGTGCTACTGGTACGGTATACTTAGAAGATATCTTTATCCGCGCAGCAGAAGGAGCTGAAGGCTGGGCTGGTGGTTGGTTCAATCCAAATATGGACATGGGCGATACCTGGTATACTTGGTATGCTCCAGGTAATTTTGATCAAGGCGCAGCAGATTGGCCTGAAACTTTACAGTTTGCGATGACTCGAACCGATGCTGAAGCGCATACCGGAACGTATAGTCATAGAATTGAACAGCTAAATGCAGAAGGTAGCGAAGCCGTTGCAATTAGTGATCGTGTTCCGGTAACTACTGGCGAACCTGTATTAGTTAGCTACTGGGTGAAGTACGAGGACGTTCCTTTCCCAGACAGTATTGGGAAAGCAGACAACAATATTGGGATGACCGCACTTTGGTATAGCAGCTTAGAATCTGGAGCAGCAGGTTATAACGAAATTGGAGGCCTAGACATTCGATTAAATGGTGATTACAATCCAAACGTAATCCCGTTAGCTACCCGGGTGGAAGATTCTGGTTGGACTCAATACGCATTTGTGGTTTATCCACCAGATGATGCGGTTGGCTTGGAAGTCCGCCTGCGCTACTGGCACCATTTCGAAGGCGTTACTTATTGGGATGATGTTAGTATCACCAATCTAGCAGATCTTCCGGTTGGTACATTGGTTGCTAACGAACCCGCGGAAAGAACAGATCGACCTCTCAAAGTTCAGTTAAATCAAAATTACCCGAATCCTTTCAACCCTTCTACTAATATTAGTTTTGAGCTTGCTCAAACTGACGTTGTTAGTCTTTCAGTATTCAATATGCTGGGGCAAAAAGTAGCAGATTTAATTACAGATTCGAAAATGAGCAGTGGTATGCATAGCATTAACTTTAATGCGGCGAACTTACCAAGTGGAGTTTACTTGTACCGCTTAAGCACTTCTAATTTTGCTGAAGTGAAAAGAATGACATTGATTAAATAATATAACAATCATGTTATATCCATGGATCTCGGGTTGAATGCCCGGGAATCCTTTTTAAAACCAACCGTTGACCTAACACATATCATGCAAATAACAAAGAGTGCCCTTCTTCTGATTGTTGTCACTTTATTTCTGATTAATGGAACTAAGGCTCCTAATATTTTAACTACCGGTAAAATTACCGGTCAGATAGTTGATGCAGAGACCGGAGAAACATTACCGGGTGTTAATGTAGTTATTGAAGGTACTTTACAAGGTGCAGTAACCGATTTTGAAGGTTATTATGTAATCTTAAATATTACACCGGGTACGTATAATTTAAAAGCTTCTTTTTTGGGATTTAAAACTCAAATTGTTCAGGATGTCCGAGTTAAAATCAACCAAACAACGAATATTGATTTTACTTTAAGCGAAAGTGTGTTTGAAGGAGAGGAAGTAGTTGTAACTGCTGAGAGACCTATTGTCGAAAAGGATTTAACTTCATCGAAAGCATCTATTTCTTCAGCTGAAATGCAAATTATGCCAGTTGAAAACTTCAATGATGTTGTAAACCTTCAGGCCGGAGTAGTTGATGGTCACTTTAGAGGGGGGAGACTTGGAGAAGTTGCTTATCTGGTAGATGGAATTCCTATCAACGATTCGTTCGATAACTCCTATGCCTATCAGGTGGAAAACAATTCCATACAGGAAGTGGAAGTTATTTCAGGAACATTTAATGCAGAATTTGGGCAGGCACAATCAGGTGTAGTAAATATTGTTACCAAAGATGGTCGAGATGAATATGAAGGTAACTTCTCAGTTTATAGTGGAGATTATATAACTACGAATAATGAAGCATTCCAAAACAATAAATCTATTTCACCACTTGATATATATGATTTTCAAGGTTCTCTAAGTGGATCTGTTCCAGGGTTCAATAATAAACTTCATTTCTTTATGTCGGGCAGAGCTGTAAACGATGACGGTTATTTATATGGACAAAATATTGTTCGGCCAAAATATGACGGTCAGGAGAATGGTGAATTTGTAACAGTGGATGGAAGACAGGTTTTTGTACCTGAATTAGGAGATAGTTCATACAGTTCTATGAATTGGAGTAAGCAAAATACGGTTCAGTTAAAGCTCACATCTTCCCATATAAAAGGGAATAAACTATCAGTTACGGGTTTATATCAAAATGATGAAGGTCAAGGCTATAATCACCTATACAGCTATAACCCCGATGGAATTCCTACCAATTATGGAGAATCCATAAGTCTTAATATTGTAGACAACTATTTGATAAGTAATAAAACTTTCATCAATCTGAAGGGGGCTTACTTTATTAACCGGAGTAAATCGTATGTTTACGAAAATCCACTTGATCCCAGATATCCAAGAGATGACGCTCAGAGTTTTCTTGGAGGTAATTTCGGGTTTTACAGAGGTGGTGTTGTAATGGATCATACGACAAGGGAAACCGGGACTTTATTAACTGGTTTTGATATTACCAGCCAAATGAATCGCCAGAATATGGTAAAAGCAGGAGCTTTGTTAAAACTTTATTCTATTGAATTCAGAACGTTCGATGTATTGAACAATTCATCAACCAGTTTTGAGCCGGCAATTCCACCTGAGGGAACTCCCGATCATGTTTATTTTGATGAGCGACCTATTGAAGTAAGTGCTTATATACAGGATAAAATAGAGTTTGACTATATGGTAGTTAATATGGGGCTTAGGTACGATTATTTTGATGCAAACAGTACATTCCCTTCAGATTATGGACAACCAACGACCTCTGCTAAATCAAATACCTCCCCAAACTGGCAAATTTCCCCCCGATTTGGAATCGCTTATACCATTTCAGAAACTGGAGTTGTTCATGTTTCTTATGGTCATTTCTTTCAGGTTCCTTCTTTTCAATATCTCTATATAAACCCGGATTATACTTATAACCCAGAAGTTGGATTAAGCCGTATTTTTGGTAATCCAGATTTGAAACCACAGCAAACGGTTTCTTATGAAATTGGGCTTCAGCAAGGCTTTAGTAATATTCTTTCAGTGCAGGTTACTGCTTTTTATAAAGATATTAGAAATCTACTTGGTACCCGAATCGAAACCATTCAACCTGGTTTTGATGAACCATTCCCACTTTCTAAATATGGAAGATATATCAACACTGATTATGGTCAAACTAAAGGACTGATACTGAATGTTGAAAAAAGAATGCAGAATAATTTCAGTTTCAATATAAATTATTCGTTTCAGGTTGCATCTGGAAATGCCAGTGACCCACAATCAAGAGCCTTAGACGAACTGGCTGGAGTACAAACTGAAAAACAATTGGTACCATTAGATTGGGACAGAAGGCATCAACTGAATGCCAGTACAAGCTTTTTGACAAAGAGTAATTGGATATTAACGATACTTGGTGAATATGGCTCCGGATTTCCTTATACCCCTTCAAAATCGAACGAGAGAATTGGATTGGTGAACTCAGACAGGAAACCAACCTACATCAACTTTGATATGTATGCCTCTAAAAGTTTTACTATTAAAGGTACTAATGCCAGTTTGTTTGCAAGAATTTATAACCTATTCGATACTCAGAATGAAACTGAAGTGTATACCGATACGGGAAGAGCTTTTCCAAATCTGCAGTTTCAAACAGGAATTCCACAAGGATTAAATACCAAAGACGAATATTTATTTCGACCCGATTTCTACTCTGCTCCCAGACGGGTTAGCATTGGTTTGAACATAAGTTTTTAAAGGATAAATAGTGATTAAACAAGAGAACATATTGAATACGAAAATGCAGTGGTTACTTATCGTCTTAGCCCTGGTTTTAACCGGATTGGTTATACCTGTAAATGCTCAGGAAAACATTGATCATGGTAGTAATAAGTGGACTCAATGGGGTGTAATGGATGGAAACAGAGTAAGAACATTGTTTTCCAATCATGGAGAAATTGCTCGTCACCCAGATCAACCTTCTGGAGAATGGCCTAAAGGAAGTGGGCATTCTTATGTGGATGGAGTGGCTTTCATAGTATCTGCAAAAACCAAAGATGCTTTCGGAAATACTATTACTCCAATGTCTACAAATTACAGAGAGTTTATTGATCTGGATCCAATTACAAAAGTGCCTTGGGGATTTGCTCCTCTTTACGGTTTTTCTAATCCATTGCAAGATTCTCCAGCAAGAAGTGATGATAACAGAACATGGCCTCAAGTTTGGCCAGATCGTTCTGTAGATTGGGCTGGACAATGGAATGGATGGTTTGGAAAAGGAGTGCTTAATGCCGATTTGGAAACCTATTTCGTTTATGATGATGCCGAAGATAAAGAATGGACAAAAGCCCCACATAATTTTTATCCATGTACGGGAGATGAAACACGGGGCGGTTTAGGGATCGAAGTTAAAGCCCGTGGATTTCAATGGAATCACCCTTTGGCACAAGATGTAATTTTTTGGTTGTATGAAATTACTAACGAGTGTGATGTTGATTACGACGAAGTCTACTTCTCTCAATACATTGATTGGGGAATAGGAGGAACAGATGATTCAGGTGATGATGAAGGTGCCTATGATGTAGACTTAGATATCGCATTTGCGTGGGATCATGATGGAATTGGTTCTCCTGGTTTATGGGGACCAGTAGGAACTGCAGGTTATTCATTCTTAGAATCACCAGGGAACTCTACAGATAATAAAGACAATGATTCTGACGGGATTACTAATGAGCGTAGAGAAAGTGGAGCAGGGCAACTTATAGAAGGTCAAGATAATATTACGAGTTACGTACTAGCTAACTATGATATATCTAAATTTGAGACGTTCTATTTACCCTTGGAACAAATGCCAGCTTATCAATCTGGATATTGGTGGACTGGAGATGAGGATATGGATTGGTTGAGCTACTCAGATATCAATGAAAACGGAATTTGGGATTCTGGTGAGCCACTTAATAATGATGTGGGAATGGATGGATTAGGTCCCAATCAAGCGAATTATCCTGGAATTGATGAAGGTGAAGGAAACGGTAGACCTGATGAAGGCGAGCCAAATTTTGATGGTCTAGATAAAGATGAATCGGACCAAATTGGATTAACAGGGTTTCAAGTTTTTGATGTGCATCAATATGAGTTGATTGATGATGAACAGAATTTCGAGCTTTTTTCAGAAGCACTTCCTCCTTTAGATGATATTGTTCTTGAAGGTGGTAGAAATCTGGGGATGTTCTTTTCGTCTGGAGCTTTTCCTTTAAAAGCAGGTCAAACCGAACGTTTTTCAATGGCTTTGGTTTTTGCGGAAAAAGATTTTAACGATCCAAGAGATATTTCAAATTCTTCACTTGCCCGAAAAAAAGAAATAGTTCAGCAGATTTATAATGCTGACTACCAGTTTGCTCGTCCTCCAAATAAATCGAACCTGACTGCTGTTGCAGGAGACGAAATGGTAACTCTGTTTTGGGATGATAAAGCAGAAAGTTCGTTCGACCCGTTTTTAGGTGAATACGATTTTGAAGGTTATCTCATTTATCGTTCAACTGAACCAAATTTTGAAGAAAATCTGTTGATCACCGATGCTTATGGAAGTACGATTTATCAAAAACCATTAGCTCAATTTGACTTGAAAAACGGATTAAGAGGACTTCATCCTGTAGCAGTAAATGGAGTTCAGTTTAATCTGGGTAATGATTCAGGACTTAAACACAGCTACATCGATCGGGATGTAATCAACGGGAAAACGTACTATTATGCATTGGTTCCTTACGATCGGGGTTATGTGGAACGTGATTCTGAAGGTGGTTATGTGGTTGGTGAAGATGGAAAAATAAGAGGGATTTCGCCAAGCACAACCTCGTCCATTATCAAAAATGATGTAGCAGGGAATATCAATGTAGACGTTAATACTGCGGTAGTTGTCCCAAGGGCTCCATCTGCTGGTTATATTCCACCTGATATCGATCTTGATGAATCAGAAATTATTGGTACTGGGAATATTTCAATTAATATCCTTTCAACAGGTACGGTGGTTGAAGGGAAAGAATATGTTCTTAGTTTTCAGAACGACTCTACTTGGCAAACCAATATAAACCCGATTGCTACACTGCAAAGCACGGGAGACAGCGAGCCTTTTTTTGAAGGTCCGCTAGAAGAAGGGACTATTCAAACCCCATTGGCTGATGGTTTCTCGATTGATATTGAAGGCCCTTCTGAGATTACAATTATTGATAGTAGTGTTGGATTTGAAGGTGATGGTGGAAACTTTACTCCACTGGTAGAGCCGGCTTCAAATAACAGTTTGTTTGTTTCAAGATTTATCAGATATCCTGCTAATTTTGAAATTCACTTTACCGAAAATGTATCTGATACTTCAATGAGAGTTGCTTTCGGGATGCGTGAAATTCCTACTAAATTCTATATTGAAAATACGATTACAGGTCAAAAAGAACGCTTTTCAATCATTGAAGATGTAGACGGATTAAGTAATGGACAATACGATTATGGAGAGCTTATTGTAATTATTATGGGAACGGAACCTGGATTGGAGCCTCAGTTCGCTGGAGGTAATTGGAGAGCGAGTTGGTCGATTCGTTTAATTCCACCAGATCCTGTTCTTCAACCTGATTTAACCAGAGAAGAACCCCAGCCCGGTTCATCATTTGTTTTCGAAACTACGAAACCGTTTCAAAATTCAGATCAATATCGCTTCAGTATGAATGGGGGAGCATTGGACAAAAATTTTGCAAAAGAAAGTCTTAAAGACGTCTTTGTAGTACCTAATCCATATGTAGCTTCCAGCGATTTCGAACCTGCAAACACGTATCGGGCAGGTAGGGGAGAACGACGCATTTATTTCATGAAACTACCTGCAAAATGTACTATCAGAATCTATACGATCACGGGACAGTTAGTACAAACACTCTATCATGATTCTTCTATTGAGGACGGTCAGGAAGCATGGGATTTGGTTACTAAAGACGGAATGAATCTCTCTTTTGGAGTTTATATGTATCACATTGAGGCTGAAGGTATTGGTGAAACAACCGGAAGATTTGCGGTGATAAAATGAGAAAAGTCATGAAAATATCTATTAAGAATCTCATTTTTCTGTCTGTACTATTCTTTGGGTTTATACCTATCCAGCTTCATGCACAAAAGGTTTCTAAAGTTGGAACTACCGCTGCAGAATTCCTTCAAATAGGAGTTGGTAGTAGAGCAACAGGAATGGGAGGTGCATTTGTTGCAGTTTCTGATGATGCCTCAGCACTTTACTGGAACCCGGCAGGAATTGCTTCTGTGGCAAAGAATGAAATCATTACTACACATAGTGAATGGGTTACCGGTTTAGATTTCAATTACATTGGCGCCGTATTCAATTTTGAAAAAATTGGAAATGTAGGTTTCGCACTTACAATGCTTAGTGTTCCTGAAATGCTGGTTCGAACCGAAGAATTCCAGGATGGAAACGGAGAAACCTTTGATGCCGCTGATATATCTTTTGGGATTACTTATGCTTCAAATGTAGGCGACCGATTTAGTGTTGGTGGAACCTTAAAGTTCATCCAACAAAGAATCTGGCATACCAAAGCTAATGCCATTGCCATTGATCTAGGTACTAAATACAAAACGGATTTTCTTGGCGGAATGGTGATTGGTGCTACGATTTACAACTTCGGTAGCGATATGAAAATGAAGGGGAGAGATTTAAGAACCTTTGTTGATCCCGATCCGATTAGTGAAGGAAACAACGATCGTATTCCCGTTAATTTTGAAACGGATTCATGGAGTCTTCCTCTAAATTTTCAATTTGGGATTGCCTTCGAGCCCGTTAAAACTCCAATGCATAATGTATTGATTGCGATAGATGCTCTTCATCCAAGTTCGAATTACGAAAGCGTAAATGTTGGTGGAGAATATGGATTTCAACAGCGAGTGTTTTTGAGAGGAGGCTATGAAACTTTGTTTCTTAAAGAAGTAGAATCAGGTTTTAACACCGGATTCGGAGTTCATCAAAAATTGTCTACCGGATTACTTGCTAAACTCAGCTATGGCTATAAAACCATGGGCAGATTGGGTAACATCCATAGTCTTACACTTGAAATGGGATTTTGATTGCGTATTAATACAGTACATAGAATGCTTCAATATAAAGATTTTGCTGTACTAGCAAGCTGGCTGATAGGTTTATTTCTTGTATTCAGTGTTAGTTGCGATAACTCCAATGAAAGTACCGTGGAATCTGAGAATGGAAATAAAACTATTACTTACTGGTCATCTCCTAATCCTCAGGAATTTGCTTTAGCAAAGGAATTAGTTGATGAATGGAATGCAAAAGGACATGTAGTTCAGGTTAAACTACAGGCATTACCAGCAGGACAGTCGAGCGAAGAAGTTTTGCTATCCGCGATGGTTGCCGGAACTACACCGGATATTTGTTCAAATATCTGGCCTGGGATTACCAACGATTTCATTCGAGCTAAAGGCTTGTTAGCACTCGATACTTTTGAGGATTACTATCAAGTAATGGGCGAGCGGGTTCCTGAAGATATTCTAGAAAGTGTGAAAGCTAAAGATGGGCATACTTATCAGGTACCATGGAAAACAAATCCTATTATGGTACAATACAATGCCAAAATGTTCAGAGATGCAGGAGTTAATGAGTTTCCACGAACTTATTCAGAGTTTTTAGATGCCGCATCAAAAATTACCAAAGATATTGACGGTGATGGAAGAGTAGATCAATGGATGGGGTTTAGAGATATCCGACCGATTTGGTGGCAAAGATATTACGATTATTACACTAGTTATATCAATGCTTCGGGCGGTAAAACATTTTTCGATAAAGGCGAATTGGCTATTGATGAAGAAGCATCAAAAAAAGTATTTAAATTCTACCAAGAGATTTATGAGGGTGGTTATTTCCCGCAATCTACATTACAAGGAAATGCTTTCCTCTACAGTAAAATTGCTGTTGAATTTACAGGGCCCTGGAATATTTCTTTTCTCGAGAAAAATGCACCAGAATCTCTTGAATATGATTACGCTCCTCTACCGGTTCCTGATGATTATGAAGGGGAAGCATATACCTATGGTGATCACAAGAATATTGCCATTTTTTCAAATACAAAATACCCACAGGAAAGCTGGGATTTTGTAAAGTTCCTAATCAGCAAAGAAGCAGATTATCGCCTTCTTGAGTTTGCAAGTCAGATACCCATAAGAAAAGAATTACTTACCGATCCTGACTTTAAAGATTTTTTTAAGCTAAACCCGAGTTTAGCGCGCTTTGCCGAACAGGCAGCTTTTACAAGAGGAGTTGATAGCGTTCGTGACTTTAAAGAAATCCTGGATTCTGTTGCTCGGTATTATGAAATAGCTTCTGTTTATGGAAAAATGACACCGGAAGAGGCTACACTCGAAATGATTGAAGCCATTCAGATTTTGAGGGAGTGGAATAAATAGATGAAGAAACTCTCTAAAATGATAAAACCCGGCTTTTTGTTGAGTATGCCTTATATGGCTCATCTCTCTTTGTTTTTTGTATATCCAGTTGTGTTTTCATTGATTCTGGTTTTTCATCGATGGGATGTAGTTACTCCAATGGAATTTGTTGGATTCAAAAACTTTATTAGGGTCTTTTCTGATGAAGTTTTTTTACAGTCAATTATTAACACAGGCATCTTTTTAGTCCTGCATATTCCACTTCAGATCATTTTGGCTCTGTTCTTTGCCAATTTATTAAACCAGAAAATCATAGCTAGAGGCTTCTTTAGAACCCTTTATTTTTTACCGGTTGTAGTATCAGGAGTTGTTGTTACCATTTTATTTCAGCAACTATTCAATTACGATACTGGATTATTAAATCAACTTCTTCACAAATTCGGGATGGGGCAAATTCCCTGGTTGGTTTCAGAAAATTGGGCAATGCCTTCCATCGCTTTTATGGCTACTTGGAAAAATGTGGGTTTATATGTGATTTTGTTTATGGGAGGTTTACAAAGTATTCCCGCTGAATTGTATGAAGCAGCAGAGTTGGAAGGTGCCAGTACCACTCAACGCTTTTTCTATATCACTTTACCAATGTTGAACCCAACTATTGTTACCGTAATTGTTTTATCCGTTATTGGAGGATTTTCACTATTTATAGAACCTTATGTAATGACCGGTGGTGGTCCAATGAATTCCACATTATCGGCAGTACTTTATATCTATAATCAGGCATTTAATTTCGGTCACATGGGCTATGCTTCAACAATGGGACTATTTTTTGCGGTAATCATCTTTACAGTAGTGAAAATTCAACGGAAATTTGTTGAAACGGAGGTGTACTAAAATGAAAAAAACGCTACTATATTCAGCTCTTATTATCGGTGCTATTGTTTTTGCTTATCCCTTTATATGGATGTTTTTCAGCACTTTTAAGCCTGATGGTGAAATAGGAAATATTGAACTATTACCTGAAATATGGACATGGCAAAATTATATACTCGTTTTTGATCGCATCCCGATTGCAAAGGGATTTTTAAACAGTTTGATTGTGACAAGTCTGGTTACAATATCAGTTACTCTGTTTGGCTCAATAACAGGATATGCATTTTCAAGACTCAAATGGAAGGGAAGAGACTTTATGTTTTCTTTGAGTCTGCTTACAATGATGATTCCGTTTCAAATTACACTAATTCCAACCTACATTTTGATTGTAAAATTTGGGTTAACAGATCATCTTGCAGGTCTAATTGTTCCGACTATGGTCACTGCTTTTTCTATTCTTCTTTTTCGCCAAAGTTTTTTGACTATACCTCAGGATTTAGTTGATGCTGCCAGATTAGATGGTTGCAGTGAACTTGGGATATTATTCCGAATCATTTTACCACTTTCAAAACCCGTAGTGGTTACTGTTGCCATCCTGACCTTTGTAGCTAATTGGAACGAGGTGCTTTGGCCACTTATTGTGATTCGTGAACAAAGCTTAATGACTATGCCCCAGATGGTTGCACTATTTGCCGTAGGTGGCGGGTCAGATTCAAGTATTGGGGCGCAGTTAGCATCTGCTTTCTTATTGGCGCTTCCGGTAATCATCGCTTATTTAATTTTCCAGAAACATTTTATCAAAAGTATGGCCTCTTCAGGTCTAAAAAGTTAATGAACAGAAACTCTACAATGAATATCCATCCATACAAAAAAAGAACACTTTATGTTTCTATGATCCTTTGCCTAATGATATTAGCGAGTTGTAAAGAAAGCGGAGGAAAGGAGGACCCTGCTTCTTCCATATTAAATCTTAGTCATCTTGATTATCTAAGCGAAGTAGTTAGTTATGGAGGTGAGGATCTTCGAATTATACACATATATGCAGATGCCCCCGACTATAACTGGGTTGGAGATGACGACGAAGGAGAAGCCTGTGTTGATGATGCGGCAAGGGCAGCAGTAGTTTACTTACGGCATTTTGAACTCACCGGAAACGAAGAATCAGCGGAAAAAGCGAAAGAATTATTACGGTTTGTAATGTATATGCAAACAGAAGATGGCTTATTTCACAATTTTGTTTGGGATAATTCACTCAGGAAAAACACAACGCATAAAAATAGTGTGGCGAATGAAGTAAATTGGTGGGCAGGAAGAGCAGTGTGGGCATTAGGAACCGGTGCAAGAGTTCTTGCAGAATATGATTCTTCTTTTGCAAATATGAGTCTTCTTTCGGTTGATAAAATACTTCCTCACATAAATGAAGTACTTGAAGCATACCCGAAAACAAAAATAGTAAATGGATTCGAAATGCCAACATGGTTGATAGGAGAAACAGGCTCTGATGCTACAAGTGAATTACTATTGGGATTGGTTGCCGCATCTAAAGTTTCATCAAACGGGAAATATGACGATGCAATTAATAAGTTTAGTGAAGGTATAGCAATGCTTCAATATGGTGATCTTACAAATGCTCCATATGGTGCACATCTTTCCTGGGAAGGTGGTTGGCATGGCTGGGGAAATTCTCAAACAATGGCATTAGCAGAAGCAGGAAAACTAGAAAGTGCAGTAATTGAAGCCGAGAACTTTTTCCCAATGCTACTTGTAAATGGTTGGTTTCATTCTTTCGATCTTCAAAATCCATCAAACAAAAGAGATTTTGAACAAATAGCCTATGCAACCCGAGCAGCTTCAGTAGGAATGATTAGATTATATGAAGCCACCCAAAACGATGATTATGCAATTATGGCCGGTTTATTAGCAAGTTGGCTCAATGGGAATAATGTGGCAGAAACCAAAATGTACAATTCCCTTCATGGTTACGGATATGATGGAATAAACAGCGAAAACAACGTAAATAAAAATTCTGGTGCTGAATCTACAATTGAAGCTGACTTTACGGTACTTGAAGTAGAACAATTTACCCTTTCAAACAAATGGTTTTATGCAAAATCAGAAGAACCCTTAATTTGGATAAAAGATGGAAAAAGCTATCAATATCGGGTATTTACGGTCAACCAGAATCAAGAGACGGAGAAAATTGCTGTACTTCTAAATCTTACTGATTCTACATCAAGAATTATTACCGAAACAGAACTGAATACTTTACTTAATCAAAACTAACATCGGGGCAATTAAAATTTATGTTGTTTAAAAAAACAAAAACTCCCTTACTCGCACCGAGAAAGGATATAGAGTGGGCAAGTGGAGCTGTATTTAATCCCGGTGCTTTTTACGACGGAGAGTTAGTCCATTTACTTTTCAGGGCAATTCCAAAAGGTTATGAACGAATAAAGTTGAAAAATGTTCAACCTGGAGAACCAGACACTGGTTTCGACGAGAAATATATTTCGTACATCGGTTATGCTTCGAGTAAAGACGGAATTCATTTCGATTGGAGGGAAGAACCTTTTATTGGAACCGATGATTGGTTCAATAAATTTGGATCAGAAGATCCCAGAATATCGAAACTTGACGGTCAATATTTGATTACCTATACCGCTCTTCAACGTCATGCATTTGATGAGGTAAACGGAGTTAGAATTGGTCTGGCAATTACTTACGATTTTAAAACTATCGAAAAAAACGGTATTGCAGGTCCAGTAGACCTAAGAGATAAAGATGCTGTTATTTTCCCAAAACGAATAAACGGTAAAATTGCCATGCTTCATCGTGTGGTTCCTAATATTCAGATTATCTATCTCGATTCAATCCAGGAGTTTCATAATCCTGAAGAGGGATTTTGGGAACATCATTTAGAAAATCTGGAAGATCATACCGTAATGCGTCCTGAATTTGAATGGGAAAATCTGAAAATTGGAGCTGGTCCTACTCCAATTGAAACGGATGAAGGTTGGTTACTTATTTATCATGGGGTGGATAACAACCATGTGTATAGAATGGGTATGGCATTATTAGACTTAGAAAATCCGGAAAAAGTGATAGCAAAAAGTCCAATTCCACTTTTAGAGCCTGAGCTAGACTTTGAACTTTTCGGTGATGTGAATAATGTGGTTTTTCCGGAAGGTGCTGTCGTAATCGGGGAAACACTTCACGTGTATTATGGCGCAGCCGACTCCGTAATTGGTCATGCACAAGCCCCTTTACAGGATGTGCTTGATTGGATGCTTCAAAACAAAACTAATTCATAAAAATATTTCGATTTAATGCCACATTTGAAAGACGCAACACCAATGTATGAACAAGCTCTGGAGAGAAGTATTGAAATCAATCATTCTCTGAAAATTACAAGAATGAATGAAGGAATGCCTGTTTTGGTACCCAAACAAGATTCACATTGGGAATCTAAAGTAGTATTGAATCCTGCTGCTGTTCTTATTGATGATTTAGAAAAATTAGGTCCATTAATGGTTGCCTGGGGATTGGATTCAGATGAACAGAAAAAATTATTGGAAATGGGTGGAGCAACGGTAATGTTATATCGTGCACAAGGCGAGGTTGATCCCAAAAAGGGATTGGCTCCTTCATCAGCAGGGTTAGCAGTTTTTACTCCAACTCTTGAACTGGTTTGGAGAAAGGAAACCCCAGCTATTTCTCCAGATGAAGCTTATCATAATTTAGGTGTTGAAGATGGACGGTGTACCTATATAAATGGAACCTATTACTTTTTTTATACCGGATATTATTACAACAAATCAGAAGATCGGAACAAAGTTCATATTTGTCTGGCAACTACTAAAGATTTCATCAATTGGGAGTTAAAAGGGCCAATTTCAGGAAACCTTAATGATGTAGACAACAAGAACGCGGTATTACTACCGAAACAGGTTCATGGAAAATGGGTGTTGTTGCATCGCCCAATGCAGGGGGAAAATCCAAAAGCTCTTCACTGGGCTACTTCTGAAAGTCTGCATGGACCTTGGGAAACCAAAGGGATGATCATGGCTAGTTACCGTTATGAGGAGTTTAGTGAGTCCTGGATTGGAGCAGGTGGTCCACCTATATCTCTTGGTAATAATCGGTTTTTAACTATTTACCATCAAGGACATTATTTGCCTGATCGCAATCGGGAATACGATTTGGCAGTAACCATTCTAGATTTTTCAGAAGAAGGAAAATGTAAACCTGAAAAACGAATCGAGCCACTTATGAGACCTACAGGATCAGAAGAGCAAAAGGGTGATGAAAGCCTAGGAGTAGATAATGTGTTATTCATTTGTGCGAATTATCAATGGAATGATGACTTGATATTACCTTATGCTGGAGCTGATAGTCGTATTTTTGGTGCAAGGATTAACTTAAAGTCGTTACTCAATGAATTAGGACATTTATGAGTATTAAAAAAGTTTACCCAGTTTTCTTTTTACTATTTCTATGTGTCCTATTAACAAATTGTAAGTCCGATAAAAACGAATTACTCAAAAAAGAACTGTCTGTACATTTTGATGGAGATGCTTCAGTTGAAGTTGGAAGTCCTTTTGTGGGATTGGAATTCCATCAAAGTTCACCGCTTCCTCAACGAATAAGTTTCTACTATCCGGTTGCTAATAGCATCGATTTAAGTACTGATTACTGGACAAGAGACGAATCTTTTGCAATGGTATTGGGCCTAAAAATCGGAAACCAAGAAAATAAGTGGGTCGGTTTCGAACCCTTTGAAATGGAGCTTACTCCGTATGAAGTAAGCTATTTAAAAAAAGAAGAGAATCATGAGATCGCAATAAACTATCAATTTTCGAAAGATAGTCCGGTGGTAATCATCACTTATACCCTAAAGAACACAGGTAATGGTTCTGAGTTCTTTGAACTTTATACCGACCTTGAAGCCAGTCTGAGAACAAGCCATACTTATGCTACGAAAGATAAAGCATGGACTGAATTCGAAAAAAAGGGAAACTCAATCTATATCAACTTTGAAGAAGAAGAGACTCAAAATGTGCAGCTCTTTGCTACGAACAGTGGATTACAACCCGTTGCATATAGCTCGGTTAGTGAACTTGATAGCCTTCCTGCATCAGAAAAATGGTGGGAAGGAATTAAAACCGATCTTGAGAATGAAACAGCTGCTGAATCAAACCAACAAACCCCTGCGATCAGATATTTATATAAAACCAGATTGACTTCAGGCGAGGAAGTAAAAATTGTTCAAATTATTGGGGCAACTAAAGAGGGTGAGGGAAGAGATTTAGTTTCTAAACTTTTGAATACGGCTCAGGATGAAGCTGATGCTTATGAGAAACAAGTATTGGATTATGTGAACTCTAACGTATTTGTGACAGGAGATTCAGTCTTAGATCATTCTGTACTTTGGGCAAATAGTATTTTAGATGTGAACCGCCATTATATTGATGGAAGTCTTCAACCGATGCCATGTCCTGCTGAGTATAATTTCTATTTTACGCATGATGTATTACTTACCGATCTGGCAGCCATCAATTTTGATGTCCCGAGAGTAAAACATGATCTAGAATTCATACTCGAACATGCCGATTCTAATTTTGTAATTCCTCACGCTTACTATTGGAAGGATGATAAATTCGCAACTGAAATAGCCCCACCAGACAACTGGAATCACTTCTGGTTTGTGATTGTGGCAGGAAGCTATCTCCGCCATTCAGGTGACGCTGAGTTTCTCAAGGAAATGTATCCATACCTCTCAAAAAGTGTTCATGATTTCAAAATTCACAAACAAAACGACATCATCTATTCTTACCGACCTGACTGGTGGGATATAGCTCGGAATCTAGGACCACGTTCCTATACAACCATTCTCGCTATAAAAGCACTACGGGAATATGTTTATATATCAAGTCAGCTTGGAGAAAACGAGGAGCTTTTAGTAGAATGGGAAGAAGAAATCAAAACCATGCAAGAAGCATTGAATGAACAATTGTGGAGTGAAGACCAGGAATATCTGATCAATTACTTCGAAGATGGTACGCTCGATGAACATTATTATATCGGCTCGTTATTAGGAAGTCATTATGATGTATTGAGTGATGAGCGAAAAGCTAAACTTACCGAAACAGCTGCTTCAAAGATTGTTGACCCCAAGATTGGAGTGTATACTGTTTATCCAATGAATTTTCAGAATTTGATAGAATATCTGAAGCTGGAAGGCAACGAAGCGGGAGATCCGTTTTATTACATTAATGGAGGAATCTGGCCTCATGGAAATTCTTGGTATGCGCTTTCATTGATAGAAGCAGGAAATAAAGAACAAGCACTAGGCTTTATCAAAGATGTAATGACGGTAGACGGGGCAATTAACAGTCCTAACGGCCAACCTGCAATGTATGAGTATAGAGTAAGTAATAAAGATGATGCGTCGGTCTACGGCAAAATTGATAAGCCCCAGTTTACTTGGGCAGCCGGCTGGTACCTATACAGTTTGTACAATTTATTCGGAATCAAAGAAACGGAATGGAACGTGCGGTTTGATCCGTATTTGAATAAAGAAATCACAGACGTTGATTTCAGTCTCACTCATTCAGGAAAAAAATATTTGGTGCATCTGAAAGGAGAAGGGGAATACGTTAAAAGCATTTCGGTAAATGGTAAACCTTTAAATAGCTTAGTTCTTCCAAAAATTATTCAACCCGGCAATAATGAGATTGACATTATTATGGGGGGAATTACTCAACCTATGCTCACAAGGATAAATGCGAGTGTTAATTCAGTTTTATATTCAAAAAACGATTTAGAGCTTAATGTTAATAGTTTTATCGGTCATTCAGTGAATTTAACTATACAATCAAAAGTTAAACCAACTAAAATTACCCAAAATGAAAATGATGTAAGTAGTTGGAGTACAGAATTAGAAAATGAAGTTTATCATACTCATATCTCTATTTATCAAAGTGAAACGAATGACAGTATTGGGATTAGTTTTTAAAATGTAAAAAATAAATGAAAATCTGTTTTTGGAAAGGGATTTATTCTCATTCTTAAAGTGAATAATCTTAGCTATAAGTTAGCTTCTTACAATTTTATATATAGTTGATGATACAGCACTATTAATTAATAAGTTTTATGTAATTCTTGTGCTGTGACTAGATGTTATTTTACTTGATTTAACTCATCTATCTTATAAATACCGAAGTTCGATAATATTAGAGCCTTAATCTGATGTTTAAAAGGACATTGATCTTATAAGGCATTTGATGGCAAAAAAAATAATAGTAGTTCTAGTTATTTTATTAATTAGTTCTGGAGAAAGTAAGGCTCAAAATAATTCTATTGGAACAGATTTAATTGAAGAAGAACTTATTCAGTTTTTAAGAGAAAGCTTTTACCCAACAACTCCAAAAAGGTATGATGCTGCACGAGATATTATGTACGACTATCTAGATGTTGATGAATCAGATAGTCTAACAGGTGTATATACGGGTCTTCGAGCCAAAAAGGATGGAACTAGAACTCCAAGTAATGGATCTTTGAGTTTTAATACTGAACATTCTTGGCCCCAAAGTTTTTATGACAGTTCAGAGCCAATGAGAGGTGATATTCACCATCTTTTTCCAGTATGGAGTTCACCAAATTCTTCAAGAGGAAATCATCCTTATGCCGAAATTAATGATAATTTGACCACTTCATGGTGGTACTGGAAGAATGGAAGCAGCGTAGCAAGTTTACCAAACTCAAATGTCAATGAGTATAGTGAGTATTATAATTCAACATTCGAGCCAAGAGAAGACCATAAAGGAAATGCAGCTCGCGCTATGTTTTACTTTTGGACAATGTATCAATCCAACACAGATATAATTCAAGATGAATTTGATAATGAAGCTTTTTTTGACGTAATGAAAAATACTCTTTTTGCATGGCATAAATTAGACCCTGCAGATGATCATGAAATTGCAAGGAGTATTGCAGTGGAAGAAGTTCAAGGGAATAAAAACCCTTTTATTCATGATAGTTCTCTGGTTAGAAGAGCTTATTTTTATGTTGAACCTTCTCAAGTCAATAATGAATTTATTGCAGGTTCTATTAAGAAAATATCTCTCAAACAAAATTATCCAAATCCATTTAATCCAAGTACAAGAATTAGTTTTGATTTACCTACTTCTTCTAAAGTTAGGTTAGAAGTATTTGATATGTTAGGTCGACAAGTTGCTGTGCTAATCCAAGATCAGATTAAAAATTCTGGTGAAAACTCGGCTGTTTGGAATGCAACAGGGTTTTCAAGTGGAATTTATTATGCGGTGTTAACAACTCCCACTTCAATCCAATCTATAAAAATGCTCTTACTTAAATAAAAAAGCCTTCAAAATCATAAGATTAAGAAGGCTCTTAGTACCAAGGAGGGGAATCGAACCCCTACTCCGTGAGGAACGCGAGTTTGAGTCGCGCGCGTCTACCAGTTCCGCCACCTTGGCAAATGTATTAAGTCAATGATTAATTTAAACTTAATAGAGTTATATTTAAGCGCTCATTAAGTGCACTATCGTACTTTTCACCCTCAAAATGAATCAGTTTTAGTAACTGATTGGTAACTGTTTTGAGAAGATAATACCACTCACAATATTGCAAAGAACATTCTGCTTTTCAGCACTCACCAATATAAGTGTTTAAGTATTACTTCTTCAACGTTCTTTTCAATTTGTTGGATTAATATCCAAAATTTGGATATATCTATTAAATATTAAAACAGAGAGAAGCTACTGTTTGAAGTAGAAATATAATCTTAAAAATTCGTCAAATATGAGTAAGAAATCACCAATTCAGCCAGGAAGTCCACAAGTCCATCGAGAACGACTTATTATATTGATTAAAGCGCTGAAAGAAGCGAAGGGAAAAATAACCTACCAGGGCTATACCTATGATCTACAAGGGAAAGAATCCGATCTAGATTATAAGAAATTTGTTTTGGATGTAATTGGAATGACAGAAAGTGCATTTAATAAATACATAGGTACAGATATTGAAAAAATTTCTGCTTATTCAACGTCAGGAAAAACTCTTAAGGAACAAGCGAATTTCATTCATACTATTGAGCCTTATTTAACCATTGATGGGGGGCGTGAGGATAGAACCAACTCATTACATATTGATGGCGCGTTCGGTTTTAAAAACAATCGACCCCAAATGCCAGCTGATAAAACATTTGAATCAAAATTTGGTCCTATGACAATTAAAGCTACTCAATCGATTAATCAAGATAATGTAAGTCAACATTACTTTGATTATATAGATAGAGTATGTAAAAAACTATTTATAATATTATTCTCTCCAGAGAAAATATCTGAAATATTCCCTTATCAAGTATTACCATATGGGAAGTTTGTAGATGAGTATATAAATGAACCTGATTCAAAGCTAGAAGTGATAGCCCCAATATTCTTTAGATTAAATATTATTATTAATAAAAGATATCAAGACCTATTGTATTTAGAGGAAGTAACAGATTCAATTCCTCCTGGATATAAGGGTATGAAACAGACGCATTCCGATAAGCAATTATGGGATCGTTATAAAAATAAATTTAAAGGTCCCATAAAGAATTTAACTCTATCAGATTTTACAGATGATGAGTTAATTGATTTCAGATATGAATTACTGTGGGCAGCTAAGGATTTTGACTATGACTACAAAGATTGGCCTGCAGAACTAAAATCCTTGATGTTGATTGTGAATCTTGAGGAAAGTAGCTTTATGTTTTTGTTTTTTAGTTTAACAATGTATTTAATAGCTCATACTAGATTCATTATCACTTCTTCTACAGATGGTATAAAGCCCGTATTTAGGACTATTAATATTAGCATTACTGAACTAACTGATTTACTTAAAGAATACCAAATCGATGATTTTGATAAAGATTTTACTAAAAATTCACAAAATCTTTTAGCTAAGAAAATCCATTTAAAACCTGTTATTGAAAGAGCAAAATCAGATTCTTTAAACGCTAAATTAGAGAGTCATATTAAAGCGTTAATATTTCAACTTTATTCAAAAAAGATTGAGGAGGACCTTAATTTTGTAGAAAAAAATAACAATATGGCACTAATATTTAAAGCATTAAGTAATAGTTAAAATAATACTTAATACCATTCTCTCCAGATAAATATTTTATCTGGAGAGAATGAATAAGACTTATCTACAGACCTTTAGAACTACAATGATCGCAGTAATTATTGCTGATCGAATTTTTAACTAAACCGTCTAAAGATGAGCACCATTCAAACGTATTTAACCTCTGGTGAAGTCACCGAATTACTTTCCAGTGAATTAAAAAAAGAGGTCAAGTATTATGATCTCGATAATCTAATTAGGTCGAACTCTATTCCCGAACCTGAATTAATCGGAGGCAGAAGACTTTGGTCTCCTTCATTAATAAGAGAAGCTAAAAGAGCCATAAAAATAAGATGGTCTAAACGTCCTGAACTCACTAATAAAAGAAATGTCTTTATTAAGGGTGGTAAAAATGGTTGATCAAATTATAGAATATAAAACAGCTGAATTGAATTTTAGAATCAATGATTCATATTCCAAGGGTATGGCTGTAAATCATACTACCATAATCGAATCAGACAACAAAATCTTTCAAGCTTATTCATTTGAAAAGTTTAGAAAGAAGCAACAAGAGGTCATTTCGAGTAGGCTCATTGCCTACGATTTAGATAATCTATTACGGTCCGGTTCAATCAAAGAACCGGATAAAATTGGAGGAAGGAGAGTTTGGTCACCTCATGATATACAACGTGCTGCTAAAGCAATCAGGATCAGGAGAGCAAAACGACCGATGC
>CAXBBW010000017.1:0-95286 GCA_963974345.1 uncultured Balneolaceae bacterium | reverse complement strand
AGGTCCGGTAGTTCAGTTGGTTAGAACGCCTGCCTGTCACGCAGGAGGTCGAGGGTTCGAGTCCCTTCCGGATCGCAAAAGCCCTGAATTACTTAGTAGTTCAGGGCTTTTTCTTTTTATATATTATTTATAATTAGGAACTATAATTAAAATCTCTAAACTAAATAAAAACAGAGATTAATGCCTTCAATTTATCCTACATATGACGTGATTGTAGTTGGCGCTGGGCATGCTGGTAGCGAGGCTGCGGGCGCCGCTGCTCAGCTCGGTGCAAAAACACTCCTGATAACAATGAACCTCGAAGCTATAGCTAAAATGTCTTGTAATCCAGCTATGGGAGGAGTTGCCAAAGGTCAGTTAGTTAGAGAGATCGACGCTCTTGGTGGACTATCGGGAATTGTTAGCGATGAGTCTGGAGTACAGTTTAGAATGCTCAACAGAAGCAAAGGTCCAGCTATGTGGAGCCCTAGGTGCCAAAGTGATCGAATGCTTTATGCGCAAAGAATGAGGGAACATCTTGAATCAAAAGAAAACTTAACTTTTAGGCAAGACAATGTTGTTGATCTTATTACGGAAGAAAAAAAGATTAAAGGGGTAGTTACTCAAACGGGGCAAAAATTTTATAGTAGGTCGGTTGTTCTTACAAGCGGCACATTTCTAAATGGACTAATCCATATTGGAGAGAGTCAGTATGGAGGAGGAAGATCAGGTGAGCGAGCATCGATAGGCATCTCGGCAGCCTTGGAGAAGTTAGGGTTTGAAATAGGTCGTCTAAAAACGGGAACTCCTCCTAGATTAGATGGACGCTCTGTAGATTATTCAAAACTTGAGATACAATATGGAGATGATAATCCTACTCCCTTTTCATTTTTAACAAACTCTGATGAGCTTCCCAGAGCGGATAAACAACTTACTTGTTGGATCGGCTACACAAATGATAAAGTGCATGAGGTTTTAAAAACGGGCTTTGATAGAAGTCCAATGTTTAATGGAAGAATTAAATCTATAGGTCCAAGGTACTGCCCAAGTATTGAGGATAAAATTAATAGGTTTGCCGATAAGGACAGGCATCAGTTGTTTCTAGAGCCAGAAGGATGGAATACAAATGAGATGTATCTAAACGGGTTTTCAACATCGTTACCTGAAGAGACTCAATACGAAGCACTAAGAACCATTCCTGGTTTTGAAGATGTAGTAGTTATACGTCCAGGTTATGCTATCGAATACGATTACTTCCCGCCTCATCAAATAAAAAGAACATTGGAAACAAAAGAGGTTGAGGGGTTATTCTTTGCGGGGCAAATTAACGGAACCACCGGTTATGAAGAGGCTGCATGTCAAGGATTAATGGCGGGAATTAATGCAGGATTAAAAGTTTTAGATAAAGAACCATTTATACTACAAAGATCAGAAGCCTATATAGGTGTTTTAATTGATGATTTAATTAATAAAGGGACAGAAGAACCTTATCGTATGTTTACGTCAAGAGCGGAACATAGGATTCTGCTGAGACAAGATAACGCAGATCTAAGGCTTACAGAGATAGGTTATAAAATTGGTTTAGCTACTAAAGAAAGGCTAGAAAAGTTTTTAAGTAAGAAGGAAGAGACAGAGAAACTACATGAATTAGTTCTCAATCAAACTGTAAGACCAGAAATACTCGACCCTATGCTTATCGAAAAAGGTACAAGCCCGCTTTCTCAGCCAGTTAAAGCATACACAGTATTATCAAGACCAGAGATTTCTATAAATGACATGCTACAATTTGATAGTGAGTTTCGGACCAAGACAGAGACCATTACTTCTAACCCTCACGTTTTAGAACAAATAGAAATACAGATAAAGTACTCTGGATACATTAGGAAAGAATTCGAAATGGTAGAAGAGCTCAGAAACAAGGAGAATTTGACAATTCCAGAAAGTCTGGATTACGAAAAAATTAAAAGCCTTTCTACCGAGGGGTTTCTTAAACTTTCAAAAGTTAGGCCAGAAACAATTGGTCAGGCTAGCAGAATAAGCGGAGTTTCGGCAAGTGATGTTTCTGTGCTTATGGTATATCTAAAAAGATGATGTTTCATGTGAAACATTCCTTCATACATACCGACATTTCAAAAGAAAGCCTAGGTAAGGTTAATGACTTGCTTGATACTTTTCAAAAGCAGCTTACAGAATACACCGAGTTGCTGATGTGGTGGAACGAAAAAATCAACCTTGTAAGTAGAGATGTTTCACGTGAAACTGTAATAGAACACATTAGGCATTCGCTCCTAATTCATGAATACGTTGAGTTAAATGGGAGGGGTTCTATTATCGATACGGGGACAGGTGGGGGGTTGCCAGGAATACCCTTAGCAATATGCTTTCCTGAAAAAGAGTTTGTTTTAAATGACATTGTTTCAAAGAAAGTGATGGCTATAAAACAAATGTATATGAAGCTTGGCCTTAAAAATGTAAAGACTCAGACTGGAACTATTGCAGAAGTAAGTATAAGGGTTGAGGATCTTTTAATCACAAAACACGCGTTTAAGATTAATGATTTATTATCCCATATAAAGAATACAAAATGGAATAAGGTGGTTTTCCTAAAAGGAGATAGAGAGGTTTTAGCAGAAGTGGACACGATAATAGAACCGCTTGAAATAAAAATCATTCATCTTGATAAAGTACTCAAAACAGAGTTTTATAAAGGAAAGGCAATAGTTGAGGTTAAAAAATTGAGATGAATAGTTCAGAGAGAAGACTAAAAATCATGCTAATGCTTCAGCAGCCCGGCAAAAAACTTACTGTAGAAGAAATAGCTGCTAAATTTGGAGTAAGTAGGCGGACTATATTTAGAGATTTCAACGCTTTACAAGAGATAAATGTCCCAGTTACTTGGAATAAGTTCTCTGGGTATGGGGTAATGCCAGGTTACAAGGTTCCTCCTTTAATGTTTACCTCAAAAGAGCTGGCAACAATAATGGTTGGTCTTAATTTTGTTAAATCACAGGTTGATAAACAACTTGTTGATGATGCAGAAGGGGTAGAGCTTAAGATTAAGAACGTTCTTCCGAACGAGCTAAAAGAATTTATGAATTCCCTAGAGACAAGAACGGTAGTTGATCCGTTTCTAAAGTTTGGAGGAGAAAAAAGATCGGGAGGAGATTGGTATTTATTGAGTAGCGCGATTGCCCAACAAAAAAGAGTGGAGTTTTCTTATAAGACAAAAAGCGGAGAAATCTCTACCCGAAAAGTTGACCCCTATTTACTCGTCTTTTATGAAGATCATTGGAATATGGTGGGTAAGTCTCACCTTAGAGGAGAGGTAAGAAATTTCATACTTGAAAATATGGATGAAATTAAAATATTAGAAGAAAAAATTCGACTTGGAAAAGAAATCGATATAGAGGCGTTAATTTTTCGAGATAACGAGGGTTCTTTTTTGGTTGAGGTAGACATCGAAAAATCTATTTTAAAGCGATTTAAGGCAAATTTGCCGGCTAAAATTTTTAAGGAAGAAGCTAAAATTCCTAATTTTATTAGGATTCAGTTTAGGTTCGATAATTTGGATTTCCTGAATGAATGGCTACTTCAGTTTGGGAATTCTTTGAAAGTGATCGAGCCCCGAGAGTTAAAAATAAAAAGAGAGAATCTTTTACGAGAAATGTTGAAATAAAAAAACCCCCAACTTTAGAAAAGCTGGGGGTTTAAAATATATGATGGTTTGAAGAAAATTAAGATTCTTCTTCGTCATTCTCGACGTCACTTTCGTCTTCATTAACTACTCGTGTTACCGCGGCAATTGCACCATCAGAATCTAGTCGCATAATTCGAACGCCCTGTGTATTTCTACCCATTGTACGAATTCCACCACAGCTCATTCTAATTACTTTGCCTCGCTCGGTAATGATCATTAAGTCGTCATTATCGGTGACTTCTTTAAGCGCAATCAAATTACCAGTTTTTGGGGTGATCTTCAATGTAATCACACCCTTACCACCCCTTGATTGTTCTCGATAATCATCTACTAACGAACGCTTACCGTATCCATTTTCGGAAATAGCAAGAACGGTAGCTTCATTGGTATTTTTAATTACTACCATGTCAACAATTTCATCACCTTTACCTAAAGTCATGCCTCGAACACCAGAGGTATTTCTGCCCATTTCGCGCGCGTCACTTTCATGGAACCGAATAGCGCGACCATTTTTATTAGCTAAGATAATGTTGCAGTTTCCATCAGTAAGTTCTGCGCCAAGTAAAGCGTCTCCTTCTTTAATATTGATTGCAATAATTCCATCACGACGAGGACGGCTATACGCTTCAAGCGATGTTTTCTTAATCTGACCCTCACGAGTAGCCATCAGAATAAATTGATTTTTGACATAGTCACCTTCATCCAAGGTTTTTACAGGGACAAATGTTTTAATTTGATCTTCTTTATCAATCTCAATCAGATTGACGATAGCTCTACCTCTAGACAATCGCCCTCCTTCAGGAATTTCATAAACCTTTAACCAGTAACATTTTCCATTTTCAGTAAAGAAGAGAATATAGTTATGGTTAGTGGCAACAAATAAATGTTCTACATATTCCTCGTCACGAGTGGTGGTTCCTTTCATTCCTTTTCCACCACGCCGTTGTCTTCGGTATCCGCTTACAGGCATTCGCTTAATGAAGCCCTTATTTGAAATGGTTACTACCACATCCTCATCCGCAATCATATCTTCGACATTGAAATCTTCTGCCGAGTACACAATTTGAGTTCTACGTTCATCACCATATCTAGCTTTTAAATCTTCAAGCTCTTCTTTGATAATGGCGGTTTGTTTACCGCGATCAGAAAGAATGGTTCTGAAAGCCGAAATTTTATCAACAATATCGCCATATTCAGAATCAATTTTATCTCGCTCTAACCCAGTAAGCTTTTGAAGCCGCATTTCCAGAATAGCTTTAGCCTGGATATCTGTAAGAGCAAACTTTTTACGAAGCTCTACATTTGCAACTTGAGGATTCTTAGAAGCACGAATTGTTTTGATTACTTCATCAAGGTTATCTAAGGCAATTTTTAAACCTTCCAAAATATGAGCTCGAGCCTCTGCAGCTTCAAGGTCATATATAGTTCTACGAATGATAATCTCAATTCTATGCTCTACATAATGGTAGATAAGCTCTTTAAGATTCATCACTTTTGGACGCCCCTGAACAAGCGCTAAATTTATAATCCCAAAAGTGGTCTGCATTTGAGTGTACTTATATAATTGGTTAAGTACGACGCCCGCGTTTGCAGATCTTTTTAGAATGATAACAACCCTCATTCCTTCTCTATCTGATTCATCACGAACTTCAGAAATCTCAGTAATTTTCTCGTGATTTACTAACTCAGCAATTTTTTGGATGAGCGTGCTTTTATTTACTTGATATGGTATTTCAGTAATTACAATTTGCTCCCTTCCGCCTCTAAGCTCTTCCGTATTAGCTCGGGCTCGCAGCACAACTTTACCTCGACCCGTTTCATAAGCATCTTTAACACCTTCATACCCATAAATTATTCCGCCGGTTGGGAAATCAGGAGCCGTAATAGTTTTCATCAGCTCTTTAACTTCGATGTCATTATTATCGATGTATTGAACTACCCCGTTTATTACTTCGGTGATATTATGAGGAGCCATATTCGTGGCCATACCTACGGCAATTCCGGAAGAGCCATTTACAAGTAGGTTAGGAAACATACTTGGAAGAACTGTAGGCTCTTGAAGGGTGTCATCAAAGTTAGATTGATAATCAACCGTCTCCTTATTTATATCTGTAAGCAATTCTTCGGCTAAACGATCCATACGTACTTCCGTGTAACGCATAGCTGCTGCAGAATCGCCATCAACAGAACCAAAGTTCCCTTGGCCATCAACTAGTGGGTATCTTAGCGAGAATTTTTGAACCATTCTTACAATGGTATCATATACAGCGGTATCGCCATGGGGGTGATACTTACCCAAAACCTCACCAACAATACGCGCACTTTTTTTGTAGCCTCTATTGTGAAGCATACCTAAATCGTTCATACCATAGAGGGCTCTTCTATGTACTGGTTTTAATCCATCGCGAACATCTGGCAGTGCTCTTGATACAATAACCGACATCGAATAATCGATGTAGGATGATTGCATTTCATCTTCAATAGTTATTGGTATAATCTTTTCTCTAGCCATAAATCTATCTTCCTAAATTCTTGTAGATGTTTATTAAATATCGAGTTTTGCGTACTTTGAGTTTCTTTCGATAAACTCTCTTCGGGGAGCTACATCGTCTCCCATTAACGTTGAAAACATTTTATCTGCGCCAGCGGCACTTTCAATAGAAACTTGTTGCAAAGTCCTAGTTTCGGGGTCCATTGTTGTTTCCCAAAGTTGCTCTGGATTCATTTCTCCAAGCCCCTTATATCTGGAGACATCAAACTTACGTTTGCCCTTTTTGTATTCGTTGATAATCTTATCTCTTGTAGGATCATCCCAAGCATACTCAATATTTTTACCTAAAGTAATTCTATAAAGCGGAGGGGTTGCTATATATACAAAACCCGCCTCAACTAGTGGTCTCATATATCTATAAAAGAAAGTTAGAAGTAAGGTTCGAATATGTGATCCATCAATATCAGCATCTGTCATAATAATGATTTTGTGATATCGTAGCTTTTCAAGCTCAAACTCTTCTTCACTATGACCAATCCCGGCTCCGAAAGCGGTAATCATTGCTTGAATCTCTTTGTTCTCTAGAATCTTATTGATCTTAGCTTTCTCTACATTTAAAATCTTTCCACGTAATGGAAGAATAGCTTGAAAGCTTCTGTTTCTTCCCATTTTTGCAGAACCACCAGCAGAGTCACCCTCTACTAAGTATATTTCGCAATGTTCTGGGTCTTTAATTGAACAATCTGCAAGTTTACCTGGAAGCCCGCCTCCACTCATTACACTTTTACGCTGCACTAATTGGCGAGCTTTTCGAGCTGCTTCACGAGCCTCAGCTGCTAAAACTACTTTTTCAATTACCTTTTTTGCGATCTTAGGATTTTGTTCGAGGTATTCATTCAGCTGGTCATATACAGTAACTTCAACTGCACTTTGAACCTCAGAATTACCAAGCTTAGTTTTAGTTTGTCCTTCAAATTGTGGTTCCTGAACTTTAACACTTAATACAGCTGTTAATCCTTCTCTAAAATCCTCACCTGAAATAGAAATTTTACTGTTCGATTTAATAATTTTATTTTTATCAGCATAGCTTTTAAGTGAACGAGTAAGAGCCCTTCTAAACCCAGAAACATGCGTTCCACCTTCACGAGTATTAATATTATTAACATACGAATGGACATTTTCGGTATAAGAGCTATTGTATTGCATCGCCAACTCAACCGGAACACCATCAACTTCTCCTTGAATATATATAGGAGTAGGCATGCTTGTATCTCTGGCCTCATCTAGGTATTGAACAAAATCCTTAACCCCACCCTCGTAATGATAGGTTTCCTTTCCTAGTGTAGGATCTTCTTCTCGTTCATCAATTAGCTCAATAGTAACCTCAGGATTTAAGAAAGCAAGCTCCCTCATTCTCTCAGCTATAATATTGAACTTGAATTCAACGGTTTGCGTGAAAATAGTCTCATCAGGATAGAAGGTAATGTAGGTTCCGGTGTGGTCTGTCTCGCCTTCAACGGTTAGCTCGGTTGTGGTAATACCTTTTTCAAACTCCATCTTGTATATTTTACCATTACGATGGATGGTTGCTACAAATAGATTTGATAAAGCATTCACGCAACTAACCCCTACGCCATGAAGTCCACCAGAAACCTTATATGTGTCCTTATCAAATTTACCACCAGCGTGAAGTTTAGTTAAAACCACCTCAACCGCGGGAATACCAAACTTTTCGTGCATATCTACGGGAATTCCACGACCATTATCTTCAATAGTCATTGAGCCGTTTTGATTTATCTGTACAATTATATGATCGCAATGTCCGGCTAGTGCTTCATCAATGGAATTATCAACCACCTCATTAATTAAGTGGTGAAGCCCTCTCTGGCCGGTGTCTCCAATATACATTGCAGGGCGCTTTCTAACCGCCTCAAGACCTTCTAAAACTTGTATATTTGAAGCCTTGTAGTCGGAACCTTGTGTTTTTGCCATAAAATAGGGTAATAGCTTGTTTAGATGTGTTTTTAACGCCAGAAAATAGGGTTAATAAGGGCAAAAACAAAAAAAGGCAGGGTCGATATTAAAAAAAATAGAGATAAGAAGATTGTGGCGAAATTTAGAGACTATTAACGCCCCTTCTAATGTGGAAAACTTTGGTTTTAGTGGATAACTAAAAATTTCTAAACTTTTGCAATCAAAATCGTTGAGTTTTGAGTTTTATACCCCTATCTTTGGTGTCTATCTCAAAAATGAAATAACCAAATTTACAATGTCGCGAAGAGACGATATTTCAGGAAAGAAAGCGCTGAACGGTTACCGTTCTTCTAAGTCTAATAATAAGACGAAGCACCGCTTTCATTTAAATTTACAGAAAAGACGCTTCTACATTCCAGAAGAAGATAAGTGGATAACGCTTAAAGTATCTGCCAAAACCCTCAGAACTATCAATAAGAAAGGTATTACTGAAGTGTTAAAGGATGCTCGTCGAAAAGGAACCCTTTTAAAAGCAATATAAAAAATGGCAAAAGGTAATAGAGTTCAGGTAATTTTGGAGTGTACAGAGAAGCCAGGTTCTTCTCGGTATGTAACTACGAAAAACCGACGTACCCAAACTGATCGTATGGAGATGAAGAAATATAATCCTGTTCTTCGCAAACACACCGTTCATAAAGAAATTAAATAAGGCTGAACAATGGCAAAGAAACAAGTATTTGGTGCGGATGCACTTCAGGCAAAAATGTCAGCCAAAAGAATGGCTAAAGTTATTATCTCAACTAAAAATGCGAGTGGTAAATTTTCTTACCGTGAAGCAATGGTTGAGCAAGACAACGTAAAAGACTTTATTGAAAAGAATAAAGCTTAATAACACGACAAAGTTATTTTAAAAGGTTATACAAGCTAATTGTATAACCTTTTTTTTTGCTTATTTTTCACCACTAATGATTTATGCTAATGAGTATCAAAGACCAAATATTTACAGACCTTAAAGAAGCAATGAAAGCAAAAGATCAGGACCGCCTTAGAGTTCTTCGATCTTTGAAAGCTAAAATGATGGAAAAAGAGATTGCTGAGAGAAAAGGTGGAGAAGCGACTCTTTCTGATGAACAAGCGTTACAGGTTTTGACTAAAGCAGCAAAGCAAAGAAAAGAATCCATCACCCAATTTACAGATGGTGGTAGAGAAGACCTCGTAGCAAATGAAGAAATGGAGCTCGTTATTATAGAAGCCTACCTACCTGAAATGATGAGCGAAAAAGATGTAAGAAAAGTAGTTCAGGAAAAAATTTCTGCACTTGGTGCAACAGGCCCACAAGATATGGGAAAAGTAATGGGACCAATTATGGGTGCACTGAAAGGAAAGGCGGATGGATCTTTAGTAAGTAGCATTGTTAAAGAGGAGCTAGCTGGCTAACATGGAAATACTTGACCTTATAATAGCAGTGCCATTATTATACTTTGCTTATAAAGGAGCGGTTAATGGTTTTGTAAAAGAGATTTTAAATATTGTAGGGATTACACTTGCTGTTTTTCTAACATTTAAATACATGGATTCTCTCAGTATATTAATAGAACCTTTTTTCGAGGATGAATCTGCAACTTATATTCCATTTCTATCTGCAGCATTGTTATTTATAGGAACACTAAGTGTTGTAGCATTAGTAGCTTACCTAACCAAAGAACTTCTTAAAGCCGTAAAGCTGAGTATAGTAAATAGGGCGCTAGGAGCTCTTTTCGGAATTTTAAAAAGTGGAATGATCGTAAGCACCATTCTACTTTTAATGGCAGGATTTAATGTGCCTAAAGAAGAAGTGCGAGACAACTCAATTCTCTACCCTTATATAATATATTTAGGTCCATGGACATACGAAGCGGTAGCTTTTATATACCCCGGGGCAGAAGGTTATACAGAAACTATTCAAGAAAACTTGAGCAAGTATAATCCTATTAATAATCTGCCTTTTATGAACGAAACAAAAGATCAAAACGATAATTAGATGGCATTTCTTCCTGTAGAAGATCAACTAGAAATTATAAAAAGAGGAACTACAGAGATAGTTCCTATCGAAGAGCTGAAAGAAAAGCTTAAAAAAGCGATAAAAGAAAATAAGCCACTTAAAATTAAGCTTGGTGTAGATCCAACACGCCCGGATTTACATTTAGGGCACTCTGTAGTTTTGAGAAAACTTCGGCAATTCCAGGATTTGGGACACGAAGCAATACTCATCATTGGCGGCTTTACCGCAATGATTGGAGATCCGACAGGTCAAAACACAACGAGACCCCCACTTACGGCTGAAGAAGTAGAAGAAAACGCGAAATCTTATATCGACCAGGCGCAAAGAATTCTTGACACTGATAAACTTACCATAGTAAATAATAACGACTGGTTAGGCGGAATGAGTTTTATCGATGTAATTCGACTTACTTCAAAAACGACTGTGGCCAGAATGATAGAGAGAGATGATTTCTCTAAAAGGTTCAATAATAATGAGCCGATATCACTGCATGAGTTTCTTTATCCGCTAGCTCAAGGACAAGATTCTGTTCATTTAGAAAATGATGTTGAACTTGGAGGAACGGATCAAAAATTTAACCTTCTTGTCGGTCGTCAGCTTCAAAAGGATAGCGTTATAGAACCTCAAGTTTGCTTGATGATGCCCCTACTTGTTGGTACTGATGGATCTGCGAAAATGTCTAAGTCCTACGATAATTATATCGGGATTGATGAAAACGCAAATGATATGTACGGCAAATCGTTATCCATTCCTGATGATTTGATCTATACCTATTTTGAGTTGGTAACTAATGCGCCATTAGAAAACCTTCCTGCAATTAAAGAAAAAGCGGAGAATGACCCCCGAAACGCTAAGCATGATTTAGCTTACGCTATCACAAAATTATATCATGGGGAAGAAGGGGCAAAAGGAGCTCGGGAGCATTTTGAGCAAACCATTATCAATAAGCAGGTTCCAGATGATGCTCCAGGATTTGAAATTAAAGCAGGAGAGTCAGCCCGAATTTTAGATATTATATCTGAGCTCAATTTCTCTCAAAGTAATGGAGAAACCAAGCGACTGATTCAGCAGGGTGGGGTAAGTTTAGATGACGAGAAAGTAAATGATGTTGGATTTGAGCTTTCTTTAGATTCTGGTGATGAAAAAATACTAAAAGTTGGAAAACGTAAATACGCGATTCTTAAAGGAGTTTGATGCTTAAAATCAGCTCTTATAATATTAATGGAGTTAGGGCAGCGCATAAGAAAGGGTTAATGCTATGGTTAGAAAAAACCTCTCCCGATATTATTTGCTTCCAAGAGTTACGGGCTGATATTGATCAGGTACCAGAAGAACTTAAAGAGTTAGATTATCATCAAATCTATTACTCTGCAGAAAAGAAAGGATATTCTGGAGTAGCTATTTTTAGTAAATCAGAGCCAATTTCAATTCAAGAGGGAATTGGGGTTGATTGGATTGATGAAGAAGGACGAGTTATAATGGCGGAGTTTGAAAAATTCCGTCTATTCTCAGTCTATGTTCCAAGTGGTTCTAGTGGTGATCATCGGCAAGAATTAAAGATGAAGTTTTTAAAAGAATTTCTTCCTTTTGGAGAAGAGTTTGTTGGTGATAGTAAACCAAGCCTTTTTTGTGGCGATTTCAATATTTGTCACGAAGAAATAGATATTCATAATCCATCCCAACAGCATAAAAATTCTGGTTTTCTTCCCGAAGAACGGGCTTGGATTACAGAGTTTCTTAATCTAGGGTACGAAGATGTATTCCGGAATCTCAATAAAGGAATGCCCGACTTATATTCATGGTGGAGCTACCGAGCCGCCTCAAAAGAAAGAAATAAGGGATGGAGAATAGATTATCACCTAGCTACCTCGTCGCTTTCAGAGGCTGCGAGGGAAGCTTATGTGGAGAAGGATTGGGATATGTCTGATCATGCACCTGTTACGGTTACTTATGACATTTAGAGAACTAAAATATTGAGGAATCGTTTGTTTAATACTAAACAAATAGTATAATTAAACATGCCAACACATTTTAAAGGGACCAAAAAAGAGATTGAAACATTAAATGCTTTCATCAAAATGACGAGAGCTTCAGAGAGCATCAACAACCGGCTTAGTAGAAATCTCGCAGAATCGTGCCAAAAATTGACACTTAGCCAATTTGGGGTGTTAGAAGCGCTACTACATGTCGGCTCTTCAAATCAAAAAGAATTGGGCGCTAAATTATTGAAGACCGGAGGAAATATTACCATGGTCATTGATAATCTAGAAAAGAGAAATTATGTAAAGAGAGAAACAGACCCAAACGATCGTAGGGCTTCCATTGTGAGCCTAACTGATGAGGGAAAAGAGTTCATTTCGAATTATTTTCCCAGCCATGTTGAAAAAATTGTTGAAGAATTTTCCGTTCTCACCCCTGAGGAACTTAAGGAGTTAGGCCGACTTTGTAAAAAAGTTGGAATGAAGGAAAATAATTAACGGATATGTAGGTTTATAGACTGTTAATTATTTGGAAATTTCTTTTTAAGAACTCCATAAATCCCTCAGGGGGCGGGCTTGAACGCTTGCTCCCTTTTTTGATTAATTTTTGAGCTGAAATTATGCTTAATTAGAACCGTTCCAGCGCAGAGCATTTGAGTGAGGGGCAAAAAAAATGATTTGTCCTTGAGACGCAAAATATTGCGTCTTTACTATTATCTTCAGTCACTCAAAGTGATAGCGAAGAGTCTGCCCTGGAAGCGAACTAGCTACATACAGGTAGAGTAGATTCTTCGGAAGTATCCTCAGAATGATGCTAAAGTCTTTCTCCAAGGAACCGAGGAGTTTAGACACGTAAAGATGTGCAAGAAACAGAGTAGCTCCGGATGACTTTAAAATGGAATGAGAAATCTTACAATTCCTTTTCAAGCTTCCCAATTTGATCTCGAATTCTTGCCGCTTCTTCAAACTCCATATTTCTTGCAGATTGAAGCATTGTTTCACGAAGGTGAGCAATTAGTTTGTCCTTGCTTTCAAAGGTAACCTCGTTCATAGCGGGACTAGCTTTGTATTTAACGCCATCTTCTGCAACCTTGATAGATTCCAGATAATCATACTCAGCCGCTTTTGCTGCTTCGCCCTCATAATCAAAGCCTTTGTTAGAAATTAGAGCAGGATCAACTAAAGGCTTAAGTTCTTTGGAAATAGTTGTCGGAGTGATACCGTGTTTCTCATTATAGTCTGCCTGGACTTTTCGTCTTCGCTCGGTTTCATCGAGAACCTGCCTCATACTATCTGTAATTTTATCAGCATAAAGAATAGCGCGTCCATCTACGTTTCGAGCAGCCCTACCAACAATTTGAAAAAGTGATGTTGCAGAACGAAGAAAGCCTTCCTTATCGGCATCCATAATTGCAACCAAACTCAGTTCAGGGATATCAATTCCTTCTCGGAGCAAGTTGATACCGACTAACACATCAAAGTCGCCGCGACGATATTTATAGATTACTTCGATACGCTCCAGAGCATCCAGTTCACTATGCATATAGGCTGCAGAAATACCCAAATTCTTAAGATATTCGCTTAACTCTTCACTCAAGCGTTTTGTTAATGTAATAACAAGAACGCGCTCTTTTTTAGCTATTCGGATTCGAATTTCATCCAACAAGTCATCAACTTGATTTCCAAGAGGTCGAACTTCAAGTTGAGGCTCCATTAATCCCGTTGGGCGAATGATTTGTTCGGCATACACACCGCCACTTTTCTCCAATTCATATTCTCTGGGAGTAGCACTTACAAAAATAACTTGCTTAACATTATTCTCCCATTCATCAAAAGTAAGCGGGCGATTATCTAGCGCAGAAGGAAGGCGGAAGCCATGATCTACAAGCTGAATTTTTCGTGAGCGATCGCCCCCATACATGGCAGAAATTTGTGGGATGGTTTGATGGCTTTCATCAACTACAATCAGATAGTCTTCTGGAAAATAATCCATTAAACAAAAAGGACGTTCACCCGGTTTGCGAGCACTTAAATACCGAGAATAATTCTCGATACCGGAACAATATCCGATTTCCTGAATCATCTCAATATCAAAGATTGTGCGTTGTTCAAGACGTTTTGCTTCTAAAAATTTACCTTCATCTATCAACACTTTAGTTCGCCACTGTAACTCATCTCGAATTTGTTGGATAGAAGCTTCCAAACGAGATTTTGTAGTCACATAATGTGAAGCTGGATAGATTTTGAATTCCTGAACATCATCAATTATTCCACCAGTATCGGTATCAAAAAGTTGAAGTTTCTCAATTTCATCGCCCCACATGGTAATTCGTAATCCTTCATCAGAGTAAGCGGGGAAAACATCAATAACATCTCCACGAACACGAAAAACACCCCGCTTAAAATCGTGATCATTACGCGTATAATGAAGATCAACCATATCATAGAGCAGCTTATTACGCGGGATTTCCATTCCAATGTGTAGCGAAACAATCAACTTCGCATACTCCGATGGAGACCCAATCCCGTAAATACAACTAACAGATGAAACGATAATCACATCCCGGCGCCCCGAAAGCAATGAACTTGTCGCTCGCAACCGAAGGCGCTGAATTTCTTCATTGATAGATAGATCTTTCTCGATGTATTTATCTTGGGCCGAGAGATATGCTTCAGGCTGGTAGTAATCGTAATAAGAAATGAAAAACTCGACCCGATTATCAGGAAAAAAGTCACTCAATTCACGAAAAAGTTGGGCAGCCAAGGTTTTATTGTGACTCATCACCAAAGTTGGTTTTTGCACATTTTCAAGGACGTTAGCAATTGTTCGTGTTTTACCTGAGCCCGTTATACCCAATAAAGTCTGAAATTTATCACCTGCCTTAACACCCTCAGTAAGATCGGCTATTGCCGTAGGTTGATCTCCGGCGGGTTTGTAAGGGGAAACAAGTTTGAATTCAGACATAAAAAATTAATTTCAAATGAAAATAGACCAAAAAGAAAGGTAAATTCTTTTAGATTAAGGAACAGGAAATATTTGACCTTAATTTTAAGAGCAAGCAATAAAGCCACCTTGAAAAGGGTGCCGAACTCGATTATCTGATAAACATACAATAACTAAAAACCATGCCCCATCGTCATAAAGAATTAGAAAGTCCAAGAAAACGTATTGACGAAATCGATGAGGAAATCCTAGATTTACTGGCGGAAAGAGCAAAAACGGTACAAGATGTAATCCGCGCAAAAGTAGAAAATAAACTCCCAGTATTTGTGCCAGAACGTGAAACCGAGAAAAGTGAGCGATATAAAGCCATGGCTCAAAAGAAAGGAATTGACCCGGTTTGGGCAGAAGATTTTCTACGGATGATCATGAGCTCTTCTCGAGACAGTCAATCGCAGGAGAAATTCCCAATAGCTACCGAAGAGCCGAAAAATATACTTTATATAGGAGGTGATGGGGGAATGGGGAAGCTTTACAAAAGGATTACCAAACAAACAGGACATCAGACCTATTCTATAGATAAAAGTAATTGGCATGAGCTTGAAGGTTTAAGTGATAAACTGGATTTGGTGATAATCACCGTTCCCATCAACGTTACAGAACACGTGATTGAACGGTTAAAAGGACGACTAAAAAAAGAAACTATTTTAGCTGATTTCACAAGTAATAAATCGGTACCAATGAAGGCTATGCTGGATAATCACGATGGCCCCGTTCTTGGGCTGCATCCAATGCACGGACCTGATGTAGAAAATCTCTCGAAGCAGTTGATGGTTGTTTGTCCCGCAAGAGACGCTGAAAAAGCAAATTGGTTTATCAAGCAGTGTGAGTTGTGGGGAATGAGAATTGTACATGCGGAGCCTGAAAAGCACGATCATGTGATGCACTTGGTACAGGGGTTACGACATTTTGTAGCGTTGCTTCATGGCTCGTTTATGGAGCATTATGATTTAAAGCCAGCAGATATGTTAGACTACTCTTCTCCGATTTATAGAGCGGAGCTGATGATGACTGGACGTATATTTGCTCAAAGTGCAGAGCTATACGCGGACATCGTTTTCTCTAATAAGGAGCGCCGTGAGTTGTTGATGAACTTCTTTGAACACCATAAGAAACTGGCAAAATTGGTCGAAGAAAATGATCGTGAAGGCTTTATCCGTGAGTTCGAAGGAGTTACTGATTTCTTTGGTAAGTTTGCTACGCAAGCATTGACGGAGAGTGGATATTTGATCAATCGGTTAGCGGATAGGTTTGCTTAAAATTATCTAGCTCCGATGCTCTGTGTCGGGGCGTTCCAACTCCACGCTTTCACTAGGTTAAATAAAATAATTGATTCTTTAATTATTTTATTCTACACTTGTAGAAATTATTCTAAAAGTGTAGAACATGTCATTATCCCAAACTGAAGAAGAACTGATGCAACATCTCTGGAAGCTTGAAAAAGCATACATGAGTGATTTGCTGGAACAATATCAAGATCCTAAACCTGCGCCAACTACTACGGCAACGTTACTAAAGCGGATGCAGGAAAAAGGTTTTGTAGATTATAATCAACATGGGCGCTCCCGAGAGTATTATCCGCTGGTAAAGAAATCGGATTACTTTTCGAAGCATGTAAATGGGTTGATTAAAAAGTTCTTCAACAACTCCTCGGCTCAGTTTGCTTCTTTTTTCACTTCTGAGACGAATTTATCGGCGACGGAACTGGAGGAATTGAAATCCATCATTGAAAAAGAAATAGAGAGGAAAGCTCAATGATTATCTATCTCGTAAAATCCACCATTTTGCTTGCCCTGCTTTTAGGGGTTTATAAGCTCTTCCTGGAAAATGAAAAGATGCACACCTTTAATCGCTTCTTCTTATTAGCGGCTTTGGTTTTGGGACTGACTGCGCCATTGGTAGAAGTAAGTATCAGTCCTAATACTACTATTGCCGGAGTTGAAATTAGCAAAGTTGAATCGACCGTAAACGCACCTTCAGACTTTGTTGCTAAATCCATTGAGCCGATTATATCTGACGCTCCTGCCCCTGCTTCATCGTCTGAAATCGAAGGAGTAGCTTCAATACAGATCCAGTCGGAAAAACCTCTCTTTAGCAAGCAACAGATTCTACTACTCATTTACGGGTTAATCACTTTATTCTTTTTGATTCGCTTTGGTGCAGGATTGTTTGAGCTATTCTCTAAAGTGAGGCTGGGGGTTAAATCATCTTTCAAAAGCTCTACCCTGGTTTTACTTGAGGAAAAAATCACTCCTCAATCGTTCTTAAAATGGATTTTTCTCAATAAAAGTGACTTTGAGTCCGATAAGATTAATCCTGAAATCCTCGAGCATGAGCTTACCCACATCCGACAAAAGCATTCACTGGATGTACTTTTTATTGAGCTGATCAAAACCGCCTTCTGGTTTAATCCCGTACTTTATTATTACAAACATGCTATTCAGCTAAACCATGAGTTTCTGGCGGATGATTCTGTACTCTCAGTCGGTACAAATGCCAAATCTTACCAAAAAATACTTATCAGTGCCTGTTCCACTGATCAAGGGACCGTGACCATGACAAGTAAATTCAACCTATCAAATACAAAGAAGAGAGTTTTTATGATTTCAAATAAAACTACCCGACAAAGAAAAATTACCACGCTCACGATGCTAATCCCTGTACTTACTTTCAGTTTTTTATGGACGAGTACTAACGTTTCCTCAAAAGTTCAAGCAGTAAGTACCCCAGAAACTAGTCAACCATCTCAAGAAAGAGCGAGTAGTTTCTACGTACAAGCTCATACTCAGATTGAAGGAATTGACCCTACAGAAAATATAAAACCCTCTCATTTTGTTTCAGATTTTAGCGAACGGCTCAATACATATAATACCATTGAACAAGGATTTATCAATGGGAGTAAAACTGATCGAGATTTATTATATCAGAGAATTCGCTTGGTTTGGCTTCATCAAAGATTAACTCCTAGCGAGCAAAAACTATATGTCGTACCTAAAATTCCTGAAAACTTGATCAAAAACGTTAAACTAACGGAACAAGAACTTTTATTTGAAAAGCAACTTAGCGAGTATCATACACTAAGAAAAAGCTACGAAGAACTTCCCAAAAACAAGGATGATGTTTTATACACCTCGTATGATGCTCTGAAAACTCAGTACGAGTCGCTTCCTTTAAGTTCGCAAAAATTTATCATTGGTAACTTACCTTCAAATCTTGCTCTTCAATATATGCCTATTGAGATGGAGCTTAAAACAGGGAGAAAACATCCTTCCCCTTTCGAGTTTAACTTAGCAAAGGAAGACAAGCATTTAGCTATTCATTACATTGATGCTAATGGCAATGTTGTTTCAACCACTATTGGTGAACTAAGCGTTACCGAGAAAAAATACCTGGTTGAAAACACCAGTAAGTCGTTCGTTACTCAAGTATATCCTATCCCATTAGAGAGAAATCCAACCAAAGAAGAAATGGAACAATGGCAAGACTCCTCCACCTATAAAATTCTTTTAGATGGTGAGATCATCCAAAATAATGAGCTTGTACATATTAACCCATCTAATATTCATCATGCAGAAAGTTATGAAGTTCGCTGGAATGCAAACCGCCGTTTGCCTTTCGATTTTGAAATTCAACTTTACACATATAAAGCATTTGATGAAATGGCAGAGAAGTACCGCCCCAGTCAAGGAATGGCTCCTTTTCACAGTGCAATTTTAATTGATTAATGAAGCGCCTCTTCAGCATATCGCTTACATCCAGATTAGATTATTCACTTGCTGTAAAGAGACTTCAAATGATGCGCAGAGAGTTTTCACTGTTAAAAAGCTTCTCAAAGTCGGTTGTATTAGTTCCCGCTTTTGGAGCGCTCGTATTTTTATTTTGCACCAATAGCACTCCGGAGAGTTACTTTAGTTGGGGGCTCGATTCTAATGGAAACGAATTGTCTGCTGATCTTGATGTTGTACCTAAAAACCCTCGAGACTCACAGTATTTCACTCTGAATGGCGAGCTATATACAGGCGAACTTAATTTATATAGCCCTGAGGATAATCAGTTATATCGTAAACAGTTTTTTGAAGACGGATTAATAGTTGGCACTATTGAATTTGATGAAGATGGAAACCAGTTTTATCGTGTTGAAAACGTTTTTGAAAATGGTCTTCAAGCTGGGTTTCGACAATTTGGTCCCGACAATCAAATTGTGAGGGAATGGGTAGGAACTCCGGAACCTGATGACAGCCTAACTGTTTTCAGAGAGTGGCATCCGAATGGTCAGCTAAAGTTTGAGATGTTTTCCTCTTCTGGAGAACGCAGAGCATTAGTTTATGAAAAGATAATGACCTTGTACGATGAACAGGGGAATATTCTTGAGCAGGAAATGTATGAGGATGGCAAACTAATCGAAAAGATTAAATAATCCCTGTTCGATATCTAAGCGCTGATTTCTATATTCCAGTTCAATAAACCACTGGATTATGAAATCTCCTATCCTGATATCTCTCATTACTTTAACTGCATTCTGCACGCCCGTTGAAAAACATTCCTTTGAAGACGGAGTCTGGATTGACCTGACCCACGATTACAGTTCCGAAACCCTGTACTGGCCAACTTCCGATACCTGGCAAATGGATACCGTTTTTGTGGGTCAGACCGATGGCGGCTATTATTACGAAGCCTTCAAATTTAGTACGGCAGAACACGGTGGCACCCATCTGGACGCTCCCATTCACTTTTCAGAAGGAAAACAAACGGTGGATGAGCTCAGCATTGATCAACTTTCAGGAAATGCGGCAGTAATTGATGTAAGTAAACAAGTTTCTGAAAACCGGGACTACCAGATTCTTCCCAAAGACATACAGGCATGGGAAGTGGAACATGGTTCCATCCCAAAAGGAAGTATTTTACTATTTCATACCGGTCTTGGTGCACTCTGGCCGGATGCTGAATCTTATTTGGGCACAACTTTACGTGGAGCCGAGGGAGTCGCAAACCTGAGTTTTCCGGGAATTCATCCTGATGCGGCTCAGTGGTTGGTTGAAAATCGATCGGTAAAAGCTGTTGGACTTGATACTCCGAGTTTAGATTATGGAAAATCGACACAGTATATGACACACAGGATTTTGTTTGCTAGCAACATTCCCGGCTTTGAAAATGTGGCGAATCTGGATCAGTTGCCGGCAACCGGTGCTTACGTCATAGCCCTTCCGATGAAAATTAAAGATGGAAGCGGCGCTCCGTTACGGATCATTGCAACTATCCCGAAATAAAAAACGACCTTAAATAAATACGGTCCCTTATTCGTTTACACGAAAGCGGGAAATGATCGAATAATTGTTTTCCACTTCAAAATCAGATTTGCTATACTTCAACGTTCTATTTAAAAACTCAAGAGTCAGTTAATATTATCATGTACAGAAAATCTATTTATATCCTTTGTTCCATTATTCTACTTTTTGCCCTTTCGGCAACCACAAAAGCTTCCACACCAGAAAGCGATAAAAATATCCAAAAACTTGTCGAGCACTTCAATAAGAAAGGTGTTGATATAAAGCCATTCCTCGAAGATTCGCGTTTTGAGCTTATGACCGGCATCAAAGAAAGGTTTACCAAGTCTGCCGAGAAAACCATTGATAGTTTTGAAGATTATCAGCGGGTACTCGGTTATGATAATAAAGTATCAAAAATGGGTGCTTTTATAACTACTTATGCTAAAGATTTAGAAGCTGCTGAAAAAGAATATGGAATCCCAAAAGAAGTGATCGTCGGTATTATCGGCGTTGAATCGGAATTCGGAGCGTATTCTGGAAAGTATAATCCTTTTATTGCCTATGTATCGATGTATGCGGTTGATTACCGAGCTACTTTTGCCTTGGCTCAATTAGAAGAACTTCTTGAGTTTACTGCAAAAAATAATTTGGACGTTCTTTCTTTAAAATCTAGTTATGCTGGGGCAATGTCTTACGCCCAGTTTATCCCTTACTCCCTAAACCGATGGTGGGTAGGAAGTGATTTGTATCATATGCCTAACAACATCATGTCAGTAGGAAAATACTTAGCTCACTTTAAGAATATTACAGGAACTACAGAAGAAGCGATTCTTAGATATAATAATAGCACGCTTTACCAACAGGCTGTGTTAAGTTTGGCTAAAGAAGCGGAAGCGTTGGAAAAGTAAGAGATCCCATAAAAGTCATTTCACGGAGAATGCTGGAAATCTCGACTTCTTTTGTCTGCTACTATTGTTCGTTGTGTAAAATCTAGATTACTGCTTTCGCGGGAATGACTAAACGCTGCTATTTTAATTTGAGCAGATATTCAATTTAGATCCTGAGTCATGAACCACCACTTTGGTTCGCCATATTCGAAGCCTTCTCTTTCGTAGAGTTTCTTAGCAGGATTATCGGTTCTCACTTCTAAGGTGATTTTAGAACAACCCATTTCTTCGGCTTCTTCTTTTACTTTATTCAGAAGTTTAGTTCCAACTCCCATCCCTCTAGCTTCGGGATGAACAGCAACATCATGGATCTTAAAAGTCTTGCTTGCTGTAAAAGTTGAGAATCCGATAAAGCACGTTACAATTCCAACGGGCTCATCATTATGATAGGCGATGTACGTCATCGTGGTTGGAATTTTTTTCATCTCTGCGATCATATCTACTCGAATCTCTTCTTCGAGAGGTTCATCCTGACCCATTGGGTCTCGGGCAAACAAATCTACAATCTTGACAATATCTAATGCGTGTTTTTTATTCTCTAAATCTGCCTTAATAATCTGGACGTCGGCAGCAACGTCGATAGTTGAACTCACTTGTATGGGGTTAAGCTGAATTTTTGATTCCACCAAAACTACGGCTTATTAGTGAAGGCACAAAGTCTAATCCTCTTTTAAAGCATTTAATCGCGTAATATTAATAATTAGTTAACTTCGTTGGACAGAGACCACTCTTTTAAGGATGACGTCATTGATTTTATTTCTTTACACAAGTGAAAGGTTTTTAATCCTTCATCGAGTTGAGTTTGTAAGAACTGCCTGTTTTAGTAATTCACATGAAAACTTACTTTTCTCCCAAACGGATTCTTTATAAGCTCACCTCTTCGTACTTCAATAGATTGAAGCTTATCTGAATCCGGAATAAAGAGCACCCCTTTACCAGTTCCATCTTCTGAATAAACTTTAAGCTCTATCTCAGACCAATCCATATATTTAGTAGATTGAGCTAATTCAATATGTGGGATTACCGCTCCGTTTCTTACCAGTGCAATTATTGGGATTTCGCCCGCCTTAATGGAATGCCAGCCTCCTTCATAGGTTTCTCCGGTTTGATAATCATGCCATGTTCCTGGTGGTAAATAAACATTGCGTTCTTCTACATTTTCGAAAAGTGGAGCAACTAGCATATCAGAACCAAATAAATACTGGTCATCAATAAGCCAAGAACCGGGATCGTCAGGAAATTCCACAAATAAGGCACGAAGCATTGGTAGTCCTCTTTCTGATGCATATTTAGCCTGAGAGTAAATATAAGGCATCAACTCATAGCGCATATTATCCGCTTTTCTGAAACCTGCAAGAAATTCATCGCTGTATTCCCATGGTTCGGTAGGAGGATTACCATGAGAACGCACATGAGAAGTCAGCATTCCAAAAGGTGTCCATCGCCGATATACGTCTTCTGGGGTTGCAGTAACAAATCCTCCGATATCATGGCTCCAGAATGTGAATCCAGTCAGACCAATTGATAAACCCCCGCGTAACGTTGCCGACATTGCAGAGTTGGTTGTGGCAGGATCGCCGCCCCAGTGCACGGGATAGCGTTGACTTCCAGCCCAGGTACTACGCGCCCAGATAAATCCATTCCCGCTTACTTCTTTGGTGATTTCAGCTACTGCCTTGTTATACCTTAATGGATAATAGTTATGCTCATAAAATCCAGTTTTCCCTGAAGCATAAAGTCCATTTTCTGGAGCGGCTTCTCCAAAATCTACTTTGATGGCCCCAACACCCATTTCCAATAATGGTTGTAGTTTATCCTGATACCATTTTATAGCTCCAGGGTTTGAAAAATCAATAATGGCATCTTCTACAGGAATATTCCCTTTTCGGTCTTTGATGGCATATCCGTTTTCTACCAATTCATCATACAGGGAGTTTTTTGGTGTCATGTAGGGCAGTTGCCATAGCGAAATGTGAAAACCGAGATCTTTAAAATCCGAGATCATTTTCTTTGGATTTGGAAAGCGATCTTTTGGAAAGATATAATCAGCTCGCCAGTCTACGCCAAACCAGCCTGTATCAAAGTGAAGCACATCGGCAGGAATTTTCTCTTCACGAAGCTTTGCAATCACATCCCGCCCGTCTTGTTCAGAAAAGTATGTGATTCTACTCATCCAAAACCCGAAACTCCAAAGCGGGGGCATCGGAGCTTTTCCGGTAAGCTCAGTGTATTCATCTAAGATATCTTTTGGCTCTCCTATAAAGAAAAAAAGATCCAACTCATCGTCCCCAATCATCATTGAATTTACAGGATTATAGTATTTACCAACATCAACCGAAATAGGTGTAGTATGGTGCATAAACACCCCATAACCGCGACTGCTCATATAAAATGGTACGGGTTTATACATGGTTTCGTTTTGAGTTCCATTGGCATCATCAACCCAAAGCACGACTTTCTGGCCCCTTTTGTTGAACTGCGTGAATGACTCTCCAAAACCGAAAATCTTTTCATCTGGTGAAAGTGACATCGCCGCTGAATAACTTCTTGAATAATCACTGGCTCGTCTGACATATGAAAATGGAACTACTGGCGTAAAAGTATTCGTCGCATCTGTTCTATGTACCGTGCTGGTTAGGAGCTTCCCTTTAGCATCGTACAAATATACGTGCCATGGACTTTCGGTAATCACCACTTTTCCATGTTCGCTTGTATATTGATGTCGTCCATCAATCTTTGAATAACTCCATTCATCGCGGGCATCCGGAGCTGTTCCATCAACGAGCATTAAGGAAAGCACATCACCGCCAAATTGTGGACCAGAAGTTGCTTTAACTCGAACCGTTCTCGAGGAAACAAACTGTAATGAAAAAGGGAGTTCTGGACTACCAGCATACTCAGTTCCTGGAAATTCATTGGGAACTACAGGGCTTAACCTAGTAAGTAAATTATTGAACGCCATTGCAGTACCTAACTCATAGCGCTCATATTTTATCGTCCCAGATGCCGTTTCCGGATCAAAGGAAGCAAGCTCCTCCGCTAGATAAAAAGTATTCCTATAATCAGAAAAATCAGAGGAGATGTCTGTTGGCTCATTCAAAACCCCAGTTCCCTGTAACTGAGCGAAGGTGTTATTAATTAGAAAAAGGGATAATGCTATCCCAAAAAGTACGGTGGTTTTTTTCATCGTTTTATTCTTTTTTATTCGTGCTCATTAATTTGATGTTATTGTGACTTCAGCTGCTTCCAACCCATCCGAAGTTGCTTTCACGATAATATTCCCGGGTTCATCTTCAGATTGAACAATTGCCAGAGCCAATCCATTAAATGCTTTCCTATAATTTACCATAAAGGATTCATGACTGGTTGGGTCTCCATTATCTACTCCAGCTATAAATCCCGGTCCTTCAATGTCAAAAGTTACTAAGTTATCCGCATTTGGGATCAGATTTCCATCTGCATCTAAAACCTCTACGGTAATAAACGAAAGGTCTTTTCCGTCAGCGGTAATGGTAGTTCGGTCGGCCTTTAAATTAATTTGTGCTGGGGGTCCCGCTGTTATTACTTCTTTGGTGAGAACTTCTTCGCCATTTTTTCTAGAAGTTGCTTTTAACGTACCTGGCTCAAATGGAACACGCCATTGTACATGAAGATCGTCTCCTTTTTTTGCTTTTGAACCCAGCCAAATCCCATTCAAAAACAGTTCGACTTCATCTGCATTATTATAGTACGCCCAGATATCCACCGTATCACCTTTAGCCCAATTCCAGTGAGGGAAAATATGAAGTACATTTTCATCTGTCCATTCACTTTTATACATGTAATAGCTGTCCTTTGGAAATCCAGCTAAATCTACTACTCCGAAATAGGAACTGCGTGATGGCCAAGTATAAGGAGTAGGTTCTCCGAGATAATCAAAACCAGTCCAAATAAACATCCCCGATATGAAGTCATTTCTTTTCACCACTTTCCAAGTTTCTTCGTGGGTTGAGCCCCAAGGAGTACTGACATGATCGTATGCAGAAACGGAATTATCTGTATTCCCGTCAAGGAATGGTTTGTCCCACCTTTCCGGCCATCTTCTCAAACTATCCGAAGGCAGGTAGATATCATAAGAACCCCGAGTTGCCAATGCCGATGTAGTTTCGGTAGCAATCATCGGTGTATTTGGAAAAACCTCGAAATGAGCCTCATAATCTTGGTGATAATAATTATATCCTATTACATCTAAAGCGCCCGAAGTTGCAATAGTATTGCCACTATTGGGCGGATTCATTCCGTCAGTTATAACTCTTGTTGTATCCAGGCTTCTAACAATCTCACTTAGCTCGTTCGCTATTCTGGTTCCTTCTTGATCTCCCCACTGTTCCAGAATTTCGTTTCCAATACTCCACATAACCACACTTGGATGATTGCGATCTCGTTTGATAAAATCTCTTAAATCCTTCTCATGCCATTCATCCCAATACATTCCATAATCGAATTCTACTTTCGACTTTTTCCAAACATCAAAAACTTCATCCATCACCAAAAAGCCCATTTTGTCGGTGAGTTCTAAAAGCTCTGGCGCCGGAGGGTTGTGTGACGTACGGATAGCATTAACTCCCATTCCTCTCAAGATTTCCAGTTGTCGTTCTAAAGCCCTTGTACTTACCGCCGCGCCTAATGCCCCTAGATCGTGGTGATTGTTTACTCCAAGAATTTTTACAGGCTTTCCATTTAGTAGAAATCCTTTTTTTAGATCAAATTCTGTGGTTCGAAAACCAAAAGCCTGCTCCAGATTATCTATGATTTCCTCGCCTTTTGAAATAACAATGTGAACTGTATACAGATTCGGATTTTCCAGACTCCATAATTCCGGATCTTCAATTTCCATCATTAATCGGACTTCATTGTTAGTCTGCGATTCCATCAGAAATGTTTTTGATGAGCTTATAACTTCTTTTTCCTTGGAATATACTCTCGTATCCATCCTGAACTGCCCCGATGTATCATTGTTATAAAGTTCAGTATTTATAACTATTAACCATTTTTTCTCTTCTCTTTTGCGGGTGTAAATATAAACGCCATCAGGTTTTATATATGCGTTTCCCGTCTTCGTCAACCACACATTCCGGTAAATGCCAGAGCCAGAGTACCAACGGGAATTTGGCTGTTTTGAATTATCAACTTTTACTGTGATTTCATTTTCTTCCCCAAAATTCAAATCATCGGAAAGATCATAAGTGAATCCGATATACCCATTTGGTCGGTGACCTAAGTGTTCTCCATTTATCCAAACATCACTATTCATGTAAATTCCATCAAACCGAATACTAATGTGCTTTGAACTATCAGATTCTGGAACAAAGAACCTCTTTTTATACCAACCAACTCCACCAGGCAACGCCCCGCCTCCAACCGTTGCAGGATGATCAGGGCTAAACTCTCCTTCAATACTCCAATCATGGGGAAGGTTAAGCGCCCTCCAAGATATTCCTTCCTTATTTACTTCATTTACACTAATGATCTCGTCTAAAGTGAACTCCCAGCCCTTTGTGAAATCCTGCGTTTTCCTAACATCATCCCTAGAGGGGCCTGAACATCCAGCGCCAACAAGGATCATTAATAAGATTCCTTGCTTTAACATCACTTCACTAACCTAGTCATAAAAAAGAACCGGGGATCTCCATACTCGAATCCTTCTCTTTCATAGAGTCTGCGCGCCGGATTATTTTCCAACACTTCAAGGGTAACTTTACACCCGTCCATCGCCTTCGCCTTTTCGTACACAGCATCTATAAGCTTTTTACCAATTCCCTTTCCTCGAGCTTCCTGTATCACACCCAAATCGTGAATATTGATAAGTTTTTGGGCGTAAAAAGTAGAATATCCGATAAAGCAATTTGCTATACCAATGGGCTGATCTCCATCATAGGCCAGAAACGTGAGGCTATTTGGCGTTTCTTTGAGTCCTGTAATTAAGTTTTTCTGTACAAATTCTGGTAAGGGTTTTCCCCCGCCCATAACGTCTTTCGAATATGCATTGGTAAGAAATAATATATGTTCACAGTGCACTTCGACAGCAAGGTCTGCTTCTATAATTAAGGGTTCCATTGCATTAAATTAGTTATTGAAACTTTTGAGCAGGTACTTTGTTCAATTTGATAAATTAAATCAACTTATGCGAAAACTTACTAGCTTTTTCTTTTTATTTCTATTCTTTATTTATGGGTGTAAAAGCTCTAACTCGGGTAATGACGATCTTTCTGAGGGAATCTACTCCCATACCGAAGATGTTGGTACGTCTGCAAACGATTTCTTGTCTTCATCCTCATTTACTTCTTTAGTTATTGAAGTGGACTATGTAATCGGATATAAACCTTCACAAAACGCCCTTACCAATCTTAAAATTTTTTTAGAATCTCGACTTAACAAGCCTGGTGGTATTACTATAACCTTGGATGATGAAATCCCTTCGCTCGGTAAAAGTTCTTATTCGGCACAAGACGCTTATAATCTGGAAAAAGAGCACCGAAATAGATATTCTGATGGGGTAGAACTCGCTTCTTACTTTATCGTGTTAGACGGACAGTTTGAGGATGAAAATGTACTTGGGTTTGCTTACTTCAATACCTCTATGGCGCTTATTGGCGGAACCATTGAAGAACATACCGGTGGGCTTGGGCAGCCAAGTAAAGCGGTAGTTGAAACAGCGGTCCTGAATCATGAATTCGGGCATATTCTTGGGCTTGTAGATAATGGAAGTCCAGCCGTTCAGGATCATATTGACAAAGAACACGGCGCACATTGTGATGTGGAAAGCTGCCTTATGTATTATGCTGTTCGCACATCTGGATTTGTAGCCAATCTCATGGGAGGGAACGTGCCTGAACTTGACGAACAATGCATTCAGGATCTTCAGGCCAACGGCGGAAAATAGATAATTACGAATAATAGAATTAGGAACGGCTAAATAAAGCTTTCTATTTCTGATTTTCTATTGTTGTGTTCCTAGCCTTGTTTAAATTTAAAGAGATTTTCTGCGCCTACTTTTTCTTCGCCTTGGTTCAGCGCATACATCGAATCAAACAACACAATCGGGTTTTCTTCCATGTCTTTAGTTACGTGCGTTGAATAGCTCGAATTCAGTTTATCTGAAATATCATCTCGTTCGTTTGGTAACCAGCGAGCACAATAATAGGAAACGGGAGTAATCACCAATTCAACACCATATTCTTCCATCATTCTATGTTGAACCACTTCAAACTGAAGCACGCCTACCGTTCCTAATAAAAGTTCATTACCAACGCCGTTTGGTACTTCAAAAACATGAACCACTCCCTCTTCCGAAAGTTGTTGTAATCCTTGACGAAGTTGCTTTCGTTTGAAAGGATCTCTAGTTGCCACTTTTTGAAAATGTTCGGGAGTAAACAATGGAATTACATCAAAGCGAACAGGGGTTTTCTCAAAAATCGTAGTTCCAATTCTAAAATCGCCTGGGTTAAAAATCGAAACGATATCTCCAGGATATGCCTCTTCCAAAAGCTGGCGTTCATCGCCCATTAACGTATGGGGAGTAGCTAACTTAATCTTCTTACCCGAATCGGCGATCACCACATTCTGCCCTCGCTTAAACTGACCGGAGGCTACACGAATAAAAGCGGCACAATCACGGTGACCTGGATTCATATTCGCCTGCATCTTAAAAATGAAGCCAGAGAACGACTCATTTAAATCTCTTTCTGCTCCCTCTGAATGTATATATCCTTGTGGTTGTGGTGCTAGTTGATGGAAATAATTTAGAAATACATCTAGTCCAAAATTGTTCAGGGCAGAACCAAAGAACACAGGAGTTACTTTTCCTTTGCTGTATAACTCCTTATCCATAGTTGGGTACATATCTTCAATCAGCATCACCTCTTCACGGAAAGCGTCTTTTTCGGCGTCAGAAAGATTGCTTTGCTCAAGCGCCTCTTCTACACTCAGTGTTTCTGTGATTGCTTTCTTGGTACCATGTTCACTTTTTTCATATACGTGAACATTTTTAGCGAGCACATCATAAATACCCTGAAATTTTTGCCCATATCCCATAGGCCAACTTGCAGGAAGAGCTTCAATTCCTAATTTGGATTCCACATTACTGAGTACTTCCAAGGGATCCATGCCTGGGCGATCGCACTTATTCACAAAAGTGATAACTGGAACTTCACGAAGCTTACACACCTCAAACAATTTCTCGGTTTGTTCCTCAACTCCTTTAGCCACATCAATTACCATTAAGCCAGAATCGGCAGCAACGAGTGTTCTCAATGTATCTTCAGAAAAATCTTTGTGACCCGGTGTATCCAATAAATTATACTTGATCCCGTCTTTCTCGAAGCGCATTACTGATGAAGTAACCGAAATACCTCGCTCTTTCTCTATCGCCATCCAATCTGATGCCGCATGATGAGATGCTTTTCGAGCTCGTACCGATCCTGCTTCGTGAATCGCTCCACCATATAATAATAGCTTCTCGGTGAGGGTAGTTTTACCAGCATCAGGGTGAGAAATGATCGCAAATGTGCGTCTCTTCTTCGCCTCTTTAATAATATTGGAATCGGCTGTTGCCGTCTTTGACATCGTAGCGGTCTTTTCAATGAATATTCAGCCTTAAAAATACGACGATTTTAACTCTTTTGCGTCCTTATGACTTTCAAAAACATTCATTTCTCTTATCTTCTTTTATGAAACGATTAATTCTACTTCTTTTGCTTCTTGGATTCGGCGTCCATTTCAAAATTCTAGCTCAGGTTATTGGTGATGAAGGCCTCCAAAGAATTCAAGACGGACAAGTTTCTTTTCTTGAAGGTGAGTTCATTGTTTTTTTAAATGACACCGTTTCACCCGATTTTATTGAGCGCAAATTTTCAGAGCTGGATTATAATATCTCCTTTTCAGACATCAACCCAATTCTGATTTCTATAGTTAACTCACCAGACGATTCGGTCCTAACTAACCTTGGGAAACATCCGAATGTCAACCGATCTTATATAGAGTCAATTCCTGTTGACTCGTCCTATTTCCGGGAACTTCTTGAAGAACAAGGACTACTTGGCGCCGCTTTTGAACAGGCTTTTTCCAGATTAGTAGAGTCTCAAACTAAGGAAGAATACTTTTTTGAGTTCGATTATTCTGTTAATGAATCAAGACTTAAGGAAATCATGGGCAGTTTTAGAAGTGTGGCTTATCAACTTCTGCAAAACTATACCCGCTCAGTTAACGTGACCTGTACCCCTGGAAAGGAGCAAGAGCTTATGGAAGAAATCGAACAGCTTCCTTATGTTGAAAATACGGCGCTAATTGGTGTTTTAGGAGATTGAATGGGAACAAGCTGGTTTCTGTTGAGTAAGTAGAAATAGATAATATTAACAAATACTTACTTATGGAAATTAAAGAAACTCCAATAAATTCAACGTATTTATCAAAAGAAGAACTAGATCACTTTAAAGAGAAGCTGATTGAAGAAAAGATTAAATCTGAATCGGAAATTAAAACTCTTCAAGCATCCATTGATGAAATTGAAAATAAAATGGATGATACTTCTTCTGGTTCTGCTCATCACCAAGGCGATTTAGGTTCTAGCGAAGATTTACGAGCTACGAATTATACGCTCATTGAGAAGCAGAAAGAAAAGCTTGAGCAAATCACAGCAGCCTTAGATCGCATTGAAACTGGGAATTATGGAATCTGTATTGTGACAGGAAATCCAATTCAAAAAGGCAGACTAGAAGCAATACCCTATGCCCTCCATAGCGTTGACGCAAAAAAAGGCTCCGTATTGGTCTCTACAAAAGATCAGCTTAATGTGCACGATACCGCTGATTAGAATAAACCCAGCTGAGCCTCCCTATTCACTGGCCATTGTGGGAGTGGTGTAAGCTCTATTAATTCCCCAAGCAGTTTATGAAAATGAGTACACAGTTTAGGCTGTGAAATTTTATCTGGGGAGTGGATAAATACATAGGGATGCAATCCTTCATTAATCCAATCGGCCACAACAATTGCCCATTCTTTTAGGTAAGCCTCGTTATTCAGTATATCATTGACTCCTACAAAGCGGACCACTGGTCTAGAACTTAGTGCCTCAAAACGCACAGGGACATTTGGCTTTTTTCTTTTCGCATCTATGATTGAATGAATACTCGATTTTGTAGAGTGAAGTTTACGAGTATCAAAAATGGTTCGTTCTACTCCGTAACTGCTCAGCAATATATTCAAGCTGTGCTCATGTTTTCCCTTATCAAAAAAATCCGCGTGTCGAACTTCCACCGAGTAGCTCATTGTTTTGGGAAGAATAGAAAGCAGTTTTTCCAATTTTGGAAGCTCCTGCGGTGAGAATGCCTCAGGAAACTGAATCATAAAAGGGCCGAGCTTAGGGCGAATATCATCGAATAAAGCTATGAATTCTTGTACTTCTCCTTCCACATTATGAAGTTGCTTAGTATGTGTGATTTCATTGGGAAACTTGAAGCAAAACTTAAATCCTTGAGGTGTTTTTTCGGACCATTGTTTTATCGTTTCTTTGTTTGGAGCACTATAAAAAGTGGTGTTCCCTTCCACAGAATTGAATACTGAAGAATATTGAGATAAAAAATCGGCTGGATTGGTTTTTTCTTTATAGAAAGAACCTACCCATTCTGGTAGGCTCCAGCCAGTACATCCAAGGTGATATTTCTTTATTTCGTTGATGGCAGTTTCTCATTGATACTTGTAGAGTTAAATAACTTACATGGCGGATTAATTCCAAGGGGTAATTTTTGGTCATCCTGAACTTGACTCAGGATTTTTTTCAACCTCCCCAACTACTCGCCACATTTTCATCCCTAGTTAGCTCGCCCCTCCTACATCAGGAGGGGAAGTTCTATCGTAGCTCAATGTTTTGAATTATTTCTGTTCTATAACAACGCGTCCTCCTCCTTAAGCAAGGAGGAGACAGAGGAGGTCGAAACAAACCAACTTCCTAACTCCCGACCCACCCAGAATCTCCATATCCTGTCATCCAGAGCGGAGCGATGGAACTAATTGGGTATTAGTCTCTTAGTTAATCTTAAGGATGTTCGGATATCATTTTCATTACTTCGACCCCTTTGAACACATCAATACATTTATTTTCTTACTTTATTCAAGAAATTATTCCAAATAAAACAAACAATTACCATGGACTTAAAACTCACCGGAAACGTCGTACAAATTTTGAAAGAACAAGGTGGGCAAGGTAAAAACGGTCCATGGAGAAAACGGGATTTCATCCTCGAAATTCCCGGCAAATACCCAAAGAAAGTAGCGATCACACAATGGGGTGATAACATCGACCAGCAACCTGTTACTGAAGGCGCTCAGGTTTCGGTTTCAATAGATTTACAAAGTCGAGAATATAACGGCAATTGGTATACGGATGTAAAAGCGTGGAAAGTGGAAGCTGGAACCGGCGAACAAAACGCTCCGCCACCACCATCAGCACCCAGCACCGAAGGCTTCACTCTCGACCGCGCCGAGTTTGATGATATCGATGATGACTTACCTTTTTGATCTCCCGAACTAACGACCTCCCCAGTTCTTACCTACACTCACGATCCGCCAGCTGGCGGAGAAGTGATCTCGTAGTCTTCAACTCGATTGTATTTCAACCTCCCCAATACATGCTCACATTCTCATCACTAGCTAGTTCACCCCTCCTACATCAGGAGGGGGAATTCTTTGGTAGCTCAATGTTTTGAATTATTTTGTTCTATATCAACGCGTCCTCCTCCTTATTGAAGGAGGAGACAGGGTGGTGGTGGAATACGTTCAGCCCCTTTATTTAGGACCTCCCCAACTACTCGCCACATTCTCATCCCTAGCTAGTTCGCCCCTCCTGCATCAGGAGGGGAAATGCATGAGTGGATGTACTTTTTGAATTATTTCTGTTCTGTATCAACGCGTCCTCCTCCTTATTGAAGGAGGAGACAGAGGAGGTTGGAAACCAACACAAAACCACGACCTCCCCAACTACTCGCCACATTCTCATCCCTAGCTAGTTCGCCCCTCCTACAGCAGGAGGGGAAGTTCTATCGTAGCTCAATGTTTTGAATTATTTCTGTTCTATAACAACGCGTCCTCCTCCTTATTGAAGGAGGAGACAGAGGGGGTTGGAATAATGTTCAGCCCCTTCATTTCCGACCTCCCCAACTACTCGCCACATTCTCATCCCTAGTTAGCTCACCCCTCCTGCTGCAGGAGGGGGAATTCTTTGGTAGCTCAATGTTTTGAATTATTTCTGTTCTATAACAACGCGTCCTCCTCCTCCTTATTGAAGGAGGAGACAGAGGGGTCGAAATATGCGGATCAAAATCAATCACTCTTTTCTTGCCGCCTGAATCTTTTCTCTTAAACTAAAAAGTACCCGATCCAACCCATTCTCAACATCTTCATTCTTAAACCTCAAAACACATATTCCACAGCTTAATAGATATTCTTCTCTGTTTTTGTCTTTTATTCTAACATCTCTTTTTAAATGAATCTTTCCATCTACTTCGATGGCTAGTTTTAATCTTGGCACATAGAAATCTAGAATATATGGCCCAATACCAAACTGTCTCTTAAATTTAATTCCGAGCTTTTTACCCCGAACCTCATTCCACAATATTTCCTCCGCTTTGGTCTGATTGCGACGCAGCTCTCGTCTTTGTAGAAGCGTTTCTCTTGGGTTTTTAGTGCTCATAAGTAAATGAAATTAAAAGCATTGTCATTTCAAAGTATTTATTTTTTCTGGCAATTGATCGACCTCCCCGACTTGTTGCCACATTTTCATCCCTAGTTAGTTCGCCCCTCCTGCATCAGGAGGGGAAATGCATGAGTGGATGTACTTTTTGAATTATGTTGTATCCGTATCAACGCGTCCTCCTCCTTATTGAAGGAGGAGACAGAGGAGGTTGGAATAATGTTCAACTCCTTCATTTCCGACCTCCCCAAAGCTTACTCACATTCTCTTCACTAGTTGTTCGCCCCTCCTGCAGCAGGAGGGGAAATGAATGAGTAGCTCGTTGTATTGTTTTACTTCCGTTCCATATCAACGAGTCCTCCTCTTTATTGAAGGAGGAGGCAGAGGAGGTTGGAATAAAGTTCAACTCCTTCATTTAGGACCTCCCCAACTACTCGCCACATTTTCATCCCTAGCTAGTTCGCCCCTCCTACAGCAGGAGGGGAAATGCATGAGTGGATGTACTTTTTGAATTATGTTGTATCCGTATCAACGAGTTCTTCTCTTTATTGAAGGAGGAGACAGAGGAGGTCGAAATATGGTGGTCAAAATCAACAATCGAAACTATGGGTTTCACATCTCTCCAAAACTACCTACACTCCCACTAACCAAATAGAGCGTAACTATGAGACAACTTGTTAATACAAAAACCGGCAGTTATAATGTTCTTGAAGTTCAAGATGTTCCAGATCTGAGCCCAAAAGAAAATGAACTACTTATTCAAGTAAAAGCATCAGGAATTAACTTTGCTGATATTCTCGCGCGAAAAGGTCAATATCCAGACGGACCAAAAACTCCGTGTGTGATGGGCTATGAAGTATCCGGAATTGTAAAAGCGGTTGGTAACGCCGTTAATAAAAATTGGGTCGGTAAAGAAGTTATTGCACTTTGCCGATTTAAAGGTCAAGCCGAGCAGGTGGTAGTAAAAGAGCAGCAGGTGTATGAGAAACCAAAGAAACTCACTTTTGAAGAAGCCGCCTCGATTCCCGTAACCTACTTAACCGCTTGGGCATTGCTGGTGGCTATGGGTGGACTCAAAAAAGAGGAGGCAGTACTTATTCATAACGCCGGAGGTGGGGTTGGCCTGGCACAATTAGACATCGCCAAACATATCGGGGCAACAACATTCGGGACAGCCAGCGAACGAAAGCACGATTTTTTGAAAGAACGAGGATTGGATTTCCCCATCGATTACAGAAACAAAGATTGGTTTGATGAACTAATGGCGCTGACAGACAATAAAGGAGTCGAACTCATCACAGATCCTTTAGGTGGAAAAGAATGGAAGAGAAGTTATAAAGCCCTTCGTGCTACCGGCCGATTGGGAATGTTTGGGATTTCGGTAGCTAGTAAAAACTCATCCGGTGGAATTGGTGCTAAGATTGAGCTTATAAAAACTGTTTTAGCGATGCCAACATTCAAACCCCTTTCCCTACTCGATAAAAACCGTGGAGTTTTTGGCGTGAATCTTGGTCACCTATGGCACGAACCTGAAAAAGCGGCTTTATGGATGAATACCATTCTGAAAGGAGTGGAAGACGGCTGGGTTCGCCCGCATGTCGACAAAACTTTTACACTCGAAGAAGCTGGCGAAGCCCACCGCTATATCGAAGAACGTAAGAATATAGGGAAGGTAGTTTTGGTGATGGGCGGGTAGTGGCTTAGCAAATTATTAGGAGAAGCGATTCTTATTCGTATAAAGTATAAAAAAGGGAATAAAATAACCCGTAAATGAACCCGCAAAATTCCGTTTTTTAATTTCCTATATAAATCAGATATTAAACTGGTTTATATAAACTTAGTATAATTAATAAACCCGAAATATAACCCGCAATAAGTCCCGAATATGTTTGATCGCCCCACACATATGGAGCCTATGTTTCCAAAAGAAGGCAACACCTTTGTAGAATTGGCCATGGATGTGTATGCGAATGCAGCAGAGCTTGGCGGGATGGCTCATCCAATAACACGAGAAGAAATCGCTCGGCTCCTCCGCCATATAAACAGCTATTACTCTAATCTTATTGAGGGGGAGCATACTACCCCTGCCGATATCGAAAAAGCTGTAAAAAAGGAGTACAGCGAAAATGAAGAGAAAAGGCGACTACAACAATTAAGTGTGGCGCATATCGAAGTTCAAACACTTATTGATAAGCGCTTTGATGCAGGTGAAGATATACCTATATGCTCGGCAGAATTTCTTTGCTGGATACATAAAGAGTTTTACGAGCGAGTCTCAGAAAGCTTTATGCGAATTCCTCATCCCGAAAAAGCCGAGCCAATTATCATGATTCCAGGTGAGCTGAGAAAAGACAATGTGCGGGTTGGCGATCACTTTGCGCCTAGATGGGAAAGTGTGCCAGAGTTTATGAAACACTTTGAACAGGCCTATACCTCAGATACGGTGATTGGTCATAAAAAATTGATCGCGGTTACGGCGAGTCATCACCGGCTGGCGTGGATTCACCCTTTTTTGGATGGTAATGGACGAGTGACCCGATTATTTACCTATGCCTTTATGCGGAAAGCAGGAATAGCGTCTCATGGATTATGGACGCTTTCCAGGGGGCTTGCGAGAAAAACGGAAGAATATAAAACGCTGCTTGCCAATGCCGATAGTGAACGACAAGGAGATTACGATGGAAGAGGAAATCTCTCCGAAAAAGCGTTAACAGAATTTAGCGCCTTTATGTTTGAGGTGGCAAGCGATCAAATTTCGTTCATGAAGAAATTACTAGCTTTAGATGGTCTACATGCTCGCGTTGAAGCATATGTGACCCGGCGAGCTGATAACACGATTATAGATGAAAATCCATTGCGGGAAGAGGCAAAATATGTGTTAACCGAAGTCATGATGCGAGGCAAAATCCCCCGGGGTGAAGTTCCTCGATTAATTGGATTGGGAGAGCGAACATCAACAGCCTTGATTAAGCAATTACTAAAGGAAGAACTGGTAGTTTCTGATTCACATAAAGCACCTATAAGGTTTCATATTCCGGCAAAAGTTGTGGGATACTATTTTCCTGATTTATATCCAGCTGGGAGTATTTAAAAAGCAGTATGAATGAACATGCACTTGAACTATTAGGCTTAGATTGGGTTCGCCCGCATGTCGACAAAACTTTTACACTCGAAGAAGCCGGCGAAGCCCATCGTTACATCGAAGAGCGAAAGAATATCGGGAAGGTAGTTTTGGTGATGGGTGGGTAGAAGAATTGAAAATCTTCACATAGATATAATTACTTGCTATTTTGATCTGAGCTCCTATCCCTTTTTTTATTTGTAAGGAACTCCTCTCTTATTGGTCATACTTCATAACCTATTATTAATAGGATGGATAAATCATAACAAATGAAGTGAATTATGGCCATAAAGTATAATGTAATCGAAAAAACCAATCCTCGCGACCCCTCTGCCCCGAAGAAGTTTTACGCTTCTTCATTTATTACAGGAAAAGCAGACATCGACACCCTGACTAAATACATTGAACAAATAAGCACGGTAAGCGGCGCCGATATCCGCGCGGTATTATATGCGATCGTTGATGTAGTCCCAAATATTTTACGCGATGGAAATTCCGTAACGATGGGTAATTTAGGCGCTTTCAGAGTCAGCTTAAGTAGTACCCCGAGTGATACCGCCGATGAAGTAGGCTCCAAAAATATTAAAGGAGCCAGAATCATCTTTACCCCCGGTAAAGAGTTCAAAAGCATGTTGAACAACCTCTCCTACAAAAAAGCCTAAGTAGGCTTCAAAAACACCTGTTTTTTTATATACTCACCTGACATTATATAAAAAGGCTGGTACTATGAGTTAAAAGTTTCCCGATTGAACAAGCTAGCGAAGCCCATCGTTACATCGAAGAGCGTAGAAATATCGGGAAAGTTATTTTGGTGGTTTAAATATTTAAGTTTTTGCTATGACACCATGCTGGCACACCTAATATCTAAATTCATAAAAACAGCTGCTTTTCTCAATTTATATTTAGATATTAAAAGCAGTAGTATTTTTATTTTAATGAGCGTTAAAAGAAGTTATGTATACAGTAGGAGGATTATTTTCAGGAGTTGGTGGCATCGAATTAGGCTTCGAAAGGACAGGTCAGTTCAAAATTCTATGGTCTAATGAAATTGACAAGTATGCTTGCCAAACTTATAGAGCTAACCACGAACACAATTTATATGAGAAAAGTATTTATGATTTGACGGCAGAAGAGCTAAAACCAGTTGACGTATTAACAGCGGGGTTTCCATGCCAAGCATTTTCAATTGCTGGGTATAGAAAAGGCTTTAATGATGAGAGGGGTGAATTATTTTTTGAGATAATGAGATTGGTTGATGAATTTGAAGATAGAGGAAGTAAACCAAAAGTATTGTTTCTCGAAAATGTAAAAAATTTCAGTACTCATGATAATGGCAAAACTATTAAAATAGTCGAAGATGAGATAAGAAGAAGGGGCTACTCTTTTTTTATTGAAGTAATAAATACATCAGAAGTCACTACCATACCTCAAAATAGAGAGAGGACATTTATAGTTTGCTTTAAAGAGGAAAATGGGTGGGACAAAATGAATAATTCGAGTGAAACTGCTTCCAATTTTTTTAATGAGTTGTTTCCGCCTAAAAAAATTAAAGGAAAAAAGCATGTCCAAGAAATGTTAGATTCCAACATTGTCTCAGAGCGTTTTTATTATGATGAACGATACAAAATGTTTGATAAGATTAAAGAAGCTGTAAAAGAGCCTAACACATCTTATCAATGGAGAAGAAAATACGTTAGAAAAAATAAGAGCAATGAATTTCCTACCTTGACAGCTAATATGGGAACCGGCGGTCATAATGTACCGTTAGTGAAAGTTTCTGATGGTGTGAGAAAATTGACTCCGAAAGAATGTTTTGCTTTACAAGGGTTTCCAGATATTAAGCTCCCTGATTTGAGAGGAGAAGCTCAGCTTTATAAACAAGCTGGAAATATGGTGACAGTTGATGTTATTGAAAAAATAGCTAATAGCATTTATAAAGCTCTAAAGCTTAAAAAAAGAATACAATTAAAAAAAGTCGGATAAAAAATGGGGTACTATGCAATTAGGACAAATGATCAATCAACTATAGGAGAAATTTTAGCCGGTCGCCAGAAGATCTCTATTGATCGACTGCCTTGGTACAAAGATGATATAAAAATAGATGACATTTTTTTTATAGTTATCAGCGGAGATAAATCAAAAAAAAATCATGATTATAGAAATGGTTTAAAGGGTATATATAAATCAGTAACTGAACCTTATGGTTGGGATGGAAAGAACTATAAGATAGACTTGGAACAAGTTGAGGTTTTTGATAATGTTTTATCAAAAAAAGATTTTTATTTCTACCCTGATACTTTAGATGCAACTCACATCAGCCCGGACATTAAAGGTACTGCAACACAAGCAATTGCACAGTTCAATAATAAAACTGGACAAAGCGTGATCAAGGCGATCATTGATCTCGTCGAAAAATTAGAAAATAGAGATTATTTGTTGAGTTTTTTAGCTCAAGACTATCATTTAAATAAATTGCATCAACAGAATGATTATCGAATAAAGAATAGAGAAACAATTAATAAGAAATTCAATATTGATGACTTTATAGAAGATGTAAGTAACTCAAAATTGATCTTAGATGAATTTTTGTTGTTTTGGTTTATAGCTGGAATCTGTACTAAAAATTTTATGATTCTTACTGGCCTCTCGGGTTCTGGAAAAACAAAGTTAGCACAAACTTTCTGTAAATGGATTACTACAGAAGAAGTTTCATTATCAAAGGAAGATATTTTTAAGAAAGGTACTGTAATAAAATCTGATAGAGTCGAATATCGAGTAATAAATAGTGATAGGTATAGCGTACTTTTTGAACAGGCTGATACAGGAACAAGAGTAACTTTATCATTTGAAATCATTGAAGAGTGGGCTCAAACAATATTGGCTAATAAATACTCAGAAGATAAATCTGCAAGAACTATAAGAGAAAAAGTAAAAGAAAAAACAAGTTATTCACCTCAAGAACATTCTTATGAGACACATCTTAAAGCGTCTGCATTCTATCTAATAAATAAAACAGGTCAAACAAAAATATTTAATCAGTTTTCTATTATTCCTGTTGGTGCTGACTGGACTAATCGCGAACCCCTTCTTGGTTACCCCGATGGAATCAATAAAGGAGAATATGTATTACCAGAGTCAGGTGTTCTACAGCTTATACTGAATGCTCAACAAGATCCGGAGCATCCTTATTTTCTGATTTTGGATGAAATGAACCTTAGTCACGTTGAGCGGTATTTCGCAGATTTTCTGAGCGCCATTGAGTCGAGGGAAGAAATAAAGTTACATTCTGGAAATACTGATTGGGAATCGGATGGCTATCAAATTCCTTCCTCCATTAAAGTTCCTAAAAACCTTTTCATTATTGGTACAGTAAACATTGATGAGACCACTTACATGTTTAGTCCAAAAGTTTTGGATCGTGCAAATGTTATCGAGTTTAGAGTAAATAAAAGTGAAATGAAAACATTTTTATCAAACCCGGCTGACATTGATCTTACCAAGCTTGAAGGTAAGGGCGCGGATATGGCGGAGGATTTTGTAAAGTTAGCGACATCCCCTGCAAATGAATATTCGGATAAAGGAAAACTCTCAGAAGAGTTGCTGAAATTTTTTAGTGAGCTTTCAGGAGTAGGAGCAGAATTTGGTTATCGTACCGCATTTGAAATAAACCGTTTCGCTAGCTTGGCGGAACAATTAGCAGAAGATTGGAAGTTTGAACAAATTATGGACGCTTCTATCGCCCAAAAACTCCTTCCAAAACTCCATGGTTCTCGAAGAAAACTTGAAAAAGTACTTTTTAAATTAGGTGACCTCTGTCATATGGAAAAAGAAAAAGGTTGTGAAGAACTTTTCAAAGAACATACAAAAATCACTCAAGAAGTAATTGAGAAAGCAAAATATCCTATTTCATTCGAAAAAATTGTTCGGATGCATAAAGGACTCATTGAAAATGGATTCACGAGTTTTGCAGAAGCATAACCATGAGTTTATCGGAAATCATACCTATTGAATTATCTAATGGAGAATCAATTGAGCTTCAAATTTCTGCCAATAACTCTGATTCTTTAAACAGAATTGATGCTGTAGATGCTTTAAATAATCTAGAAGCACCTGTTCAACTAACGGAAGGTTTTTTTTATGAGTATCAACTATCCAATGGATACTCTTTTAATAATACCGATGTTCACCTGTCTGGTATTTTAAGCCCCTCAAAATTTAACCCGTCTAATGGAAGGCTCTCTCCAAATATCTATGTAGGGACTTTACGATTAGAAATATGCGATGAAAATAGTACGCCCTGTGGAAGTGTTGATTTAGAAGTTCGCTCCATCAAAACAGATTATCGTGATGAGTATCAGTTCATGCTGGAGGAAATCACAGAGAATTGTACCGATTTACTGATGCAATACACTTCTCCAGTAAATCAGCCTTTTGATGTTGATCATGATAATGATTCAAGAACATTATATCAGCGTTTTGCCTTTTTAAAATCTGTTCTTGATTCCGAAGATTTCTGGACCGCTGTTAACCGCATTACAACAAATCCTGTTACGTCATGGAAGCAGACAGAAGAGAAAAAGGATATACGATCTGTTCGAAAGATGAACAGAAATGTAATCCGACAATTAACGATTAGCACAAACAGAATAGGCTTACCTAAAGAGCATTCCCTTAGAAAGTATATGTGTTCTATTCCTGAAAAGGTTATTACTTATGGTATAATTGACTCTGTTGATACTCCAGAAAATCAATTTATTAAATATGCCTTAGAGACTTTTAAAAATTTATGCAGTGACTTTAAATCGGCATCCCAGAAAAACGTACGATTACACAGAGAAGCTAAATTACTTGAAGAGAAATTAGAAGAAATATTAACTCATACTATTTTTCAAGAAATAAGTCGTCCATCATCTCTACCATTAAACAGTCCGGTTCTCCAACGTAAAGAAGGATATAGAGAAGTTCTACGAGTTTGGCTTATGGTTAACTTGGCCGCTAGATTAACTTGGAATGGTGGTGAAGACGTATATGCGGGTGGAAAAAGAGATGTAGCTACTCTTTATGAGTATTGGCTATTCTTCAAATTAACAGATTTACTAAATGAGTTATTTGGTATTCAGGGACTGATTCCAGAAAACTTTATTGAAGAAACTGAAGATAAGCTTGGACTGAAATTAAAGCAGGGTAAAAAATTAAACTTGAAAGGGAAATTCAAGTCGTTAAACAGAAACCTTTCAGTAAAATTTTCATTCAATAGAACGTTTAAAAGGCACGGCGACTATCCATCAAGAGGGAGTTGGACGCAGCCTATGCGTCCTGACTATACTCTTTCTATTTGGCCAGAAGATATTTCGGAAAAAAAAGCAGAGGAGGAAGAACTTATTTCTCACATCCATTTTGATGCAAAGTATAAAGTTAAGAATCTTACAGAGTTATTTGGACAACAAGATGTAAATTTAGACAAAGAGCATGTAGACCAAAATAGAGGGGATTTTAAAAGAGTTGATTTGTTAAAAATGCACGCTTATCGAGACGCAATTAGGCGTACAGCAGGTGCATATATACTATATCCAGGGAAAGATTCAGAAGAGCCATGGCTAGGTTTCCATGAAATTGTGCCTGGACTAGGGGCATTTACTATGCGACCAAACCGGGATAATGATGGAAGTACAGAATTAAAAACTTTCTTTAAAGATGTTATTGAACATTTTCTTAATAGAACCTCTCAACGTGAAAAACACTCTTATCAAACTTACAGAACCTTTAAAACGAAAAATGAGAATCAAGTAAATGAGTTACTTCCAGAGCCAATAGGTGTAAATAGAGATTTAATACCTGATGAAACTTATGTGCTTGTTGGTTTTTATAAGAGTGAAGATCATTTGGAATGGATAAAACATCATGGGCTTTATAATGCTAGAGCAGGTTCTAGAAGAGGCTCCCTAAGATTAGGCCGCGGTGAGACAGAAGCTAAATTCATTCTTCTACATGGGAAAAATGAATTAGAAACTGGAAAACTATTTCTTGTGAATAGAAAAGGGCCCAGAATTTTTTCAAAAAAAGAATTACTTGAAAAAGACTACCCCGGAGATAGCGACGATAAATATTACCTTGTTTACGATATTCAAGAACAAAGTTTTTCCGAACTAAATAATCTTAAGTTTGATCTCAGAAAATTAACTAAACATAATACCGGTAGAGCTTCCGCTCTTCCCTTTCCTGTTACATTAGCAGACCTTATCAAGAAAAAAGTCTAAGCTCACCCCACCAAAACCAACTCTTCCTGCGGGGCTATTAAATAGCGAGCGCCGGATTCGGTGATCACCACCATTTCTTCTTTCAAGGTCTGATCAATAAGCCAAAATTCTTTTCAATTCCGTATTCAGATAATAGTGTTTACCGCTTATCTCTTTTTTCTCCAGTAATCGTAGTTCTACTAATTTGGCTAAATAATCTCTTGCTGTATTCTCTGCATAAATTCCTGCATCCGTCAAATGATTCACTTTTGTAAACGGCTGGCTAAATAGTGCCTGTACCAGATCCTCCGCTTTCCGAATTGCGGTCTCTTTTTTTATCATTTCCAGAATATCATCTTTGGCTATAAGTATATCTGTAACCTTGTTAAATGTTAACGTGGAGGTATATGCTATTGCTCTCAATATGTATAATATCCAGGGTTGCCAATCACCCCGCTGCGATACTCCAGCCAATAGATCATAATATTCGTCTTTATGCTCCATAATATACCTGCTTAAAAACAGGATCGGATAATCCAACAAACCCATTTTACATAAATAATGAATCATCATAATTCTACCTGTTCTACCATTACCATCATTAAATGGATGGATTACTTCGAATTGATAGTGGGCAATGGCAAGTTTTATTAATGCTTCATCCGGTTCATTAATAGTTCCATTTAAAAACGCTGTCAAGTTTTCCATTTTTTGCTCGATGATTCCCACTCCCCTTGGAGGAGTATAAACCGGTGTTCCTGCATTCGGTCCGCTTCCACCTTTACGAATATATATTCTGGATACCGGCGATCGAAACCCTTCGTTTGTTTCTTTTATTTGGTTGAAAACTCCAATAAAGTAACCCTGATCAAATGCGTTCTTTTTCTTCAGATAATGAAAGCCTTCCCATAATGCTTCCCGATAACGGAGTACCTCTTTAGCGGTTCCTGTTAATGGCTGATTCGCTTTATCTTCACTATAAGCCTTGTAAAGCTCATCTTCTGTAGTAAAAATATTTTCAATTGCACTAGAGTCTTTCGCTTCTTGTAAAGTAAGTGCATTGATTAGAACCCCTTGATTAGGAATAGCAATGCTTCTTCCATTTAATAGTGCCAACGCTTCTTTTGCTTTTCCTAATTGCTTGTACACTTCCAGATTCTCATATAACTGACTATCGATCGGAAGCTCCGGTAGAGCATTCCAAGGTGCTGTTCGGTCTGGGTTAACTGGATAAAGACTTATATTAGACATCAAAAATTAGTTTTTTTAAGGCATGCTAAGAATCTAACCTTAAAACTAATGCATTCCAAGCTACATACATTAATTAATTGGCATTTTAATGTATGGTAAATTTCCGGCCTCATTTTAAAGTCGAAATGTCTTCAAACATTAATTATGAGCTTTTTTTAATGTATATGCGTACTCTTCCACCGGAAAAAACTTAGTCTGATACCAATCCAACACGGTTTCCCAGTGATGAATATAATCTTCCTCGTGCCACGTTTGCCAAATCAATCGCCCACACATTCCTCTTCATTATTTACGTAGTGAAAAAGCCCCCAAAAAACTTCATTTAATATTCATATACCCTTTACATCATATATGAAATCATAGTGCTATTGCACGTGATATCTTTTCAAATAAACGAGAAGGGGCATTCCATGAATACAAAATATTTATTCTGTTTTATCGCACTCTTTCTACTAGGGTATAGTTGCTCTCAAACTAATAAAACAGCATCCAATGCTAATTCTAGTGAGATTAACTATGGCGATCTGAATTTAAATAAGGGAAAAAATATCGTTCAAACAGTATGCATCACCTGCCACGACCCTAAAGCATCTGTTTCTGATCGGATTGCGCCACCACTGGAGATTGTGAAGCGAAACTACCTCGCTACCTTTGAAAAGGAACGTGATTTCATATCCAGTATCACCAATTTTATAATGCATCCAACGGAAGAACAGGCCAGACTACATGCAGATATTGAAGAAAATGGGTTGATGGACCCTTTGGGATATTCTGAACAGGAGATTCAAAGTGTAGCCATGTTTATCTACCGCACAAATCTGGAGCGGCCGGACTGGTTGAGCTCTGAAGATGATCCTGATTGAACTCCCTTTTAGAAAAATTATGTGTTTGGGGATATAATCCGTGGCAAAATGGTATTAAATGATTTCGGTGAAATTTCATGGGGTTCATGGAATCAAATTGATAAACAATATCCAAATACCAACATCCACGAATTCGAGAATACATCATCAATAATCCCAAAAATGGACGTTAGACCGTTTTCGTATTAATGGTTAATGAGTTCTAAATACTTCTTTAAATTAAATTCATCCATTGGCGAGATCTTTCTCAGGTACAATGGATGATGTGGATGTCCCGCTTTGGAGATATTACCACGTGTGAAATATCGGCAGTTGGTATTCTCTAGAACTTCGTAAATATCTTTCAGGCAGCGATTTAAATATGGGCGCTTTTCAATGAGTGTTCCCCATGCACACCAGATATCTGCACCGGATGGTAGGCCATTAACCAAATCAGCAATTACTTCCACATTTGCATCGTGTATCTTCTTTTGAAAGTGTTTGTGCATATTGTCGGGATTAGTTGCCCGTTGTGGGTAAAGGTTGAACATCAACCAGCCATCATATCCTTGCTCAACGGCAAACCGTGCTACCGAAGCTACTGTTGGATCTAACTTTCCCGGGACTGCCGTGCTGGGATTTATCCCAAAACAAATAAGAGGATTATCGCCCTCCTGCCCGAGTGAATATCGGGTGCGCGGTTCATCGTGGTGGTAAATCCATGGTGTATCAGTGAACATTAATAATAGCTTATTTCTTTGCTGATTTTGAGTAATCAAAAGTAATCAAAACAACGCTAAGACTCTCCTTACTTTTGGCTTGACCTCCCCAAATCCTATTCACATTCTCTTCACCAGCTATTTCGCCCCTCCTGGATCAGGAGGGGAAATGCATGAGTGGATGTACTTTTTGAATTACTTCTGTTCTGTATCAACGAGTCCTCCTCCTTAACCAAGGAGGAGACAGAGGAGGTTGGAAGCCAACACAAACCCATGACCTCCCCGACTTGTTGCCACATTCTCATCACCAGCTAGCTCGCCCCTCCTGCATCAGGAGGGGGAAGTTCTTTGGTAGCTCGTTGTATTGTTATACTCGGTATTATATCAACGAGTCCTTCTCTTTAATGAAGGAGGAGACAGAGGAGGTTGGAAAGTTAGAGTGAGACTATAAAAACTACTGATATCGAAACAGATCCTGAAACAAGTTCAGGATGACAGCAATTAATAAGTTGTGATCTAGCACTTCCTCTTTTTACTAATTTGGAAACTTGGGGAGCTAAACAGCTAGTCCTACTGAGGACAACTTGGAAAGAACTAGCTGAATATTCACTAAGAATCTTCAACTTTGAGCAGAAAGAGTATTAAATGAGCTCGATTTGTAAAGCTTGCGTTAAGCTTACATCAAAACCATGTCGCAAGACTCGAACTTCTTCCACAAAACCCTTACCTTGTCTAGCCTTTGTAAAAAAGCAGCTTCATTTCCTGTTCTGATTTTGAAGCTAAACGTTCGAAGGCGTATTTAGATTATAGAAAAGAGCCACAAAAGCACCAATTCACTAACATAGATTCTGTGTTTATGTGATTTAGTGGCGCTAATCAAGAAAAAGAGAAATTATTACCAAAAGGAAATCATGGCAAAAGAATTTGATGTATGTGTAATTGGGTCAGGCCCCGGTGGATATGTAGCTGCAATCCGCGCATCACAATTGGGATTTAAAACCGCAATCGTTGAAAAGAGACATTTAGGTGGAGTTTGCCTGAATATTGGTTGTATTCCAACAAAAGCATTATTGCGTTCAGCAGAAGTATTGGAATCTATTCAACATGCTGGTGATTATGGAATCACAGTAAAAGAGGCTACGGCTGATTTTGGTGGAATTGTGAAAAGAAGCCGTGGTGTTGCTAACAAGATGAGCAAAGGCGTGCAGTTCTTGATGAAAGCTAATAAGATTGAAGTGTTCATGGGAACGGGTTCATTCAAGTCAAAAACCGAATTAGCGGTGAGCGACGAAAGTGGAAAAGAGACTGAAAGCCTTAAAGCAAAGCATTTCATCATTGCTACTGGTGCACGTCCACGTGAACTTCCGAGCTTAAAAATTGACGGAGAAATGATCATTGGTTCTGAGCAAGCAATGACATTAGAAAAACAGCCTAAGAAAATGGTAATTGTAGGAGCGGGCGCTATTGGTGTTGAGTTTGCTTATTTCTATCACACGTTAGGAACCGAAGTAACGATCGTAGAACTTCAGAAAACATTAGTACCTGTTGAAGATGCTGACGTTGGAAAAGAACTTGGGAAAATCTACAAGAAAAAAGGCATTAACTTAATGCTAGAAAGCACGGTCGAAAAAGTAACTAAGAAAGGAAAAGGTGTAAGTGTTACGGTTAAAACTCCAAAAGGAGAGGAAACACTCGAAGCCGATGTTGTACTTTCAGCAGTTGGAGTTACTGGAAATGTGGAAGGTCTCGGCTTAGAAGATATCGGAGTTAAAGTAGAGCGCGGCGCTATTGTAGTTGATAAATCTACATACTCTACTGGAGTAGATGGTATTTACGCAATCGGAGATATTATTGGAGCACCATGGTTGGCTCATAAAGCATCTCATGAGGCTACAGTTCTTGCTGAACAATTAGCTGGTCATTCTCCAAAACCAATCAACTATAGCAATATTCCTGGGTGTACATACTGTGAGCCACAGGTAGCGTCAGTTGGTATGACAGAAGCTGCCGCAAAAGAAGCTGGTTATGATATTAAAGTTGGGAAGTTCCCACTATCAGCAAGTGGTAAAGCAACAGCCCTTGGTCATGAAGAAGGATTCGTAAAAGTAGTATTTGATGCCAAATATGGCGAATGGTTAGGTCTTCATATGATAGGCTTCGGAGTTACTGAAATGGTTGCCGAAGCTGTTGTTGCTCGTGATCTTGAAACAACTGGTCATGAAATCATAAGTGCAGTTCATCCGCATCCGACGTTATCTGAAGCAGTAATGGAAGCTGTTGCCGAAGCGTACAACGAAGGCGTTCATTTAGGAACTCCAGTTAAGAAGTAAAAGATAAATCGACACCCTGATCTTGATTCAGGATCTGTGTTGGTTTCGAAATTATGATATTGCACAGATGCTGAATCAAGTTCAGCATGACAACAGACATTGGCTCCCAATTTGGGAGCCATTTTTTTGATACTCAGAGATCGAATAGATTTCCCCTACCTGATGCAGGAGGGCGGCTAGCAAGTGGCTAAAATGTAGCAAAGAACCTGAGAGGCCTGAAATGTATATGGCCAATGAAGACAGAGGGCTGACCATCGCCCTTCGACAAGCTCAGGGCTCGGTTTTTACCAGTCAAGATTCTTCGGAAGTATCCTCAGAATGACTTCTTAATCACTAAAAATCTTCATTCGTTTATTCGTAAATTTCGTTAATGAAAAAAACCATAGAACTATACGATCTCGGAAAAGCACCCTACCAACCAACGTGGGATCTTCAGCACGAGGTGCAACAAAGTATCATTAGCGAGAAACGTGCAGAACAAAAGGGAGAGTTTAACGGATTTCGTAAGAATGATACCTTGCTGTTCGTAGAACATCCGCATGTCTACACCTTAGGCAAAAGTGGAGCCGAAGAAAATATGCTTCGATCTATGGCGGAGTTATTGAAACTTGATGCTGAATTCGTAAAAATAGATCGAGGTGGCGACATCACGTATCATGGTCCGGGTCAAATAGTAGGATATCCAATTTTAGATTTAGATCGATATTTCACAGATATTCATAAATACCTGCGCTTTCTGGAAGAAGTAATAATCCGAGTTTGCGGCGATTATGGTTTTGAAGCAGGAAGAATTGAAGGCTTAACAGGTGTTTGGATTGGGGAAGAGAAAATCGCAGCTATGGGCATTAGATGCTCACGATGGGTAACCATGCACGGCTTTGCCTTTAACGTGAATACGAACCTATCTTACTTTCAAAACATTGTGCCTTGTGGAATTCAGGACAAAGCAGTAACGAGTCTTCAAAAATTAGTAGGAAACGAAATTAATATGAAAGAAGTGAAGGAAAGGATCGTTTTGCACTTTCAGGATGTGTTTGATGTTAGCCTAGAATCGAAGGGCGGACAACAGGAACTAGAGAAGAATTTTTTGTAAGTTTAACGATGTCATTCTAAGTGAAGGCGAAGTATCAAAACAACAACTCAAATGAGTCAGAGTTTTACAGATTCTTCAAAGGTATTCTTAGAATGAACAATAAAAGATTTTAAAAAATGATCAAAGAACTCCAGATAGTAGAAAAAAAATCAACACAACGTAGACCCGAATGGTTGCGTGTTAAACTTCCATCAGGAGAGAAGTTTAAGGAAGTGTTGGACACACTAAATGAGCATAACCTAAATACGGTTTGTTCAGAAGCTCGATGCCCAAATATGGGAGAATGCTGGGGCGCCGGAACAGCAACCTTTATGATTTTGGGCGATGTTTGTACGCGGTCATGTGCGTTTTGTGCGATTAAGACTGGTCGACCGCCAGCGGAACTAGATTGGGACGAACCAAGGCGTGTTGCTGATGCTGCCAAAAAAATGAAATTGAAACACGTTGTGTTAACCTCCATCAACAGAGATGATAGAAGGGATGGTGGAGCGCCAATTTTCGCAGCTACACACACCGAACTTCGAAGAGTTATTGATGGAGTTACGATCGAGTCTTTAATTCCAGATTTTAGAGGTGTATGGGAAACGCTACAAATAGTACTAGATACTCCTCCAGACGTGTTAAGTCATAACCTGGAAACTGTTCCGCGGTTATACAAAAGGGTGCGACCACAGGCAAAATATGAACGCTCGTTAGAATTATTACTACGAACTAAAAAAGCAGGAATAAAGTCTAAAACCGGAATCATGGTTGGTTTAGGAGAAACTCGGGAAGAAGTAATTGAGTTAATGCAAGATTGTGTTGATCATCAAGTAGATGTATTAACTATAGGGCAGTATATGCAGCCTACAAAAATGCATCATCCAGTTTTGGATTGGGTACATCCTGATCAATTTGCAGAATACAAAGAAATCGGTGAGAAGTTGGGAATAGGTCACGTTGAAAGTGGTCCGTTGGTTCGCTCATCATATCATGCGGAAAGACACGTTTAATTAATGGAATTAATTCTAAGGTACGTTTAAAAGATCTGCAAAATAAAATAGGTATAGATTGCAGAATCTTGGTTTTTACTAAGGCGACTTAATAGGGTTGTTGATTTCAGATTTCTTGTTAACTTAATCGAAATTTTCATCTATGCTATCTACAGTAACAGTTTTATTTATGAGTTACATTTTGGGTTCGGTTCCATCAGCCATCTGGGTGGGAAAGATATTCAAAGGAGTAGATGTACGAGAGCATGGTAGCGGAAATGCAGGGACAACCAATACATTCAGAGTTCTGGGAGTTCCTTTTGGTATTACCGTTTTTATAATGGACTTTATGAAGGGATTTATTCCTTCTTTCTTTTTCAGCCTCCTCGCCTTCAAGCTTATGGACGCCCCGTTCTCGGGTCCACTCGCCCCTCCGAATTGGGACGTGGAATCTTTTTTAAAAATATTTTGCGGGTTAATAGCCGTGGCGGGACATATGTTTCCAATATTCGCAAAATTTAAAGGTGGGAAAGGCGCAGCCACAGCGTGTGGAATGCTTTTTGGCATTGAACCAATATCGATTGGTATTACTTTTTCATTATTTGGGATAATTCTAATTTCCACCAAATATGTATCGTTAGCCTCAATTATTTCTTCGGCTACATATCCAATTGTATTGTTAATTATGAGATATGGTTTTGGCGTTTATATTGATGGAAGTATTATAATTTTTGGCGCAGTTGTTGCCGCGGGTATCATCTACAAACACAAAAGTAACATTGGGCGGTTACGGGCGGGTACAGAAAGCAAAGTAGGTAAAAAGAAAAAAGAACCAGAAGAAGAACAGGCTCATGCAGGTGCTGGCATATGAAAAATGTAACTATTGTTGGGGCGGGTAGTTTTGGAACGGCATTAGCTACGGTACTCGATACCGCTGGGAATAATGTACAGATTTGGGCTCGTGAAGAAGAGGTCGTTAATTCCATTAACAAAGACCATAGAAACCCGTCTTACTTATCGAACCTTAAATTGCCCGAATCTATAAAAGCCTATCACGATCTTGAGCAATGTCTAAGATCTCAGGATATGATTCTCTTTGCTACACCATCACATACACTTAGAGAAATTGCTGGCCAAATAAAGCCCTGTCTTGATGGGCATGAGATTCTAGTTACGGTATCAAAAGGAATTGAGAATGATACATTTAAAACGATGTCTCAAATTTTAATTGAGGTGATGGATGGAGTCACGTACGAAGACAATATTGGTGTATTATATGGACCAAGTCATGCTGAGGAAGTAGCTGCGCTAAAACCTACCACGGTGGTTGCAGCAGCATATTCTACGCGAACAGCAAGGTTGATTCAAGAAACCTTTTTAACGCCAATGTTTAGGGTATATATCAATAATGATGTAATTGGTGTAGAGATTGGTGGTTCAGTAAAAAATATTATGGCGATTGCAGCAGGTGTAATTGACGGCGCCGAGCTTGGAGATAATGTAAAGGCGGCTCTAATCACACGAGGACTTCATGAAATGAAAAGAATGGGGTCGGTGATGGGCGCTCATCCAGATACTTTTTCTGGGCTTACAGGAATGGGTGATTTAATAGTTACTTGTACATCACAGCATAGCCGAAACCGATATGTTGGACAACAAATTGGACTGGGATATAAACTAGATGAAATCATAAAGAGTATGAATATGGTTGCTGAAGGTATTAAAACCACAAAATCAGTTTATGATTGGGCAGTAAAAAGCGGAATTGATATGCCAATTACCAAAGCAGTTTATCGTGTTTTATTTGAAGATGAAGACCCTAAAGATGCTCTAAACACGTTAATGACCAGAGACCCAAAAGACGAAATTATCATCTAAGACGTAGTTGACTTAATGAAGTTAATAGTGCGTCGTAAAACGAACGTCCAATTATGAAAGACGAATTAGAGTTTTACTTACAGCATACTGGTGCAGTTCAGATATCAGATATGACGAAACAAGATCTGAAGAATTTAATCTCAACAGGAGAAAGTTCATTTCTTGAGTTCAAGCATAAAGTTGCTTCCCCCGAAAAACTAGCAAAAGAAATTGCAGCATTTGCCAACTTTAAGGGCGGTCGTATACTCATCGGTGTTTCTGATAATGGAGATCTGGTAGGAGTTGAAAGCTATATGGAAGAAGAGTTCTGGATTACACAAGCTGCAGAAGATTGTTGTGTTCCAGTACCTGAAGTTCAGATCAAGTTAGTCAGCTTTTCAAGTAAAGATATTTTGTTGGTTGAAGTACCTGAAGCAGTGGAGAAGCCGATTTATGTGAAAGGGAAAAAGAGGCGAATAGTATATATAAGAAGAGAGGACGAAAGTGTTGTGGCCTCAGACGAAATGGTAGAAGTTTTGAAAAAAGGAAGTAGTCAAGACGGTGTTACTTTCGAATATGGAGAAAGAGAACGATTGCTGTTCCGCTTTATAAAAGAATATGGTGAAATCACCGTAGAACGATTCTCTATTTTAATTAATACAACGACGTATACCGCTGCTAAAATTCTGGTTAATTTGGTGAGTGCGGGGGTGTTAGATCTATTTGAGAAAGATGGGGTAGCATACTATACATTTTCCAAGAAAAGTACGTAGTTTTGACTTATTCTAAATAAGGAAGACAATGAGTACCAAAGAAGAAAACCTAGACGACATTATCGCTTCATTAATTGATTTTGAGGAGGAAGAAACGTCTACGGAAATAAAAGAAGAAAGAGAGCTAACAGGCGAACCAGTTCGCCTAACGGAACGAGCTGCAAAGCAAGTAAAAAAAATCAAGGCATCAGAAGAGTCCCATGAAAATCTTTATTTACGAGTAGCTGTTGAAGGTGGGGGATGTTCAGGGTTAAGCTATAAACTGGGACTTGATCACAGAACAGATGCTGATGTTGTATTCGAGAATTTTGGAGTTGAAGTGATTGTAAATTCAGATCACTTACTATATTTAGAAGGGATTGAAATAGATTACCCCGATGGGTTAGACGCCCGAGGCTTTACGTTCGATAACCCCAACTCAGTGGAAGACTGCGGCTGCGGAACTAGTTTTTCTATTTAATCAGACGTTTCCTTCTTAGCAATCAATCGTACTCCTCGTTTAAATGTGATATAATGCCAGCCCCATTCGGCAAAAACCCTGAATCGATTTCGGAAGCCAATAAGGAAAAACACGTGAATTACACCCCACATGATCCAAGCAAGAAAACCAGTTACTTTAAAACCTCGAATATCAGCAACAGCCTTAGCGCGTCCAATCGTTGCCATGGTTCCTTTGTCTAAATATTGGAAATCAGATCTTGACTTTCCTTTCAATTCAGAGCGAAGCATCTTCCCGAGATATTTTCCTTGTTGAAGCGCAACAGGGGCAACACCGGGCAAGGGCTTACCCTTTTTGTCTTCGACATGTGCAGCATCACCAAGCACAAAAATATGATCATCAGAAGGGATGGAAAGATCTTTATTCACAATCACTCGTCCAATTCGATCTGTTTCTTCGTCAAGTTCTTTAAGAAGCGATGAGGCAGAAACGCCGGCCGCCCAAATTACATTCGGGGTTTCAATAAAATGATTTTTTAGATGCACTCCTTGCTCAGTAATCTTTTCAACAGGTGAGTTTAAAATCACCTGAACACCCATCGTGTTCAAAGTATGCAGAGCACTGTCGGAAAGTTTTGGAGGGAAACCATTTAACACATTTCCAGCTGCTTCAACAAGATAAATGGTGGTCTCGTTACGATTAAAGTTTCTGTAATCGCGCATCATGTTTCGCTTTGCGATTTCAGCAATTGAGCCAGCCATTTCAACACCAGTTGGGCCTGCTCCAATGATAACATATGTGAGATACGGCTTTCGTTTTTCCAAATCATTAATCTTCTCTGCCTTTTCCAAAGAAAGCAGAATCTGTTCTCTTATTTGAAGCGCATTATCAAGGGTTTTAAGCCCCGGCGCATGTTTCTCCCAATCATTATTCCCAAAGTAGTTGTACTTAGCACCCGGCGCGAGAACCAAGTAATCGTACGAAACTTCATCCCCATCTTGAAGAATTACTTTTTTTTCTGATTTCTCAATTTTATTGACCCGACCTAAAAGGACCCTAACATTCTTTTGTTTTGTAAAAACGGCTCTAATTGGAACAGCAATATCACCCGGTGAAAGTGCAGCTGTAGCAACCTGGTAGAGTAATGGCTGAAACAGGTGATGATTGGATTTATCAATAATAGTGACTTTGAAGTCAGAGGATTTGAGATATTTAGCAACGGTAATTCCTGCAAAGCCGCCACCAACAATTACTACATGAGTAGCCATGAGAGAGTGTGTTTAGGATTTATCCTTTTGACCTAAAGTTACTTCTTCTTCAGCTTCCATATCATCTAAATCTGGAATTATAATCTTAGAGCGTTCTGTAGTAGGTTTTTTATTAGCGAAGAAATGTCGCTCCATCACTTGCTGTAGATTTCCAATAAGTTCAATAAGCCGTTCTTTCTTTTTAATCTTTCTTCTTTTAACAAACCTAGTGAAGAAAAAACTTGAAGTAGCAAAAATTAACGCAAAAATGAGCATAGGAATTCGTCCGTCTCCTGAAACCTGATCAAACATTGCCACGGTAAAAAACATTGTAGCTGCAAAAGTTGCTAAAACAGGAAATATAAACAGCTTATTAAGAGTGCTAAGGGATTGTTTTAAGGTAAAATTAACCCGAGAGTTTTTTTGAGCTATTTCTAGCTCAGGAGAGCTTGAGATAGAAAATAATCTAGATGGACCAGAAGGAGTAGCTTTCCAAATAATTTTCTTATTTCGCCGTGTTATTTTTCCAACCGTATTAAAATGATATTCTAAGTTCGCTTTAATCTCATTTAATGTAGCGCCATCAACATATCCATTAGCAGAGCCAGTAATTTTTGCATCTGTTTGATTATTGGTATCTAGCGCAACAGGTTCATCAACTTCGACTCCAAAATGTTCAAAAATAGCTTCCTGAATATATTTTCGATCCACATCTAGATTATCCGCAAGGTCGAAAAGGCTTTCATAATCGTCATCAATAAAAAGGGCTAACTTATGAGGAGATTGACGCTCAAACTTTTGAAAAATAGACGCGCGCTTTATAATGTGTCGGATTTCATCGTCTGTGAGCTTGCCCATAATTCGTTAGTTAAGTTTTGCCTGTGCTTCGGTAAGAAGTTTAGAGATTTCCTCTTTCGAGATTTGCTCTCTATTGTTGCAATAATGGCAAGCTATTTCCTGGCCCTCACCTTCCATTTCCTTTAAGTCTTCAAAACTTAGCATTGATAAAGCATCCAAAAAACGCTCTCTTGAACATCGGCAAAAGAAATCGATGAGTTGACGCCCCAGTTCTTTTACTTTAATAGGCGATAGGGCTTTACTCATAATCTCATCAATATACTGTCCATCTGATAATAATTGATCGATAGGGGGGAATGAGCCCAAACGTTCTTGAAGCATATCAATTTGTCCTTCAGGAGCTCCAGGAAGGCGTTGCAATAATAAACCCCCAGCCTCTGTAACGGTTCCAGTTTCATCAATTCCTACATCAAGAATAACGGCAGATGGAATTTGCTCGGATTGAGCTAGATATTGCGCAATATCAGAGTTGATGTCGCCATTTACAATTTCGATACTACTGCTTCTTGGCTCAGCTTCATTATATAAAATCTTGGTAAAGGTAAGAATACCAATCCCAATCCCATCACCAATAACAACGCCAGGATTAGTGTAATCTAGTTCTACTTCAGGATTTGCAACATAGCCCCGAATTTCGCCTAAACTATTTGCTTCGGCTATTATAGAACCTACGGGTCCATTTCCATCCAGACGAAGTTGGATACGCTCTTCCTTCTTAAGTTCAGAAGCTAAAAGCATGGCGGCGGTTAACGTTTTACCTAAAAGGACTGTATTTAGCAGAGAAAGGTTATGCCTTTCTTTAGCCTCTTGAACAACGGCGCTGGTTTTTATTACCGAAACTTTGAAATTGCCGTCCTCGGTGATGCCTTTTATTAGCCTATCTTTAAACTCGTAATCCTCTCTTTTCATGGGAGATCAATAATAATTTTAATTAAGTGAAAATAAAGATAAGCAGAAAAGAGTCCTTAATATTCATTTTTTGGTGATGAACGTGATAAATGAAATCAAACTTTGTCAAGACGAAAATTGAATTTCTTATCGTCTATCCGTCATATACATTTCACCCAGCCTTCCTGAAAAATGACTTTTAGAGGAGTACTTTGATTTCAGTCGAGCGACAGAAGCAATGCGCTCTTCAGCTAAAATATTCGAAGCTTTATGAGTAGGGATTCCATGATCTTCTGAATACTTAAGAATGTTAAGCGTGGTATCATAAATCTTTTGTGTACGATTCATTGCATGCTCACGATTGTAGCCTTCAAGCTCACTTGAAATGTTGATGATTCCCCCGGCATTAATCACATAATCAGGGGCATAAATAATGCCCTTTTCTAAGAGTATTTTTCCGTGTTTGTCTTCTTCTTCAAGCACGTTGTTAGCGCCACCTGCAATAACAGAACATTTGAATTGATCAATAGTATCATCATTAATCACACCGCCTAAAGCGCATGGAGTAAATATGTCGACATCTAAGCTATAAATTTCATCAGGACTAACAACCTCTGCTCCAAGCTCATTAGCTAGGGACTCTGCTTTTTCTGAATAGATATCAGTAATAAAAAGCTTGGCGCCTTCTTTTGCTACGTGTTTCGCAAAATAGGAAGCTACATGTCCGGCGCCCTGTAGAGCAATTCTCTTCCCCGCAAGCGAGTCGCTTCCAAAGGCTTTTTTAGCGCAGGCTTTTGCACCCATATAAACACCATAGGCCGTTACAGGAGATGGATTTCCACTGCCACCCAAAGTTTCTGGAATTCCAGTTACATACTTGGTTTCGGAATAAATCCACTCCATGTCTTGTACTTCCATACCAACATCTTCAGCGGTTATATATCGACCACCAAGTCCATCAACAAACCGTCCGAAAGCACGAAATAAAGCCTCATTTTTATCGGTATGAGGGTCGCCAATAATAACTGCCTTGCCACCACCCAGATTTAATCCAGAAATTGCGGCTTTATACGTCATTCCACGAGACAATCGGAGCACATCTTTAAGAGCGTCTTCTTCAGATTTATACATCCACATACGGGTTCCACCAAGTGCGGGACCTAATGTTGTGTTATGGATGGCAATGATTGCGCGTAACCCCGTTTCAGGGTCGGAACAAATTACAACTTGTTCATGCTCTTTATCTTGAAGAGCGTTAAAAATAGGGAAGTTCAAATCTTGTGACTTAATAGATGACTTTTCTTTTGAGGGTGTTTCTAACATGATATTAATTAGTTTTGGAAACGCTTCCAAAGCTCTCGTTTTATGCAATCAATGTCCAATTTTAAACCCAAAGAAGAGCAATAAAAATGGTTTAGGGAAGGTTAAACAAAAGATTAGTAACTAAAAGAATCAATTCTTGAGGAGAGAAAGCTGACTGTTTGAAAAAGGAATAGATTTAAATCTCTTAAACAACGCGGGTTAATGATGAAAGTTTTCAGCAAAAGTGTATTTTAAGAACAATTTAGTGCTTCGCACTTGGTGTTTCGGTTTGATCGCTGGATAACCTTTTATGAATAAAAATAAAAATAAGGTAAATAATGTCATTCCGCTGGGTATATTCACAGCCGGAACAGAAGGAACGTGTGTCTGTGTTAGAGCAGTCGCTCGGAGTTCCGGAGAAAATAGCTCGATTACTAGCTATCCGTGGCATAGAAAATTATGATGATGCAAAAAACTTTTTCAGACCAACCATAGATTTACTCCATGATCCTTTTTTAATGAAGGATATGGATTTAGGCGCAGAACGATTAGCATTAGCTATTCGTAAAAGTGAAAAAGTACTCGTTTACGGAGACTATGACGTAGATGGCACAACTGCCACATCTTGTTTATACACCTTTTTGAAAGAATTTGGTGTAGCAGCAGATTACTATATCCCCCACCGATTTAAAGAAGGGTATGGCATCAACCCAGAAGGAATTCAATACGCCGAAAGCATAGGTGCAAACCTTATAGTTTCTGTGGATTGTGGAATTACGGCAATTCAGGAAGCGCTAGATATTCGCGAAAAGGGGATGGATCTGATTATTTGTGATCATCACACTGTTGGTAACGGCATCCCTGATTGTGTAGCAGTTCTCGATCCTAAGAGGCCCGATTGCGATTATCCATTTGAAGGTCTTTCAGGCGCTGGAGTTGGTTTCAAGTTGATTCAAGGTACATTAAAACGATTGGGTTTACCCGACTCCATTGCCTATAAGTTTTTGGATTTGGTAGCAATTTCAATTGCTTCAGATATTGTTCCAATTATTGATGAAAATAGGATTTTGATGAAAGCTGGTTTGCAGATGATTCAAAGTACTCCACGTGTTGGGATAAAGGCACTCATGGAACTCATCAAAATGCCGATTGAAGATATCACCACATCAAAGATTGTATTTTCAATTGGCCCAAGAATTAATGCGGCAGGACGTATGGGAGATGCGACTACTGCAGTTAAGTTAATGATTGCCGATTCATATAATGAAGCAAAAGCAATAGCCTTTGAGCTGGAGTCCATCAATTTAAAAAGAAGAGACAAAGATTCGCTAACGATGGAAGAAGCGCTAGTTCAAATTGACGAAGACTTGGACATAGACGAAATTTCTGCTTTGGTTCTCTACAAAAAGGATTGGCATTTAGGGGTGATTGGGATCGTTGCTTCTCGGCTTGTAGATATGTTTCACCGCCCAGCAATTATGCTTAGCAATGTGGATGGAAAAATTAAAGGCTCGGGCAGAAGTATAAAAGGTTTTAATATTTATAACGCGATGAAGCAATGTGAAGATCTGCTAGAGCAATTTGGTGGGCATGAATTCGCAGCTGGTCTTACACTTAATGAGGAGAATTTAACAGAATTCCGGCGCAGAATAAACCAGATTGCGTATCATGGATTGTCAGGATCGAGTTTTGAACCAGAACTTTCAATAGATGCCAAACTTGATTTAAGTGAGATAGATATGAAGTTCTGGAAACTTCTAGCACAGTTTAAGCCTTTTGGGCCAGCCAACCTTCGTCCAATATTTGTGTCAGAAAAAGTACAAGTGGTAGGTATCCCAACCGTGGTTGGAAACGGCCACTTAAAGATGAAATTGAAACAGGAGAACTCAGGAGTATTTGATGTTATTGGCTTTAATATGCATGAATTTCTTCCTGGAGTTCGTAATGGAGAAGCTTTTGATATTGCGTATGTATTAGAAGAAAACTTCTGGAATGGTAGGCGAACATTGCAAATGAGATTGAAAGATATTCATCTTTCTTAAACAATCTAGTAACTCTTATTGTATCTAGGGTGTAAACCCACTATCTTTGCCGTCCTTCTTAAGGGAATGTAGCTCAGTTGGTAGAGCAACGGACTGAAAATCCGTGTGTCGGCGGTTCAAACCCGCCCGTTCCCACAAGAACTTAAAGCCTTGCAGGTCATTACTTTACAGACTTGCAGGGCTTTTCTTTTTATTACACTTCTTATGCCTGGAAATCACTCCGTTACAGCTCTGTTACAGTAGATTTAGAATATTAAAATATAAAATCTCACCTTTTATTACTTCCTAAAATCTATTTCTTTCTCCTGGATTTGTAGGACCTGCAATAAAAAAGAAAAAAATGGATCCAATTATAGCATACAGCAGTAAGCTCCATTCACCGGTTTCAATACATAGTACAATGACAAATAAAAAGAATGCGACTAATAATATTAAACAACCCTTATTCATTTTACTTTGATAGAGTATAAATGCCGCCTAATATCATAATCGAAAAAAGCCATCCCAGAAAAAAAGAGGCAAGGTAGCTTTCAGTTTCAAATACAATAAATCCAGGTAATCCACCAAAAAAGAAACTGAATATTATTATTGCTGGCCAAAGGCCATCTCGAGTAGTTTTATTTTCTCCCATAAGATAAAGTATAATTAAATTTGTGTCACTTTGGGCGTAGCCCAATTAAGCACATTCTCCGACTTTAGTCAAGTATGGCTAAAGACGAAGACATAGAAAAAATATTAGGTTCCATTATCCGGGAGCTTCGTCTGTCTCGGGGGCTTTCTCAGGAAAAGTTGGCCGAGTTAGGAGAGTTTGAGCGGTCTTATATCTCTAAAGTAGAGAATGGGTTAAGGGCAGTTCAGTTTAAGACCGTTGTAAGGTTTGCAGAAGCGTTAGGAGTAAAGCCAAGTAGGTTAGTTGAGTTGATAGAATTAAGATTTTATAGAAATTAAAGTTAGTTAATTGAAGAACTAATCGGTTACTTTAGAAAAGTCAATTTCAAGCTGCTGTAGACCAGACATTAACTCTTTTGCACCAATAAAAAGACTGGGATTATGCATTGCTACTCCAAAAGTATGAGCTGATGCAGGGTCTGTTGCAAATACAGTATCACGAGACTTTCCGCTCAAAGTAATAAAGTCTAAATCAATCAAATGCGATAGACTACTTTCAAACTCATCATTTTTGATTCTTTTATCACCAGGTGTTTTTTTGTCAACAATATTTTCTCTTAAGTAATCTGTTTCAATAACCGCCCCCATACCACGTTTCCAAATAAGCTTTACAATTTTACCCGCTATTTGATCACTTTTCAAAAGATTTGCAATAGAAGTATAAATAGTTGAATAATTTCTCCAGTTTTCAAGAAACATTTGTCTTGATTCATTAATAATTGTAGAAGCATTCGCGTGTCTACCTTCACCCGACGATATTGCAATATTTTTTCCTAATCTATTCAAGCTTTTTGGCAGGCCATCTGCTGCATAATAAGTCATCTTAACACATGTATCTCTTTGCTTTATTTGATCTTTATATCGAGAGTTAGCAGGGTGCCTCATACCTAATGAATTAAAGCCTTCAAGTAAGAAATGCCAAGAGTAGTTCATGTCTTCAAATGCCCCAAGACTAATATGGTTAATTCGATGTCCAAGGGATTTGTTGGCTTTTATGAGTCGAGGCATTATTCCACCCGCTCCAATAAAAACCATTTTTCCTTTCTTTGATGGATATGATTGAAACTGAATTCTTGCAGCGTCAGAAAGTCTTTCAAGTAAGTCATCATTACACCTTTCAACATCATCTAAAATTAAAGGAATATCCGCTTCTTGAAGTTTTTTGCATAAATCATGCTCTGTCCATGTTTTAGATTGTTTTATTAAGTAATCAATGTCATCATTATCACTACCAGAAGAACCAAGACTAAAAGAAAGTTTTCCTGTTGGAAGCCCTTTATCTACACCAATCTCCAACTCTGCTCCAATAGAATTTGTGTTAACGTATTTTGGATCTACCAATCTGGTGCAAAACTGTTCCCAGGTCAATTTTCTACTTAATTGAATTGCGATATGTTTTTGCTTCAAGCCGTATAGTTTTGTTGCAACTAATGATGATTTTCCGGAGCCTGTTGGCCCGTCAATGCAAATATGATCTTCTTGAGCTAAATACGAAGAAAATTTTTTCTGCTCGTCCTTACGCTCTACCCAGAGAATTCCTTTTTCGGCACCATTTCTTGGTCTTGTTGTAAAAACGTGGTTAATTCTTTCGTTCCAATCCAACTTTTTAACGTTCGTTATTTGTTAACGCACTATTAATAATATATTTTTGCTTAAAATTCTACTTTAAATTAAATGCCATTAACACCAGAACAGCATGCCCGGGAAAAGATAGATAAGGCTTTAGCAAAAGCAGGCTGGATTGTACAGAATTTTGATGAAGCCGATTTCGGTGCCAGTAAAGGCGTTTCAATTAGGGAGTATCCAACAGATACCGGTCCAGCAGATTATATCCTTTTCGTAGATCGTATTCCTGTTGGTGTTATAGAAGCCAAGCGAGAAGAAGAAGCTCAGAATATTACTAAAGTAGAAGAACAATCTACAAGATATGCTACCAGTGAGTTGAAGTATATTGGAGTTAGAGAGCTTCCATTCGTGTACGAGAGTACGGGGGAAATTACACGATTTACTAGTCTGAGAGATCCTAAGCCACGTTCACGAGAGGTGTTTTCATTTCATCGTCCAGAAACTTTGATTGATCGTTATAATGGTAAACCATTAAGAGAACGGTTGCTTGACTTGCCGAACCTTGATATTGAGGGTTTAAGAGAATGCCAAATAACAGCTATCGAAAATCTGGATAAGTCATTTAAGAATGCGAGACCAAAAGCATTAGTCCAGATGGCCACCGGTTCGGGGAAAACGTTTACAGCAATCACTACCATTTATAGATTACTAAAATATGGTGGTGCGAAACGGATTTTATTTTTAGTTGATACGAAGAACTTAGGGGAGCAAGCTGAACAAGAGTTTATGCAGCATACTCCCTCCGATGACAATCGAAAATTCACCGAATTATATCCAGTTCAGCGACTTCAATCAAGCTTTATTGCCCCAGATAATAAGGTCTGCATTAGTACTATACAGCGTTTGTATTCGATGATGAAAGGTGAAGATTTGGATCAAAAAGACGAAGAAGAAAATCCGAATGAACTCTTTCAGCCAAAAGAACCGCTACCTGTTATTTATAATGAAAAGATACCGATAGAATTTTTTGACGTAATTGTTATAGATGAATGTCATCGGTCAATTTATAATTTATGGAAACAAGTACTCGACTACTTTGATAGTTTCCTGATAGGTCTTACTGCAACTCCTGATAAACGTACATTCGGGTTCTTTAATGAAAATGTGGTTAGTGAGTATTCCCATGAGAAAGCAGTAGCGGATGGAGTGAACGTAGGATATGATGTATTCACTATTGAGACGAAGATTACTCAACAAGGCGCTAAGATTGAAGCGAAAGAGTTTATTGATAAGAGAGAAAAACTGAGTCGTAAAGTTCGTTGGGAACAATTAGAGGATGAAGTTGAATACGAAGGTAAATCTCTCGATAAAGACATAGTAAATCCTTCGCAAATCAGGAATGTAATAAAAGCTTTCAAAGCTAAATTACCTGAGATATTCCCGGGGCGGGAAGAAGTACCGAAAACGCTTATTTTTGCCAAGACGGACAGTCATGCTGATGACATTATACAAATGGTGCGTGATGAGTTTGGTGAAGGCAATGAATTCTGTAAAAAGGTTACCTATAAGATTGAAGAAGATCCCAAGTCTATATTAGCTCAGTTTAGAAACGAATACTATCCTCGCATTGCCGTAACTGTAGATATGATTGCCACTGGTACGGATGTTAAACCATTAGAGTGCCTTCTCTTTATGCGAGATGTTAAAAGCAGAAACTACTTTGAACAGATGAAAGGTCGTGGAACACGAACACTTGACAAAGAAGGATTAGTTAAAGTAACACCATCAGCTAAAACCGATAAGACCCATTTTGTTATTGTTGATGCGGTGGGTGTGACCAAAACAATTAAGACAGATAGTCGCCCATTAGAAAGGAAGCGAACTGTTCCCTTAAAGGACTTGCTTCGGGGAATTATGATGGGGTCGGAAGACGAAGATTTTTACACCTCTGCTGCAAACCGTTTAGCTCGACTCGAAAAACAATTAGATGAAAAATCTAAGGCCGAATTTAAAGAGATGACGGGAAAAACTATCAATAAGTTAACGCATGAACTTCTCGAGGCCTTTAATCCCGATGCCATAGAAGACCTCTCTGGTAAACCAGAAACAGAAGGGGGAACAGAGGGTGATGGTGAGCTTGCTAAAAAGAAGCTCATCGATCAAGCACGTTCTACGTTTACTGGTGAAATAATCGAATACATTGACAATGTTCGAAAAGTACATGAGCAGATCATTGATGTTGTAAACATAGATGAAGTAACCTACGCTGGTTGGATTAAGGAACAAAAGAAGCAGGCAGAATCTTTACTGGATGATTTTAAAACCTTCCTTGAAGAACATAAAAATGAAATAACTGCACTTTCCATCTTCTATAATCAACCACATCGGAGGCGAGAAGTTACATACAAGATGATGAAAAAGGTGCTGGAACTCATCAAACTAAATAAGCCACAGATGGCCCCACTTAATGTGTGGGGTGCTTGGCAGCGGGTAGCTGAAATAAAGAGTAAGTCTCCAAGTAACGAACTTACTGCGCTTGTAGGGTTAATTAGAGCTATTACAGGCTTAGATAAGGAATTAACACCCTATAGCTCAACAGTAGATAAGAATTTCCAAGATTGGGTCTTTGCCAAACAGGCTGGTTCACTAAAGTTTAATGAGGAACAAATGAATTGGTTAAGGATGATTAAAGAGCATATTGCAACCTCTATTCATTTTAACAAAGAAGATTTGGATTATGCTCCATTCGATTCAAAAGGGGGTATAGGAAAGATGTATCAATTATTTGGTGAAAATTTGGATTCTATAATAGATGAACTGAACGAAGAGTTGGTAGCATAATGGATAAAAGTACTAAACAGAATTTAGAAAGATTTCAATATTACGGAGATCTGAAAAACATTGTAGAAGGCATAGGTAAACTACATTCAAAAAATGGAACTGTATATGATGTAAGTTTTGAAATAGCAAAGCGAGGTGAAGAAAAACTGCTGTTTAATGTAATTAGTGTCGAAACAGACTTTATAACTGCATTTTCATTAGCAAACCTCGAGGATTTAGATAGAATCGAAGGTGTGGACAAAAAAAACAGACGGATTACTGTTACTGGTTTATTAGCAAAAGACTCTACGATAGGCACAAAAACAAGTTCAAAAGTTGTATTGAATGGATATGCGGAGCAATGTGAAATTGGGCAAATGAATATAAAAGCCGGAAATACTATCCATTTTGATCTGATGAATTTTTTATTTCTTGGTAATGAAACGAGAGTTGAAGAATCTGAAAAAGGAAAAAAATATTCTCGATCAATACTTCAGCTTGAATTTTCAGACTTTAATTGCAGAATTGAACATGTCGAAGAACACTCTATAATCGAAAAACTTCTAAAAAGACAGGGGGGCATTTTAAACACATCTACTCTTATTACTGAGATTATAGATCAAAATGATTACGAAAATATTCTTGAAAAGGTCAGAAAATTATGTCAGCTATTATCGGTAGCAAGAAGCACTTTTATTAATTATGGGTCTTATAGAATAAAAGATGCTGGAGGGAATGTGATTTATGAGCTTCATGGCAATCCACAAACTCGCCCATTTCATGGGAACAATTTAATTGCTGATTTACCAGAAGACACCGTTAAGTTTTTAAATTCGGCATGGAAAGCATATGATTACCATAAAGAAATTTTTGACCTACGCCGATTTTTGTATGGATATATTGAAACGTACATGAATTCATTTATTGAAACACGCAGCTTAAACATTGCTGTTCTTGTAGATAATTTGGCTTCACGGTGGGCGATTAAGGAGAATAAAAATTTGTTCTTTGAAGAAGAGAAGTTCTCCGAGATTCTTTCCGAATTAAAAACTCGTATTGGAACGTTGTTAGAAAATCTGTTTGAAAATCTTAAATCGCATTATAAGCATGCCATGCTTTCGAAGATTGGAGACTTCAATCGCAGACCATTAGATTGGAAATTAAAGGGGCTTCGTTCATCATTTAATATTCCTATTACAGACGATGAAATAAACCAGTTTAAGTATATACGCGACAGCCTTGCTCACAGTTCATTATTCCCTGATGATGTAGTAAAAACCGCATCATTTTTCTTTATGAGACATTTTTTGGACCGGATAATTTTGAGCATCCTGAACTACCAGGGTAATTATTTTGATTTTGAAAGCAGTACGGAAAAGATTTTTGGAACTGGAGAGAAAAACTAAATATGTGGCCACACAAAAAACTTAGTTCTGTTTCCAAAATAAACATGGGGCAATCTCCCCCTTCTTCTACTTATAATTATGAAGAGAAAGGACTACCTTTTTTTCAAGGTAAGAAAGAGTTTGGAGAGATTTACCCAGTACCAGAAAAGTGGTGTAGCCAGCCCAAAAAAATAGCGTTAAAGGGCGATATACTAATCTCTGTTAGAGCGCCAGTTGGTGATGTAAATATTGCAAATCAGGAATGTTGTATTGGTCGTGGTTTAGCGGCAATTCAATTCGAAGGAGACTTGAAATATCTGTTTTATTTAATACAGTCAAATAAGCATGAATTGGAGAAACAGGGAACGGGTTCAACATTCAAAGCAATTTCAGGGAATATTCTTAAAAACTTTTCTATTCCCTATCCGCCACTCCCAACCCAACACCGCATTGTTGTGAAAATTGAAGAGCTATTTAGTGAATTGGATAACGGAGTAGATAGCCTAAAGAAAGCCCAAAAACAGCTTATAGTATATCGGCAAGCTGTTCTAAAAGATGCCTTTGAAGGTAAACTAACCAAAGACTGGCGAGAACAGCAATCTAACCTCCCAACACCCGAAGATATTCTCGAACAAATTAAAACCGAGAGAGAAACTTACTACGAGCAAAAAATTGTAGAATGGAAGCAAGAGTTAAAAAAGTGGGATAACGGGGGTAGGACTGGTAGGAAGCCAAAAAAACCTAAAAAACAGTCTGATATATCAAAATACTCTGATGTAGAGGAAAAAGAATTTTTAATAATACCTAACAATTGGTCTTGGATAAAGTCTGGACAAATTTTTAACAATGTAACAAGTGGATCGAGAGGATGGGCTAAATACTACTCCGAACATGGCGCGCTATTTGTTCGGATAACTAATTTAGATTTTGATTCTCTGGAATTAAACCTAATTGAGGAAAAATGCCAGTATGTTGATCTACCTGGAAAGCTTGAAGGGCACCGAACTCGAATCAAAGAGGGTGATTTTCTATTTTCGATAACAGGTTATCTTGGAATGTTTGCAATTGCTCCTAACCTGAAGGAAGCATACGTAAATCAGCACATTGCTATTGCTCGACCAATAAATAAAATAAACAACAAGTTTTTTGGCTATTGGATTATCTCAAAGATTGGTGGGCGATTTTACTTGAACAAGAATGATAGAGGGGTTACTAAGTCAGGTTTGAGACTTGAAGATATAGAAACTTTTCCAGTACCAATTTGTTCTAATAAGGAACAGAATCAAATCGTACAAGAAATCGAATCACGCCTTTCCGTTGTTGATCAATTAGAAAAAACAATTGAAGAGAACCTGCTAAAAGCAGAAGCTCTGAGGCAGAGTATTTTGAAGAAGGCTTTTGGTGGGAGTTGGTGAAAGAAGAAACTCAGAGATGTGTGGCTTTCATTAAAAAGCAAGGTTGGAATAAATTACTGATTTAATGGGGATATAAAATGAATAAAAATCTACAATATTTAGCATGGGCTTTTTTGGGAATAGGAGGATCTATTTTTGTATACCTCATAATTAAAGCAGGTATAGATGGTTATTCAATAAGGTTTATAAGAGATACAAATTATGCTATTACTGGACAATTTGGGGACTATATTGGAGGAGTAGTTGGTACTTTATTTACTTGTGCTGGTACATTATTAATTTTTGTATCTTTACGACTTCAAGTTCAAGAAAATTCTAAAAACGCCTTTGAGGCTTCTTTCTTTGAAATGCTACGACTACAAAGGGAAAATATTACTGAGCTGGATTATAGAAAGTACAAAGACGATGGTTTTATTGAATATGAAAACCGACAGGTTGTAAGTGAAATATTCAAGGAGTTCAAGGAATGTTATCGTGAAATAAAAAAATATTCCAAAGTAAAGAGTATTGATGACTGCTTATCAACTAAATATAAGAACCGATTAAGTGAAATCTGCAATGAAACAAATGTTAAAGTTAACTTATTGCAACTTGCTCAAATAGATTTAGCCTACTCCGTAGTTTATTATGGTTTATCAAGCGAAGGTGAATCAATAGTCAGAGCAAAGTTTCGAACATGGTTTAAGGAAGCTTATTTATTCAGGATTTTATTTCTCCTAAAGATCAAACCTAAGAAGCAGAATTTCACCAGGTTTAAAAGTTGGAAACTTGTAAGAAATCTGCCTGTTCGGGAACTTCACTTACTTGTTGATGAACTATACGGTATAAGAGATGCCCCTCAAAAAACTGGAAATTTATCTCAGATTGCTAAAAAATTAGACTTAAACCATACATACGAAAAATATTATGGAGGGCATCAGTTCAGGTTAGGACACTACTTCAGACATCTTTTTCAAAGTTTCACTTTTTTGATAAATCATAAGAGCTTAACTGAAGATGAAAAATATTCTTATGGGAAAATGTTTCGTGCTCAACTATCGACATATGAGCAAGCATTATTATTAGTAAATAGCTTATCAAGCTTGGGAATGAAGTGGGAATATGTTCCTGATATAAACGAAAAAGGTAATCCAATTAGACTAATTTCATATTTCAATGTTATCAAGAACATACCTGGAGATAGAATTTTAGATATTCGGTTTAGAAAATACTATCCAAATGTTGAGTACGAAGAACAGGTGCTCTAATTACTATAAGAAAAACATGACTACAAACGGAATTGTACAAAAAATATGGAATTTCTGTCACACTCTACGAGATGACGGAGTAGGTTACGGAGATTATCTGGAACAGATTACCTATCTCTTATTTCTTAAGATGGCGCATGAATACAGTTTTCCACCATATAATCGGGAAACTAATATCCCGGAACAGTATAATTGGCCGAGTTTGACGAGTAAAAGTGGTGCGGAACTTGAACAGCATTATGTAACCCTGCTCCGGGAATTGGGTAAAGAAAGCGGAATGCTGGGACAGATTTTTGTAAAAGCTCAGAATAAAATTCAAGACCCTGCAAAACTTTATAAACTCATTCAGATGCTGGATGCTGAGACATGGGTTTTATTGGGTGCAGATGTTAAGGGTGATATTTACGAAAACTTACTCGAAAAGAATGCAGAGGATACTAAATCGGGTGCGGGTCAGTATTTTACACCCAGAGCTTTAATTAAAGCAATGGTTGAATGTATTAGACCAAAACCGATGAAATCTATTGCAGATCCAGCAGCAGGAACAGGAGGTTTCTTCCTTGCAGCGTATGACTTCTTATTGGAGAATTATGAGCTTGATAAAGATCAAAAGGAATTTCTCAAATATAAGACATTTAAAGGTTGGGAGATTGTATCTAATACGGCAAGAATGGCACTTATGAATCTATTCCTACATAATATTGGAGATATTAATTCTGAACCTCCAATCTCACGGAATGATAGCCTTATTGCTGAACCGTCAACTAAGTTTGATTACGTGCTTGCCAATCCACCTTTTGGTAAAAAAAGTAGCATTACTGTAAGTAACGAAGATGGAACGCAATCTAAGGAAGCCTTAACGTATAACCGTCAAGATTTTTGGGCAACTTCTTCGAACAAACAACTCAATTTTGTACAACATATAAACGCTATGATGAAAGCTGATGGTCAGGCAGCAGTAGTGTTACCAGATAATGTGTTATTTGAAGGTGGAGCTGGGGAAACAGTTCGAAAGAAGCTTCTCCAAAACGCGGACGTTCATACAATCTTGAGACTACCTACAGGTATTTTCTATGCACAAGGGGTGAAAGCTAACGTGGTGTTTTTCGATGCAAAGCGTGCCTCTAAAGATCCTTGGACTAAAGAAGTATGGTTCTATGATTATCGCACTAATATTCACCATACTCTGAAGAAAGACCCTCTTAAATTTGAAGATCTGAAAGAGTTTGTTGAATTGTATAATCCTGAGAATCGACATAAAAGAGAAGAAACTTGGAATGATGAAAATCCAAGTGGAAGATGGAGAAAGTTCACTTATGAAGAGATTACTAATCGGGATAAAACCAGTCTCGATATATTCTGGATTAAAGACGATAGTCTCGCTGATTTAGATAATCTACCAGACCCTGACATTTTAGCTGCCGAAATCGTAGAAAATATTGAGGCTGGATTAGAAAGTTTTAGAGAGATTGTGAATAGTCTTTAGTAAATAATAGAGTCAATTCACTTCATACAAATGATGAATAAGGAAGAAAGTTTTCTTAATCAACTCAGTACAAGTTTCTCTATTTGCTGTACGGTTTCCGTGAACAATTGAGTTACCCATTATTCTTACCTCGTGCATTTCGTTGGAGTATGCAGAAAACTTAGTGACTAATGAGATTATTATAATTCGTTCATTTAAAGTCGGATCAAATGTTTCTATATAGAAATTTTTGTTTTCCACTCTTTTCTTTTCGTAAAAAGACTCTATTTCAGTCCAATATTTAGAAGAAGTATTACTAAGTTTATTTTGATTAAACAAATCACGAATAGTTATTTCAAGAACAGTTCTACAAAGAACAGAGGCTGCAATATATTTTTGGAAATTGTAACAGTCCTGAATTTCAGTAACAAAGTCTTTAAAGTGCTGGGGTAATCGTTCAGTTTGAAGGAAAAGTAATTGACTCTTTATTTTGTTGATGACATAATCCTCTCCACTGAACCAAGAATAAAATTCATCAGATGCTAATTGCTGGACCTCATTAATAGAAAACTCTGGATCAAGAAAACCATTAAACTTAGCCAAAGTATCATTGAACTTTGAATCTCCTTCAATTTTGTCTGGTAAGAAAGGGTCTCCATTTAAAGCTAATCGTTGCAATCTCTTTCTAACTTCAGCAAAATGTTTTGTATCCGTAATTTGAATAGGCTTATCAAAAAGGTATAGTAACAAATCCTTCTTTGCTTGAACGTATTTAGTTAAAGCTTGTTCAATTTCAAGTTCATCATTTTCAGTAGAAAATATGGAACCGAAATACTCTTCCATTTTGTCAATCATTTGAGAAAGTTTAATCACATCTAATTGCATATTTAAGTCTTCTAAAATTCCAATTATTGAGTTTAATTTTACTTTGGTCTATGAGTATGCCCAATCAAATTCAGGTTTTAATTAGTTTAATCATTTTGTAAGTATCTAATACTATATAATTTTGCAATGTAGTTACATGCATGAAGCAAAATTAATTATTACCTAATTGGTTAAAAATGATTTTACATTTAAACCAATTAGGTGTATATTGAATTTTAAGTTATAGAAATATGGATGTAGATTGCCAGAATAAAAAGTTACTTAAGCTCTATGAAACCGGAAAGTCAACGAATAAATATCGATTGACTCAGGAAATTATAGACAATTTTGTAATGCGAGTTGATGCATTAATTTCGGCAAAAAATATATATGACTTATGGAATCATCCGGCACTAAATTTTGAGAAACTAAAGGGAGCAAACGACAAGTTTTCTTTACGACTCAACAATCAATACCGTCTTGAGATCAGCATTGAGTGGACAAATAAAGAAAAGACGGTTGGAAAAATTAATGTGTTGGATATAAGTAATCACTATAGTTGATTACTATGTGGGAACAACAACGTAGCACTAAGGAGGCAACATGGTTCAGCTTAACAAAGTTAAGCCGTTCAAGAACATCGGACCCGGAGAACATCTTCAGGAAATGATGGAACTCAGAGACTGGACTCAACAGGATTTGGGTGATGTACTGGGAGTTTCAACTAAACACGTGAATAAACTCCTGAAAAATGAGCAACCGATAACTTTAAATATGGCAAAATTACTTGGAGAAGCATTTAATTTATCTCCAGAGTTTTGGGTGAATATTGATACTAAGTATAGATTAAGATTAGAAGAAGGAAGTGAGGAGGAAAAAGATGTAGATATGAGATCAAAAGTCTATCAGTATATGCCAATTAATGAAATGACCAGAAAAGGATGGTTCGAAAAGCCAGAGAACACAGATGAACTTGAGCAATTAGTCTGTGACTTTTGGAAATTAAAATCTTTTGATCATGAAGTATTAGCTAAGCCGTTAGAGCTGGCATACAGAAAGTCTGAAGCGTTTGAAAAGTTTAATGCTTATGCAGCTAAGTGCTGGTTTCAGATGGCTAAAAATAGTTCTGAGAATCAAAATACTCCTAATTATGATAAGGCTAAGCTAAAAACTCTTGCTAAAAAATTACACACATTTACTAAAGTTGAAAATGGTGTGTCTAAAGTTATTGAAAAGCTAAATGAAGCTGGTGTTAAATTTCTTGTATTATCCCATTTGCAGAAAACATATATAGATGGAGCATCATTTATTTATAATGGTAACCCTGTTATAGTTTATACTGCGAGATATAAAAGAAATGATAATTTTTGGTTTACACTTGCCCATGAGATTGCACATGTATTAGAACATCTAAAAGATGAAGGAAAACCAATTTTAGATAATTTCTTGGATAAGGACGAGTCTGATATCGAACGAGAAGCTAATGAGTTGGCAGCTCAATATTTAAAGCATGTTGAGATTTTAGAATTTTTCGATAATGATCTTTCTTATATAACACAGGAACAAATTGAAGAGTGTTCAGAAAAACATGAGGTTCATACAGCTATTATAATGGGAGCATTAGCTTTCAAAAAAGTAATTTCATACAAATATATGCATAAGTTTACAGAGGATGTAAGGAGTAAAATACCAATGGACTTTTATGCTGATCCTATTACTTAAGCTTAATGAAATAAAAAAACCAGGGATTAGATTCCGCACCCTGGTTTTTTAAAATCGCGGAGCACAGATAGAACTGCACTACAGCGTATGTGATAATTCAATGTAGTAAGGTTTCGACTCTGTGTCAATTATAACATACAAACTCGGAGGAGCATCATGCCCACCACTAAATCGAAACCAGAAAAAAAAGAACCAAAAAATAAGGCTCTTGAGATCATTGTAAATGGTCAACCAAAGAAAGTTGAAGAAAAGCGACTTTCATATAAGCAGGTCATTGAACTTGCTTTCCCAAACGCTCAGTTTGGTCCAAATATCGTCTATACCGTCACCTATAAGAATGGCCCAAAGCCAAATCCAAAAGGTGTTATGGTAGAAGGCGACGTCGTTAAAATTAAAGAAGGGATGGTGTTCAATGTCACTCGCACTGATAAATCGTAGTCCCGATTTAAAACGACTCAGAGATGAAGGATACAAGTTGGAGCTCAGAAATGGGTTCCTTCTTGTACACCGTATTCCTTATGTGAATCCTTCTAAAGAAATTGAAGAAGGTATTCTCGTAACGGATTTGGATTTAGCAGGGGACAAAACTGCAAAACCTAAACAACATGTAATTCATTTTTTTGGAGAAGAACCTTGCGATAAGAAAGGAAACCCAATAACTGGGATTCAACATAATACAGCTACAAGGGAACTTGCAAAGTCAATTACTGTAAATCGTTCATTTTCCAATAAACCAAGTAATGGTTATGATGATTATTATCATAAAATAACACGTTATTATGAAATAATATCAGCTCCTGCACTATCTATTGACCCTACAAGAACAGCTAAAGTTTATGAGGTGATTGAAGCTAACGAAGAGGAATCTGTATTTAAATACATTGATTCAAATTCAACTCGAGCTGAGATAGTTTCAATTACTGAAAAGCTGGAAGGACATAAAATCGGAATCATTGGGCTTGGTGGAACAGGCTCATATGTACTGGATCAGGTAGCGAAAACCCCTGTTCAGGAGATACACTTATTCGATGGTGATTATCTTTTACAGCATAATGCGTTTCGTGCTCCGGGGGCAGCATCAATAGAGCAGTTAAGAAGTCAGCTGTTTAAAACGGACTATTACCTCGATATGTATTCCAAGATGCATCGTGGAATTAAGTCTCATCCAGTATTCATAGATACTTCGAATATTTTATTATTGGATGATTTGGACTTTGTTTTCATATGTATTGATACTGGAGATATTAAGAAGGTTATCTTCGAGTATCTGCTTGGAAGGAAAATTCCTTTTATTGATTCTGGACTGGAAGTATCGGTGGCTGAAAACAGCTTATTTGGAACAGTAAGAACTACACTGGTGACAGATCAAAAAAATGATCATGTTTCTAAACGAGTAAGCTTTGCTACCCGGGAAGACGAAGATTATGAATCTAATATTCAGATTGCAGACATGAACGCATTAAATGCGATTATGGCAGTACTTGAATGGAAGAAATATCTTCAATTCTATCAAGATCACGAAGGTGAGTATACAACTATCTATTCTACTAATATAAATGAGATCTTCAATGAAGACCATAAGTCATAAATTTGTAGAGTATATACCTACGTCTGAGGATCAGGATGAAGGAGTTGTATATATTACAACTACATATAATACTGCTGTTCACAACTGCGCTTGCGGTTGTGGACAGCAAGTTGTAACTCCACTAACTCCAACTGATTGGAGACTAACTTATGATGGGGAGACTGTATCTTTATATCCTTCAATAGGTAATTGGTCATACGAATGTCGTTCTCATTATTGGATTAAAAACGGTATGGTTGTATGGGCAGAGGATTGGACTGAAGAACGTATACTTGCAAATCGAAGTGCTGATATGAAGGTGAAGAATCAGATCTATCATAACCCTAAAGAAAACCAGAAGAAAAAAAGTAAACCCTTTAAATGGCTCAGTTGGCTTTTTAATTATGAATGAATTTTCACCTAATTACAAAGAGTTATTAATCACATTTGTTGGTGAGAAGCAGTCTATTAATAAACTTTTTGGTTCACACGAAAAATACAAAGTACTCATCAATACGCTTTGCAAGTATGATATTAACGACGATGAGACTTTACCCTCACAAAAAGAAATGATCAATGATTTGGGACTTAATCGGTCACAGTTGATTGGATTAATGCGAAGTTTATATAGAGACTTCTTGACTGAAGTATCACATTTTTACCCAATTAAGAAAACAGAGGTACATATTTCAGGGGAGAATAGAAGTGGGAATTTTTTCCAACTAAGTTTGGATGGAATAGAGCAGATCCCATCTATAGGTGAAACAATAAGGTTACCCTTTATTCGACATGAAACTGGTGGTGGAGGGCACTACCAAGTCAAGAGAATTACTCACAAAATAGAGGAGAGTATCCACTCTATTGTTTTATTTGTTGATGAGGATTTTGATGTCAGGACTTTGGGCATGAAACAATACATCACTTAGAACCGCCACTTCTTGACAATTCGATTTTTGCGGGGATCGTAATAATGAGTAGGTTCTCCTCTTTTCATACTATTAATACTCATATTTCGGTTAGTACTTTCATTTTCGGTTTTATGTTGTTTTTTAAACATTAGACCTTTCTTTATTTCTTCTATAAATGCCTCCCGAGAAATACAAGCAAGAATTCTTGTTCCATCTTCTATTTGTGGATATAAACAGTAAAGAATAGTTCTTAAATCAGATGGGGCTTCAACGGAATCGGTACCGAGAAAATCAAAAATTATGGGTGCTGAGCTATTAAGCCATGTAGAGGGGAAACATTTGTATGGAAAGTCAACAAAATAAAGACCCGGTTTTTTTGTTTTCCTTAGATTTTGCATCCCTTTTAGAAAACGAGGAAAATCTCTTTTCAGACGTGTACCGTCAACCATCCAGATCATATCATTATAGAATTTTTCACGAGAACGACGTTCTTCTGGATCAATCCGAGAATGTTGAAATTCAATAACCAGGTTTTGAGGTGTTCTAACATCAGCAATGTGCTTCTCACCATCTACAGCCTTATGAATTACTTCCTGCCAATCTTTAGGAAAGTAATCTTTCCATTTACGATGCCAATCAGTTTCGTTCTCCCACCAAGGATCACAATTTCGAGTACTTTTATGTGCCCAATGATGTCTTTTAATTTCTCCACATCTTGCAATAAGTCTGGATTCACAAATTGGGCAATTACCGCTAAGACCCTTAGTTGCTTCTGATTTTATATTATCTACTAATGCGTATTTCATATGGCTTTTTAAACTAAAGGTAAAAATAAAGTATGACAACGTATTGTCACACTTTATAACAAAAAGTGCCATAAAATTATGACACTTTTTTATATAGAATTATAATTGAAATACTTTACTAACATTAAGTTGTAAGTCAGCCCTTTTCGGTTTTGGAACATCATGACTGATATGGTAAGTAATATCATTCAGTATATTCCATTGGGATTGATCGGGAACTCTGTCGGTTTGAATGATTTCTTCTAACCTTCTTTTTCCCAAAGATTCTTGAAGATCCTTCATGAAACTCTCGTCTAACCCTGTTGACTTGAGGTAATTAATTAGAGCTTGTACTTGCTCAATTTTGTACCCCATGTTATTGAACTGATCTTCGAGCTTGTCAAAGGTAAAACCTGAAGTATGCCGAGCATATAACGAGCCCATTACTTTCCCAAATATCATTCCATTACTGCATACTGCTCGGATTGCTCCCCAAAAAAGACGAACACCTTCGCTCTGGTCATAAGAGTTATGCAAGTAAAGGGACAATGGAATTTCAGAGGTTCCATCATGTAATTTGATTTCAGGAAAGGTGACCTGTAACCGCATTCGATTTGCCATGCAAAAGCTATGAGATGTATCAATTTCCCAACGTTCGTTCATAGAGGTAAGTTGCTCTAAGAAAGGCTCAATAAGCTCTTCATTTCGGATTAGTTTATAACTTTTCTTCGTAATAGAGACTACTTTTTCTTTTCCACTAATGGTAGAAACTATAGCCTTATAATCGTCGATTGGCTTATCCTTTACCCCGGGGCAAGAGATAGAGGGAAGAATAACATCTCGTTCTTCAACATCGAAAAAATAGGATTGTAAGTTCATTTGATTGGTTCCTGCTTTAGAATTTGAAAATTTTGAAATGAATGAAATTTCCCCTTAATCAAATAAAGAAGAGGGGTTTTACGTGTGTAGGAGATTCCTTCAACATAGACGATGTCGTCTACATCAATAGGAGGGCTCTCTATTAAACATGCTACTTTGATTGGGCAATACAATCGTATTAGTCCACTTTTTGGGTAGACTAATAAACTGTCAGATGAAACAGCCTGATTGTTATTTTGATAAGTGCTCATACTCTATAACTCGCTGTTTGCAGAGAAAGAATAGTAGCCGTTCTTAGTGACTATGAGATGATCATCCAGATTTATACCCATATATGAAAGTGCCATTCTTATTCTTCGCGTAAGGTTTGTATCAGCGCTCGATGGGACGAGGCGTCCAGACGGGTGATTGTGAGCCAGTATCACGGAATTAGCTGCTCCAAGGAGTGCTATTGTTATGATTTCAGATACGTCCACAACAGTAGCGGTTCTTCCTCCTACAGATGTAAAGCCATACCCTAAGAGTTCTTTCGCATTATTGAGTAATACGACACAAAAGTGTTCTTTAAATTCAATCTGATCAGGAGGGAATACTTTCCAAAGTAGCTCAGCTGCTTCTTCAGGAGATTTAATAACCATTCTGTCTTCGGGTTTTGTTTCAGAGATGTATTGTAGTCTAACTTCTGAAGCTATTGAGCTACAATCCCATCGTTTTTTTAATTCATTCATAGTAGTTGAAATTAAAAAGGGAGACGTATGTGTCTCCCTTCAGGAATTAATGTTGTGGTTGTAAGTTGTTTGTGTTGCGGGCTGTGGAGAACACCTCTTTCTCCATGGGTTTTTCTTGCCTCTTTGCAATAGGGTCTTCCTGGTCGATTTTCCTAATTGCCCATTTATAATTAAGGGAGTAGATTTCTCCAGTAGGTGCTTCATACTGATATTCTTCAGAGGGCTTCTTATAGAGCTCAAAACCTTCCAATATTGTACCAGCCTTGAAATACAGTTCTGCTTCTGCCTTAGAAGTCATTTGGTTAAGTGGTAATGAAACCTTTCTTTTTGTGAAGCTACTGTTGCCCGATTCACTTACTGAAAAGGTTATGCCTGTTACTTTGACTACAGGAAAGGTTCCAGTTCCGTCGTTTCTTTCTACTTCTTCTACACTATCAATGAGTATTTTACTTAGTTGTGTTGACATAATAATGTCTCCTTATGGTTTGTTTAAGTTGATTTCCGCACTCGGTTTTTAGTATGTGAGTAGCGGGGAGGGTTTAAAAACCCAGAGGATAGTGGGGGTCTATTGCATAGCTGGTTGTACGGTCTACATGCATATCATTAAATTTCCTGTAATGGGGTATTACAAGTCGATTTCAAAGAGTTAGGTGGGGGTACTAAGAAAGCCTTTTTTATAAGTGGGTCTTATAAAGCGATTTAAAAAAATTTATAAAATTTTTAGTAAGGCTTGTCAGTTGAAGGGTAGTAAGTGGCTCTAACTTGTAGGTTGTACACCCTTTTTAATAGGGTTTTTGCAAGCTTGTTAACTAACCAATTGAACAGTTTCTGTTATACCTTTTCAAATTAAGTTAGAAGTGCATCAACTGGAAAATGGGTGAAAACTAATTCCCCGGAACAGGGTTAAGAAGGCTCATGCCTATCTTTTTGCCCCGGGGAATGTTGTTAAATGAGTTATATTGTACTGCTTTAAATGACTTCAAATAAAAAAAGCGCAAATAGAGGCCAAAAAACGAGGATTCTCCTCTACTCAATTAGTGGTTTAATTGAGTTAAAATAGTCTGTGTCAGTACTCGATTAGTAAGTTAGGGCCTATATATAGGCCCATAACTAAACGAGTGACTAACACATTACAAGTATTTATGGATCAGGTATAGTATAATACGCTTTCGTACTTCTGTCAGCGCCTTCTTTCTTAATCAACTCTTTATCAATATAGTAGTTCAGGTAGTCACTAGTTAGGTTATTACCTACCTCTTCAATATGCTTCTTAATCGCTTTTTTTAATAATGGAAGCAGTGTTTTCCTGTTAGCGTTCATATCAAGTGTTTGCTTAAGATCTGATATAACTTTTGAATGAAGATGGTCATCAACTTCTTCAGGCCTTTTCTTTGTTACGTTAGCGTTACTTTTTTTGGGGTTAACTAATGAGGTATTGGGGATTCCGTTTTCATCAACTATCAGGTAGAAGTCATTAAAGCTTAATCCTCGAGTTTGTGCAGCCTTTACGATAGATGAGTTCTTATCCAGTGATCTTACTGAAAATACAGTTTCTGCCTTATGAACCATTTCTGAGCCCAAATGCCCCCTTGCTTCATTGTTGTATTTGTTTTCATGTAAGACTCCAAGTATATGTAGGCTTTTTTTCTGGGTATACTCCAAAAATATATTAGCGAGTTTAATAGCTTCTTCTTCATCATTAATTTTAGAAATCAAATCTCTAATTCCATCAATAATGAAGAGAGAGTAAGGAGGGGCGTTCTGAAGTAAGTATTCAATGATGGCAATTCGAGCTTTATTGCTATAAGGCCTCAGGTTATGAAGATGTAATTTAGAGAAATCTTGTAGTCCTATCTTTATCTTTATACAATCAAATAATCTGTAGGTATGAAACTCAGATTGTTCAGTATCAATATAGTATACCTCTGATACTTTGTACTCATTAGACATACTTATTACATCACCTCCTGTTTGATTTTTATCTAAACAGACAGCAGCAATAAAACCTGATAAAAAGGATTTTCGCGACTTAGCTTTTCCAGTTAGTAATGAAAAATTTTCGAAGGAAGCCACAGGTATCTCCCCTACTTTCAAAAAGTAAGGAGGTTCAGGGGGAGTTTTCCTTGGATCTAACTTGGTTTGCGATATAGCTTTCTCAAGCTGTTTTACCTGGTCACTATCAAAGGTCTTCATGTGGCACACCTTAATTCATTTATTTTCAGGTGATTAAGAAGCCTTTCGAATTTGAGATTAGCGTTGAATAAGTGCAGAACAAGCCCTATCGTGAGTTGGATGTTACACAATAAGGATTTGAATAAGCCTTTAGAAAAAGCCAACCTCAGAAGGGTTGGCTTTTTCATTTTTCAAGTTCCTCCATTCTATCGTTATCATCAGCGTTAGGCCGGGTCTTTAACCATTCAACCAATTCTGATTCTAACCAACCTACTATACGACTTGAGATCTGTCGTCGTGGTGGGAGTTGTCCTCTCTTTTCCATTCTCCACAAAGTGACTGTGGAAACAGATAAAAGTTCTGCTAATTCTATAGGTCTTACTATACGTAGTTTCATTGCACAAATATTTAAGATGATGTGGTTCTGTGTTCGAATCGAGGCCAAAGGCTGTTCGCTAAACCGGATGTTTCATCTTGCGCTTGTAGCGAGAATCGATAAAGAATCAGCATTAAATTTCGATTCCATTTGAGGCTTTAATGAGAGGCGCGTTTGTGCTCTTCCTGACATTTATCGTCAAATGCTGATGTATAAGATTAATTGATATTTCAATAATTTTCAAGGGTTATCTGATCATACGGTATATTTTTGCTTGTTTTTGTTGGGGGTTAAGTATTGACCGTAGTTCCTTATTCCATTTTATCAGAGCAGCTTTCTTCTCGTCCATGTAGTCGAAGGCATCATAGACGGCAGTGACCTGATTATCTCCGGCAAGTCCTCTATGATTCAGAATCTTACCGAGAACGGTTCGTTCTACCTTCAGTTTAGCCATATAGGTCGCAGCTGTTCTACGTAGGTCATGAATTCGAAAGTCTTTTATGCCGGAATTAATTTTAACTCTTCCTGAGGCTTTTTGTAGCCAGGCAACAGGTACATTATCAAGTACCGGGGATACAAAGACAAAATCGGTGCTTCCGGTAACTTCACTAAGTATGGTTAGAATTTCGATAGCCATAAAAGGAAGTGGTACTGGATGTGGCCTTCCAGCCTTAGTGTCCTGCTCCGGGATTGTCCATACACCATTCGAGATGTCTTTCCAGCGCATCTTTCTTGTTTCCCCTGAACGTTGACCACAGATCAGAAGCATTTTGAATAGTGACCGATAGGGTTCGGGTTCTTCATTGAAGGCTGCCCATATACTCTGGATTTCATCTTCAGAGTAGTATCGCTTTCTGCGTTTTTCTTTACCTAAAGGTTTGATGCCTTTAACTGGGTTAAACTCTAAAAGAGCCCTGTTGACTGCATAAGAATAGATACTGGATAGCACAGATCGAACTCTATTAGATTGTATAGGCCTTCCCTTATCCTCGGCTATCTTTTCAAGCATGGTAATAATGTCTCGGCGACTTAGTTCATCGGCTGGAATTGAGCCAAGGGAAGGTAAAATGAAGTTATCTATGCGTCGTTTGTAATCCGCAGCGGTAGACGCCTTCAGCTTAGGGAGGTATCTTTCTTTATAGCTTTCAGCTAATTCTGATACCTTCATCCGTTGTGGTTTCCTTCGCTCGGCTATTTTTTGAGCCTGAGGATCTTCTCCAAGAGCTATTTTGATTTTAAGCTTTTTGGCGGTGTCCCGGGCTTCAGCAAGACCAATAGTTGGGAATGGACCAATGGTGTATCGCTTACCTTTTGATCCATAAGCCAGTCCAAAAGATCTTCGGCCTGTTTTAGTAATCCTTACAAATAGTCCTTCCACTAAGGTGTCATAGTATTCAACTCTTTTTCTGGTTGGTTTATAATTGGTTAAAAATGGATGTGTTAACTTCTTTTTAGGCATGAGGAATTCTCGTTTTTGGTTACAGCTCTGTTACAGTAAAAGAGCGTAACTGAGAGTGATTTCATGTTTCTTCAGAAAATTAATACATTTACTTAAGTAACAAAAATACAGTTACTTATGAATGTAAAAGAATGGTTGTGTAATCCAAAGAAATAACCCTTAGGCAAGCCTGAAAATCCGTGTGTCGGCGGTTCAAACCCGCCCGTTCCCACAAGAACTCAAAGCCTCTTGCGCAATATGTGTAAGAGGCTTTTTTGTTTTTACCTTCTTTCGTGGTTCAGTTGTGTAATGAAAACTAGAGGTACTGCCTCAGTCAATGAAAGAACTACTAATATAAACACGCAGAGTCACCTACGGTTCTATAGTGGGGCGATGGAAAATAAAAAAGAGTCCAGTCAAACTTAGTTATGTTCAAAAGAATGACAAACAGAGTGAACTATAATGCACGTTTCTATTGTTGAACAAGGTAACTATCCCTCTCACAATACAATAAAGAGATTTAGTAATGCTGAATATTATAGAGATTAAAACCGATTACAAACCGCGGACACGACAAACCTTAAATACTGTTCTTACCCTGGGAACAGGGGTGCTAACGCTAATCTATCCAGATTTTCTATATCTTACAGCTGGCGGTTATTTAGTAGCACTAGGAATTTTATTCTTAAGCTTTAAAATGCCTTCCGTGATTGCTGCAGTACCTTTAGTAACTGGCATATTGATCTTCATTTTCCCAGACCTAATTCCTATTACCTTCGGGATATTTCTAGTCGTATTTGGGCTGATTTTACTCTTCTCATTTTCACTAACCATCTTGGGGATACTTACTTTCGTGATTGGAGCTCTTATTTATATGAACCCAGATTTCATTGCGTATTTAATTGCAGCATTCTTGTTGCTGTATTCGTTGAACAACTTAGTTTTTTTGATGAGGAACAATTAAAAGAGGTTGCTTTTTGGATAATATTATGATAATTTAATATTAAAATTTTTTAATAAAGCAAACTGCCATGAAAAATATAAAGAAACAGGTTTTGATTGTTGAAGACGACATTCTACTATTGCTAGTGGAAGAGCGCCTGGTGCAAAAGTTGGGCTACAAGGTAATTGGCACGGCATGTGAAGGCGATTCAGCGCTTCGAAAAATCAAAAATTATCGCCCCGATATTATTTTGATGGATATAAACCTTAAAGGGTGCATGAAGGGTACTGAAGTAGTTGAGAAAATGAGATTGGAAGGCGATGATACTCCTGTAATTTTTCTTTCGGGTGATCGGGAGCCTCAAACTATTGAAAAAGCGAAACAAATGGGTTGCATTGATTACCTATTAAAGCCCATAACTCCAAGTAGCTTGGAGCGGTCGTTAATGAAAGCGGTTGAATATAGCGAACAATTAAACCCTCAAGCCGCATAAATTTGATACCATACCAGAGTGATTGATGGTTGAGAGCCACGTCACTTTTTAGGAGCAGTATTGTAAACCAATGCTGCTTTTTTATGAAATATTAAATTGGTTAAAATCAATTCCTCGATGGATAGTGAGAGGTTTAAAAGAAATTAATCCAACAGATACAAATTAAGCTATCAATGCTTAATAAGAATACGTCCAGTTTGACCGCCGTTCAAGATAAGATCAATTTCCTCGTTAAGCTGTTCAAGCCCAACTGTTCTAGAAAAAAAAGTAGTCAAATTTTCAAACGGGATTGAAGCAATTGTATTCCAGATTTGTTGTCTTAATCCGTGTTCACAATAAGCAGAATCAATTCCAAGTAGTGAAACCCCCCTAAGAATAAAAGGGTAAATATTAGTAGTTAATTCATTACCTAAAATATTACCACAACAAGCCACCGCACCTTTGTCTTTGGTTTGACGAAGAACTGAATCAAGAAGAGCGTCGCCAACAGTTTCGATTGCCCCAGCCCATTTGCGTGAAAGCAATGGGGCAGAACTAACATTCAATAAACCATCAGAACTAATAATACGAGATGCTCCAAGTTGAGTGAGAAAATAATGCTCAGATTCTTTCCGAGTTGCTGCAACTACTTCATACCCAAGTTGAGATAAGAAAAAAACAGCCAACGAACCTACTCCACCTGTTGCGCCAGTTACTAGAATAGGACCAGATTCGGGGGTTATAAACTCACGTTTAAGTCGCTCTATTCCATACATAGCGGTAAAACCCGCTGTACCATAAACCATAGCTTGATCAAAAGTTAAACCTTTTGGAAGCAAAATAACCCACTCCTTAGGCACGCGAATATATTCCCCAAATCCACCAAATGTATTGGTACCTAAATCGTGACCAGTAACGATAACTTCATCACCAACAGAATAGGTTCCAGTTCGGGACTCTATGATTACTCCAGCCGCATCAATGCCAGGTATATGCGGATATTTTTTTGTTACATGATTAAGTCCAGAAGCAGAAAGAGCATCTTTATAATTTAAAGAAGAGCATTTTACCTCAATAGTAATTTCGTTATCAGGTAGTGATTGAAAAGGAACATGTTTAACCGAACGGAGGAAATCCCCATTTTTTTCTTCAATAAATAACGCTTTAAATAAACTCGGTAAGCTCATCGAAAGATTGTTTTAAGCCACTTAATTTTATCCTCATACGGTGCATATCTAACAGGCACATCAACAAGAAAACTTTTCTTCATAATACTTTTTTGATGCGAAAAACTGTCAAAACTAGCCTTCCCATGGTAAGACCCAAAGCCACTAGCACCAACACCTCCAAAACTTAGATTATGATTACCAAGCTGGGCAACAGTATCATTAATTGCGCCCCCTCCAAAAGAAATATTTTCAAGTATAAATTTTTCTGTAGAATCATTTGAAGTAAATAAATAGAGAGCAAGTGGACGAGGAGCATTTCTCACCTGCACAACTACATCATTTAAATCAGTATAAGTCAAAATGGGTAGAATAGGTCCAAATATTTCGTCCTGCATAACTTTATCAGACCAAGAAATGGAATCCAAAATAGTTGGAGCAAAATATTTTGATGTAGAATCAGTTTCTCCCCCAAAAACTATATTCCCATCTTCAAGAAAAGAGGAAAGACGATGAAAATGAGCTTCGGAAATAATCCGAGGGTAATCAGGACTTTCCTTAATATTATCTCCGTAGAGTGAACGTAAGGCATTCGTGAGAGATTGAATTAATGTAGACTTGATGGACTCCTTAACCAAAAGATAATCCGGTGCTACACAGGTTTGTCCTGCGTTAACAAACTTTCCCCAAACAATACGCTTTGCAGTTATATGAAGATCTGCAGTTTCATCGATAATACAAGGACTCTTCCCGCCAAGTTCTAAGGTAACAGGGGTGAGTCGTTCAGCGGCCTTTTTCATTATAATTTTACCAACGCGTGTACTTCCAGTAAAAAAGATATAATCAAAAGGAAGTTCAAGAAGCTCGGTACTTGTTTCAACCCCGCCATTAACTACTATCACACTATTAGGTTGGAAGTAATCTCCGATTAATCGTTCTAAAAGTTCGGAAGTATTCGGGGTTAATTCACTTGGTTTTATAATCGCAGTATTCCCAGCAGCTAAAGCACCCACTAATGGGAGCAGACTTAATTGAATAGGGTAATTCCAGGGAGCAATGATTAAAACAGAGCCATAGGGTTCTTTAAGAATGTAATTTTTTGAGGGGAAATTGACTAAAGAAGATGAAACTGTATTTGGCTTAATCCATTCCCCAAGATGTTTAATTGCATAGCTGATCTCGCTAATAACTAATCCAATTTCGGTTCCAAAAGTCTCAAATGCAGGTTTTTTAAAATCTGCATAAACAGCATCAATAAGCTCTTGTTCATTTTCTTTAAGAAGCGTTTTAAGTATTTCAAGTTGACTGATCCTATAATCTAGCGTCTGTGTAGCACCAGATTGAAAAAACTCTCGTTGATTGGTCAGGTTATCAGAATACTCACTCATTTCCATGTCCTTTAAATGTATTCATGGATTCATAAACTCTAAAAATTTTACCAGCTACAAAATCATAAAGTCGAGTAGGTAAAACTCCACGAAAAAATAACGTCGTTTTCACCATAAAAGGAGCTTTCAAGTGGATTTTTTCTTGTTCCACTGAACGGATGATCTTGTCAGTAATAATATGTGGGTCAAGCAAGGGCATAAATAGCGGCGTCTTTACTCCAGCAAACATACCTGTGTTTATATAACTAGGCATAACATTCAAAAAGTGGATGCCCGGGTGAGAGTCCTTAAGTTCAAGGCGTAATGACTCAGCCCAACCAACAGCCGCCCATTTACTTGCGGCGTAAACGGTCATTCCGGGGTTTGGTGTTAACCCAACAGCTGAGGTAATATTAACGATATGACCAGAATCGCGATCCATCATCGAAGAAAGAAAAGCGTTAGTAACATACATAAGTGCATTCACATTTACCCCAAGAGTACGCTCAATATCTTCCACAGTATGTTGGTGAAACAGTTTTCCAACTACAATTCCAGCGTTGTTAAAAAGGAAATCCAATGCTTCAAAATGATTTAAGAGCTCTAAGGCTGCGCTTGATACTTGCTCAGCGCTTGAAACATCAACCACATTAGTAGAGACTGAAAACCCTTGCTTTGAAAGCTGGTTTGCTGCAAATATCAACTGATCTTCATTAATATCCCATAAAATGAGATGTTTAGCGCCCTTTTGAAGAGCTTTTTTACCCATGAGAAATCCAATGCCACTAGCGCCACCAGTTACTAACACCGTTTTATTCTTAAATGATGCCATAAAATCCTTACCCTTTATTACTCTAACAATTAACTATGTAAAACCTACTTAAAAAAGGTTTGAGATAGAGACACAGACTACTATTTTTAGAAGAACTCAATTAATAAATCATTCTATGAAAAAACTAATCTTTTTTATTACTACCCTTTTAATTTTAGGATGCAGTTCAGGCACTTCTGTTGAAGAAGCGTCTCAAACAATTTCAAAAGAGAGCTTAATGAATCATGTTAGTGTTCTAGCTTCAGATGCTTTTTTAGGTAGATCAACCGGAACCGAGGGAGAAGAAAAAACGGTAGAGTATTTAGTTTCTGAGTTAAAAAATATCGGTGCTACATCTGGGGTTGAAGATGGTAGTTATATACAACCATTTCCTTTGGTTGGACAACAGACTTCAAATCATAAAATGAGAATCTCTGCGAGAGGTAAAACCACATTGAACCCAGTTTATTTCGAAGATTTTGTAGCATGGCCTGCAGGCGAAGAAACTAAAATTGATATTAGAAATGCCGAGTTAGTGTATGTAGGGTATGGAATACAAGCCCCGGAAGAAGATTGGGACGACTTCAAAGGGATGGATGTATCTGGAAAAATAATTGTGATTAAAAACAACGATCCAGAGTATGATGAGAATATGTTTGGTGGTAGGGCTCGATTATTCTACGGTCGATATACTTATAAGTACGAAAAGGCAAAAGAACTGGGCGCTCTTGGAGCAATTATCATTCATACTACAGAAACAGCAGGTTATGGTTGGAATGTAGTTTCAAACGGCTGGAGTAGAGAGAGGTTTAACGTAAAAGGTAAAAGTGGTGGTGAATCAGAAACTAAGTTGAGTGCTTGGATAACATATGATGCAAGCGATGCGCTATTTAATATGGCTGGTTTAGATGTGGATGAGATGTTGGAAGCGGCTGATAGTCCAGATTTTGAGCCTGTTTCTTTAGGAAATGTAAGAATGAATGCGAGCCTAGATGCTGAATACAGAAATATTAATGCCAAGAATGTTCTTGGAGTGATTGAAGGTTCAGATCCTGATTTGAAAGATGAATACTTGGTCTTAACAGCTCATTTTGATCACCTTGGAATTACAGCAGCAGTAGATGGAGATTCTCTAAATAATGGCGCTGAAGATAATGCGGCAGGAGTAAGCGCTCTACTAGAAATGATGAAGGGCTATAAATCCATTCAACCTCAGTTAAAAAGAAGCGTGCTAGGATTAATTGTAAGCGCAGAGGAAGTAGGTCTTCTTGGATCAAAATATTGGTCAGAAAATCCAACGGTGCAACCAGGTAAAGTTACAGCAAATATAAATCTGGATGGCATGAATGTATATGGCGAAACGGAAGATGTCGTCATTATTGGTTATGGCAGAAATTCATTGGCCGATTTGGTTGTTGAAGAAGCCAATAAAGAAGGAAGAACAGTAAAACCAGATCCAAGACCTGAGCAGGGCATTTTTTATAGATCAGATCATTTTAATATGGCTAAAGTTGGAATCCCTGCTATTTTTCCAAACCCAGGAACAGAATTCGTTGGAAAGGGGAAAGGGTTTGCAGAATTGGTTGATAGTGTATCGGCGGCGAATTATCATAGTGTTAATGATGAAGTTAATGAGTTTTGGGATCTTACTGGCGCCGAAAAGGATGCACGGTTATTTTTTAAAGTAGGTTTTAACGCATTAAATGCACCGAGTCTACAAAGCTGGAAATCTGGAGATGAATTTGAAGCAGTTCGCTTAAAGTCACTGGAAGACTAATTAAAGAATGGGATCGAAAAAAGCATATTGGTTTTGGGATATTCAACAGAAAACGGTTGAGGGAGGGAGCTTCATTAAAGAGTTGCTTCATCTTGACCCTGACCAACAAATAATAGACTGGAGTAAGGCTAAAGAAAAGTTTAAAGACGATGCAAAAAAAGCACTTGCTGACTCTTTTATAATTTATCTAGAAAGTGAGGAGGAGACTCCATTCCAATGCGAAACAAAACACCAAGATGATAAAACAGGGGAAATTTTTTCATTGCTTTGGTTTGGTGAAGTAATTAGTTGGTCTAAATCAGGCGAGCCACAAAAAATGTCTGGCTTGGTAAAAAAGAAAGTAGAAACCTTTGATAATACTAATTTATCAAAAGTGGACGCTATCCTTTTCTTTCGGTTAATGGATCATCTAAATGAGAGTATTTTTTTCAAAGATTTAGACAGTCGTTTTATTCGAATTAATAAAGAATGTGCACGTAAATTTGGATTAGATCATCCAAAAGATGCAATAGGAAAAACAGATTTCGACATATTTGGAGAAAAACATGCTCAACAAGCCTATGATGATGAACAGTGTATTTTAGCTACAGAGGAACCTATTTTTCAAAAAGTGGAAAAAGAAACGTTCGTAGATGAACCGGGCAAAATTTCCTACGCAGCTACTACAAAATTACCTCTCTATGATGAGAAAGGAGAGTTGATAGGCACATTTGGGATTACAAGAGACATCACAAAACAAAAAAAACTAGAAGAGAAGTTAGAGTATGACCAAACATTATTTGATAAACTATCAGAATTAGCTCCTGGATTTTTATTCCTCCATGAAGTTGACGAGGATAATACAATTCGATTTCCTTTTGCCAGTGAAGGAATTCGAGAACTATTTGATTTATCTCCCGATGACCTGAAAGATAGCATCAAACCATTGATGCGGAGAGTGCACAAAGAGGATATAAAAAGAGTTCTTTCATCTATCATGGATTCGGTTACTTTTGTCTCAGACTGGAATTGTGAGTACAGAATTTTTCATCCAAGAAAAGGAATGAGATGGGTTAGAGGGTTGGCAAAACCTGAGATTCAAAAAGATGGGTCCGTTCTTTCCCCCGGGTATTTGACCGACATCACAGAAATGAAAGAAGCTTTTGATGCAAATGAGAAATTAAGAGTTCAATTTCAAGATATTTTGAATGCTATCCCAAACTTAATTTTTATCAAAAATAAGAAAGGGCAATATATACTGGTTAATGATGCAGCATGTTCATTTTTTGAAGTTCATAGAAATAATTTTTTGGGGAAAACAGATGAAGATTTAGGTTTTTCTAAAGAAAAGGCAAAGATGTATTTAGAAACAGAATTAAAGGTAATTGAGACCCAAGAGGTTCATTTTATTCCGGAAATTAAAACGGTGAAAAAGAATGGCGATGAATATTGGCATCAAACCATTAAGATGCCATACAACCCTATTGACTCAGACGAAGAGGCGGTACTAACTATTGTTACAGATATTACAGAAAGAAAGAAACGAGAAGGAGAGTTGAACAATACTCTAGAAATAATAGGACAACAGAATCAACGTCTCACCAACTTTGCACATATTGTTTCTCATAACTTGAGAAACCATGCTGGAAATATCTCAATGCTATTGAAATTATACGACCCTGATGAATCGGAAGAAGAACAACAGGAGATTTTAGGATACTTAAATACAGCGGCCGAAAATCTAAATGAATCTATTGCTGATCTTAATGAGATTGTTGATCAGCAACAAATGACCATAGATCAGTTTAAAGATGTAAACCTGAAAGATTATCTAGCAAAGATTAAAGAAATTCTATTAAGTGATGTACTATCAAACAATGTTAAGTTTGTTGAAGATGTGCCAGAGGATTTAGTTTTTGGGTATAATCCCGCTTATTTAGAAAGTATTTTGCTGAATTTAATTTCCAATGCTATCAAGTATAGAAAGCCCAATATAGCTCCAGAAATTAAAATAAAAGCTCGGGAAGAAGGAGGTGCATTCTTTTTAGAGATAAAAGACAATGGGCTAGGAATAGATATGGAACGGCATGGCGATAAATTGTTTGGGATGTATAAAACCTTTCATGGGAATGAAAATGCAAAGGGAATTGGTCTTTTTATTACTAAAAATCAAATTGAGTCGATGGGCGGAGAAATAAAAGTAGAGAGTGAATCTGGAGTAGGAACAACCTTTAAAATAAAGCTAAAATGAGTAGCAAAAGAAGTATTTGTATCATAGATGATGACAAGGTATACACCTTTGGGATAAAGAAGATTATAAATAACCATCTTCCAGGAAATACAGTAACTACGTTCGAAAATGGAAAGCTTGCCTTGGATCAACTCCGAGAAATGAAAGCGGAAGACGAAGCTATGCCAGATGTTATTTTACTAGACATTGATATGCCTGAAATGAATGGATGGGATTTTCTAAAAGAGTTTGAGGCGATCAGAAAGTCGATAGCTAAGAAAGTCGAGATTTTTGTTATAAGCTCGAGAATAGAAAGTAATAACGAAAGCTTATATCAAATTGAATGGGACGATAAAGTATCGAAATTTATGCCCAAGCCCGTAGATATAGAACGCCTTAAAGAAATATTTAATTAATTATTATGAAATACTTATTACCACTTGTCTTATTAATACTCATTGCGTCTTGTTCCTCATCACCTAGCAATGTAGGATTCATTACCAAACTAGGAAACGATACTCTTGCAGTAGAAACATTTTCAAAAACAGATCAAGGGTTTACCGCAAAAGTAGTTCTTCGAAGTCCAAGAACCGAGCTGGCTGAATATGATCTTAAACAGGATGAATTTGGTGGGATTATAGAACTAACCGAAACAAAATACTCAACTATCGAAGGCTTTGATGGTGAGGGAATGTTTAGCCGTTCTATTATGAAAGATGGAGATAGCTTATACACAAAGTATGTAACTGGAAATGGAGAGGTGAGAAGCTATGCTACAAAATATGATAAAGGAGCTCTTCCATTTATTGATATGGTTCACTGGCCATTTGAATTAGCACTTAATGAGTTCGCTAAAAGTGAAAATGATACGGTTGCTCAAAAAATGATTTCAGGAAACAACATTTCAACTTTTATAATAGCAAATCTCGGAGAAGATAAAAGAACAATTCGCCATCCATCGAGAGGTGTTATGGATGTTTGGGTTAATTCTGATGGACAATTAGTTAAACTGGATGCCGCTCAAACAACTCGAAAACTGGTAGTGAACAGAGAAGAACATGTAGATATAGAAAGTATAGGAAAGCGATTTCTAGCATTAGATAGAGCAGGGAAATCATTTGGTTCACTCTCGGGAGGAGTTGAAGACGAGTTTGAAGTGAACGGAGCTATTTTCAAGGTCAAGTATGGATCGCCATCACGGCGTGGAAGAGTTCTTTTTGGGGGCATTGTGCCCTGGGGAGAGCGATGGAGAACAGGTGCTGATGGGGCAACTCACTTTTCAACATCAAAAGAGTTGATGATTGGGAATTTAAAAGTGCCTGTAGGAGAATATACCTTATTTACAATTCCTGAAGTTGATGGAGGTATCTTGATCATAAATAAACAAACAGGTCAAAACGGGCAAACCTATAATGCTGTAAGAGATTTAGGGCGGGTACCGATGCAAATATCAACAAATGAAGAAAGTACGGAAGCATTCACCATTGTTGTTGAGGAAGAAGGGAGCGGAGCTAAGCTTAAACTTATGTGGGGAGAAACGGTGTTTTCAGTGCCGTTTAGTATAAATTAATTTAAATGACGCTCGATTTATTTAAACCTTTAGCCGAAACCCAAAAAGAGCGAGTGAACGCCGCACTTAAAGAAACTCCACCTCGTGTTCCAGGAGTTTATACGATGTATAATAGTAGAGATGAGGTGCTTTATATTGGCAAAGCCAAAAATTTAAACAAGCGCCTTAGTTCTTATAGATATTCAAAATCACGCAAAACACAAAGAATGATAGCCCATATAAGCAGAATTGGGTACGAGATTTGTAAAAGTGAAACGGATGCTATTCTGCTTGAAAATTTATTGATCAGATCTCTTCGTCCTCCTTTTAATGTGGCGAACAAAAAACCCGAAACATATTACTATATATCAACTACTCGAATAGGGAATAAGAGAGAATTTAGGCTTTCGATGAGACAGCTTCAGGACTACCCGAAATGCTATGGGTGTTTTAAAGGGCACCTTCGAGTTAGAAAAGGGTTAGGCGCCTTGTTAAAGCTATTATATGTGAAGGACACAAATATAAAGCACGCCCATTTTTTACCAAGTCAATTGCTGAAGCGAATCACCCCAATGAGGTTTAGTATTAGACTTAAGGACCAATTAGGAGTCCAGGTCGATCAACTTCTAAAAGGCAGTTCTGAATTATTGATCGAAGACTTTGAAGAAATGATTGAGAGTATCAACTTTAGAGATAAATTTACACAGACCTTTATGAGCAACGAACTTGATCACCTAAAAATGTTCTTCGCATTAGGGCCCGAAAGAAACAATAAGATGAAGAAGGAATTGGGTTTACGTTCAGCTCTTATCCCTCAAGAACAATTGGATGACTTACATGTGTTATTGGCTGAAAGACGTAATTAATGGTGAGTTATAGATTCGATTTTGATAAAATGATTAAAACAGCGTCACTCCAAAAAAGAAATTATCAACCAAACCATCCCTTTAATTAAGAAGAACATAAATCCTCCAATTCCTACTCTTCTAAGCCATCTCGGTCCCTTTTATCAGAAAATTTTCTGATTCTAAAGACATAACTATTTTGTAAGTATGGTATACGTTTTAAAACTTGAAGTCATAGGGGGTTCCTTACCCTCTTCTCTTGCCGTTCTAATATCCTCAAAACCTCGTTTATGTCCTTTTATAAATGCTTCAGATTGAGTCCATTCCTTAAATTTTTGCTCAGAATCCCAGTTGCTTATAATCAAGTAATCATCCCCTTGTGTTTGGGGTTTCAACACATTCATATTTCTGAAACCAGGATGCCTATCTATTTCTCCAACTCTTGAAGTAAATAACTCTTCGAAACGAGATTCATAGTCTGAAGAACAGGAAATGAAATTAATAGCAGTAAAGCCAAGTGTAGATGTACTCATAAAAATGGTAGTTTTAAATGTTGAACAGCATAAAGATATTATTATTTAGAATAAGTCTAAATAAAATTTATTAAAATTTAAATTCCAACAAATACAATTGGTTTGGTAAGATTAACCCGTATTTTTAAGGCTTATTTGGAAAATATCTATGCTAACTACATCTCAGCCCTCCCAAAGGGAAGAAGCCCCCATAAATGCTAAAAGAGAACTCTATGCAGTTTGCGTTGCACTATCAGTACTAGGTCTTGCATTTTCGAGCTGGGCGTCTAGAGTTCCAGATATTCGAGATGCAGCCCTTCTAACAGGAGCAACTCTAGGTTATGCTCTATTGATGCGCGGTGGCGGAACAGTTACAATGATGCCTATTGTCGCTATCTGTATAAATTATTTTGGCGCGAAAAAAACGCTATTAGTAACGGGTTTGGTGGTAGCAATTAGTTTGTTACCTCTTTCTTTGGTGAATAATTGGCTAAGCCTAGGGTTGACATTAATAATTGTGGGCGCGAGTTCAAGCTCGTACAACATTGCTGTAAATGCCTTAGGTTCTAAAGTAGAACAAGAGACTGGAAAGTCTCACATGTCCAAGATTCATTCTTGGTTTGGGATTGGCAACCTGATCGGGGCGTTGATTGGAACCATAATGGTGAGGTTTGGAATATCTACTACTATTCACTTTGGTATAATGACGGTAGTAATATTGATTTTGATTGCGTCTATTTATCGTTTTCTTCCAAGTGATACCCCTCAACCAGGCGCAGAACGGCAAAAATTTGTTTGGCCTCATGGTGGATTAATAGCTATTGGTATTATATGTTTTCTGGCAGCAACGGTGGAAAGTTCTATTAATAACTGGATTGGTTTATTCTTTACGGATCATGTAAATGTACCAAATGGATATGGAGCGATTGGTTACACGGTATTTGCTGGGTCTCTTTTAGGAATGAGAATTATTGGTGACCGTTTAAAAACTCGATACGGAGCTAGAAATTTAATTATAACGGGATCTATTTCTGCAGCGATAGGAATTTTAATTGCAGTATTTGCTCCAAATATGTTAGTAGCTGCAATTGGAGCATTTATAGCAGGAGCAGGTGTTGCACTAAACTTTCCAATGGTATTTAGTGCAGCAGGAAAAGAAGGAGCGATAGCACTAACTTCTGTGGCAACTTTTGGTTCAGTAGCAGGAATGATTTCTCAACCTATTATGGGCATGATTGTAGAAAAAGTAGAACTTTTCGGAGGGTTTCTCTTTATAGCACTATGTATGCTATCAATAGCCTTTCTAGCATCTAAAGCTAGGTTGTTAAGGAGTTAGATTAATTTTTCCCTGTAATCTAATCCTATTTATTTTAATCATTTTGGAACCGATCGTAAAAATAGTTTATGAGTTTTGATTTAGGCCCTTCCCCCTTACTAAGGAGGAGACCGAGGAGGTGGAAAAAGCACGTCCAACTCAAGACCCCCAATCTCGCGCTTTACCAACTTCCTTCTGTCCTTTTCAACGATGAAAAGAACGAAAAATCGCCGTAAGAAATGTAG
>CAXBBW010000016.1:0-106012 GCA_963974345.1 uncultured Balneolaceae bacterium | reverse complement strand
ACTCTATTTCTTGAGAATTAGAATCGGTATTGTTTTCAGTACATCCGAATAACACAATGAATAGAATTAATAGAAAAGTAGATTTCATACGATCTTGTATAAATAATTTGGAATAATTTCTTTTAGAATGATTGATAAAAGTAATTATAAGCCATTTTCGATCATTTCTTTAATTACTCTAGCTTTAACAAAATGATCAAGTTTATGAGTTTGAATCCACCAAGTTGCTGCTTCCATAAGTAACTCTGGAGTATCGTTTTTATTTGCGAAAAAAGCATAAAAAGACAGACCCACATCATCACCCTTTGTTTCTATTTTCTTAGTACAAACCTCAATAATTTTTGCTCTTAACTCTGTCTTCATTGTGTGCTTATAAGTTTTAGTGTTTTTCCATCATTTTTTCAAAAAAGCTTCTTTATCTAAACAGGCTTTCAAATGTATGATATTAACCAGTACATTTGCGATGAAAATAACGAAACCTAATAATTAAGTCAGCGTACCTGGTTCGGAATAAAATTTGGGCAAAATCATGAAGATATATAACAGGGCAGAAATCAACGCTATTCTTAAGAAAGCAGCAGAGAATTCAACAACTATTGGAACAGATTCATCTATTGGTTTGTCATTTAAAGAATTACAGAAACTAGCTTCCGATACTGGAATTGACCCAAATGAAATAATAAAAGCTATTGCTGAATTAGAACTAGATACAACAAAAAGTAAGCAAACTTTAGTAGGTGGACCGTTTTCATTCAGTAGTCAGGTGTTAACAGAGGGTGAAATCTCAGATGCCCAATGGGAAGAAATGCTAATATCAATACGGGATTCTTTTAGATCGAATGGCGAAGTTTCTTCTAGAAAATCTGTGTATGAATGGAGCTCTCCAAAGTTTGATAGCAATTCAGCTAAAATTACAGCATTTAAAAATGAGGGTAAAACTAAAATTAGTCTTACTTGGAATGGACCCTTGACGGCAATTCCATTTTATATTCCTATTCCGATCGCTGCAATTATTTCACTTTTGTTCGCTTCTGGATATTTAGGACTAACAGCCGTTCCAGGATTCGCATTTGCCATTATTTCAACTGGTCTAACTTTTCTTGCAGGGAGATGGGCTTTAGGAAAAAAATTAAATAAGGTGTTTAAACATTTACGCCAAACATTAGCTGAGTTAGAAATTATTGCTCGAAATAATGATTTAGATCCAGAAAGTACTACAAACCAATTGGATTCAAACAAGTCTGTGATAGAAAATGCGGAACCTATAATTAAGATACCAGAAGAAGAGGGTGGTATCGATCAAGACATAAATTCTATATCTGTGGAACGATTGAGGGAATAAGTACTCAACTTTTTTGATGTTAGCAAGTTTAATTGTAGAGTTCTGAACTCGTAACTGTAAAGCTTCAATATCTGCAGAGAACTCTTTTAAGTAATATTACTGATTTCTTATTGAGATTACTTACAGCTTATTGTTTAAGGTGTGAAGGAGTAAGAGTTAAAAAGTAAGAAAAAGCAATATTGGGAAATAAGACAAGTCAATATCTCTATTAATGGGACTTTTAAACAGTGAATGGCAAGTGTTGTGCCCAACCTCTGGCTATAGACTTCGCTAGCGTAGAGTAGTCAGTGCGTTTGCTATTTTCGTCTCTTTTATTACAAAAATCTTCATCCCGATTAAACAATGATGAAGCAAAACTTCGTGCAGTCATAATTATGCCCGTAGTTTTCTTAAACCGTATATCTGTGAATTCGGTAAAACCTTTCTGTAAATTATAAGGATTATTATCTATAGAAATCATGTATGCCTTTACGACTAATCCCAAGAATTAGGGTTGGTAGATGTTAGATATCGTTTACAGAAATATAGATACTTATAAAGGCAACAGGCGTTGTTCACGATTTAGATTCCCACCTTTGTGGGAATGACTAACTTTGAGGTAAGTTGATGTTCTAACCTTAGACTAACTTTCTTAACTATACATAAGTCATCTCTGCGAAGGCAGAGATCTAGGACTTGATAGAAGGAAACCTTTTACAAGGAGAAAATGCGATAAAGCAATCTCCAGAGTGTGGCAAGGTGTTTACTTATAGTTTTCTTATACGAATATTCCGAAACGCTATAAAATCACCATGATCCTGTAAGCTAATGTGACCAGAATTAGAAGTTCCCCAATTTGGAAAATTAGCAGGAAATTTACTGTTCGCATAAGCTTCCTTCCATTCTTCACTACCTTCAGTAAATTCAAGTACTTTCTCTCCGTTCAACCAATGTTCAACTCGTCCATTATCATAAATCAGTTTTATACTATTCCATTCTCCAGCAGGGTATAGGCTTTTTTTAGAAGAATCGGGTACAAACATATCATAACTTGAAGCTGCCATACGATTGGGAAGCGATTCTGAAGCTGAAAATTCATCATCTAAAATTTGATATTCAGGACCCGTTTCATAATCATTTTCGTATTTCGAATCCTCTACCACATGGTACATGATTCCACTATTACCGCCCAAACTCATTTTATATTCTAGTTCTAATTCAAAATTTCCAAACGTCTGTTCGGTCATTATTGATTTAGATAATCCAATATTCTTATCTCGAGTATTTCCATCACGAGAAACCAAGATAGTTCCATCTTCTATTTCCCATCTGGGATTGATGGTATCCGAATTGTACTCTTTCCAACCGTCGAATGTCTTTCCATCAAAAAGGGATATCCATTCTGATTCTACGGATGCAGGAACTTCTGTTTCCTTTGGAGCACAGTTAGTTAGCAATACGAGAATTATGAATAGTGGGAAAAAGGCTGGTTTAGACATTCTATTTTGTTAGTTAGTAGAAGTTTTATGCGCTAATAATATGGCAAACTCAGGAATTAAATGCTTTTTCATGACTTCCATTTCAGGTTCTGTTACTTCAATAATTTGTTTTACCGAAAATCCATGTGCTTTAAGTATTTCTGATACTTGTTCGGCATTATAGTAAGTGAAATTGTACTGGGTGCTTGGAAATTGTCTCAAGCAGCCTTCTGGTCGTAGCGAAATAGCGAGAGTGCCATTCGGTTTTAGCACACGTTTGAACTCTGATAAAAGGGTAGGGATATCATTCCAAAAATAAATGGTGTTTATCGTAAAAAGATGATCAATAGAGGAATTATCTGTAGGTAGGTGATGAGCTTCAGATAGATGAAATGTAGCCTGACCCGAATCAATAAAAGTTTGATTCATTTCAGTGGACAAAGCAACCATATCTTCCGAATAATCACATCCTATATATTTTACTTTATTGGCTTTAGAAAGTATTTCCTTAATAAAAAATCCATTCCCCATTCCAATTTCTAGTACCGTATGGTCATCCTCTATCTTCAAAGAGTTAATCGTATCTAAGTTCATTCTTAGATTGCTTTCATTCATTCTTTGGGCGATTTCATTTCCGAATTCACCCGACGGTTTTCGGAGCTGGGCTGATACTTCTTTTAAAAAATCCTGATCCATCACCAACCCATTATATGTTCTATGAAGGGGATAAGATTTTCGGCTATTAGCTTTTGCTCATCAACTTTTGGGTGACCTGGTGTATTTTTAAAAGGAGTGAAAATGGTGTATATATTTTCATCAGTGATAGAGGTAACGGCTTCTTCTATATATCCAGGCCATTCTGAACCTTCCTGTGTAATATCCATGTTTCCTAAGGTGGCAATAATAGCAGCATTAGGATATTTAGTTCTGATAGCCTTTACAAATTTAGCATAAGCTTCAATAACCTCATTTTCATTTGGCGCTTTTTCACCATAAAATTTCTTAAATGAAGGATGATCCGGAAGATTTATTAACCATGAATCATTCTGAAATAGGTTAACAATTACCAAATCAGGGGTATAATTCGAAAAATTCCACTCACTTTCTTGATCTAGTGGATTGGTTCTATCCCAGATTTCTGGCATAATAGCTGGAAACCAGCTGATGGTAATCCCGATTCCACTTTTGCAAATGCACTGTTGTTCAGCATCAAAATGTTGGGCAATTATATTCGCATAAGAAAGAGTGTAATTAGTATGAATACTATCTGGTGAATCGTTTCCTGAGTAATCATCTACAGAATAGCCTGCCGTAATTGAATCACCGTAATACTCTATGCGATGCTTTTTTTGGGAATTCTTTGGTAGTACTTTCGAGTTTTTTCCTAGTTCAAAACCATAAAACCAGCTTTTACCACGATCATATTCAGTCCGTTTTAAAATTTCTAGGGAATGTTTCTCATTCGATAGATTAGATGCTAATACATAGCTAGCTAATTTGGCGGCGGGTTTGATTGTTTTTTGGAATGTACCATCCACAAAAATATCGTAGTAATTACCTCCGAATTCTTCTTTCATTTTGGCACTCACTTTAGTTCCTTCAAAATTGATTGAAACTGAAGTCCCGGACCAGTAAAATTCGGTTGCTTGATTTTCAAATATTCCGACTCTTCCTTCATAGGAAATCTCAGGATGATTGAAAGGAATAAAGTATTCCTGAGAAGTTGCATCATGTGTCCATGTACCAAGTGTCAGAACAATGGCTATGAAATAGATTGTTTTTAAACGCATATTTTTGAATAAGCTTTTTTTTGATCGACTTAAATTAACTAATTTGAACTATGGGATTCACAATAAATAAAATTGAGCCTAAAAAGCTAGAATTAATGAAGCAAACGGGAGTTTGGAGAGAGGAGTGTCCGGTTCATTATTCCAGATTAAAGACAATTGAAGTTACTTTTTGTGGGTTTGATGGAAATCAAAAGGAAGGAACATTGGTCGTACTTGATATCTTAGCCGAACAAGTACTTTCTATATTTCAGGAACTGCTTGATATTCAATTCTCAATCAACAAAATTTTACCCATCGAAGAGTTTGGTGGAGATGATTTGAAGTCTATGAAAGCAAATAATTCCTCGGCCTTTAACGGTAGATTAGTGGCGAGAACAAATCGATGGAGTAGCCATGCTTTTGGTGCCGCAATAGATGTTAATCCTATTCAAAATCCATATTTATTACTTAACGATGATAAAGAATTAGTAGAAGTTATTCCTCCAGAAGGATCAGATTTTCTTGATCGTTCGGAGGCATATAGAGGGATGGTTGAAGAAATAGTTCCAATTTTTGCCAAACATGGGTTTACAGAATGGGGAGGAAGCTGGGAAGAAAAACCAGATTATCATCATTTTCAAATACCCTGGGATGATATTCAGAAGTTGTTTCCAGAGTTTAGACAAGACAGATAAAGTTGTAGGTATAGATATCTCAGTTTCTAAATCTAAAAAAAGTTGTATTAGTGATGATCAAAAGCTTCCCCTACTTACTAAGGAGGGGATTGAGGGGAGGTCGGAAAATTTTATCTTTCTAAAACTTTATTCTACCTCATTCTTTCCAAATAGTATGGTGCGATTTCCCATTAGGATCATCAATTCGTTTGTAGGTATGTGCTCCGAAATAATCACGCTGAGCCTGAATAATATTCGCACTACTCAGATAGTTTGTATATCCATTTAGAAAGAGGAGGGCAGAAGTTAGGCAAGGTGCGTTTTGTCCAGCTTTTATTGTCTCAATTACGAGTTCATCCAAATAAGGTTTTGAGGCATTACAAGATTGACTTGTCAATTCATCAAAAAGAATTCGATCCGTTTCTTGGAGGATTTGAACTAAATGATTCATTAATTCTGATCGGATAATACATCCATTCGTCCACATGCGGGCTACTTCCCAAAGTTTAATGCGCCACCCATATTCTTTAGATGCAGCACTTAACAAATGAATTCCTTGATGGTGATTAATTACTCTAGCTAATTGATAAGCGATTCCGACTTGATCAACAGGTAAATCACTTGGAATGGCAACCTTAGATTGATACTGATAACTTGCAATATCACGCTCTTCTTTAAAAGAGGACAGATATCGTGCAAAAAGAGCGGAAGAAATCATTGTTGCAGGCACACCAAGTTCAGCCGCTGCAATGGTTGTCCAACTTCCGGTCCCTTTATTTCCAGCCTTATCTAAAATCAGATCTATAAGCCATTCATCGCCTTCTTTTTTTCTAAGAATATCTACTGTGATTTCTAATAAATAACTATCTAAATCACCTTGTCTCCAGCGCTCAAAAATATCAGATATTTCAGAAGGGTTTAATCCTTTTCCATAGCGTAAAAAATGATAGGTTTCTGCTAAAAGTTGCATTTCTGCATACTCAATACCATTGTGAACCATTTTAACAAAATGCCCAGATCCACCTTTACCAATAAGGGTACAACAGGCATTTCCATGAATATCTTTGGCTGCTATTGATTCTAAATAGATACTAACTTTCTTATAGACTTCAATCTCGCCACTGGCCATTATAGATGGCCCATTTAAAGCGCCGTCTTCTCCACCAGAAACGCCAACACCCAATATGTGAATACCTTGCTTAGATAAATAATTGATTCGTCTTTCGGTGTCTTTATAGTGAGAATTTCCCCCATCAATAATAATATCACCTTTCCTTAAAAGTGGAACCAAGTTATTGATAACGGCATCAGTAACGTCACCTGCTTGAACCATTAGGAAGATTTTTTTTGGACTTTCAAGTGAATCAACAAAACGTGAAAGATTCTCAAAACCCTTAGCATTTGAGAGCTCCGAATATTTCTCTATAAATTTTTCCGCTACTTTTTCTTCGCTTTTTGGTAAATGGCGATTGAATAAGGAAAGATGGAATCCTTTTTTAGCGAGGTTTCTGCTCAAACTTTTACCCATCACACCTAGACCAATCAAGCCAAATTCGGAGTTATTTGAAATCATAGCTTTTGCCCGATATATTATTTGTTCTGGGGAGAGTGTGATATTTATATGAATCCCATAATCAGGTTCTTCAAGAGTCTCAAACTGAGATTTTAGCAAGGAAGAAGGCATATATTCATGCTCTCTGAATTCTAATCGCTTTTGGATCGTATCAAAATCCCCTTTTAAATACACCCAAAAAACATCATCTATTTTACTAGAAAGTATTTCTCGATAATTTTCTTTTAAAGCTGAAGAAACAATGATTGCACCTGCTTTATTGGACTCTTTCTTTGCGATGGAATTAAGTAATTGAAGCCATTCAACTCTGTCGTTATCGTTTAATGCATTTCCCTTCGACATTTTCTTGATGTTTTCTTTTGTATGGAAATCATCTCCATCAAAAAAGGGAAGTGATAATTCATTAGCTAGAAGTTTTCCTATGGTACTTTTTCCAGACCCAGAAACTCCCATTATATAAATGATTGGATTGTTCATCATTCAGGTATATTCTTTTTCATGAAAAGAATATACCTTTCTGGAAGTTCAAACGGTCTCTCTTTAGAAATAGGATCCCATTTTGGAAGAAGTTGTTCGGTTGTTTTAATAGGTCTTAGTTCCGGATTCCACTCGAAACCCTCTAATTTTCTGTCCACTAATCCTTCATATTCGGGTAGAAAAAGTCCATTATTTTTTCCCATTTTAGCTTGAGTAAGCTCCCCGTTCTTAAAATATAATATCGTTTTTGGTGATGTACTTTCCATAGCTCCATCGGGTTCTTGTGCATCGTTTTTAGTGTGGTAGAGTATTTCACTATTTGGATGAATCAAGATTTCATAAAGGTTGCCTTTATCAAAATAGGCAAAAAGAGAATCTCCTTTAAGTTGATGCAGGCGTTTAGTTAATGAGTCTTCTTGAACTGCAAAAGCACTCACATAAGATCGAAGCTCTTTTACCTGATTACTATCCATTTGTACAGTAATAAAAGGGCCTGAAAGCTGGATACTTTTATGCCAAGCTTTTGGAGCTCCATCTAGCTCAAATAATTCAGTTTTTCCATTATAAAAAAGTGAATCCGATAATGAAGAGAAATTTTCAGACCAAACAGAAACATCAGAATACCCGCTAATTGTAGAAACCGTGTCATTTTCGATCATTAGTAATTCTCTGGCATAAATATGAGTAGTATCAGATGAGGTAGAATCTGAATCTATACTTCTTAAATATCCATTTCCTAAAATGTAACGTCGACCAGTAGAATCTGCTTCTAAGTAATCTCCAGTAAGCACCCCATTATTGGTGCTATCCATCACAAAAACATTGCTATATAATTGAAGGTATTCTCGTTTTCGGTTTATAAATAGACTATCCCCTTCAGCATATTGGGCAGAATCTGAAATTTGAACATGATTTCGGAAAATAGCACTGTCCTGATTTTGGAAGTAGGTACCTTGAAAAGCTGTAAGAATTCCTTCATCATCTTCTAGCCGTATTCCATCTTCGAAGTAAGCCACTTTGGTTAGGAAATTGTAGTTCACCTTTTCTCCAAAGAGAAGCGTACTGTCTTGCTTTATAATTACCCGACCCCGAAGTTTACTTAAATCTTGATTGGTGTAATAATAAAGGGTATCGGTCCAAATATTTTCTGTAGAGGTATCAATTTGAATATTGCCAAAAGCTTGGAGTTCATTTCTATTCAAATATTGCCAAGCGCTATCGCAAACCATAGTTACATCGCCTAAACTCATTCTGGCATTATATATTTTACGAATTCGCTCACCATTAATGGTTGTAACCTTAGCTGACTCAAATCTTTGAAGCGTTACTATACTTTGTGCTTCTGATGCTTGAGAAAACAATCCGATATATAAAAGCACTGCAAAAAAGATATGTGCAAAATTAGTTTTCAATCTAATACCACTTGTCCACCACCTTCATTTAAGGTGTAGTTAGTTAGATCAGTATCACCAAAAAAACCATTTGCAGCAATACTATCAGGAGGGGAGATAAAAATAACAAATTCAGGAGTGCTTACTTGATCTAAATTTCGTTCCCATTTTAGATAATCGGAACGGAGCTTTCTGCCATCTGAAGTATTAACCTTTACTTTTCCAAACATTTCAAAGATCGAGTCACTGGGTTTGTATAAAGCACTATCACAAGTTACTGTACTCTCTAATATCCCATTTTCTTTGTAAATCTTGATTTGTACGGGACCACTGATTCTGGTTTCATGAAGTTCTGACGTCTTTATGGTAAATGCATATTTACCTTTTAAATTCAGAATTAGAAAACCATCTTCAATTAAATTTATATCAACGTTCCAACTCTCAGTAGTGCTGAGTAATGAATCTGCTAATGCTTGCTGTATTTGTTTGCTATCATATTCTGATAGTTTAGTACAATGTATAATTCCCAAAAGTGGGAGCAAGAGAAAATAGCGCTTAAATGGTGCCAAAATACCGGTCTCCTGCATCTCCAAGGCCGGGAACAATGTAGGCGTTCTCATTTAGCTTTTCATCAATTGCTGCAGTGATTATGGGAACATCAGGGTGATCGGATTGGAGTCTTTCGATACCTTCAGGTGCAGCGATTAAACAAACAAACCGAATATTTTTTGCTCCGTTTTCTTTAAGAAATTTGATAGCATGACTGCCACTTCCACCAGTTGCCAGCATTGGATCAACAACTAGATTATATGCATCTTCAATCCCATCCGGTAGGTTATCGTAATAATTTACTGGTAGGAGTGTTTCTTCATTTCGATACACACCAACATGTCCAACTTTGGCTTCTGGCATAAAGTTGATAATTCCGTCAACCAGACTTAATCCCGCTCGTAGAATTGGAATTACTACTACATCAGGACCTGGAACAAATCCTTTTGTTTTCTGAATCGGGGTTTCTATTACAGTTTCGTTTAAAGGAAGATCTGAAAGGGAGTGATAAGCTAATATCACTCCAATATTAGACATTGCTCTTCGAAATAGAGCGGTACTCGTATTTTTATCTCTCAAAAAAGTGAGATATCTATGAACAATAGGATGATCTATAACAGAAACATTTTTCATGCTATTTCTTCGTTTCGAGTTCTTTCATTTTAGCAAAGTATGTTTTACTAGCAGTAGCCACCACTCCTGAAAGTGCGAATAATGCAATTAGATTAGGGAATGTCATCAAGCCCAAAGCAATATCTCCAATAGCCCAAACGGTTTCCAATGCAATCACTGCACCAATAAAATGCATTATTAAGTAAACCACTTTATAATAAATAATGGATTTATCACCAGCTAAATATTGAATAGAACGGTCTCCATAATAACTCCAGCTAATAGCCGTAGAAACACCAAATAAAATTACACAAATGGTTACGATGTATTTACCGCCACCAAAGATTGGAGCAAGCCCTTTTTCGAAAGCCATTGCTGTCAATGGTGCACCATTTTCGATGATACTAGAGTATAACATCTCAACTTCGTTTCCATTTATGTGGGTTATTCTAACGCCACCTTCGTCAAGAACTTCAATAGTTCCTTCAAATGTTTCTGTTCTAGATTCATCAACAAAGAAAATACCCATTGAGTGATCATTTCTTACGATTGTGCCATTTGTTGCTTCACCTGATTCTAAGGTAAGAATTGAACCAGTATCATTTATGGTAAATGAAGTTTCAAGGGCACTAGACGTAAATGGGATGTCATGTTTTTGATCCCAAACACCGGTACTAATGATTACAAGACCAGTCATTGTACATACAACCAATGTGTCAATAAATGGTTCTAAAAGTGCTACAACACCTTCACGAACAGGTTCTTTAGTTCTTGCAGCGCCATGAGCAATAGGGGCAGAACCCTGACCTGCTTCATTAGAGAAAAGTCCACGTTTAATACCCCAAACTAAGGTGGTTAAGAACAATCCTGAACCGACGCCAAATGCACCTGCCTTTGGTGTAAATGCGTAACTTATAATGGTTCCGAAAGCAGGAATAACTTCAGTGTAGTTAATTAATAAAATGACAAGAGCGGAGAGTACATAAATGATGGCCATTAATGGCATAAGGCTTGCTGTAACTTTACCAATTCGCTTGATACCACCTATAATTACAAATCCTACAAGAGAAGCGGTTACTAAACCCGTAATCCAACCAGGAATTAAGAATGTACTTTTAAGTGTATCAGCAACAGTATTTGCCTGAACAGCATTACCCGTTAAAAAAGAACAGATTACAGCCATTGCAGCAAAAAATACTGCTAACCATTTCCAATTTTCACCAAGTCCTTTTTCTATATAATACATTGGACCACCTGAAACAGAGCCATCAGCATTTTGGACACGATATTTTACAGCAAGTGTACACTCAGTATATTTTACAGCCATACCCAAAAATGCAGTAACCCACATCCAAAAGAGTGCTCCTGGTCCACCATAATGTATTGCAATTGCTACACCTGCAATGTTTCCTATACCAACAGTAGCAGATAATGCAGTAGTTAGCGCTTGAAAATGATTTACGTCACCCACGGCATCAGGATGATCAAACTTGCCCATTACAGATAAAATACCGTGTTTAAAACGACGTACTTGAACAAAGCCAAGTTTAAGAGTAATAAAAATCCCAAAACTCAATAACACGGCTACCATGAAAGGGAAAAAAGTTGGAGTACTCCAAACTAATTCATTAAGGGTACCAACAATTTGTTCAAACGTTTCCATGCACTAATTATTTATATGATTAAAAAAATTACGGTCGCAAAGTAAAAAACATTTCGGAAATAATATGAAGTGATTCTATTTTATTCGAATTATACCAGTAGATTTAAAAATGAACGATTTAGTTTTTGGAATGTGTTGGATGAAACAGATAGAATAATTGGAGCTATTAAATACATATTAATATGACTAAAGCAGATATAGTAGATGTAATATCATCATCAGTAGGATTGACAAAAGTAGAAACTGAGGCTGTTGTAAATGGCTTCATGGAAACTGTTATTGATTCCTTGAAAAGGGGCGAAACCATAGAACTTAGAGGTTTTGGTAGTTTTAAAGTAGTAAAAAGAGCACAACGTGTAGCTCGAAACCCTAAAACTAATGTTGAAGTAATTGTCCCAGAACAATACGCTCCAATCTTAAAAGTATCGAAAGATTTTAAGGAATCTGTAAATAAAGCGATGAAGGTGAAAATTTGATTTAGAAAACCATCAAAAAGTTCTTATTTTTAGAGCTGTTCGAACAAAAACAATATAAAATATATCCTAGGTGATTATTTATGCCAAGTGGTAAAAAAAGAAAGCGCGCAAAAATTGCAAAGCATAAGCGTAAAAAGCGCCTGAGAAAAAACAGGCATAAGAAGAAAAAGTAATTTTCAGGCTCCGAGTTTCGGGGCCTTTTTTATTTTCCGTAACCTTGCCAAATATACTTACAGGTTCGACACTTATATTTTGTCTGTTTCTTATACATAAAAAAGATTCCAGAAAAAAAGAATAGTATTAGTTCTATAAATGAAGTGTAGCCCGATTTTTTATAAACTTGTGTTGAGTTGCATTTTGGACATTCAATACTCTCTTCTTCGGCGCGTTGTTTAGTAGATTCTTCAAAATCTGTGTTTAGTATTTCAAGCGCTGATTCAGCAAAGTGATCTGGGACAACTATTTTAATTCCTCCGAGCGCATACGAATAAGACACCGTTGAACCTGAAGTTTGTTCATCATATAAATAAACTGGAATTCCAGCATCTTCTAGAATAAGTTTGGCAAATTGTGCATCATTAGGATTTAAAAAAGACCTGAGAACAATTGGTTTAGCCATCAAGCAGCTATGGTTTTCTTAAGAACCTCTTCACAGTTGGAGATTACTTTCGAAGCTTTCAGTAGGAGGTTATGCAGGCGACGTTCTACAAAAGTATTTACTTCATTAACTGTTTTAGGAGAGTGAAATTCGTATTGAAAATAAGAGATTAGATTTATGGCAGATAGGTATTTACCGTTTTCGTCTCCTTCAATTTCAACATGCCATCGAGTAATTATATTTTCATTTTTTAAAAGAAGGTTAATTTCTTTACTGATAGATTCCATCCAACGGCTTGCTTCTTCGATTCTATAATTTCCTTTTTTATCAGCTATTTCAGGTTGACAAATATTAACATCAAAAAACCACGTTAATTCAATATCAATAGTGGGTAACACCTTCGTTTTTTTTAAATTATCAATTTTTAGAAAAGGATGATTTTCCATTCCTGATAGGACTCGAGCTACTGATGCTTCGCGAAAACTGTCCCAATCAAAGTTTATCGATAGAGAATCAATGAAAGTGGAAGTTTTTTCTAAATCGATAATAAGTTCTAAGCCAATGGCATTAATCTTATTATCTTCCCAAGTCCTAAATTTTCTAGTTTGAATACCTCTTTTATCAAGTTGAGTCTCGACGGTATTCACAATAGAATTAAAAATTGGATAATGCATAGTTAGTATTTAAAATTTCATTGTCTAACTAAAGAAATGAATTATTACGAGTTAATATATTTAAAGAACGAGTTCAAAACCAAATTATCGAATTGTGTCCTAGATCAAGCTATTACACCTTTTAAGAATTTGTTAGAACTTTTTATGAGTAATGAACGCGAAAGTTTCAGACTTATTTTTAGCTGTTCACCAGGTAATACTGCGTTATTTTTAGATTCTTACCGACCTGGAAAAAAATCAAACAAGCTCTTGTTTTTTCAAGAACTTTATGGGGTTCCAATTGTAGATATTTCGCTAGTTCATCAAGATCGGTTACTTAGCTTAGATTTTGAAGGAGGGCAAAAAATTCTTTTTAAATTGTTCAGCAATAAAGCAAATGCCCTTAGGATATCTAATGGGAAAGTAGTTGATGCATTTAAAGACCATGCTGAGGTTGGGGAAGAAGAACCCATTCCAAAAGAGCAAAACATACTTAGTGAAATCCCCTCCAAAAGTACTGCTAAAAAAATGCTCTTAAAGTCTAATCCAATTCTACCAAGAAGTGAATTAGATGAGTTAATTCGTACTAATAATCTAGAGAACAAAACACCAGAAGAAATTTTTCAGTTTGTAAAAACAATTACCGAACAACTTGAAAGTGCACCTGAATTTCGAAAATTACCAGATGGTTTAGTTTCATCAATTGGGGAAACATTTTTTCCACTCCCAACCATTGAAAAATTTGATACTGTAAACGAATTGATTTCTTACAGGTTTAAAAATTACTCTCATGTACAACGATTAAGTCAACAAAAGGGGAAATATAGGAAAACCATTTCGAGACAGTTGAAGCGATTAGATTCTGTGTTAAAAAATCTCTCAAAAGCTGATAAAGGAATTGAGAAAGCGGAGGTTTATGAAAAATATGGACATTTATTAATGGCAAATGCTCACATTAAACCAGAAAAGTCGAAATCAATTCTGATTGAAGATTTATACAATGAAGGAAAGGAAATAGAAATCAAGATTGATGTAGAGCTAACGTTAGCTGAAAATGCAGAATATTATTACGACCGGGCTTCTAGTTCACTGAAATCATATGAAAAAGCTTCAACTCAAATTCCTAAAATCAAAGAAAGAAAACTTCGATTAGAAAAAATGAACGATGAATTGCAGCACATTGGTGAACTAAGAAATTTAGGTGATTGGGAGAAAAAGTATCGAAAAGAGATTGAAAATATTGGGATTGGAAAATCTAAAAAAGAAGAAAGTAATCTTCCATTTCATAGTTTAGAGATAAACGGGTATCAGGTTTGGATTGGCAAGAATGCAAAGAGCAACGATAAATTGGTTCAATTTTCTCATAAAGAAGATATTTGGATGCATGCTCGAGGAGTACCAGGTTCTCACTTAATTATTAGAATGGCGAATAATAAAGGTATGCCCCCAAAAGAAATTATTGAAAAAGCAGCTGCGTTTGCTGCCTATAATTCTAAGGCAAAAGGTGCTAATCTGGTACCTGTAATTGTCACAAAAAGAAAGTATGTTCGAAAACCTAAAGGAGCCTCACCAGGAGCTGTATTAGTTCAAAGAGAAGAAGTTGAATTAGTAAAACCTGAAAGTCCTAAAATATGAATGATTACAGGCTAAAGAAGTTTGATGGAAGTATTTTTGTATGTGGTTTTATGGCTACAGGAAAGAGTACAATTGGTAAAATAGTCGCTGATAAGTTAGAAAGGCCATTTCTGGATTTAGATCATGTTATTACAACTAAGGAAAATCGGTCAATTAAGAAAATATTTGCACGTTTTGGGGAACCTTACTTTAGAGAGAAAGAGTGGGAATATTTACTGGAAATCACAAGAACTTTCAAAGGAGTAGTAGCCCTTGGTGGTGGTGCACTTCATAATCAAAGAGTAGTAGATCACCTTAAAGTACATGGATTATTGGTCTATATAAAAACTCCACTAGAAGTAATTGTTGAGCGAGTTTTAAGGAACACTAAAAGACCAATTGTGTTAAATGAAGCAGGAAAAATAAAATCAAAGGAAACTCTGTTTAGAGACCTTAAAACCTTATATTTATCACGCGAAGAGCTTTATGAACAAGCTCAGATTAATCTTGAAAGTAGTGGATATGAATCTAAAGAAAGACAAGCTCAACTACTTATCGAAAAATTGAAAAGGTATGTATAGTACAATACCAGTTAAAACTTCATCTACAGACAGATACTCGATCACCATTGGTGAAAACCTAATGCAAGAGGTATCGGAATTTTTATCTACCTACTATAGTTCAGAAAAGTTGTTCATGGTTGTTGATGAACAGGTATATAAAAAACATAGTTCGATAATAGAGAATAGTTTTGGAGAGGGCTTTGAGAAAATAACGAAGTACATAGTTCCAAGTGGTGAAAATCATAAAAGTATGGAGCAGTTTTCCAGTATCGTTGATTTTATTCTTCAAAATGGGTTAGAAAGAAGAACTCCACTACTTGCAATAGGAGGCGGAGTAGTAGGCGACTTATCTGGGTTTGTAGCTGCTTCTGTATTAAGAGGAATTCCTTTAATTCATATTCCAACTACATTATTAGCAATGGTAGACAGCTCCATAGGTGGTAAGACAGGAATCAATCATTCTTCTGGGAAGAATTTAATTGGAGCATTTTATCAACCTAAAGCAGTTTTTGCTGATGTCAATTTTCTGAAAACACTTCCTAAGAAAGAATGGGTAAATGGATTAAGTGAAATTATTAAATATGGCATGATTGAAACTCCTAACATTCTTGAAGAGTTAAAAAAACTCACGAATAATAATGAATTTTCAGATCCAGTAAAATGGATTTCTGTTATTGAAAAGAGTGCTAAAATTAAAGTAGGTATAGTTTCTCGAGACGTTAAAGAATCTGGTGTTAGAGAGTTTTTGAATTTTGGTCACACTTTTGCTCATGTAATTGAAAAGAAAGGAGGATTCTCAAATTTTTCACATGGGGAAGCAGTATTCGCGGGAATGTTTGGGGCTTTAGCTGCATCAAATAAAATTGGAGCCTCTATAAATACATCAAATTTAATGCCTTTTAAATCGTTATATGATTTGGATATAAATCAAATCGGTAACAACCTTAAAGAGCTAACGGAATTAATGTTAAGAGATAAAAAAGTGAAAGGTAAAACTATTCGTTTAGTACTACTCGAAGAAATGGGTAAACCAATTGTAAAATCGTTCGAAGAAACTAAGGTAGTAGAAGAAAGTTGGGAATATTTGATTTCTGAGTTTAGCTAAATGGCTTTGCGTTGGTTACATAAAACGTGGTCTATTTTTTGGACTTTTATAGGTGTGACCATAGGTGTACTATTGGTTGTTGGAATTTTAAGTTTTGGGTTATTACAACTTCCAATCTCAAAAAATTATATTGTAAGTAAAATCGAAGATAGATTTAATAACCAACATAATGGAGTACTTAAGCTTGGAGAATTTAACGGGACTCTTCCAATCAGTTTTCAATTCGAATCCATAAACCTATATCCAGATTCGAGTTCTTTTAATCCGGTTTTTTCTTCAGATACAGTTTCAGCAACACTAGATTTTTGGGCTCTTTTTAGGAATCGTTTTGTAGTAAATGGGTTAGAAATTGCTTCACCAAGGCTAAGAATTACAAGTGATTCAACGGGTTCAATTTTAAAAGCTATTCAAAAAAGGAAAGAGGTTTTACAATCCGAAAGAGATACTACGTCTGTTTCAGATACTTTTGTTGAGATATTAGCACCTTCTGTAGTAATAAAAAATGGTTTTATAATACTTGAAGATCCATTTCCAAATCGAACTGATGGACTTGATAAGCTTACTTTTGAAGACTTAAATTTAGATATGTTTCTAGATTATAATGCTACTGGAAGATTCATTGACATTGATAGATTGGATGTTACAATACCTGAATTAGACCTCGAAAAAATAAGCTTATTTGGACAAGTTTTTAACGACAATAGATTTCTAGAATTCAATGCATTTAATTTGAAATTTGGAAATTCAATTCTCAATTTTAGTGGAGAAGCTGATGGAGTAGATTTACTAAAACAAGATTTCTTATCTCAGTTAAAATCTTCTCAATTAAGTATAGAAATTAAGGAATTAGTTGCAGAACCATCAACATTAAAAAGGGTTTTTAAAGATTATCCTGATTTGGATCAAAGTATTTTCTTAAGTCTGAAAGGTGAAGGTGATATTGACTCTCTTTGGTTCGATGATTTTGAAGTGATTTTTGGGCAAAGCGCTTTAAATGGCTTTGGCTACTTATCAAATCCTTTTATCTCCGAAAAAGTACAATATGGTGCCGAACTCTCAAATATACTTATAGATTCCACAGAGTTTGGATTAATTAACTATGATTTTACTCGAGCTCAAATAGAGGCAATTACAACTTCAAGACTTAAAGCTGAAGTGATGGGCAGTAAAAGATCAATTAATGGTGAGCTAAGTATTTTTGGCGAAAGAGGGAGTATTTTTTTAAATGGGAATCTTGGTTTTACAGAGCTATTTCCAGTAACAGTTAATGCTATTATTGATTCATTAAATTTAGGGGGAATAATAGCTGATCGACTTCAGTATTCAGATTTGTCAGGCACAATGAGCATTCAATCATCAAGCCTAAAAAACTTAAGTAATTCAATAGGAAAAGCGGAAATCAATTTTCTAAAAGGAACTATTAATGAAGTTCCTTTCGATTCAATATATATAAGTGGTAATTGGGATTCTGGTTTTCTTAGCCCATCATTCAGTTTAGTTGCTCCTGATGCTTTCCTATCAGGTATGGGAACTGTAGACCTTACAGACTCAATTCCTTCCGTAGAATTTTCAGGTAGAGGTTCAAACCTAGATATTAAGGGGTTTTCAAAAATTGATAAATTAGCTTCAGCTTTTTTAGATGTTGAGTATGAGCTGTTTTTAAAAGGAAGTAACAAAAACAATGTTTATGGTCAAGTAAGTTTAGATGTACCATTTTCTATAGTAGATGGAGATACTCTTCCAAGTCATCAGTTTTATGCAGATTTCAATGAACCAGCATCCGATAATAGAAGTTTAAGGATTACATCAACTGCTTTCGATTTATCAATGAATGGAGTATTCGAACCAAATGATGTTATGAGGTTAACTCCATATTGGTCTAAATATTTCAAAAATAGAGTAGATGAAGAGTTCTTATTAAAAGAAAATGTGCAAATTGAAAACGTTAGTCCCGTTGTTCAAGATCAAAACTTCCAATTAGATTTTAGTATTAAGAACTTAGCTCTTTTAAAACAATATTTTCCAGAAGCTCCAAACTTAATCACAAGTGCTAACGTCTCTTCAAATATAAATATGAATGCAGATAGGTTGCTTTTTAACTCTACAATTAATGACTCAAAGTTTTTATTCAATGAATCAGAATCAGATTCAGTAGCGCTTCAAGTTACGGGTAGTTTCAGGCATAACGAGAAAATAAAATCTTTTGGTAGCTTAAAAGTAGAAGCTCAAATTGGTGAAATATCTTCAGATTTAGTATTTGCTAAAGGAATAACTGTTTCTTTTGAATTGGATGAAGATTCTATTCAGATATCACAAACTATTAATAAAATTGGAAACGATACTAAGTTAGATTTTAAAGGTAATGCTAGTTTAGGTGATTCAAGTTTAAGTATGACTATAAATAGTTTCGAATTAGGAAGTGATATATATAAATGGCAGAATAATCGTACACCTACTCTTAATTTTCTCCCAAAAAATAAGCTTGAGTTTAAAGATTTTACCTTTTCTAATTTTGATGAGTTTATTAGCATAGAAGGCATGTTAAGCAATGTAGAAGATGATTCGGTTAAGTATGTAATTCGGAGCGTTGACTTAGGAAGAATCTCAGAGTTAGTAAATGGCCGAATTGATTTTTCTGGAGATCTTGATGGAATATTTACTACACGATCACTAACAAGAACTCCAACCATACAAGGTGAATTAAATATTTTCGAATTAGGGCTGGATAATAATACTGTTGGAGATATAAGAATTAATAGTACATTTAATCAGTTACTCAATAGATTCGATACGCAGATTTCTATTTTAACTGATTCCACAAAATACCCAAACTATTATATCCGAAATGATAGAGATGGTCAGGATATAAAGTTAAATGGTTATGTGCTAGCTCCAGTAAATGGAGAATTTCCTGAAGCAGATTCTTTGTTTAGCTTTGATCTAGATTTCGAAAATATTGATCTATGGATAATTCCATTTATAGCTCCTAAAGTTTTTACCGAAATGTCTGGTAAAGCAACTGGACATGGCTACATATGGGGGAATTTAGATACCTATGATTACAATGTAGATTATGAAATAGGGATGGACGATGCTATTTATTTAAAACCTCGTTTTCTAGATACCTACTATTATGGGCAAGGTTTAGTAAGTTTTTCAAGGTCTAATGGACTTGTTTTTAAAGACGTATTTGTTATCGATCCTTCAGGTGGTTCGGCAGTAGTAAGTGGTACATACAACTTGAATGATTTTCAGCAAATACATACAATAGATTTAAGAATTCAAATGGATGAGTTTCAGTTTCTAAATAGCTCATTCGGACCTGATGTACCATTTTTTGGTAAAGCATATGGAAGTAGTACAATCCGAATGACTGGAACAAATTTAAATCCTGTTTTATCCACAAATACCCCAATTTACATTTCAGATTTTTCAAATATTGGTATTCCACTTTTAGAAGAAACAGAGTTTGATGAAGACAATAAGTTCATACGCTTTGTCGATGATTTTAATTTAAAAAACAATAATAGTAATACAGTAGGAAATGGAAGTTCAATTTTTATTCCTGAAGTTGATGAAAACCCGTTTGATCGAACATTTGTAGAAAGATTTACCCTTGATTTACAGTTCATTGCAACTCAACCAATGACTGTTCAGTTGATTTTCGACCCTGTCACTGGAGATATTATTACAGCAAATGGAACGGGTAGGCTTCAAATAAGACTTCAAGATGAAGACCTTAGTATGTTTGGTCAATTTGATATAACAGATGGAAACTACCAATTTGTTAGTGGGGATATTTTTACAAGAAGATTTGAACTAGAAAGAGGAGGAACGATTACTTGGGATGGCTCACCTACAGATGCAAGATTAAACCTAGAAGCAGTATATCAAGCTAGACCTGATATAAATACCTTAACTAGAGCTAGATCGGAAATAGATCAAGAATCTTCACAAAGAGTTCCAGTACAGCTTGTTCTAAGTATAGGAGGCTCCTTAACCAGCATTGAAAATAATTTCTTTTTTAGGTTGCCAAATACTTTTGAAACTAGGCAAAATACAACGCTTTCAGCTCAAATTAATACGTTAAACAGGAATGAAGATGAAAAGCTTATTCAAGCTACAAGTTTTTTGTTAATGGGAGATTTTATCCCTTCAACTACAGCTAGTACTGAAGGCACAAACTCTTTAACAAATAACTTTTCTGGAAGTGGAGCTGTACTTAATCCTTTGTTATCAAGCCAAGTCATTAACCCTTTGTTATCAAATCAAATAAATTCTTTATTGAGGAGCGATATTGGTAGTTTAGATATTGATTTTAATCTAAATACCTATAATAATGTAGATTTGGCTGTAGCACTAAGATTATATAATGATCGAATTATTCTAAGTCGTGAAGGCCAAATAACAGGGGCACAATCAAATATTGGTGATCTAGGGGCAACCTATAGGATTAATCAAACACTTTCGGTTACAGCTTTTCATAGGCAAGATCCTACATTTAGTAGTTTTGGAGGGGTAGAGGAAAGCCAACAGGCACAGGATATAAATGGAGTAGGGTTAGAAGCAGAAGTAAGTTTTAATAGCTGGAATGAATTTTTTAGAAAAATAGGCACTCCATTTCGGCGTCTTTTTGGGATAAAAGACAAAAAAGAAGAGCCAGAACAAGAAGAACTAACAGAGAATCAGAATCCCCCATCATAAAAAGGAATGAATGAGTAGAAATCAGCGGCTAAGTACATTAGAAGAAATAATACTGGATTTAGTAAAGAATAGCCCTGAATCGAACCTGTCAAAAGAGACGATTAAAAGCATCTTACAATTAAATAGTAAAAAAGAATTAAGGAGACTTGACAAAGCCATTAACGGTCTATCAAGCAAAGGCTCTATTTTGATACAAGGAAATAGTGTTCAGCACAAGAAATCAGGAGAATCTAAGTCTGATTCATCTAGTAAAGATATTATTAAAGGCAGGATTCAAATAACCCAAAGTGGGATGGGATTTGTAATTGTTGAAGGAATGGATGAAGACATTAAAATTCATCGCAGAGATGTTGGAATTGCTTTACAGGGTGATACCGTTAAAGTGAAGTTGACCAAAACAAATAAACGTTCTGGCCAGCCAACTGGTAGAGTAATTGATATCACAAAACGCGGGAAAGACTTTTATGTAGGGACCGTTAAAAGAACCGGTACTACTACATATGTAATCCAACCGGATGTTAAGTCTGCTCATACAGATTTTTTTGTGCTCCCAGAAAATTTAAATAGAGCAGTAAAAGACGATAAGGTAATTTTCACCCTTGAAAAATGGGTGCATCATCAAGCACTACCTGAAGCAAAGATCACTTCGATTTTAGGAAAATCTGGAAGCAATGATGCAAATATTCTATCCATATTAGCAGAAAATGAATTGAGTGCTGAATTTGAACCTGAAGTAGAAAAATTTGCAGAAACTATACCCGATCAAATTCCAGATGAAGAAATTGCTCGGAGAAGAGATATGCGAAAAGAAATGGTATTCACCATTGATCCTGCCGACGCTAAAGATTTTGATGATGCCTTAAGTATCACTTATAACGAAAATGGAAATTACTATTTAGGGGTTCATATCGCAGATGTAACCAATTATGTAAAACCCGATACTCCACTTGATAACGAAGCTTTTAAACGTGGGACAAGTATTTATTTGGTTGATAGGGTGATCCCAATGTTGCCTGAACGGCTTAGTAATGGAGTATGTAGTCTTCGTCCAAATGAAGATAAGCTTACTTATTCCTGTTTCATGGAAATTGATGAATATGGCAATTTGCTCGATTACTCAATTGAGGAAACAGTAATTCACTCTCAACAGCGTTTTACTTACGAACAGGCTCAAGAAATTTTAGATGGTAAAGATCATAAGTATAAAAATGAGGTTCACCTAGCGGGTAAACTTGCTAAAACGTTGATGGAAAAAAGGTTCAAAGAAGGGGCTATTGATTTCGATAACCCTGAACCAAAGTTCATATTAGATGAACATGGGAAGCCAATAAAAGTAATCTTAAAGAAAAGAATTTTTGCTCATCGATTAATTGAGGAGTGCATGTTAATGGCAAATAAAACTGTTGCTACTCATATTGATAAACTTCGAGATAATTCTGGCAAGAAAAAGAGTAAAATCTTATATCCATTCTTTTATAGAATACATGATAAACCAGATGATAAAAAACTATCAGCGGTTGCTGAGCAAGTTCGTCCATTAGGGATTGATTTTCAATTGGGGAAAAAAGTATCACCAAAAACTATTAATAAGTTATTGAGCGACGTTAAAGAAACCTCAGTAGAAACTATTGTAAATGAGTTAACTTTAAGGGCAATGTCGAAAGCTGTATACAGCCCAGATAATATTGGGCATTTTGGACTTGGATTTGGACATTACGCACACTTTACCAGCCCCATCCGCCGTTACCCTGATGTTATTGTTCATCGCCTGTTAAAAGGTTACTCCGCCGGGGCAGCTGCATACACGTATGAAGCACTTCGTAAAAACGGGGAATATTGTAGTGAACGTGAAAAAGTTGCAGTTGATGCAGAGCGTGATTCTATTAAACTTAAACAGGTTGAATTCCTCAGTAGCAGAATTGGAGATACCTTCGATGGTGTAATTAGTGGTGTTACCGAAAGAGGTATTTTCGTTAATTTAAAAGACATACATTGCGAAGGTATGATTCGTGTAAGTGATCTTAAAGGAGATTATTATAACTATGATCAACGGAGCCATAGTTTAGTTGGAAGATCTAGTAAGCGAAAATTTCAACTTGGTGATGAAATTAAAATCAAAGTAGATAGTGTAAATCACCAAAAACGTCAAATTGATTTTGTACCTGCATAAACTAAAAGCTATTTAGATATGAAAACAAAGTTCGTAGCAGTTTTATTCTTATCACTATGTGTGTGGGTTCCCACGCTTAATGCCCAATACTTTTCGTTTGGCAAGAATAGGGTTCAATACGAAGATTTTGAATGGAGATATATTCAATCGAAGCATTTTGATGTTTATTATTATGGAGCAAAGAATTACGAACTTGCTGAATTTGCTGCACAAAGTGTAGAATCGGCTTATAAACAACTAGAAGATGATTTTAATCATGAGATTGTAAATCGCATTCCTTTGATTATTTATGATTCACACAATGACTTTTCTCAAACTAATGTAGTGGCTTTACCAACAAGTGCCGAAGGGATAGGTGGTGTAACTGATAAAGCAAAAAATAGAATGACAGTACCATTCGATGGTGATTACAACGATTTTCGAAGGACTTTACATCACGAGCTTGTACATGCTGTTTTTAACGACATGTTTTACGGAGGGTCAATACAGTCAATAATCAGGAACAATATTCAACTTGTTTTTCCGCTTTGGTTTGAAGAAGGTCTTGCAGAGTATACTGCTTTAGGCTGGGATACAAACACAGATATGTTTGTGAGAGATGCAGTTATTAATGGATATCTACCTCCAATTCAGTATTTAAGTGGATACTATGCATATAGAGGTGGACAATCTGTTTGGAATTTTATAGTTGAAGAATATGGTCGTGAGAAAATTGCAGAGATTCTTAACCGAATTAAAACCAGTAGAAGTATCGAGTACGGTTTTGCTGATGCTCTTGGTTTAACAACCGAAGAACTTTCAGAACGATGGGAACAATATTTAAAAGAAAGATATTTCCCTGAAGTTGCAGAACGAGAAAATGCTAAAGTGGTAGCTTCATTAATGACTAGAAGAGGAGAGTATGGTAGCTATAATACGAGCCCAGCAATTTCTCCTCAAGGTGATAAGATTGCATTTATCACTAATAAAAGAGGATATTTTGATGTAATTGTTATTGATGCTTTAAATGGAAGAAAGTTAAAAACTTTAATTAAAGGTGAAGATAATCCTGATTTTGAAGAACTTAATATTCTAAACCCAAATTTAGCTTGGTCACCTGATGGGCAACATTTAGCCCTTTCAACTAAGTCTAAAGGAGCTGATGATATAGCAATCGTTAACTATCGAACTGGCAAAATTGAAAAGCTTAAATTTAAAAATATAGATGCAATTGGCTCAGTTGCTTGGTCACCAGATGGTACAACACTTGCTTTTGATGGTAATATTGGACCTTTTCAAGATATTTTTATCTATGATTTGAAAAGTAAAGAATTAACAAATTTAACTAACGATTTTTTCTCTGACTATGAACCTGAGTGGTCTCCAGATTCAAAAATGATATATTTTTCATCAGATAGAGGTTCAAAAACAGAGCTGGATACCTATAATAGAAATTATCGGTTATTAAATGATGACAGTATCTACCAATCTGATATTTATAGGCTTTCGATAGGTTCTAATATAGCCGAAAGAATTACTTCAACCTCACTTTATAGCGAGAGTCAGCCAAATATCACAAGAACGGGTAGATTAACATTTAATTCTGACGAAAATGGTATCCTAAATATATATGAGTATGATTTTAATACACAAACTGCTTCACCATTAACAAATTTGCAGTCTGGGGTCACTCAATTTTCAATAAGTTCAGATGGAAGTAGAATCGCATTTAATGCCATAAATGAAGGTTATTTAGATATCTTTTTAATAAAGTCTCCATTTACTAGAAAAAAAACAGAACCACTTAGTAAAAACTACTGGGCTAATAGAAGGGCGTCAGAGAGTCAATATAAAAGAGTTCCTGCTACACTGTATGCTCAAGAAATGTTTAAAGATGGTATTATAGCTGCTGTTGATCGTACAGAAAAGGAAAAAGAAGAGGAGGAAGCACAAAAAACTGAAGAAGAAAAATCAAGTACTTTTGAACAAAGTGGAGAAATAGATTTTAGAAATTATGTGTTTTCAGAAGATGTAATCCAGGATAGCACATTAACTTTAGTAAATGAGTTTATTTTTGATTTGGAAGATAATGTTACTGAAGATGGAAGATACCTACCAAGAGATTATCGATTAACTTTTACTACCGATATTGCTTACAGTCCTTCTATTACAGCTTCAACATATGGTACATATGCACTTACTCAGTTTTTAATTAGTGATTTATTAGGTGATCACCAACTCGCAATGGGTACGAATTTTCAAACTGATCTTAGGAATAGCGATTACTCTCTCCAATATGGGTATTTAAAAAATCGAACAAATTTATTTTTATCATATTTCCATTCTTCTCGTCAATATCAAACCATAGGTGGTGATTTATTGAGGTTTAGAACGTATGGTGGTGGTGTTAATATGCAATATCCAATTGACAAGTTTAGACGCTTAGATTATGGCGTTTCATGGATTGGATTAGTTCGGGATTACGATACTGTTTTTAATCCTACCTCTATTTATTTCGGTGTTTCATCAAGCTTCACAGAAGGTGCAGAAAATTTAAATAGCTCCTTCATATACCCACAGATTTCATTTACTAAGGATGCTACTCTTCCAGGATTCATAACACCTAGAGGAGGTACTCGGTATTCAGTTAGTCTATCAGGAAGTCCAGGAGTTGGGAATGACTCACCTTTTTTTGGATCAATTCTTGGTGATTTCCGTCATTATATAAATCTAGGAACTAATTACTCATTGGCATTCAGAGGCTCTGGAGGAGCTTCTATAGGCAGAGACTCTCAAACCTATTTCTTAGGAGGTATGCAAGGTTGGATAAATCAAAAGTGGTCGGACAATGGAATACCACTAGATCGATTAGCAGACACATTTTTTACACTTCCTGCCGTTCCATTAAGAGGACACGAGTACAATACTATTTATGGAAATAAATTTGCTTTAATAAATACAGAATTTAGATTTCCTCTATTTGCTGCGGTAATTCCTGGAGCTTTACCAATTCTTCCTTTATATAATATTACTGGAGCTTTCTTTTTTGATATTGGAACAGCATGGGGTTTTAATATTAATGGCGATTATCTTGATGAAAATGGGAATCCATATGTAAATTCAAAAGATCTAGATTTTAGACTTGGAGAGAAGAAACTAGGATATCTTATTAATCCTGCAGATAATAGTTTAGTTCCTGTTACAGAGTATTTTGATGGAGATATATTAGCTGGATCAGGCTTTGGATTAAGAACTATAGTATTTGGTCTTCCTTTACGATATGATATGGCTTGGGCTTATGGAAGAGGTGGGTTTCAAAAAGGAGCTGTTCACTACTTTTCAATAGGAATCGACTTTTAATAGAAAGAGTTAATTATAGATGTTTTAAGTATTCTATCATACTGTAATTGAGGATCACGATAATACACAAAGCCAATATATTCCTGATCTCTTTTTGTTAATGAATCGCTTAATCTCAGATCATTTATTGAACCGTTTTCAAGGGTGACATATTTATAAAAATATTTCCCTTCTTTAACCAATGCTTTTGTTTCGAATATCCCTAGATCGGAATTAAAATTCAGTTTATCCCTTTCGGAGATACTCCATTGATTAAAACTTCCAATCAAATATACAGATTCAAATTCTGGTATTCTGCCACCTGTATTAAGTCTAAAACTTACTTCAGCATATCTTGCAGAGCGGTTATTTTTAGGAAAGCCTAGTTCAGAATTCGAGATTAGTTTTGGGTCGGATAAGAAATTTAGATAATCGTCTTTTAAAGTTATTCTAGGAAGTATTTGAGCTGGTTCATAATTATAAATTTTTGGATTTTGAAGTGAAAGCTCGGATAAATCTAAGGTTGTAAAATCAAAGTTTGAAGGGAAAGACTGATTACGTGAAAGATGAAATTCTGTATTGCCTTTAGTAGTAAAACTTGTTTGTTCAGCTGAACGATTCTTTTTCCAGAAACGATTCTGTACGAATGAATAAGAAAGGTCAAACTGAGGAAATTCTACAAACTCAGGGTAAAGGTATTTACCAAATAATTGATCTCTAGCACTACCATCTGAACCTTGATTAAATAGGGTTTCTACTTTTGTGGATAATTCACCTTCATTTTCTGTTATAAAGAATGGGAGGCTAAATAACTCAATTCCTGATTGGTAATCATATACATGTATAAGATAATGACCACTCACTTTAAATTTCAGATCTCGACTCGGAAATTCGAATTTATAGTGAAAGTAATCTGGTTTAAATTCTTGATTTTTTTCTCCGCCTCTAATATAAAGTTCATTATTACCTTCATAAATCCATGGATCGGGAAGTCCACTTTGGTTCCAGTTTTTATTATGATGAGAAAATTGAACCCGAAATTGTCCAGATACCAAGGCTAATTCATCAAACTCTAAAACTAACCGCTGAGAGGATCCCAATTCTATTATTGGAGGGTTTTCGACTGAACCTGTTCTAAAAAGTTGAACGCTTCGAATAGATTGAGGAGCTGTTAATTGGTTAGGTACAAGAAGCAGGCTTGGTGTTTGTTTAACTTCCGGTTTTGTTTGAAGTGTACTACTAATAGCAGTAGAGCATGATATAAAAACACAGAGCACAATAAGATAAAATGGTAATTTAAATACTGATAGAACCTTTAAATACAAAATGGGCAGGACCTGATAAAATTAAGTGAGTATATATGTTTGCGTCTTCATCAAACTTAAATGAAACCTCAAGTGTTCCACCTTTAACGGTAATTGAGTATTCAAAGTCTGTTCCTTTTTTCCCTTGGTCAAAATGAGTAGCGATGGCAGAGGCTAGTGCACCTGTGCCACAAGCTAGAGTAAGATCTTCGACACCCTTTTCAAAAGTCTGCAGATAAAGTGAAGTATCATCATCAATACAAACAAAATTAACGTTAGATCCTGGAGGATTTAACAAGGGGTGATTTCTCACAAATACTCCTTCTTCAATTAAGTTATTTTCATCTTCTAAACGATCAAGTTCTTCGAAACTCACAATGTGTTCAGTTCCTGTATACACTTGAAGGTACTTTTTTTTATTAATTTGTAGTTTTTTGGGAGCCAATGCATCGGGAAATAGTACACTTACTTGATGTTCTATTTTGCCTACTTCAGCTTCATAAATTCCATCATGAACATTGAAGCGTTGTTTATTACCGAATCCATTATTAGCCGCAAATAGAGCTAAACAACGGCTCCCGTTTCCACACATACCTGCATCTGAACCATCAGCATTTCGGTATATCATAGTGTAGTCGACACCATCAATTTGGGCAGGTTCTAACACTAGCAGTCCATCAGCCCCAACGCCAAATTTACGATCGCAGAGTGTTGGAGTAATGGATATAATCTCATCTATTGATAGCCCAGATTCACGATTATCGATAATAACAAAATCGTTTCCAGCTCCTTCCATTTTATGAAAATTCAAAGTACTCATTCAACAAAAGCAGGTAAATGTTTCCAGTTTTCATTATTGGGAATGTATGGGTCAAGTCCACGCATTAATGTAGAAAATCTAAGTGCTAAAACAGTAAATAACAGTTTTGGTGACACATTCTGACGTAGCATTGGACGTGTAGCGACAATCTCGGAAATCATATCTTCAAGTCGTGCATCTTTTAAGGCACTCACAAATTTTCTTATTGAATCAATCTGATCAATATTAGTAACTAATTTCTCATTCTGGGTTTCTCGAAAAACCATCAAATCTCTTACATACATCTCCATCAAATTGGTAAGTGAAATAAGTCCTTCAATGTTGAAGTCATTTTGCCAATCTTGAGTAATTTTTGATAAACCTTGAGCGTCTTGACTATAAGCGAGTCGTAAAAAGTTTACCATGGTCTCACGGTCTTCTTTAAGTCTTGATACATCAAAAAATCTGGTCATAGCATAATTACCACCAGAAACACGCGCTAAATAAGAAGCTTCATTTTCCTTTAATCCATCGATATCAATTAACCCATTTTCTACTTCTTTTGGAGAAAGTGTTCCAAGTGCAATATGTTGGCAACGAGAAGTAATAGTAGGAAGAAGGTTTTCATAGCTTTCTGTTGTAAGAATAAACATGAGACGATCAGAAGGTTCTTCGAGTAATTTAAGAAACGCATTTGCAGTTTCCTTTCTCATTGTTTCAACTTGAGTTATTATTACGACTACACGATTTCCTTCGTTTGGTCTAAGTCGAGCTACTGGCCGAATTTCATCTCTGAAATAATCAATCGGATAGAAAGCCTGCAAGTTTTTTGAAGATGCATCTTTATCAAGAGATGGTCGTTGTGCAAATCCAATCACTTCATAAGGATCTTCAGCTAACAGTTCTAATCGAGGTCTAAGTTCTTCAAATTTTGCAGACGTTGGTTTTGGAATAAATACATGAATATCAGGATGGGAAAACCAAGAAGATTTCTTACTTGTTTTGAACTCTCCCAAATCACTAAGGTGATCAATTCCATTAATAGCTTCAGCTAATCCTAAAGCAAAAGCTGTTTTACCAACTCCATTTGGACCTGAAATTAAATAAGCATGGCCAATCCTCTCTGAGCTAAGCATGCGTTCAAGTTGCTCTTTGGCTCGTGCTTGTCCAATAATTCGTTTGTTACCAAATTTGATATTCATCAATCTTCCCAAATAAAATCGAATAGGATAATTCCAGTTGTAATTGTTACACCTACAAACCCAACTAAAGCAGCTAAATCACTTCCAAAACCGTTATTTAAGCCATCTATGAATGCTATTTTAGTCACTCGTGTAAGTAATAAAATTAAAGGTACAAAAAGAGGAATGGAAAGAACGGAAAAAACAGCGCCTTTTCTATCAGCTTGAGAAACGATAGCCGCGGTCATTGTAGAAACGGAAGAAAGTCCGAGAGTGCCAAAAATCAACAGAATAAAAAAAGCTTCCCATGAAACGATTCGTAAATCCATCAAAAAAGAATACAATAAAAAAGTGGTAGCATTAATTAGTAAAGTGAATACAGCATTGTAAAAAAGCTTTCCAACATATACAGTTGAGCCTTTAGCATAAATTCGAAGTAGATCGAATGTGTTTTTATCTGTTTCTGATATAAAGCTTCTTCCCAAAGCAGAAAGAGCCGCAAAAAGGATAACTATCCAAACGAGCCCGCTTTTGGGGGTTGGATCTAATTGCTGAGCTCTAAGAGTAAATAAAATCAAAAGTAAGGAAGCCACTACAAAAGCTAGAACCATATTTATGGCGAAGCGAGTTCGAAACTCAATGCGGACATCTTTTTTTAAAACAGATAAGGTGGTTAGTATCCAATTCATAATCTAAAAATACAGATTTCTTATCATAGAAAATTCTTCAATAAAATAATCAATGAAATCAAGGATTATCTTTGATTGATACCTTCTCACTTGCCTATATTCGGTATAGGTTTTAAAGCCTTAACCGTCACATGCTTTCTATTTAATCTTATGAATTTATTTACTCTTCTAGATGATCAAACCGTAGTTACTAACCTTGAGGTTAAAAATAAAAAACAGGTTATAGATAAAATGGTTGACATGTTGAGCTCGAAAATTGGAAATGAAGCTCTTGAGGATGTCCGGTATGGTGTTTTCGAACGAGAGAGTGTGATGAGCACTGGAGTAGGGAAAGGGCTAGCAATTCCTCATTGTAAAACAAAAGTAGTTGATGAAAACTATGCTGTGTTCGCAAAACTGAGTAAACCGCTTAACTTCGACTCCATCGACGGGGAACCAGTAGAAGTCATTTTCTTATTAGTTGGGCCAGATTCTAAACATAGTCATCATATAAAATTACTAAGCCGTATTTCACGTTTGATGAATAGTGCTTCATTTATGAGCAAAATACTTGCTTCAGAAACATCTAAGGCAATTTTAGAAGCCTTCAAAGAAGAAGAAGAAAAATACTTTATACATTAATTGATGAATCACACTATTCGCAGAATTTTTATAATATTATTCTTTTTTACTGCGAATTCTCTTTTTGCTCAGGACTTAGAATCAATCATTAATTCTGCTCCAAATCAGGAAGCACTATGGTCGGTAACCGTTCGAGACTCTGAAGGAAATATTTTAGAAAGCTATAATTCTGATAAATTGATCATACCAGCCTCCAATCAAAAATTATTTACGACAGCGGCAGTACTGGATGGACTTGGATCTGAATTTCGATATCAAACTGCAATTTATCAGTCAGGAACCATATCAGATTCTGTTTTATTTGGGGATTTGATTGTAAGGGGAACTGGAGATCCAAGCATAAGTGGTTTTATTTATAATGAAGACAGAGAATTTGTTTTTAAGAAATTTTTAAATCAGTTAAAGTCAGAAGGTATTAGGGAAGTATCGGGAAAGCTGAGCGCTAATATTGGCTATTTTGATACCCAGAATTATCCTAAAGGATGGGATTGGGATGATTTGAGTTTTTACTATGGAGTTGAAGTATCCCCACTTTCTTTTAATAACAATGCGGTTGACTTAATAGTGGATGCAAAAGGGGATATGGGGGCTGCTCCTAGAATAAGTTGGTTTCCTTATAACACAGATTATGTTCAGTTTTATAATAACCAAAAAATTACAAGTCCCAGACTCAAATATGATGAAGAGTATCAAAAGTACCTAGGAGAAAACAGGTTCCATTTGGGGAGCAAACTTCCTCAAGGGTATTTGGAAGAAGAATCATTAGCAATTACGAACGCGCCTATTTTCTTTTTAGATAGTTTTCAAAAATTTCTGAACAGAAATGGAGTAAAATCTGATAGCGAATTAAGTATTCAGCACTATGATATACCAGACTATTGGGTTAATTATCCTTTAGTAGCAGTTCATACTTCAGAACCACTTTCTAAACTTATCCAATGGACCAATAAAGAAAGTGATAATTTCTATACCGAAATGTTGTTAAAAACTCTAGCGGCAGAGAAAGTAGGAATTCCAGGTACTTTTGAGAATGGAATAAAAGAAATACGAAATTTTCTTGGGAGAATGGAAATTGACACCACTTATGTAATTATGAAGGATGGTTCTGGAATGGCCTCAGGTAATTTTACAAAAACATCTATTCTTTCTGAGTTTTTAGTAAAGATGAAAAGACACCCTGAATTCAGCGCTTTCTATAATTCTATGAGTATTGCTGGGATTGATGGAACTATTGCTCATCGAATGAAAGGCACTCCACTTTATAGCAACTTTAAAGGGAAATCTGGTTACGTAGGTGGAGTTCGAACTTTGAGCGGTTATTTTACTTCAAGCTCAGGGAAAGAATTAATAGTTAGTTTTGCAGCCAATAACTTTATTGGAAAAGTTCGTCCTATTGATTCTGTACATGAACAGATTTTAGAATATCTGTATGCTAAATATTGATTAGTTTACAGCATGTCTAAAATTAAACCACATATCCTTGTTACCGATGACGAACGAGCCATCCGAAATACCTTAAAGGAGATTCTCGAGTTTGAGGACTACAAAGTAAGTACGGCAGAGAGTGGTCAAGAGACATTAGATTTTATTGCTCAAGAAAATATCGATTTATTGTTTTTGGATATCAAGATGCAAGGGTTAGATGGTCTGGAAACATTAAAAAAGGTACGCGAAGCTGGACACGATTTCCCTGTGATTATGATTTCTGGTCATGGGACTATTGAAATAGCAGTTGAAGCTACCAAAATAGGCGCGTACGATTTTCTTCAAAAACCACCAGACTTAAATCGTTTGTTACTTACCGTTCGAAATGCTCTGTCAGTTCAAAACTTATCTAAAGAAGTAAAACAGATAAAAAAGAAGCTTCCTAAAATTCAGGAGATTATTGGGGAGAGTAAGGCCATTTCAAAAATTAAATCAATGATTGATAAAGTGGCTCCAACTCAATCTCGAGTATTAATTACAGGTGATAATGGCACAGGGAAGGAATTAGTTGCCACTTGGATTCATGAGAAAAGTAGAAGAAGTTCTGGTCCATTTGTTGAGGTGAATTGTGCAGCTATTCCTTCTGAGCTGTTAGAAAGTGAATTATTCGGTCATGAAAAAGGAGCTTTCACGGGAGCTAATGAGCAACGAATTGGAAAATTTGAACAAGCTGATGGAGGCACTTTATTTTTAGATGAAATTGGAGACATGCCTTTAGATGCTCAGGCAAAAGTTCTTCGCGCTCTGCAAGAAAGTAAAATTACTCGAGTCGGTGGAAATAAAAGTATTTCAATTGATGTAAGAGTACTTGCAGCAACGAATAAAAATCTTGATGAAGAAATTGAAGTAGGTGATTTTAGAGAAGATTTATTCCATCGTATAAGTGTAATTCCAATTAAAGTCCCCGCTCTTAAGGAAAGAGTTGAAGATATTCCGATGATAGCTCAAGCATGCCTAAATAAGCTTAAGGCTAGTGATATTAGCTTTTCATCGGTTAGTTTTTCTCAGGATGGATTAAAAGCTTTAGAAGAAAGAGAATGGTCTGGAAATGTGCGCGAACTTCAAAATGCAGTTGAACGATTAGGAATACTTTCTCCTACTGATTTAATTGATAAGGATGCAGTGGATAGTGTGCTTCAATCAAGAAAAAGGAAATCAAATTCATTGGATAATCTTGCTTTAGAAACAGATGATTTCCAAGATTTTAAAGAAACAGCAGAACGTTTATTTTTAGTTAAGCAATTAGAAAAGCATGATTGGAATATTTCACAAACCGCAGAGGCAGTTGGTATTCAGCGAAGCCATATATACAATAAAATGAAAAAATATAATATCGAGCGTTAATATGAGTGCAGAAATTATAGATGGTAAAAAAGTAGCGGCTTTAGTTCGTGAAAGTGTTCGTGAAGATGTTGAGCAATGGGTTTCAAAAGGGAATAGAAGACCTTTTTTGAAAGTAGTTTTAGTTGGAGACGACCCAGCTTCGATTGTATATACCGGAACAAAAACTAAAGCTTGTAAAGAAGTAGGTATTGAAACAGATACGATGGTGTTACAAGACACTATTTCTGCTAAAGAATTAAAAGGAATTATTCGAGATTTGAATAATGATGACTCGGTAGACGGAATTTTGGTACAAATGCCACTACCTTCTCATTTATCTCAATACGACGTAATTGAAAGTATAGATCATCGTAAAGATGTGGATGGTTTTCATCCAATGAACGTAGGACGTTTATCAGTCGATCAGCCTTGTTTCAGGAGTTGTACTCCAGCTGGTGTAATGGAGTTATTCAAACATTATTCAATTCCTGTAAAATCAAAACATGCGGTAGTAGTAGGAGCTAGTAATATTGTTGGCTCTCCAATGGCAGTGATGTTATCAAGAGAGAATTCAACAGGAAAAGCAACTACAACGATTTGCCATAAGTACACACGTGATTTAACTCAACACACTATTAATGCTGATATTCTGATTGTTGCTGCTGGTCAACCTCATCTTATCAAGAAAGAAATGGTAAAAGAAGGGGTAGTAATAATTGATGTAGGTATTAATAGAATTGCAGATGAAACTTCAGATAAGGGCTACAAACTTGTTGGAGATGTTGATTTCGAATCTGTAAAACAAAAGGCAAGTTGGATCACTCCAGTACCTGGTGGAGTTGGTCCTATGACGGTAGCCATGCTCATGAAAAATACCTTGCTCGCTGCTAAGAAATCAATTTACCCAGACTAGTTTCTATAAACCTGAAAAGGGCTATCGATCATAATTTTTTTACTAGCTTTAGTAAGCACTGTTAAATAATCGGCAAATTTTGGTCTACCAAATACATCGGTATCGTCTTTTACAGTGCCCCAAGCAATTATTTCTGAGTTGTTCTTATCAAAAAGATAAAATTCAGTTTCAAATTGGAGCGCAAGTTGTGGGGCTGCATCTTGATAAGCAAAGCTTACACGGTCTCCAGCTTTTTGAACGAGCTGAAATTTATATCCTTCTAAAATATAGACAAATCTATCTTCAACAGAATTTGTGAGTACTTCAGAAGGGTAGTTCACTTCTAGGTTAGCTACTTTTTCTGATCCCAGTTTTCTTTTTTCAAAATCTGATTCAGTAAGATTTAGTTCTGATTTTATAACATTTACTCGGTTTGGAGTATTTGAAGAAAATGAAGGGTTAAGTGCTTGAAAGAAATAATCAAGTTCTTGAGTATACATTCTTTTTTTTGCAGCGTCGGGTGTCCAATCTTGATTGAGAGGTAAAACTGCAAATGAACTTGTAGAGCTGTTTTTCTCAAAATTATCGTTTAAGTATATACTACTTTTTGGTGAACATCCTAAAATAACAGTACTTATAAGAAGTAAAGTTACCATGCTTTTTAATAGCGTCATTTCTCTTTTATAAATCTCTTTATGATGAATTTTTACCAAGTTACAAACACATCAATTAACCAGATGTAAATAAATCGTAATTGATATCAGGAAAGATTTAAAAGACGCTTAAAAATTTAAGTTGTTTCACTTTATACTATTAATTTTCATCTGAGATGGAAATTTTCTTTGGGAATAATTCTTTTACTAAGGCTTGTTGGGGGCTGTTTTGAATTAACTTTGCATATTCAATCCCAAAGTTATCTAAAGAGGCTTTATTTCGTAATTCATTATACGTTTCCATTACTTCATCAAGCATATCTATATACACCTTATAAGGAGTTTCTCGCTGAGTCTTGAGAGAAATAATAGCCCGTTCTGGGGAATCCGAAAGCTCAGGATTATGGCCCCAATTATTTATGAACTCAATCAAGATTTTCTTTACTTCGTGAATTTCTACAATTCGGTCATCCATTAAAATTTCGCCTTTAGAATTCACTAAAATATTCATCAAGTTTCTCTCATGTATAAATGGGACTTCATCGGTAGGAGGGGGCGGAAGAACCAAGCCTATTCCAGTATCAACATTGATTGTAGTGGTTACTAAAAAAAAGATGAGTAAAAGAAAGGCTATATCAGCCATTGAAGAACCATTTATTTCTGCTTTATCTCTAGTGGGTTTATTATAAAACATGGCAAAGCTCCTTTAGTCACAAGTATATTTTCAGTACTAATAAAAACTAATTCGTGACTCCATTTATCTCGCATTTCAATGCGATACATATCTTGATTGAAAAAGAAATAGGAATTTCAAAATCACATATACGCTAATTTCTGTAGGTAAAAAAATCAAGGTCTTAGTTTGAGAAAGAGAAGTATCTAGGTACTTATTTAAATTTGGTAGTATGTAACATCTTCAAATGCAGAAATTCATTATGTATTTACATTAGTATTTTAATTTAGCATAATATATTTGGAAACAATGCTTTATTTGGAATATTAAAGTAGGTAAAAAAATTTTATAACTAGGGGTATTTAATGTTTGGACGTAAGACTCTTGAAAAAAGTGAATCGCATGATCCAATTCTTTCGGAAAGATATCTCCCATTAATATCTTTCATTATTATTTTTATTCTCATTGGAGTATTTAGCTTTAAAATATCCTTTGAGGTAAAAGAGCTTACCAATTCAATTAACAATTTTTATGAGCATCCTTATCAAGTAAGGACTACAATTAGAGATTTTCATTTGACAGGAATTGAAATTGTACTTGAATGGAAATCTCAAATCCAAAAGAATAGCTTTGATGAAGACTCTAAAGAGTCAATTAGTAGTAAGTTTCAAAAACTAGATAATGATATATCAATAATTAATGAAAAATACTTAGGACCTAGAGAAGAAACTGAATCATTAAGTAAATCCTATCAAAAACTAAGAAATTATATATATCCGGATGGTAAAGTTACTACGAATATAGAAGACCAAAACAAAGTTCAAATAGAAACTCAACTTCTTTTAAATGAGATTGTAGAGGATTTGAAACCAATAGAACTGTTCGCTATTGGTAAGGCTGAAGAGTTTATATCCCAATCTGATATTGAAAAAGGTCATTTACTCGATAGGTTAACGCAATTATATATAGGTATAGCTCTATTTCTTATTGTTGGAACATTTGTCATAGGATATTTAATGACAAAAAAAAATCTGAATATATTTTCAGAGAAAGAGAAATTCAAAAAATCAATTTTATTTGCACCCATTCCAATTATGATTCATAAAAATGGAGTGGTTTTACAGTTAAGTAAGGAGTGGATAAAATTATCAGGATATACAAAAAAAGAAATTCCAACAATTGAGGAATGGAGTAGAAGAGCTTTCGGAGAAGCACATATACCTAGAAAAGAATATATAATGGGTTTGTATAAACTAAAAGAACCTCAAAGTGATGGTGATTGGACAATTAAAACTAATTCTGGTGAGGAGAGAATTTGGAGGTTTCATACAGGACCTTTAGGGAATAATACCGTAGTTAGTACTGCTATTGATGTAACTTATGATGTTCGAAATCAAGAAAGAATTGAACACCTTAACAAGGAAACCTTAAAACTCGCTAAAGTAGTTGAGCAAAGTCCAGTAAGTATTGTAATTACAGATGTAAAAGGTGATATCGAATATGTAAATGAATACTTTTCGGAACTTACAGGGTATAGTTCTGAAGAAGCTATTGGGCAGAATCCAAAGATTCTAAAGTCTGGTTTACAGGATCAGGATTTTTATAAAAATCTTTGGGAAACCATTTCTAGTGGGGAAAATTGGTATGGTAGTCTGCAAAATAGAGCCAAAGACGGTAGTATATATTGGGAGTCTGCTTCAATATCTCCGATTTTAAGTAATGACGGAAATATAATTAATTACGTTGCTGTTAAAGAAAATATCACTGAGAGAATAAGATCAGAAGAGGCGCTAAAAAAATCAGAAAAGAAATATAGGGACTTATTTACTCTATCTACTGATGCATGTTTACTCCTAAAAGATGGGATATATATTGATTGTAATAAAGCAGCTCTTTCTCATTTAGGGATGAGTCGAAAAGATCAACTTATAGGACTTAAACCAAGTGACATCGCTCCTGAGTATCAGGCTGATGGAAAGAAATCTGATAATGAGGTAAAAAAAATAATGCTAGATGCAGCTGATAAAAAACACGTCCGATTTGAGTGGCTTCATAAAAGAGTAGATGGAGGAGTTGTTCCAGCAGAGATATTGCTTACAAAAATAGAGGAAGGGGAGGAAGATTTTCTATATGTGGTATGGAGAGATATTACCGCAAGAAAAGAATTTGAAAAGCAGTTAAAAGAAAACATCAAAGAGAAAGAAGTCCTATTAGCAGAAATTCATCATAGAGTAAAAAATAATTTAGCTGTTATTTCAGGAATGCTAGAGTTGCAAGCTTTTTCGAGTAAAAATTCTAAGGAGGTTGATGAGCTCGCTAAAAGTGTTTACAGAATTAAATCCATTGCTATTATTCATGAGCAATTATATAAAACAGGAAATTTTGCTGCTATATCAATCGATAAAAGTATAAAGCATCAAATCGAAGGTTTGTTGAAAATGTACAATGGTCAAAAAGGTCTTAATGTTAAAGTTTCATACGATATGCAGCCTGTGAACATAAATGTCAATCAAGCTATTCCTTTTGGCTTACTAGTAAATGAATTAGCAACAAATGCTTTCAAATATGCTTATAAAGGCATTGATAAGCCTGAGCTCAGAGTTTCATTAACTAGAAATGACGATACTATTCGTTTTATTATCAAAGATAATGGAATAGGTTTTGATGTCGAACAGATCAAAAATGCCGAGGATTCCTTAGGCTATACTTTAATAGAGGCTTTTGTTGCTCAATTAATGGGAGAATTGGATATAAACAGTAGTCCAGAGGAAGGAACAAGGATTACTATAACATTTAAACCTATTTTAAAGAAAGGTTCTAGTTCTAATTTTCATATAAATAATAAATTGTCTCATAAAAATGATTAGCATTTCAAAATCTAGGAGTTTAAAAATTTTGGTGTAGTAAATTAGTTCATATCTAAGTGACACTATGTTGTCACACTTGTGTATTAAGTTTGTGTCAGATAAAAAAATCACAATTTAACACAAACAATTATGACTCCTTCAAACGCATTTACGCAACATAACACTTCTCAGGCTCCAGCTTTAAATTTATTCGTAGCTCCATTACTAAAACGTATTAAAAAAGAAAGCGCTAGTGAATACCAAGAAATGCAGCAAGCTTTTATTTTAATGGGGTGGGAGAAACTTCCTGATGCACTTAAAATCGAAATTTATAACGATGTAAAATTCATGGTTCAAGAGTTGAAAGGAATGTACTCTTCTTGCGATCCATTTGTTGAAAACCGAAGGAATACCGTTCATTTCTGGGTTAGTAGTTTCCAAGATAATATTTGCAGTCTTGAAGCAGCGATTCTAGCTCTTAAGGTAAAATCACTTTAGGAATAAAAAGTAAGTTGCTTTAAAAAGATTAGTGTTTATTTTACACTAATAATTATAAACCAACATGATCATGTTTAAAAATATTAGTAGTTGTTTCATAGTATCTATTCTGTTTGTATACCCTTTATTTGCACAGACTTCAATAACAGTAAATACTGAAGAGCTTTCTGGGGTGATTGATAGGCATATATTCGGTCAATTTTCTGAGCATTTGGGACGGGGTATTTACCCAGGTATTTGGGTTGGCGAGGACTCTGATATCCCAAATATAGAAGGCTACAGAACAGATGTATTGGAAGCATTAGAAGCACTTCAGATTCCGAATATTCGCTGGCCAGGCGGTTGCTTTGCTGATGACTATAGATGGAAAGATGGTATTGGCCCCAGAAATGAACGCCCTGTTACATTAAATGCCCTATGGGGACAGGTTCCTGAAGACAATAGTTTTGGAACGCACGAATTCCTTCGTTTTACTGAATTGATAAATGCTGAACCATATATTTCTGCAAATGTAGGCAGCTCAAACCCTAAGGATATGTCAGACTGGATTGAATATCTGACGTATGATGGTGAGACAACTCTTACTAAAATGCGTAAAGAAAATGGTAAAGAAGAGCCTTGGAAGATAAAATTTTGGGGTATTGGTAACGAAAGTTGGGGTTGCGGTGGAAATATGACAGCAGATTTTTATGCAGATAAATACAAACAATTTGCTACTTATGCTCATAACCTGAGCGGAAATGAGCTTTACAAAATTGCCAGTGGAAAATATGATGTAGAATACGATTGGACTGACACTTTAATGAGTAAAGCAAGTGGTTTAATGGATGCAATCTCACTTCATTTTTATACTATTCCAACAGGCAATTGGGACACAAAAGGTCCATCCACAGGTTTCAATGAAGAAGAGTACATCGCAACTATTAAGTACTCATTAAGAATGGATGAATTCATAAAAGGTCATTCTGAGATAATGGATAAATATGATCCGGAAAAAAGGGTTGTACTTGCGGTAGATGAATGGGGCATTTGGACAGATCCACTAGAAGGGACGAATAGCGGGTTTCTTGAGCAACAGAATTCTCTTCGCGACGCATTTATAGCTTCCACAACCTTCGATATTTTTGCCAAGCATAACGATCGGGTAAAAATTGCTAATATTGCTCAAACAGTAAATGTACTACAGGCAATGGTTTTGACAGAAGATGATAAAATGATTAAAACCCCAACCTATTATGCCTTTAAATTCTACACAGTTCATTATGATGCGAAATATTTTCCTTTAGAGTTTGAATCACCTGAGTATATTAATGTTGAAACTTCCATTCCTGCAATTCATGGAACAGCTTCTGAGTCAAAGGATGGTCGAATTAATATCACACTAACAAATGTTGATGCTCAAAAAGGCCATGATTTGATCTTAAATTTTAAGGAATTAGGAGGGAAGTCGATTTCTTCTGCAAGGATATTGACAGCTGATAATGTAAATTCCTATAATACATTTGATGATGGTGATGTAGTTGCTCCTTCAGGTTTTAATGGAGCGAGTCTAAGTGGTAATTCACTTAACATAACTTTGCCAGCTAAATCTATAGTGGTACTTACCTTACATTAAGATCGAATTTTTGAGGAAGAAGAAGGGAGGCTTTGTTCATTTTTATAAACATCTTCATCTTCTTTTTCGATTTCGATAGTAGATGATTTGAACCCTCGAATTTTTTTTGAAACAGCAGTAACAATATTTTTAAGCTTCTTTTTTTCTTTTTCAAAACGAGCTTTTAGAAATAAAATACCTGCCGAATAACCAACTAAACCTCCAATAGGAGAAAAGAGTACCGCCGTTGATTTTGGGACCCCAATTCCTTTTAAGAAGATCAATACAAGTACACCAGCTAGGAAGGAACTCATAAAAAGAACTAAAAAACGAAGGGGAGCCCAGCTGGAAACATATTGTATTTTCGTTTTTCCTTTTTGAGGAGTAAACGAAATATGCTTATAGCCAATTTCCTGCATTCGTTGTTCCCACTCATAAGAACTACCAACATGATTTAATTTGCCTATTCCGCCATTAATTTTTCTAATCTCTTGAACCACTTCATCCCAAAGTTGTTCATTAATTTCTCCATCAATATGGGTAATTCTTTGTACTCGTGAAGTTCCTTTTAGCCAGTTATAGGAATCATTAAATTCTGTATCATTTAACATATTTATTGCTTCTAATAGTGAAGACTTACCTATGCCAACTTCTTTAGCTAAATCAACTAATTCTTGCTCATTTAAGCCTTCTTCATCTCCATAGAGTTCTTTCTGAGTTTGAATTTCAGAAGCTTTCTTTAAGATATTACTTATTTCTTTTTTGCTGTAAATTTGATGTTCACTCATGCCTAAAGATATTTATTTTAAGTATTCTCTTACGAGAATTTGAAAAATTAGTTTAATGAATAAAGCACTTGCAAACAGATATGCTTATCTTTGAAAAACCGCAAGCAAAATTTCCTGTTTCATGCACAAATTGAATGATGTTACTCCCTTCGATCGAATTACTCGTCAAGGGCTTACTTACGATGATGTTCTTTTAGTCCCTAGTTATTCTCAAGTTCTTCCACGGGAAGTAGATATAAGTGTTTACCTGACTCCAACACTCAAGTTAAATGTACCTATTTTAAGTGCTGCAATGGACACTGTTTCTGAATATCGGCTAGCAATTGCGCTAGCTAGAGAGGGCGGGATTGCAATGCTGCACAAGAACATGACTATCGAAGATCAAGCCGAGCAAGTTCGTTTGGTGAAAAGAAGTGAAAGTGGAATGATTGTAGATCCTGTAACTCTTGGAGCTGAAGCAACAGTTAAAGATGCACGTAATCTTATGAGAGTCCATAAAATAGGAGGAATTCCTATAGTGGATAAAAAGGGAACTTTGATTGGGATTGTGACTAATCGTGATTTACGTTTTGAGTCTGAGTTGTCTCGTAAACTTGGTGATATAATGACTAAAGAAAATTTGATCACTGGAAAAGAAGGGACAAATTTAAAACAAGCTGAAGAAATTCTACAATCTTATAAAGTTGAAAAGCTCCCAATTGTTGATTCAAAAGACAAATTGGTGGGACTCATCACTTTCAAGGATATCGAGAAAAAAATGAACTTTCCTAATGCTTGTAAAGATGACTTAGGAAGATTAAGAGTAGGTGCTGCGGTTGGCGTAACCCCAGATACTATGGAAAGAGTAGATGCATTAGTAAATGAAGGGGTAGATATAATAACAGTTGATACTGCTCATGGTCATTCTCAAGGCGTGTTATCTACCGTTTCTGCAATTAAAAAAAAATACTCCGATTTAAATGTAATTGGTGGGAATATTGCCACCAGAGCCGCAGCAGAAGCTTTAGCGGATGCAGGCGCCGATGTAGTAAAAGTTGGTGTTGGGCCAGGATCAATTTGTACTACAAGAATTGTTACAGGTATTGGAGTCCCACAGCTTAGTGCGGTAATGGAAGTTGCAGAGTTTTGCAGTAAAAATGGTATCGGTTTAGTTGCAGATGGTGGAATTAAGCAAACCGGAGATATTCCAAAAGCAATAGCTGGCGGAGCGGATGTAGTAATGATGGGATCAATGTTCGCAGGAGTAGATGAGAGCCCAGGTGAAACGATTATCTATGAATCTAGAAAATATAAATCATATCGAGGTATGGGAAGTATTGGGGCTATGAAAAAGGGCTCTAAAGATCGTTATTTCCAAGATGTTGAAGATGATATAAATAAATTAGTTCCTGAAGGAATAGAAGGAAGAGTAGCTTTTAAAGGATATTTAGGAGAAGTAGTTCATCAAATGAGCGGTGGGCTAAAAGCTGCAATGGGTTATTGCGGAACCGCTACAATTGAAGAACTGAAAACAAATGCTGAGTTTGTTCAAATCTCAGCAGCTTCATACAAAGAAAGTCACCCTCATTCAGTTCAGATTACAAAAGAAGCACCTAACTATTCAGTCTGATCGAACACTCAGAAATGAAAAACGTACTTGTAATCGTCTATTACTTTCCTCCAATGGGAGGAAGTGGAGTACAACGTCCGCTTAAATTTGTAAAGTATCTTCGTGAATTTGGATGGAATCCAATTGTACTTTGCCCTGAACCAGGCGCCTATCATGCCTTTGATGATTCTTTACAAAAGGAATTAACAACCCTAAATGTTGAAGTACATAGAGTTAAAGGAAAAACGCTTCTTCATAAATCCGGTAATCGCAAAGTAAACTTATCTTCAAGTATTGAGAATTATCTTAGAAAAGTGTCTCAATTTTTCTGGTTTCCTGATAACAAAAAGGGTTGGATTAAACCAGGATTTCAGAAAGCAAAAGAAATAATCGCAGATAAAAGTATTGATTTGGTTTTTGCCACGGCGCCACCATATTCTAATCTAATTCTTGCAAAGAAAATAAAAGAAGAGTTTAATATTCCAGTTGTAATGGACTTACGAGATGACTGGCTAGAAAGTCATCTTTTAAGTTATCCTACTCAACTTCATTACTTAAAAATGAGTAAAATAGAATCAGAAACTTTAAAAGTAGCTGATCAAATTATTGCCATTAACAATCTCATTGCCAGTGCAGTCGATAAAAGAAATGTTAATACTAAGAAGGTAAAAGTAATTAGTCATGGATTTGACCCAGAAGATTTTGCTTTTAAAAATGAAAATAGAGATTCAGAAAAAATAAGTTTTCTTTATAGTGGCACCTTTTACCCAGAAAGTGGCCCAGAAAAATTTATTGAAGCAATGGCTCTTTTTTTAAATGAAAATTCATCTTTAAATGACAAGATAGAACTTCAATTTCAAGGGAATTTGAATAACGAATACTCTTCACTTTTCAAACAATATGGATTAGAAAAAAATGTTATTAATTTTGGATTTCTTCCTCATTCAGAAGCAGTTAAAAACTTAATGAAAGCAGATGTCCTTTGGCTCAATAATTCTCATAAAAAAAATTCATCTACTCTTTCTCTTGGGAAAACCTATGAGTATATGGCAAGTAAAAAACCTATCATAGCTCTGGTTCCTGAAGGGGATATAAAAGATACTCTAAAGGAATACGGGTTTGCATATATTTCTGACCCAAAAGATATAACAGGATTAGCGAAGAATATTGAAACAGTAATTACTCTTTTATCAGAAGAAATTTTACCAACACCTAACGAATCATTTATTAATAAATTTGATAGAAGATTGTTAACTAAAAAATTGGTTTCAATTTTTAATGTAATAACTGAGTATTAAGTGCATCTTTAGCACAGAAGATTGATCTATGTTTAATTTCCTTAAAAAACTTTACGAACAACGGCTGAAGAAAATCACTGTGATTCTTCTTGATGATTCAAGACCTGGGGAAGACAATTCGTATTTTTTTAAACCGAATCAGTTTTTCACATTCCTTACCTTTATTTGCGTGATGCTATCTATTGTTGTCGCATTACTTTTTATGCTTACACCCATTGGCGCATTATTGTATAGTAAAGAAGATGCCGAGATGAGAGTTCAAGTTGAAGATATTACTCAAAGAGTGATTGCCTTACAAGATTCATTGATAGTAAGGGATTATCAACTAGAAGAAATGAAGAATGTGATTAGGCTAAGTATTGATACTACATTGGTAATGGATGATAGATTTATATCAATGTTTAATAACACAACTCAACAAGTTTCTGACGTTTTTGCCAGCCGCTTTGATGTAAATCCAACAAGCGAGCAGGTAAATACTTCAGGGGTATTTTTTTCAAACATTTTTAAAGCTGCACCAGATTTCCCAGCTAGTTTTCCAGTTAACGGAACATTAACGAGAGGGTATGAACCTGAGAATCTACATTTTGGTATTGACGTAGCAACAAAAGAAAAGGAATTAATCACATCTATTGCAGATGGGACGATTATTAATGCTACTTGGACAATAAGTGATGGTTATGTAATATCAGTACAACATGCCGAGGGACTACTAAGTATTTATAAACACTGCTCGTCTCTCACAAAAAAAAATGGAGATGTTATTTTAAAAGGCGATATAATTGGAGAAACAGGGAATGTAGGTGTATCAAGTTCTGGGCCACATCTTCATCTAGAAATTTGGAAAAATGGGCTCCCTCAAGACCCATCAATGTATTTAATTCAGTAATATATGTTCAACGCTAACAAAACAGGATCAAAAGTGAGTACTCAACAAAATACCTCCCCATCTGTGAATATTATAAGTGAAGGCACAAAATTAAAAGGGAACCTTCATGCAGCTTCGGATATCCGAATTGGTGGAACAGTTGATGGTGAAGCAATATCCAAAGGAAAACTAATTATAACGGATAAAGGTAGAGTAGTGGGGAATGTTACTTCTTCAGATGCGGATATTGCTGGAAGAGTGGAAGGGGAAGTTAAAGTATCAAACCGCTTAGTACTTAGAAAAGATGCAATTATTGACGGAAATATTTATACCAAAACTTTGATTGTGGAAGAAGGTGCTCAAATAAATGGTGCATGTCGTATGGGTGAAGGTGTAAAAGGATTGTCACAAGCAAGTGATGCTGATTATGAAAAAGGAACACATCTTAAAGCAAAAGCAGCAGGGTAGTAAGTTGAGTTCAAACTTTCTTCCTAGCAAATATAGAGAGTATCTTGGACTTGGGGTTGAAATCGCAGCTATAATCATTCTTCCATTGATAGCTGGCTATCTATTTGATACGTACATGGGGAGTAGCCCATGGGGATTATTAGTGGGTGCATTTATTGGAATTGTATTCTTTTTCTTCTCAATTTTTCGAATTGCAAAAAAACTAGACAATAATTCAAAAGGCTAACTATGCTAAAGAAGCTTGTTAAAGTGAATTTATTGATTCTATTTTTTTTACTAAGCACATTTTTTTTTCTCCCCATTTACAAAGCTACTGGACTATTTCTAGGGGCTCTTTTAAGCACCTCTTCAATTTTAGTAAGTGCTTGGATTCTAGATACTTTCTGGGATAGTGAATGGAATCAATTTAATAAGATTTTCTTTTTTTCTTTGATAGGTCGATTTATAACAGTTCTAATTATTATCGGTATTTTGCTTGGAGTAACAAAAATTGATGAAATCTACTTTACAGTTAGTTTCATAATTTCCTATCTTTACAATTCTATAACAGAAATGATTTTATTCAACAAGATCTTAGACAAGAAAAGCAGTAAACAGTAATGATCCAGACCCTGCGTCGCGTATTTCTTACGATTCTTTTTTTATCAGCGAGTACCCCAAATATATTTGCATCAGACGCAGCTAGTGGGGACGAAGAACCTATATTAGATGTTATGGGAACTGTAGCTGATCACGATTATTTTAAAGTCCCAGGATTTATTAATGGGGGGAAGATTTATCTCCCTAGATTGATTCTTTGGGAAGATGCCTCTGGTGCTAAAAGATTTAGTGCGGCACTTAGTACTCATTCTTTAATTGAAAATTCAGAATTTAATGATGTAGATCATCTGCTAGTTCCACCACAAGGTGGTCATCTACTTATCGACTTTTCTATAACATCTCACCTAGTTTACTTTTGGATGGGAATGATTCTAGCTGTATGGCTTACAGTTTCAATGTCTAAACGCTACCAGAAAGGAATTGGTAGTCAAGTTGAGCCACAGGGTGTTTTACAAAATATATTTGAAATACTTTTTGTGTTCATAAGAGATGATGTAGCACGAGCAAATATAGATGACCACAAAGCAGATAAATATGTCCCTTACTTTTTTACTATGTTTATGGGGATTGCATTTATGAACTTATTTGGTCTTTTTCCTTGGGCTGCAACAGCAACTGCTGATTTAACAGTTACAGCAACCCTAGCTGTGATGACATTTTTTGTAACTCAATTTAGTGGAACTAAAGATTATTGGGGGCATATATTCTGGTTTCCAGGGGTACCTACTTGGGTAAGAGCGATACTAACACCTGTAGAAATTTTAGGAGTTTTCACAAAGCCTTTTGCATTAGCAATTCGATTGTTTGCTAATATGCTTTCAGGTAAAATCATGATTATCGCAATACTCGGATTAATTTTTATTTTTGCAGATTTATTCGGTCCGATTGGTGGTTATGGAATTAGTGTGGTTTCAGTTGCATTAACTGTTGTATTATATGCCCTGAAGGTTTTTGTAGGTTTATTACAGGCTTATATTTTCACTCTTCTTTCTGCGGTGTTTATTGGAATGGCAGCAGAAGACCATAATCACTCCGAAGAACATTATCACGCTGAACATTCAGCATAATTATTTTTACACATAAATAACTCAAACAAATAAAAATAGAATACTATGGGACTTTTAGCAGCCGGTATTGGAGCTGGAATCGTAGCTTTAGGCGCAGGAATCGGAATCGGAATGATCGGTAAAGGCGCAACAGAAAGTATTGCACGACAACCAGAAGCATCTGGAGATATTCGTGGAGCAATGATTCTAACTGCCGCTTTCATCGAGGGTGTAGCCCTTCTTGGAATGGTAATTTGTATCCTTCTTGCATTAGGAATTGGTTCATAATTAAGGATTATCCATGACTTTTCTTTTAGCAGGCGGAGGTGGAATTCTATCATTTAACCCAGGGTTCGCAATCTGGATTTTAATATCCATGATTTTGTTCTTATTGGTGATGATGAAGTACGCCGTACCTCCAATCATGAAATCGCTCAATGAGCGAGAAGCCAAAATCAAAGATTCTTTAGAATCTGCTGAGCAAGCATTAGCTAAAGCTGAGCAAGTTTCTAAAGATAATGAGAAGGCACTTCGTGAAGCAGAAGCGAATGCACAGCAAATTCGTAAGAAGGCTAAAGAAGAAGCAGAGATACTTCGTGAAGACCTTATTACGAAAGCAAAAGACGATGCTACACAACTCGTTGAACAAGCTCGAGCTTCAATTGAACAAGAAAAGAAACAAGCTTTAACTGAACTGCGACAAGAAGTTGCACATTTAGCTATTAAAGCAGCTTCAACCATTCTTGATTCAGAGCTCGACTCAAAAAAGAATAGCAAGCTTGTTGATAATTTTATCAACGACTTGTCAAAAAATTAACTCAATAATCTATGTTGGTGTCTAAAGCAGCGCGACGTTATGCTACAGCTTTGTTGGAAACAGCAAAGGAACAAAATGTAGTTGAAGAAACGCTAAAAGATATCTTATTTATCAAAGGAACTATTGATAACTCAAAGGAGCTATTAGTTTTTCTAAAAAGTCCTGTTATCAAACCTTCTGATAAAGAAGCAGCACTTCATTCAATTTTTGGAAAGAATGTTAGTAAACTCACTAACGAGTTTATAAAGCTAATTTCTGCCAAAGAGAGAACAGCAATTTTAGTAGAAATTGTATCAGCTTTTATAGAGCAATACAATGAATTCGCTGGAATTATTGAAGTTGAAGTGCGCACTGCTAAGTCTTTAGATAGCGAACAAATTAAAGAGCTTAAAAAAGTGTTGGAAAAATCTACTTCTAAGAAAGTAGAAATGAATTTAAAAGAGCAATTAGATTTGAAAGGTGGTCTTTTAGTTAAAATTCAGGATACGGTAATTGATGGAACCGTTAAACACAAATTAGAACAGCTTGAACAAATGTTCCTCGCAAATAGCGTGGAATAGAATTAAAACGATTCAGAAACTAATAATACAATGAGCCAAGTCAGACCAGACGAAGTTTCAGCTATATTACGTAAACAACTTTCGGGCTTCGATAACGAAGCAGATGTATATGATGTAGGTACCGTACTAGAAGTAGGTGATGGTATTGCACGTGTTTACGGACTTTCACAAGTAGAAGCCGGTGAATTAGTAGTTCTTCCAGATTCAAAAGACGAAAATGGAGTTGCTGCTACAGGAATGGTACTTAACTTAGAAGAAGATAACGTTGGTATCGTACTTTTTAACGCAGGTAATGCTGTGGAAGAAGGTGATGTTGTTAAACGTACTAAGAGTATCGCATCAATGAATGTTGGTGACGGTTTATTAGGACGTGTAATTGATCCATTAGGAAATCCAATTGATGGTAAAGGACCTATTACAGGTGAAACCATCAAACTTCCGTTAGAAAGAAAAGCCCCTGGTGTAATTTATCGAGAGCCTGTTACTGAACCTCTTCAAACAGGTCTTAAGGCGATTGATTCACTTATTCCTATTGGTCGTGGTCAACGTGAGTTGATAATTGGTGATCGTCAAACAGGTAAAACCTCTGTTGCTGTTGATACAATTTTGAATCAAAAAGCTACCCAAAACTCTGAAAAACCAGTTTTTTGTATTTATGTAGCTATTGGTCAAAAAGCATCAACGGTTGCAAATATCTATAAAGTTCTTGAAGAGAATGGAGCTATGGAGTATTCTGTAATTATCAGTGCTCCTGCTAGTGATGCTGCACCATTGCAATATATTGCTCCTTTTGCAGGAGCAACAGTTGGTGAGTATTTCCGAGATACTGGTCGTCATGCATTAGTTGTTTATGATGATTTATCGAAGCAGGCAGTAGCTTACCGTGAGCTTTCACTACTTTTGAAAAGACCTCCGGGACGTGAAGCATATCCAGGTGATGTATTCTATTTACACAGTCGTCTTTTAGAAAGATCTGCAAAAATTATTAATGATGATAAAGTAGCTCAGGCAATGAATAATTTGCCAGAGGTATTAAAGCCAATGGTAAAAGGTGGTGGTTCTTTAACGGCTTTACCAATTATAGAAACACAAGCGGGTGACGTTTCTGCTTATATTCCAACCAACGTAATTTCTATTACTGATGGTCAGATTTTCTTAGATACTGATTTATTCAATTCTGGTACTCGTCCAGCAATTGATGTTGGGATATCAGTATCTCGTGTTGGTGGTTCAGCACAGGTGAAATCAATGAGAAAACTTTCAGGTACTTTAAAACTTGATTTAGCTCAATATCGAGAGCTTGAAGCTTTTGCTAAGTTTGGTTCTGATCTTGATCCTGCAACACAAGCACAGCTTAGAAGAGGTGAGCGTACTGCGGAACTCTTAAAGCAAGATGTTTATAAGCCACTTCCAGTTGAACGCGAAATTGTTCTTCTTAAAGTGAATGCTGAAGGTTTACTTGATAAATTACCTGTTGAAAAAATTAGTGAGTTTCAATCACAATTTCTTGAAACTGTATTGAGTAAATATGGTAAAGAAATGGAATCACTCGCATCTAGTGGTGTTTTAAGTGATGAATTTGGGACTGATGTGATAGCTACCGCAAAAACAGTAATCGATCAAATTTTAGCAGCACAAGAAGCTTAATAGATGGCAAATCTACGTGACATACGAAATAGGATTACTACTGTAAACAATACACAGCAGATTACTAGAGCCATGAAAATGGTAGCAGCTGCTAAGCTTAGAAAAGCTCAGGAACGTATGGTACAGACTCGTCCTTATGCATCTAAGATCCAAGATGTTGTAGGTCGCTTAGTAGGTAGTAGTTCAGATTCTAATCCAATCATGCGAACTTCTGAAGAAGTTGAGAACGTATTAATGGTTGTAGTAGGTTCCGATAGAGGTTTATGTGGTGGATTTAATAACAATCTATTTAAAGAAGTTGAAAAATCTATTGAATCTAACTTTTTAGAGCATAAAAAGAACGGCACTCTCTCTTTGATTACAATTGGGAAAAAAGCAGGCGCATATTTCAAAAAGCGTAAATATAATGTGATTGAATCACACCCTGGTTTTTTCGATGATCTTCAATATTCAAAGACATCTGAAATTATGAGTGCTTTAACTGAAAATTTTGTTTCTGAAGTTTATGATGAAGTATTTGTAGCTTTCAATGAGTTTAAATCAGTAATTGCACAAAATAGAAGAATAGACAAGGTTCTTCCAATAGATCCTAATACAATTTCTGCTAGTTCTGATGATGCTTCTAATAGTGCAAATGATTATATTTTCGAACCTGATTCTGAAGTCATTTTAGAAAAATTATTGCCACTTCATTTGAACATTCAACTATGGAAAGCGGTACTAGAATCTAACGCATCAGAACAGGGTGCAAGAATGTCAGCAATGGAAAGTGCTACTGAAAATGCGAAAGAACTAGAGCAAGAACTACGACTTAAATATAATAAAGCACGACAAAGTGCAATTACGACTGAAATTTCTGAGATTGTATCCGGTGCCCAGGCACTAAGTGGAGACTGATTTTAGGAGAGTTGGCAGAGTGGTCGAATGCGGCGGTCTTGAAAACCGTTGAGGCGCAAGTCTCCGGGGGTTCGAATCCCTCACTCTCCGCAATAAAAAAATAGCCCCAAATGGGGCTATTTTTGTTTTAATTAAATAAAAGATGTAAACACCCGTTGTTAGGCAAAATACTTAGTTATGATTAAACGCTTACTTATTCTACTTCTTTTTAATCTATTTCTCGGGAAATCTGTTGTTATGTCCCAAGATACATTGAGGATTAATTTTGACCAATTTCTTGAAATAGCCCTAGAAAATTCGGGTCAAATGAAAGTAGTTGGTACAAAAGTCGATTTAGCTGAAAACAGAACTCAATTAGCAAAAGATCAGAGATTTTTACCGTCGCTTAATTTTCGCTCGGAACATGCCGTTGTTCCTGGAGTATTTTCTCCAGAAGGTAGACCTGAAGAAGAAATCTATTTAGATCCATATGCAAAAAATGATTGGGACAACCCTGGATTATTTACAAGATTAAGAGTTGAAGGAGTTCAACCATTGTTTATTTGGGGCGCTGTAAATAAAGCAATAACTGCAGCTAAAACTGGAGTTAAAGCAACTGAGCAAGAGTATGAAGCCACAAGAGCAGAACTTGAACTAAGATTACACGATCTTTATTATGGCTATATTTTTGCTTTAGAAATTGAGCGTTTACTAACAGACGCTGAAGACAAGGCAGATCAAATTGGTCGAGCATTGGAAGAACAATTAGAAGATAATCCAGCAGAAGTAGATGAATCAGATATATTCAAGTTTAGAGTTTTTAAAGCGCAATTTGCAATCCAAAAAGAAGAAGTAGTTCAAAGTTTAGTATTCGTAAAAGAAACTTGGAAGTATGCGTTAAGAAATGAAAATGAAATTATTTATGAACCCAAAGTTCGTTTCTTAGATCCAGTAAAGAATCAAATTGAGCCAATAAGTTTTTATCAGAATAGCGCAAAAAATAATAGAGCTGAATTATTGGGTCTTGAATTAGGTAGAACCGCAATGGAACAATATATTGGTTCTTTAAAATCAAAAAATTTACCAGGATTGTATTTAGGATTCACTACTACATTTGCTAGTACTCCAATCAGACCTAGACAACCTAATCCCTTTATTTCTACCCCTGAAAATACTTTTAATACCGCTATGGGACTTACTATTCGTCAGAATTTGAATTTTTTTCAAGCTAGAACATCGTTGGAACGCAGTAAGCTTGAAGTTAATAGATTAGATTTTCTTAAAGAAGCTATGCAGGATGGTATTATCTTAGAAGTAAATGAGGCATATCGTAATGCAGCACTAGCTGAAGTAAAAGTCGAAAAAACTGATGAAGCTCTTCAAATTGCTAAAGAATGGCTACGTATGGAACAATTAGATTATGATTTAGGATTTGGGGAATCTAAAGATCTAGTTGATGCAGTACGCCAAGAGCTCGAACTTAGACTTTCAGAAATGGAGAGTATTTTTGAATTTAATACAGCAATTGCTAAGCTAAATAAATCAGCTGGTCTCCCGTTAACAAGGCTGAGTGAAAATTAATTACGGATTTATGAGATTTATAAAACAATGTATTCTTGTGAGCATTATTTCTATGTCAGCAACGATAATAACAGTTGCACAAAATGTAGATGAAGAAATTAAAACAATGCTAATTGAGAGAGATCTACAAATAAAAGAATTGTTAGGTCCAGAAGGACAAGAATACTCTGAACAACAAAGAGCTGAATTAAAAGAAATTATTAATGGAGTAATCGATTTTGAGGCAATGGCAAAAACAGCTCTGGACGAAACTTATAATGAGATTTCAGAAGAAAGTAGAGAAGAGTTTCTAAACCTATTTATTTCCATAGTTAGAGATCACTCTTTAAATAAGCTAGACATATATCGTGCAAGTGTAAAATACAACTCTATTGAAGTTGATAATAACCATGCTCTTGTTAAAACAATGGCGCAACTTGATGAAGTTCGAACTCCAGTAGAGTATAAGATGGAATTGGAAGGAGATGAATGGGTTATTATCGATATGAGTATAGATGACCTTTGGACAGCCGAATCTTATAAAAACCAGTTTCAGAGAATAATTACTCGAAAAGGGTTTGATACTTTAATGGAGAGCCTAAGGAAAAGAGCTGGGGGGCAGTAATTTTTTTATTTTTTAATGAGTTAAAAGAACCTGTATCTTTAAGGAAAAATTAGCGTTGCTACATTCATTTAAAAAAGAAAAAAAAGGTAAAGAAGGCTATATCTACGTAAGCTATGGTCACCCTAAATACTTGAAGCATACTATTGCTTCAGTTATTAGTTTAAAACGTTACGACAAGGAACGTCCCATAGCACTAGCCTGTAGTGATAAACAAAGAAAAATTCTTAAGGAAAATGGATTGGAATCGTTGTTTGATGTGATCCATACACTCCCAGAAGAGCATGCTTCTATAGTAGGTTTTAAGCATAACATATATCAGTATCTATTTTTTGAAAGAAACATTTTCTTAGATAGTGATATTATATGGTGCAGAAATACCGATTCACTTTGGACTTCTTTTTCACCATTCGAATTTACGATCACTGGAACCCTGATTTCAGATAATTTTTTTGGAGCGCCTAAAAGTTTGGGAGTTTTTAGAGATATTTTTTTTGGTCGAAGAAAAAGAACTCTTAAAAGATTTGGACTTACATATCTGAGTAGAGTACAATCAGGGATGATGTACGCTTCTGATTACGAGACAACAAAAAAAGTTTGTAAGCTAGCTGGAGAGATGATAGATCGTAAGGATGAAACCCATTTTAAAAGCCGTAAAATGGAACAAGGCAGAACAGAAGAGTCATGTGAATGGAGCTTGGCTATGGCGATGTCAAAGCTTAACATCCCGATTTATCCATGGCTTCAAGGTCATGAGAGTCCTCAATTAGATTATATTTCCGACTTAACAGAACACGATGATGATTTTCAATATGTGAAATGCAAATTTTACAATCATAATTTAGTCTATTCATTTAGAGGACTAAAATCTGTAACGTTGAGAAAAATATTAATTTCAATAGCTGGTATTATTCCTGGACTTGGAGACCACTTATACACAACCCCTTACTGCTTACACTTCGGATGGTACCATCAAAAAACTCCATTCTATTCTTTTTCTGAATTGGTTTGGAAGCAATTAGTTAATGAAGTATCAGGCATAAATTCTTCTAAGACTGGCGTTAATGATAAACAATATAAAAGTTAAGATTCCTAAGTACTTTATTTTTGTACTAGTATTAGGTTTTATATTAGGTCAGAATGTTGTTTATTCACAAGTTACACCTCAGAGCTTAACCATCCAAACAGAAGCTTTTTTAAAGTATGGTAAAGGAGATATTCCTTTTTGGATGTGGGCAAACAATCGAGGAAAGGTTTATAAAAATTCATCTAGCCTTAATCTCGATATTCTTTATAATATTGATGAAAAAGAGTTCGGGATATTTAATGTCAGGGGAGGAATTGGTATATCAACAAGTGCCTCGAATGAGAGTACATTTAATTTGGCACAGATTTATTCCGTTTTAAGATATAAAAAACTTGAACTCTCCTTAGGTAGGTTTTTTTTAAATCAAGGTTTAAATTCAAATGAATTAGGGCTTGGGCCATTTATCAATAGTAGGAATGCATCTGCACTACCTGGTATTGAGTTAAGGACAGATAATTATTTAGTAGTTCCATTCACACAAGGGTATTTAAAATATAAAATCTCACTGGGGCATTTTTGGTTTGAAAATGACCGTCAAGTAAGGAATGCCTGGTTACATAATAAACAGTTTTATCTCCAGATAGATTTTGATTGGTTGAAACTTAATGGAGGTATTATTCATAATGTTATGTGGGGAGGTAATAGTGCTTCAGTTGGGGATCTTCCATCTGCATTCTCAGATTATTTAAGAGTATTTTTTGCACAGGGAGCACAAAGCAATTCTAAATTAGAAGGAGAAGTTTTAACAGCTTTAGGTAATAATTTAGCAGGTTATGATTTTGGAATTAATTTAATAGGAAGAGAATATAAGTTCGATGTGAGCAGGTTATTTTATATAGAAGACAAAAATGCTGCTGAATTTAGAAGTGTTTGGGATGGGCAATGGAGTATGAGTTTAGTTTTTAGAAATAATCGTTTTCTTAAAAATATAGCATATGATCATATTTATACAATAAGACAGGATGCGTACAAAAGTCAGCCTGGTGGAAGAGCTAACTATTTTAATCATCATATTTATAAAACTGGGTGGACTTATCAAGGAAATATTATTGGAAATCCTCTTTTAACCTATGATCAAGAATTGGGAGAAATAACTAATAATATGATAGTAGGGCATACCATTTCTATTGATGTTCAAGTTTCTAGTAAAATGAAATTTATACCATCTTTTGCATATACAAGAAATTATGGTAAATGTAAAAACCTTGTAAGTCCTGAAGGTTTGGGATGTGGGGGGAAAGAAGAAAAACCATTGGATATAAATTTTGTAGACCGTGAAACAGTTAGAAAAGACTATTATTACTTAATGGGGTTTTTCGAGTATTCACCAAAAAAAAATCAGAATATTATACTATTTAGTTCACTTGGGTATGATTTTAAAGAAGAAGAAAGAAATAATATTGCAGTTTCATTTGGCTTTAAATTCTACCCAATCAAAAATTAAGAATTATATACTGCAAGATAATTCTGTACCGAGCTTTTCCAACTAAAAGTAGAATGGATTCGGTTCTTTCCGTTTAGTGCAATTTCTTGCCGGAGTTTAGGGTTCAAAATCAAAGAAGTAATTGCATCTGCAAAACCTGAAATATTTTCAGGATCGAGTAATATTCCTTGGTTTTCTTTTTCAATAAGTTCAGGAATAGATCCAACTCTTGTAGTAATTGTTGCTACACCACATGCCATTGCTTCTGCTACTGAATTCCCAAAACTTTCTTCCCTTGATGGCAGGACTGCAAGTGTAGAAACTTGAATTTGTTTAATTAATTCGGGGATATCTAACCAATTGTAAAGCTCAATTTTATCCTTAAGGACACCGCTAGTAGCTTTTTTTGATGCAAACTCTTTTAACTCACCTCTCCCTATAATTATCACTTTATCAATATTTGCATGTGCAATTTCTGAGGCTTTTAATAATGTATCTACTCCTTTAGAAGCTGAAAGTCGACCAAAAAATATTATGGTATTAGTATTTGTTTTTTTTTGGGAAGCATTAAAAAAATCTTCAGAAACACCATTATAAACAACATTAAAGCGTTTATTACTTAAAGCAAATAAATTTCTAAACATATTTTTTGAAAACTTGCTGGTAGGGCAAATAATATCAGCCTCAAGAAGTGCTTTATGGAGCATTACATATTTTGAATGATTCCAATTCATCAAAGCGCTTAACGATGTAGGAGTAAGACCGCTACTTTTTTCTGGTATAAAAGGATAACGAGGGGTAATTACAAATTTGAACGAATTTGTTTTTTTTAGGCTTCCAATAAAGGATCCTTCTTCTCCATTAGAGTGAACAATACAATCTCGAGTTAATAACTTACCAACTATGTTTTTAACAAAAATCCCAGAAAGAAATCTGAATAGATTAGTTCTTTTTGAATAAAACCCAGGAAATGAAGACCAATGAACTTTATAAGAAATTGATTTAGGAACCGAAACTTTTTCGAACCATGTTTTTGTAAAAACTACATGCACATCGAATCCTAAGTTCGATAACTCCGTAGCAATGTGATGGGTAGACCTTTGTCCTCCTCCGGAATATGATGACCAAGGAGAATAATTTGATGTTAAGATTATCCTTTTTTGCACTTTATAAAAAACTTTCTTTTATCTTTAAAAAGATACAAAATAAACACTCGTAAGTTGGGAATTAAGAAAAAATCAGTAACTATTTTAGTAATGACATTTGCCGTATATGCAGCATTGGCAGGGTCACATAAAGGTGAGTTTTGGCCATTCAGTATTTACCCAATGTTTTCAAAAGCGGGGCAGCCTTGGACAAGAACATTTGTGAGAGATATTACAAAAGAAAAAAGAACAATTTCAGGTGATATTCAACGCGAAGAAGAATTATATGGTAAGCCTTTCTCATTAAATGAAGTGAATGTCCATCAAAATGATTTATCAAATTTTATGTCAAAGAATAAAGAATGGGACGAGAATAAAAAGGCTGTTGTACGCAATTACTTTAAATCAACTTTAAAAAATAAATCACTTTTAATTTATAAAGTTAGAGGAGAATTAGTGAATTCAGATGCTTTTATAAGCTACAAACCTTTTGTTCTATTAACTCCTGATACTACAATGGTTTTTAATGATTAATTTTTTCAACCGAATTTTTGAATGGGATAAAGAACTAACCGAAGGCGAAAAGTATTTCTTCCGATTAATTGAAGTAATACTAATTGGTCAAATTATTTACAACACTTGGAACTGGGCTTTCTATATAAAAGAACTAACGGGAGTAATATTACCCTTAGGTCTTGCAAATTATATTGATATAACTATATTTTTTGGTTCTAATCTGGCTATTCTAAATGCTTCAATAATCGCAGGTCTCTTATTTGTGGGGTTTTTTCGTAAGTGGAAACACGCCTATTTGGTAACTCTTTTTTTCTTCCATTTAGAATATGTTGCTCGATTTTCTCAAGGTGAGATATCTCATGGTACTAATCTAGCGGGGATGATACTGTTATGTATTGGAGTGTCTTTCAGTTTTATAAAGAACAGTGATCATATTATAAAATCTGCTTTTGGTTTAATGTATTTCTTTATTGGTTTGGGCTATGTATTTGCAGCTTGTTCTAAGCTAATTGGAACTGGTATTAATTGGGCTGATGGAGATCATTTAATTTTGTGGATTGCAGAACGAGGAACAGATAAGCTATCACAGAATGGAGCATTTTCACTTAATAGATTGCAAGTAATACTTCTTGAAAATTATTGGCTTGCCACTATTACATTAGCTTTTGGTTTGTTAACTGAACTTACAGGCTTTCTTCTTTGGTTCAAAAAAACAAGGTGGATACAAACTACTATTCTTTTAAGTATGCATATAGGAATAGTTTTTACACTGAATATCTATTTCGGTGATTATGTTTACCTACTTATATTGCTTGGGTATCCTTGGGATAAGTTGATAAATTATTTTATTAAAAAATATTCTCCATAAGCTTCATGAAGTTATTTCGCTAGGTTCTTCTATTATAGGAGGATTATTCTTTGAAGCCCATTTTGCATAAAGGAATGAAATTAAACTGCCAACTTTATTTAGAGCAAGTTTAGCTAGCATTATACCAGCAATTTCTTCTTGGCTAACTATCATCGTTGATGCAATAGAAATACTCATGCTGGTATAAATTACATCTCTATTAGGTAAAAAAGGAATTCTTGAGATCACAATTTCTAGAGCTATATAAATGAACCAAGTATAAAGTGGTACATCTGGTAAAACTACATAATACATCAGAAGATTTAATATCTGAACTAGTAGTAGTCTAAATGAAAGAAGAGTAAATACCTTAAGTGCATTATTGAGATTCATAGAAATAATTACTCTTCTGAATCTGTAAATAAGTATTGAAACTACAATAAATGTAATGGCTGCAATTGAATAGTAGACAGCACTTTTCTCGAAAAGCCAATCAAGAACTTTTATTTGATCAGTGAAAATGAATATCGATAACAAAACAACCGAAAAAATTGTGGACGCTACCGATGAAATAATATTATTATCCTTAATAGTTTTAAAGGCTTCTTTGCCTTTTAACCCTACTACAGATTTAGCCCAAAATAAAAGAAAAACTTCACCAGAATAACCAAAAACTTCTTTGTTATAGACCCTTTTTTGAAGAAAAGCTGGAATAGATTTGAAAACACTAATTGGCCATGTAATTTTATATACAATAGCTTCCATAATAGGTAGTTGAAAGAAAAACAGAATAAAAATGAGATAGAACAAAGGTTGAGTTGGAAGAGATTTCCAAACATTTCCCCAACCTACTTTTGAGAGCTCTAGCCCCAGCCAAATAATAACTCCGAGAGTAATAAAGCGTTGTAACCATGTTAAAAGTAACTTTCCGCTTTTCGAATTAAAAAACTCCGAAATCTTGGCTTTAATGTTAGTAAATTGCATGCTCTAATTTAGAAAATAATTAGGTTACTAGTTGGAAGTACTTATTTAAATCACGGAATGAAGTTAGCATTTATTACACAGGATTTTATTCCCGAAATAGGGGGGATTCAAACATATTCCTTAGAATTAAGCAAACGCTTGTCTGAATTGTGCGACGAATTCTTTGTGATGTGTCCAAAGAAAAAAAATGCGGATGATAATCATCTACCTTTCCCTGTATATCGTATGAATTCGAGTAATAATTTATTATACCGAAAAGTTAATAAAGGATTAAAACTCATTAGTAAAACTCATGGAAAAATTGATGCTACGTTCCATGCTCAGTGGCAGACAGTTCCTGATGCTATAAAAGCAAAAGATAAAGGATTGATAGAAAAAGTATTTGTTGCGTGTCATGCTAGAGAATTACTCTATAATCCTTATGGAAATGGTATATTTGGAAAGTGGTATCATAATAAAATGATTAAACTTTTGAATAAAGTAGATCATTTTTTTCCTGTAAGTGAGTATACAAAATCGTTATTGTTGGATATAAATATTCCAGAAGAAAGAATTACGATAATTACTAATGGAACGAACCCAAATCATTTTTTTCCGATTAAAAAAGATAAGCTTCCAAAAGAGTTCCAATTTGATGGTCCCGTATTACTAACAATAACAAGGCTAGTAGAAAGAAAGGGGATTGATGTAGCAATTCAAGCATTTTCAAGAATAAGTGAACATATTCCAACTGCTACTTTTTTGATTGGGGGTGAAGGAGATCAGAAACAAGATTTAGAAAGTCTAGTCATTTCTTTAAAACTTGAAAACTCTATAAAATTTTTAGGCAAAATTCCATATAAAGATTTGAATGTGGTTTATAATGCTTGTGATGTATTCGTTTTGCCTTCTCGTACAATTTTACCAGATGTAGAGGGATTTGGGATTGTCTTTTTAGAAGCGAATGCTTGTAAGAAACCCGTCGTTGGATCTGATTCTGGAGGAATTCCATCTGCAATAATAGATGGGGTAACTGGGTTTATAGTATCAGAAGATAATGTTGAAGAACTAACCGAAAAAATAGAATTTTTATTCAACAATACTAAGAAAGCAAACGAAATGGGTAAAAATGGACTTCAACAAGTATTATTAGAAGCAAATTGGGATAAACAAGCTTTTAAATTATTCAAACATATTCAAAAAGAGATAGAGTGATAAAATTAATCATATTTTTAGTTGGGTGCTTTTTGGTACTTATTCCAAGATCTATTGACGCGCAATCACCGTTAAAATTTGTGATCGAAGATTTTGAGTCAGAACAAATTGGAAGCTTACCCAGTAATTGGTTTAATCAAAAGGGAGAGTTACAAACTACAAATTTTGATCAGGATCTGAGAATGACTTATAACTATACCATAATGGAAGAAAATAATAATAAGTTTCTCCGTTTTAATGGTAAAAGAGGAAAGCATATGAGTTTTCCTTTGTTGAATAAAAAAGAACTAGATATTTACGAAACTCCAATGCTAAGCTGGGATTGGAGAATTTTGGAAATCCCTGAAGGAGGAAATGAAGATAAAGACGACGCAAACGATTCAGCCGCAAGTATATATGTAGTTTTTGATTTAGGTAGAGTAATGTTTAAAAAAGTGCCTAAATCGATCAGATACACTTGGAGCTCTTCATTACCAAAAGGGAAAGAGTTATCAAAATTTTTCGGGAACCAAAAGATTATTGTAATGGGATCTGGCTATGACGGAGTTGGGAATTGGCAACACTTTCAAAGAAATATTGTAGAAGACTATAAAAGATTGTTTGGTGATAATCCTCCTAATACGCCAATTGGGATACTTATTTTGAGTGATGGAAATAATACAGATAGAAATGCCAAAGCGGATTATGATAATTTCATGTTAAAATCCATATCTAATAATTAACTAGTTATTTCTTACCTTTATTCTCCTTAAAAACTTGGCGATTTCATTTCATGAAAAAACTTCTGGGGCTTTTTAAACCTCTACTAAAATTAAATATTGAATATCCATTTCTGGTAATATCTTTCTGTTTCGTATTGGCATTAGTAAGTGGGTATTACGCTTCTAATCTTAAAGTCGATACAGATATTGCAAATCTGTTACCTGCCGATAATCCAAATGTACTTGCTCTTGAAAGATTACAAGAGACAGTTGGTGGAGAAACTGAAATGCAGGTTGCTATTAAATCACCAAGTTTCGAAGCTAACAAAGCTTTTGCAGAAGCACTGATTCCTAAAACACTAGGCTTATATTATTCTCGGTATAAAGATGTCTATTTCAAAAGAGCCGAATACAGAAAGAATACAGATATACTGAAAGACAATGCTCTTTATTTAGCGAGTAACCAAGAACTCAATGACATTACAGAATGGTTGGAAGATGAGATTGAACAAGCAAAAATAGAGGCAAACCCATTTTATTTTGATCTCGGGGAAGATGAGGAACAAGAAGATAATCGAGCAGATGGATTTAAAGACAGTTATGAAACCTTAGTTCCACCTGAATATCCTATAAATAACGACAGCACAATTATGGTGTTGAAATTCTTTCCAACTGGATCAAAAAGCGATATTAAATATCTTGAAGATATGTTCGCTACGTATGATTCATTAATCACCGCATTGAATCCGGCTTCGTTTCATCCAGATATGGAAGTGCAGTTTGGAGGGCGCTTAAAACGTCATCTCGAAGAATTAACATCTATTATGAAAGATGTAATAGGAAGTTTTGCTTCAGGTATAAGTAGCGTGATTTTATTGGTCATGTTCTACTTCTTCTTAAAAAAATATCTTCATTTTAGAAGAGGGAAGAATAATATGGAAGGGTATACTGTTTGGAGTCATATTTTTAGAATGCCAATCCCTGTATTAATAATAGGGCTTCCTCTTATTATAAGCTTGTTATGGACATTTGGACTTACCTATTTCTATTTAGGGATGCTTAACACAATGACCTCCGTATTGTTTGTTATACTATTTGGTTTGGGGATTGATTACGGAATTCATTACTACGCTCGATATATAGAGTTAAGGTCTAGCGGCATGAATGTGGAAGAAGCGATTTATGCAACCAATGAGAAAACAGGTGAAGCTATTCTTGTTAGCGCATTTACTACTGCTTGTGCTTTATATGTACTTATGTTCGCAGATTTCCGTGGATTCTCTGAATTTGGTTTTATATCTGGCACAGGTATTATTTTAGCATTGTTCGCCATGTTATATGTTTTACCGTCGTTACTGGTTGTTTTTGAGCGTTATAACTTGATTCTATTCAGTCATGATGAAGACTTTCATAATGTTTCTCAAAAACGATATCCATTTGCACGAACTATTGTAATTGTAGGAATAGTACTTTCTGGATTAGTTATTGCTTTTAGCGGGAATTTGAGTTTTCAATATGACTTTGGAAAACTAGAACCTAAGTTTCCTAACTATGAAGAATTTAGAAGAGTAGCTGGTCAAGTTGGAGAGTCAAGTAAGAGAAATCCAGCTTATATTATTGCCGATTCAGACGAGGAAGTTGAAGCACTTATGAAAGCTTTAAGGGAAAAATCAGAACAAGATACTTTATCACCAACAATACAAAGTATAGAATCTTTACAAGAGCGGTTTCCAACTTCAAAAGAACAAGAAGAAGCCAAACTTGAAGCTATTGCTAATGTTAGAGAATTATTGAAAGATCCATTTATCATTGGAAAGCAAGATGAAGAGTTAGATAAACTTCGAAGAGCTTCAAAAACAACAGAACCACTTACAATAGAACAAATCCCAGATTATCTAAAATCAAGGTTTGTGACTAAAGATGGTGAAGTAGGTCGTTTCGTAATTGTGTACCCATCTGTTGGATTATCAGATGGTCGACTTTCTATAGCATTTAAAGATGATGTTGGGGAAATAACACTCGGTAATGGTAAAACCTACCACGCAGCAAGTACAAGTATTGTAGCAGCTTCTATGCTCGATTTGATGAGAACAGAAAGTCCATATATGGTAGGAGCCACATTCATTATTATTTACTTATTCATGCTTTTCACATTTCGATCTTTCCGATGGTCTGTGATTGCACTACTTCCGTTGGCAGTGGGTCTACTATGGCTATTTGGTATAATGATGATGTTCGATCTTCAATTCAATTTCTATAATTTAGTGGTTCTCCCAGCCATTTTAGGAATAGGAGAGGACAGTGGAGTGCATTTAGCTCATCGTTATCGTGATGAAGGGAAAAATAGTATGTGGGCTGTTTTATCTAGTACGGGGCAACATATTACCATGGGTTCGATAACAACAATGCTTGGTTTTGCGGGGTTATTATTTGTTTCTCACCCTGGTTTACAATCTCTTGGTATCATGGCTGTAATTGGAATCGGTATGACCTTGCTAACTTCAGTTACATTCCTTCCAGCACTTATTCAACTATTGGAAGATAGAGACTGGATTAAGTTTTAAACCTCTCCATTATTTATGAATAGAAGAAATCTAATTAAATCTGCATTTGCTACTGGAGCAGCTATTGCTCTTGGAGGTGCTAAATATTTAGCTGGAATGAAAGGTCCCCAAATAAATGAAACTCATAATTTTTCTTATTGTTTAAATACAAGCACCATACGAAACCAAAATTTAGGTTTAATGGGTGAAATGGAAGTTGCCGCAGAAGCAGGATTTAGTGGGATAGAAATTTGGATGCGTACTCTACAAACTTACTTAGATAATGGTGGGAAAACTTCTGATATAAGAAAGAAAGCAGAAGGCTTAGGACTTACTATTGAAGACTCAATTGGTTTTGCTTCGTGGATTGTTGACGATGATATGCAGCGTAAGAAAGCAATGGAACAGATGAAATATGAAATGGATTTACTAGCTCAAATAGGATGTAAACGAATCGCTGCGCCACCTTCAGGAGCTACCAACGGTTCTATTTTAGATTTAAAAAATGCTGCAAAAAGGTTTAGAGAATTATGCGATTTAGGAAAGGAAATGGGAGTTCTTCCTCAACTAGAACTTTGGGGATTTTCTAACAACCTTCATCTTTTTGGAGAAACTCTTTTTGTTGCTGCTGAATCTGGAAATTCGGAAGCAGTTATTTTACCAGACGTGTATCATTTACGAAGAGGGGGCTCTCCTTTTGAAGCACTAGAATTGATCAATGGAAACAACATTCAGATGTTTCATATCAATGATTACCCAGGTAGTATCGCAAAATCAGAGTTAACTGATTCGATGAGAGTTTTACCAGGTGATGGAGATGCACCGATGAAGGATATTTTGAAATCATTAAATAGCAAAGGTGTTCCTATCGTGCTTTCTTTGGAGATATTTAATGAAGATATTTGGGCTATGGATGCTTTAGAAGCTTGCAAACTAGGTATTTCTAAAATGAAAGCTAGTGTAGAGAGTGCAATTTCTGCTTAATTGATGTATAAAGTTTCAGTAGCTCTATTCATTTGAACAATTAGCTTTACTTTGTACAAGTGGTCACATTTACTTGATCTAAAGGTTTTGTATTGAACCGTCTAACCAGTTCAAACGACTAGCTAGCCAACTTTTCAAATACTCAATTTCTTCCGAATGAGTTTCTCCAACAAAATTATTTGGATGGATATCAGTGCCTAAAATATCCCATACTTCGAAATTTCTTTGTTCGCCTTTTGTGGTATTTAGTAGCGCTGTATAATTATCAATCATCTCATTGAAATTTGATTCAGAAAAGGAAGTACTTCTTAACTCTGACCAACGTTCTTTTATTTTATGTACGAAAATAGGGTCTTCCATAAATCGACTCCACCAAAAGGGAACCTGCTGATTATGATTTCCACATCGTTCATTAAAGGTGTATGCCCAAATATCAGTAGATCCAGCGTTGCAAAAATCAACATTACCAAGAGCATAGTTAAAGTCCCAAATCGGACCCATTTTAAGTTTCTCATTTTTGTCTTTTGTCATATATGAACTCAATCGATAAGAATCGACATTATTAGCAAGCTCATTAAAGATAAAGAAGTCGATAAAACTGGAAATATCTATATAGGAAAGATATCCTGAAACAGGGTCTTTAAAGTTTTCGGAATGTAAAGCGTCTTCGAAGCTTGCAACATAATCGCTTATATAATCCCGTTGTTCGGTTGTGATTTCTTCTGGTGAAGGCTCTTCAAAAACAAAGTGAACTTGTTGACCTCTTGTTGCAAAAGGTGGAGGATAAGAAGATTTAAAAGATGCATCTGGGTTATTTTCAACAGCCCGATCAATTTTTAAGATATATCCTCCGGTTACATCTTCACCAGTGTTCTCACCTGGATTGAGCTTATTAATATCAATTCGATTTTTGTCACGTTTCAGTTTTTCCATCAGTATATAAAGGCCTTTATTCTCTTCATTAATGGATAATTCAACAAAGACAGTACGGCTTGCATAGTTTCCGATACTTCTAGATAAATCGTACATGAACTTATTTCTAATAAGTGTTTTATCACTAAAAGGACCATGTAGAATCCAATCCTCTTCTTCTGGTAAACCTAGAAGAGAAACATCCAAATCAGCATTTTCATCATTTCTAGTTTCTATACTGTAAGATTTTTTAGGAAATTGTTGAGAAGAGGAACCTCGAATTTCTATAGCAATTTTTCCTGAGAATGCTATTGTGTTGTTAACCGTAATTTCTAAAAAGGCATCAATCTTTGGCTCATCCAGAATCTTGTTTCCAAGTGTTGAAATATGAACTAGTGGTAAAGTGTTGTCTAATTCTAACAAATCCAGATCGTTTGTGGTATTGCAGCCAAGACAAAAAAGAAAAGTTACTAACAGTATATATTGAAAAAGACTCTTCATAATTGCGGTGAGATACATAGACTAAAAATAAACTAATCTTTTTTAGTGATAAGAGAATTGTTCTCCAACGTTCAGTATAAGAAACGTAGGGCAGATAATAAGCACTTTCGGATGCGTTTTCTTTAATATTAGCTTACGCTTAATAGAAGTTGCCATCCATTTTGTCGTTTTTCAGGTAGAGATTTAAGATTGCTAAAAGTAAAAAGATTCCAGGAATGTAAGGATGACTAATTTTCAAAGGTAAGATTTCTGCTGGTACATTTGGATGAAGATGTACATAAAAGGCTACAATCATCAGTACTACTATACTTATATTACTTAATGTGAAAATTCTATTAAAATTCCTTTTTGAAATTTTAGTGCGGATAAACAAAATATAAAGTAGTGATAATCCTATAAGCATTTCTCCTATTTGCCCACTCCAAAAGGAAAGAGTTGGAAAAGGTAATTCACTTTTTATTATTTGTGTTGAATACCAGCCTTTGAATGGGTTTATAAATTTTAGTGCTCCAAACATAAACATTGATATTCCAAGAATTCCAGTTATAATTCTATTTGCTTTTTTCATTTTGTAAAATTGTTTAAGAAATGCAAATATCTATGAAATCAAATCAGATAAAAAGGAGAATGAGTCCAGTAATTAGGATATTTAGCTTAGGTTCTTTCTGAAGGAGGAGGGTGTCACCCCTACATTTTTTTTGAAAAAACGGGTGAAATATTGTGGGTCATGAATGCCAATATGAAATGAAATCTCGCTAATTGCATAATCTGATACTTTCAGAAGTTCTTTAGCTTTCTCAATTCTTTTATGATTGATATAATTGATAGGACTATCTTGAAAAATAGTCTTGAATTGTCTTTTAAAAGAAGAGAGACTCAGGTTACATAATTTTGCCAATTCTTCAACAGATAGGTTTTCATATAAATGAAGTTGTATAACTTTTTTTATACTCACAACATTTGGCGAATACAAGTCAGAAATAATCTCCAATATTGATTCGGAGTTTTTAGTTTGAACTAATAATAAAATAAGTTCTTTAATTTTTAATTCTAATAAGTCCTCATTAACCAATTCGGGATTCTGAAAATAAAAATTGAGAGAGTCTATAAATTTGGAGATGGTATGGTCAGGAACAATTTTCTTAATTTGAGTTTTTCTATTTTTTATTATTAGTGATTTAGGTAATTCTTGGAGATATATTTTCTTTAAAATTTGAGGGTACAAATGAAAAGCAATGACTTCAATAGTGTTATTTGAATTTTTAAGCCATTCTACAAAGTAGGATCCACAATTCAATAAGACTGCTTGGTTTTCGCTTAGCTTAAGGTTGTTTTCGGAAGATAAAAACTTACTGTCTGCTCCTTTTACATAGATAAAGCATCCCTCATTCTGGAATATAGCTTCATATGTATACGGCGGATTTATAATAACTCGTTCAATCAAGGTTTTTTTTTGATATTCAAACTTCTCTCTTTTTAATATCATTCTATTCTTGATTTTTAATGTGATAGAAGGTTTCCGTTCTAAGTTTAGTGGTTTTATACATTTAATTTAGTTATGGTTGGAATGACTTGCTACAGAACGTTGAAATTAGCACGAAATCGTTGGGGAAGAAGAGCGGAGCGAATTCTTTTCCAATGGTTTGGTTATGAAAAGTAAGCGATTTCGAAGAACTAACCTTTCAGTTAAACACATAGTTTGAAACAAGCTGAAAGCCCTTATTATACTACTATAGAGTCTATTTTTATATACATTGTTGGCGGTATGTGCTTCTTGTTTTTCAAAGTCAGATTAATGTGAAACTACTTTCAGTCCGATAATTGATGTAATTAACGTCATAATGAAAAATAGTCGCCAAAATGTCGCTGGTTCTTTAAAAAACAGAATTCCAATCAAAACTGTTCCTACAGCTCCAATTCCTGTCCAAACCGCATATGCAGTTCCTATCGGTAGTTGTTGAGTCACTTTTATAAGCAGAAACATACTTATTCCTAAACTAATCAAGAATCCTATGTACCAATAAGTTGTTTCAATTCCTGTTGATTCTTTAGCTTTTCCAAGACAAGATGTAAAAGCCACTTCAAATAGTCCGGCAATTATTAATAGTATCCAATTCATTCGTTATTATTCTCTTTTGTGTTGTCTGTCAATATTCAACTTCGCTGGGCTTTTCTTCTCCAACGATTTGGATATGCGCAGTGTCCCGAAGGGCATTGCGTATAGGTTTTGTTAGCTACAGTTTATTTTACAAAATACATATCCAATTCTCCTTTTCCCTTTGCAAATATCTTTCCACGAGAAAGACATGCAAAATCGTTCTTAACTAGTTCGTAAGTAGATGAAGAGATATTGATTTTATCAGCTTCACCCGCGGATTCTATCCTACTAGCGGTATTTATCGTGTCACCGAAAAGATCGTATGCAAACTTCTTTTTGCCTACAACACCAGCCACTATAGTTCCGGAATGTATCCCAACTCTCATCCTCCATATTATTTCATGGCTCTTATTTCTCTCCTCTAGGAAGGTTAACATCTTTTGTGCTGCCCTGATGCATTTAACAGCATGATTAGTAACCTTTTCTTCAAGGCCACATGCAGCCATATATGCATCACCAATTGTTTCAATCTTTTCTACTTCCGTTTCCTCCATAATTTCATCAAATCTACCAAAAATGTCATTGAGTTCATTGACCAAAGTGATTGCTGGGATGGATGCTACTAGCTCAGTAAAACCCTCAAAGTCAGTAAACAAAATGGTTACATTCTTGTGCCTTTTAGGAATTGTCTTACCACTTTCTTTCAAGTCTTTTATGATGTTTGCAGGTAGGATATTGTGCAGAAGGTCATCTGATTTTTTCTGCTCAGCCATTAAGGATTCCTCTGATCTATCAATCATGACAGACAAACTCCATACAAGTGTGAGACTAATGAATCCGGTTATACTAATATTTACTACTTGTAATAAATATGGGTCCAATATATCATAATGAGCATTTATCTTTGATTGAAGCAAAACGGTAACAATTAATGTCAAGCAGGCAAGTAAACTGATACCATGGGCTGATTTTCTCGCCTTACGGGGGAAAGTCATGTAAGGCATTATGATGATTAAGAAATAAATGACTGCAACGCCTGAAGAGTATCCTAGTAAATAAAGAAATAAAAGAACTCCAATATATGATGAAATATTAAGCCACATTGAAGCAAGTACCCGCCAACCTTTCCCATTAAATAGTAACACAAGGAGAAACATCAATCCCATAAACCCATTGCTTCCATAAATAATTGATGCGTTTGTAAGTAAAATGGCAATTATCATCCAAATTACCATAAATATAGCACCTAGAATAGAGGCAATGTTTGTTACTCGCAGATACCTAATTTCAGTAATAGAAAATTCCTTAATAGTCCCAATATCAACCATTCTTTGGAAAATTGGAGTTTCACTCTTTTTATTATCGTTCATTGGGTTCTTCTTATTTTCCGTGCTAAGTTTAGTGGTTTTATACATTGAATTTAGTGAGGGTTGGGATCGCAACTTATGAACTTAGCCCAGCATGTTGGAGATGAAGAGTGGAGCGAATTCAACTTCAACATAAGAGTATCACGCACTGCAATCATGACTAAGAATATAATAGAAACATCAACATATTCCATTCCTGGTAAAGCTGCTACTTGCCAGGCATGGAATATGTTGGAAAAGACAGCATTAATGCACGACATAGATTTAAAAAACCCAAGGGAATTAGATAGTATTTGTAACTTCCACGACGTCATTCCTGTGGAGGCTGGAATCCAGAGTTAAACAATGGATGTACTATTAATACTGGAAGCAAGAGCTTCCATACGGGTATTCCGCAGCAGAGCTACGGAATGAGTTTAAGTTTTTTTACTAAAATAGCTGAGATTTTGGGTCTCCCAAGTGAGGATTTTGGAGAGATGGTAAAAGTCGAGACTAGTTAATTAAACTGACTTACTTATCGGATTGTGAAAGCTTGTTCAATAATCCTTCAAAAATAATTCCATGAAATGGGAGGACTGCAAACCAATATAAGCGGCCAGAAAGACCTAATGGTCTGAAAGTAGCAGTTTGAATCAGATTACCTCCTTCTATTCTAAACTCAAGCCATGCGTCACCAGGAAGTTTCATTTCCGCAAAAAGTAATAAACGACCTTCCTGTTTGTTTGCATAAAGTACACGCCAAAAGTCTAATGAATCGCCTGCAAAAATTGTGTTTTGATTGGTGCGACCTCTCCGCAAACCAACCCCTCCAACCAGTTTGTCTAAAAATCCACGTATTTTCCAGAGCCAGGTTCCGAAATACCATCCGTTTTTACCGCCAATGCGCCAAATTTTTTCGACTGTAGTATTCCTGCTTTCCATTTTTCTTGTTCGTTTATCTTTGAAACATCCATATTCAGGAACGTTAACGAACTCTGAAAGATCGATCGTAATACCACTACTAGAGTAAGAGTCCTTCCAACTTGAGACTATTTCATTGTTTTCAATTTTGTCAAATGCCCGAACTAAAGCTTCTGTATATGAAATCGGTTCAATCCCCAAAATCTGATTGATTTCATTATCCCGACAAACTACCTCAACTTTCATGCTACTAACTAAAGATCGGGCTAATTTATACGATGTTGAAGTAACAAAATAGAGCCAATAGGAAGAAAGGTTTGGAGACATTACAGGAATCGTCCAGATTTTTCTGGTTAAATTTCTAACTCTGGCTAGTTCCAGTAGCATTTCTTTATAGGTGAAAACGTCATAACAACCTATATCAAAGTTTTTGTTATAAGTTTCTTCAACGGAAATACAATTTATTAAAAACTTCAGAACATCAGATATACCGATAGGTTGACACCTTGTTAACAGCCATTTTGGTGCAATCATTACCGGTAATTTTTCAACTAAATCACGCATTATTTCAAATGAGGCACTGCCTGAACCAATTATTATTCCAGCTCTCAAACACGTAAAATTGTAATTGCCTTTATTTAACTCTTCTTCAACTTTTTTTCTGGATTCAAGATGCTTAGATAAATTTGATTCGTTTACAATACCACTCAAGTAAATGACTTGATTTACTTTCGTCTTTGAAAGAACCTCTCGAAAATTAATAGCAGATTTCTGTTCTAATATTCTATAATTCTCGGATGAAGACATCGAGTGCACTAAATAGTAAGCGATATCAATATCAGTAGGAATTTTTGATAGAGAAGATTCTTCCAATAGATCGATTTCTATCACAGAAATATTTCCTTTTAAGGAAGAAGGTGGGTTAAATCTAGATTTATCTCTGACGCAGCATACTACATGATGACCCATATTCACTAATAAGGGAAGAATTCGTTTACCAATATAACCTGTGGCACCAGTAAGTAGAATGTTCATTTAGTTTGAATGCTTCGACTTTAGAAATGAATGAATTTATTCAGCATTTAAGTCAATTGATTCAACCTTAATTTCGTTCATTTACTTGTTGAGACGAAACTGAATGAAAGCTGGAGCCTCCAATTCAGCATTCCGTAGCAAACAGGCTGAAAGCTATGGAACGAGGTGAAATGGATAACTAATAAAATATTTTTTAAAAATATTAATTATTTCAAGCTGAATAGTACTTGAAATTAATCAATTTATCTCTATTGAATATCTAATGAAATAATGTTAATTATTAACAAATAAACTATTTATATAGTATTCATTTAATTTTTTAGAGATATGAAAAAGGAAAGAATGGGAATATTATCCTCTTTAAGCGATTGGCTTAAACTTCTGGGGTTGATTGTACTTGTAGCTGAAGCAACTATTTTGACAGCTATTGCAACCGACTTTGAAACATCATTTAAAGGTTGGTACCCTGTGGCAATGCTTTTGTTTCTTGCAGTTATTGTAATTGGAATATTTATTGATCGTAAACAGCCAAGTAGAGTTATTCCTAATCTATCTACAAATATCCCAGAAAGTTCTAATGATAAACTTAATGAAATAATTGAAAACCTAGATATATCTGATAAATTTGAAGTTAAAGTTTTTAAAGATGAAATAATATCAGAGATTGGAAATTTTCTAATCAAAACCCGAGATTGGCGAAATGGGCAATTAAGAGTACCATCAGGACGCTATTCTCAAGTACTACTTGATTTATATGAGAACGCTGAGTCAAATATATTTTCTACAACTATTAAAGATTATTTGACAGAATGGGATGAAGCGCTTATGAGGAATATGATCAAAGCTGCTGAACAATCTAAAGCGTCATTAATTGAAAGAGTGTTCGTTTTCGATTCACGAGAAAATATAGATAGTAGAAGTATTGAAATTCTAAGGGCGTTTTCAAAACTCGAAAGGATAAAATCTTACGTTTACATAGATGGAGAGGATAAGAACTTTCAATTCCCAGCAGATGTAAGCAAAGATTTTGTAGTAATTGATCAAGGATCAGCTATTGGAGTTACAATATCATATGGAAGAAATGAAATGAGCGCAAATTGGTATTTTCAAGACGATGAAAGAAAAAGTGCCTTTTTACAAAGAGTGTCATCATTAAAACAAGGATCTAAATCTGTTGGAGAAATTCTTGAATGGTGGGATACTGAAATAGTAAAGGGAAAATAAATTTTATTTATAAACTAGAAATTTTATCTAGTTTATAAACTTCTGCTTGTGAATTCAATCTGGAAACTCCGGATGCCCATAACCTTAAAAGAGCGTAACCGACATTACTCCAGGTGAACATTTTGGGGATCAATTCTACGGTTAGATATTGAGTATTAGAAGCAGGAGCCTCCAATTCAGCATTCCGTAGCAAACAGGCTGAGAGCTACAGAACCAGAGGATGCTCCAAAAAAGAATTAAGGAACGAGTTTAAGTAAAGAAGCTAGTTGTTCGTTTCTAAAAAAATCAAGCTATCCGATACAACAGCAACTATCCCTGTTTCATCTAAAATCCCGTCCATTTTTAAATGTGTAACAATAGGCTTCTCTGCCATTCTCACCAAAGTAACATGGTCAAAAGCCATCGAGTCTGCCGCTACTTGAGCGCCACCAGTAGTTCCTAACATTGTATAATCTCTACCATGTCTTATGCGATGTGAAAACGAATGAAAGTGCCCATTGATTACAGTATATGGTCTGTCAGCTAGTAGCATTTCAAGCTTCCCTAATCCTTTGTCATCTTCGCGCATCCAAAGTGGCTTATGCATAAGCAAAAATGTCCATTTTACAGTAGGGTATTTTTCAAGAACAGCTTTATAATAATTAAACTGATCGTTACTCATACCTCCAATTCTACGTTCAGGCATACTATAATACTCTGATTCTTCATACACTCCTTCAATTTCTCCATTATCTATTTGTAAAGCTTTAGCTCTGGCATAATAGATTTCTAACATGCGTTTCTCTTCGTAGTCTTCAGAGTCCATCATTAAAAACAGTACATTTTCATAAACAAAATGATAATAACGAGGGCCAAACCTTTTCTCCCAAAATTTACGCATTAAGGGATTGGTTAGGTCATGGTTTCCACCAAGATGAAAAAACGGCATATTTAGTTTAGAAGTCCTAACATCGAACGAGTTCCACTCTTTTTCTAGTTGTAAAGTGTCTTCCGTACCTCCGTCGATTAAATCGCCGACACTTAATACAAACGTAGGATCTAACCGATTTAATTGGCCTACAGCTGTACTATAAATGTTTTCACGTTCTCCACCAGTTAAGTCAGAAATAATAGCAAATGTAAAATCGTCTTCTTCAAGTTCAAAGGTATCATCTGTCCATGGTGTTGGTCCACTTTTTACATCATGTTCAAATACTGGTTTTTGCTCTGAGTTGGTTTTACAGTTTAGAAGAAGAATACTGAGGATTAGAAGAGTAATGTATGATTTCATTTTGGAGTTCAGTTTAAAGGGATATCATGAGTATTCAATTCTATGAATATAAGATAAACACCACCATACTCCACATTTAGTAAAGTATCTTCCTGCTGGATTTTGTGTGATAGACTATGTAACGCTAATCTTTCACAATCTTTGCCCTTGCTCCAATGCTAAGCGTTGGAGTGAAGTTGGGTACAACACGGGGAGCATCGTAACGTGGTGAAGAAATTCAAGGGAAATAGATAGTATTTGCAACTTCCTTCAGCGTCATTTCTGCGAAGGCAGGAATCCATATTTTATCTTGTTCCAAACATTCTCGTTTGGAACACATTACGTGAAGTTCCTGCTTCACATCCGAGGGAATTGAAGCAGCAGTTCCACTGTATTTTTTAGATTCGTATTTGGTAAGCAAGAAATAAGCAACCAAATATAATAGCAATGTTTATACCAGCTCTCACTACCCAAGGAAATGTTGAGTAATCAATGTTCGCGTAGTCACTTAAAATCACACCAATACCCATAAATAAAAACCATGGAGTTAGGAGTAGGGTAAATTTCCATTTCAATACCATGATGACTAGGTCATGGATGAATCCACAGACGACAAAAGTTATTACCAAGGATAATGCTTGGGGGAAGATGAGTTTAAGCGGTTTGAATATATATTTCCCTAGATAGAACCCCCAGATTGGATTCCAGTATTGCCAAAATATCGAAAATGTTCCCGCTCCCAGAGAACGAATCAACATATTACGAAGCGAATGGCTGTTACCTAAAGGTACACCATTTCTTCTTTTTACGTAACCAGATAATTTCAAATCAGTGGTTTATATTCTGGGATTTAACGTTCAGTATAAGAAACGTAGGGCAGGTGATATGTGATACCTTTCGAGTTGGCGACTTTATAAATAAACACAGACCTTTGGAAAAGCCTAAACCGCGCTATGTTTTTTATTTATAATTTTTCTTTAATTGCTTTTCTCCAAAAGTAAATTCCAAAAACGCAAGTCACAATTGCAAACATAATTCCGTTTTCACCAAGCCAATGTTCCGTTCCTTCATTTTTAATGGTTAACTCAGGTAATATTTTTTGAATATATACATTGCTTACTGCGTGAAAAATTACTGCTGGCCATAGACTTTTAGATTTAAAAGTGTAATAAGCCATAATAAATGACATAGAAATAATTACTATAAAGAATGTTATAAATTCCAATAGAACATTATTACTATAGTAAACGAGCAGAGGCCAATGCCAAGCAGCCCATATAAATCCACTAAAAAGAGATACACCAGTAAATGAAAATACCTTTCTCAATTCATAAATAAAAAAACCTCTCCACCCAATTTCTTCTCCTAAAGTTGTTGCTGAAGCTCTTATCACTTCTACAGTCCCTAATAAAATAATAGCTATAATTGTTATCGAAGTAGGATTTAAAGTTCCTATTCCGAACAATCCGAGTTCTTCTCCCCAATCTATTATTACTTCCTTATTGGCTAAACCTCCAAATCCGAAAATCCAGATTAATGCATAAGTGATTAGACCATATAAGGCGGGAATGAAATAAGACAATCGGATATATTTCCATTTTCCCCAATTCCAATTTAGAGATGAAATTTTACGTCCTTTTATTTTTAAAGTAATAATTGCAGCTATAGCAGGACACCACATTATAGCCCCAACATAGATTCGTGAAGGATATAAATTTACTATGGCATAATGGAAAGGCGAAGTAAGAATAACAACGAGTCCAAGAAACAGAAAGATTGTATTCCAAGTTTTTTTTCGTTCCATTAATTTTCTTGCATTTGAACTTACTAGTTGGTTTTTAAATGGAAGACGAAGAGATAATGGTTTTGTTACATTGCGCCTAACGGCCCTGGCTATGGCAAGTGCGGGATTTTGAAACCGAAACTTTGTCCGCCAGACTTAATGTTATATAGTTGTAATATCTTCATTTTTAAGCAGTCAGCCCGCATTTGCTATAGCCGATGTTGTGGTGTCGTTTTTTTATTTCTTTCTAATTCAGTTTCAAGGTCGTTGAAGTACAGAATGAAAATCAAGAAGTCGCTTAGTTCAGTGTCAGATTTACTCTTCTCTTTCAAAAAGTCAAAGCTTTGAATTCCTTCTCTTATTAACTCGATGTCGGTCGGAAGTTTTTCAAATTGTCTGAAACACTCTTCTCTTGTCCGCTGACAATAGTCTTTCCAACTTTGTCCTGATTTTCTTTCTGTCGTGTCGTATTTGTGCCAATAAAGTTCACAAGTCCCTTCTGGAAATTTGAATTGAACTTGTCCGCCAATAACTCCAAGTCCGACTTCAACTGCTTTGTTTACTACTTCCTTAAAGTCAGTTCGTTTCCAACCATATTCTTTTCCGCTTACAATTGCTTTTTGTAAGATTTCAGAAGGTAGATATTCTTCTTCAGACAAACTCATTACATTCCTTTAAGTGTTTCCATAAAAGTCCCATAAGTCCCAATATCCATCAATTCATTTTTGTCTGTTAAAATCCCAAGTCCAAATGCTTTGTCAGACTCGTCAAATGTAATTTTGTATCCTGTTCTGTCTTCCGATTCTTCTAAAACTGTCCACAATTCAAGAGTTATTTTTTCGTCTGTTGAACTTTTGTATTTCTCTTTTCGAGGCTCAATCAGACATTTGGTCAAGTCCAAACCATAAACATTGGTTAAATCCTTTTGGTCGGACAATTCTTTGTCAATGATTGATTTTATTTGTTCGATTGTCATTTTTCAAATGCACCACAACATTGGCATAACAGGCACTCTATTCATGTTATCCCTGTTGCATGTGTACGTTTTATTCATGTTATTCTGTATAATTGGATGCTAATATGAATAAAAGCGAATTAATATCAAAGTATAAACATCATCTTACTCTTAAGAATTATAGCGAAAATACGTTACGTTCTTATTTAAATGGTCTGCATATATTTTTGGATTATCTGAAGTCTAACCAAATAAAAAAAGTAACTTCAACTGATCTAGAACAGTTTTTTCATCACGCTAAAAAAGAATTGAAGTATAGTTATTCAATGATGAAGCAACTTCTGGCATCTGTAAAGTTTTTGTACCACGAAGTGCTAATTGAATCCATTGACTTCAATTTCAATATTAAAATGAAAAAACCTTCCTCGATTCCGGAAGTGCTTTCTGTAGAAGAAGTTCAGCGTTTCCTATCTACGTTTACGAATCTAAAACACAAAGCTATTTTTACTCTTTGCTATTCAGCTGGCTTACGATTAGGAGAAATTTTAAATATTAAGATCAGCGATATTGATTCTGATCGTATGCAAATTCGTATCCATCAGGCGAAAGGAAAAAAAGATCGCTATTCTATTTTATCGCCAAAAGTTCTTGAGCTTTTAAGGAGGTATGTAAGTGAATACAAACCAAAAGAGTATGTATTTGAAGGTAAAGATGGAGGGAAGTATTCGAGTGCCTCTGTTCAGCAATTAATGAGGAGGCATCGTAAAAAAGCGAATATCAAAAAAAAGGCGACTCCTCATACACTTCGACATTCGTTTGCTACTCACTTATTGGATAATGGTACAGACATCCGGTTTATTCAAGAATTATTAGGACATCAACATATTTCGACAACTCAAATATATACCCATGTTTCTAGTAAAAGCTTGAAAGATGTTAAAAGTCCAATCGAAAATATTTCGATATAAAAAAAGGCAACTTTTTGGTATGAAAGCTGCCTTAAAATTTGTTTAAGAATAAACTTAAGCGTGATCTTCAGATTTGTACTTGTTCTTCATATAGAAGAATAAGAATCCAAATACAACGGCGAGAATAACCGGAATAATAGCAATATTTGCTAAGGTTGCTTGTCCAGCGGCTAATTCTAAAGCATCTCCTGTAAGCCCAAGCTCAGATTGTGCCGCACGATGTCCTTGAATCCAACTCCCAATAATAGGCTGGAAGATTGAAAGTCCTAGCATTCCTACGCCACCAATTAAAGACATTCCTAAAGCTCCAGTTCGAGGAGTGTATTCAGCTACAAAGGAAATCATATTTGGCCAGAAGTAACATACACCAATTGCAAAAAGTATTGCTGCAACATAGACCATTCCGCCTGTTGCCATACTCATCATAAAGATAGCAATAGCAGAAATAATAGCAGAAGCTAATAATACACCAGTAATATTTAATCGGTGAATTAGTGGACCAGCGAAGGTTCTACCTACCGCCATGATTCCAGTTACCAGTGCTAATACCAATAACGGTTGAGCTCCTGAATTAGCAAGAATTCGTTCTACCCAAGATTGAGTTCCTAATTCGGTAGTTGCAGTTAACGCCATACATACTAACATCAACCAATAAAGGGGTGAGGTTAGTATTGCTTTAAAGTTTTCGGAAGTAGACTTAGTCATTTCTTTAGGTGCTTCTGGGAAAGTTTGTCCACGGAACATAAAGAAATAGATAAGAGCAGGAACGTACATAATTCCAAGTTTTACATGCCATCCAAATCCTAAATTGGCAATTACTAAAGCAAGAATTGATCCTATGGCAATTCCACCAGGAAACCATACATGGAATAGGTTCAGCATTTTAGCGCGTTTCTCGGTGTACATAGAAGCGATCATAGGATTATAAGCTGCTTCTACCATACCATTACCAAAACTGATGAAGAAGGTGGAGAAGAATAGGGTATAAAAACTTCCTGAAAGAATTGAAAAAGTGATACCTAGAATATGGCTAAAGAAAGCAATATCTCCGATTTTTTTTGGCCCTAGAGTATTGTAAAGTGGTCCACCTACTAGAGTGGCAATTGGGAACCCAAAAATCCCCATAAAATTGATCCAACCAAGTTCCGTATCTGTCATGCTCATATCTGATACGAGATCATTCATTATTCCAGCTCGAATTCCGAAAGCAAATGCTGTTGTAAGAAGCGCAAAACAGCTAGCTATAAAAAGCCTGTTCTTGTTGATCGTCTGTTCCATGTAGTGTGTTGGTTAGTTAGCGTTGATGCAAATTATAGTTCAAAAAGAATGGCTTAACGTACAGCGTTTCTTTTAATAATTAAAGCGCTTTTTTACACTAATAGGGAAGAATATAATTAGGAGAGAAAATTTTAAAGTTGAGTCATTAATTGTATTTTTTGTGATGATTCGTAAAATAAATACCATAATTAGACAGAATTGTCACTTATTTCTAGTAATAATTTTGTGTGGGTTTGGAATATATATGAGCTCTTGTGATACGGTTAGTTCAAGAGATATTAATTCTGAAGAGAATGAACTCATTTCCAATAATGAGTCTTCGATTAAATTTACAGTAAGTGGAGGAATAACGGGCGGATTATTAAAGAAAATGATTATAGATAGTACTGGAACTGTTATTTTACCAGTTACAAGGCGTATTTATCCGGAACTAAAGCAACAGCTTACTCCTGAAGGGTATGGAATGTTAGTTGAGGCTTTCGAAAATTTCGTAGATATCAGTGAATCACTTCCTGATACGGTGGTTAATCGTTGTTCTGATGATGTTTATTACGAAATTGAGTTAAGTAATCATGATATTGTAAGTAGTTATACTTCGAGTGGCTGTTCATTATTTTATGGATCTGATAGTAGTTTTGTAGAGATGAAAGAACTTGTAGATATTTTGGATACTCTCTATGACAATGTTTATGAAAATCAAATTCCATGGAAGGGATTAACGGGAGAATTCACCATCGACTCTGATTCATATGCTTTGGGTGAGCCAATTAAAATGATCTATACGATTCATAACCCAACTTCAAAAAATAGAGGGCTTTATTTTAGAGGGGAAGTACAGACTTATTTCCAATTATATAAACAAAATACTCCAAGCTTTTACTTTTTAAACCCAGATTTTGATGACCGTGAAATAGGGGAGCCTTCAAAAATTTTATTTAATCCAGGTGAAACTAAAATAATTGAAACGGTTTGGGATCAAATGGTAAAAACTAATGAAGGGGAAATTCCTCTTGAAATTGGGCGTTATAGGATTAATTTGAATATGTTTTCTGGAGGATTTTCGAGTAGTTGGGGTGTTATAGATATTTTTGACCCTTCTATTCCTATATTTGCTCATATACTAGCTGGGAATAATGATAGTAGTAGTCGGCCTGATTATACTTTTAAACTAGCAGTTAAAAACTGGGGAGATCAACCAATAACACTAAATTTCCCTTCTTCTCAAAGAATGTGGATTCGGTTATATGGAGACGAACATAAAAATTCAATAGACTTTGAATCCCCTCAAGTTGATGATTCTATAGAATCAACGGTCATTATTCAACCAGGTGAGGAAAAAGTTTTTTCAAAAACAGTTATAAAGTCTCACATATCAAATCTATCATATACCTGGAAATATGTTGAAATTGAACTTATGTGCACAAATTTTGAGTCGATAAGTACTGGCTCTCTCCAGATAATTAAATATCGTCCTAATTAAGATTACTGCTTCCAAAAGCTAGGAGAGAAGATGATGAGGACCGTAAAAATTTCGAGACGACCAATCATCATTAAAAGAATGAGAATCCATTTAGCTAAGTATGGGAGCTTTGCAAAGCTGTCTACGGGGCTAAACTCGCCCCAACCAGGACCAATGTTACCTAAAGCAGTAATACTTGCCCCAAGAGAAGAAATTAAATCATAGCCAAAGAGACTTATTGCAAATGCTCCTAATACAAAAATGAAAATATAGAGGATAAAGAAACTAAGAACGGTTCGTTGAATATTGCCATCAATTGCTTGACCACCAATTCTAACTGGAAGAATAGCTTTAGGGTGAATGATTTGTTTGATTTCTCTACCGGTATTTCTAATAAGTATCATCCAGCGAATCATTTTAATACCACCACCAGTTGATCCTGCACTACCACCAGAAAAGAAAAAGAGGAGAAGAAAGAACGCTGCAAATGAATACCATTGCGTATAATCTTCGGTTCCGAAACCAGTAGTTGTTACTATAGCAACAACTTGGAATGCACCATATCGAAGTGCTTCAAGGAATGGTCTATGGTCAAAGTGCCATAGAGTTAAGGTAATCCCAATTATCCCGATTAGAGTAACTAAGGTATAGAATCGAGTTTCCCTGTTATTGAGGAAGCTTTTATGATCTCCTTTCAGAAGTCGAAAATGCATCGCAAAGTTTATTCCTGCTAGAAACATGAATAGGGTAATAACTACATCTATATAAACCGAATCGAAGGCAGCGATACTGGCATTTTTTGTTGAAAAACCACCAGTGGCAAGCGTAGCAAAAGAATGATTTAATGCATCGAACCAGTCCATTGAGGGATGAACCCAAAGTAAAAGAAATTCAACAGCAGTGAATGCTAAATATACTACCCAAAGTAATTTTGCTGTCTCTTGAACTCGAGGTGTTAGTTTATCAGTTGTTGGTCCAGGTGATTCGGCTTGAAACAGTTGCATTCCACCAATTCCTAAAAGAGGAAGAATAGCTAATGATAAAACGATGATTCCCATTCCACCAAGCCAATGTGAAAGCGAACGCCAAAACAGAAAACTTCGGGGTAGTTCTTCAATTTGAGGATTTGCAAAGCCATCGCTTGTAATTCCTCCAAGAATCGTTGATCCCGTAGTAGAAAGTCCGCTCATGGTTTCAAAAACGGCATCGGTATAACTTGGTAGAATTCCAGAGATGATGAAGGGGAGAGCTCCTACAAAAGAAAGAAGTAGCCAAGTTAAACTTACAACTAAAAAGCCTTCTCTAATTCGGACTTCATTTTGGGGTTTAAAGAAATACCAAAGAGCTCCGCCAACACCGAAGGCAATTCCAGCAGATAGAAGCCAGGCATCCCAGGTTTCTTCCTGATAGATTAGATCAATAACTAGCGGTAAAAGTAGCGCAAATCCTAAAAAGAAAATAAATGATCCCAGAATCCCGAGTACAACCAGAAAGTCGATTCTTGGACGGTTTAATGAGTTGATTGAACGTCTCATTACTGAAAAAGATTGGTAATACGATCAATGGCTTCAGGTAAACAGAATACCATTACTCGATCATTAGCTTGAATAATCGTTTTACCAGTAGCAATTTCTACAGAGCCAGAACATAGAACTCCCCCAATAACACAGCCATCGGGAAGTTTCAAATTTTGAATTTCTTTTCCAATAATTTTTGATTTTGGAGAAGCCTGTAACTCAATTACTTCAGCTTTAATACCTCTTAACTCAGTTACAGAAATTACTCTCCCTTTACGAACATATCTGTGTATTTCGTTGGAAGCAGCTACTTTCTTGTTGATAACAGCGTCAAGACCGATGGTTTGGCTTAAGGGGATAAAATCTGGCTTTGAAACTAAGGCTACAGTTTTCTTAACATCTAAATGCTTAGCCATTAAGCAGGATATGATATTAGATTCCTCATCATCGGTGACTGCAATGAAAGCATCCATTTCGCTAATCCCTTCAGTGGCTAATAAATCGGGATCGGTAGGATTGCCATGTAGAACCATTGCGTTTTTAAGTTCTATTGCGAGTTCTTCTGCTCTGAAATATTCTGGTTCGATTAGTTTTATAGACCAGTTTTTACTTTGGTCATTGCAGAGAAGTCGGGCAATCATTGCACCCATTTCAGAACCGCCAGCTATCATAATCCTATTCAGTTCTGTTTCTTTTTTACCCGTTGTTTCAACTACTCTTGGGATATCTTCAGTCTTAGCTAGAACGAAAATTTGATCAAAAGCCTGCATTTTAACAGGTCCTTTAGGTATCAATGTAAGTCCTCTTCGGCCAATTGAAACAACGCGAAAGGTGATATCGGAATACTTTGAGGCATACTCGATCAAGGATTTTCCTATTAGTGGTGAATCTCGTTCAAGTCGAATTCCAATCAATTGCATTTTATCTTCAGCAAGGTTGATTACATCACTTGCTGCAGATCTTCTAAGGAGTTGAGCGATTTCATGCGCAGCACTTAGTTCTGGATGAATCATTACATCAATGCCAAGGTCGTTAGCTGAAATTGGGGCGTTTACTTGAGAAAATTCTTCGTTTCTAACCCGAGCAATGACCATTTTTGAACCAAGCCTTTTACTCATCATTGCTGCAATCATATTTACTTCGTCAATGCTTGTAACCGCAATAACGATATCTGCTTGTGAGACCCCAGCTTTTACTAAATCTTTACCGGAGGTGGCATTCCCTTCTAAAGTGAGCACATCGAGTGAATCAATCACTCTTGACAAACATTCTTTTTGACGATCAATTACGGTTACGTCGTGCTTTTCTTTAGATAATACACTGGCAAGATCGTATCCAATTTCCCCAGCACCAATAATTACGATTTTCAAAAGAAACCGATTTAGATGATTAAATAACTGTCAAAAACTACCATCTTTTTAAGTGAAATGAAAGAATTGCAATACCTTCTATAACCATTTACTGGGTAGTCACAATCAGGTCTATTGAAACTAGTTTTGATTGCGAAACTTTCAAATCTGTTACTTCAATGGTAAATCTATTCTGACCTCTAATTAATTTTGGACTAATTTGCGAACCACGCCCAATTTCTTGTCCTGCCTGTTTCCATATAATCTGAACGTCTGTTAATGGTCTATTAACGGCAGGAACTTTAAGTACAGCAGTAGGATTAACAGGATTCCATTCGAGTATCTTAGGGGTTGCAGGTTCTGTAAATTTTAGGGGCTCTACGACTGTAATTTGGAATGATTTTCTACTCAATTCCATACCTAGTGGAGTCCATGCTAAATTAAAGCTTTGACTTCCAGTTGTAGTGGCTCTCCAAGTAGTTTCGTAAAAGTTCTGGTTTGCAAAAGTCCATTTATCAGAGACTCCCATCGCCGGAATAGAAAGTACTCCACCCACAGCAATCTTCTTTGGATACACGGGGTTAATTTCTGGTACTTTTACAGGATTGATTTTAAGTATTGTTGAATCTACTGAGTTAGGTAATCCTCGTCCATCATTTTGTATAAGTGTTACGAAGTACGTTCTTGCTTCACTTGCTGTAAACTGGGGGATGGGAAGAGATTTTCCATCAAGTTTCCAAGTTGTAGTTAATAAATCGCCATCACGATCTTGAGATAGCCCAGACCGTAAATTTACTTCCTGATTTTGATATACTGAAGCTGTTCCAACTATGGTAGGTTTTGGACCGCTATTAGCGAAGAAATACTTTTCTAATGTAACCAAGTTATTGGAAGCAGTAGAATTATCGCGCATTTCTAAAGTAACCTTATGGCGACCTGGTGCAATTGTTTTAACAATTTCGCTAGCGTTATAGCTTACAAATCCATCATCGATGTACCATTTATACTGTTTGATATATCCATCAGGATCAAAACTTTCAAAAGCGTCTAATGTCAAGTCTTCACCAGCTGATACATTATCTGGTAGATTCCACACAATAGTTGGGCTTGCATTAACTTTAATGACTTTTGTAAGGCTTACCGTATTACAATCGGTACTAGTATTGGTTTCTAAATTAAGTGTAACTAAATATTCGCCAGGTTCTGAAAAAGTATGAGTAGTTGTTAGTCCATCAAGCTCTTCTGAGCCTTGTTCGGTATCAATAACCCACTTAGCGGATTTAAATCCACCATCTGCACTTGAGGCAGAACCATCAAGTATGATTGGTTCTCCAGGAGCAATCCAATTTGGGAGTTCAAATGAAGCTACAGGACCTTCAACAACAGTTACTTTAGCCGTTGCCTGACTTACATTACTACATTGTCCAGATCCAGAGCCTTCAACAGTAAGTGTAACAGTGTACTCACCTGGCTCAGTAAATATATGACGATATTTCGCCCCAGTTGCTGAATTTCCATCTCCAAAATCCCAACTCATTGCTGGGAGGGAGCCAGATGGATCGGTACTTTGAGAGCCATCAAACATTAATGCAGAGTTCACACAAATAGTAGTTTCAGGAAGTTCGAATTTAGCTACTGGAGATCCTTCAATAATTACAGGAATTTTTGCAATCGAACTTTTTCCAGAGAAACCATCATTAAGAGTTAAACGAGCTTCATACACACCCGCTGATTCATAAACATAGGAAGGGTTTGCTTCATCCGATGTTTGTCCATTTCCGAAATCCCATACAGCTCTGAATGCATCTCCATCGGGATCATAACTTCGTGAGCTATTAAATAATACTGTTTGCCCAGTACAAGAAGTAATTACAGAATCTACAACTGCTTGAACGGGTCGGTTAATCATAACACGAACAGATTCTGTGTTAATACTATTTTGAAGTCCAAGTCCGTCGTTTACCGTTAAACCGATAAAATGAATTCCTGATTCTGGAGCAGCCCAACTAAAAGAAGCTTCTTTTCGTTTAGATCCATCTGGAAGTGTCCATTCAAAGGTAAGCGCGTCATCGTCGAGGTCGTAGCTCTCAGAAGCGTTTAATCGCACATTAGTAGAATTAGATCGAACAACTGGCTCAGTAACTATATAAGGTTGGTTGTTAACATTCACAACTCCCTCAATTACAGTAGTAGAATTAGCTAGGCGATCATTATCTGTGACGGAAAGGGTAAATTTCTTTGGGCCACCATCGTTAAAAATCCGTTGAATTTGCATCCCTTTAAGTTCTGTTCCATCTTCGAATTTCCAAAGATAAGCGTCTACATTTCCATCAGAATCATAAGATTGATCAGCAATGAATTTAATTTCAGTATTTGGAACTACATCAACGGGATCAGTTCTCCAAAGTGGGACTGGTGATTCATTCACTCGAATTTGTTTCGAACTAAATCCTTGAGCTTGATCAAAGCCAGAATCATCATTAACTGATAATGAAATAGTGTGTAAACCAGAATTGTTTAATGTAATAGAATTTGTTTGTCCATTACCAGCAGGGGAACCATTAGCTAGCCATGTAAATTTAGTTATGGAACCATCTACGTCAGAACTTGAGGAAGCATCAACAGTAAAAGGAATACCTGGAGCAACTACGGCTGGGACATCAAAACTTGCTACAGGAAAGCTATTCACCACAATAACATGCTCAGAACTTTGAACACTATTCTTTAAGTTGGAACCGTCATCAACGGTAAGCTTCACCGTATAACTTCCGGTTTGTTGATAGGTGTGACTCACTTGAGGACCAGAAGCTCGATTTCCATCACCAAATTCCCAATTGAATGATTGTAGTTCTGATTCTGTATCAACACTTTGTGTAGCTGCGAAGTCTACGCTTGCATTCGAAGTAATAGGAACTGCAGTAATTATTGGTTTTGGTGGCGCATTAACTCGAACGGTATTGGTTAATGTTTGAACCGAATTACTAACTCCACGTTTATCATCAACAATTAATTTGATCTCGTAACTTCCAGGATCATTAAAAGAAAGGGTAGATATTTCGCCACGAGCAACTTCCTCATTATCTACCATCCATATAAATAGAAGTTCATCTTGATTTGGGTCGTTAGACTCAACCGCATTTAAAGGGAAGACATCTCCAGGAGCAACATTTGATGGTACCGAGAACTCAGGTACTGGTGCGGCGTTAATTTCATAAACCCTGTTAATTGAATACGTTGCGTTTTGAGCGCCTGAACCATCATTTACAGTTAGTCGAACTGGATAAACACCAGGTTGTTCTTGCCGAACAATAATACTGTCTGATGTTGAACCTTGTGGTACACCAATACCTGCCCAAGAATAACTAAGTTGGTCGTTGTCAGAATCTGACTGATTACTAACTTTTAGCACTATAGGATCATTAACTCCTGATACAGGAACTACATCAATCTCAGCGTATGGTTTCGTATTTACTCGAACCTGAACTTGTTGCTCAGCAATACTACACTGTAAAGATGTTCCGCCATCAGCTACTTGAATTGATATAGTATAAAAACCTGAAACCGAGTTAGAAAAGTTAAACGTAGATCCCGTTGCTCTTCTTGTACCATTTACAAACCAAGTGATATCTACTTGTTGTCCTTCTAAATCATATGACTCTTCCGCCGAAAGAGTAAGTACTTCTGAAGGAGAGAGGATTTCTTTAGGAGCTGTTAATCGGGCAATTGGTGGAGTATTTACAAAAACGACTTTATTATAAGCCCAGTATTCAGGGAAATAAGAACGCTCATTTGGAATTAAAACATCTAAAGGAATTTGACCTCGATCGTCAAAAGCAATGGTAGGGGAGCTTCCAGAAGTAATTTTAGCATCCTTTAAAATCCATTGAGCATTTGCTAAATCTCTCTGTGTAAATGCACTGCCAGATAATTCAAAGCGTTTATCGGTACAAATGGATGCTTCAATCTCGTTTATTGAGAGTGCTGGTTTCTGGAACTCAGAAATAGCAATAGGTTCAAATTCCCATAAAACGGGTTCATCAACGCCAAATATAGTAAGGGTGTTTAGCCAAGTTTGTGAGCCGCTAATTTGAATCCCCCAATTATTTGGAGTTCCAAATCGATTAGAAGGAATTTGAGAAGTAGTAACAGGGTAAAGGTCTCCAAAAGTATCAATTTTATTTACCTTCGAATCTTCTTGACCGTTTACTGATAAATTTGGTGTGATCGATTCTGCATTTGCAATGTATGGTTTAAGTTGAAACCGGGTATTTGCTGACGATCTATAAACCCCAACGGAAAGATCAATAGCTATGATTTTCCATGAACTACCACTTAGCACTTGCCCATTCGCTCCAACTACTCTAAAGCTGAAACTATTTACATCATCTCCTTCATCGGTTGTAACTCGGACTATATAACCTGAACCAACATTAGATACGTTTGTTAATGGCACCCAACGATTTTTAAAACGCTCTTCACTTTTTGTAATAAGCTCTTGAGAAGGGGTGGGACTTGAGGACTTTTGTATAACTGAGTTTCCATTAGCAGTAAAAAGGTCATCGAAATTGAAAACCTTAAAAGTAGTAATGGTATTTGCTGTTTCTTCAGTAATTAGATCTACAGCGCCACCTAAGCCAGCATCAAATATTTGTAGACTTCCCATCCCAGCACCAGAAGCTGGTTTGATCCATATATCGTATTGATGTCTATTATCACCACTCTCTATAGTGGAACTACTTCCAGAAATTGAGAGATACATTTCTTGCGCGTTCCCAGAAATACTCAATAAAAGAAATGATGCAACGAGTATAATTCGCTTTAACATGAATCCTCTAATTTGCTTGTACTGTAAATGATTTTGTTAAATAACTCACTCCGGATCGGATATCCTTAAATGTAACAGAAAGTTTACCTTCTTGCATGTTCATTGTTATACCCCATCTACCTTGTGAATCAGTTTGTACTCTTCGGGTATTAGCTTCATTAATAATAATTACTTCAAGTCCCGGATAAGCTTGCGAAGAGAAGGTAACTGTGGGTCTATTAACTCTAATTATATCGGTACCAGAAGCACCACTTAGCGAGAAGTTGAAAAGTTCGGTGTCAGTTAATCGAACAATTCGAACTGTTTTTTCAGTTACATTTCCTGAGCCGTCTGTAGATGTTAAACTTATTGTTTGATCTGATTTCAGATTTTGAGCTTGATATATAAATTGCCCAGAAATTTGAATTGGAATCCTTTTTTCATCAATCATTAGTACAGCGTCTGGCTCGGTAACGCCTTTTAAAAGAATCGAATTTTCAAGTGTGAATAAAATATTACCTGCAAGATCATCAATAAAGATTGCAGGAGGTTGATTATCAATATTTCGAATAACACGAGTAGCTTCGGTATATGGACCTCTTAATCCTAAATTATCTACTGCCTGTACTCTTACATAGGTAGTACCTAACTCCAGATTTGGCAGTTCTACACTATTCGAACTAAGTGATATTTCTTTAATGTCGGTATTAAAAGATGAAGAGCTACTATATTGAACACGATATGAAACGGCTTTTGGAACTATATTAAATGTGAAAATGATATTCTCTCGATATATAATGGAATCTCTACTTGGCCAAGCTAATTTAGGGGCAGGTAATAATTGAATTGGTGCAGCTGGAGGTTCGCCTGTTTTAACGATAGTTCCTTCATTCTTTTTAATAGTGATGGTTACATCATTTGCTCTTACATCTGCAACTCCATCGTAGTTGGTAAGTTTAACAGTTTCCTTACCATCTGATTCCGCAAAAAAGTTTTGAGTTTTTAATTCGGAGGTAGAGGAGCCAGCATTCAAAATATATTTACTTCGTTCTTTTCCAGCGGCAGAGAGTTTAGCTAGCAAGCCCCCTTGAACTAAGCTGATTTCAGTGTCTGAACTTTCGTCCAGTTTATCTACTCTAGATTTACGAATTACAGCAACTGTATTGGGATCAACCGTAATTGAACTACCATCTGTAAATGCAAGGCTCGCATAACTTTCAGCTAATGTTCTAAGTCCATCAGATTCTTTAAAAAGATCTCCAACTATAGCATCATTCCAACTTCCGAGTAATCCAAGACGCTTATCAACATTGCCTTCTTTTTGAGCTAGTTGTGCTTGAACTTGAACAAGTCTGTTATCCATCAATGTTGTTTCAAGTTCACTAACAGATAAAGGTATTGAATTACCTATCTGCAAAGCTTTTTCGAGATCGCCTATTTGAATAGCATCAATGTAGGATTTAAGTAAGCTATTTACAGAATTTAGCTTCTCTTTGGCGAAAATGGTCGCTCCAGATGAAATTAAAGTTTTAACTTTAGCATCAGATTCTTGCACTTTTACAGCGGTAGATGCAAGGCTTTCAAGTTGTAGTAAATCTCCGGAAGAGAGAGTAAATGTATTGTTTGGGATATCATGATCAGCTAAATCGACAATAACTGGCCAATTCAAAGAATTACCTGAATATCGCAAAGCTATTTGTTGAAGCTCTGACGAAGGAAAGGTAATCGCGTTATTTTGAGCAAAAAGAAGAACAGGTAGTCCAAATACAAATAGTATTACGCAGCCAATGGATTTCTTCATCCTTTATAATTCAGTTTCATTAGTTGGAAAAATTAAAGTAAAGCAACTACCAGTTTCATCATTCGATTCAAGTTGGATTTCACCGTGGTGTCTATGAATAATCTCTTTTACATAAGCCAAGCCGAGCCCCGTGCCTTTTTCTTTAGCAGATTTAATATTTGAGCGTACACGATAAAATTTATCAAATACTTTCTGCTGATCTTCAATACTAATACCATAGCCATAATCCGTAATACTTAACTCAATCTCAGTACCTTTGTTTTCAAGTTCTATATCAATAATACGATCTGGGTCTCCATATTTAACTGCGTTACTTACAAGATTCTGTACTGCATCGAACAACAAATCTTTACTACCTGAAACTATGAAACTTGTACCTTTTGCGGAAATATTGATTTTAAGATTCTTTTGTGACAATAAAGCATTAGAAATGTTCTTAACATCAGTAACTAATTGAAATAAATCGATAGGATTAAACTCAACTGGAATTCTACCATGTTCAAGCCTTTGAACATCTAGAAAGCGGTTAACTAAATCGTTCATTCGTTCTCCAGAAAGGTAAATCTCTTTTAGAAGTTCTTGATTTTCTTCCTTCGACATTCCGCTATTATCAATCATCAGTTTAGATAGCCCAACAACTCCTGTAATTGGATTTTTGAGCTCATGAACTATGATATTAATCATATCAGTTCGCTTAATATCCAATAAACGGTCCTTTGTTTTATCATGTAAAACAACGAGTGCACCTTGTGAATTACCTTGTTCATCCTCAAAAGCAACATGTTGATAATCATAAAAATAGGTTGACTCGTCACTAATGAAATGGGCTAGTTCAGCTTGATTAATTTTTATAGTGTATGGGTTTGGATAATGAACAGTTTGGTTAGATTTTGTTAGCTCTAATTTAGAAGAACTGAGAAGCTCTTTAAAAGAAGTATCTTTCGGATTATGTCCGAAAGATTCTAAAAAGCCTACAAAGTGATTATTGGCAAACCTGAATTTCCCATTGTTGTCAAGAATTCCGATATAATCTTCTGAATAGGTCATCATATACCTATTTTTCCATTCTTCAAGAATGATTTTTTCTACATTTATTTTCTGATACCTAAGTAAAGTAATCCTAATATTTTCCAAAGTCTCTCTCATTAAGCTAAACTCAGGTAAATCTACCTCTCTAATACTTTGATCAAATTCGAGTTTACTAATATGCTCTACATCTAGAAGAATTTGTTCAATAGGTTTATTCATTCGAGCACTAACATACCAACTAAAAAAGACCATTAGGGATAGAATACCTACACCCGTGTATAATGAAAAAAGGATAAGGTTATTTACAGGTGCTAAAATGAAACTGTCTTCTACAGCAATAAGATGCCAAAAAGGGATGGTTTCGAAACGTGAAGAAAGTAAAAACCAGTTTTCTCCGTTGAGATAGATTTCCTTTTTTTCCGAATAACTTGCTTCACCAATTAGCTCTGAAGGGAATAGAAAATCATTCTGAATAATATGAGAGCCGAAGTTACTAACTATATTTGCTTTATAAACTCCATCACCAAGGGGGATATTAGTAAGCTCAGTAGTAAGAGTTTTCGCATTGAAAAACATATTTAAAGTAAATAGATACTCAATTGGGTCACCTGTTTCATCAAAGGTGTCTATTTGAATAGTTCGTTGTGCAATAAAAATGTCTATAGTATTTGATGTATCGGGCAACCAGGCAACATTTATACGTGGATCAATTCTAGATTCATACCACTCATCTACAGTTGTTGGGAAATTTATTCCTTGAAATATAGTTCTTGTAAAATCCACCATTTCTTCAGACCCAGTTTCAGATAGTGTAATTCGAACTAAGCCAGGAGTATAATTAATAGCTTTTCGTGCAATACTTTCAATATCTCCAGGTTCAGTTTGTATATTCTCTGAAAGAATGGTAGTTGCATTTAACCAGTTTCTTATGGTTTCATCAGTTCTTCGGAGTGAATACTCTTGTAGTTGAGATACGATTGTAGTTCGTTCGTTAATTATTGCTTCTTTGTATTTCGGACGTACAAATAGAAGTACCAATGCATACGCTAAGAGTATTAGGCATGAGGTGATCAGAAAAATTCTATTCCGGAGTGTGAGCTTTTTATACATGTAAATTATTAATCTCTAAATTTGCCTCAATCTTGATACAAAAGCGATTAGAATCATCTTAAGTTAATGCTAATTGATTTTTTGAATGATAAGATAACACTAGTTTAATATGACGGTAACTTTTTGGTTAGATAAGAATGAGATTCTTAGACAACTAGTAAGGATATGATGCTAATTGGTGGAGATTTCAATAAAAAGAGTAATCAGTTACTAAAAGAATTGTTTGTTCTATCCAACGGAAATATTGAAGAAAAAGTAACTGTAATGTCCTTAAATGAGATATTAGGCTTTGAACGCAATGAGGTTAAAAACCTTTTAGAATATCTCGAAAACAAAGAACTTATTAAGATAGAGAGTATTGGAGGTCCTTTACTTTATGGTGATATTTCAATCACTGAGAGAGGAATATGTAAAGTAAAAAAATAAAAGGACATCTAAGTTTACTTTCAAATATTAATTAATCCTCATCAAGAATTTTGTTAATTCTAACAGTTACATCATCTAGATGTGCTCTACTTGACACGTCACTAATTTTAGAACCAGTTTTTTTATTTCTTCTCTAGTTTTTAATAGTTCTGCCGAACTGCGGTTCAATAATTATTTACAATAACAGAGCTTAATACCTTTTTTAAAAAAATTATAATTTAGAAATGATATTAGATTTATAAATAAATGGAGCACTTTCAATCCCATAACGATCAATATAAGTGATTTGGAATTCTTCAAGTAAATGAACCTTCCCAAACTTAAACCCTGAAGATTCATTAGCATATTTTACTTCGTAATATGGAACCGCAATTGAAAGTTCATTTCTACCAATAAGCTTTGTATTCCAACTACCATTATATTTCGAATATAAGACCCAAAGAGAAGGCTTAACAGTTTGAATGCTTAAATCTAAAGTAACATGACTTCGTTTAGAATATATTATACTAAGGTTTGGAGCTTTTGGTGTTTTAGAAGAAATCCAGTTCAAAGAAGGAATAAGAGATTTATTGGAATATGGATATTTCTTTACAGCTTGTCTTAAAGTGTCATTTTTAATTAAAGGGGCTATGCTCCAGTGTATAGTTCCAGGAGCATTTGGTATCATCCCCCTAGTAATCATTATTTGATTTATCGTTTCGTCTGTCTGCTTTTCACCTTCAAAACGGTGAAGGCTTATTCCAGGCCATATATGTCTATTTTTCTTGTTTTCATCTTTCCACCAGCCAAGTAAAACAGGAAAACTCTGTGGTATTTGATTGACAGGCCAATAAAGCTGAGGGGAGAAATAATCTACCCAACCCTCATTCAACCATTTTTTTGCATCCGCATATAATACCTCATACTGATCAAATCCTTGAATGGAAGGTGGGTTTTGAGGTCTCCAAATTCCAAAGGGACTTATTCCAAATTTCACATAAGTTTTTTCTTTTTTTATAGATGTATACACCCTTTGAATAAAAGTATCTACAGAATTTCTTCTCCAGTCACCACGTGAAAGTTTACCACCTTTTGATTTATAGGTATTCCAGCTTTCATCATCAGGAAAATCTTCGTCATTATTGTAAGAAGGATACGGATAAAAGTAATCGTCAAAGTGAACTCCATCAATGTCATATCGTTTTACTATATCCATTACTACTTTATGAGTATGATCCTGTGTTTCTTTTATACTCGGATCAAACCACCAGTACCCAGTTTTTAAAGAGACAACTAAATCACTTTTAGTATTCACAACCGAATGTTGAGAAATTTCTCCACCTGCAATATGATGAGCCCGATAAGGATTCATCCAAGCATGTAGCTCTAAACCTCGTTTATGCGCTTCCTCTATCCAAAATTCAAGTGGGTCATAATAAGGATCTGGTGGGACTCCTTGTTTTCCTGATAAATAATATGACCATGGTTCTAAATCGCTCTTATAAAGTGCATCAGCTTGTGGCCGAACTTGAAAAATAACAGCATTATAATTCGCTTTCTGAAGTAAATCTAAAAGCTCTATAGCTTCTTTTTTTTGATTTTCAGAGGATAAACCACGGGAACTAGGCCAATTAATATTTGCTACTGAAGCCACCCAAGCAGCTCGAAATTCTTTTTGTAAAGTGGGATGAGAAGCTGGTTCTGTATTCTGGTATTTATAAAATTGACAACTAGAGAAGAGAAAAATTAAAAATAGTAGAATAGGGAGAGAAGGTATTTTAATCATATAGTTAAATCAGATCAAATTGCTCTTTCATGATTTTTTTTAAAAGATTATCGATAATTAAAATGGTTCGATTCCATAAATATAATACTTCAAATCTTAAGACAAGAAATAATGAATGAAAAAGATTTTACGAAAATTCAGAAGCGTTTTTTTAATAAAAATACCTACCTTAGATTCTTCTTTAAATTCGAAAAAAATATTTCAGATTATGATAGTAGGTGTTCCAAAAGAGATAAAAACCCACGAAAACAGAGTAGCGTTACAACCTGGAGGAGCTTTACAGCTTATAAGAAATGGGCATAAAGTATACATTCAAAAAGGAGCAGGTCTTGGAAGTGGTTTTACTGATGAAGCCTATGTAGAAGCTGGAGCAACAATTTTAGAAGATGTTGAGCAACTTTGGAAGATTTCTGAGATGATTATGAAGGTGAAAGAGCCAATTGCTGAAGAGTATCCTCGTATGAGAGAGGGTCAGGTACTATTCACTTATTTCCATTTTGCAGCCGATGAAGCTCTTACAAAAGCTGTTATTAAATCAAAGTGTATTGCTATTGCATATGAAACAGTAGAAAAGGCTGATGGCTCATTACCATTACTAATCCCAATGAGTGAAGTAGCTGGAAGAATGGCAGCTCAAGAAGGTGCAGTTTATCTTGAGAAACCAAAAGGTGGGCGAGGAATGTTGATGGGAGGAATACCTGGCGTACAACCTGCGAAAGTGTTAGTACTAGGTGGTGGTATTGTAGGAGTAAATGCTGCAAAGATAGCAGCGGGAATGGGTGCAGATACAACAATAATGGATATTAACATGCCAAGACTTCGTTATCTAGATGATGTAATGCCTAAAAATGTTCATACATTTTTCTCTTCTGAAGCGAATATCAGAGCATTACTGCCGAGTATCGATTTAATAATTGGGGCTGTATTAAAACCTGGAGCAAAAGCTCCTCATTTGATAACTAAAGAGATGCTTAAAGAAATGCGACCCGGAACAGTTTTAGTCGACGTAGCTATTGACCAAGGTGGATGCTTTGAAACTTCAAAACCAACTACACATAAAGATCCTGTTTATATGGTAGAAGATGTAGTTCACTATTGTGTAGCTAATATGCCAGGTGCAGTACCTTACACATCTACTTTAGGTTTAACAAATGTAACACTTCCATATGCAACGGCATTAGCAAATAAAGGGTGGAAGAAAGCTTTAAAAGAGGATCCTGAATTAAAAATGGGGCTTAATATCGCAAATGGAACTATCGTTTATGATGATGTAGCTGAAGCTTTTGGTATGGAATGGGAATCAGTTGAGACTGTATTGAATTAATTTTTTTTTATATAATGCATTGCCTAAGAAAGAACTACCGTTTCGGTAGTTCTTTTTTTTTTTGGCAAATTGTTACTATACAGTAAGTCATAGAGCTATTTTGCAAAATCTATTTAGAACTTGTAACTAGGTGATAGTCGCCTAAATTTAAAGGTAACAGATAGTGGGGGATCAAATGTTGATATTACTATTGTGATTGTTGTATCACTATTGGTTTCGAATGAGGATTCAGAGTTAGATAGAGAATATTTTAACCTGCTTCAGAATTATCCAAATCCGTTTAATCCTTCTACCGTAATTTCTTTTTCAATATCTAGTTCTTCGATAGTAAAACTATCTGTTTATAACATGCTTGGTCAAGAAGTGGCTACATTGTTAAATTCTCAATTCAGTGCTGGTAGTCATAGCATATCTTTTGATGCCACTTCACTTTCCTCAGGAATATATTTATATCGAATTCAAGCAGGGAAATATGTTCAAACTAAACAAATGATGCTGATCAAGTAATTTTATCTTCCGTAAGAAATAACTTTAAGGGGATCAGTTTTAGCTGCTATTCTTGCAGGGAGCCAAGATGCTAAAGCACAGAGAACGATCGTAACTATAGAGGTTATTACAAAATCTAAAAGGTGAGGCTCAACAGGAGCATAACTCATGTAGTAATTTTCCTCAGAAAGTGGAATGATGTGATATTCCAGCTGTAGCCATGCAAAAATTAATGATAAGCCTATACCAATAATAAGCCCAATACTTGCAACCATGAGTCCTTCCAGTAAGAATATCTTTCGAATGGTAGAAGACTTACTTCCTATGGTTTTTAAAATTCCAATATCTCTAGTGCGTTCAAGTACCATCATTAAAATGGTGCCTATCAAATTAAATGCAGCTACGATAATCATCACGCTTATTACAAGAGGAATCATTTGTTCTTGAAGCTCTACCCAAGCAAAAATATTTCCATATCGCTCTTGGATAGGTTGTTTGTAATAGGGGAAGGGAAGAACCTCATCTAAGGTTTCATCAAAAGCTATAATTTGCTGCGAATCCTTAAGCTTTATTTCAATTCCATGTCCTTGATTCTCTTCCAAACCAAATAGTTCATTAGTGTATTCGCGATCTACTACTGCATAAATACCGTCAAAAAAATCAATTCCAGTTCGAAATATTCCAGTAAGTACAAATTGCTGAATTTCAGGTGAGTTAGCTAAGCTAGGAGATCCCGTAATGGTATAAACCGTAATAATGCTACCAACACTAGCTTGAATGGTTTGGGCTAGTTTAGAGCCAATTACAATGCCTGGATAGTTATCCTCAGCCTTACCTAGATTATACTCCCCATCAAACATATAACTCTTTAGGTTAGATACTTCTACGTTTGTATCAACTCCTTTAAGCTCTGTTCCTGTTACTCCATCTTTGGTTTGAATCATCACCTGACCCTGATTGATGATTTGCTTGCTTTCAATTTCATCAAACTGATCTAGTAAGGTCATCACAGTATCAGCTCTAAAAAGTGGAGCATCAGAGTAAGTAGTGATTAAAAGATGAGGCGCGAATCCAAGTACTTTATCATTAATGGTAGATTTAAAACCATGTACAATTGATAAAGCAATCAATAACCCAGCTGAGCCAATCGCAACTCCAGTTATACTCATCGCTTTAATAAACGACAAAAACCGAGCACCTTTTCGAGTGCCTTTGAAATAACGAAGCGCTAAATAAGATTCGAACTTCAAGTGTTCCTCTATTCCGGTTTCATTTGGGGGAAGAAAAGCACATCCCGAATCGATTCAGAATTAGTCATTATCATACTTAAACGATCAATTCCGATTCCAATTCCTGCCGTTGGAGGCATTCCATATTCAAGAGCTCTTATGAAGTCTTCGTCGATGGTCATCGCTTCATCATCACCACCAGCACGTAATTTTGCTTGTTCTTCTAAACGCTCTCTTTGATCAATTGGGTCGTTAAGCTCGGTATATGCATTGGCTATTTCTTTCCCATTACAAATACATTCAAAACGTTCTACCAATCCTTCTTTCGAACGGTGCTTTTTTGTTAACGGACTCATTTCAACTGGATAATCGGTGATGAACGTTGGTTGAATCAATTTTGATTCAACAAATTCACCAAAAATCTCATCAATAATTTTTCCACTGCCAAAAGTCTCATCAACATGGATGTGAAGTTCTTTAGCAACAGCTTTTAATTCATCTAAATTCTTGCCATACAAATCGTGACCGGTCTCTTTCTCAATTGCTTCAAACATAGGAACTCGAGGCCACGGAGCTTTGAAATCTATCTCATGTTTTCCAACTGTTACCGTTGTTGATCCATGAAGATCCATTGCAATTTTTTCAATCATTTTTTCAGTGAATTCCATCATCCAATGGTAGTCTTTATAAGCGACGTAAAGCTCAACTTGAGTAAACTCTGGATTATGGAATCTGGATAATCCTTCGTTCCTAAAATCCTTCGAAAACTCATACACACCATCGAATCCACCAACAATTAACCTCTTGAGGTACAACTCATTAGCAACTCTTAGATATAAATCCATATCAAGGGTGTTATGATGCGTCATAAACGGTCGAGCGGTTGCTCCACCATATATTGGTTGAAGGATAGGAGTTTCTACTTCTAAGTAGCCACGATCGTTCATAAAGTTTCTCATGGTCTGAACCATTTTGGTTCTCTTTACAAACGTATCTTTCACTTTAGGATTTACAATTAAATCCACATAACGTTGGCGGTAGCGTAGCTCTTTATCCGCAAAAGCATCAAAAATCACTTTTTCTCCATCTTCATTTTCTACTTCTTTAGGGATGGGGATAGGACGGATAGTTTTAGTTAAAAACTCAAACTCTTCTGCATGAACAGTAGTTTCTCCTGTACGGGTTTTGAATACAAATCCCTTAATTCCAACAATATCACCAATATCGACTAGTTTTTTGAATACGGTATTGTATTCTTCTATTCCAACATCATCTCGCCGAATATAAACCTGTATGGTACCTTCAGAATCTTGAAGATTAAAAAAAGCAGCTTTCCCCATAATGCGTCGGGTCATTACTCTTCCAGCAATAGAAACCTTATGCTCAGCTGCTTCAGTCTTTTCCTGATCCCATATCAATGTATCATCATTTTTGATAGATTTACTTGTATGAGTAACATCAAAAGAATAAGGGTACGGATTTACTCCAAGTTCATTAAGTTGTGTAAGTTTCTCTCGTCTGATTTCTTCCTGTTCGGAAAGTGAAATATCGTGGTTCGACATATTTAAATTTGGTTTCAAGTTTTGGCGAATCAAAGATTGCAAAAATACCGAATTGTGTAGAAAATTGTGGCATTAACATAAACTCTTTTATTCAAGATACTTGAACCTTTTTGATACATCCGAAATTCCACACTTTCCTAAGTCTGTATTGCTTGGATGGAGTAAAGTGAGGCGCGATTTAGACTCAAATATACTTTCTGATGAAGAGCAGAAAATTCTAAAAAGCTTCACTAACGACCAACGTAAGGGCGAATTCTTGACAGCTAGACATCTTTTTTGGAAAATAGTAAAGGAGTTTAGTTGGGATATAAAATCCATCACTTTAAAAAAGGAACCTTTTGGTAAGCCCATTATTGAAAGTGAAACAGGAAGAAAATATGTTAGTTTTACACACTCTCAAAATTTAGTAATGTGTGCTATTTCGAATAATTTAGATATTGGATTAGATGCTGAAACTTTAGATCGAAAAGTAAATCCAGCAATAGTGAAACGAATATTGAGTGAAAACGAGTGGGGAATTTATGGAGAAGATGATCCTATTGCACTTTGGACCATGAAAGAATCAGCAGTTAAAAGTTTAGGTACTGGACTTAGAACTAATCTAAAAGAGCTTCAATTAGAGAAATATGAGGATGGTTTGTTTAGCATAACATTCAACCAAAAAGAAGAACTTCAAGGGATTTGTTTTAGAGCACTTAATCATTGTATTGCGTTAGCTTATTAAAGGAACTATGATCAAACCAAAGATCACAATAATTGGACTAGGAAGAGTAGGAAAGGCATTTTCAATTGCCTTATCAAAGGCTGGTTATGAAATTACTCATCAGTACAAAAAAAGAGATGATATTTCAGAATTAGGGGATTTAGTATGTATCGTTACACCAGATTCTGAGATTACTAAAGTTTCTTCAAAAATTTCATCTAGTTTTGATGATTTGAGTGGAAAGGCGTTTATTCATTGTTCAGGTGCTATTTCTTCGTCAGTTTTAAAGCATTTAAAAGAACGGGGAGCAAAAATTGCATGTTTTCATCCTTTAAAGTCTATTACCAAAAAAACAATTTCTTTTAAAGACATCTATTTTGATTTAGAAGGAGACGGTGACCTATTGAATCAACTAGAGAAAGTAGCAAAAAACATAGGAGCGAAATCCATTCGAGTAACTCCAAAAGAAAAAGAGCTACTTCATGTTTCAGCAGTTATGGCTTCTAATTATTTAGTAACTCTTGTTGATATGGCATTGAAGATATCTAGCTTATCAAATATACCTGAGAGAACTTTGATGAATGCGCTACTACCTTTGATGGAATCTTCTCTAGAGAATCTGAAGGAGTTGAATCCGAAAGAAGCATTAACAGGACCAATTGCTCGTCGAGATTTAAAAACTGTGCAAAAACATATTAAACTGCTTGAAAATGAAGAAGAATTGTTGAACTTATACAAAAAACTTGGTTTAATGACTTTGAACTTGATTGAAAAAGATCTAAATGAAAGCAACGCCAAGCTTCAATTATTTGATTTGTTGAAATGAAATCGATTAAATCAAAAGATTTTTACAAAAAAGTATATGAAGTTGTTGCTCAAATACCGACTGGAAAGGTTTCAAGCTATGGAGCGATCTCAAAATATCTTGGAGTTGAATCAGGAGCTAGAATGGTAGGATATGCAATGAATAATTATATAAGCGCGGAAATTGGATTTGAAATACCCGCACACAGAGTTTTAAATCGACTAGGTCAACTTACTGGACGAGTACATTTTGAAGGCGATACCATGAAAGAACGACTTGAACAAGAAGGAATAGAATTTAAAGAAGACTACACCGTAAATATGGAAAAACATTTTTGGAACCCTTTCGAATTGGATTATAACAAATGAGAATTATCATTGTCTTAACATTCATTTTTTTAAGTTGCTCTGAGCAGAAACCAGAAGAAATTTTAGTTGATGCAACAGCTAGCGATATTGTGGAAAAAGTGGCTTCATACAAAGGAATAAAACCCGTTCTTATTAATTTTTGGGCAACTTGGTGTATTCCTTGTATCGAGGAATTCCCATATATCATGGAGTTGAAAGATAAATATGGAGATGATTTTGAACTCATATTTGTATCTGGTGACTTTACTGAGGCTAAAGGCGAAGCAAAAGAATTTCTAAAGAATCAGGAAGTAAATTTTACAACGTATTATAAAGTTGGAAACGACAATGAGTTTATAACAACAATTTCTGATACTTGGTCAGGTGCTCTTCCTTACACTGTTATTTATAGTAAAGACGGCACTGTTTCTACAGAATGGGAAGGGAAGCAAGAATTTGAAGTATTTGAAGCAGAACTATTAAAAGCGATAAACGAAGGATAAAACTATGAAAACACTTAAAATTGTAATTCTAAGTTTGGTTTCTGTGGTGTTGATGAATTCGTCAACTTACCAGAAAAACGAGTTGAAGATTGGCTCAAAAGCACCAATGATAGACCATAAAATGGATGATATCTCAGGCAGAAGTTTAACATTGGGAGAGGTTGCCCAAGAAAACGGGTTACTTGTCATTTTTTCATGCAATACATGTCCTTGGGTTATAAAATGGGAGGACCGCTATCCTGACATCTCAAGAATGGCAAAAGCTAATAAAGTTGGAATGGTTGCTCTCAATCCAAATGAAGATTATAGAAATAAAGGCGACGGTATGGAGGACATGGTTAAACATGCTAAAAAAGCAGGATATGATTTCCCTTATGTTCTCGATAAAAACCATCTAGTTGCCGATGCTTTTGGAGCTTCAAGAACCCCTCATGTATATCTTTTTAATAGTGAAATGGTCTTAGTTTATGTAGGCGCTATTGATGATAATGCAAATAGTGCTACTGCGGTTAAAGATTACTATATCAAAGATGCAATGGAACAAATGGTAGAGGGTAAAAATTTGACTCGCCCTAATACAAAATCATTAGGATGCACCATTAAGCGAATAAGTTAAATTTTAGCTAAAAAAACCTTATTTTTAAATCCTGCGCTTCACAAAACAAGCGTGGGTTTTTTTTTTGAATTTGAATAGATACAATTAATGCCTACTTGGACTTTACATACTGAATTTAAATTTGATGCGGCTCATTTCATCGAGGGCTATGATGGTAAATGTGGTAGAATGCACGGTCATTCTTATAAAGTGAAGATGACTGCAAAATCGCATAAGCTAAACCCTTCTGCATATCTAGATACAGATGATATGGTGTGTGATTTCAAAGAATTGAAATGGGCAGCCAAAGATTCTGAAAAAGGTGGCTTTGACCACGGTAATTTAAATGAATTGATGTCTGTGAATACTACAGCAGAACGTATTGCTGAGTATATTCATCAAGAAACAAAAAAAAGAATTCCAGAGGGAATTGAACTGATAGTAACCGTATGGGAAACTGATACCTGTTGGGTAGAATACACTGATCAAAATGTATAATTCTTCTGAACATATCGACTCGGATGTATTAATTGATCCCAAAGAAGTTTCGAGTGTGAAATACCCAATTATGGAACATTTCTATACAATTCAGGGTGAAGGCGCTCACACTGGGCGAGCTGCATATTTTATTAGAACGGGTGGTTGTGACGTTCAATGTTGGTGGTGTGACGTAAAAGACAGCTGGGATGAAGAAAAACATCCAAAAAAAAGCGTTGAATATTTAGTTGATGAAGCAAGTAAAAGTAAAGCTCCAATTGCTGTTATAACTGGTGGAGAACCGTTGCTTCATAATTTGGATGCGTTAACATTAGCAATTAAAGAAGCGGGAATCAAAACACATATTGAAACAAGTGGATCATCACCACTTTCTGGTTATTTTGATTGGATAACACTATCACCAAAGCGATTTAAAAAACCACTGGATGAAGTTTTCCCATATGTGGATGAATTAAAAGTGGTGGTTCTTACAAAAAAAGATTTGGCTTGGGCCGAAGAAAATGCAGCTAAATGTCCTGATACAACCCAATTACTTCTTCAGCCTGAATGGGATACACCAACTTCAATGCCTCTGATTGTTGATTATGTAAAAGAGAACCCAAAATGGGGAATTAGTCTTCAGACTCATAAATATTTACAGGTTCCATAATGAGTTTTAAAAATACATCAGTGATTATAACTGGTGGTAGCAAAGGAATTGGACTTTCTATAGCAAAAATATTTGCTCAAAAGACCAATCGACCTATTGTTTTACTTGCACGAGATGAAAATGAACTTAAACAAGCTCGCCAAGAATGTTTAGCAGAGGGCGCGAACCAAGTGGAGATTCTTTCTGTCGATTTACTAGATAATGAATCTCTTTCAGCTATTGATTTTAAATCTAAGAATCCAGGGATTTTAATAAATAATGCTGGGAGTTTTCTCTTTAAAAAACTACAGGATACTTCACTCGATGAATTTGAAAAACAATTCAGAATTAATACAGTTGGAGCATTCAATATTAGTCAAATTTTGATTCCTGAGCTACGAAAGCAGGAGAGAGGACTAGTAGTTAATATCTGCTCACAAGCTTCTCTAAAAGGCTATGGAGACAGTGGAGCGTATGCAATGAGTAAACATGCTATGTTAGGTTATACTCGTTCTCTACGAAAAGAGTTGATTGAATCTAAAATTGCGGTTACAGCAATTAATCTCGGGCAAACCTATTCAACTTCATGGAAAGATATAGAGGTTGATCCTAACGACTTAATTGATCCGGAGGATGTGGGTAAAATAATCGTGACTCTCTCTGAAATAAGTCCTAGAAGCGTAGCCGAAGAAATCATTTTATCTCCTCAAGGAGGAGATGTAAATCCGGTTTGATTTTAAAAAATAAGGATGCTTTAAGACCTTTTAATCTTTATTCTTAAATAGGATGACAAGAACATTTGGTTAGTATAGCGGATTAATTTAACTCATCACAAAAGAAAGTTTCTTCTTCTTTTTCTCCAGTAAGAATATTTGGTTTTGAATATGTTATCAAAACAAACTCAAAACTATAATCAGGATATTGACTACAAAGTCGTTTAAATGAGCTAAGATGAAATTCCTTAGTTGGATAGATGGGAATATTTAGTTCATATTGAACAAAAAATTTTAATCGTGTAGCATTATTAGTTTCTTCAACCTTTGTTTTGATATAATCTGGAAGTTCTTCTTTGAATTGATCAGGTAAGAATATTTCAGAATCGATTTTATTACCAGAATAAAGAGCAGAAGAAAAATACATTGGCCAAGTATCAAAAAAACTTAATGCCGGCATAGCTCCAAATAGTATTAAAATGAAGATTTGGTATGTATAAATTCGTTTCTTGAAGGAATCAAAAATAGAGATTTTATTTTCTTTAATGAAAAGTAGGATCAGTAAAATACTGAAAGTGATATTCCAAGGCCAAACAACAAAGTTAGAATTGTGACCAAATGGCCCGATCATACATAAAATGAAAAAGTGCATTACTACAAGAATTATGGCACTAAATCGTTGAGTTTTCCTAAAGAAAAGACCAATGCCCGCAGAAATCTCTATCAAAGGCGCTAAAAAAGAAGTTGAAGTTATCGTTGTGTTTATAGTATCGGAAAATAAATCAGTAAGTGGTTCAACTAACCACGGATAGGTGTCGGTTAAGAAAGTATAATTAATTTTTTGGATCCCACTCCAAATATATATCAAAGCTAAAATAAGCCGTAAAGTATTTAGCCTTACTTGTTTTTTGTTTAATGGAATAAATACAAAAATTGAAAAGATAAAAAGGTAGTAAAAAACCCAAGGTTGCCATCTTAATTGATCTAGAAATAGACTTACAATTAAAAAGAAACAAAATATTGAAAGAAGCTTTTTTTGATGTTTAGCTATGAAAAAACTTAGAATTAGAAAAAGTATAAAAGAAGAAGTAATAATTGAATGTATTAAATCTGGAGTCGATTCAATTAATTCAAATACTGGGGTGGGAGAAAAAATGTTTTCACTTGGAAACCAAAGATGAATCGAAATAACAATAGAGGTCAAAAAACCTAGTATGGAAACTAGGTATTCAAGTTCAAAAGTTTTTTTTGATAGACCAGTTTTCAATGTTTTTTCAATTCATATTGTTGTTTGATAAGGATAGTAAAATCTAGAATTAAAATTTTAAGAAAGAGCTATGGTTTTATTCAAAGCTCTTACTTAATTCAGAATGTAATAATGTTTAATCATCGAACTTTAAACCGTATGCTTTCACAACAGCTTCATAGTTTGAATAATCTAATCCTTTATATTTTGCTGCAAAGGTAGGGGGAATTGCTACAATTCGTAGCACATCTCCATCAAATAGTTCTTCATTTGCTTCATTATTATTTGCTACTTCACCTTCAAGAATAAGTGAGAAATCATCTATATCGAAAGAGTATCCAAGTACTACATTATCATTCTCAAATGGAGTTGTAAGTGGAAGTGCATACCAAGAGTTTTGGCCTTTAAATCGTAA
>CAXBBW010000015.1:0-115287 GCA_963974345.1 uncultured Balneolaceae bacterium | reverse complement strand
TCGTTATTCGTTATTCGTTATTCGTTATTCGTTATTCGTTATTCGTTATTCGTTAAAAGATATCATAATGATATCATTATTTAAACTTAGTTACAATTAGGATTTAGGTTGAGTAATAAACATAGAACTCCTAAATAAAAGCACCGAAAGTTGAGATAATTTATGTCGAACAAAAAGGTCGCAAAAGTCTACGAATTTATGGGAGAGATATTTTCCCCAAACAAACTTCTTCCCCATTCACTGTAAAGGAATTTCCCAAAACAAATTCATTGGCAAGAAAAGCCATTAATGCTGCTTCTTTGGCATCAGGATTGATATCTAATTTTCTGAAAGATGTGAATTCTGCATTCGGAAGGTTTTCTCGAATACCATTCATCAATATCGGATTGTGGAGCCCTCCTCCACTTGCATACAGTTCGTAGTTTTTTGATCCCACTACTTTATCAAATGCACGAGCAATGCTTTTAATAGTTACTCCAGTGAGTGTAGCTACCAAGTCTTTTGGTTCCAACTCAATCTGATACCCTTTTATAAGCTCTTCTACTAAGTCAAGATTGAAGTCTTCCTGTCCAGTAGTTTTGGGGAATTCTTTGCGGAAATAGGGTTCGAGTAATAAATATTTTAATAGTTCGGAATGAACCGTTCCTGAAGCAGCTGTTTTTCCCGTTTCATCATAAGCTTTACCAAAGTACTTTTGCATGGCTTCATTTATAAGCGTATTAGCGGGACCACTATCAGAAGTTATAATGTCTTCCCCACTTTCTTTACTAGGCAACCAAGTAAAGTTTGCAATTCCACCTAAATTCAAAAGCATTCTATGTTTGGTTTCATCACTGAATAACCGTTCATCCATTAGCGCAGCAAGAGGGGCTCCTTGTCCCCCAACAGCGGTGTGTTTTTGCCTAAAATCTGAAATGGTAATAATCCCTGTTTTAGTAGAAATATGGTCTCCATCTACAATTTGTAGCGTACTGGTTTGTTCGGATATTGGGTGATGGTAAATAGTTTGGCCATGACTGGCTATTAAATCAACTTCGGATTTTTCAACTCTCCATTGCTTCAAAGTTTCCAAAATCCAATCGGCATATAAATTCGCTAGTTCTGTATTCAAAACTGTTACTTCTTTCAAGCTCACCATCTCTTTGGATTGAATAGAAGCAATTCTAGCTCTAAGTGTTGGATTGTATTCTATGGTTTTGAAATGCTTCACTTTAACCGTGCGATCTCCACATTCACACAGCGCAATATCGATTCCATCTAGTGAAGTACCAGACATCAATCCTACAATGATACGTGATGATTTTTGGACAATTTCCGAAAGTTTTGTTATCTGCTTGTTCATGGTTTAAACTCGGAGTATTTTTGGCACGAATCAATTCCAAAATTATCATGAGCTCAAGCGAAGAAAACGAGTACCAATCTTTTGAAGAAGACCTGAAATATCTTATCAAAATTCTGATGGAAAGTTTTGAGTCTATCGACGCTAAGCACTTCATCGACGATCATAACGAAATACTTTATATCAAACTGGAAGGACTTCAGGATTACGAAGATTTCGAAATTGAAGAAATAGCGGGTCCTATTCTTGAAGAACTCGATATGGATTTTGAAGAGATTATTTTGCTTCCACTTTAGTAGATAAGTATAAAAGTGTGAGGATCGAGAGAAAGACGCTTTATATCTTTTTTCCGAATCTTCACCGTCCTCCCTCTGAAATCAATCTAGTTAGATTTCGGTCTCCCTCCAAAGTGAGACACTATTAAGTTCTCTAGGTGCCTTGCATCTTTGTGGCTTTGCCTCTTCTTTTAATAAAAGCGCTTTTCTATTATCAATTCGGTTAAAATTCTTCGTAACTTTGATATGAATTATTATCTATTTTCTACATGACAAGCTCAAATTCTGGCTATACCCTTCGTTGTATTTCATGCCATCATATTAATGATGAACGTAAAACCTCTACTTATTGCACAAACTGTGGGAGTGTACTAACTGTAGATTATCATGAAGTTCGAAAAGAGATTCAATATCCACTTAAGAATATTGTACCCGATCCACTCAAAAATCATTTTACCGCTCTTCGATATTTAGATCGATTATCTAAAAAATATGGAGCTGAATTATACGCCAAGCTTGAATTTGAAAATCCTACTGGTTGTTTCAAAGATCGTGGAAGTTATATTGAAGTGTTGAAAGCATTGGAGTTAGGTGCCGATGCAATTTGTCTAGCTTCAACTGGCAATATGGCGGCCTCTGTTGCAGCTTATGCTTGTTATTTCAAGATTCCATGTTTCGTATTTGTTCCTGAAAGAACCCCCGAAGTGAAGCTGGCTCAATCTACAATTTATGATGCTACTATTATCAAAATTAAGGGTGATTTTAAACAGTGTGAGATTTTATGCCGTGAGTTCGCAAAATCCGGAAACTATTATTTAGCTGGTGATTATGTATTTCGTCAAGAAGGTCAAAAATCATTCTCGTATGAGTTACATGAACAAGGAGAAATTGATTACGATTATATTTTTGTACCCGTAGGTGCTGGGACAAATTTCGCAGCCATTTATAAAGGATTCGTAGAATTAAAAGCAGCTGGTGAAATTGAGAAAATCCCATCATTTGTTGCCGTTCAGCCCGAACAAAGTTCACCAGTTGTAGAAGGTATCTTCAAAAAAGAAAAAGTAATTGCAGAACAAGTTCACACTATGGCCGATGCCGTTGCTGTTGGAGATCCTTTTGATTTTTATAAAGTGTATGAAGGTATCCAAGCAACAAATGGATTAGCATATACCGCTACTGAAAATGAGTTACTTGAATCGATGAAAGAGATGACCATTGAGGAAGGATTCTTCACCGAGCCAGCTTGTGCTATTCCTTTGGCGTGTTTCAAAAATAATCTCAATCATTTTAAGGGAAAGAAATGTTTGTTTGTGTTAACCGGAACAGGATTAAAGAGTTCACAAATTGTATCAAAGTACTCTCTCTCCTCTCCTGTTCTTTCGCCAAAATTAGAACGAGTTCAACAATATTTAGAATCCGGATTCCCAGAATTACAGCGTAAAAGTTGGGGGCAATCTCGCGAAATGTTCATGGGTAATGTAAACATGGATGATGAACATGCCCGACTTTATGATGAGTATGTAAGTGGGATCAATAAAAAAGGAAAAACATTAAAAGAAGAAGAAATTAAAGCGTTAAAGTCGCTCGTATACCAAGAAGAGGCTGGGTTAGAATTCCCTATTGAAGTACTCGATTACAAACTTACTATGCGTATGCATGGTTTGGTGAGTGCAGCTGTAAAACTAAGGCTCCCAAATGATGAGGAAATCATCTCGCTTGACCAAGGAGTTGGGCCAATGGATGCGGTACTTACAGCCATCAAAGCAGAAACTGATGCTTTTATCCCATTGGAGGTTAAAAATCATGAGGTGGAGATTTTAAGTCCTGATACAGACTCTCTTGTAATTGTAACTCTTACTTTAGAGAAAGAAGATTTCGTTTTCACAACAAAAGCGGCATCTCCTGATACAATCGAAGCTTTAATTCAAGCCTTTGTGAAGGGATTGGCTGTCGCTAATAAAGCCCTTATCTAAAAGAGCTATTTAAGTAGTTGTACTATTCTTATAAAAGCGCTTTCTTAATTCCACTTTGATGACTATTCATAAATCAGCAAATCAATTTAGGAAACAATATTTAACTAACTCAGGGTACTAATAAATGGCTGAAGAGATCAAAATTGCAAAAAAAGATATCGTCCCATTTGGACAAAAAATAGCCTTCGGATTGGGGATGTTATCCAACCAAATGTTTCCTGCTGCAATGGGGATATTTATGGTTGTTTTGGTTCAAGATTTACAATTTCCCGGCTGGATGTGGGGTGTATTGTTTTTCTTACCCAGAGTCTTTGATTCCGTGACCGATCCAATTATGGGGTTTATTTCTGATAACACACGTTCTTCGTGGGGAAGGAGAAGACAGTACGTGTTTATTGGTGCGGTAATTATGGGGCTTTCGTTTTGCATTATGTGGCAGCTTTATCGTGAAAGTGGAGTAGACTATAACTTTATTTACTTCCTCCTTTGGTCATTTGTGTTTTATTTAGGTCTTACCATATTTAGTGTACCCTATGTTGCTATGGGTTACGAAATGAGTGATAATTTCCATGAAAGAACCAATATCATGGCGGTTGCTCAATGGATTGGACAATGGGCTTGGGTTATAGCGCCTTGGTTTTGGGTGGTTATGTATGATCCTGAATGGTTCCCAAATGCTGATACCGCGACTCGAACTTTAGCTATTTGGGTTGGCGTGATTTGTGCAATTCTAGCAATGGTTCCTGCCATTTTCATAAAAACAAAATCTACAGTTGATAGAGATGATTTTGCTCCGTTAACTGTAAAAAATATTGGAGGAAGTTTAAAAGAAATTTGGGATGGCTTTGTATCCTCATTTAAGATTAAAGCTTTTAGAAAACTTTGTATTTCAACCTTTTTGATTTTCAACTCTTTTAATACTGTAGCCAGTTTTACTTTTTTTATAGTGGTTTATTTCTTGTTTAATGGTGACGCAGCGAGTGCTGGAATTTGGCCGACTCTATTTGGTAGTGTCGGAGCTTTAGGCACCACTTTTATTGTAATTCCTATTACTGCATGGATTTCTGGAAAGATTGGGAAAAAGAACGCCTTCCTAGTTTGCCAAGGCATTTCGATTATTGGTTATATTTTCCTATGGTTCTTCTTTATTCCTGGCAAGCCATATATGTTCTTGTTTGCACTCCCTTTTTTCTCTTTTGGGATTGGAAGTCTTTTTACATTAATGATGTCAATGACTGCAGATGTTTGTGACTTGGATGAGCTACAAACTGGGAAACGAAGAGAAGGTATTTTTGGAGCTATTTACTGGTGGATGGTGAAGTTTGGATTTGCAATTGCTGGGTTGTCAACTGGTGCTATTATGACTTTGGTCGGATTTGATGTTGATGCTGGAACAACATTTGGAGCCCCAATGACTGGACTTAGAATATTTTTCTCTGGACTCCCAATTACAGGAACTTTAATTGCTATGGCTGTAATGTATACCTACGATCTCACTGAAGAAAAAGCAACTGAAGTAAGTGCTCAACTTGAAGCTCGTAAAGCGAGTACTGCTGAATCTAAATAGCACAAATTTTTAATTCTTATTAAACCAACTTTAGTTCTAAGTTAAAGTTGGTTTTTTATGTAAAGACTTCTTGTAATACAAGTTTGGGCTTTCGGTCCACTTTAAACAATCCCCAATGCTTTTCTGGCTCTAATGGCTCAGGAGAACCTTTCCAAGGCTCATCAAAGGCTTCGAATACAAAAGTAATAATTCCTTCTTTATCACTCCATCTAACTAAGTCATTGTAGTATTTCTTCTGAAATTTCTCATTCACATTACTTGGGTCAATCCCTCGACCATTGGAATTAGTAGCCCAACCCGCCTCAGTAATTACAACTGTTTTATGAGGATATTTGTCGGCCACGGCATAGTAATTTTGCTTCGTGTAAGTCATTGCTTCATGTATCGACTTATACTCCCAAACTGGATATGTATGAATTGAAATAAAGTCTACTACTTCAACAAGTGATTCAATTTTATATAACCAAGGCAAATAATTTTCGCAAAAAGTAACGGGTTGTTTAGCATTCTTCTGAACCAGCTTTACATAGTTGATGACGTTTTCAACAGGTACAAGATGATCAGTCCAGTCAACGGTTGCTTCATTTCCAGTAGAAAGCGAGCAAATAATAGTTGGATATTCATTAGCTAATCGAATGAGTTTCTCAATTCTTTTAAGATTGGCTTTTTTGTTCTTTGCCAATTCTGCTTCCGAATATTCTCCACCCCACGGACATTCAGGATTACTCACTTCTGCCGCAATATAAGCTCCCATCATAACTTTAAAATTGAGCTTTTCTTCGCTAATAATTTCCAATACGATCTCTGAATGTTTATCACAATCGTATAACCTAAGATATTGCCAATGATTATGAAGAAGTAGAAGATCTTCTTTTATCTCTTCGAAACTTGGGAAAACACCAGTATCTGGACTTTGTCCTTCTCGAAATCCTGAATAACATATAGCTCTTCCTGGTGCAAATTTTACTAAATCAGTTTTACTCATCTTAAAATACTTTTTTACTTGTTAGCTGAATTTAGGGCATTAGTACTTTGGATTTTCATCTTTATCCCAAAGTCCCCAATAAGCTCCTACATCTCCTTCAGTACCTGTTTTCCACGATTCATCGAACGAAGAAAAGTAAAAAACTTCAATATCATCGCTTTTTGACCAAACTTGGGTATTTACAAAATATTTTATTGCATTTTCTTCTGATGGTACAGCACCATGAAACGTGTCACCTTTATTGGGCCAGCCTGCTTCAGAAATAATTACTCGTTTCCCTTTAGCGGCTTTAATCGCTCTATTATACATATCCTTCATATATACAAATGCATAATCGATATGGCATCCTTCCCAATATGGATAACAGTTTGCCAATATTACATCACAAGCGTCTACAATTGCAGGACGATTTTCGAATTCATAGTAAGCATCTACATAGCTTACAGGAATATCTGGCAGTTCTTTTTTAACTCTGGCAATGAAACTTAATAACTCTTCTTCCGACAAATCTTCTCTATACATTACTTCATTCCCAACGGCTGCAATATCTACATATCCTGCTTTAGCAGCTTTAATAAGCGCTTGAATTTCTTTTTCGTTCTTTTCTTCATCAGTTCCAAGCCATGCACCTACTAAGGTTTTAATTCCGTTTTCATGAGCAATTTTAGGAATAAGTTCATTTCCATCGGTACAAGAAAATGATCGTACCCATTTCGTATAAGGCTTAATAATTTCCATTCTACGTCGTATCTGATCTTCTGTAATTTGATCACCAGGCTCTTGTCCTTCAACATATGGGCTGAAACCTATTCCGTGAATACCATCTTCAAGCACTTCTTTGAATAGTTTTTGAAGATCTTCTTTTGACTTTTTTGAGAAATCTTCCCCTAATAATGAAAAAACTTTTTCCTTTTTATACGACATAAAACAACTAATAAATTAATAGTACTCTTTTTTTAACCTCACCAAAATACATTAATTTATTTTACGATTCTCATAATTAGTTCGGGTTGTATTTTCCACTATTTCAATATTCCTCAATAAATTGATCAACTATATTTATCTTATCACCTATGAATAAATTTTTTGTATTAATAACGGCTGTCTTCATTCTCTCAGTTATTTCTTGTGGAGAATCAAATGAACAAAATAAAGATTTGAGTGCTATAGATATTTTAGGTAATCCAAACTATCAGGCTATGTCTTTTGGAGGATTCCGCGAAAATACACGTGAAAGTGTTCCTTCTGTTTCTGATTTGATGGAAGACTTACGAATTCTAGAAGCTATGAATATTAAGGTTCTAAGAACGTATAATACTCAACAGTTTGCACACGCTGAGAACCTATTAAAAGCTATTCGTTCTATCAAAGAAGAAAATTCAGAATTTGAAATGTATGTAATGTTAGGCGCATGGATTGATGCAAAAGGTGCATGGACCGATCAAACTGTTATTCATAATGAAGAAAGCCTGGAAAATAATACAGTTGAAATTGAAGCTGCAGTACGTTTAGCCAATGAATATCCTGATATTGTAAAAATTATATCAGTAGGAAATGAAGCTATGGTGCAATGGGCAACAAGTTATTTTGTTACTCCCGATATTATCCTAAAATGGGTAAATTATCTCCAAGATTTAAAGAAGGAAGGCTCTCTAAACCCAAATGTTTGGATTACAAGTTCAGACAATTTTGCTTCTTGGGGCGGTGGTGAAGCCAATTATCACACCAAAGAACTAACCGCATTATATAATGCTGTAGATTACGTTTCAATTCATACTTACCCTTTCCATGATAGTCATTACAACTCAGACTATTGGGTAGTACCCGAAGATGAAGAAAGTCTAAAAAATATGGAACAAGTAGATTTAGCTATGATTCGAGCAAAAGAATATGCTATTTCTCAATATCAATCTGTGAAGGATTATATGAAGTCATTAGGGGTTGATAAACCAATTCATATTGGAGAAACAGGCTGGGCTTCTTTAACCAATTCTTTATATGGCGATGAAGGTTCGAAAGCAGCTGATGAATACAAGCAAAAGCTTTTTTATGATCAAATGCGAGAATGGACAAATTCTGAAGGAATATCATTATTCTATTTCGAAGCTTTTGATGAACAATGGAAAGACCAGTTGAATCCATTGGGTTCTGAAAATCATTTTGGGTTATTAAACCTAAACGGGGAAGCGAAATATGTACTGTGGGATTTAGTTGACCAAGGTATTTTTGAAGGACTAACAAGGAATGGAAAAACTATTTCTAAAACTTACAATGGCAATGAAGATGCAATGTTTAAAGATGTCTTCACTCCTCCCTTAGGAAATAATTAATTAGTACTTCCTCTCTACAAAATTTTTAACAAGTTAATTTACTTATGTCCAATAACAGGATAAATCTAGGCTCTACTACTTTTCAAATACCAGATAAAAAGATCGATGGTTCATTTATAACTTTAGATGGTGTAGAGTATTACAAAATCAGTAATTACGATCAAATGACTCCCTTTTTTATCAGTGTGGTAAGCGATTCTGATCACTGGTTATATATTTCTACAAAAGGTGGATTATCTGCAGGTCGCAAAAATCCTGAAAACTCGTTATTTCCATATTATACCGATGATAAAATCCATGATAGCGGAGATCTTACTGGTAGTAAAACGATACTTTCAGTAACTAAATCGGAAAAAACTTTTTTATGGGAACCCTTTACAGAACGGTTTGAAGGTGTTTATAACATTGAGCGAAATATCTATAAAAGCATTCCTGGAAATCAGCTCATTTTTGAAGAAGTTAATCATGATCTGGAACTCTCGTTTACTTACAGTTGGAATAGCAGTCAAAAATATGGGTTTGTAAAAAAATCAAAGCTAAATAATCTAGGAGATGCAGATGCTGACATCAGAATTGTAGACGGACTTCAAAATATTCTACCCTATGGTATAAACCGTAGAATGCAAAATGAGTACAGCACTTTACTGGATGCATACAAGAAGAACGAACTTCAAGAAGATTCTGGACTAGGTTTATATCTGTTAAGTGCAATCCCTGTAGATAAAGCGGAACCTAGTGAATCTCTTAAAGCAACTACCATTTGGTCAACAGGAATTGAAGTTAAAAACTTCCTTTTATCATCTGATCAGTTAACTAATTTTAGAAAAGGACTGCCACTTAAACCTGAGGTAGATGTTAGAGCAAGACGTGGTGCCTATTTGATTGAAAGTACATTTAAGCTTCCATCAAAAAAGCAGAAAGCTTGGTATTTCGTAGCAGAAATTAATCAAGGTCCAAGCAATGTGGTCGAATTAAATGAATGGATAAAGAACGACTCCAACAAAATATCTAAACTTGAAGAAGACATTAAAATCGGCACAGAACGATTAACTCATATCGTTGCAAATGCTGATGGTCTACAGAAAAGTGGCGATAAAATGCTAGATACTCGACATTTCGCAAATGTGATGTTTAATGTAATGCGAGGTGGGATTTTTGATAACAACTATCAAGTTCAAATAAAAGACCTTAAAGCATTTATTAAAGGATTTAACAAACAAATCGCTTCAAAGTATTCAGATCTATTAGACAACCTATCTTCTGAAATAAATTATTCTGAGCTTTTGGATATTGTAAAAAAACAGAGTGATGTTCAATTACAAAGAGTTGTTTTAGAGTATCTGCCTTTAACTTTCAGTAGAAGACATGGTGATCCAAGTAGACCTTGGAATCAGTTTTCAATTGAACTGAAAGAAGACAATGGAGATAAAAAATTATACTACGCTGGAAATTGGAGAGATATTTTTCAAAACTGGGAAGCGTTAGCCCTCTCCTACCCGAATTTCTTGGAAGGAATTATCAGCAAATTTGTGAATGCTTCAACTGCAGATGGCTATAATCCATACCGAATTACGCGAGATGGAATTGATTGGGAAGTAATCGAAGAAGATGATCCTTGGTCGTACATCGGTTATTGGGGAGATCACCAAATCATCTACTTGCTAAAACTTTTGGAGCTTTCAAAAGCTCATCATCCAGAAGCTTTGGGAAAAATGTTAACCCAGAAAAGCTTTGCTTATGCAAATGTCCCCTATCGAATTAAGGGCTATGATGACTTAATCAAAAACCCAAAAGACACTGTAGATTTTGATCATGAATTAGAAGCTGTTACAGAAAATAGAGTTTCTAACGTTGGTGCAGATGGCAAACTTATTTGGGATAAAAATAATGACGTTTATCTGGTTAATCTCACCGAAAAGCTTCTTGTAACGTTACTTGCAAAGCTTTCAAATTTTATACCCGAAGGTGGAATTTGGTTAAATACTCAACGCCCAGAATGGAATGATGCAAATAATGCTCTTGTAGGAAATGGAGTATCGATGGTAACGCTGTATTACATCCGTCGTTACGTTACATTTTGCCAAGAACTTTTTTCATCAATTGATGCTTCTGAAGTTAGTATTTCATCTGAGGTTTTTGAATTATTTGAGTCTGTAAGCAGTACGTTTGAAAAGTATGAGTCAAAATTGACCGGCTCTATTTCAGACGATGTACGTCGTCAGATAATGGATGATTTAGGGAAAGCTGGTGAAAAGTATCGCAATCAGATTTATCAAGGGTTCTCGGAAAAACAGAATACGGTTTCAGTTGATCAACTAGGTTCTTTCTTCGATACCGTTCTTAAACATACTGACCATACTATTAAGGCGAATAAGCGGTCTGATAATCTTTATCACTCCTATAATTTAATGAGTGTACAATCAAATGGTGATGTAGCCATTCGATACCTTTATGAAATGCTTGAAGGACAAGTAGCCGCTTTGAGTTCAGGTAAACTTACTACAGCCGAAACAATAGAAGTTTTGAAAGCTTTACGGTCATCAGAGTTATATAGAGAAGATCAGCATAGTTATATTTTATATCCAAATAGACAACTCCCAAGGTTTTTTGATAAAAATACGATTTCAAAAATAGATGTAGAATCTTCGAAATTGCTCTCCTTAATGGCAGAACGTGGAGATTCTCGATTAATTGAAAAAGATGTTATCGGTAATTACCACTTTAACGGGAGTTTTAATAATGTTAAAGATGTGATTTCAGCTCTAGAGTCACTTGACGAAACAGATTACACAGCATTAGTAGCACAAGAAAGAGATCACATTTTAAATGTCTTCGAAGCTGTTTTTGATCACCAATCATTTACGGGTCGTTCTGGGACTTTCTTCGGTTATGAAGGATTAGGATCTATTTACTGGCACATGGTTTCTAAGTTGATTTTAGCCGTTGAAGAAAATTGTTGGGATGCAATTAATGGTGATGCGAGCTCGGATGAAGTGAAGGAAATTATAGAACATTATTACGATCTTCGAGAAGGACTTGGAACCCATAAAACTCCCGAGAATTATGGGGCATTCCCATCAGATCCTTATTCTCATACACCAGGAAATGGTGGAGCAAAACAACCGGGAATGACTGGTCAAGTTAAAGAAGACATACTATCACGATTTGGAGAACTGGGGGTATTTGTCGAATCAGGACACATCCATTTTAAAACAGGATTGCTTAAGAAATCTGATTTTCTAACTAAAGACGATTCTTTTTTCTTCGTTGATAAAGCTGGAAACGAACAAACTCTTCCTCTGGCTAAAGGTACATTGGGATTTACTTACTGTCAGGTGCCGTTTGTGTATCACTTATCTGAGAAAAAGTCGATTACGGTTACACTTAATAATGGAGATGTAATTAATGTAGATGAGTTAGCACTTTCATCTGAATTGAGTTCTAAAATACTAAACAGAACTGGAGAAATTGAACGGATTGAAGTTCATTTATCCGCTATTTAATAGCTGGAAATCTGAATTTGATAGAAAGATTAGTTCATTAATAAATCCTAGAAAGTCATTCCAGTAAATGTTAGGTAACCTGTCCACCGCAGGCAGGTTCGTTTACAGAAAAGTTTGTTAACTCCGAAGGATTTGAAAATCAGTAGCCTAGTAATTTATCACTGGGTGTATAAATGAGCCTCATTCACCCAAGTATATTGCTGGGCAAAATGATAGGTGCATTTGTGGTTCTAATCATTCAGAGCCCTGAGCTTGCCGAAGGGCGATGAATCTAAACAGCTTATTTTCGTACTCATCTCTTTGTTCGCGCTCTAGATTCCCACCTTCGTGGGAATGACTAGCTTTCCGGTTACTTGATTCTCTTCCCTTATCCTACCTTTCTTAACTACTCATAAGTCATCTCTGCGAAGGCAGAGACTAGGGTTTGATAGATGGATCAGAGAGTATACACGATTATGAGTCTCACTTTCAGTGAAATGACATAGTTAGATTGGATTGGTACAGAGGGTTCGACATTTCATCTCGCACCGACGCTGAGCATCGGAGCGAGGGAAATTCATGATTAATCCAACGAAGTATACTTCTCTTTTACTATTGAGAAAGCTTCTTTTTTATTTCTATCGATATCTACTATTCCCCAATATTCTTCGTTTGGAGTACCATCATATGGGACTCCACTACTGTTTGGTGCCCATCCTCCAGGATCTTGAGTATCAGGATTTCCGGCTTTCCAAAGTCCATCCGTGAATTGAAAAAGTGTTAATCCAGATCCAATTTTCAAATTATTAAAAACATCGTCTAATATATTTTTGGTTGCATCAGCCTGTGCTCTTTCGTTAACTCCTTCTTCATAGCCATCTTTGGTGATGGTCATATAGCTGTCACCACCTGCTTCCGATAAATACATTGGTTTATTACTGATTTCTGACCATTCTTTATAAATGGTTTCAGGATCATCCCATCTATAGACATTCAAACCCCATACATCCAAATTAGGTACCATAGCCAAAGCTAAAGAATCAGGTAACTCACCGTGCGCTGTCGTAACTGGATGAGATGGATCAATTTGATGTATCAGATCCGTTGCCGCTTTTAATCTGGTATACCAATTCTTTAAATCCCCATCAAACCATTCTGGATGATAATTGTACTCATTTCCCAATTCCCACATCAAAATAGAATCGTGATCTTTGTACTTATTCACATAATCTATAAAAGTCCCAGAAAGGATATCGTAAACTCCACCCTGATTGTAGCCAAAACCAATAATCACTTTTATTCCTGAAGCATCTAGCTCATCTAATACCCATTCTTCTGTGATCGGTTCATACACTCGAATGGTATTAATTCCAGCTTCTTTCATTAATGCTAAATCTTCGGTTAAAGTCCCAAAATCTCTTTTACCGGTTCCTTTAGGCACAGGGTGATAACAAATACCTTTTATGATATAAGGCGCGTCATTTACTAAAATCTGGGATCCCAAAACAGACACCATAGATTTTGACTCTTCTTTGGTGCAATTAAGAGTGGTTAGGAAAAGTACAATAAATGCTAAAAGTGTGAAGTTTTTTATCATCGTTTATTCATTTTTAAATAATATCAACAGGTATATATGAAGTAATTTTTATAAGACAAAATTCGTGTATAATATTGATCAAAAATTAACAACTCCACTGTTGATCGAATGAAAACTATTGAAGTAAAGAAAGGACACATTCTACAACATGAAGGAGAACTTAATACTAAAGTTTACCATGTTATGAGTTTTATTCTTTCTATCCTTTCGGTGTTAATTTATTCCAAACCTCTTCAGGGTGGTTTTACTTTATAAGTAAAAAGCGTGTTCTATTAATTGATTAACAACGATTAATAGAACTATCTTTGCAGATGCGCATTTCAAAAATCCTAGTTTATATAATGACCATTTTTTTTACTCTCATCGCTGTGCTAGCGATTGTTACTTTTTTTTATATGAAACAAGCTAAGTTTGGGAAAGCTCCATTTGGTGAACATCTTGAAACCATTTCCAAATCTTCAAATTTCCGCGACGGAATGTTCAAGAATCTTAGTATTACTCCTGACCTAAGTGAAGGTCATTCCTACCTAAGTATCATTAAAGATCAATTCTTTACTAAACATCCTAGAACTGCTCCAAAAGATTCTATACCATCTCAAATAGTGAATCTGTTTGAACTTTCGGAAGATGAAAATGTATTGATATGGTTTGGTCATTCTTCCTCTTTCATTCAACTAGATGGGAAAAAGATTTTGGTTGATCCTGTTTTTAGTGGGAATGCTTCACCTATTCCTGGTACTGTGAAAGCTTTTAAAGGAACTGATCGATATTCACCAGAAGATATTCCTGAAATTGATTATCTGATTATCAGTCATGATCACTACGATCATTTGGATTACAAGACAATCAATGCGCTTGAAGGAAAAGTTAAAACAGTTGTCTGTGGACTTGGAATTGGTTCCCACTTCGAAAGTTGGGGATATTCTTCCGATAAAATCAAAGAACAAGATTGGAATCAAAGTCTGGAAATAGATTCAAACTTCGTGATTCATACCCTTCCTGCACGTCATTTCTCTGGTAGAGGCTTTTCCCGAAAAAATACACTTTGGGCATCTTATTTAATTGAATCACCTTCTATGAAAATTTATGTTGGTGGTGATAGTGGCTATGATTCTTTTTTTGCTGAAATCGGGGAGCAGTTTGGAGAAATTGACTTAGTCATTCTGGATAACGGTCAATACAATGATGCTTGGAAAGAAATTCATATGCATCCAGACCAAGTGCTACAAGCCGCCCGAGATTTAAAAGCAAAACAACTTTTTCCCGTTCACTCTTCGAAATATGTGTTGGCTATGCATCCTTGGGATGAACCTCTGAATCGAGTTAAAAAACTCAATCAAGAAAGTGCTAATCCGATTCCTCTATTTACTCCTGTTATCGGCACCAAGATAAATCTTAGTGATTCATCCCAGACGTTCAGCAGTTGGTGGGAAGAAATCGAATAGTTTTTTAGTGGTCTTTCCCGCTCAGACAGAAATGACCAAAGTGAGTTCTAAAAATTAAACCTAATAATCCTCCATCAATCAAACCAACAACGTCATTCCCGCGCAGGCGGGAATCCAGAATTATATCAACGCCCGTTGCTTTTACAAAGCTCTAGAAATCTACCACCAAAGAGATGACTGATGTTATGTAGTGGAAATTTGTTCAAGATTCATTACACCTCCTTAATTTTTATTTAGAATTAATCTATATAGTGTTTCTTATTATTTAGAATCTTTCTACATTAGGGTTTTCAAACTCTATTCATCTTAAATAAAAAATGTCGAAAGCAAAAAACGCATCTAAAAATATGCGTATCTGGCATCGTTACTTAGGTTTTTTCTTAGCTGGAATTATGAGCGTTTATGCTGTAAGTGGAATTATATTAATTTTCAGAGATACGAACTTTCTGAAGAAAGAACACATCATCGAAAAACAACTCGAAGCTAATATATCAGCAGATTCACTTAGTAAGGCTCTTGGATTTCGTCGACTTGAAGTAATATCCATAGAAGGAAATACCTTCACTTTCCAGAATGGAACCTATAATTCTAATACAGGTGAAGCGGTATATTCGATTAAGAGACTTCCTTTCATTCTCAATCAAATGACCCACATTCATAAGTCGAAGTCTGGGGATCCGCTTTTCTTCTTGAATATATTTTTCGGAGGCTCTCTCCTCTTTTTTGTTATTTCCTCGTTCTGGATGTTTATGCCTTCTTCAAAGATGTTCGTAAAATGCATGTATTTTACAGGTGGTGGAGTTGTTTTAACTTTACTTTTACTTTTTATCTAAACGATTTCCAAACCAATCTCCAAACTTTGGGTTGTTATCTAAAAAAGGTAAGTTCTAAATCAAAACTGACTCCTTTGTCAACCATTCATTACCGTTTTAGAAACTTAAAAGAATAAATGAAAAAAAATCTTACTTCTGGCACTGCAAATTGGGACCCTTCAATTCTCATTTTAGTATGCCTTTTAATAACCTCTAATTGTGAAACAAAACCACCATTCGAAGAAGGAGATTTTAAAACTTCTGATTTAGTAGAATTGGTAAAACTAGATTCAACAATCCATTTGGATATCAGGTATGCAACAAGTAATAACCTTGCAGGTCGACCAGTTTATGAGGAAGCAAGAGTATTTTTACAAAGACCAGCTGCCGAAGCTTTAGTAAAAGTTAATAATGAGTTAAAAGCGTTAGGATATGGATTACTTATTTTTGATGGGTACCGCCCTTGGAGTGTTACTAAATTATTCTGGGATATTACCTCCGATGAAAACAAAAAATTCGTAGCCAACCCAAAAAATGGTTCCAGGCATAATAGAGGCTGTGCAATTGATCTAACTCTGTATCACCTTGAATCTGGAAAAGAAGTCGAAATGACAGGTGAATATGATGAAATGAGTGATCGTTCTGATATAAACTATACTGGAGGTACAGAAGAACAACGAACCTTGAGGGATCTACTTAAAACTACGATGGAAGAGAATGGGTTCACCGTTTATGAATACGAATGGTGGCATTATGATTATCAAGGATGGGAAGAATATCGTATTGAGAATATTCAATTTTCGGAAATAAAATAAACGAACTTTATATTCTTAGCATTGAATATTAGGTGCATTTTCTCATCAAAACATGTCACACTTTTCCACTTATTTAATCTGAAATGAAAGCTATTCTTTTTGAAAAATATGGGGCGCCTGAACAGGTTCTTGAACTAAAAGAGGTAGCAACGCCTACTCCAAAAGAAAATGAAGTCCTGATAAAAATTTATGCAACGGCTATAAATGATTATGACTGGAGTATAGTGAGAGGTAAGCCTTATTTATACCGATTGATGTTTGGGTTATTCAAACCGAAATTTAAGGTTTCGGGGATGGAATTGGCTGGCATTGTTGAAGCTATTGGTCCTGAGGTGGAGCACTTAAAAGTAGGCGATGCCGTTTTTGGTGATATTTCAGATTTTGGATTTGGGACTTTTGCTGAATATATAAGCATAAATGAACATGCAGTACTTAAAAAGCCAGATGAGTTGAGTTTTGAAGTAGCTGCGGCTATTCCTCATGCATCCACCCTAGCGTTACAAGCACTTAGAGATATTGGTAAGATCCAGCAAGATCAGAAAGTGCTTATTAATGGTGGTGGCGGTGGTGTGGGAACCATAGGACTTCAACTAGCCAAGCTTAATAATTGTTACGTTACTGGCGTTGACACCAAAGAAAAGTTTAGCATGATGACATCATTAGGCTATGATCATGTGATTGACTACACAAAAGTAGACTTCACAAAAACAGCTGTAAAGTATGATCTGATTCTGGATTGTAAATCAAATAGATCTCCATTTTCTTATTTAAAAGCACTTAAACCTAATGGTTTATATGTTACAATTGGCGGTAAATTAACGAGCTTATTGTCGATATTTTTTTGGAGTAAACTCATTGCTTTATTCTCTACCAAAAAACTTCAAATACTAAGTCTAAAGCCAAATGTAGGCTTAGATCATATCTGTACATTAATAGAAGAAAATAAAATTAAAAGTGAAATTGATGGTCCCTATCCTTTAGAAGAAACTGCACGTTTGATTCAATATTTTGGAGAGGGAAAACATAAAGGAAAGGTTGTACTTAAAACGAATACGAATCAATCAGAATAATTAGTAAGCCATTATATTAGGTTCCTTGTTTTACTATTCCTTCAAACTCTTTCACAAAAACTCTTGTTATATTTTCAATTAAATAATGAAAAATAAAATGCTATAATGAGTGAAAAAATGAAGGTTGAAATTTGGAGTGATGTAATGTGTCCGTTTTGCTATATCGGCAAAAGACATTTAGAAAAGGCATTGCAAGAGTTCGAAGAACGAGATCAGATCGAAATTATATGGAAGAGTTTTCAGCTAAATCCAGATTTACCAGAACAAGCCGATCTTAATAAAAATGTATATCAACATTTAGCTGAAGCAAAAGGCATGAGCTACGAACAATCCGTTCAGATGCATGAAAATGTAGTTCAAATGGCTACTAAAGCCGGACTTAAATACAATTTTGATGAAGCTGTTGTTGCCAATTCTTTTAAATCTCATCGATTACTTCAGAAAGCAAAAACAAAACAGCTAGGAAATACACTAGAAGAGCGCCTATTCTCCGCATACTTTATTGAAGGCAAAGACACCAGTTCCAATTCAGTTCTATTAGCACTAGGTAAAGAAATCGGACTAACCGAAGAAGACGTTAACGAAGCACTGACCAATGAAAAATATGCCGATAAAGTGAAAGAGGATATTAATGAATCTCGACAAATTGGAGTCAATGGAGTTCCCTTCTTTGTATTCGATCGAAAATATGCAGTTTCAGGAGCCCAGCCAGCTGAAACATTTACCCAAGTTCTTGAAAAATCTTTTTCTGAGTGGAAAGAATCCTAAGCATTGTCACCATTTGATTGTACTCAACTACGTATTAGTTTTCACTATGAACAAAAGACTCAACATAACAATCGCTAAAATCAACATCCTTAGTCAATTTGACTGTAATGGAGTATTTTAGCTTTATCGTTGGAGAAGAATTCAAAAATGAAACCACAGTCAATTATTTTAATGATTTTTATTTTGGCTTCATGCTCAACGAGTAATGAAAAAAAGATAGTCATTGATAATTTTCCTCAAGACTTAGATCAAACCCAAATTGAAATAGTTTCATCACTTTCGGGGCACCAACCCCTCCACCCAATTGGTGTTGAACTAAACGCCCGAGCAACAGTTCAAGAACGAGAATTGACAAGAGCTTATTTAATGGCTCTTTTGGAAAAGCTATCTCTTAATCCAATTGAGTACAATTACAGACAAAAAAACGTAAATTCATTGGTCGATATTCTAATAGGCCCGTTTAAAGGAACTAATATATACAGTGTTTTACCTGCCACAAAAAGCACCAATAACTATATAATTTTAGGAGCTCATTATGATACCGCAAGAGATTGCCCGGGAGCAAATGATAATGCTTCCGCTGTTGCAGTATTATACGGAGTTGCCAAAAAGCTTTCCGAAATTACAACGCGAGAGGTAAATGTTTTAGTTGTATTCTTTGATCAAGAAGAGGAAGAACTAGTAGGCAGTAAAGCCTTTGCAAGATATATTAAGAGGAAAAAGTTTGAAATTCTTTCTGTACATACGTTCGACCAAATTGGCTGGGATGAAGATGGAGACAGAGCAATTGAACTGGAATTACCAACCAAAGAGCTTGAAGAATTATATAAAGAACAAGGAATTAAATTAGATATTCCTGTTCATACTACTAAAGTAAACTCAACGGACCATCAATCGTTTAGAGAGCTTGGATTTAATGCTGTTGGTATTACCGAAGAATATGTTAATAAGGATACAACTCCATTTAAAGATACAGTGAACGATACATTCAATACTGTAAACTTTGATTTTTTATCATCAACAACTAATCTAGTTTATGAAGTTATCAAAATAATGGTCACTGATAACCAGCATTATGATTAAAAAAGCTGATCTATACTTCTTTATTTTATTCGGATCATTAATTGCGTTTTTAGCGAAAGGAATTTTTTACGCTATCATTGGAAGTTATCTGCCAATAATTCTTGCTTTAGCAATTACAGTTAGTTTTTTATTAACAAGAGATAAAACCAAATATCATAATATTATTATAAAAATTTGGGCAATCTCTTTAATTATATGGTCAATTTTAAGAATAGTAATTGGAGTTCTAAATCACTTTGTAAAGCCATTAACAGAAAACCATTTACAACAACAATTAGGTATTCAGGGTATGATTATAAGTATTATCATTCTTGTCTTTGGAATATTTTTACTCAAAAAAAAGACTAGAAATAATTGGCTACAAACAGAAATGTAGCAAACCATTAAATAGCTTATGAAAGATGTTGAAGATTTTAGTCCTAAGAACAAAAAAGATTGGAGAAAATGGCTCGAATTAAACCATAAGAGTAAAGATGCAGTTTGGGTTATTTTTTATAAAAAGAAGTCTCCAAGACATAACCTAAGTTGGAGTGAATCAGTTGATATTGCACTTTGTTTTGGATGGATTGATAGTACAAAGAGGCCCATAGATGAAGAAAAGTACAAGCAGTATTTCAGCAAACGAAAAGCAAAAAGTAATTGGTCTAAGATAAATAAGGACAAAGTAAAAACCTTAATTGACCAAGGACTGATGGAAGAAGAAGGTTATAATAGCATCGAAATTGCAAAAGAAAATGGTTCTTGGACATTTTTAGACGGGGTTGAAAACCTAGTAGTTCCAGAAGACTTAAAACTGGAACTTACAAATCATAAAGGTTCAATGGAATATTTTGAAAGTCTTAGTAAGTCTGCGAAAAAGATTCTATTGTATTGGGTGCTTTCTGCAAAAAGAAAAGAAACAAGACAAAAAAGAATTCTAGAAATCGCAGAAGAGGCAAGTAAGAATTTAAAACCCAAACAATTTAGATAAACTTAAAACGGCTTACAAAAAGTGACCAGTGCATAGCTTTTGGTATTCGTACCATTTACAAAACCGTTGGCGTGCATTACCCCCTAGTTCAGACCTTCGCTCTGTCACATATTAGGAATATACTAGTGTTCGCTGGCATTAGTTTTAGGTATAAATGAGCCTCACACACCCAAGTATCTTGTTGAGTAAAACTGATATGTATATTTGAGGTTCCAATCATTCAGCGCCCTGAGCTTGCCGAAGGGCGATGATTCTAAACAGCTCGTTTTCGAACTCTTTTTCTTGCTCTAGATTTCTGCCTTCGCAGAAATGACATATCTGTAGTTAAGTAAGTTAGGATAAGGTTAGACAAGCTACTCCAAAGCTTGTCATTCCCACGAAGCCTGCCTCTCGGTAGATTGGGTGGGAATCTAGAGCATGAACAACGCCTGTTGCCTTTATAAGAATCTATAAGTCTGTCAATGAATAACCTGACATCTACAATCCTGAACTTGTTTCAGGATCTGTGGGCTTTGATTTATTAATTAGACCATAAACTTTCCACACCTTACAGATTCGGGGTCAAGCCCGTAATGACATCTAAGTCTTAGCGATTATTCTCTCTTTTACAGAGAGATCGTGATAAATCTACATATCTGTTTAATATGCCCATTATTGATTCTTTGCTCCACTCTGAGCGACTAAAAAGGTCAACTAATTATCTAACTTATATAAAATTTACAGTGACTTTTTATCGGAGTGAATCTTCTAATTTAAGCGATGCATCAGAATCAGCATCTCGTTTTTTCAAGTAGTTTGTCTATACCCTTTACAAAAAAGCTGAAGTTTGTATTATAATTTTTTATTCCTATTGTATTCATAAATGTCTTAGTAACACTTATCGTGCTCAGACATAACTTGACTACAAAATATTTTCAATAAAGATGAAAAAACTACCCATTTTACCCCTTATCGTACTACTCTTAACAATCAATACGGATGTTTGGAGTCAAGATTTGATACTCAATGATCTTGAGTATTTCGAGACCCAAGGCGTCAATATACTAGTGTATAGTAACCTTTTTACAGGAGGATTTAACGATGAAAAGAATGCCGGTATTGAAATTATTCATCACGGAGTCAGAACTGTTCAAGGTGGTGCAATCAGATTAACCAATACTCCAGAGCAATGGGATTTAGTACCTGATATTTCAAACCGAGTTGTAAATGAAGACTCGAAAACTATTGAGGCTATGTTGAGATATGAAGATTATGATTTCAATTCTCGTGTAGTAGTAACTGCAAAAGGCAAAGGAGTTGAAATATCCGTGTACCTTAATGAACCAATTCCTGAGGAACTCGAAGGCGATGCGGGATTTAACCTTGAATTCCTTCCTTCTCAGTATTGGAACAAAACCTATTTAATGGATGGAAGAATTAACTTATTTCCTAAATATGTGGTTGGAAATACGGTAACTAAACCGAATAGTGAAAAACTTAAGCAGTACAAAGGATATGTTACTTCTGACGACAGAGATACCGGTGAGTTTATAGATCCACTTCCTCTCGAAACGGGCAGAAGCCTGATAATCGCTCCAGATGAACCTACTCGTATGGTTAAAATTACTTCACAGGATTCTGATCTGATGCTATTCGATGGTCGTATTCTGGCACAAAACGGATGGTTTGTAGTTCGTAGCATTCTTCCGGCTGGAAAAACTGGAAAAGTACTAAGCTGGACTATTGGGCCAAACGCAGTAGAAGGTTGGGTTAGAGAACCAAACATCGGCTTTTCCCAGGTTGGATACCTGCCTTCTCAGAATAAAGTCTCTGTTATCGAGCTGGACAAAAAAGATACACCTCTTTCAACAGCTTCTATACATAAAATTAATCAAGATGGTAGCATTTCTGAGGTTTTCAATGGCGATGTTGTTTCTTGGGGAGATTACTACAAATACCATTATGTGAAATTTGATTTCTCTTCGGTGAATACTCCCGGCATATACTTCATTAAGTATGGTGATCATAAAACAAACCACTTCATCATACAAGACAATGTGTATGATAAAATTACGGATGCCACCAACGACATTTGGGTGCCAATCCACATGAATCATATGTTTGTAAATCAGGCTTACCGCGTATGGCATGGCGAGCCGTTTAAAGAAGGTTATCTTCAGGCACCAACCAATACAGATCACTTTGACTTGCACGCCCAAGGGCCTGAAACTGAAACAGATTTCGAACCTTATGAAACTATCCCTGGATTAAATATAGGTGGATTCTTCGATGCAGGGGATTTTGATATTGAAACAGGATCGAATATTTCTGTAGTTGAAAATTTTGTGCAAGCTTGGGAATATTTTAAACCTCAACGTGATCAGACCTTCATAGATCAGGAACAAAGATATGTTGATATTCATCGGCCCGACGGAACACCCGATGTGTTGCAGTATATTGAACATGGCATGTTGAATTTGATTGCACAAGCTGAAATTATCGGTCATATGTCAGACGCGCTCTCTAACTCTGTACTCGATAATTACCATCACCTTGGTGATGCTGCCTCCCTTACCGACGGACTTCCATATAATCCAGAACTTGGTTCTTATGAAATTGCACCCGATGGCAAATCGAGTGGGGTTAAAGATGATATGTGGGCATTTACAACCCGCAGTCCTAGTCTTGATTTAAGAGCCGCAATGACCTTTGCAGCTGCAAGCCGGGCGCTAAAGGGGTATAATGATGATCTTGCTGAAAGAGCTTTGGTGCAATCCCGACGCCTGCTTAAAGAAGCAAACGAATTACTTGCAGCAGAAGAAAGCACTAATAATAACTTTGGTTGGTGGAGTGCAATCGGCGATATGGGTACTAATCTTCAGTTATATATTACAACTGAAGAGCAAGAATACGCTGATAAATATCTGGAACTTTTATGGTCGGTTTTAGATCGTAATGTGAACTTCGGGATAGTAACTGCGCTCGAAGCCATTCCTTACATGGACAATAAATACAAGGAAAATCTCCGTCCATATGTGGAAGAATACAAGGAATATATAATCGAGCTTGAAGAAAATAATCCCTATGGAGTTCCAATTGGATTAGGAAACTGGGCGGGAGCTGGTGGAATTGTGGGATTCGGAACTACCATCACCTTCGCTAATAAATACTTTCCTGATATAATTGATGCAAGTCATGCTTTCAAAGCAACCGGCTGGTTATTTGGAAATCATCCTTATCATAATTACTCATTAGTGGCTACGCTGGGTGCAGTTCGTCCTAAAGAAGTGTTCTATGGGAATAACAGAGCTGATTTCTCTTTTATTCCAGGGAATGTTGCCCCCGGTTTATTATTCAGACAACCAGATCATTTTGAAAATTACGACGACTGGCCTTTCCTATGGGGACAAAATGAAGGCACTATCGGTGGAAACACCGCCTACCTGATCTTTGGCCACGCGTTTCAGGACATGATTAAGCATTGATATCTTATCACCCAAATAATAGACTACTAATATAGTATTAAAAGCTAAAATTTTTTAAAAAACATTACTAACCAACTGGATATAACTAACTATGAGAAATAAACGCAAAACGTGGCCGCTAGCAATAGCTTTCTTAATGTTTGCAGGTCTTGGATTAAGCAGCAATTCTGCTTATGCGCAGCGACAAGCTGATTATGCCGAAAACCTTGACGTTGAAAGAACTATTGCTCCCTACTTCACTGAAGCAACAACAAAAACAATGACTCCCGATCCGGATGGGTTCATTCAACGGTGGTTACTTTTAGAACCCATTGACAAACCGAACCGAACCAATACTGTCTTTACAGATAGCTACCTTAGAAATGCATTCGATACTTTGTATTTCGAAAATCAGTTTACGATGGTTCCGGAACATGGAGACATGGTTACAGTCGGAGATCAGGAACTTCAATGGCATGCACTTGAGAGCACTAATTTTAATGTGAAATTATTTCGTTTCGCTTTTGGCTTAGAAAAACAGATTTACGGGGTCCTTTTCTGGTCGGTAACTGTGGTTAACAGCCCGCAGGAAATGGAAAATGTTAGAATGGCTGTTGGATCAAATTCAGCATCTATGTGGTGGCTGAATGGAGAAGAAGCAGCTTTACTTTCGGGCGACCGGCGTATGGTAATGGATGATGTAGTCTCTGAGCGTCTAACGCTTAATAAAGGAAAAAATATCATTCGCGGAGTGGTAATTAACGGACCTGGAATGAGTGATTTCTGTGTTCGTTTTCTTGATGAACAAGGAGAACCGATTAAAAACCTGACCATTACTTATGAATAAAATGAGTTCTTCTTTAATATCAATTTTAAACATTTATTTACTGATGAAATTTAATATTCAAAAATTAACTGTAGGAGCCTTATTCCTTGTGATGCTGGCCGGTACAGCAACGGCACAAGTTGGTAATCCATACATTCATGATCCATCAACCATCATGAAATCTGACGGGAAATATTATACCTTCGGCACTGGCGGAGGCGGATTAATCTCCGAAGATGGATGGACCTGGAATGGTGGCGGAGTGCGCCCAGGGGGCGGAGCTGCTCCTGATGCGATAAAAATTGGTGATAGATACCTAATTGCTTATGGAGTTACCGGTGGTGGATTAGGAGGTGGACATGATGGTAGAATAAATACAATGTGGAACAAAACGCTTGATCCGAATTCTCCTGATTTTGAATATTCAGAGCCAATTCAGGTGGCTGAATCTAAGAATATGGAAGACAATGATGCGATTGATCCGGGACTATTATTAGACCCAACTACTGGACGTTTATGGATGTCTTATGGTACCTATTTTGGAAACATCCGTCTTGTGGAACTTGATCCAAAAACCGGAGCACGAGTGGAAGGAAATCAAGCCATCGATATCGCTATTGATTGCGAAGCTACCGATTTAGAGTATCGTGATGGATGGTATTATCTGCTTGCAACACACGGTACCTGCTGTGATGGCGCGAACTCAACCTACAACATTATCGTGGGACGCTCAAAAAATGTAACCGGTCCTTATGTTGATAATATGGGAAGAGACATGCTTAGAGGTGGTGCCAAAATGGTGATTTCATCTGGCGGCGGAAGAACAAACGGAGCAGGTCATTTTGGTCGTGTAATCCTTGAAGAAGGCGTAGAAAAAGTGTCCCTGCATTACGAAGCCGATTTAGACCGTAGCGGACGTAGTGTATTAGCCATCAAGCCATTATTGTGGGACAATGGTTGGCCTGAAGCTGGGGAAAATCTAAAAAATGGCACCTATCAAATTGAATCTGAGCGACGAGGCTATGGCTTGGAATTAGTGGTTGATTTTGTAAGAGTTCCTCGCGCATACTCATGGGGGTATTTCAGAAATAATCCTGATGCAGAGTCGGAACCAGTTGCTTCTCAGCAATTGTCTGATGTTATTGATACCTGGCCAACAGGTAACATAGATGTAAGAAACGGAGACTACATAGCTCGCCCCCATCAAAGATGGACTATAACAGCTGTTGAAGATGAGCCAGGTTTTCTTGGAACTCCATCATATAAAATAGTAATCGAAGGAACTGAACGGGCATTAACTGCAACGGCAGATGCTGAGTTAGTAACGGTTCCAGAATTTACTGGAGCGCCCGAGCAACTCTGGCGTATCGACCAGTTGACGGATGGAACTTACAGAATTATGCCTAAATCAATCCCCGGTTCAAACAAAAAACTGGCGTTAATCTCAATTGGAGACAGTACTCCAACGCTGGGAGAATTTGATATGAACAGTGACAATTCTAAATGGAATTTTAAGGATAATTAAAAATACCCTTTAGTATTAAGTAGAGACGCACATTACATTAATGTGCGTCTTCCCTTGGCAACCTCTCCCCATTTCTATCTCAACGCATCTTCAAGTTCTAGCGAAGCATCTGAATTTTCATCACGGTATTTAACGATTATTGGGCAAGCCATAGAAAGTCCTTCTTTTTTAGCCCACTCTCCTTTCATCGGTCGACTTCCAGGAATTACCACCGCTCCTTCAGGAATTTCAGAACCTCGTTCTCTTATTACCTCATTTACCGCATCATATACCGGAATGGATTTTGAAATCACAACTCCTGGAGCAATCACCGCTCTTTTTCTAACTAAAATACCTTCTACAATAACTGCGCCGGCTCCGATGAAACAATCATCTTCAATAATAACTGGACTCATTCCTACTGGCTCTAATACTCCACCAATTTGAACTCCTGCTGACAAGTGCACATTCTTTCCGATTTGGGCGCATGAACCTACTAAAGCATGACTATCAACCATTGAGCCTGAATCAACATATGCTCCCACATTAATATATGCAGGTGGCATAATGATGACTCCAGAAGCTACATAAGCCCCACGTCGTACTGAAGAACCGCCAGGCACTAAACGAACACCATCTTCAGGAGTAAAATATCGAGGAGGCATATTGTGCTTATCAACAAAGCCTTCGTAAATACCTTCGTAAGAAGCATTTTCTCCGTTTTTGAACGCTTCTAAAATTGCTTTTTTAACTTCTAAATTAGCTTCCCACCCTCCATCTTCAGTAGGGTTAGCGGCTCTTAATTCTCCGTCTTCGAGTTGATCTAAAATTTCTTCGTGTGTCATTATATGAGTTACAGAGGGACAAAGGCACATAGGTTCAAAGTCCCTTTTAAAATTTATTCTTGGCGCCTTTGCTCCTTTGTGCCTGAAGGAACCAGCTTTTCAACGGTGTAAAGATACCTACCGGATAAACCAAATACCAAGTTTAAGCGCTTAATCAGTCAATAAATAAATTCGTATCAAAAATTTAATTTGCGTAGCCATTTAACTACACATATATTTATTTAGCTAAATAACTACATATGAATTTAAGACGCGACGTATTTCAGGCTATTGCCGACCCGACTAGAAGAGCCATTCTGGTGCTACTTGCTACTCAATCCATGACAGCAGGTACCATTGCCTCTAATTTTGATTCCTCCCGTCCTACGGTTTCGAAACATCTTCAGATCCTTACTGAATGTGATCTACTGGAACAGGAACAGAATGGGCGGGAAATGATCTACCATTTGAATCCACAGGGACTGAAGGATGTGGCTGAATTTATCGAGCCATTTGCGAAACTCTGGGATGATCGCTTCAACAAACTCGAATCCATTATGAAAAATTATAAAGAAGAGAAATGATCATGGAGAGAAAAACGAAAATACACGCTGATAATGACAGGCAGGAGATCCTGATCACCAGGCAATTTGAACTACCGGTAGAGTTTTTATTTAAAGCACATACAGAACCCGCGATCGTGGAACAGTGGATGGGAAATAGGGTACTGAAACTGGAAGCGGAAAAGCACGGCAGTTACGAATTTGAGGCAACTGATACGATGGGAAATAAACACAGATTTAATGGTACGATTCATGAATTTATTCTGAATGAGAAGATAACCCGTACGTTCGAAATGGAAGGCACCCCTTTTCCCGTACAGCTCGAGTTCATGAGTTTTGAAGAACTCTCAGAGGGTACCAGCAAACTGAGTATCCATATGGTTTTCAAATCAGTGGAAGCCCGAGATCAGATCCTGAAGCTTCCTTTTGCTCAGGGAATCAATATGGCACATAATCGTCTGCAGGAAGTCATGCAGAAATTGAACTAATACATATCAAACACGGAGTTACATCATGAATATTTTTCTTTGGGTCTTACAAGTTGTATTTGCTCTTCACACCATTATGGGAGCATTCTGGAAATTCACCAATTCCGAACAGGCAGTCCCATCACTAACCGCTATCCCTCATTTTATTTGGATGGCTCTTATCGCTGTTGAATTCATTGCGGCTTTAGGATTAGTTATGCCAGCAGTAAGTAAAAAAACGGGCAAATATGTTCCCGTCGTTGCAGGGATAATCGCTTTAGAAATGGTCTTCTTCTGTATCGTCCATTTATCTACAGGACATGGATTTACAGGGGAAATTGTTTACTGGCTTGTGGTGGCCACTTTTTGTTCTTTTATTGCATACGGAAGATCTAAACTTTACCCAATTAACAAAATTGAAGCATAGGTAATGAATCCGAATGTTAACTGGTTTTTTGAAAAAAATACTCCCAGGAAAGAGGAATACAACCGCCTGAGAACGATTGTCTTAGATTGTGAAGTGAAAGAAGAACTCAAATGGGGATGTCCCTGTTATACAGTAAATGACAAAAATGTAGTACTCATCCATGGATTTAAGGACTATTGTGCTCTGCTTTTTCATAAAGGAGTGTTGCTGAAGGATCCTGAGAAGTTGCTTATCCAACAAACCGAAAATGTTCAGGCCGCACGACAACTCCGGTTCACCAATCTGGAAGAGATTATCGAAAAAGAATCGGTTATCAAGGCGTGTATCAAGGATGCCATAGAAGTGGAGAAATCTGGAAAACAGGTGGAAATGAAGAAGAACTCTGAGTTTGATATGCCGGAGGAACTGATCAATAAACTCGAAAACGATGCTGCTTTCAGAGATGCATGGAAAGACTTGACACCTGGACGGAAGCGGGGATACCTTCTCCATTTCTCTGGTGCTAAACAATCCAAAACCCGCGAATCCAGAATTGAAAAAGCTTTTCCAGCTATACTTGAAGGAAAGGGATGGAATGAACGATAAACCTAGTTAAGTTTATTCATCCCAGATTCTTCGTGTGTCATGTTTTTTTGAGTTACATAGTTACTAAGAGGCAAAATGACAAAGTAATAACTATGTCACTTTGTTTCTTTGTTACTTAGTCACTTCCTCGTACCAAGCATTAATTTTCTTATCAGCTTCTAAAAGAGCTTCTTCCGTTTCAGGTTGTAGGTCATCAGCTGATAGTGGTAGTCGAACCTGATCGTTTGCTATCCAGCCTTTGTGCTGCATTAGTGTTTTTACTGGTATTGGACTAGGAGCATCAAAAAATAAATCAGCGCATTCTACCCAATCTTTAAATACATCTTCTTTCTTACCTTCAAGAAAAAGATCAAAATTTAGTTTTGCTTTCTTAGGCCATACATTTGAGGCAACCGAAACCAACCCTATGGCACCGTTTTCAACAAATTCTTTAATCAGATTATCATCCCCACAATAAATGGGAGCTTTTGGAGCTGCACTTTTAAATGCTTTTAGCTTTTCAATACTTCCACTTGCTTCTTTTAATCCCATATAATTTGGGAATGTATTTGATAGCGTAGCTGGCACATCTGGATGCATATGAATACCTGTTCTTGAAGGAACATTATAAATCATGCATGCTGTTTTTGTTTCTTTCATTAAGGCACTAAACCAAGCTAATTGACCTTCCTTACCTGGTTTTGCATAAATTGGATTTACTAGTAAAAAAGCATCTACCCCAACTTCGTCGCAATATTTCATAAACTCGATTTGAGCATCTAGATGAAATCCACCTAAACCTGCCATTAAAGGTACTTTGAGATTCAGAAGTTTAACGAACTTCACAATTTCTCTTTTCTCTTCATCTAACAGATTAAGCCCTTCGCCAGTACTTCCCAGTACAAGTACTCCATTACCTGCTTCCTCCTGCTTTCTCAGTATGTTTTCGAAACTTTCATAATCAATTCCACCATCCTTTCGTAAAGGTGTAACCATTGCAGTCCAAAGTGGGTATTTATTCATTCGTTGTTTTCCTTCATTACTTGATCAAATAACGCTCCAAAAGTATGAACTCCAACGGTTAAAGTCAGATTATTAACTAATTGTTCTGCAGCCCAAATTGCACCCTCGGCAAATATCGAACGATCTAAGGCATTATGTTTCAATGTGATCTCTTCTCGCTCAGTAGTTACGGCTAATTCATGAATTCCATTTACATCACCTTCTCTCTTAGAAGTTACGTCTACTTCTTTTCCCAGCCATTCTTTCCAAGATAATGCTGTTCCACTCGGAGCATCTTTTTTGTGAATGTGATGAACTTCATGAATCTTAAATGTAGGATTCTGTAAAATATCAGATCCTTCAGAAATCACTTTTATCGAATGACGAATAATATTCATCCCTAAACTAAAATTGGTCGCCAATACCCATTTAGCGGAAGCTGATCGTACTTTCTCATCCAAATCTTTTGGCCATTCAAAACCCGTACTTCCCCATGCGGCCGGGATTCCAGCTTCTATAACCAACTCCAAGACTTTCGATACGGCGTCACCAGGGACAAAAATGATGACCGCATCCGAAGTTTTAAGTTTATCGAGTGTAGGTACATTATTCTCATCAAATGCATAAGCGAGATTATCGCCTAACATTTCTACAACTTTACTTCCTGTTTTTCCTGTGCCAATTACTGAGATTTTCATTTCCTAAATATTGATTGCTTAGTGTTAAGTATTGAGTTTAACCCATATGATAATTCAACACTTCACTTTAAAATTAATAATACCTATCCAATAAATTTCTTGTGGATCAATTTAACAATTTCTTCACCGGTACCTTCTTTAACCAAAAAACAAACATTATTCGGAGATGCACCATGACAAACCAATCGGATGTTATAATGATCTAGTACACCAAAAAGCTTACCACTAATTCCTGATGTGGCATCCATTTTATTGCCAATTAAAGCGACTAGAGAAAGATCTTTTTCTACTTCAACTTCACAAAATAACCGGAGTTCATTTAACACTTCGTTTGTTAATTCTACTTTGTTTGAAGCTTTAGAAGCCGTATCCAAAGTAAGAGAAACACTAACCTCACTCGTGGTTACCAAATCTACTGAGATTTTATGATCTGCCAGTACACTAAATAATTTTGCCAAAAAACCATGCTGATGTAGCATTTCCAAACTTCTTACCGTAAGCAAAGTTTGGTCTTTACGAAGGGAAATAGCACGTACAACTGGTTCTTCAATTGTTTTATTAACGATCAATGTTCCAGGTAATTCGGGCTGTTTACTTGAAGCAACTCTTACTTTCACTCCACTCCGTATTGCAGGTTTCAACGTCGCAGGATGAAGCACCTTGCCGCCAAAAACAGAAAGCTCAGCTGCTTCATCAAAGGTAATTTCAGAAATTGGTCGTGCTTCAGCAACTAATCTTGGATCTGTTGTATAAACACCAGCTACATCTGTCCATATTTCGAGAATGTCCGCCTTTACTGCTTCGGCAAATAATGCAGCTGAATAATCGCTTCCACCTCTTCCTAAGGTTGTTGTTGTTCCAAATATATCTGACCCTATAAATCCTTGTGTTAAATACACTTTAGATTTGTCAATAAGCTCATTCGCATTTTTTGAAATAGATACTATGTCAGGAATTGCTTGAGTGTAACTAGAGTCCGTTTTAATAATCTCACGTGCATCTAACCAATGTGCATCTACTCCACTTTCTTTAAGAACTTGAGTAAAAATAGTGGTGCTCATCAACTCGCCAAAAGCATATAAGGTATCTTTCCAGCGCTTGTCTCTTGCTTGTTGATCGAGGTGTAAACGTAGCTCAGAATATAATTTCTTAAAGGTATTTAGAATCTCTTCTTGGTCAATACATTTAGAAATAATTGAAAGATGCCGTTCTTCAATGCTTCTTAAAAGAGTTTCTTTAGTAGTTGAATCTAATGCAAAATTCTCGAGTTCAACCAAATCGTTGGTAGTTCCTGAAGTTGCACTAATTACAATAAGTTTGCGGTCAGTGTTTGCTGCAACGATAGATGCACTATGCTGCATCGCTTCGAAGGTTCCAACACTTGTACCCCCGAATTTAGAGACGATCATAATATGTTTATTTGAGTAGTGAGTGAATCTCTAAAATAAAGAATGTTTTTTGATTTTATTGACACTCTTTTTTTTGGAACTGTACACCTAAAGACCTTAAAATTTATAAAAAAAGAAACAATATCTTAGAGTTTTTGTAAAAGTGAAAAATTTGAATCAAACAAACATATGAAACCATATATTTTATTATTTGGATTAATTTTAGTATTCGTTTCTTGTACTTCTAACCAAGACTCAATTAAGTCTCAAAATATTGACGCACTTATCTCCGACCTCCAGAATGCAGCTTCGATTGCTAATCCTGCAACTAAAGAAGCTAGAATCAATGCGATTTGGGATTCTTTAGAAGTAAATAATCTAATCCCTGTTACAGAAGATTCGACTGTTCTTTTCCTATATCGTGGAGAAGCAGAATCGGTAAGTTGGAATGGTGATTTTAACAGTTGGAGTAATGATAAACGTTTTGAAAATGAGGGAAGTTATATTAAAGGTTCCAACATCTGGTTCTTAAAACAAAATTTTCCATCAGATGCACGACTCGATTATAAAATTACACTTAATAATGATAACTGGATTCTTGATCCAGTTAATCAAAACCAACAATGGAGTGGTTTTGGTCCAAATTCTGAACTCAGAATGCCTGATTGGAAAGAAGAGCCCTTAACAAAGCCAATTGAAGAAGCTTCAAAAGGAACTCTTAGTGCCCATAAATTTATCGATAGTAAAAACTTAGAATACAAAATTCAGTATCGGGTTTATATACCTGCTGGCTATGAGAAATTCGAAAATCTATCTGTTCTATATACCACAGATGGTCAAGAATATTCTGATGACAAACTCGGAGCTGGCACCATTGTACTTGATAACCTCATCCATCTGCAACTAATTAAACCAATAATTGCTGTTTTTGTTGAACCCTTAAACCCAGACAAACCTAATGAAAACAGGCGTATGGATGAAATGGGAATGAGTGAGAAGTTTCTTTCTTTTTTTGTAGATGAATTAATTCCTGAAATCGAATCAAATTATAAAGTCAATGCCAAAAAAGAGAATCGAGTTATTCTTGGAACTTCTTTAGGGGGATTGAATTCTGCTTATTTTGGATTTACTCGACCTGATATGTTTGATGGAGTCGCAATTCAAGCTCCAGCATTTTGGTATCGAGAAGAAATTTATGATTTGGTACGAAATGCAGAAAAACATCCATCCCAAATTTATATGACTGTTGGGACCATTGGAGATAACACCGATGATGCACGCTTAATGAAGCGTCTTTTCGAACAAGAAGATATTGATTTTAGCTATCTGGAAGTAAATGAAGGGCATTCTTGGGGAGCCTGGAGAGCTCAAATGGATGATATATTAGTTCATTTTTTTGGAAACCGTTCCGAGTAATATTGGCGCAAAAGCGAATAGAGTCGTAAAGTTTCTAATCCACTTATTTCTCTATTTGCTATCCGCTTGTACCTTTAAAACATTGTACCTATTCTTAGCAGCTAACTAATCTGAAATTGATTCTACTAAGATGCCTTTAATTACCAACGATGCCGTTATATTTGGACTTCTAATGGCTACGCTTGCCGTTATCTTCATCACTTCTCATAGTGAGAAATCAGGTTGGCAAAAATTCTATAAGTTTGTTCCCTCCCTTCTTCTTTGTTATTTCATTCCTTCACTTTATAGTACATTTGGAGTTTTTGATCCCGAGACCTCAAACCTTTATTACATGGCATCAAGGTATTTACTCCCTGCTAGTTTGGTATTACTTACGTTAAGTATCGATCTAAAAGGCATCATGAGTTTGGGCTGGAAAGCGGTCGCTATGTTCTTGGCTGGAACCGTTGGAATAATCATTGGTGGACCAATTGCTATGCTAGTTATTGGAGCAATCAATCCTGATATCTTAAATGGAGCGGGAGCTGAGGAAGTGTGGCGTGGATTAGCAACAATTGCTGGAAGCTGGATTGGAGGCGGAGCTAATCAAACAGCAATGTTGGAAGTGTATCAACCAAGTTCTGAATTATTTAGTGCAATGGTTACCGTTGATATTATCGTAGCTAACATTTGGATGGCATTTCTTTTATACGGAGCTGGAATTTCAGATCGAGTTGATGAATGGTTCAAAGCCGATTCTTCTGCAATTAACACTGTACGCAAAAATATTGAAGATTATCAGGCGAGCATTGCAAAAATCCCAACTTTGGTAGATTTAACCAAAATTGCAGCCATTGGTTTCGGAATTACTGCTATTGGTCATATTATCGGTGGTTTTGTAGGTCCATGGATTGATGAAAATGCTCCAAAATTAGCTGAGTTTAGCTTAAATTCTTCCTTTTTCTGGATTGTGGTTGTTGCTACAACTGGTGGATTAATTGCCTCTTTTACAAAAGCTCGATATTTAGAAGGAGCTGGCGCTTCAAAGATCGGCAGCTTGTTTTTATACATTCTGGTAATGACGATTGGAATGCAAATGGATCTTGGTGCCTTTGTTGATGTTCCTGGCTATTTCGCTATTGGCTTTGTGTGGATTATAATTCATGTGATTATCCTACTTACTGTTGGTAAACTTATTAAAGCCCCTTTCTTCTTTGTAGCTGTTGGGAGTCAAGCTAACGTTGGAGGCGCTGCATCTGCTCCTATTGTGGCATCCGCATTTCATCCATCCCTTGCACCCGTTGGTGTTCTTCTGGCTGTTCTTGGCTATGCACTTGGAACCTATGGTGCGTACTTCTGTGCCGAAATCATGCGGTTGTTGTATTGAATAGTTAATCATTTTCTACAAATGACATGAGTAAAGAAATACTAAAACAACCATTTTTAATATCTCTTCTATTTACACCGATTGCCTTACTTCTTGGCTATATTTCGGTTGGATTAGGACACGGAGATTATATCGTTGCCACTATTTTATTTCCTTATAGTATTCTTTCTTTTATTATTCTCACCCCTGAGTCTATAGAGACCTTGACTTTGATACTTACGTCCTTGCAATTCCCTTTTTATGGTTCAATTATTGCAATTGCGAAATTGAAAGATAGATTTTTCCTTGTGTCTATATCCTTATAGAAGTTAGATAATTCGTTGACAGATATCTTAAACCCCATCCTTAGAATGGTGAACGGAATAGTGAATACAATACTCCCACGTCCGCCTACTGGTGGAGAACAAATCCACTCTGGATGAGCACCCTTATCTATTATAAAATGAACTTAGACCTTTGGATTTGTTCAGTGGGAGTATCCATGAACCCGCGAAGCTTTCGTAGATGGGAGCTTTTGTTACTTTTGTCGGCACAAAAGTAAACAGTAATGTTAAAAGCATTGTCCTTTTGTCTTGATCTCCCGTTCTTCAACGGAACAGGCGTCAGAACGAAAAGATCAAGACGCTGAGATGCTGAAATAAATTCAGCGTGATAACTAAAAATTTATTTCAAAGCTTTATGATTAGATTAGAAGTTGTCCTGGGGATACTTCCGAAGGATCTTAACGGGTTGAAACATCTAATTAAATTAACTACAACTTCACCTAAATAAAACAACTCTAGAAACTGAAAAATCTTCCGAACCAAAAACTGATAATCGTTGTTGGTTATTCGTATCTTTCAAATTCCGAAATTTTGAATAAAGAAAATCCTCCTTTTGAAGAGAGCACTTAAGTTTTTTCTCGTTTTTTTAGCAGCAGCGTCATTCATTTTTGCCATAGTTATTGGCTTCAATTATTCTGCATTTAAAACACTTTTTGCAAATAACGATGGTATGCGAGATGGGTACGAATACATCGAAAGTACCTATTCCCTTAAAGCATTAGCCGAATTTATCGGCGATCATCCAGAATATATGTCGGTGGTTTCTTTTAATGTAAATGATCCAGACTCTGGCATTTACTACAATGCTGATGTTCCTCGAACCATGGGAACGCTTGCCAATGTTTTCCTGATTTTGGAATATGAACGGCAAGTAGAATCAGGAGAACTCAATCCTAATGAAATCCTAGAGGATATTGATGAAATAGAGCGGTTCTCACTTCCTGAAATAAGTGAAGAATCTCATCGGAAATCCTACGAATTACTCGGTGTTGAAGAAAAATCTCCTATCACTGTCGATCAACTCGTTTCTGTAATGGTCGAAACTAACGATTTAGCTATAGCCGATTATCTATGGTTTAAACTTGGCGGACAGAATATTCAATCCTTGATAGATTCATTGAACCTCAGCTCTACAGATACCCCTCTTCCCTTTTCAGGGTTATATCTTTCAATTCATCCAGATGTAATAGACACCTCTTTATATATTTCTAGAGCAGACGTAATAGCTCTAGCTGAAAGACTTAATACCGAACCAGATTTTGTAAGGGAAACCAAAGAGCTTTTTGATGATGTAAGGCTCGATCTTAGTTTTATTGAAGAACGAAATGCTTTGGCACATTTCCCTCATACTACTTCTCGTGAAATAGCTGGGTTAATGGCTAAACTTCATAATAATGAACTGATTTCTCCAGAAGTATCCATCCGAGTAAAAGAAAAAATGAAATGGGTGTTCGAAGGCGAAGCTATTAAAAGAAGTTTTAGTGAATATGGCGCTATCTACGACAACAGGATGGGAATGCTAAGTGGCATTGATTTTGGAACTTCAGCATACGATGGACATACTTCTGCTCAAGCAGTATTCTTTGATAAGTTACCCGTAGCATTTTGGCTACATCTTTCAGCAAATCATATGCAAGAAGATTATCAGCAACGATTGATTTGGGACCCTGCCTTATATGAAACAACGATTAAAGAAATCTCAAAATGAAATATAGCTTCATTTACCTTGTTTGGCTTTTACCAGCTTATCTCCTGTTCATAATAGTTCAACAGGGCTTAGTTCATCAAGGTACAATAGACACTTATGAAAATGGCGTTAGCATTGCTTCCGATGTTCTGGATTTTGATGTAAAGCAAATTGCTGCCCAAAGTAATGGCTATGTTTTAATAAAATTCCCTACTCCAGAGGGCGAAGTTATAGAGCGTAAACTTTCACTATCAATTCAAATGGCGCAACGAATTATGGATACTTCTGTTATTCCTATTCGATATAAGAAAGGAAATTTTCAAGAAGTAGTAATGATTCCAACCTACGATCTTCAAAGAAGTACTTCTCTTTCCAATATGGGAGTCGCTTTAATCGGGTTTCTAGCTCTTGTATTCTTTTCGTTTCTTGGAACTCGATATGCAACTAATAAAATTAAAAATGGTGATGAAAATTTGGTTATTGAACGGGTGGATGTATGAGTAAAGGAACATTGTATTTAATACCTACAACTCTCGGTAAAACTCCTGAGAATAATACTATTCCAGAATACACTCTTTCCATTCTTAGAAAATTAGATGCTTTAGTAGTAGAGAATATTCAGACTTCAGTTAAATTTTTGCAATGGGTTGGAGATACCATTCCTGAGTACAAAATCGATTTCTACCCTTTAAACAAAAACACACCCGATCTTGAAATTTATTCATTTTTAAAGCCACTCAAAGCTGGTAAAGATATGGGAATCATGTCTGAGGCTGGCGCACCCGCTGTTGCTGATCCTGGAGCTAAATTGATTAAAATGGCTCATCAAAATGGAATTAAAGTCGTTCCCTTAGTCGGCCCTTCTTCTATTTTGTTAGCATTGATGGCTTCAGGTTTTAACGGACAATCTTTTGCTTTTAATGGGTATTTACCGATTGATGCTAAAGGTAGAAAACAAATACTTATTCAACTCGAAGGTGAATCCAGAAGACATGACCGTACTCAGATGTTTATGGAAGCGCCTTACCGAAATAACGAAATGTTTAAGTCAATTTTGGAAAGCTGTAATCCTTCAACCAGACTTTGCATCGCTACCGATATAACACTTCCTTCCGAAGACATCCGATCTATGGAAATTGGTGAGTGGGAAAAATTGAAAGATATCGATCTTCATAAACGTCCAACTATTTTTATTTTGTACGGGAAGTAAATTTGTAATCACAACACTCTAGCGCTTTCATCAGCGAACGAAGTAACGCTGTCTCTTTCTTCATTGCCTTTCACTGGGAGATTTTTTTGAGAATACTACTTCGCTTCGTTCTTAGATGAGAGAAACAAAAAAATCCTGTTCTCTTTTCAGAAACCAGGATTCAATTTTTTTTTTAAAGATTGCTATTAATTTTTAGTGAGCCCCTGCAGCACTTAACATACTCGCTACAGATTTATGATGCTGAGCTACGGCCTGGTCTAATGCCGACCAACCTCTGTCATCATGAACTTGAACTTCACTTTCATTTGCAATCAACAATTCTACAATATCTTTATATCCATTTGTTGAAGCCCAGTAAAGTGCCGTCGTTCCGCGGTTATCCCTTATATCCGTTTCTGCGCCTTCACTTACCAACAGTTCCACAATTGATAGGTGCCCATGTTTTGCTGCTTTCAGCAATGCGGTTCGGTCGTGTTCGTCTTTTGTGTTTACGTCTACTCCATCTTGAAGTAGCCCAATTACTGTCTCGAGGTCGCCATTTTCAGCGGCTTCAAGAAATATTTCATCGTTCATATATTTCCTCCTACTACAGTTAATATTTGATTTGCATTACAGTGTAATTTTCGAGTAACGCAATGTCAAATTAAAATCACTTTTGAAGATAAATTTTAGATGAATTTATAAGTTAAAGTCCGAGTACTTCCACCCCTTGATTAAAGGTAATATCAACAGGTATAGATTGAGCTGCTAACTTAGCCAGAGAAATTTCAAGTTGAGAGGTACGGATGGCATATTTAGCAACAAAATCATCAACAGCTTGATAGTCTCCATTGCCTTGAAGTGTTAATATTTTTTCTGATAGCGCAGCTACCGCTTCTCCAACCTTCTCAAAATTGATACTATATGTTCCTGTAGCTTCATCATAAGAAAAAGCGCCCATCTCTTGGAAAAAATTAAATCGGATTAAATTGGCTCGACCATGTGCACTTGATGAACCAAACCTAATTGACCTAAAAATACTGGCAAGAAAAGTAACATAATTATCTTCAATACTTCCTTCTTCAATCATATCTTTTGCACGTAATGATTGTACCATATATAATCCAAGAACATCAGCTTTACCTTCTTCAAGTGCTGAAGCGTGATTTTGAAGTGCGGTACGGACCGACCCACTTCCTGTTATCGTATTTTTGATTCCTAGCCCATGAGCTACTTCATGAAACATCGTATTCCCAAAAAAAGCATCAAATGTAATGTATTTACGTTGATCTTCTGCAATCAGAACTTCCGAAATTGGGATCAGGATTTTGTCATATTTAGCACGCATTGCATTCTTGAGTTGCAGTCTACGTGTACCTTTTTGAAGCTGAACCTGCTCATCGTTTGGTAAATTGATTGCAATGGTTTTAGAACCTGCGTTTGTATCTCCCGCATAATAAATTGCATCATATGCATTAAGATCTGAGTCGGTTCCGGGAGTTTCTATTTTATATGCATCAGGAACTGGAAGCCCACGTTGAAGTTCGGGTAACAAAGTTGCGTATTTAGAAAGTCGCTCACTCCAGCTTTTATCCTTTACCAATACATAGGCTTCATGTGCCGCTTTATAGCCGTACAATTGATCTTCATAATTTTCAATGGGACCTATAACAACTTCAATTCCATTATTCTTCATTTCCATCCAAGCGAAATCACTTTCCTGATATTTATTGGTGAGAAGTGCTTCTGCACGTAATTCTAGATATTTTTTTAGACCTGGATCTTCTGCTAAGTCTGCCGCCTCTTTTAATTTTGAAGCTGCAGTCTGATGATATCCTTCAAAAGCCTTGTTATAAGGGATGGTAATTAATTCCCCATTTTCATCTCTGCGTACCAACGTATACAAGCTGTTTTTATCGTCTGAATCCCACGCTTCAAATTCTTCTTTGGTCATGTCTTTCGGATAGAAATTTGCACCCAGCGGTTTCTCTCCTACTCCTTCCACAAATGGCGTGTTTCCATTTAATCGATCCCAAGGCCCATAATTGATATCAAAAAATCTAGCTGTTTTCTCATCTAGTATTGCTTTTAAGTCATCATCGCCATAAGCCTGAATAAGAAAAACTTTATCCATTGCTACTGCTGCTTCAATTAAAAGCGGAATCATTTTCTTCTCATTCTCCGTGAGTAATGAGATATCAGCGGTTAAGGTAAAGTCGGTATATTTACTAAGTAAGGTGTCTATATCAGTAGTTTCAGACTGAGGAGTACAAGCTCCAATAAGTATAATTAATAACAAATAAAGAGAATTAGATTTCATGATCTTCCTTATGCGGTTTGGTTCATCGTTGTGTGTTTGGGGATGATTCCCTGCATGTTTAGTTCTTTTAGAATAAGTTCAGTGATTTCACTTTTAAGAAGAAATTCATAGCGAATATCAAGTACATAAGCTTTTACTTTTAACTGAACTACATAATTTTGTTCGAATACTTTGTTTTCAGAAACTACTACTACTGGTTTTTTCAAATATACATAACGAGATGATACAGCAGCTCGATAGGCAATTTCTTTAACTAGTTCTACATTTACAGAAGCTGGCAAAAAGATGGATGAAACAACTTGACAATCTAGCTCCCCTGAGTTTGAATTTGAAACTGAATTACTAACTAAATCAGCATTTGGAATCGAAACCAGAGAATCATCAGGGGTTACAATTCTTGTAGAACGAAGACCAATTTCAGTTACTTCACCATAATGTCCATCCACTTCAATTTTATCACCAACTTGAAATGGACGATCCATTATAATGATAAATCCCCCAAAAATATTCTTTAGAATATCCTGAGCAGCAAACCCGATTGCAATTCCAACCGATGCCCCTACCGTAAGTATCGTTTCTATTGGAGGAGATATAATTCCCGCAATCACAATAAAGATTGCGATTGACCAAATTACAACATTTAGAAATGGGACTAATCGCTTGAGCACTAACCGATAAGAAGAACGTTTTTCAGCAAGAGCTCCCAATAAAAAAGACAGTATTCTAGTAAAAAAATAGGTTCCAAATAGAACAATAAGACTTGATATTATCTTTGTAATCGAAAAGAAATCTTTAAACTCACTTACTTGGGTTTTTACTTTAAGCGTCGTTGTACTGTCAATAGTAGCTGTGGCAAGAGAATCTTGTGCAAATACACTTACATCGGGGATAAAAAATATTATCGCCAATAGAAATAAAAATAGGTTGAATTTTTTCATGTCAGTTAGTGTAAAATATTTCTACTTCTTAGTATGCGAACGACTTGTCGATAGATCAAGTCATTAACAGTGTAGTACTTATTTGAACCTACTAATAATCCTCGCGATGCTAATCTTGAGATCGTCATCTCGCAATTTGATTCAGTATCATTTAGCACCATCGCCAATTCAGCGGGAGTTAATGAATCATGTAAAATAAACGCTGATAGAGTAAACAATGAAAGTGAGTCTAGTCCATCTAAACTTGCCATATTAATGATATCTAATGATTCAAGAATAAAGTGTGAATCGTTGAATTCTTTGATTGAACGAATCCAGAGAATCATGGCAACTGTTGCATTTCCTTCAGCTAAACTTGTAAGTTTTTGAAAGTATTTTCCTTGCAAATATTCTTGGGTAGCTTCTTCATCGTTAAGAAGTTTTTTGTATGCTCTGCTTTTCAGGATTGATGCATCTGGGATAAACTGAAGTTGATATCCACTCGCTTTTTGACGTTTCATAATAAGCGATTCAATTTCATCAGAATTCAACTTATCCGTAGCTATTGAGTGTGAAAAATAATCTCCAATTCTGAATACCACATTCAGAAAATTCCATGCATATCTAGAACATGTAGCTACCCAAAAAATCTCTTTTTTGGTTTCTGAAATTATGTATAGAAGAGCGCGAATAGATTCGTAACCATTCATATTTCGAACATAACAGTTCTGTAAATTCTCGATTACAACAATACTTCCTTTCCTTTTCTTTTTGATCGATACAACAAGCTCCTCCATAGAATCCACTTCTGGTAATTGCAAACTTTTTGCAATTGCTTTAAGCATACTTTCCTTTTTCCAGTAGGTTTTTAGAAAAGGAAGAGAATAATGCTTTTTCTGATTCAATATTTCCTCATTCAAAAACCTAACTAGGGTACTTTTACCGCTTCCCTTTTCTCCAATTATTGAGATACTAGATGGAAACCCTCCCTTCCAAAGTTCATGAGCTTTTCTACAATTATTAAAATGAACTGAATTTTGAATAAAGAAATTAGCTTCCACATCACGGTAAAAATCGAAAAGTCTACGATATATAAATGGAAGTTCTTCAATTTTTTGATCAGTCTCATACAGAAAAGTTGCTAGATTAGTACTTTCAACATTTTGAGAAACAGGCTTTTTTAATCCTAAAAAAGTTCGGACTGCTGCTTCATTCTGACGATATTTTTTGAAAATAAATCGACGAAATAAATCGAGGCGATCTAATAAACGAGCCCATTGTACAGTAAATTTAGTGGTCCAATCCCCAGCTGATTCTTTTACTTTAAGCTGAGTTTCCATCCATTTCATTTCACTAACATCTTGCTTAATCAAAAACCCTGAGAGTTGGTCCATCAACTCTTCGTTTTGATTTCGCACCTTTTCAGAAATTTGATCTCTTGCACTTAAAACATCTTCTTCAATTTCCTCAACTTTATTCAAACTTCGCTCAAGACCTTGAAGAGCAACTTCTATTGGGTTTTCCTCTTCTTTCCCAGAAACTTCTTCGATAACAACTAAATTCGTTTCGATAATTTGAAGTACTTCCAAATAATTCTGAGCAATTTCGCTAACCTCTTCTTCAAAGTTTAACTTTCTTGAATCCAACTCAGAAGCGATGAATTTTCCTATCATTCTCTGAACGAATTTCTGCCATTCAATCTCTTTGATTTCATACTTAGGTTTTGAAGGCTCGAGTTCTATATCCTCTATAATGATACTTTTCTCAGGTTGGTCTTTAGCAAGGCCTGTCATTTGGCTTATAAACTCATCCGACAAAATGCTTAGGTATTTCTCTTCAATTTTTTGATTTAGAGGCTCTGAGATTTCTTGGATAATTGTTTCTTTAGCTTTAGAATGTATGGAAGCACCAATTTCTGATAATTCTTTTATCGTAGGCTTGTTTAAACCTTTCAATTCCTCAACTGCATTCTCGATAAACTGCTTTAATTCCTTATGAGAATCTAAAATTACATATTGATAGAATTCCTCAGTTTTATGTAAAAAAGTGGAGGCATTATACTTTAGTTTCTCTTTTAAACTTACAAGATTTAGAATTAGCTGAATTCTCATTGATAAAGATTCTACTAATTCAGTCCAGTTTGTACTGCTAATTCTAAGAGTTGAAGAAAAATCGGTTTTCCCCTTTTCTACATTCTCATCACTATACGTATCTGCAGAAAGTTCAATGGTACCTACAAGTTCAAGGTTTTGCTTAAGTTTAGTTTCTAACTCTTTAAACTTTGATTCAAGTGCGGTTTGATGGGCATTGCTTTCATCGTTAAACGTAGTTTTCAGATTAGAAATAAGTTCCTTAAATGTTACTTCAGATTCTGATTCTCCATCTATTTTACCTGTCAATGCCCACGATTGTGTGACTTCAAAAACTCTTGCACAAAAACGATACTGGGCATGTTTCCAATCTGAAATCCCGGTTTGTAATTCAAAAAGTAGAATTTGTGCCAAACTTTTAAACGGAACTTCACGAGTATCTACCTCAAATTCTTGCTCTGGCTTTTTAAAAACTCTTCTATACGTATTATTTGTAGCATGAATACCTTTTCTGAAATATCGTTTTCCTTTTTTTAAAATCTTCCCAATACTAATTAGTGGAGAATCACCTTCTCTTGGTTCGTAATGAGAATCGTTTTGATCAAGAATCAAAAGCTCAGGTAATGTGGATGTAGCTTCTTCAATTGCTTCCAACCATATTTCATCCAATTCATTAATTCTGGTGTCTTTAAGCAAAGAAATACTTTCTATGGATTCCTTCGGAAACCCATCTGATTGCTTCGCTAAGATTTCTTTGAACTTTTCTTCAATATCTTTGCTCTGCCGATCTGGAATAAATTCTATCGCTTTACTAAAAATGGAGGAACTTGGAACCCAAAATTCCTTTAAGAGTTTTTGAACGGTGTACCCGGATTTCATAGGTAATATTAAGTGTCGCTTTTTTAATTTTATCAAGTTTAAGACAATAAAATCAGATAAAAGCAGTAAAGAAACTAATTTACAAATATTCCAAACCATTTAAACACCTGCTTTCATAGCAATTGCTAAAAACGTATCTTCTAAATCATCTACAAAATTATGACTTACGATTTGAACCCATTTAAAAGAATGCAACGGTGTTCTTTGTTCCGTATATCTTCGGCACTGGTATTCGTATTCTCTTTATTTTTTACATCAGCTTTTGCTCAACCTCATCTAGAACGTATCTCAAAAGCAGAACGTAGTGATGGTTTGGGGTATGTAGTACGCTATCATTTAAGTGCAACTGTAGACTCTTTTACCGTAATTCAGCCAGCTCCAGATCTCATTCAAATGGAACTCTTTGCAAATGAAATTGATACTTCTGGGATTCAAATTTTCGAACAAGATGGAAAAATTCAGTATGTACGGTTATATAAGCTAGAGGGAAGTTATGGAGTAGATATTTATTTAGACCCTAATATTTCTGTTACTTCTCAAGCTTACACAGATCAAAATGGAATCGATATTTTATTAGCACTATCTAAAGCTGATCCCCATGATGTAGAAGTTTTTACGCAACAATTTATTGCTAATAATTGGTACTTAGGTGCCAATCCTGAAGAAGCTCTGGTAATTGAGTCTATACCTACTCCTCCAATTGATCCGGATGCAGATTATAATCAGGTTCGGGATAAGCTAAAGTTTGATACTATTGTAATTGATGCTGGTCATGGGGGCCATGATCCCGGAAACCTTGGCTACAGAAAAAGATCGAAAGAAAAGGATATTGTTCTATCTATAGCATTGAAATTAGGTGAATACATTAATGAGTATCTTCCTGATGTGAAAGTAATTTATACCCGTGATAAAGACACTTTTGTTCAACTTGAAGAGAGGGGAAGAATTGCCAATCGTTCAGAAGCAGATTTATTTGTTTCTATACATGCTGACGCTTGGACTTCATCACAAGTATATGGCTCATCGGTTTTCTTCTTAGGATTAAACAGGTCTGATCTTTCTCTAGAGATTATGAAAGAAGAAAATCAGGTGTTCAATACTCATGGGGTTATTGAGGACCTAACCGAAGAAGATTTATTAATTTATGAACTTGCACATAGTGGGATAATTTCTACTAGCGAAAGAATCTCATATATGGTTGAAGATCAGTTACGTTCACGCGCAGGAAGAAAATCGAGAGGTGTTAAACAAATGGGGCTCGTAGTTCTTTACCAAGCTTCAATGCCTGGTATTCTTGTTGAAACTGGCTTTCTTACCAATCCATCTGAACAACGATTTCTTTCAAGCGATTATGGGCAATCTATTATGGCTTCAGCTATTTTTAGAGCAATTAGAGACTACAAAGTAGAATATGAAAAAACAGAAGCTTTCTCTTCATCGAACTGATATTTTTACTTTATGAAACCATTAATAATTGGAGTAGCAGGAGGAAGTGGTTCAGGTAAAACAACCGTAGTAGACTATTTATGTGATCATTTTGGATCTAGTAATATACTACGACTTGAGCATGACGCTTACTACCGAGATTTAAAACACCTCCCTTTTAAAGAACGAGTTAAATTTAATTTTGATCACCCCTCTTCTTTAGAAACCGAACTTCTTATTCGTCATTTACACGCTTTACTCGAGGGATATCCTGTTGAAATTCCTATATACGACTTTGCCGAGCATACTAGAAAAGAAGAAACTCTATCAGTTAAACCTACTCAAGTTATTTTGATTGATGGGATTCTTATTTTTAGTGAACCAGAGTTACTAGAACTTATGGATGTAAAGATTTTTGTTGATACAGATGATGATATCAGGTTACTTCGCCGACTTAAAAGAGATATTATGAAGCGAAGACGATCCGTAGAAAGTGTCATGGAGCAATACGAAAAGTTTGTTCGTCCCATGCATCTCGAATTTGTAGAACCTAGTAAACGCTATGCAGATGTAATTATCCCACGTGGCGGAAAAAATAAAGTCGCTAGGGAAATGGTCATTTCTTTAATTGAGAGAAAACTGGAAAATTAAAACTTATGATTCTAACGTAGTTTTATCATTTTTTCCATTCCATCAAAAAGGAGTTTTTTATTAACTTGACCTTTAAACCCAATTAACTCATTCACTGATTCGGCGTCTCCCCCGTTTAAAAAAAGATCATAGTCGCCATAAAGCGAAGTAAATCTTTCCAACATCTTAGAAATTCCGTCTATAAAGAAAACTATTTGTCCTAATTCCAGTGATTCAGTAGTGCTTTTTCCCGGAAAATGTTTCGGGAATTTTAGCTTAATTTTAGGTAGTTGTGGGGCTGTTTTTTCAAAAATATTAAGAATTGAAGTCAGTCCGGGCATAATTACTCCCCCCTTAAAGACACCATCTTCATCCATATAATCGATGGTACAGGCTGAACCTGCATCAATTACAACTACTGCTTTATTGGTGTGAATTTGTGCGCCAAAACACCCTAAGTACCGATCAATTCCTAAAGTTTCTGGCGTTTGATACTCGAGAGTTGTCTTATCGATGTCTTTAATTAAAATTTCATGAATTAAATGTGATTCAACCTCTTTTTCAAAAGCATCTTTAATTGTTTCCCGAACACTGCTTAAAATAATTCTTCTTACTGGATAAGGATGGTTAATTACTTGCTTAGCTGCTTCTTCCGTAGTTTTATAGGTATTTAACTTCCATTTACCATCGCTTTTAAAGCCTACTTTTAACGCAGTATTACCAATATCAATAAAAAGGGTTGATTCCTGTTTTTCTAAATCGAAATTGCTCATTTTTTTGTATTACATTTAACACCTAAATAGAATACAAAATCCATTACTTAGTTAGTATGAATCTGAAAGAAAAAATAGCCATTGTAACCGGAGCAAGTAGCGGAATAGGAGCTGAGTTTAGCAAAATGTTAGTTGAAGGAGGAGCAACTGTTTATGGACTTGCGAGAAGTACTGACAAACTAAACAGTATTAAGAAACATGTTGGAGATAAATTTATTCCAGTAAAAATGGATGTCACAAAATATGAAGATGTTGAAAAATGGGTGGGAGAAACGTTTGAAGATTCCCAACCTGATATTCTAGTAAATAATGCTGGTCTTGGCTACTTCGCTGATGTGGATGACCTAAGCTTAGAACAATGGCATACTATGATGGATGTAAACCTTTCTGGTGTTTTTTACTTAACGCGTTTAATTGTTCCTTTAATGAAAAAGAATGAAGCAATATGCCATATTACTAATATCGCTTCCGTCGCAGGTTTGATGGGTAATCCACAAATATCAGGGTACAATGCTACTAAATTTGGATTGCGTGGTTTTAGTGAATCTCTTTTTAAAGAGCTTCGCTATGATGGCATAAAAGTAACCTGTTTCTTTCCAGGATCTATTGCTACAAATTTTTTCGATTCAATTGATGCTGTTGAACTTCACCCTAATATGATGCAGCCTGTTGATATTGCCAAAACACTAAAATATGTACTAGAAACACCTGATAATTTCTTGATTAATGAAATTACAATGAGACCATTGAACCCAAAACCTCCTATCGGTTAAGCTGTTTATGAATAGGTTTTCAGTACTTCTAATTTGGGTTGTACTCTTCTTTTTTGGGGGATGTGAGGAGGAAGAATTATTCATAAAGCCCGAAAATTTAATCCCAGAAGAAACCTATATTTTTTTAATGGTAGAGTTACAACTTATGGATGCACTTGTATATACAAGTGATGACTCTACCTATACCGACTCATTATATGACGCACTATTAGAACACTATAAAATTTCTGAAGATCAGTTCGTAGCATCTAATAAGTACTACCAACATAATGTTGACAACCATATTGAAAGGATCGATTCTGCCCTAAAAGCTATTGAAAGAGAACAAAAATTATTAAATCAGTCTGAAGATGATGGTTCAGACTGAGAAAGAATATAATACCCTTCTTTTTCGGGATTAGACTTAATCATATTTTCTCCTATCAGATATTGAAGACATGCTATAACTTTCTGTTTACCCCACCCGGTCTCTTTTTTTAATTGGTAGATACTTTTCTCTTCTTCAATAAGAAAATCGAAACCCAGTCTAATATCATTTGTAGTTAGTTCTTCTCGCTTATTAATCCCATTCAAACAGTTGTCGCAATGACCACACGGCAGGGCACCTTCATCACCAAAGTATGATCTTAAATATACTTCTCTACAATTCTTAGTGATTGCATAGCCTTTTATTCTATCCAATTTTTTAAGTAAGCTTTCCCTATATGTCTCAATATCTTTTTTTGGAATTGGAATGTGTAAAGATCGAGCTTCAAACAACTTTATTAAATTTCTTTCTGGATATACAGTAAAAACTAACACGTTATCATTTTGCATAAGCACGTTCAATCCTTTAATAAATCCATTACGAGAAATTGAAAGTTTTTCAAGAACCATTTCCAGTTCTAAGTCTACCATATCATGGTACGCATGGTAACCAAACATCCTCTCAAGCTTATCCAAAAATTCTGCCTTTTCAGGATTTTGACATCGTTCTTTAAACTTAATCATCATTTCTGGATTCAAAGTAAATTGAACACTCGCCATTGGTGGTATTTCATCTAATGTAGCAAGCACTCCAAACTGTTCCATTAAACGAATAGAGGCTTTACATATCGCTAAAGGAAGTCCACATCTAGTTTGAACATTCTTTAATTCGAATCCAACCATTTCATCCATTTCTGATCCTATTGCAAGTCCAAGTGCATCACCTAAAGCGGTATATACTTTTTGGAGTTCTTGCCTAGTCGGATAGTTCTCCTGAATTCGTCTTCGAGCTTTTATATAATCTGAATCCCTATAAAAAAGTATGGGGTAACTTTCTGAGCCATCACGTCCTGCCCTACCCGCTTCCTGATAATATGCTTCAATGGAATAGGGGATTTCTTCGTGAATCACATAACGGCAATCTGGCTTATCAATTCCCATTCCAAAAGCATTCGTAGCTACTACTAATGGAGTCTCTCCTTTAATCCATCGCTCTTGAATTTCTTTTCGTAACTCACTTTCAATTCCTGCATGATATGCTTCCGAATCAATTCCATTTTTTGAAAAACGATCAGCCCAAAATTCACAATTCTTTCGGGTTCCACCATAAATTAATCCATCACCTTGAAGAGATGCTTTTTTTACAGATTGAAAGAGCTTCTCTTTTTTATTTTCAGTTTCAAAAACCCACCATTTCAAATTTGGCCGGGTAAAGCCTCTCGATATTATATTTGGCTTTTGAAATTCAAGATTGTCAATTATGTCTTGCTTAACCTCAGGAGTCGCTGTTGCTGTTAATGCAATCCATCTGGTTTCGGCTGCAATACTTTCTAAATTGGTTTTGATATCACGATAAGCTGGACGAAAATCATGTCCCCATTCTGAAATACAATGCGCTTCGTCTATAGCAACAAGATCGATGTTTAAATTCTGTAGTTCAGCCTGAAAAAGGGAAGTTCCCAAACGCTCTGGTGCACAATAGAGTAACTGATACATCCCGTTTCTAGCGTTAACAAGTCGCTGCTCTACTTCATAATTGGGGATCGTGCTATTAATAAAAGTGGCAGATACTCCACGATCTTTTAACTGTTTTACCTGATCTTGCATAAGTGCAACCAATGGAGAAATAACTAAGGTAATTCCTTCAAACACCGTAGCTGGCACTTGATAGCATAAAGATTTCCCACCTCCTGTTGGGAAAAGCACCACTGTTTCCGTACCATCAAGAACGGATTGTACAACTTCATCCTGTCCAGACCTAAAATCAGGATAACCCCAATATTTTTGCAAATTCTGTTGAGCTAATTCGAATGAGTATTGCAAAATTTTAGTTAAATTTCTTTTCTATTGAAGGTATTATTAACAACTAATTAACCCAAGTATTTAAAGTGAAATCGCTTAACTTTCTGGCTATTATTATCTTTTCCACAACTATTGGATGTGCTCAAGATGGAAATAGTATCGACTATAAACAAGAGATGAGAAACTTTGTTCAAGAGATTTCTGAATATGCTAGGAAACAAAATCCAGATTTTATTGTAATTCCTCAAAATGGTATTCAATTGGTTTCTGACAATGGAGACTGGAATGGAAAACCTGATTTGGATTATTTAAATGCCATTGATGGACTCGGACAAGAAAGTTTATACTATGGAAACCCTGGAGATGACAAAAATACTCCAAGCGATTTATCAGAATACCTTGAGTTCTATCTTGATATCGCAAATGAAGCAGGGAAAACCATCCTTGTTACCGATTATACCTCAACCCCTTTTAAAATGGATAGCTCCTATGAATGGAATGAGTATAAGGAATATATTTCGTTTGCTGCAGATGACCGAAACCTCACTACCATACCCGAATATCCAGAAGTAATAAAAGATGAAAACCCTAATCCAGTAAATGAACTTTCTGATGCTGAGAACTTTCTTTATTTGTTAAATCCTGAAGGTTTCTCAACTAAGAATGAGTTTCTGGAATCTATTTCCGAGACTAATTATGGGGTTGTTATAATGGATGCTTTCTATTTTGATACTTTACTTACTCAAACAGATTTAAATCAAATAAGAAAGAAAGCCGATGGAGGTTCTCGACTGATTATAAGTTATATGAGCATCGGTGAAGCTGAAGATTATAGATACTACTGGCAACAAGATTGGACAGCTGGAAATCCCGAATGGATAGTTACTGAAAACCCAGATTGGGAAGGTAACTATAAGGTTAAGTACTGGGATCTTGGATGGAAATCTTATATCTATGGGAACCCTGAATCGTATCTTCAAAAAATTCTAAATTCAGGGTTCGATGGAGTCTATTTAGATATTATTGATGCCTTTTATTATTTTGAAGCATTGGAAAATTAATGCCAAGTTTCAGATTTTAAATCCTGAATTGCTGCCATAATATCGCGTTGACTTATCTGCCCAACCAATTTTCCATTATCAAGAACAGGGAAACGACGTAATCTCAGTTTGAGGAAAAGTCGAGCTATTTCAAAGATGTTCTCATTGGGACCTATAGTTACTGGATCGGCTGTCATGTATTCTTTTACGACACCCATCATTTGAGGGCTGTTATTATATTTTCCTTTTACTACCTCTTTTAAACAATCACCTTCAGAAATTACTCCAATCAAAGATCCTTTTTTATCTACTACAGGACCACCCGATATATTTTTTGAAATCAGAATTTGAATAACCTCGTTTAGGGGTTGTTCAGGACTAAAAGTAATTAGCTTTTTAGTCATGAAGTCTTTGGCTAGAATTGCTTGATCTATTACTTTTTCGGGCTTTCTTTGAGCAGCTTTATAACTGACTACCATAAGTACCTCCATTTTTGTTAGGTACTTAGTAATAGACTAAAGAATTAGATTAAAGGCAAATAGCAGGTTATCACTTTATCAAAGTAAATTTTTTAATGCTTCTAAAATTGTTTGTCTTGAGTTCATAAAGGTAAACTCCAGAGGCTAAACCAGAAGCATCAAAATTAACTTGATGTATGCCCGCAATTCGTACATCATTAACAAGTGTGACTACCAACCTGCCCGTGATATCATAAACTTTCACAGATACTTTACTTTGCTCCGGTAAATCGAATCGTATGATTGTACTTGGATTAAAAGGATTTGGGTAGTTTTGATGTAAAGTGAAAGTTTTTGGATTTAAGCCACTCTCTTCGGTTGAAGTTGGAGTGCGATTGATCTTTAACCTTTTTACTCCTTCCCTCCTTGTTCCCACGTAAAGCTCTGATGTATTTTCATCAACTTTATTCAGAGCCAGATGTCCTAAAGAATTACCAAAATACTTCCGTTGAAGTAATACCTCCCAATTCTCCCCACCATCAACACTCATAAAAATTTTATCGAAATTCGAGGCATACAAAATGTTTCCATCATCAGGATCTATCTGCATGGCCGTAATTGATCCCAAGGAGTCGACAAATGTCCAATTGTCTCCATAATCTTCTGACCGATACATTTTACCGTCGAGCTTTGAAACATAAATTCTACTTGCCTTAGATGGATCAATAAATACTTTCCTTCCGTCAGAAATGATATCCCAGGTATTTCCTTTATCTAAAGATCGAATAGTAACATTTCTATTATCAAGCCCTCTGATATGAGCTATAGCATAAACCACATTTTTATTTTCTGGGTCTACCTTAATAAAACCTATAGAGTTGATGAAACTGCTATCATTTTCTGTTATGTCAATCTCTAATTCAGTCCAAGTGCTTCCTTCATCAGAACTCACTTTAATACTTCCTATAATGTCACCAGCTTCCGAACGGGAACTTGATGTTGTATAAATGGTCATATTATCTGAGGCCACATCAAAAAACTGTTCAACATATGTCCCGGGAGGATATAATTCCCAATTTCTTGCACCATCTGTACTTTTCCCATAATTATAGCTTAACTCATCGTTTTCCTCTGTTACAACCATTCCAAATACTAAGTCTGGAATCGACTTTGATGGAACAACTTCATAAGGTCCTGATGGATAAAAAATAGATGCCCTATACCATTCATCTTCATCATCTAAAGCAAAAACTCCTGTACCTTGTATTCCTGCATAAATTCTTCCTCCTACTCCACTTTTTAGATAATCAACGGATGTATATGGTACTTTGTGAGAACCTTCAATCCAGTTATCTTTTTGATCAAATGAACTTAGATTTGTGTTTGCAAATATGCTCGTTGGAGATGTTACTAGATATCCAACATTTGAGTTTACAGGAGATATTGCTGTAGATGTAATTCCTCTAATTCCTTTAAATGAATGCTGAAGCTCCCAACTTTTTCCACTATCTCTACTTATATATAAGTGAGATTCTCTTGCAGTGATTTCTCTAGTTAAGTATAAAATTTCAGGATTAAGTGGGCTAATGGTTAGATGCTCAATATAATCAGAACCGTCAACTTCCTCTTTCAGTGAATCTGAAATTGATACCCAAGCCTCACCTCCGTTTACTGTTCTGAACCAATCGTCAGTAATACCGTCTTTCATATAGAAAGTCGCTTTGCTTTCTGTACTAAAAACAATTTCTTCAGCTACATATTCTATACGGGTTGTATTATCATATCCTCCAATATCCAAACTATCCCAACTAATACCTGTATCGTTGGTGTAATGAAAATTTCCATAATCAATGACATCCCCATAACTTATTACTTTCTTAGAAAAAATCATTTCTGGAAAATAAGGATTTACCCAAAATTCATAAAAATCACCCCTAAATAGAAAATCTCCTAGCTCTTTAGAATCTGGATCCCAATACTTAAGACTTTCGACTAAACTCTCCCAATTTTCTCCTCCATTTCTTGATTCGTATAGTTTTCCTTTGCTTGTCGAGAGTATATAGTTTGGGTCATTCGGGTCTATACTTACAGCAAAGTATTCGTTCTGTGATAGGAGTAGTTCCCAACTCAAACCTTTGTCTATACTTTTATAAATGTCTCCAGCCACTAAGTATATCTCATTCTCATTAAGCTTATTAAATACTAGCCTTGTCCGAGAATTGTTATAGAGATCTTCTCTTGGCAAAAGATCAGCAGATGTTTTAACCCAATTTTTTCCATAGTCCTCGGTTTTAAGCACCTGGTATTCAGAAATCAAAAATGCTTCGTTCTCATGAATTGGGCTAGCAATTACTCTTGCACCATAATAAAACCCGTACGGCCCAATATCTTCCCATTCAGAAATGGTTTGAGCGTTTGCAGATATAAACGAACACCCAATAATGGATATGAGTAAGCAAGTTTTGCTAACGAAATCAGGGGTTTTAATATTCAAAACAAGCACTTTTTTTTGACTAATATTGTAACTAAATATACTAATGGATAATGTAAAACTATTAGATTGTCTATTGAATCAAAAAACGAACTTGAAGAAAATGCCTTAAAAACGACTCTTACTTCAATTCACAAATCGAATTTTTAAATAAGAGGTAAGCTTCCCTCAAATAAGTTTTCAAAAGAAGTATCGTCGTCTAAATCAGACTCGATGAGAAGAGCTATGATATCCCCCACTTTTGAACAGGAGATGAAATCATCGGGATTTAAATCGGGAGTAACCAAGCCTTTTTCAATTACCTTGTTCACTGTTGATCGAACTCTCTTGGCTTCATCAAGCATATCAAAGCTTTCAAGAAGCATTGCTACCGAAAGGATTGTAGCAACAGGATTGGCTATATCTTTCCCAGCAGCTTGAGGATAACTTCCGTGTATCGGCTCAAATAAGGAAGTTTGCTCTCCTACTGAAGCTGATGGTAATAAACCAATTGAACCTGTTATCACACTGGTTTCATCCGAAATAATATCCCCAAACATATTTTCTGTAAGGATTACATCAAATTGGTTCGGTCTCTGTATGACTTGCATAGCAGCATTATCTACAAATAAGTATTCTACCTCAATCTCAGGATATTTCTTGGCTATTTTCTGAACAGTTTCTCTCCATAAACGGGATGTTTCAAGAACATTGGCTTTGTCTACCAAAGTAAGTTTCTTTCTTCTTCTCCCAGCGGCTTCGAACGCCATTTTTGCGATTCGTGTAATTTCTTCAGTATTGTAATCGCAGTGATCGTAAGCTGATTTACCGTCTTTACTTCTTCCTTTTTTCCCAAAGTAAATCCCCCCAGTTAATTCACGATAAACAACTAAATCAGTTCCTGTAATGCGATCTTCTTTTAATGGGGAGCGATCTATCAATGGCTCGAATAGTTGAACCGGACGTATATTCGCGAATAATCCCAAACTTTTTCGAAGTTTTAATAATCCTTGTTCTGGTCGAACTTTCGCTTTTGGATTATCATCGTACTTAGGATCTCCAATTGCACCAAATAGAACGGCATCAGCCATTCTACATGCTTCAATGGTTTCTTCAGGTAAAGGGTCACCTGTCTCATCGATTGCGGCTGCACCAACCAAAGCAAAATCGAAGACAAAAGTATGATTGAATCGATGTGAAACTGCGTTCAACACCTTAATAGCTTGCTTAACAACTTCGGGGCCAATTCCATCACCCGCTAATACTGCAATGCGTTTTTCCATGCTTAAATTTAAAACTCCACGTGTTCTTTTTCGAACGCCTCTATTTTTTCCCTGTTACTTATTAGAAAATCGATATCATCGTACCCATTAATCAAGCACATTTTTTTATAAGGGCTAATTTCAAATCCTTCTGAAAACTTTGTTCCTGAAATCGAAATTTCTTGTGCTTCAAGGTCTATAAGTACCTCTTTTGAATGATCAGCTTTTATCTGTTTAAAAGTTTCTTGCAAGAATTCAGGACTTACCTGTACAGGAAGTAACCCATTATTGAGCGCGTTTCCTTTAAAAATATCAGCGAAATAGCTAGATACTACCGCTCGAAAACCATAATCAACCAATGCCCAAGCTGCGTGTTCTCGACTCGATCCACATCCAAAATTTTCTCCAGCAACTAACACTGAGCCAGAAAATGTATCGTCATTTAGTACAAAATCTTTTTTCGGATTTCCTTCCTGATCATATCGCCAGTCTCGAAATAAATTTTCCCCAAAACCTTCTCTTGAAGTCGCTTTTAGAAATCGAGCTGGTATAATCTGATCTGTGTCAACATCTTGTTCAGGAAGCGGAACTACTGTAGTAGTTAGTTTTACGAATTTCTCCATTATGCTGGTACTCCTTCTCCAATAAATTCACGGACATCAACAATTCGTCCTTCCACAGCAATTACTGCTGCTGTAAGTGGACTTACTAACATGGTTCTGGCTCCAGGCCCTTGCCGACCTTCAAAATTTCTATTTGATGTAGATATACAATATTCACCTTTTGGAATTTTATCTTCGTTCATTCCAAGACAGGCGGAACAACCAGGTTCCCTAAGCTCAAAACCTGCTTCAGCCAAAATATCATGAATTCCTTCCTCTCTGGCTTGAGCTTCTACTTGTTTAGATCCTGGAACAATCATTGCTTGAACATGAGTTGCTTTCTTTTTCCCTTTTACATAATTGGCTACAATTCGCAAATCTTCAATTCGGCTATTTGTACAGCTTCCAATAAATACGTTGTCTATTTTCTTTCCAAGCAATCTTTCACCAGGCTCAAGCCCCATATATTCCAATGATTTCGATAAGGAATCAGGATTTTTCACTACCTCTTTAGTCGGAATATTTTGAGTTATTCCAATCCCCATTCCAGGATTGGTTCCATAAGTAATCATGGGCTCAATATCTTCTGCTTGATAGGTATATTCCGCGTCAAATTCAGCAGCATCATCTGAAAAAAGTGAACTCCAATATTCTACTGCTTTATCAAATTCCGTTCCTTTTGGAGCATATTCTCTTCCTTTAACGTAATCGAATGTAGTTTCATCAGGAGCAATCATCCCGCCACGAGCGCCCATCTCTATACTCATGTTACAAATCGTCATTCTGGCTTCCATCGAAAGAGATCGAATAGCTGATCCTGCATATTCTACGAAGTATCCTGTACCGCCTGCAGTGGTTAACTTCGAAATGATATAAAGAATAATATCTTTTGAATAAATTCCTTCGCCAAGCTTACCTTCAATGTTAATACGCATTGTTTTTGGACGTTGAAGTAATAAACACTGAGTAGCCATTACTTGCTCTACTTGAGAGGTTCCAATCCCAAAGGCGATGGTTCCAAAAGCACCATGTGTTGAAGTATGACTATCACCACAAACAATAGTCATTCCCGGCTTGGTGATTCCTAATTCAGGTCCAATTACATGTACAATGCCTTGGTATTTATGTCCCAATCCATATAACTCTATTCCAAATTCTTCACAGTTTCTTGTGAGAGTATCTACTTGAAATTTTGAAAGCACATCTTTAATAGGAAGATGTTGATTTTTAGTTGGAACATTATGATCTGCAGTAGCAACTATACGTTCTTTTCTAAGAATATCGATGTCTCGTTTTCTAATCCCATCAAATGCTTGAGGGCTTGTTACCTCATGTATTAAATGGCGATCAATGTATAAAATTTCAAGTCCGTCTTGCACTGTATCAACTACATGCCGATCCCAGACTTTTTCAAATAAGGTTTTGCCCATAATTCCTTGTTAGGCTGTTTTGACTGATGCTTGTGAGAAAAGTACGATTAAATCAGAATCCTGTACCACTTTCTTTTCGTCCGCGATTATCAAAAACTCGGAATAGAGTTGTTCTATCACTTCTTTGGGTACATCAAAGCCTAATTTTTTAGCTCGATAATTTAAAGCAGCTCGACCACTTCTTGCTGTTAGTACGATAGATGATTCATCTACCCCAACTTCCAAAGGATCTATAATTTCGTAAGTTTCACGACTCTTAATAACTCCATCTTGGTGAATACCAGAAGAGTGCGCAAAGGCGTTAGATCCAACAATAGCTTTATTTGGTTGAACTGACATCCCCATTTTGCTAGAAACCAATTCACTCATCGATTTTAAGCAACGGGTGTTAATTCCAGTATCTAAATTAATTTCTTTATGCTGACGAAGAATCATGACTACTTCTTCAAGAGAAGCATTACCTGCACGTTCTCCAATCCCATTAATGGTACACTCTATTTGAGTAGCACCATTTATCACCCCAGCGATTGAATTGGCAGTAGCTAAACCAAGATCATTATGACAATGTGTTGAAATATGCACATTATCAATTCCCTTTACATTTTCCTTAAGGAATTTAATCTTATCACCATATTGCCATGGAAGACAATATCCTGTTGTGTCAGGTATATTAACTACTGTCGCCCCAGCTTTAATTACTGCTTCTATAATTTTTGCTAAATACTCATTTTCGGTTCTACCTGCGTCTTCAGCATAGAATTCTACATCTTCGACAAACTTCTTTGCAAATTTAACTGCAGCAACTCCGCGTTCAAGAACATCTTCTCGGGTTGTCTTCAACTTATCAAAAATATGGCTGTCTGAAGTTCCAATTCCTGTATGAATTCTAGGTCTTACTGCTTTTGAAACAGCTTCTGCCGCAACTTCAATATCTTTTTCTATAGCACGAGATAGTGCACAAACGGTAGAATGTTTAATGATTGCTGAGATTTGTTGAACAGAGTCAAAATCTCCAGGACTGGAAATCGGGAACCCAACTTCCATTATATCTACTCCAAGACTCTCCAATGCTTTAGCCACTTCAATTTTTTCTTGAGTGTTTAATTGGCAGCCCGGAACTTGTTCTCCGTCTCTTAAGGTAGTGTCAAAAATCTGTATTCGCTTGTTTGGCATTATGCTATGGATTCCTAACTTATCAACTATCAATTACTAATTTGGTCAGAATTGGTAATCGGTAGGCAAAAGTACTTGGAGTCCTTATACTTACGAAACCGAATTAGGTGTATATTACAACACCCAACTATTGTTAACAACAACACAGTATTAGTCAAAACAATTAAATTCAGCAACTTACATATTATTTAAAGCTCGTTTTCTTACAATGGCCAACCAACCAAATGATCATCTTTTTCAGCTAATTAAATCTCTCTCGAAAGCCGAAAAAAGAGGTTTTAAGATTTATGCACTAAGAAACAGTACTGATGACGCCAAATTCATCCAGCTTTTTGATGCTGTAGATAAAGCCAAAGATTACGATGAAGATATTGTAATTACAAAAATAACAGATCTAAAAAAGTCCCAACTTTCTAATTTGAAGGCACATTTATATAAACAGATATTGACAAGTCTTAGGTTGAGTTATGTGAATCACAATATTGATATTCAACTTCGCGAACAGATCGACTACGCACGAATTTTATATGATAAAGGACTTTATAAGCAAAGTTTAAAAATACTAGAGAAAGCAAAAGCACTCTCATATCATCATAATAGAATTACACTTACTACTGAAATTCTAGGTTTTGAAAAACTAATTGAATCCCAATATATAACAAGAAGTTTACGGAATAGAGCTGATTTTTTAATAGAAGAAACTGAAGAATCAGTGCGTTCTGTAGAGCGCTATCATGCCCTTTCAAATTTATCACTTCGATTGTACGGTATTTATATTAAAGCAGGACATGTTAGGAGTGAACAAGACTTTTACATAACAGAAAAATTCTTTAACAAAGCTCTCTCTGAAATTGATTTAGAGAACATCGGATTTTTTGAACAACACTATTTAAATGTATCTCATGCTTGGTATAGCCTGATTGTTCAGGATTTTTTAATGCAATACAGATATGCACAAAAATGGGTAGAACATTTTGATAAAAACCCAGAAATGCTTGAACTCGAACCTATCTGGTATTTAAAGGGCAAGCATGTTTTGCTGGAGGCATTGTTTATTTTGGGACATTTTGAAAAGCATGAACAAGAGGTAAAACAACTAAAAGCTTTTTTAGACCATCCACCATCAAGGTCTAATGAAAACCTCGAAACTTTGGGCTTTCAATACTATTATACCTCGCTATTTAATCAACACTTTATTGCGGGTACTTTTGATGAAGGATTATCAATCGTGCCCAAGCTAACTAAAGAAATCGATAGGTTTGAAAGTCGTATTGATCCACATAGAATCCTCGTTTTTTACTATAAAATAGCTTGTTTGTACTTTGGAGCTGGTAAAATTGAAGAAGCTATTTTATATCTAAATAAAATCATCAATTACCCTGATCCGAGGCTAAGAGAAGACATTCATTGCTTTGCACGAATTTTGAATTTAATCGCACACTTTGAGTTAGGTAACCAAACACTGTTAGAGTACCAAGTTCGTTCGACCTATAGATTCATAATAAAGATGAATGATTTAAACTCTGTTCAAGAAGAAATTTTGAAGTTTCTCAGAAACTTAACCTCTATGGACCCCAAAGATTTAAAAAATAAATTTATAAATTTGAGAGAAAAGCTCATCGATATACAGAAAAAACCTTATCAAAGACGAGCTTTTTTATATTTGGACATCATATCGTGGTTGGAGTCAAAAATCGATAATAAACCCATTCAGGATATCATTAAAGGTAAATTTAAGCCTCGAAATATTCACTAGTTTGCGTTGGCCATTCCATTAATTCTTATATTTATTTCAAAATACTGTTGATATTAGAGACTAATACCCATTACTTTGCATCCATAAGAAATTTAAATACATGCTATCAACTGTCATTTCTTTGGTCATTATTCGAGTCATTGGTATTTCATACCGACTAGGGAAAGCTATATGTTGATAAACCAGATTTAGAAACTAAAAAAAGCCTTCCCTAACCCGGTAGGCTTTTTTTTTGATTAATAATTTTTGAATACACGAATGGCGGAACTAAATAAATTTAGCAAACACATTACACAAGATGGCTCACAGCCTGCTGCACAAGCAATGCTTCATGCATTAGGTTTAAATGATGAGGATCTGAAAAAGCCAATGATCGGTATCGCAAGCACTGGCTACGAAGGTAATCCATGTAATATGCATTTAAATGATTTAGCTGTACATGTAAAACGCGGTGTTAATGCTTCAAATTTAACCGGATTGATTTTCAATACAATTGGGATTAGTGACGGTATTTCGATGGGAACCCCTGGAATGAGATACTCTCTCCCTTCCCGCGATTTAATCGCAGATTCTATGGAGTCTGTAGTTAAAGGAATGAGCTATGATGGAATGGCTGCTATTGTAGGTTGTGATAAAAATATGCCAGGCGCTGTAATGGCAATGCTTAGAGTTAATAGGCCTGCAATTATGATTTATGGTGGTACTATCGCCCCAGGGCATCATAATGGAAAGAAATTAGATGTTGTTTCAGCTTTCGAAGCTTGGGGACAAAAAGTATCAGGTTCAATTGATGATCAAGAATTCAAAGATATTGTAATGAATTCATGTCCAGGACCCGGTGCTTGCGGTGGTATGTACACAGCTAATACCATGGCATCCGCTATTGAAGCAATGGGACTCACACTTCCATATAACTCATCTAATCCTGCTACAAATAGTGTCAAAGTTCTTGAATGTGAAGATGTAGGAAAATATTTATATACCCTTCTCGAAAAAGACATCAAACCAAAAGATATTCTTACAAAAAAGTCACTCGAAAATGCATTTCGATTAGTAACGGTACTAGGTGGTTCAACAAACGCAGTGCTTCATATGCTGGCGATTGCTAAATCAGCTGATATTGAATTCACTTTAAAAGATTTTCAGGAAATAAGTGATTCTACCCCTTTCCTTGGTGATTTAAAACCTAGTGGCAAGTATGTAATGGAAGACCTTCATAAAGTAGGTGGTATTCCTGCTGTAATGAAATATATGCTCGAAAATGGTATGCTTCACGGTGATTGCTTAACCGTAACTGGAAAAACTATTGCTGAAAATTTAGCTGAAGTTGAACCATTTCAGATTAATCAAGATGTAATTCATAAGCTTGATAACCCAATCAAAGAAAGTGGTCATATTCAAATTTTATACGGTAACCTCGCGACCGAGGGTGCTGTAGCAAAAATTACAGGAAAAGAAGGGTTAGCTTTCTCTGGAACGGCTCGAGTTTTTGACGGTGAGGAAGAAGCCAACGATGGAATTGGTGAAGGTAAAGTTCAAAAAGGTGATGTTATCATAATCCGATATGTTGGTCCCAAAGGTGGACCAGGTATGCCAGAAATGTTAAAACCTACTTCTGCTATAATGGGCGCTGGTCTTGGTAAAGAAGTGGCTCTTATTACCGATGGTCGGTTTTCAGGAGGATCTCATGGTTTTGTAGTAGGTCATGTAACTCCTGAAGCTCAAACTGGTGGAAACATTGCCTTAGTAAAAGATGGCGACCACATCCGAATTGATGCAGAGAAAAATGAGATCCATGTTGAACTTAGTGAGAAAGAATTAGCATCAAGAAGAGCCGAATGGATAGAACCTCCCTTAAAAGAACAACGAGGTCAATTGTATAAATACGCTAAAACTGTTTCATCGGCTTCTGAAGGCTGTGTAACTGACGAATTTTAACTGCCAATAAATCTAAAAACTATGGCAACTGTAGAAACACCAGATAAAATCGAATCAATAAAAACTTCAACAACAGAACGTATTAGCGGAGCTGAAGCGGTCGTTCGTATTTTAATTGAAGAAGGTGTCGATTTAGTCTTTGGATATCCAGGAGGAGCAATTATGCCCGTTTATGACGCTCTTTATGATCATCAAGATCATGTACAGCATGTTTTAGCTCGCCATGAGCAAGGGGCAACGCACGCCGCGCAAGGTTATGCCCGAGTTTCAGGAAAAGTTGGTGTTTGCTTAGCAACTTCCGGTCCAGGAGCTACGAACTTGATTACTGGAATTGCGGATGCTCAAATAGATTCCACACCAATGGTTTGTATCACTGGACAGGTTCCTTCTTCCCTTTTAGGAAGTGATGCTTTTCAGGAAACAGATATTATTGGAATTTCGATGCCAGTAACAAAATGGAATTTTCAAGTAACAAAAGCAGAAGAAATCCCAAACGCACTTGCTAAAGCCTTCTTTATTGCTCGTTCTGGCCGACCAGGACCTGTTTTAGTTGACATCACCAAAGATGCCCAGTTTAATGAACTCGATTTCGATTATAAGAAATGCACTAACGTTCGAAGCTACATCCCAAGACCAGCATTGGATATTGAAAAAGTAAAAGAAGCTGCAGAACTTATAAACTCTGCTAAACGTCCTTATATATTATTTGGGCAAGGGGTGATTTTAGCAAACGCAGAAGCTGAGTTTAAAGAATTTATTGAAAAGACTGGAATCCCTTCTGCATGGACAATCATGGGACTTTCAGCCCTTGAAACCGATCATCCGCTTAATGTTGGAATGTTAGGTATGCACGGAAATTATGGACCGAATCTGCTTACTAATGAGTGTGATGTATTAATTGCCATTGGAATGCGATTCGATGATCGTGTAACAGGAAATCTCTCCAAATATGCCAAGCAAGCAAAAGTAATCCATTTAGAAATTGATCCTGCTGAGATCAATAAAAACGTACCTGCTGATATTCCTGTTCTGGGAGATGCTAAAGAATCATTGACTGAATTAATCAAATATGTGAATCCTGCAAGCCACCATGATTGGTTGCAGAAATTCAGAGATTGTGATGCTCTAGAACATGAAAAAGTCATTCAAGATGAGCTTCATCCGAAAACTGAAATTTTAAGTATGGGCGAAGTAATTCGCATCATCAATGATAAAACGGGCGGTGATGCTGTATTAGTTACTGACGTTGGTCAACACCAAATGGTAGCTTGCCGATATACCAAATTCACTAAATCGAAAAGTAACATCACTTCAGGTGGACTTGGAACAATGGGTTTTGGTTTACCCGCAGCTCTTGGCGCTCAACTTGGCGCTCCAAATCGTACCGTAATTTGTGTAGTTGGTGATGGTGGATTCCAAATGACTTTACAAGAAATGGCAACCATTCATCAAACCGGAGCAAAAGTAAAAGTACTATTGCTTAATAATGAGTTTTTAGGAATGGTTAGGCAATGGCAACAGCTTTTCTTCGATAAACGCTACTCCTCTACCATTATGGAAAACCCTAACTTCCAAGCTTTAGCGGCAGGATTTTATATTAAAACAAATAAAGTTACTGTGCGAGAAAAATTAGAAGCTGCAGTTGAAGAATTCATAAACTATGATGGTTCGTATTTTCTAGAAGTAATGGTTGGCAAAGAAAATAATGTATTCCCGATGGTGCCGAGTGGCTCGGGTGTAGCAGAAATAAGATTGGAGTGACTCAATGGAATTAGAAAGTGAAAAACAAGAATTTACGATCACCGCTTATACTGAAAATCATGTAGGGCTCCTTCATAGGATCACTATTATTTTCACTAAACGGAAGATAAACCTCGAAAGTCTCACTACTTCAGAAAGTGAGATGGAAGGCATTCACCGGTTTACAATAGCAGTTACTGAAACTGAAGAAACGGTTCGAAAAGTTGTAAAACAGCTCGAGAAACAAGTAGAAGTACTAAAGGCTGATTACTACAAAAAGAAAGAAGTAGTTCAGCAAGAACTAGCATTATATAAAATACCTACTGAATCTCTCACTAACGGTTTAGAAGTAGAACGAATCGTAAGAGAACACAGTGCTAGATTTCTGACTATTGAAAAAGATTTTGTTGTCATTGAAAAAGCAGGATATCGAAGAGAAACGAAAGCTTTGTTCGATGAACTAAAACCTTATGGAATTAATGAATTCGTACGATCGGGAAGAATTGCTGTATCTAGACAAGAATATGGCATCGGAAAACTGGTCGAAAAAGTATTAGCTGGAGAAACAGCTTGATGAATATTTCTCAACCATTTCAACCCCCCTTCACAAAAGGGGATGCACTTTTTATAACTCATAGTTTAGCTATTGAGTCCCTCCTCTTGAGAGGAGAACAAGAGGTGTGTAGAAGGAACTTTAATAAAACAAATACTCACTAACATAAACGAACACTTAGAATGGCACTTTTAAATTTTGGCGGAGTTGAAGAAGAAGTAGTAACACGGGAAGAATTCCCTCTTGCAAAAGCACAAGAAACCATGAAAAATGAAACCATTGCCGTAATTGGCTATGGAGTTCAAGGTCCTGGACAAGCACTTAACCTGAAAGACAATGGCTTTAATGTTATTGTTGGACAACGTAAAGAATCGAAAACTTGGGATAAAGCCGTAGCGGATGGCTGGGTTCCAGGTGAAACTTTATTTGAAATTGAAGAAGCTTGTGAAAAAGGAACCGTTATTCAATACTTACTTTCTGATGCAGGTCAAATTACACTTTGGCCAACTGTTAAGAAATATCTGACTCCAGGAAAAGCGCTGTACTTTTCTCACGGATTTGGAATCACTTACAAAGAACGTACTGAAATCATCCCTCCTGCTGATGTAGATGTAATCTTGGTTGCTCCAAAAGGATCTGGAACTTCTCTACGCAGAATGTTTTTAGAAGGTCGTGGCTTAAACTCTAGTTTTGCCATCTTCCAAGATGCTACCGGAAATGCATTTGATCGTGTAGTAGCTTTAGGAATTGGCGTTGGCTCAGGGTACTTATTCAAAACAGATTTTAGAAAAGAAGTATTCTCTGATTTAACAGGAGAGCGTGGAACGTTGATGGGAGCCATTCAAGGGATTTTTGCTGCCCAATATGAAGTACTTCGCTCAAACGGACACTCTCCTTCTGAAGCGTTTAATGAAACTGTAGAGGAACTCACTCAATCATTGATGCCGCTTGTTGCAGAAAATGGAATGGACTGGATGTATGCCAACTGTTCAACTACTGCACAGCGCGGTGCTTTGGATTGGTGGAAACCTTTCCGTGACGCCACTAAACCTGTATTCGAAAAACTATACAGCGAAGTAGCCGCTGGTAACGAAGCTCAAAAATCTATCGATGCGAATAGTAAAGATGATTACCGTGCAGGATTAGAAGAAGAACTAAAAGAACTTCGCGAATCTGAAATGTGGAAAGCTGGAGCTACGGTTAGAAAACTTCGTCCTGAAAACAACTGAGCTACATATATAAAATATACTAAATCATCCTGAGCGAAAGCGAAGGACCTAAGCTGATATCCGCTTAGATTCTTAGGAAGTATCCCCAGGATGAATTCAATTCTAAAGGACTTTTATATAATCCCGGATTTGAGCTAGGGATCTCCTGTTTTTAATACTCACCACTTGCAGGAGATTTCGGATCATACCGGGATTTTTTATGCTCGTTCCATAGCTCCGCTGTGGAATGCCGACTAGAAGCTCTTGCTTCAACTCACACTGTAAAGTACAATCCATTTAGGAACCTGACTAATGGTTCACGCTAGAAGCAGGAGCTTCCTGACTGCATTGCGTTGGAGCACCTTTTATAAGTTTATATTACATTTTGAAAAAGTTTTCAGTAAAACTCCTAAGAGTTATACTATAAACTCGATTAAGTTTATATATGAATTCAATCAAGTTCTTGTAAAAACTTTCTTCAATTGTTATATGATTTTTAAGATCCAGAGAAAAAAGTTATACGAAGGGTTAAAACCCTTCGAAACTAAGAAGCTGGTTGACGCAATATTTTGCAGATTCTTCGGAAGTATCCTCAGAATGACTATAAAAAGTCTCCCCTTGAGGGGAGATGAAAGTCCAAATAGGTTCTTTGGACTTTCCGAGGGGTGTACGAAATGTGATTAATGCACCTGCACTTTCAAACATACTCTAGGTAGCTCTTTTTAGCTCATCCGTTTTTTGCTAACGAACATTCCCTTGTTGTTTCGTAACTTTGCACAACACTCACACCTAACTACATGTTCAGACATCAGGGCAAAAGCAGAACGCTCAAACACAACATTCAAATTGCCTCATTCCTCTCTTTTGTGGCAGGCATTGTTAACGTTACTGGTTATTTGTCCATCAGGCAGCTTACTACGAATGTAACCGGACACTTCGCATTATTTATTAATGATGTTGCCCGACTGGAGATTTGGCGTGGATTGGTATATTTCCTCTACCTTCTTTCATTCTTACTTGGCTCATTTACTTCCAGTTTTATTATTGAAGTTGTTTCGCGACAGAAAAGGTTTAATAAATTTATGCTCCCAACTCTGTTAGAAAGCTCCATTTTAATTTTTGTAGGCATATGCGCAGGGCTTTCCATTATCACTTCTCCCGATCTTATAGCCTGCTTATTACTCTTTGCAATGGGCGTTCAAAATTCATTTGTAACTAAAATTTCTAACGCCATTGTGCGAACTACCCATTTAACAGGATTGTTTACGGACTTGGGTATCGACCTATCACATTTACTCTTCCCGAAAACCTACCCACACAAAGCCCTACTTGCTTCGAATATTAAGTTGAGGATATCTATCATTTCCTTTTTCTTTTTTGGTGGGCTTATCGGTGGGTTCATTTACTCCAAAATCGGTTTTGGAGTGCTCTTACTGGCTGCGTTTATTTTGATAGCGGGACTTATCTACGATAATCTCCGTTTTCAAATTATCTTAGCTAACAGAAAGTTTTCAAAAAAAAGAAGGGTACTCAAAAAAACAGCCTAAAAAAGTATAAAGAAGTTTACCCAAGCTAACCACTCACAGATCACCTTACCCTTTTCGCAAGCTTAGCCGCTTTGTCAGAGTCCTTTAATTCTTCAGATTCTTCTTCTAAATGAAGTTTAATAGTTTCGGATTCTTCGCCTGATTGAATAGCTTCGTAGGCTTCACTCGTAACAATGGCTTCTAGATTTTGAAGGCGTTCAAATATTTTCTCTTTTTCGGTTTCACTTTTTTTTAAAGCTTTCCATAATTCTTTTGAATCTGAATCAAGATACTTAGCTTTTTTATCGATTATTTTTGCCTGTTCTTTGAACTCAGAAGATTTTTTGACACCCAATATTAAAATTCCCATAAAAGTAACTAAGCTTACCATTGCAGCTGATAAAAATATAACCGTAGACCATTCCATATTTTTGTCTTTTTAATTAACCTACAAAACTAAATCCTTCAAATCATACGTATGAGAATAAATTTAAACTGTTACTTTAAAGTTTATACGCTAGAACTAAACTATAACCCATGAATGCTGAAATCCGAACTTACAATAATTCATTCACAATAGAAGACAAAGCTATTTTTGACTTACTGGCCAATGAAATTGATAAAGGATTACCAGAAGCAGAAAATAAGATATGGCACGCCCACCCTGTTTGGTTTTTGGATGGTAATCCAATTGTTGGGTATAGTAAACAGAAAAAAGGTGTACGGTTAATGTTTTGGAGTGGTATGGGATTTGAAGAAGAACTACTTCAACCCGGTACAGGTAAATTCAAAGATGCTTCTATCTTCTATACTTTCATTGATCAAATAAGTATACAAGATGTAACCCGATGGCTGACCAAAGCCCGGGAAATTCAATGGGATTATAAGAATATTGTTAAGAAGCGAGGAAAATTGGAAAGGTTGAAGTGAACTCGTCCCTGCTTTTACATGTCAAAGAAGAGAATAAGAATTATTCAGTTTCCTTTCTTTTAGCTTCAAAGCCACACTTCTCTAAAATGTCATCTAACTCTCCGTTTTCAATCAATACCCCAACAACTACACCAATACCAATCCACAAACCTAGACTTCCCGTTGCTACCCCTACTACCGTTCCAATGCAGATACCAATTGCTATTCCTGATCCTTTACCTTTCATCTTGTTCTCCTGCTTATTTAATAATTCAATGAGAGCCAGTACGGTATTAATATCTAGAAAGTTACTGTTCTTTGACCTTTCATCGTTTAATCACTTTGAACTAATCATAATTAGTGATTTCTTAAAGTAGTATTAAGATGGAGTCCTACTAATACATGATAAAAATCTTTAGAAAAATCAGGCAACAATTATTGTCAGAAAATAGGGTCAATAAAAATCTAGCTTACGCTTTTGGCAGGCTTATGAAAATCTTAACAAAGATATCACTTAAACTAAACCAGAATTGATTATGAAAACAATGACCTGCAAACAATTAGGCGGAGCCTGTGATGTTGAATTTCACGCAGAAACTTTTGATGAAATAGCACGACAAAGCCAGCAACATGGAAAAGAAATGTTTGAGCAAAATGATGATGCTCATATGCAAGCTATGCAGGAGATGCGCGTACTAATGCAGGATCCAGAAGCAATGCAATCTTGGATGGAAAGTAAAAGAAAAGAATTTGAAGAACTAAATCATTAAATCCTTTTACTTTTTGATTTAGTTCTTCAACTTGAGAGCTTATTTATACTATTCAAATTCAACTACATCCGCGGTCATTGTAACCTTTGCGTAGGTATAAACAACAAAATTCTTAGTCTGTGAATCAAATTGAACATTTACTAGGGCTAGTTTCCTTCCTTCAATCGAACCATGATCAGCTTCATACTTATTCCAGAAGTCTTCTCTAGCATCTTTATAAAGAGTTTCAGTTCCTTTCAGTTTAAATAAACCATTCGCATTTGTGGCAATTCCCCATGATGTACTAACACCAATTAAATAAGAAGACTCAGCAAATCCAGTTACACTTTTAGCTGAAATTATATAATTCGCTTCACTTAATTCTACAGTTGTTGAATTGGTGGCTATAAATGCGCCACTATTACTGCAACCAGTTAAAATAAAAACTGAAATTAGAATTAGTAGGAAAGGTTTTATATTCATATTTGGTTTGGATAAAATTTTAAAAATTTAAAGTTTAAGACAATCGATATTCTGTTTTCGGTGAGCTAAAAAATATTGAATTCCAGCTGGATACATAACGTATACAATTTCAGGTTGTTACATTTTTATTGGGTACCTTTACAATAAACTATCAATTATTTTACATCTAGAATGGACAATAACGACATCTTTCGTCGATTGCGATATACATTAGGCTACAACGATTTAAAAATGGCAGAGGTTTTTGCTCTAGCTGATGATCCCATTAAGCAGGCTAAAGTAACAACATGGTTAAAAAAAGAAGATGATCGAGATTTCATACCAATGCCAGATGTAATGATGGCTACTTTTTTAAATGGTTTGATTATTCAAAGAAGAGGAAGAAAAGAAGGTCCTCAACCAGTTCCTGAGGTTGAATTAAATAACAATCTTGTATTTAGAAAACTTAGAATAGCATTCGATTTACAATCCGACGACATCATAGAATTGTATGGGTTGGTTGATAAAAGTATCAGTCCACACGAATTAAGTGCATTTTTCCGTAAGCCAGGAACTTCTAAATACAGAGAATGTAACGATCAGTATTTGCGATATTTTTTAACTGGACTACAAGTGAAATATAGAGATTCAAATTAACAGATCATTTTGAATCACATTATGACTTTTCCACTTTTTATTATTTTATGATGGAATAATTATAAAATTTTGTATTGGCATTATGAAAAAAACTATCTCAATTCCTTTTGCTTCAGTGTTAATTTTGGCTTTGTCATGTAATTCGAACTCAGATTCTTTTGGAAGCAATTATGTCACATTTAAAACCTTACAGGGTTGGTGTTTACCGGCATGTGTAATTGAATTTACAGTAACTCCTAATAAAACCTTTTACAAAGAGTCTAATTATGAAGGAAATGATGGACGGTTTTTTTCGCAGAAAACAAAAAGAAGTGATTGGGAAATAATTGAATTTTTTCTAGAATCCACAGGGTACAGAAATATTCATACAGATCCTACCTGTGCCAGATGTTATGATGGAAACGATTATATCTTAGAAATTAAAGATGGCCGATTTAGTAATACAATCTACTATACAAGAACAGATATGGTAGAATCTATTCATGACTTTGATTTTACTTTGCAACAAATGAAAAATGAGTTTTTAAACAAATTCAATCAACCAACTCCCGAATAAAAGTTACTTTACTATTTCTGAGTCATAAAAAAAGCCAATACATTCCTGTATTGGCTTTTAACTAACGGGAAAAATTAGTTGGCAGAAAGTGCTTTCACTATTTCAGGTGGTAAAATAACGGTATCTATTACGTGCACAACACCATTTGAAGCTTCAATATCAGCTGATGTTACGGTAGCATTATCTACCATTGCTTTACCGTATGCTAACTTAATAGTAGCTTCTGCCCCATTCACTGTTTTTGCTTTCATATTATTCTTGAGGTCTTTTGACATCACTTTTCCAGAAACAACATGATAGGTTAACACTGCAACAAGTTTATCTTTGTTTTCTGGTTTTAAAAGCATTTCAACTACCCCTTCAGGAAGTTTTGCAAATGCTTCATTTGTTGGAGCAAATACTGTAAATGGTCCTTTACTTGATAACGTCTCTACTAAATCACCAGCTTTAACAGCAGCCACTAAAGTAGATAGTGATTCTGTTCCAACAGCTAGTTCAACAATCGTCTTATCTTGTGCTTTCATTGTGGTAGTAAGTCCTGAAATAAGTATGATTGCCAAAATTCCTTTTAATATTTTTGAAATGTTCATTTTTCTATTTGATTTGTTTTGATTGAATAGTCAATCATACAAAGCGAGTGTCATCACTTAACATTCCAAAGCAATCACTTAAAAGTATTAATTATTGTAAATTAATAACTTAAGTATCCTATAAATTCCCCCTAACCATAAGGGAGACATACTTCTTCCCATTTTCAGAATATTGTTGTGCCACTTCCTCAAATCCAAGCATTTGATGGAACTGAATTGATTTAGGGTTTGGCGGAAGGAGATTTACCTCACAAGTCACTTGTTCTTCCTTACTATGTTCGAGAAGATAGGTGTACAATTTTGAACCATATCCTTTACCTCTATACTTTCCCCCTATCACGATCCGGTCTACATAATTGAAGCTTTGGTAATTGTTTGAGAAGTATCGATAATTTTCACTCTCATAGGCTTGTCCCGGTCCTAGAACGATCATAAAACCTGCAATTTCCTGAATATCTTCAATCACTAGAAAAAAAGAACTCATGCTCATAAATTCTTCGAAATCAGATATGGGAATTGAGTTTACATGAGGTAAAGCGGCTTCATTGAGTAAATGAATAGTTTCTAAATCAGATTTTTTTACTGTACGTATGTTCATCCTTTGTTTTTTGGAAATGAATACTATCACTAGAGTGAGATTAAAATAATAATTAAGCTTCATCATTCCTTATAGAAAGCTATATTCCAGCACTCAGAATCATCGAATTAAATTTGTTGAAAATAATGGCTGAAACCATTGAAAAAAATACCGTTTCTGTTGCAGATATAAATCAAGCAGCGCTTACTTTAAAAGAAATAGCTATACATACTCCCCTCATAAAGAACATCCAACTTTCTGATGAATATGAAGCTGATATTTGGTTAAAACGCGAAGACCTTCAAGTTGTTCGCTCGTATAAAATTCGTGGCGCTTATAACAAAATTGATAACACTTCAGATGAGGAACTCAAAAACGGAGTCGTTTGTGCAAGTGCAGGAAATCATGCCCAAGGTGTAGCTTTAGCTTGTTTTAAGAAGCAGATTTATGGTACTATTTTTATGCCTGTAACAACACCAGCTCAGAAAGTGAAGCAGGTTAAAATGTTTGGGAAGGAATTTGTTAAAGTTGTACTCGAAGGCGATACTTTTGATGATTCTTTCGCAAAAGCCAAAGAATTTTGTGACGAAAAAAATGCGGCATTTATCCCTCCTTTCAACGACCCTAAAATTATTGCAGGACAAGGAACCGTTGGAAAAGAAATTCTTGATGATGCAATGAGTGATATCGATTTTTTAGTTTTGCCTGTTGGTGGCGGTGGTCTTTCAGCCGGAGTTGGCTCATATTTTAGTGCTGTTTCTCCAAAAACTAAATTGGTTGGGGTTGAACCAGAGGGTGCTCCTGCAATGAAAGAGTCTATAGAAAAAGGTGAAGTAGTTACGCTTGAAAAAATCGATAAGTTTGTGGATGGAGCTGCTGTAAAAAAAGTGGGATCTATCACTTTCGAAATTTGTAAAGAAGTACTCGATCGTGTAATTACCGTCCCTGAAGGAAAAATTTGTGGTACCATCCTAAAAATGTACAACGAACAAGCCATAGTAGTTGAACCAGCGGGAGCAATGTCGATCACAGCTCTTGATTTAATTCGTGATGAAATTAAAGGGAAAACGGTTGTTTGTATAGTTAGTGGCAGCAACAATGATATCACCCGAACAGCTGAAATCAACGAACGGTGGTTGATGTATAAAGGATTAAAGCATTACTTCATTGTTGATTTCCCACAACGATCAGGGGCTTTAATGGAATTCCTAAGAGATGTACTAGGACCCAATGACGACATTACCTATTTCGAATATTCAAAGAAAACCAACCGTGAATTAGGCCCGGCTTTGATTGGATTAGAAATTAAACATCGAAAAGATCTAGAGCCGCTTATGAAACGAATGGAAGAGAAAAATCTCCACTTCGAATATGTTAATGACCAGCCAAGATTGTTTCGGTTTTTGACTTGATAATCTATGCTCTAGTTGCTTCATCTTATCAAACTTCTTTTAGAACTACTAGCTTCACCTAATGTTTTCCTCGCTCTGATGTTCTGCGTCGGCTCGCCTTGTAACAACGCAGAGAATCGTAACTAAGTTAATCTCCCAATCACGTTTCTTGATCCTCCCTTGAGGGTGTTAGAAACTCTTAAGCCTTTCTAACACCCCACAGATCAAATCAAGAACTTTTCGATTTGATCGTTTCTCCTCAAAGGGAGACTTTTCCTTGTCATTTCGAACGGAGAGAAAAATCTAAAAAATAAATTTTGTCAACGAAATCCATGACATCAACAGGGATGAAGACTGTGTTGGATTAAGTTATATTCATAACCGATTAATCAATTATAGAATATGAACTGCAAGAAACACCTTTTTTCTCTCGATCCTGAAGTTACTTATTTGAATTGTGCGTTTATGTCGCCTTTAATGAAATCAGTTGAGGAAGCTGGTGTTAAAGGGATTTTAAGTAAGCAAAACCCCTGGAAAGTTACTGGAGAGGATTTCTTTTCTGAATCTGAAGAACTACGTAAACAATTTGCAAAACTTATTAACGCATCTGATCCAACTCGATGTGTCATTATTCCTTCGGCATCATATGGAATGGCAAATGTAGCAAACAATTTAAAATTAGCTCCAACTGATGAAATTCTTGTAGTAGGTGAACAATTTCCTAGTAATGTATACCCGTGGAAAGCAGTGGCAAATAAATCTGGCGCTAGTATAGTAACCGTTGCTCCTCCTCAAACCACTCACAACCGAGGGAAGATATGGAATCAACAAATTCTGGAAGCTATTAATCCAAATACTAAACTTGTTGCGTGTGGACATATTCATTGGGCTGATGGTACCCTCTTCGATTTAAAATCTATCCGTCAAAGAACATATGAAGTTGGTTCACTTTTGGTTATTGATGGAACTCAATCAATGGGTGCAATTCCTTTTGATATTGAACAATTACAACCTGACGCTTTAATTACAGCTGGATATAAATCTATGATGGGACCTTATAGTATTGGAATGGCTTATTACGGCGAAACCTTTGATGAAGGCATACCCGTGGAGGAAAACTGGATTAATCGTTTTGAAAGTGAAAACTTTGCCAATCTCGTCAAATATAATGACAGCTATCAATCTGGTGCCTTACGGTACGAGGTCGGTGAACATAGTAATTTCATACTTGTGCCAATGCTTCTCGAGTCTATAAAAGTGTTGAATTCATGGGGAGTAGAAAATGTGAAAGCCTACTGTGATGAACTTGTTTACACTCCTATTTCGAGACTCCGCGAAGCCGGTTTTTTTATAGAAAACCAAGAATATCGTGCATCCAATTTATTTGGTATTCGACTTGGAAAACATCACAATATGGATGAAATCAAACAGAAGCTTACTTCTGCTAATATCTTTGTTTCTTATCGTGGTGATGCAATTAGAGTTTCGCCTAATGTTTATAACGATGCCCAAAACTTAGATAAAATGGTAGTGTGCTTAACTTCTTGACCTGTATCAATATTCTCAATGGGAATTGTAATTCGAGTCTTACCCCATTCTGCAATAATTTCGTTATAGGTAGATCGAATAGTTAATTCTTCGACATATTCAGCGTTGTATTGAGGTCTTACTTCAAAACTTCCTATTTCTTGTGCTCTCACTTCATCGGTAATTTCATTTCCCCAATGACTGGTAGATTTAGAAATAAATACTTCCCATTTCCATCTTCCAGGAATAGCATAAATGGAATATCTTCCTTTAGGAACTACTACTTCTCCAAACTTTAAATCTTTATCAGTATAAATTCGAGTAGGCTCATTAGCTCCAAATTCCCAGATTTGATCGTAAGGAACAATACCTCCATATACATTCTGATTTTGAGCTTTTGGGCTTCCATAACATAATAAAACTTCAGCTGATTCTATATTTAAGTCAGCACTTTTCATTTCATTTGTGCGTGATTTATAAGAAACCATACTCGTATAATCTTTCATACATTTTCCAACTGTATACTGTATGGGAATATGTTGATAGCCTGTTAAAACAAACCCAACCAATAATAAAATGGGTACCACAATAAAGAGGACTGATTTTACAATACTACCTGGAGTGACTGTAATTGGCATAACTTTCTTTTTTTTGAAATGTCATCAATTACAACCTAAGCTACTATTTAGGTTTTTTTAATGATAAAACTCTAATACTTTGGATATGTGTTATTCTTCTGTGATTATTGTGGCCGAAAGTTATTCTAACATTGAACTTTACTTTATCCCCCGAATATTTAAAAGCCACTTTCTCGATAGAAATGTGGCTTTTTTATAACTGATCTAAGAGATGTTTTTTAAAAACTAAAAACTTAATCCTCTCCAAAATTGGTTATTGGAATTATTAATCGAGTGTTTTCCCATTCTATGATAAGTTTATCGTCTTGTGATCTTACCGAGAAATTTTCGACAAATATTGAATTGTATTCAGGTTTTACTTCAAAACTTCCAATCTCTTGTTCTCTCACACTTTCCGAAATATCATTCCCCCAGTGGTAAGTAGATGTTGATACAAAAATCTCCCACATATTCTTTCCAGGTACAGCATATAAGGAATATCTTCCTTTCGGAACTACTACTTCTCCAACTACTAAATCGGTAGAGGTGTACAGCCTTGTTGGCTCATTAGCACCTAATCTCCAGATTTTATCAAAAGGGACTAGCTCACCAAATACTTTCCTGCCTCTAGCAGAAGGGCTTCCATAACAAACTAGCACTTCATCACCATCTGCATCAAACTCATAGCTTTTTAGAGGACTAGATCTTTCTGAATAGGTTGATGGACTTGTATAATCCATGATACATGAACCTATTGTTAGATTTACAGGCACATAATGAAAACCAGTTACTACAAAAAACACTAAGATTGAAAAAGGAGTCAACCCGAAAAGTGTAAGTTTGATCGTTTTTGGAACGCTAATTGACATATTATTTAATGAGATTGATAAGATTACAGAGAAAGTAGCTCAAGATTCAAATGCGATTTTGTTCCCAAAAAAAAGAAAAGCCATCCTTAAGTATAGGATGGCTTTCAAAAGAATTAAGAATTACTTCAGCTAAATAAAGCCTTTACGTAATCTCTACGCATTTCAGCTATTGCAGAAATCGATATTTCTTGTGGGCATACAGCCTCGCATTCTCCAAAGTTAGAACAATCACCAAACCCTTCCTCTTTCATTTGGTCTACCATTGCTACTACTCGATTGCTTCGCTCAACTTCACCTTGAGGCATTTTGTTAAGGTGAGCAATTTTAGCGCCGGTAAATAATGAAGCCGATGCATTTGGACAAGCTGCAACACAAGCACCACAACCAATACACATAGCATAATCAAACGCTACGTCTGATTTATGCTTTTCGATTGGGGTAGAATTTGCTTCCTGAGCAGAACCAGTTTTCACTGATACGTAACCACCAGCCTCAATAATTCTATCGAAGCCTGAGCGATCTACAACCAAATCTTTAATAACGGGGAAAGCGGCTGCACGTGGAGGTTCAATAGTGATACTATCACCACTTTTGTAGTTACGCATGTGCAACTGGCAACAAGCTGTTTTAGCTTTAGGTCCATGCGCCTGACCATTAATTACCAAATTACAAGAACCGCAAATTCCTTCCCGACAATCATAATCGAATTCAACAGGATCTTTTCCTTCAAGTTGAAGTTCTTCATTCAGAACGTCCAACATCTCAAGGAAAGACATATGCTCGTTTACCGTTTCTAATGTTCTTTCTTCAAAGTAGCCTTTAGCATTTGGTCCATTCTGCTTCCAGTACTTTAAATGAATTGTCATGTCTTTACTCATAATTAAATTCCTTTTGATTTCGCCATTAAATCACTAAACCAATAATCTTCTGTGTTTTAGTGTTTTTGTAGCCAATCTTCTTATTTATAAGATCTTTGTTTTAGTTCAACGAATTCGAATTCAAGATTTTCTTTGTGGAGCTTTTCTTTCAATTCTCCATTTACTCCTTGGAATTCCCAAGCAGCTACATATGAATAATCTTCGTCGTTTCGGAGAGCTTCTCCTTCTTCTGATTGGTATTCATCACGCAAATGACAACCACATGATTCTTCTCTATCTAGTGCGTCTTTTGCCATTAATTCTGCTAATTCAAAGAAATCAGCTACACGGCCAGCAAACTCAAGGTATTTGTTGAAGTTATTCTTCTCACCTGGTACATAGACGTTAGTCCAGAACTCTTCCCGAAGTGTTTGAATCTCTTTAATTGCTGATTCTAAACCCGCTTTGTTTCTGGAAATACCAATTTTATCCCAAACAATTTTACCAAGTGTTCTGTGGAAATCAACAATAGTCCGTTTTCCTTTAATACTTAAAAGCTTGTCAATTTGACCTTGAGCTTCTGCAGCAGCTTTCTCAAACGCCTCATGATCTGTGCCATATCGTTTTCCGATTTTCTCATCCGCTAGGTAGTTCGCTACAGTTGCAGGAAGTACAAAGTATCCATCAGAAAGTCCCTGCATCAATGCACTTGCTCCAAGTCGATTAGCGCCATGATCTGAGAAGTTTGCTTCGCCTGCAGCAAATAAACCTGGAACATTGGTCATTAAGTTATAATCAACCCAAAGACCGCCCATTGTATAATGAACAGCAGGATAAATTTTCATTGGTTGCTTATAAGGATTTTCACCAGCGATATTATGGTACATATCGAAGAGGTTTCCATATTTAGCACTTACAGTATCTACACCATCTCGTTTAATAACGTCACGGAAATCCAGATAAACAGCTAATCCTGTTTCACCCACACCCAATCCATCATCACACACTAATTTTGCATTTCTTGAAGCAACATCACGAGGAACGAGATTTCCAAAACTTGGGTAACGCTCTTCAAGATAATAATATCGTTCTTCATCAGGGATATCGTTAGGATGTCGATCATCACCTTTCTTACGAGGTACCCAAACACGACCATCATTTCTTAAACTCTCACTCATAAGAGTCAATTTCGATTGGTAATCACCTGAAACAGGAATACATGTTGGATGAACTTGTACATAACAAGGATTCGCGAAAAGAGCCCCTTTTTTATGCGCTCTCCAAGCAGCTGTTACATTTGAGTTTTTAGCATTAGTTGATAGATAAAATACATTTCCATATCCACCAGTAGCCAAAATAACTGCATCAGCTTCATGTCGCTTAATTTCACCTGTAACTAAATCACGAGTTATAATTCCACGAGCTTTGCCATCAATAATTACAACCTCAAGCATTTCATGGCGAGTATAATACTCAATCCCACCTTCTTGTACTTGGCGCATCATAGCTTGGTAAGCACCAAGTAGCAATTGTTGTCCAGTTTGACCACGAGCATAAAATGTTCTGGATACTTGAGCTCCACCAAATGATCGATTTGCTAATAACCCAGAATACTCTCGTGCAAATGGAACACCTTGAGCTACAGCCTGATCGATGATATTATTTGCTACTTCTGCTAGTCGATATACATTCGCTTCTCGAGATCTATAATCACCACCTTTAATAGTGTCGTAGAATAAACGCCAAATACTATCTCCATCATTTGGATAGTTTTTTGCAGCATTTATTCCACCTTGAGCTGCAATAGAGTGAGCACGTCTGGCAGAATCTTGAATACAAAAGCTCTTCACTTTATAACCCATTTCAGCCATACTCGCAGCCGCCGCACCACCAGCTAAGCCGGTTCCAACTATAATTACTTCATACTTGCGCCGGTTATTTGGTGCAACAAGTTTCATATTCTTTTTATGAAGGCTCCACTTTTGTTCTAGTGGCCCTTCAGGTATTTGTCCGTCTAATTTCATTTCCTAAACTCCCTTAATAAGCTATAAGTGAACCTTCTCCACCTGTAAAAAAGATATACAGTGGTATAAAGATAAATGCTAACATTAATATAATTGCGAATGCGTATGCTCCAAGTTGTACTCTCTTTGAAGTCTCTTTATTCTTCATTCCTAAAGAGGTAAAAGCACTCCAGAAACCGTGTGACAAGTGTAAGATTACTAATCCAAGTACAAATACATATCCGATTACAATCCCCACTTTTTGAAATTCTTCAATTACTAATCTTCTTAAATCGCGAGCTTCTGTGCCATCGATCATTGTTGTATAGTCTGCACCAAACTTGAAATGGATGATGTGTAACACTAAAAAGATTAAAATTATAGATCCTGTTATAATCATACTTCTAGAAGCTAAGCTTTGATGGCTTGCTCCTCCTTTAGACTTATAGGTATCATATCCGTCAGGGCGAGCTTTTCTTTTCCCCAACCAAATAGAAACTCCAAGTACAGTATGGTATAAAAAGAAGAATGCAAGACCCGCTTCAATCACATACAACAACGGACCAAGATCCATGAGCGTTTTTGTATAAATATTAAAGGCATCTGGAGTGCCAAATATTGATAAGTTTCCTGCTAGGTGTCCTATAAGAAAGAACATTAACGCGATCCCAGTTATTCCTGTCATGATCTTTCGACCAACCTGAGAACTAAGTGCTTTTTTTAATGAAGGCATTAATTTAGTTAGTTTGATTTTGAGTACTTAACATGTGTGATTTCATCATAGTTTCATTTTTAATTGAAACTTTATAATCTGTACAAATCAGATGTAAAAATCGGTTTTTCGAGTACTAATGGCAAGATAGAAAGACTCTAAATTGGTACTTATGAATTCCAGGAAAATCAAACGTACCTTAAGATAAATCAGCAAATACAAATCCTATTGAAAACTATAGTAAAAAATACTGAATCGAATATTCGAGAATTAGGGTCAAAGTTTCTAGGCTTCTTGTTCTATTGTGAGAGTGAATCTGAATTCAAAGTGTTTCTAGAACAAATAAAAACAGAGTATCAAAACGCCTCTCATCATTGTTATGGATATAGAATTGACCCAGTTTCGTTAATAGAATTTAGTAGCGATGATGGGGAACCATCTGGTACAGCAGGACTGCCGATTCTCAATCAGCTTAAATCTTTTGAAGTAGTAAATGCTGGAATCGTCGTAGTCAGATATTTTGGAGGTTCAAAATTAGGTAAGCCTGGTTTAATACAAGCTTATGGAGAAACTGCAAAACTATGCCTTGAAAAAACATCTCTTAAGGAAATAAACCACGTTCAGCTTTTTAGAATCGAATACCCCTACACTTTTGAAAATTTGATAAATAAGATGGTTCTTAATCATGAACTTAGTGAGCAAGATTCTCAATATTTTGAACAAGTAACTAAAATTTTTGCATGTCCAGTTAAAAAAAGCACCGACTTTGAGCAAGAACTTGAATCGTTAGCTCACCTTCCTATCACATATCAGATGTTATACAAAAGTTATATTTCAATTGATTAATCTTTATCATATTTAAAATACGATCCACTTATTATTTAAATCTTACATTAGGCATCAATTTTTATTAGTGCAAGAATCAAAGCTTCAATCAATTTATTATTATGCTGCTAAGTAAATTAGAAATTAGTAAAAACTTCCACAAAGAGGGGAAATTTGCTGAGGAAAAAAAAACAGCAAAAGGAGAAGATCGTGCTTTTGTTGATCTTATTAAACTTGAAACGCTATGGTTCAATACAGGAACGCTTTGTAACCTTGCCTGTGAAAACTGCTATATAGAATCATCTCCCACAAACGATGAGCTTTCGTTTATCACTTTTGACGAAGTAAAGAACTATTTGGATGAGATTGAAGGACAAAATCTAGGAACAAAAAATATTTCCTTCACTGGTGGAGAACCTTTCCTTAATAAAGAGATGCTTCCTATACTCACACTTTGTTTAGAGCGGGGATATAATGTATTGATGCTTACGAATGCTTATCGCGCTATTGACAAATATTTCAAAGCTTTAGATGACCTTAACAGAAGATTTAAAAACCAGCTTTCTCTTCGTATCTCATTGGATCATTTTACAGAAGAAGCTCATGAAAAAGAGCGTGGACCTAAAACTTTTCATCGAACATTAAACACATTTAAAACCCTCTTCGATTTAGAATTTAATCTCAGTATTGCAGGGCGCTCTTTGTACAACGAAACTTCTGTAGATGCGTTAGCTGGGTATCAGCAAATGCTCGACGAGAAAAAAATTAGTTTATCACTTTCGAATGGAGAAAACATTGTGATTTTCCCTGAAATGTCAACTAAAAAGGATGTACCTGAAATCACTACTTCATGTTGGGACATTTTGAAAGCGCATCCTCATCAACAAATGTGTGCTCACGAACGAATGGTAGTTAAGCGAAAGGGAGACGAACATCCCGTAGTTCTTCCATGTACATTAATTGCTTATGATGAGAAATTCATCCTCGGGAAAACGTTGACTGAATCTTTTCAACGAGTTTACTTAAATCATCCTTATTGTGCTCAGTTTTGTGTTTTAGGCGGTGGTAGTTGCTCCGCTTAAATCCTCGATCACCAAATGGTTTCTGTATACAACACTGGGTCGAAAATCTCATGGTTTAAAGTATCTGGAATTACTATTTGATTGTATTCTTCAAGTAATCCTTTAAAACCATTTGCTTTGAATATAACTTCCGGAGCAATCCAACCTTGTCCTAATCGCTCATATTTGTTGAACTGAACTTCTTGAACAGTATCAAACCTTCCGATTACGATATTTCTTACAAAATAAAGATGCTCTTTGTCTACCCAAAATTGTTGTGTTAATGAATCTGGCTTAGAAACACCAACCACATAAACAGACCTTCCCTGCCACTCGTCGATATACATTTTACTTAAATCAAAGCCTAGCCCGCTAAGCTGCGTAGCCGTATAATCCGGTGCTTGATGATATACATCGAAGCCTAAAATCAATAATTCGTGTTCTCTCTCAACTTCCTGAACGAGCTCCCCATTCGCATAACCATATTGCACACCATCATTAAATAAAATCCCATTATTACTTGTTTTATCATCAAACTTTATGGCTAGTTTCCCAGGTAAACTGAGCGCTTCGTACCAATTTTGTGTTCGTTGAACACTTCCATCTTGATTATAAAAAGTCGTTTTTTGTGTAAATGTGAGGTGTTTATACCACTTGCCTTCATATTCATTCTGCATAGCTTCAATTACATCATATCCATTAGATATAGATTGACGAGCATCTGCTTGTTTGGGAATGCAATAAAAAATAATCAGAGAAAATAATAGTATTTGCTTCATCAAATGACTTTAGATTTGGACTGAAATGTAAACAGTTCGTGTTACGAATACCGTAAAAATTATGTAAATGAAGTTTAGCAAATGATTATAGTTTGATTGAAATGAATATGTCGTTTTAAACCCTTATTTTTGAAAAAATATTATCTATGAAAATATATACTAAAAACGGTGATGCTGGTGAGACTTCTCTTTATGGTGGACAAAAAGTCTCAAAAAATTCAATCCGCATTTCTGCTTATGGTACTGTTGACGAACTTAACTCCGTACTTGGTATAGCTCTTTCCAATTCTCCTACTCAAAAAACGAATGAGTATTTGAATACAATTCAAGAACAACTATTTGTTTTGGGTGCTGACTTAGCCACTCCAATATCTAACAAAGTTAGAATTAATAGAATCTCGGACAGCGAGATTAATTTTCTGGAACTAGCAATTGATGAGATGGAAGATCAACTTCCCCCACTCAAAAATTTTATTCTACCAGGTGGAACAAAAGCTGGTTCTGTTATCCATTTTGCACGAACTGTTTGTAGAAGAGCTGAACGTGAAACAGTTGAATGTAGTACAAAAGAAGAAGTATCTACCCATTCCATTATTTATCTAAACAGACTTTCTGATTTTCTATTTGTTCTTGGCAGATTTGAAAATCATATTTCCGGAACCGAAGAAACTCCTTGGATTCCAAAAAAGTAACTATGGCGAGCCGAGCAGAAAAAAAGAAACGATCTTCAACTCCACTTTCTACTAAAAGAAAGGTTCTTTTCTATACCATTACTTTCTCGATTCCTATCTTATTTTTTCTGATTGTAGAACTAGTACTTAGAAGTGTAAACTATTTGGGGAATACTGATTTATTTATAGATCCAAATATTCCTAATGCCGAGTATTTAATGCCAAACCCAAACTTTGCAGCTCGGTATTTTTTCTATACCAAAACTATCCCAAATCCTTCCTCAGATACATTTTTAAAGGATAAACCTGAAAATGGATATCGTATTTTTGCAATGGGTGGTTCCAGCGCTGCTGGATATCCCTATGGTTTCAATGGAACTTTTTCACGTATTGTTCAAGATGTATTACAAGACGCAATGCCCAATCGGAAAGTTGAAGTTGTCAATGTGGGCATTTCAGCAATTAGCTCATATACACTATTCGATCAAGTAGATGAAATCATAGCTCAAAAACCTGATGCTATTTTATTTTATGCTGGTCATAATGAGTTTTATGGAGCACTTGGTGTTGGCTCTAATGAAAATCTTGGAGGTTTCCCTGGATTTGTTCGCTTTTATTTGAAGCTTCAACGCTTTAAAACATTCATGCTTCTAAGAACCGTTATCGTTGATTCAGGTAAATGGTTTGCTGAAATTTTTTCTGATACCAAAATTGATCAAAAAGCTACTTTGATGGAGCGTATTGTTAATTCCAGATCGATTGAGCTTGGAAGTCCACAACATCAGCTTGCAATGGCTCAATTCGAAAGTAACCTTAATGCTATTGTTGAACAATTTGGCGCTGAAGGTATTCCGGTTTTTATTGGAAGTTTGGCAAGCAATATAAAAGATCATGCTCCCTTTGTTTCTATTTCTAATGGAGAACAATTACCAGCAGCTCAGGTATTTAAAGAAGCAGAGGCTGCTTATACAAACGGTGCATTTGATGTAGCCCTTGAGAAATTTACTCTTGCAAAAGATCTTGATGGACTAAAGTTTCGTGCTCCTTCAGAAATAAATGACATCATTAAATCTACAACTACAGAAAATGAACATGTATTTTATGTTCCAACTGAGGAAGAATTAGCAGAATATGCAAGTGAAGGAATAATAGGATATGAATTAATGCTTGAGCATCTTCATCCTAACCAACAAGGGTATTTTCTTATCGGTAAAAGTTTTTCAAATTCGGTTCTTCAATTTTTAGAAATAGAAACTACTCAAAACATCGATAATTTTAAGGATCGCATGTACTTTTCTGAGTTTGATTCTCAGGTAGCTTGGCATAGAGTAGCAACATTAAAACAAAGTTTTCCTTTTGAAATGGGTGAAAAACCCGAACCTTATTTTCGAAATTATAAGCCATTGAATATAGCAGATAGCCTTGCGTTAAGAACAGTTCATGCAAATAAAAACTGGGATGAGTCTAAAGTTGAACTTGCTACTTATTACCAGAACCAAGAACGCTTCCAAGATGCCATTTTAGAATATAGAGGCTTAATGAGAAACCAACCTTGGAACGACTCCCCATATGTTTTTGCAGCACGATTATACTTAGATCAAAATGATTTTGAAAATGCAGAGCCATTATTAGTTAAAGCGTATGAAATAAATCCTGATGAAGCATTTACTACTAAAATGCTTGGAGCATTTGAAGTTCAAAGAGGAAATTCGAAAAAAGGAATTGAATACTTAGAAGCTTCTCAGGCTATTAATCCAAATGATCCTCAAATGCTTTATAACTTATCAGGAGCTTACGGTACTGACCGACAGTTTGAAAAAGCTCTTACGACCGCCAAAAAGGTTACAGAAATAAATCCTAACTATCCTGGTATTCAGAGTTGGATAGCACAACTTCAATCAATTATTAATAGATAAAGGTATTTTAAATGGCATTAATGATTTCAGTTTCAGGAATTCGTGGAATTTTCGGCGTAGACCTTACACCCGAAAATCTAGCTCGTTTTACAGCAGCTTATGGAACATGGCTTAAAGGTGGAACAGTAGTTCTAGGACGAGATTCTCGAGTAACGGGTCAACTTTGTCAAGATATTGTTGCTTCCACATTAATGAGTGTTGGGTGTAATGTTATTAAAGTTGGGATTGTTCCTACTCCTACTGTAGCGATGGGAGTTTTGAAGTATCAAGCAGCTGGTGGAATTATTATTTCTGCAAGCCATAATCCAGCTGAATGGAACGCTCTAAAGTTATTGAATTCTACAAGTGAATTTATGGATGCTGTCCAAGGTTCTGAAATGATAGCAATCTCGGAAAGTGGAAAGTTTGATTATCAACCTTATGATAAAATTGGTGAACTTCATTCGGATGAAAGTTTACTTCAAGATCATATCGACGCTATTATTGAGCTCCCTTATATCAATCCAGAAGTAATCAAATCTGTAGATTTATCGGTAGCGGTTGATGCGGTAAATGGAGCAGGTTCATTAGCTGTACCTTTGTTATTGGAACGACTTGGAGTTTCTAAGATTCATAAAATTCATTGTATACCAAATGGATTATTCCCTCACAATCCTGAACCACTTCCTGAAAATCTTACTGAAATCTGCGATCTAGTTAAAAAAACTGGAGCTGATTTAGGAGTTGTTACCGATCCTGATGCCGACCGACTTGCATTAGTAGATGATAAGGGAATTTTGTTTGGTGAAGAATATACTCAGGCCTCTGTATTTGATTTTATTCTTAGTAAAAACCCGGGAACTACAGCTACCAATTTGTCTTCTTCAAGAATTGCAGATGATGTGACTGAAAAGTATGGACAAAAATGTCATCGCTCCGCTGTTGGAGAAATAAATGTGGTTAAGAAAATGCAAGAGGTGAACGCTGTTGTGGGCGGTGAAGGTAGCGGTGGTATTATTGTCCCTGATTTGCATTATGGGCGTGACGCCTTAGTTGGAATTGCCTGTGTTATTCAACATTTAGCGGAGAGAAAAATTTCATCGTCTGCGTTGCGTGGAGAATTCACCAACTACTACATGAGTAAAAGTAAGATTCAATTGGATGAATTAGGAAAAGATGCGGATGAAGTACTAGAGCTAGTTAAAACACACTATATCTCTCTTAATCCAGTTACTATTGATGGTGTTAAAGTAAATTTTGAAGAAGGCTGGGTTCATCTACGAAAATCAAACACTGAACCTATTGTAAGGATTTATTCAGAAGGTACATCACCAGAAGCTGCAAATAATTTTGCCGAAAAAATTAAATCAATCATTTAGAATCATGAAGTCATTAGGTATTTTTTTAACAGTACTTTTAGTTTTTAACTTTAGTGCATGTGCTCAAAAAACTGAGCCTGATAACCACCACATAATTGAGTTATCGGAAATTTCATACACAGAAAAAGATGCTGAAATATTCGCTGATATTTTATCTAAATATCAAAATGATTCAGATAAATCCATTGCTACCTTAGTTCCTGAAATTGGTAAATATTTTATTGGAAATGAATATGTAGCACACACTTTAGAGGTTAATGAGGATGAACGATTGATCATAAATCTCCGAGAACTAGATTGCACTACTTATGCTGAAAACTTGTTGGCGCTTGCCCGAACTTTAAAGTCAGAAAATCAAACATTTGAACAATTTGCAGTCGAAATAAAGAATATTAGGTATAGAAACGGAGATCTTGATGGATACCCGTCGAGACTGCATTATTTCAGTGATTGGATTTATAATAATAAAGAGAATAAGCTTGTTAGTACTCCCGCTGATAGTTTTGGAAATTCCTTCCCAAATAAAGTAAGCTTTATGAGCACCCATCCTGATAGCTATAAACATCTAAAAGAAAACCCAAGTTACGTTTCAATTATTGAACAGCAGGAAGCTGAAATAAATAATAAGAATTACTTCTTCCTTCCAAAAGAAAGAATAGCCGAATTCGAATACTTACTTAAAGAGGGTGACATAATAGGACTAACAACAAGTATACAGGGGCTAGATGTTGCACATGTTGGAGTATTGGTAGAACAAAATGGAAAGTTACATCTGCTTCATGCATCTCAGTCTAACTTAAAAGTTGAAATTTCAGATGAACCTATTTCTTCATTCCTGAAACCAAATTCTAAAAACACAGGAATTATGATAGCGCGTCCTGTTGAATTATAAAGGCAATTTTTATTTCAGTAAATAAATATTCTATCTAAAAAGTCTTAAAACCATCTACTATGTTAAAATGGGTTGATATACTTGATTTCGCAAAAAATGGAAATCCTGAAGCTGATAATAAGGTTGAGAAAACAGCTGAGGAATGGAAAGCTCAGTTAACTGATGATGAGTATGCTGTTACACGCTTGAAAGGAACCGAAAGACCTTTTTCAAATGAAATGTGTAGTAGGTTTGAGCCTGGTGAATACGCTTGTATTTGTTGCGATACCCTTCTCTTCGACTCTAACACCAAGTTCGAAAGTCATACCGGATGGCCTTCTTTTACACAACCTGTTAAAGAAAATGTAGTCGCTTATGATGGTGATTTCACTCATGGTATGACTCGAATCGAAATTCTTTGCAATACTTGTGATGCTCATTTAGGACATGTATTTCCCGATGGACCAGAACCCAGCGGACTTCGATATTGTACCAATGCGGTTAGTTTGAAGAAAGTGAAAGAAGCTTAGCAGAAAAGTCTCCCCTTGAAGGGAGAAGAAAGTCATTATAGGTTCCTATGACTTTCCGAGGGTTGTTGCAAAAGTAGAGACTTTACAACACCCTTCGTTCCTTCGGAACACCTCCCTCAAGGGAGGATTAAATTGTGCTTCACTCGAATTTACAAGTTTAGTACATTGTAGAGTTATTTCATTAATCCATTCCTTATGCTATCCCAAACCCTTACCGAATTATTTACAAGAGATATTCAAAAGATTAAAACTGAAATTGAAGCTTATTCTTCAGAAGAAGCTATCTGGAAAAATGCAGAGGGTATTAGTAACTGTGGTGGCAATTTAAGTTTACACCTTTCCGGAAACCTGCAGCACTTTTTGGGTGCTATTTTAGGTGATACAAATTATGTTAGAGATCGTGAATTTGAGTTTGGTGGAAAAGTTTCTAGAAAAGAATTACTGGATGATTTGGATGCGGCTATCATTTCAGTAACCGAGACACTAAATGGTATGACCGGTGAAGACATTAAAAAGGATTTTCCAATAGAAATATTTGGTGGAACAATTAAAACCGAACTATTTCTACTTCACTTGTACAGCCATCTCTCCTACCATTTAGGGCAGATTAATTATCACAGAAGGTTATTAGATAAGTAAGTTCTTAATTTTAGATTTTTAATTTGGCCAATTGAACTAATCTGAAATATCTAAAGAATCCTTTTACCTCAAATAACTTTTTAGACTTCTCCTTTACACTCGAAGTGACAGGCTTCATTCAAAATTTTGAATCTATAATTTTTAATTCCGCCATCTTGCGGGTGGTAAACTACCAAGGCTTTTCTAAATCTTCTTTTGTATATGTTTTCTCTCGGACTTCATAAATACTTCCTCGGTTATCTTTAAGTCTCATTGGATCATTCCCAAAAAGTCTAAATAGAATAGCTATTGGAGAAATGAATAGAAAATAAACTAACCCAAGTACTAAAGGATTCATCACTTTACTGAGGATTAGGGCTAGTTTGTACCATCCCCAAACAATCCAATAACCTGCAGCGGGAATTACAAGGCAGACCAAGCCAATACCAAGTGAAAAGTAGGCTATCTCCTCATTATCGAAAATAGCAGCGAGTACCAATAGTCCAACCACAATAACCAATTGGGTTTTTGAGGTTTCGGAATCATTCCGAACAAAAGCTATGTCCCGTGTGGGCATCATATCAAAAGAGGGTATAAATGAATGGGGCGATAGATGATCCACCACCAATCACAATTAAGAAACCAAGTAGTAGTAAAATTACGATTACTGGGGCAAGCCAGAATTTCTTCCGCTCTTTCATAAATCCCCAAAGGTCTTTTAGTAAATCCATATTCGATATTTAGTTTTGATACTTAACAGATACTGAATCAAGTACAGTATGACAACAATGTTAGTTTAATTTACTACTTTATGACTATGTCTCTTTGAAACATTTCCATTTCTTTATTTTTTAAGCTACTAAATCATAGAAACACTAAATATTATTCTTTGGTGTTTTTGTGGCTAGCATTTAGTCTTGTTTAAATTCTATTTTTTCAGTCCACTCGGGCTGATCTTCTTTCGCAAAAACATACTCACCAATTACCAGATAATCCATCTCTGTATTCATAAAACATCGATAAGCATCTTCTGGTGTATTAACTATTGGCTCACCTCGTACATTGAAACTCGTATTTACTACCATCCCACATCCCGTTCGTTCTCTAAATGCTGAAATTAGTTTCCAATACTTTGGATTTGTTTTCTTATGAACAGTTTGAATTCTGGCAGAAAAATCAATGTGTGTAATTGCTGGAAATTCTGAGCGCTTAACTGCTAGTTTTTCCCGAAGAGGCATCTCATTATAACCCTCTGGTAGCTTTTCTCTTATTTCTTCTTTCACTGGTTGTACCAGCAACATATACGGTGAATCTGAATCCATCTCAAAATAGGTAGAAACTTCTTCCGCTATTACTGAGGGAGCGAACGGGCGGAAAGATTCTCGATATTTGATCTTCAAATTCAGCTTTTTCTGCATATCCGTTCTTCTTGGGTCGGCAATAATACTCCGACCTCCTAATGCTCGGGGACCAAATTCCATTCTCCCTTGAAACCAGCCAACCACATTTCCATCATCTAAAATCTCAGCAACTTTTGTGAATAGCTTCTTACCCGCGAAACGTTTGTATTCCGCTTTAAACTTTTTCATCGCTCGCTCTACATCAATAGGGAAATACTCAGGTCCTAAATATGCTCCTTGCATAGAATCTGGACTTTCTGTAACTCTATCCTCACCAAAATAAATATATTGAGCTGCTAAAGCCGCTCCTACTGCTCCGCCAGCATCACCAGCCGCAGGTTGAATGTAAACATCCTCAAAAATGCCTTCGTTTTGTAGCTTTCCATTTGCTACACAATTAAGTGCAACTCCTCCCGCCATACAAATTGCTTTTGCCCCTGTGAGCTCTTTAGCATGAATTGCCATTTTCACCACAATTTCTTCCGTCACTTTCTGAATAGCTAATGCTAAATCTGCCTCATGTTGTTGAAGCTCACCTTCACCTTCTCTTCGAGGAAAACCGAACAATTCCGCCCATTTCTTATCCTTTACCATTCTAAGACCTGTTGCATAACTAAAATAATCTTGATTTAGCCAAATTGAGCCATCATCTCGAATATCAACTAACTCTTCTTTTATTTTTGTGATGTATTCCTCAAGTAATTTCGAATCAGGATTACCATAAGGAGCCAAGCCCATTAATTTGTATTCCCCAGAATTCACTTTAAATCCCAGAAAATAAGTAAATGCTGAATATAACAATCCCAACGAGTGTGGGAATTTCAGTTCCTTAAGAATAGTGATGTCTTTTCCTTTTCCAAGACAAATAGATGCCGTTGCCCATTCTCCAACTCCATCAATGGTAAGAATAGCGGCTTCATCAAATTTAGAAGGATAAAAAGCACTAGCTGCATGACTTAAGTGATGCTCAGGGAATAATAGATTTACCTCACTTTTCTCATATTCACCCACTTTCTTTAATTCATCATATATAAGTTTTTTGAGAAACATCTTCTCCTTCAACCAAACTGGAATGGCAACAATAAAAGACCGAATTCCTTTTGGAGCAAAAGAAAGATAGGTTTCTAAAAGACGTTCGAATTTGAGAAATGGCTTATCATAAAATACAATAGCGTCTAACTCATCAATATTTAAGCCAGCATGCTCCAAACAATACGTAGCTGCATGGACAGGAAAACTTTCATCGTGCTTCTTTCTTGTAAAGCGTTCTTCTTGTGCTGCGGCAGTAATCTTTCCATTCTGTACTAAACAGGCTGCAGAATCGTGATAAAAAGCAGATATACCAAGTATGTTCATAGTTTTTTCCAATGGGGCAAAAGATACTAAAATCGTTCATCTTGACAACGACTTAGTTTTTAATGCTTCTTACTCTTTTGTACCTTAATATCGGATTATTATTCACCACTCTATTACTCATTCATCTATGATTATCTCAATGACCGGCTTTGGGCGAGGTGAGGCTGCTGATAACGGGCTCAACGCTACAGTCGAATTAAAAACACTTAATAGTCGCTACCTTGATGTTACCACGCGACTTCCTCAACGCCTTCAGCACAAAGAGCTTGAATTGAAGGAACTTATCCAGAAATCTGTAAGTCGGGGCAAGCTCAATGTGAGCGTATATATTTCTGAAAAGGATTCTGGAGAACCTGCAATTCAAATTGATGAGATTAAAGTAAAAGCATATTCAAAGCTTTTAAATCAATTAAGAGAAACAGCTGGAATTGAAGAACCTTTGGATATAAAAAATATAACCAGTTTTGGTGATGTCTTTATTTCTAAAGAAGAAGATGAAGAAACATTATCTCAGAAATGGACACTTGTTAAAAGTGCTACTGAGAATGCTCTTATTAATTTAATGGAAATGCGTACTCAGGAAGGAAATCAGCTTAAAAAAGATCTATTGGATAGAATTCAGTCAATTGATTCTGCTTTAGATGATATTATTGTAATCACTAATGGAAGAAGTGCAGAAGTACGTAAAAAGCTTCATGAGCGCATAAAAACATTGATTGAAGATGAAAATTTAGATGAAGATCGGCTCGAAATGGAAGTTGCAATCTTGGCTGATAAGATGGACATAACAGAAGAAACGGTTCGACTTCGTGCTCATTTAAAATTCTTTGTTGAAGCAATTGAACAAGCAGAACCTGCTGGTAGACGACTAAATTTTTTAACTCAAGAAATAAATCGTGAATTGAATACCATTGGCTCAAAAGCAAACGATTCCGAAATTGCACATCATGTGGTTAAAGCAAAAGAAATGCTGGAACAAATTCGTGAACAAGTCCAAAATGTTGAGTAAAGGGAAAGTCATAATACTTGCAGCTCCAAGTGGAGGTGGGAAATCTACTCTTGCTAAAAAATTATTCTCAGAATTTGAGGAGCTTAAATTCTCGGTTTCAGCAACTACACGTTCGCCAAGAAATGGCGAAGAAAACGGTGTGCACTATCACTTTTTAACTACAACTGAATTTCAACAAAAAATAGATGAAAAAGACTTTTTAGAGTGGGAAGAATTCTATAACGGAACACGTTATGGAACCTTGCGATCAGAAGTTGATAAGAAGCTAAAAACAGGCTATTTTATTCTGCTTGATATCGACGTAAAGGGAGCTGTCAATGTTAAACAAATATATGGTGAAGATTGCCTTAGTTTGTTTATTCAGCCACCATCAATTGCGGTATTAAAGCAGCGTTTAGAGGCTCGTGGCACCGAAAATGAAGAAACTTTGGCTCTACGACTCGAACGCGCAAACGAAGAACTTGAATACGCAGATCAGTTTGATCACGTAATAATTAATGATGAATTAGAAGTTGCATACTCTCAGTTAAAAGAAGTTGTAACCAAATTCATGAATTCATAAAAAAGAATTATGCCAATTCGTACCCTTGATATTGAAAAATTAAAACACATCACTGGAAACAAGTACGAGCTACTTGTTATCATGTCTAAAAGAGCTCGACAACTTGCAGCTCAAGAAAAATTAGAGCTTGATGAAAAACTCCAATACTTCGAAGGTTTTGATGATGACGATGAGTTTTCATTCAACGAAGAGCAAGAGCAAATCTCAAAAGCTTTTGAAAAGCTTCCTCATGCGGTTCAACGTTCTGTAACCGAGATGGAAAATGACGAAATCTACTACCGAAGACCAGAAGTAGAATAAGTTATGCTCTCCGGTAAGCGCATCATTCTGGGTGTAACCGGAGGAATTGCAGCTTATAAAGCTGTTTTTTTACTTAGAGAATTTCAAAAAGCGGGTGCTGAAGTTAGAGTTACAATGACTCCTTCGGCAACTCGCTTTGTTGGTTTAGAAACCTTTGCCTCCCTTTCTGGACATGATGTGGCTATTGAGATTTTCCCAGAAGAACAAGAGAACGCAACAGAATGGACTCGACATATTAATTGGGGTGAGTGGGCTGATTTATTTATTATCGCTCCTTGTACGGGAAATACACTGGCTAAAATAGCAAACGGCATCTCTGATAATATGCTAACAGCTACTGTACTAGCAGCTCGATCTCCTATCCTGATATGCCCAACTATGGATGGTGAGATGTATGAATCGCCATCGGTAATCGCAAATCTTAAGAGAGTTCAGGAGTTTGGATATCATATTCTCGAACCTGAATCGGGGTTTCTTGCCAGTGGCTTAGAGGGTAAAGGACGACTACCAGAGTTTGATTCTATTTTAGATAAAGCAAGTGAAATAATTGGATCTATAAAAGGTGTTTTACAAGGAAAGAATGTAGTGGTAACTGCAGGACCAACTCGTGAATTCATTGATCCTGTTCGGTTCATCTCAAACCCTAGTTCTGGTAAAATGGGTTTTGCTATGGCTAGAGCTGCTCAAAGACTTGGTGCTGAAGTAACTCTTATTCATGGTCCGGTTCATTTAAACATTCCAGAAGGAATTATTGAAGAGTCAATTTTAAGCGCAGGCGATTTATTTGAAGCAGTTCAAAAAAAAGCAGATGCAGATATAATAATAATGGCTGCAGCTGTTTCAGATTTTACTCCTATCAAAACTTATGAGCATAAAGTAAAGAAAGAAGTTGGTGAGAGTTCAATCAAACTAAAAAATACTACTGATATTTTATCATGGCTAGGTGAACGAAAACCATCACATCAAACTTTAATTGGTTTTGCTATGGAAACAGAAAATCTAATTGAAAATGCTACTTCAAAGTTAAAAAGAAAAAATGCTGATTGGATTATAGCTAACTCTCTTTCAAGCAAGGACACTGGATTTGAAGCCGATACAAATCATGTGCATGTACTTGGAGAAAATTTGGATGCCGAGTTTAAAGGCTCTAAACAAGAAGTTGCAGAACGAGTGTTGAAGTTCATCTTCGATTCTAAGTAACATGTCTGCATGAAATCACCTAAGAAAATTATTGCCGCTCTTCTACTAGTTGCATGTATACTAAGCGGAATTATTCTTGCTTACACTCCTTCTTTCATTCCCAATAAAATTACTACTGAAGCTGAATTGGATTCTTTGATCCAACTTTCATTTGAAGATGCCAACCTGATATCTAAACAAATAAGAACCTTTAATATCGAGATTGATAATAGTTTCTCCAGGAAATTATATCGAGTAAGGGTTCCTTCTTCATTTTCAAAAACAAGTTTTCATATTGAACTTCACAAGAGGTTCTTTCCTATTGGATTAACAACCCCTACGAGAATAGTTTTCCCAGAACGAGACATGAATATCTATATCGTGAATAAAGGAACAGTATTTAGAACCATTCGTTTTATAACCGATAATACAATTGTTGAAACTTTAGAAAACTAATTATGGCAGAAGGAAATGCACTATTAAAGCGTTTTAAATTAAAAGAATTTCCTCAACCGGATATTTTTCATACTAAATATCCGATTTTTCTTTGCCATGGCTTTGGTGCTATTGGGTCATTGGTAAAGCCTTCTCCCCTTCATGACCCATGCATGTTAATGAGAGAACATGGTATTGCCGCTTTTGCTCCTAATGTTGTACCATACGCTTCAATTGAAACTAGAGCCAAAAATTGGGTTCGTTTGATTAATCAAATTTGTGATGAACATAGCTATGAAAAAGTGAATGTAATTGCACATAGTATGGGCGGACTTGATATGCGCTGTGCACTTTCTCAAATGGATATTGCTCCTAAAGTTGCTTCACTTACTACTTTAGCTACCCCTCATAGAGGAACCTACCTAGCAGATTTAATCTTGAAAACACCCGAAATTATTACAGAACGACTAAGTGATGTAGTAGATTGGTTTGGGGACACTGTATACCCTCGTGAAAAAAGTGAAGTCTTGAGTTCAGTAGAACAGTTGTGTAGGGGATTTATTCAAAACGAATTCAACCCTAAAAACCCCGATATCAAAGATTTTCCCTATTTCTCATATAGTGCAGCCGTTGGTAAAGGAACTAATTATTCTTTAAACCCAGTATTTCTCTTTCAAAGTACTCAGATTTTCTCTCACGAAAATATAAATGACTCATTTGTTTCTGTAGAAAGTGCAAAATGGGGAACTCATTTAGGAACCGTACCCCTTTCTCATATGAACCAAATTAATGTTCAGGTTAGTAAAGAAGCTAAGCCAAGATATTTCGACTTCTGGATTGGAGCAGTTAAAAAGTTAAGAGAAATGGGTTTTTAGGAAGTTTTATTGATTCTCACTTTCGTTCGAAATGACAAGATTCGAAATTGAATACCACCCTTATTAAGGGTATTTTAAGCCTTGTAAAATTACTCCCCACATTTAAGATTATTATTGAATGAAATTCAATCCATGGCACCATGTAAATTATGGTGAGCACGCACCTATCGTAGTAAAAGGCATTATTGAAATCCCAAAAAATTGCCGCGCTAAATACGAACTTGATAAAGAATCCGGTATGCTGCTCATGGATAGAGTACTGTATTCATCCATCAACTATCCAGCAAACTATGGATTTATTCCAAGAACCTATTGTGACGACAAGGATCCTCTCGATATTCTTGTTTTATCCCAGATTGAGATTGTACCTATGTGTCAGGTAGAGGCTAAAGTTATTGGAGTGATGCGGATGCTGGATGGAAATGAGATGGATGATAAAATCATAGCCGTGGCTTCTAATGATATGAGTGTAAATCACTATGATGACATTCGCGATTTGCCAAAACATTCTTTAAGAGAGCTGAGAAGCTTTTTTGAGGACTACAAAAAACTTGAAAATAAATCGGTGTTGGTTGAAGATTTTCAAGGTAAGGAAGTTGCACAAGAGGTTGTTCGACAAGCAATTACAGATTATGAGGTGCTTTTTAAAAAGAAAGACTCTAAAACTTCGCCATCAAATAAATAAAGTAAATCTTGTTTTGATAATACAACCTTAACACTTGATAACCTCTTCGTAACATTCCAGGCAGTTTCAAATTGTACATTCAAATAGAAATTATTCAACTTCTATTCGGATGCATCATGTCAAGTTCACTGTTTGTTAAAATCTATTTTGGTGTAATTTTATTTTTTGTAGCAGTAATGGGAATTAGGATTATTGAGGCAGAGAATGTAATCGGAGCTTCACGTGCAGGATATTCATATCTCGTAGCTGCTGATAATATTGGTCTAGTTATTCTAATTATTTTTGCTACTATTGCGTTGATTTATAAGAGAACTCAAAAGACCTCGACTAATATTCAACACTAAATATTTAATGACCTTAAGTAAGATTAAATTCTAAAATTCTTCCCCACCTAGTTCTCTAAGTATAGAATAGTCAGTTAGGTCATATTGAATTGGAGTTACTGCTGCAAAGCCCTCGTTTAAGATATGAATATCAGCATCATTTCCATCATCAAGTAACTCAAATTTTCCAGTTAGCCAATAATATGGACGATTTAAGGGATCTTTCCTTCCTTCATATTCTTCTACGTAACGGCTATCTGCCATTCTTGCCCATTTTATACCTTTAAACTCACCTGATGGAGCATTTACATTCATGGTAACCCCTTTTGGGAGTCCTTTATCAAAAACTAGTTTAATTACTCTTCGTGCTGCATCTTTACATCCAGTTAGATCAGCATCACTATCATAGTCGGTACAACTCACCGCTATGGAAGGATATCCAAGTACAGTTCCTTCTGTAGCTGCGCTCACGGTTCCTGAATACAGAATATTAATTCCTGCATTACTCCCATGATTGATCCCGCTCAGTACTAAATCTGGTTTAACATCCAATAATTTATCATGAGCAAGCTTTACACAATCAGCTGGTGTTCCATTTATAGCAAACCCTTCAAACTGATCTGCTATTTTAACTGTTTGAGCTCTTAGTGGAGTTTCAATAGTGATAGCATGACCAACTGCACTTTGTTGTCGATCAGGGGCAACAATGATTACATCTCCAAACTCAGAGGCTACTTCAGCAAGAGCTTTAATTCCATTTGAAAAAATTCCATCATCGTTACTTACAAGAATTAAAGGCTTTTTTGAATCACTCATTAACCGTCGTATTGCTCCTCTTGGTTTGGAAAATCTTTATTTTTAACATCCTTAATATAGCTTTTAACTGCATCAGTCATTACAGAATGAACATCGGCATAGCGTCGTAAAAACCGAGGACTAAAATCTTTATTCATTCCAAGCATATCGTGAACTACAAGAACTTGACCATCACATTCTGCACCAGCTCCAATTCCAATAGTTGGGATAGAAAGTTCTTTTGAAACTTTTTCCGCAAGATTTGCGGGTATTTTTTCTAATACAAGAGAAAAACAGCCTGCTGCTTCTAATAGCTTGGCGTCTTCGATGAGCTCTTGTGCTTCTTGTTCTTCCTTTGCTCGAACTTTATAGGTACCAAACTTATAAATGCTCTGTGGTGTTAGTCCCAAATGTCCCATTACAGGAATTCCAGCATCTACAATTTTTTTAACTGTACTAATAATAGACTTTCCTCCTTCCATTTTAACAGCATGAGCGCCCGCTTCCTTCATCATTCGCCCCGCAGAGATCAAAGCCTCTTTAGGAGTAACTTGATAACTCATAAATGGCAAATCAGCAATAACTAGGGCTCTATTAACTCCACGAACAACACATGAAGTGTGATATATCATGTTTTCGAGAGTAATAGGTACTGTAGTATCAAAACCAGCCATTACATTACTCGCCGAATCTCCAACTAAAATTATATCGATACCAGCCTGATCTAAGATCTGCCCCATAGTGAAATCATAAGCAGTAAGCATTGAGATTTTCTCTCCCTTATGCTTCATCTCTACGACTGTTTGAGTAGTTACTTTAATTGGGCGATTTGATCCGGTTTGGGTGCTCATTTTATTGCTTTGGAACTACCGCTGCTGAAGCTTCTATTTCGCAAGTGACTTTGCCATCAACCGTTGCCTTACCTTTCATAGTAACAAAATTGCGTCGCATTTCACCTAGTTCTACTTCCAAGACTAGTTGATCTCCAGGTACCACTTGCTTTCTAAATTTGCAATTTTTGATGCCTGTAAATACCATGATGTTGTTTTCTGGATCGTCAACTTTTGTAGTCATTAAAAGAATAGCACCTGCTTGTGCAAGCGCTTCAACTTGAAGTACTCCTGGCATAATAGGTTGACCAGGAAAATGGCCATTAAAGAATTCTTCATTGGCAGTCACATTTTTGATCGCCTTAATGGTATTTTCATTTTTTTCCAACACTCTATCTACCAATAAAAAAGGGTACCGATGTGGGATTATTTTTTTAATGTCTTCTATTAACATGAATTTTAATTATTTAATTAGCTTTAAAAGGTACGATTATTTAACCACTCCGACATATATATGAGATATACCACCAGTAAGCTTTATATTCCAAGAATCCTCAAATGATTTAGCTTCTTCCATTAACTTAAGGAATTTTTTCCCAGCAGGGAAAGTGGCACTCGTTCGTGGCAAGTAAGTGTAAGCCTCTCTATTTCCACTTAAAAAACCTCCAATAGCAGGCATAATATGTTGGCTATATAAATTATATGGTCCTTTCAATAAGCCTTTTGGTTGTCCAAATTCCAATATTACAACTCTACCTCCAGGTTTTACTACACGGGCCATTTCTTTTAATGCCTGAACAGGATCGTCTACGTTTCGGATTCCAAAAGCAATACTTGAAATATCAAACCTATTATCTTTGTAGGGAAGGTTCATGGCATCAGCAACTTCAAAATCTATTTCAAGTCCTTTTTTAGTAGCTTTTTCTGGAGCGGATTCTATCATTGGAGCACAAAAATCAGTACCCATTACATAACCTTCTTTCCCCACTACTTTTTTAAACTCTATTGCCAAATCTCCAGTTCCAGTAGCGCAATCCAATACATGATCCCCAAGTTTAGCTCCACTCTCTTGAATAGTTTTGCTTCTCCAAGCATGATGCACACCAAATGAAAGAACGGTATTTACACGATCATAGTCATCTGCAATATCTGCAAACATTGATCTTACTTTTTCACTCATAATCTTACCCTAGTTATTTTCCTACTTTTTCAACAACATAAGTTGATACTAATATCCCATTAGCAAAGAATGTACGATTTTTACTTTCTCGAGTCACTACAACTTTATTTCCACTCAACCGGTTCTATACTTAAATGATCAATTTTATTCAGCTCAACTATATCAAAACCTTCTCCATTCCAAGATAGATGATTTATGGCTCCATTTTGGTGCTCGATTAGATGCATATTTTTTAATCCTTTTCCCAAGAACTCAGAAAGTATTATCCGAATTAACCGCCCATGAATTACAAATGCGATATAATCTTCATTAGAGTTCTCAAGTACTTCAACAATCTTAGCGCTTGCTCTATCAAATACTTGCTGGGGCGATTCTCCCCCTTCAACTTCAGCATCTACTTCCCCCGAAGACCAACGAATATGAAGATCATGAATCTCGTTTCTTACATCCCCAAAAAATGACCCTTCCCATTTCCCAAAGCTCATCTCATCTAGTTCGGAATAGCTTTCTACTAATGCGTTCTTTTGCTCAATAAGAGGAGTAGCAGTTTCAAGTGTTCTAATGAGGCTACTTACTATCACTTTTTGGATCGGAACATCTACTAATGCTTCAGCTATTTCACGTGCTTGAAGCTCTCCAATTTCATTAATTGAAGCATTTATACCTCTACCTTGTAATTTGTGATTTTTGTTATTGTCTGTTTCACCATGGCGAATAATATATACTTGCTTCAAAACTACTTATTTTTCCTTGTTTTGTGATAATTTGCAACATCTAGTAAGCGATCTTGCATCTCGTTTACCTTACCGGTTAAGATCCCTGCCTTCATCCCATATCTAATTAATAGCATATTCAAAATGCGATCCTGCATTTCAACTTTTTGTTTAGCAGTTCTGCTTTGAGCAAACTTTATTAGTAATCTTAAAAGTCCAACTTTAAATAGAAAGAATAGTCCTAGTCCATACCAAAGTGCACTAAAATCTACCATAATACCGAATGAAGTGAGTGAATCCGTAAAAGCAATTCCAATGAGTAATAAACTTATCACAGAATAAACAAATCCATCTGCAGTAAGTAATTTTACAATGGGATTGAATGCAATATTTAGAAAAGCACTGGTATTAAAATACCATATTAGAAAAAAAGCTAACGATATAAATGCAGCCAACAGAGGATTAATAGACAGGTAAACTAAAATAAAATATAGGAACAGTGAGATGCCATCTGCGCTTTTTACCCATGCATCAGCTTCTTTAATAATTTTTTCAATGGGATATTTTTTTAGAAGGCCGGGTGTATATTTTTCAATTTGTTTAGATGTAATATGGTACCAATTTCCATTTGAAGTTGTTATCCCGTCTGGTAATTCCATCATTTGCCAATTAAACTCACCTACTTTTCTAGATTTCATACTTTAAATATATCGCTATTCCAGCAATGATTCAGGCTTGAGCTACCGTGATTATCATAATTTTATATGCACCGGAATCAACTAGTGTATTCGCTAGCTCAAAAGCTGTTGCGCCCGTTGTAAATACGTCATCGACAATTATGCATTCTTTTCCTTTAACTGCATTTTTATTAACCACTTCAAACGCATTATTAATATTCTCCCTTCTTTTCTCTAATGAAAATCCGGTTTGAGTTTTTGTGTTTTTAATTCGAATTACATCTTGCTTCGAACAAATAGGGATTTTTATAGCTTTTTGGATACCCTTAGCAATAAACCTAGCTTGATTATACCCTCTTGTTCTTCTCTTTTTGGGATGTAAAGGAACGGGAATCAAAATTGAATTTTCTGCTATTTTAAAATGAGAATTTCTTTTAGCGCTCTTTCCAAGCGCAATTCCTAAATCAATTCCCACTCCTGTTAGACGATGATATTTTAGAGCATGTAGTAAATCTTGAAGAAAACCACCTTTATCAAAATTCCATAGAGCGTGTTGCATAGCTATGCCTTCTGGTAATAATGTATCACTTGAAACTTGTTTTCCTTCCATATTTGCTGTTTCAAAACGGTTTCTTACACAATTTGGGCAAACAAACTGTTCACTGGAAGACAACTTTAGACTACAGATTAAACACACATGAGGAAAAATAACCTCATTGAAGCCTTCTTTTATGGATTTTAAACTTGTTAACATTTTGAATGGTTAAAAAGGAAATGCTTGCTTTTGCAGTCCACTTTAATTACTTAGTTTGTTATCAGAAAAACAATGTAGTAATCAAAAATTTAGCATATGTCTCTCGGTAAAGACCTAGCATATATTCGGAAGGGACTTGGACTCTCGTTAGAGGAAATCCAAAGTTCTGTAAAAATTCCTCTTCACACGTTAGAAAGCATTGAGAATGATTCTATTTTTCAATCTACTGAGCATAACAATATATATATAAGAAGCTTCATTCGAAGTTATGCGAGAGCTTTAAAGCTTAATGAAGAAGATATTGTAAAGGCCTTAGATGATGTGGAAGCAGGAATCTATCAAAATGATTTAATTGCTTCTGATGAAGACCGAAAGATAATTGAAGCAGAACAACGAATACCAAAAGAAGAAGCTGCCTTCAGCTTGGATGATGTATCACCGCCAGAAATAAAATATGCACCAGTTCAAACAACGCCTAATGTGGAATCAGTAAACTGGGCAGATTTAGGTAAAAGTTTTTCCATAAAAGAACACACTCCTAAAAATTGGGTTTTACTTATCGTAGCGTTCTTTATTCTTGTTTTAGTTGCTATAGGCTTTTTCTTTAAACAAGAAATTTCTGGGCTTTTTGATTTTTCTGATAACCAAATTGTAGAACCTATTACAAATACATTCCCTACTCCTTTAACTGATAATACAACTGAACAAGATAGTGTTGCCGAAGCAGTAGTTCCTCCCCTTCCAGTTCAAAACGAAACTATCAGTTCTTCAATACCTACAGAAAGCATGAGTTCACTTCAAGATGTACTAACAGTGGCTGTTTACGCAGCATTTGATAAACTCGAACCCGTTCGAGTTACTAGTGACATCAACTGGAGAACAAATCCTTTTTGGATGGAACAAGGGCAAGCTTTTAATTTTGATTTCAATGATTCACTGGTAATTCGGGGGCAATATTCGAGAATGCTTTTACTTTTTAATGGACATGTAATTAACAATCCTGCTCAACAATACTTTGATGACGAGTTTGATTCGATTGTACTTACTCGTTCAATTTTTAGTGATACCACATATTTAGCTCCCGCGCCTTCAGAGTTCCCATACGATGTAGGTCCGCCTGATAGTTTAGTTTATCGAATAGGTTTTTAAATAGCTTAACTACCGATTTAGTATATGACTCAAGATCAAGCTCAAAAGAGAATAGACGAACTTAAGGCTGTATTAAACAAAGCGAATGAAGCCTATTATCAAGATGCTCAGCCTTTTTTGAGTGATAAGGATTTTGATGAGAAACTTAAAGAACTTGAAGCTCTCGAAATCGAATTTGATTTAGAAACTGACGACTCTCCTACCAAACGCGTTGGTGGCGAAGCTTCCTCTAATTTTGAAACTGTTAAACACCCTGTACCACTCTTGAGTCTGGATAATACTTACAATGAACAAGAGTTAAACGATTTTGACGGACGTGTTCAGCGAATTCTCGGCCATGCAGAATACAATTACTTAGTAGAACTTAAGTTTGATGGCGCTTCGCTCCGACTCAGATATGAAAATGGCAAATTAGTTCTTGGAGCTACTCGCGGAAATGGACAACAAGGGGATGATATTACTCGGAATGTGAAAACAGTTCAGGATATTCCTCTTGCATTAACTGGTAAGTTTCCTAATGTTGTTGAAGTAAGGGGTGAAGCTTTTATGGAACGTGAAGCCTTTGCAAGAATGAACCAGAAGCGTGAAGAAGAAGGACTATCTGTTTTTGCAAATCCTAGAAACTCAACTGCTGGATCTTTGAAAATGCAAGACCCAAGAGCAGTTGCCCAACGTCCTATCCGTTTCTTCGCTTTTGATTTATTATTTGATGAGGAAAATGACTCCATTACTCAGGCTCGAAAAGTTGAGCTCTTAAAAGAGTTTGGTCTTCCTGCCAATGAATACCCCAGAGTTTGTGAAACAATAGACGAAGTTCATAGAATAATTGCCGAATTTGATAAACTTCGTCATACTCTCGCCTATGAAACAGATGGCGTCGTAATTAAAATAAATCAAGCCAATCTTAGGGATCAACTTGGAACAACATCTAAATTCCCAAGATGGGCTATCGCTTATAAATTTGAAGCCGAGCAAGCAACTACTTTCATTAATGATATAACCCTTCAAGTTGGAAGATTAGGTACTATTACCCCCGTTGCTGAACTTGAACCTGTACTTTTAGCAGGAACAACAGTAAAACGTGCATCTCTTCATAACGAAGAAGAAATCCATCGAAAAGATATTAGAATTGGAGATACCGTTTTAGTTGAAAAAGCGGGAGAAATTATACCTCAAGTTATAAGCGTTGTAAATCCCGAAAGAGAAAATCGAAGTAAAGAATTTGTTTTCCCAAAAGTGTGCCCTGCTTGCGGTGCAGAATTAATTAAGTATGAAGGAGAAGTTGCCTGGAGATGTATTAACCCAGTTTGCCCACCTCAAATACGTATTAAAATTGAACATTTTGCATCTCGTGATGCTTTAGATATTGAAGGATTAGGAGAATCGGTTGTTGATCAATTAGTAAGCGAAGGGTTGATTGCAAACTATGCAGATTTGTATGAGCTTGATATTGATCAAATTATTCCGCTGGAAAGAATGGCAGAAAAGAGTGCTCAAAATTTGATCGATGGTATCGAGAAAAGTAAGAACCAACCTTTTGAAAAAGTTCTTTATGCACTTGGTATTCGTTTTGTTGGTAAAACAGTAGCTAAAGATTTAGCTAAAGCTTTTAAATCTATCAATGCACTAAAATCTGCTACCGAAGAAGAACTTTTATCAATTGATGCTATCGGTCCTCGAATTGCTGAATCTGTTGTTGATTTTTTTGGAAATGAAACCTATTCCTCATTAGTAAATAGACTCATTTCTTATGGACTCCAATTTGAGGTTATTGAAGAAAAACTAGCATCTAATACCTTAGAGGGAAAAACAATTGTGCTTACAGGAACCCTTCCCACACTTTCCCGAAAAGAAGCTTCTGATCTAATAGAAAAACATGGTGGGAAAACCTCTTCTTCTGTTAGTAAAAAAACAGATTATGTATTAGCAGGAGAATCTGCAGGAAGTAAACTCACAAAAGCTGAAGATTTGGGAATTAATATTTTAACTCAGGAAGCCTTCTTCTTGTTAATTGGAAAGAATCAGGAATAAATTCTCATTCTTAATTGAATATTGATTTAACTATCTTCGAAAAAAACTAAGCTCTTTTAGGTATGGATCTTCATCCTTTGGATACGGAACAAATTGGTTTAAAAACACTCGAGAAACATCTTATAAGATCCAAAAGTGAAGTTTCACTTCGAATTGGAATCCCTAAAGAAAATTCGATCGACGAAAAAAGAGTTTCTCTTACTCCAGGTGGTGTTTCAATTCTTCGAGCAAATGGGCATGAGGTGTTCATTGAAAAAGGAGCTGGCGAAGAAGCAAAATTTTCAGATCGAGACTATGCAGAGGCTGGAGCTGAAATCGCACTAAGTGCAGAAGACCTTTTCAAAAAATCAGAACTTATTCTTAAGGTTGCTCCTCTTACCCCTAATGAATTCGAACTATTAGATCAAAATCATTCACTTATTTCTGCTTTACATCTTGGGAGTCAAACCAAAGAATATTTTGACGAATTGATAAAAAAAAGTATTACTGGAATTGGCTATGAATTCATTCGTGGTGCTGATAAAGAGTTCCCCATTGTACGAATGATGCATGAAATAACTGGCTCTATAGCTGTTCAAATTGCTGCACATTATATGGAAAGCCGAAGTAGTGGACAAGGGATTATGTTAGGTGGAATTTCGGGAGTACCTCCAGCAACCGTTGTTATTTTAGGTGCTGGTATTACAGGTGAATATGCCGCGAGAACTGCACTTGGTTACGGCGCTCAAGTATTTGTGATGGATAACGATTTAACAGCACTTCGTAGACTTGAAAATGCGTTGGATCGTCGAATTATTACAGCAGTAGCAAATCAACAATATTTGAGTAATGCTTTAAAGTTTGCTGATGTAATAATTGGTGCAGCAATGTCGGAAGGTGATCGTTCGCCTTGTTGGGTTACAGAAGAAATGGTAGCTGGCATGAAATCAGGTAGTGTAATTGTAGACACTGTTATTGATCAAGGCGGGTGTGTAGCAACAAGCAGAGCAACAACTCATTCAAATCCAATTTTTTCCGTGCATGATGTAACTCACTATTGTGTACCTAATATTCCTGCTAATGTCGCTAGGACTGCTACATATGCGCTAAATAATGTGCTTGTACCTTATATTTTAGCTATTGGAGATGCAGGAGGAATTAAAGAATGTTTATGGGATAACGTAGCCCTTAGAAATGGAACCTATGCGTATAAAAAGCATATCACAAAAAAATCGATTGGAGAAATGTTTGATCTCCCTAGCCGGGAAATTGAAATGCTAATTGCCTCACAAATATAATCAATGAATATGAATTTTGAATTGCTTAATCCCAATTCAAAATTCATAATTCTAAATTTAAAATTCCTTTATGTCTGAGCTCTCTCACTCTAACTTTGTTCGAATAAGCCTGATAAATTGGGTACTAAGTATCCCTATGATCGTGCTATTTGCTTGGCCTTATTATTACGCTGCAAAATTGATTGGAATGACAGAAATCTTTAGATATTTGGGTGCTTTCATCTTCTCTGTTCCTTTTATGATTACAATTATACATGGTCATGTAACCATGGCGTTAGGAAGCCCACACAGAGATAACTATTACAATTGGTTACTTCAACATCCTTATTCTTTTGGATTATTTTTTAATATTATAATGGTCAAAACTCGATTTCGACTAATACTCCTAATTGTAAGTCTTATCTTTTTGCCTGTTGGATATTTACTAAGTTTTTGATTTTTCCATGAGTTTGTATTCCAATTCTAAAATTACACTCTTTTCACTTTTAATAATACTTAATAGCTGTAATACTAACGAGATTAGAAAAGAATTTAGCGTAATCGCGTTTTACTCTGGCGAAAATGATCTCGCCCATATTAGTTTTATAGACGAAGCTCACCGTTGGTTTACAAAAATAGGAGAAATACAAAATTTCAGCTACGACTCTACCAACGATTGGAAAAACCTGAATATTGATTTCCTCTCAACATATGATATTGTTTTGTTCTTGGATATTCGGCCTGAGGACCCTAGTCAACGAGAAGCTTTTGAAAAGTATATGAACAACGGTGGGGCATGGATTGGCTTTCATTTTGCAGGATTTTCACTTCAAAATTCTGCTTATGATACAGATTGGGATTGGGATTGGTACCATAATGAATTTCTTGGATCTGGTGAATATAAAGGAAATACATGGAGACCTACCTCTGCAGTTTTAAAAGTAGAAAATCAAGATCATCCTATCACAAAGAATTTGCCTTCAACTTTCAATTCTGCTCCTAATGAATGGTATAGTTGGCATAATGATCTTACCGAAAATCCTGATATTGATATTCTAGTATCAATTGATCCATCAAGTTTTCCTCTTGGTACTGGTCCAAAAGAATGGGAAATTTGGACAGAAGGTTATTATCCTGTGATTTGGACAAACAATAACTATAGAATGCTTTATGTAAATATGGGGCATAACGATATGGATTATGACGGCGGAACAAACCTACCCCTTTCATCCACTTTCAATAGTAATGAACAAAACACTTTATTAATTAACGCTTTGAACTGGCTTGGCCAATAATCTGACTAACACGTATGAATATTCTAAACTACTTTTTTCTTGTTACTCTATTTATTGTTGGAATTGGATGCGCGCAAGATGATCAAATTGTGTCGCCGCCTTCTCCAAATCCTTCATTAGGTATTGTAGGAGACCCTACTGATATTACAACGAGTACAGAGTCTGGCTTACTAATAATGGGAGGTTCCAGAGATGTTGATGAAGCGATTATGTGGATGATTGAAAAATCTGGTGGTGGCGATTTTGTTGTGATAAGATCCAAAGGAACCGATGCTTACAACGATTATATTTTTGAACTTAGTAACGTTAATTCTGTTGAGACATTACTGATAAACTCTAGATCATTAGCTTCAGACTCATCTGTAATTAAAACCATTAAAAACGCCGAAGCCTTATTCATTGCTGGTGGCGATCAGTACGATTATGTTTCTTATTGGAAGGATACACCGCTGGAAGACGCAATCAACTATCTGAAGAATGATAAGAAAGTCCCAATTGGAGGGACAAGTGCTGGAGCTGCGATTATGGGAGAGTTCTATTTTGATGCAGCTAATGGAACAGTTTACACCGAAGAAGCTCTAAAAAATCCATATGATTCTCTAGTTAGTATCCAGAAAGGTGGATTTATTGAAAACGAGTTCTTAAAAAATACAATTACCGACACACATTATGCACAAAGAGAACGACAAGGTAGACATACTGTTTTCCTTGCAAGAATGATTAATGAATGGAACGCTGAGCCTAAAGGAATTGGATTAGATGAGAGAACAGCAGTTTGCATAGACGATACTGGGTTGGCAAAAGTCTTTGGATCAAATCATGCTTATTTTATTGATGCAAGCTTTTCAAAGCCCGAAATAGTAGAAAGAGACAAACCTTTACACTGGTTCAATAATATGAAAGCTGTAAAGGTATTTAAAATTCTAGGTACAAAATCAGGGGAGAATTCATTTAACCTACAAAATTGGTCGTCTGAAACTTCCCCCGTATTTGATTATTGGTATATTGAAAACGGTGTTTTTAGCGGTTTCTAAATCGCTTTCCCATTTTTAATAGCTTCAACTACACTTGGATCAAGTAAAGTCGAAGTGTCACCTACATTATCAAGATCATTTGCTGCAACTTTACGAAGAATTCTGCGCATGATTTTTCCAGACCTAGTTTTTGGAAGTCCCGGTACAATCTGAATCTTGTCTGGTTTAGCGATTGGTCCAATAATTTTCACTACCAAGTCTAGAAGTTCTTTTTTAAAGGCATCTGTATCTTTGATTTCTCCATCACAAATCATAAACGCATATACTCCCTGGCCTTTAATATCGTGAGGATAACCAACTACTGCTGTTTCAACTACCCGATTGTGTTCATCAAGTGCATTTTCGATTTCAGCAGTTCCCAAACGGTGACCTGAAACATTCAAAACATCGTCTACTCTTCCGGTAATTCGGTAGTATCCATCTTCATCTCTACGACATCCATCACCAGTAAAATAATAGCCTTTGTAAGCAGATAAATACGTCTGCTTATAGCGTTCATGATCTCCATATATGGTTCTTGTAATAGAAGGCCATGGATGTTTAATACACAAATTTCCTTCTACCCCATTTCCTTCAATTTCATTACCGTTTTCATCCATCAGAACTGGGAAAACTCCTGGAAGAGGAAGTGTTGCAAATCCTGGTTTGGTTGGAGTGATTCCAGCGAGGGGCGAAATCATGATCCCTCCTGTCTCGGTTTGCCACCAAGTATCTACAATTGAACATTTCCCATTTCCAATATGAGTGTGATACCAATGCCAAGCTTCTTCGTTGATTGGCTCACCAACTGAGCCCAATACTTTCAAAGAACTCAAATCGTATTTCTTTACAAAATCAAGATCAAAACTCATTAAGGCTCGAATAGCAGTTGGAGCAGTATAAAAATGTGTAACCTTATATTTCTCTACTACTTCCCAAAACCTACCAGCATCTGGATAAGTTGGAGTTCCTTCAAAAATAATTCCAGTAGTTCCTGTAAATAAAGGGCCATAAATAATATAACTATGACCTGTAATCCATCCCGCATCAGCAGTACACCAGTATACATCGTCTGCTCCAACTTGAAATACATTTCGAAACGAATAACTAGTATATACCATATAACCACCACATGTATGAACAACACCTTTTGGTTTTCCTGTTGAACCAGATGTGTACAAAATAAAAAGTGGATCTTCTGCATCCATTTCTACCGCTTCATGTTCTTTTGATGCATTTCGAATTAGATTGTGCCACCATTCATCACGACCTTCTACCCAATCTATATCTCGGTTCGTGCGCTGGCAAACAATAACATTTTTCACAGATGGACTTGTCTTTAGTGCTTCATCAGAAATATCTTTTAAAGGAACATGCTTATCCCCTCGCCTTAAACCATCATTGGTAATCAACATTTTGGCTTCACAATCATTAATTCTCTCACTTAATGATTGAGCTGAAAATCCAGCAAATACAATTGAATGAACGGCTCCAATCCGAGCACAAGCAAGAGCTGCAATAACTAACTCGGGAGTCATCGCCATATAAATACATACTCGATCTCCTTTCTTCACTCCTTTACTTTCCAAAACATTACTGAATCTGCATACATCTTCATGAAGTTGCCTAAAAGTAATGGTCCTCCGGAAAGAATCAGGATGATTAGGTTCAAAAATGAATGCTGTTTTATTACCGATTGTATTTAAGTGACGATCAAGTGCATTCTCAGTTATATTAAGTTTACCACCTTCAAACCATTTAATGTCTGCGGTTTCAAATCCCCCACTCTGTACTTTATCCCATCTTTTCCGCCAATAAAAAGTCCCTGCTTCATGTTCCCAAAAAGGTAAACGATCTTGTTCACTCTCATTAAAAGTTTCTTGATACTCATTGAACGATTTTATATTCAGCCACATTTTATCAAAATTCGGTTAGGTTAAAAGGTCGGCTTATGTTTACACTTTTTTTACGGAGAATCAAGAACAAAATCATTAAATGAAATCAAAATCGCTCGGTCAAAAAATTATATCTGATTGGTTCTTCACTAAAGGTTGGAAAACCTTCCCTTTTCAGGAAGAAGTTTGGAATGCCTTTCTGGATGGAAAAAAGGGTTTGCTAAATGCGCCGACCGGTAGTGGTAAGACATTCGCACTTTGGATGCCAAATTTGATCAAATGGATTAATGAAAATCCAACAGACTATAAATCAAAAACTAATAATGGTCTAAAAGTATTATGGGTTACACCACTCAGAGCTCTTACTAAAGATATTCAAAATGCTCTACAGCTTTCTCTAGAAGATATGAATATCCCATGGGAAGTTGGAAGAAGAACTGGAGATGTTTCTCAATCTATCAAACAGAAACAAAACAAAAGAATGCCCGAGGTACTCATAACTACACCAGAAAGCATTCATATTCTACTTGCTCAAAAAAAATATCAACGGCATTTCAAAAATCTAGATTCTATTATTATAGATGAATGGCATGAGTTGTTAGGTTCGAAAAGAGGAATACAGGTTGAATTAGGGATATCAAGATTAAAAGCACTCCGACCAAAGCTTTCTATTTGGGGAATTTCAGCTACAATTGGTAATCTAGAACAAGCACTCGAAGTATTACTTGGATCTGACCATTATTCAGAAAACTCGGTTATCGTTCATGCAAATATTAAAAAGAACATAGATGTACATTCCGTTCTACCAGATAAAATTGAGAATTTTCCTTGGCATGGACATTTGGGATTGAATTTACTCCCGAAAATTCTCCCAATTATTGACAAAAACAAATCCACACTAATTTTCACAAATACTCGCGGGCAATCAGAAGTTTGGTTTCAAAGAATCCTTGATGCACATCCTGATCTAGCTGGTACACTTGCAATACATCATGGTTCCTTAGACCGATCAGTAAGAGATTGGGTTGAAAATTCTCTACATGAAGGAATTTTAAAAGCAGTAGTCTGCACTTCGAGTTTAGATTTAGGGGTCGATTTTAGTCCTGTTGACACCGTAATTCAAATTGGAAGTCCTAAAGGTGTTGCTAGGTTCCTGCAACGAGCGGGGCGAAGCGGTCATCAACCAGGTGCGACGAGTACCATTTATTTCGTACCAACACATGCTTTAGAACTAATTGAAGCAGCTGCTCTTAAAACAGCAATTGATGAGTCTGAAATGGAAAGTAAAGAACCTATACTTAAATCCATAGATGTATTAGTTCAATATCTAGTTACATTAGCTGTTTCTGATGGATTTATGCCAGATGTAATATTCTCTGAATTGAAAACAACATTTGCTTATCAAAGCCTGTCGGACAAAGAATGGGACTGGGTACTTACTTTTATAACAACTGGGGGTAAATCATTGGGTAATTACCCTGAGTATTCTAAAGTGATTATTGATGAAGATGGAGTTTATAGAGTTATAGATCGTAAGATTGCTCAACGTCACCGTATGAGTATTGGCACTATTTCAAGTGATTCTATGCTTCGAGTTAAATATTTAACTGGAAGAAGCTTAGGCTCTATAGAGGAGACTTTCTTAAGTGGTCTAAAAATTGGAGAGAAATTCTGGTTTGCAGGAAGAAATCTTGAATTAATCCAAATCAAAGAAAACTCTGCTTTTGTTCGACGTGCTAAAGGCACAAAGTCTAAAGTGCCCAGTTATATGGGTGGCAGAATGTCTTTGTCTTCCAATATGTCAAAAATCCTTCGAAGAACTATGCAAGAGGCCATTTCGGGTAATACAGGCATGATTGAATTAGAAACTATTTCACCTATTCTTGATATTCAAAAAGACTGGTCTATTTTACCTAATGAAGACCAATTTCTTATTGAGAAAAGTTTTTCACGTGAAGGGTGTCATGTATTCTTTTTCCCATTTGAAGGTCGTTACGTTCACGAAGGGATGTCATCTTTAATCGCACATAGGATTTCCAAAATTTTACCTATTACTCTGTCAATTGCTATGAATGACTATGGGTTTGAATTGCTTTCAGATCAGGATATTCCGATCGAACACGCTCTAGAAGACAATATACTTTCCCCTGAAAACTTGATTGAAGATATTCAAGCTAGCCTTAACAACTCTGAACTTGCAAAACGGCGGTTCTGGGAAATATGTCAAGTTGCCGGACTTGTTTTTCATGGATTCCCTGGAGAGCCAAGAAAATCAATACATCTTAGAATGTCTACAAGTCTACTCTTTGATGTCTTTTCAGAATACGAACCTGATCATCTTTTAATTCAGCAAGCGTATGATGAAGTCCTTTTCTTTCAGCTCGATGAAATTAGACTTAGAAAAGCCTTAATGAACATTCAAAAACAAGAAATTATATTAAATTATACAAAAAGATTTACTCCATTTGCATTTCCAATTATGGTAGATCGACTTCGAGGTAAATTGAGTTCTGAAAAACTAATTGATCGAATTAAGAAAATGCAAAATCAATTGGACAAATACGTTAAATGAAACGGATAGGAGATTATTTACTTAGCTTTAAAAACCAAGAATTAATTCTTACTCCTGAGAAAGCCTTATTTTGGATAAATAAAAAATCTCTTGTCTTATCAGATATTCACCTAGGAAAGTCTGGGCATTTTCGAAAATCTGGGATTCCTATCCCTACCTCAGTAAATGATAATAACCTCGAACGACTAGATTCCTTAATCAAATTTTTTGATCCAGTACGAATTCTTTTTTTGGGAGATCTGTTTCATAGCGATAAGAATAGTGAATGGGAAATCTTTAAAACTTGGCGTAATAAATATTCAGACATTGAGATGAATCTTGCTATTGGTAATCATGATTTTCATTCGCCTGATGAATACGAAGCTATTGGATTAATTTGTTCAAAAAATATTGAGTCAAACCCCTTTCTACTATTACATGATTGTCAAGAAATTAATACTGAAAATAACTTCTACTCAATATCAGGACATATTCATCCTTCAATTAGATTAACAGGGAAAGGTAAGCAAACTGTTAGAATCCCTTGCTTCTTTTTTGGTGCTAATAACGCAGTACTTCCTGCTTTTGGAAATTTTACAGGAACACATTCTCTAACTCCCAAAACTAATGATCTTGTTTTTGGGATTACAAACGATCAAATAATTCAGATTTTATGACCCATTCATATTTTTGTTACACTAACAAAAAAATAAAATCCATCCTGTTTTTTTGCATGATTTTATGGGTAAGCTCAAATTTGTTACATGCTCAAAGTAACCAATTTAATGCCCAAAATTTTCTTGAGAGCTCGGTTTCAATCCAAAAAACAGGAATGGTTGTTTTAGGGAGTTGGGCATTGATGAATATTTTTTCGGGAATACCAGGCGCTTATTATTCTAAACAAGAAAGAAAGTACTTCTACCAAATGAATGCTACTTGGAATATTGTAAATTTTGGAATTGCTACTGTAGGTTACCTTGGGGTTCTAAATGGAAATGATTTACAAAGCTCTTCAGAAATTTTAAAAGAGTTACAGAATTTTGATCGTATTCTATTAATTAATGCCAGTTTAGATTTTGCGTACATCGGAACTGGTGTCTGGCTTTGGAATAAAGGGATAAAAAAGGATTCAGTAAGACTAGATGGCTATGGGAAATCCTTAGTACTTCAGGGATCCTTTTTACTCCTATTCGACTCTATTCTTTATTATATCCATCATCATCAAACAAATAGACTGAATCTCTTAAATGGCACACTTGTTGTTAATAGTGGAGGACTAACTTTCTCCTTTTAAATTACTCATTAGACTTTCGTTTATAACAATGGTGAAGTCGACTTAAGATTCTGGATTTCCTAGTTCTTACATTAGCACTTGAGAGTCCAAACTCATCAGTTGCTTCCTCAGTTGTAACATCTGGTTTGTCTATAAAGTATTCAATAAACTTCTTGGACTTATCTTTTAACTCATCTAAACATTCTTCGAGAATTCTTTGCCTCTCCTTATCCAACAAGTTTTGAAATTGTTCTTCTGGCTCATAAAGGTGGTTTAAAGCTTCTTCTTCATACTTAAACTTATGCTCCCTTTTGGCATATCTAAGATATTCATGCCTACAAGATTTAATTAAGTAACTAAAGATATACTTACTTTCTTTAATCTTATCTTTTCTTATTTGCTCAAATACATCTAGAAATGCCTGCTGAACACATTCCCTTGCTGCATTTCGCTCGGCATTCATAACAACTACAAGGTAATCCTCTAATCTGGGCATAATTTCATTAATTAATTCCCTTGATTTTGACTCATCACCTTTCTGAAGAGCATCAACTAAATCCGAATAATCTACTCTGGTTTTTGACAAAAGAAACGTCTGAAAATTTTATTGAGAACAACCCAAAAATCAATTTCTGATATTGAGCTTTAAAGGTGAATATAAAATTATGTTGGTTACTAAAAAAACTTATATAGGAAAGAATAAGGCAGTTTTTAATGAGAATATTAATATATCCTAATAAAAATTTGACTACCAATAGTTTTTTGAAGTACGTTTAATGTGTAACAAAAGAACCAATAAAACCTCTTTAACTTAACAATAACTGTGGATTTAAAAATCCAGATAAATATCTAATTTTTTGTAACAAAAATGATTAGGAAAACTCTTTATCTGGACTATAAATTTAACTTATAACAAAATATATATAATATCATGAAATCACTTAAGTCTCTATTCGCTCTACTTACTCTCGTTGCTATCTCTTTCGCTTGTGCTCCAGCTAGCCAAACTCAGACTGCTGCTGCTTCCGATCAACCAGAAACCGTAATCACCATCACTGACAATGCTGCTTTCTCTGGCGGTAATGACATGAAACCTATTCTTGAAAAACCAAAAATCTAAGTTCATTCATTTAAATCAATCACTCCATTTTAAAAATCTCTCTATCATGAAATCACTTAAGTCTCTATTCGCTCTACTTACTCTCGTTGCTATCTCT
>CAXBBW010000014.1:0-136818 GCA_963974345.1 uncultured Balneolaceae bacterium | reverse complement strand
ACCAGACTTGCTTGATTGGAGATTTATGCAAGAGGTAGATGAACAATTCTTTTTTATCAGGAGATAGTTTTAAGCTTTGTAAGCTCTGGTAAAAACTTGGATGAATAAAATTCATTCATTTTAAAATGAATAGAATCCTGAAGTCCATCAAAATAGATCTCTGCCTCATCTAAAAATTTAAGCTCCTCATTACCTACTGGGACTCTCTTATTTTCATCTTCAATACGTTCAAGAAATAGTGATAATTGATCGTATTGTTCTTTAAACCTTGTAAGCTCTTCTTCGATTCCCAAAAAAACCATGAAATCGAACTTTGATCTAATATTATCGAGGTTAATGTTACAGTCTTTAAAATTATCTATCATTTTTTGTCCCTCTTCTTCAAAAGAATACTCTAACTTTTTACTTAGTTTTTCTTGATGCACATTTTGTAGCAATGTTATCATTTCTCCTACCATTCTGAATAACCCATTAATCCCATCCACATAATCATCAAACAAATTTTTGAGTTGTTGCTCTTTATTATCTTCCTTCAAACGTCTATATCTTCTTTCTTCGACAATGTGGTTCCCGAGAAACCCAACTATTCCACCAAGTAATACTCCGAGTATTGTTACTAAGGATCCAAAGATTTCCATATCAATATTATAGTAAAGTGCTTGGGTTCAATAACTCTGGAAAGTTATTCCGAGAGTTACTTACCTGAGAGGAAGCAATATATGTTTCCATGTCATCCACGGGGTAAGGCTTGAGCATATCAATCAAGTAATCGGCTGTATGATCCGGGTTTAGCCAATCATCAAATTCGGTTGGATGCAGAAAGGCTGGCATTCGATCATGTACCTTCTCCACCATGCTATTTGGGGTTGTAGTAATGATAGAAAAAGAACCCATTCCTTCATTGGGACTTACTTTGGAATAGATGCCAGCTGCTCCCCAGAAAGCACCTTCCTTGGGCTTAAAGAGATGTGCAGATTTACTTCCTTTAGGACCTGAAAACTCAAAGAAACTATTCATAGGCACAATACACCGAATCTGCTTTTCTTTAAAATCTTTTCCCCACATTCTGCTTTCCAGAAGTTTATCATCCCTTGTATTAAATGTAGAATATCTGAAATCAGGTTTACCATCTTTAGGTAGCCATTTCATATACCACCAATACATAGATTGTATAACTCTTTCACCTTCCTCATTTATAACACATACCGGCATGATTGAAGTTGGGGCTGCATTGTAATTAGCAAAGTAGGCATCCGTTTGAATACCAGGTTTTAAAAACACCCCTTTATCAACAGCATTTAAAAAATCTTCTAATTCTTGTTGATCTTCGTAAGTAAGAGTATAGCGTCCACACATCGTAAACTAGTTAAGTTGAAATAATTGTTACTTCGTTTATAGTAATATATGAAAAGTAATTTTGCACATATTATTAAAGATGATTTCTCAAAACGCTAGTAATTAAACTTGTAAGGAATCACCTTAAACCTGATCTAACTGAGTATCCGTTAATTAATACTGATACTTATGTCTTTTAAATTTGGAAATTCTAGCACAACTAAACTTCTCACCTGTCACATAGACCTCCAAAAGATTCTGCAATTAGCCATATCTCGAAGCAGAATAGACTTTGGAATTGCAGAAGGACACCGAAGCCTTGAACGGCAAAAGCAGTTATTTGATGAAGGTAAATCTCAGATCGATGGAATAGAGAGAAAAGGGAAACACAATGTCGAACCCTCACAAGCAGCAGATATTTATGTGTACCATCCTGATCTGGAAACCCGAAGAAAGCTGGTCTATGACAAACCTTCGTTATGTTATATCGCAGGTATTATTATTTCCTGTGCCGAAGAATTACTGGAAAAGGGGGAGATTTCTCATAATGTTAGATGGGGAGGAAACTGGGATAAAGATGGGGTGATTCTACAAGATCAAAACTTTGATGATTTACCCCATTTTGAGTTAATAGAGAGGTAGAAAAAAGTTTTACTATAAACTCGTTAAAGTTATTGGTAAAACTCTTTAGAGTTATACGACAAACTCTAAAAAGAAACCCCAACAATTCTAAAAAGTTATTAGATAAACTTTGTTTAAATGTTGGGGTAAGTTGATTCAGCTGTAAACTAAGAAGTTTTTTCGAAGGTCAAGGATTTGAGCATATCCTTGAATTTCTTACCTGGTGTGAAGATGATTCTTGATGTGCGAATATTGGAAGCACTAACTTCTTCTGCTGTATCACTTGGGTTACTACTTATACTTACTCTAAAATAACCCAAGTCTCCCAATTGCACATTTCTTCCTTCACTTAACAAACTTGGGACAACATCTACCATTGCATACAATACGGCGCGAATATCGGCGCCGCTTACGGTACTGATCTTTTCTATACGCTTGGTAAGTTGTTCTATGTCTGATTTCCCATCTATAGATGAAGAAGCATAAAACTTATTAGGTGCTTCTGGGTCTTGAGGGTTTCTTCGGTCGATTACTTTATATTTGATTGGCATAATGCTAACTATTAGTTATGGTTTATGTCATAGTTAATAATGACTTAACTAGTTAGACCGATAAAAAGGGGAGTCCTTACAAAAAAATTAATTCTCTAATCCTCACCGCCCCGTTGTAGTGGGTGTTTTATAGGGGTTTAGATTCTTTATTAAATAACTAAGCATTTCTTTCTAAGAAATGAGTTTTCCTTACACCATGGAAAAGAAGGGCGAAGTTAATTCTTCTCCAACGTTTAGTATAAGAATAGTAGCCGATTGCGTGGCACTTTCCTATCAAGTTACCAAAAAGTTAAAGCGGGCTAGAACCCTTGAACTTACTGCTATCTCGGCTATTATTTTTATACATTGTTGGCAGCTGGGTTTTATTTATTCAAACTCAACTTTCACTTCTTCAAATTTACTTTTACTAAGTATTTTATTTTCATCCAAAGTTATTATTTGTGCTTTTTCCGTAAAGGGTGATAATTGTTCATTTTCCATAGCACTCATGATTACTTGATTTTCAGTTAGCAGGTCATCAGTTAGGAGAGCAACAATCTTTTCATAGTTTGTATGTGACTGTTCTTGTTGGTTTGGAGTGTCGATTACAAGGGGTGATTTTACTTCATTACCAAACTTTTCGACCATTGAGAATATAGTTAAATAATATGCTAAGATTGCACGGGCTCCTTCTGCGGCACCACCTTCTTTAATGACTTTGTTATAGTCTAATGGCGAATTAATTTCCGATAGATTGACAGCTTCTGTATCTAATAGCTTTATATGCTTTGTCAAAATTGAGTTAAAGGATTCTTGAATACTTTCAATTTCTTCGGCAGTAGTTAACAGTTTTTGTTCTTTTTTTAATTCCTTTATTTCTGTTTCAATTGTTTTTATTTCAGCTTGTTTTATGCTTTTCGACTGTGTAACACTTGCTTTAATCGAGTTACCTGCAACACTTTCAATTATTTGGTTAAAATCAATTTTCGATTCATTTTCGTCTTCAATTACATATTTCTCATTTATTTCAGCAATTTGTGACTTTACACTTTCAAGTTTCCTTTCATTAGAATTAATTTTTTTATCCATTTTTTCAATGGAGTGAATTATTTCAGTAAGTTGATTTTCTGCTTGAGTTTTATCGGTCATTATTGACGCCCTATTGACAATGGAATTTTCATGAATAACACCGCATAAAGGACACTCAACTTCATCATCTTCAATACTTTCAACAGAGAATCTATAATCTTTGTCAATTTCAGAAATTAGTTTTTCGGTCATTATTTGTTGCTGATATAGATAAGTCCGTTCCGAATTATAAATAGCCATACTGTGAAGCAGCTCTTCCTGACTTTGCTGAAGCATTTCTAAATCTTTTTTTATGCTGTCAGTGATTTTATTAATTGCATCTATTGTTGTTACAGTGCTTACTGACTGTGGAATATAGCTTTCAATTACTTCAAGAGTTGTATCAATTTTTGCAACATCCGTCTCTATATTCTTCTGATTTTCTTTTTTGTCAGTTTTATCGGATTCAATTTCAAAATGCTCAGGTTTAAGAAGCCCAACATGGTATTTGATAATTGTTGATTTCCAACTTCTATATTGACCTAAATTTTCAAAATTATCCCATGCTTTTGCCCAACTTCTTTTCTGGTCTATGTAAAAAGGCAGAAAGTAATATGCTGGTGGTGGTGTCTCAAGTAAATTTGAGCTTTGGTTTGGAAGTAAGGCATTAAACCCAACGATTTCCGCAAACTTTTTAGAATAATCACCCGTTATTTTTTGAAATTCTTCGTAATCAGAATTTTCTTCTCTGATATATATTTGGTTTTTATATCTTTTGACTCTGTATTTCTTTAAGTCAATTTCAAAATCGACTATAGTTTTCGAATCTTGTGCTTTCCATGCCGTGTCAAGCTCGGGTTCACACCCAAGTCCCCAAAAAAGAAGTTTTAATAATGTGGATTTACCTACACTGTTATCACTTGCCGTCACTAGATTCAGGCTTCTGCTGAATTTGAACTGATTTGCCGACTTTGTTGAATTTGACAGAACTAGCAGTTGTATGAATTTTAAGCTTTTCATTTTGTTTAGTTCTTAAATTTCTAATTAATATTTTAAAATTGTTTTTGTCCATTATGCCATCATTATATATTCACAAATTATAGCTGACTTTATTTCTTGCTCCGAAGAGAATTGCCTTTTGATTTTAGTAGGTATTTTTAAGCTTATCTGCTGAATCAAATCGGTCATCTCCGTTACACCTGCTGAGATTGCAACATCTATTTCATTTTGAAAAAACATAGTGGTATCGTGTTGTAAACTGCTATTATTACTAATTCTCTGTCTTTTATACCGAGCAAAGGAGCGTTTCAATATTTTGGACTTTATAGAATTTAATCCCATTTCAGAACATATTTGATTGAATTGAACATCAATCTGTGCTTCATTTTTAATGTTTGTAAACTCGTTTATAACAGTTGTTACTTGCACTGAAGTAAGTGCTTTATTTTTAAGAAGTTCATCCCATTTGGTGAAATCGTAAATTACTTTTCCTTTTCTAACAAGCTCATCCATTAAAACAGTGTAAATAGATTGGTCGTTAAAATAGGAATCAGGAAAAAGTCTATTAATTAAGCTTGAAATTTCCCCAATTAGCACTTTTTGATAGTTGTTATCAGAAAATTCTGGAATAATAAACTTCAATGTAGAAGGTAATTCAGTTATTGAAATTTCCTTTTCTAAAGCCTCTTCCAATTCCGCTAGTTGTTTTTTCGACAAGTCTTCTTTCCGAATAATTTTCAAATCAACACCGTCTTTGTCTAACTCAAGGTTGAAATTACTTGTGCATATAAGATTTAGGGAAGTTACTTTATCGGCAAAAGGTTTAGCGTTTACACTTTGGATTAACTTACCTAATACAGAACTACCATTCTTTTTTTTGTGGACTAATTGATACGGAGTGAATTTAGCTGCATTTGTTTTAACTTGATTAAATTCAAACTTTGCTTTATCAGAATCTAGTGAGTCACAAACAACAACATCTTCATGTAGTTCTATAAATACAGCATATTCACTTTTTTCATCATGCTCGCTTATTACTCTGTATAATGCCCAATGGTATTGATACGAGTACTTATCAATGGTTTTCGCCCCTGATTTTTCTCGTTGACTATCAAATAATGGATTTCTATTGTCCTTATTGGTCATTTGTTATTTTTTTTGCCTTGCTGCCAACATAAGAGTATCACGCACACTGTTCATGATATCCCAGTTTCATCTTTAAGTTTTATTCAGCTTATTCTTAATTATCTTAGGGATAAAATGAACAAAATAGATTTAATAACAAAGTAGGAACATCAGCTTAAGCTGATGATTTAAAATGAGAACACTAGAAATTGAAGGAATGTATTTCAGATATGAGTAGTTTTATAGACAAATACTAAGTGAATCAAGAAATGAAAAACATACTCATCACCGGCGGAACGGGATTTATAGGACAGGAACTTAGAACCTTGCTATTACAGGAAGGGCATTATATCACCATTATTACCCGAAGTCCGAAGAAGTACAAAGACGAAGCGGCTAAGAACCAGCAGTTTATCAGCTGGGATGATGATCTGGTGGAAGCCATGAATACCGCCGATGCCGTCATCCATTTAGCCGGGGAGGGGATTTTTAGCCAACGCTGGAATGAGGGAGTAAAGCAACGAATTTATAACAGCCGGATTGATACCACCAAAGCACTGGTTTCGGCAATGGAGAAGGCAGAGCATAAACCAGCGGTATTTATTTCTGCTTCGGCATCAGGGATTTATGGCAATCAAGGGGATACCGTGCTAGACGAATCAGCATCCATAGAACAAGAAGATTTCCTGGCTAAAGTGTGTATCGACTGGGAAGCGGAATCACACAAAGCAAGAGCGTATGGTGTTCGGGTGGTAAATCCACGTATAGGAATTGTACTCGAGAAAAATGGAGGGGCACTAGAGAAAATGCTAACTCCTTTCCAATTTGGGGTCGGTGGTCCAGTGGGAGATGGAACACAATATATGAGTTGGATTCATCGTGAAGACCTTATTAATGCTCTTATTTACCCAATTACAAATACTGAATTGAAAGGAGCTTATAATGTATGTGCTCCAACTCCAGCAACAATGAATGAGTTTGCGGAAACCTTAGCTTCGGTAATGAGTCGGCCTAATCTATTCCGCGTTCCTAAACTAGCGCTTGAGCTACTTTACGGAGAAGGGGCAAAGCCAATTTCCGACAGCATTCGAATGCAACCCAAGGTGTTGCAGGTAAACGATTTTGAATTCCGTTTCGAAGAACTCGAAGAAGCCCTCGCTGATATCCTGGAGTAATCGTACATTACTCGTAACACAGCCCATGTACTATGAAAGTTAAAACGAAAGATAGACTCCGTCTATTCTTAATGTCCATTGTCTATTGGATTCTGGCTTCATTTGCATATCACATTTTGAGACGGATAGGAATTGGGGCGGAAATTGGATTAGAGGTAGTAAGTCCGATGTCAAAATTCGAAGGCTTCAGAGTAGCTTTTATTATTGGTATGATTATGGGCATTTTATATGGAGTATTAGAAATACTATTCGAAAACGCCTGGTTGCAGCGAAAGTCGTTGGGAGCACAGTTAGCTATAAAGACCATTGTTTATTTCTTCCTATTGGGCTTTGTGATCAATATTGCCATTAACTACGTAAATCTAGTGATTGTATCCTCTACAATTCTTTCAAAAGAATTAATTATCAAAACGGGTGCAATTTGGTCAGTGACTTTATTTTTTATTCTTTCCAGTTCGTTCTACTCTTTTTTAAGACTTGTGAATGAAAAGTTTGGTCCCGGTATATTAATGGATATGATTTTAGGGAGATACCGAAGCCCAAGAATTGAAAAAAAGATCTTCATGTTTATAGATTTAAAGTCCTCTACCACCTTAGCTGAAGAAATGGGATATCTGAAATATAGTGCCCTTATTCAGCAATGTTTTTATGACCTGAACGAAATAGTCAGAAAGTTTGAGGGGCAAATATATCAGTATGTGGGGGATGAGGCAGTGATTTCCTGGGATTATTTGAAAGGGGTGAAGGAAAACAAATGCATTGATTGCTACTTCGAGTTTCAGCGAAAGCTGTTCGACCGAAAAGGATACTATGAAAAAGAGTTCGGAATATTACCAGTATTTAAAGCTGGCCTGCATGGAGGTGAATTAGTGGTTACCGAAGTGGGAGTTGTCAAAAAGGAAATCGCCTATCATGGAGATGTCATTAACACAACGGCAAGAATTCAGGATCAGTGTAATAACCTTGGTGAACATCTACTGATTTCTGGTGAACTTTTTAAAGACCTACCTCTTCACCAGAAATACCTTCCTTTTCATTTAGGTGAAGTATTGTTAAAAGGAAAAGAAGTACCTGTGCAACTTCATTCGATAAAGGCTATGTGGTGATTCTGGTAGTTAAGTCCCCTCTTGAGAGGGGCGCCACGAAGTGGGAGAGGTGTATGAGTTAACTTCGGGATTTGTTGCCCTACCTGACACCCTCCGTCTTTTGAGCAAGCTCAAAATGACACCTCCCTCTAGGGAGGATGTATCTTTTTCTAAAAATAGTTCAATCGCCCAAATAAAATCACAAAATAACAATGAAAGACTGTCTCCACTTGGGGGGAGACAGAAATCAAACTTGTTTGATTTCAGAGGGAGGATAGAAGAAGGCTTCATTTTGAGTAAACATCCGCGGTTGTATTTAATAGACTTAGCACAAATTCGATTCATAAGATCCTGAAACAAGTGCAGGATGACGGTTCTGTTTAAGGTTGAATGGTGAGCTCGAAAATTCTTCCAAATTCTCCCCTTGAGAAGCCTTGATTTCTCCTTACCTTTGAAGTCTTATTTAGTTCGCCGGAAACCAGTACGGGCGCATAGCTATGCGCCCCCTACGGTTCCTTCTGAATGACCAAAACAACACAAACCAAATACCAAGACCTTGAGCGATCAGAAGATTATTTTTTCCATGGTAGGTGTGAGTAAAATTCACAAGCCCAATAAAACCGTTCTTAAAGACATTTATCTATCCTTTTTCTACGGCGCAAAAATTGGTGTGCTTGGGTTAAATGGCGCAGGTAAATCTACCTTACTTCGAATCATCGCAGGGATTGATAAAGATTACCTTGGTGATATCAGTTCTCAAAAAGGAATTACTTTTGGGTATTTAGCTCAAGAGCCACACCTCGATCAAGAGAAAACGGTAAAAGAAATTGTACAGGAAGGCGTTCAGGAAACAGTAGATTTACTTCAGGCGTACGAAGATGTAAACGCTAGGTTTGGCGATCCTGATGCAGATTTTGATGCACTCATTGCTAAGCAAGCAAAACTTCAGGAACAAATTGATCATCTAGATGCGTGGGATTTAGATGCAAAATTGAGTCAAGCAATGGACGCACTACGATGTCCTCCTGGAGATACTTCGGTTAAAGTTTTATCAGGTGGAGAAGCTCGTCGAGTGGCTTTATGTCGTCTTCTTCTCAAAAAACCAGATGTGCTGTTATTGGATGAGCCTACCAACCATTTGGATGCAGAATCAGTGGGTTGGTTAGAGCAACATTTAGCAAGATATGAAGGAACGGTAATTGCTGTAACTCACGATAGATATTTCTTAGATAACGTAGCTGGTTGGATCTTAGAATTAGATCGGGGCGAGGGAATTCCATTCAAAGGAAATTATACATCTTGGTTAGAGCAGAAGTCAGCTCGTTTAGCTCAAGAAGAAAAAACGGAATCAAATCGACAGAAAACATTACAACAAGAATTGGAGTGGATTCGCCAAAACCCGAAAGGGAGAAGAACGAAGAGTAAAGCACGTATAACTGCGTATGAAGATTTGTTGGCTCAGGAAAATGAGAAGCGAAATGACGATATGCAGATTGTAATTCCGGCTGGACCTCGACTTGGAACCAAAGTGATTGTAGCGGAAGGAGTTTATAAAGGCTATGATGACAAGCTTTTGGTTGAAGACATGGAATTTATGCTTCCACCAGGTGGGATTGTTGGAGTTATTGGTGCGAACGGTGCTGGTAAAACCACACTATTCAAAATGATTATTGGAGAAGAAAAACCGGATTCAGGAACACTAACAGTAGGTGAAACCGTAAAATTGGGTTATGTAGATCAAAAGCGTCCATTAGATCCTGAGAAAACAATTTGGGAAGAAATTTCTGGCGGTCATGATATCTTGATGCTTGGTAATAGGGAAGTGAATTCGCGAGCTTATGTATCTCGATTCAATTTTGCAGGAAGCGATCAACAAAAGAAAACAGGGCAAATTTCTGGTGGAGAGCGAAACCGTGTTCACCTTGCTAAAATGCTAAAAGAAGGTGCCAATGTATTGCTTTTGGATGAGCCTACCAACGATTTGGATGTGAACACACTTCGAGCTTTAGAAGAAGCATTATTAAGTTTCGCTGGTTGTGCTGTGGTTATTTCCCATGATAGATGGTTCTTGGATCGAGTGGCAACACATATCCTAGCGTTTGAGGGTAATAGTCAGGCGTATTGGTTTGAAGGTAATTATGCTGAATATGAAGATAACCGCAAAGAGCGATTGGGTATTACTGATGACCAACCGCACCGCATTGCTTATAAGAAGTTAACACGATAATTCTAGTATATTTATGATGAAATTGCATCTCAGCGTTTCATCACAAATCTCAAAGTTTTACAAAATTCTATTCTTTTTTTAAGCAGATTCTATTCGATTGTTGAGGGTGGGTATCTCAGCTCAAATTAAAGTTAATAAAGGGAAAATTTATGTCACGAAAAGTAATATGGATACTATGCTTTCTATTTACTGTAACCATAAGTTTGCAGAAAGTGGTAGCGCAAGAAGAAGAATCAGATTCCACAAAAATAGAAAAGAAGAGTAAAGACCTTCCGATGGATCCGGAAAGGTTGTTGGAGTTTACCACCAATGAAGGAACTTGGATGTCTGTGGATGTTAGCCCAGATGGACAGACCATTGCTTTCGATTTATTGGGCGATATATATACAATGCCAATTTCAGGGGGAAAGGCTACTCTAGTTACCGATGGCATGGCAGTTGATGTTCATCCTAGATTTAGTCCTGATGGAAAAAACCTGTTATTTATTTCGGATAGAACAGGCTCTGAAAATGCATGGTATATAAATCTAGAAACGGAAGAAGAACATCAGCTCACAAAAGATAATAACGATGAGATGATTAACGCCGAATGGTCTCCCGATGGAGATTATATAGTTGTTTCTCGCGGTAGAAGATTCTTCAAGCTTTGGATGATTCACAAAGACAGCGGCGGTGGAACTAAGATTGTTGATGGTTCAACAAGTCTGAAAGCTATAGATCCTGCATTTAGTGCAGATGGAAGATATGTTTATTATTCAAGAAGAAACGGTGCATGGAATTATAATGCTCAATTTCCACAGTACTCTATTGGAGTTTATGATCGCAAAACTGGTGATAATTCTATCTTAGTTTCTAAATATGGATCGGCGTTTACACCTACTACTTCACCGGATGGAAAATGGTTGGTTTATGGAACTCGTCATGAAGCTGAAACGGCGTTAATTTTAAGAAATATTGAAACTGGTGAAGAAAACTGGTTGGCATATCCTGTGCAACGTGATGACCAAGAATCTCAAGCTACACTTGGTGTATTACCAGCAATGAGTTTCACTCCAGATAGTAAAAGTCTGATTCTTTTTTACGGAGGGAAGCTTCATAATCTTTCTATAGCAGATGGAACAGTGAAAAATATTCCTTTTGAAGTAGATGTAGAACTGGAACTAGGTCCAAAGTTAACATTCAAATACCCAGTTAGTGATGATAAAGAAGCGCTGATTACTCAAATCAGAGATGCAGTTCCGTCTCCAGATGGATCAAAAATAGCTTTTACTGCACTTGGTGATTTATATGTTCAGGATTTTCCAGATGGGACTCCTCGAAAGCTAACCGAAGGCGAAGCTACTGAAGCTGAGCCAACGTGGTCGCCGGATGGAAAGTTCATTGTATATGTAACTTGGGATGAGGCTAAAGGTGGTGACATTTATAGGATTGAGCCTGAAGCTCGTAGACCAAGAGCTCAAAAGTTGACTCAAGAATCAGCATTTTATTCGCAACCAGTATGGTCATATACCAGTGACAGAATTGTATTTTTAACGGGTAGTAAATTCGATTACCTAAGTTCTGGCACAGGTGGATCTTTCTTTTCAGCTGCAGATGAAATTGCATGGATTCCAGCGAATGGAGGTGCAACTACTTTTATAGATCTCAGAAAAGGGCGCACAAATCCTCACTTTGTGAAAGCAAACGATCGTATTTATATGACTGATAACGATGGTCAACTTATTTCAATGCGATGGGATGGAACCGATGTAGATGAACACGTTAAAATTACGGGGATTTCTACCTATGGCACAACCGACCCAGTATCGCCAAGTGAGGCAAGTATTTTGTTTATGGCACCAGAAGGCGATCAGGTACTTGCTCAAGTAAATAATGAAATTTATACGGCTACTGTACCTGTAACTGGAAATGTGGTCAACATTTCAGTATCAAATCCTGATGGGGCGTCTTTCCCAGCTAAAAAACTCACCGTAATTGGTGGAGAATTTCCTCATTGGTCTGGAGATTCCGAAAAGGTTCATTGGTCATTAGGGAAAGGGTATTTCGTATACAATTTAAGTGATTCAAAAGCTTTTGCAGATAGTGTTAAAGCAGCTAAGAAGGCGGAAGAGGAAGCAAAAAAATCAGCAGAAGAAGCTGAAGAAAAAGAGGATGAACCTGAAACTGATGAAGAAAAGGAAAAACCTCTTTCTGAATATCAAGCAGAGGAATATCGAATAGAAGTACTCTATAATAAGGATATCCCAGAAGGAATCGCGCTTCTTCAAAATGCTAGAATTATCACTATGAATGGTGATGAGGTAATTGAACGAGGAGATATTTTAGTAGAAAATAATAGAATTACCGCTGTTGGAAGGACTGGAACCTTAGATGTACCAACCGGCGCTGAAGTAGTTGACCTATCAGGTAAAACAATTACTCCAGGTTTTGTTGACACACATGCACATTTAAGAGTGACTAGAGGTATTCATAAAACTCAACCTTGGAGTTATGCTGCAAACTTAGCGTATGGCGTTACTACAACTCGTGATCCTCAAACTGGAACAACCGATGTATTAACCTATAGCGATATGGTAACTGCTGGGATGACGCTTGGACCAAGAGTGTATTCTACAGGACCTGGTGTTGGTTTCTGGGGTTATAAGTTGAAAAGCTTGGAACATACCAAAGAAGTACTTCGACAATACAGCGAGTACTTTGACACTAAGTCCATCAAAATGTACCGAGTAGGAAACCGTGAACAAAGGCAATGGATTATCATGGCTTCTAAAGAACAGAAGTTAATGCCAACCACTGAAGGAAGTTTAAACATTAAAATGAATATCACGCAATTGATTGATGGTTATCCAGGTCATGAGCATAATCTTCCGATATATCCAATTTATAATGATTTAGTAAAAACGGTAGCAGATGCGAAAATGGCGGTAACTCAGACTATGCTGGTAGCTTATGGAGGACCTTCTGCTGAGGACTTTTTCTATGCGCGTGAAAATGTGTATGATGACTCTAAACTTGCCAACTTCACACCTAACGACGTTCTAGCTTCCAGTACTCGTCGCCGAGATTTTTGGGCGATGGATGATGAACAGATATTCCCAAAACATGCTGAAAAAGCGAAACAAATTGTTGATGCAGGCGGCTTAATTGGTGTGGGAAGTCATGGGCAACTTCAAGGACTTGGCTATCATTGGGAGTTATGGTCAGTTGCTTCAGGTGGATTAACCAATCACCAAGCACTTAAAGTAGCTACTATTATTGGTGCAGAAGCTATTGGGTTGGATGGAGACCTTGGCTCAATAGAAGTAGGTAAACTTGCGGATTTAGTAATTCTTGATGAGAATCCATTGGATGAACTCAGAAATACAAATACTATATCACATGTAATGATGAACGGCCGTTTATTTGAAGCCAATACATTGGATGAAGTGTACCCTAGAAAAAAGACCTTCGATAAAAAAATATGGATTCAAAGTACGCCTGATAAAGCCAATTTACCAGGAGTGGACGACTGATTTCAGAAAGGCTCACAAACGGTGAGCCTTTTTTTTACCCCTATAAATTAAAAAATACCTAATTCGGGTGATAGAATAACCAGCCAATAACCCTGATTTTTAGTTAAACACTAAACACAAAGGGTGACTATGAAGAAGATTATAATTTGCTTTCTCGGGGTATCATTATTTTTAATGTCCTGTGCTACAGTTCAACAACAAATTGGTAAAGTTGCATTGAAACTGATGACCAAAAAAGAAGCAGACTTTAACAATATGGCAGTAATTGGGAAATACCAAGCTAATATCTATGGCTCTGATGTTGGAATTACGACATTAGGAACAGAAGATTGGTTAGAAGGTGAAAACCTAGTTGGTGTAATGTTTGTTAAACCAGAAGGTAGAATTGGCGTTATTGATTTAGATGGAACGGTCACTATTGGAGGAAAAGAAGCTAAAAGCTATGGAGGAGGAGCTTTTTTTGCTCGCTTTGATCATGATGATCTATCAACAAAAGAAGTGGTCATCACCAGCACAAATGGCTCTACTACAGAGTTCGAACTATCACCATTGCCAAGTTTAAGTATAAAAAGCATAAATGGTGTAGCAGAAGGTGCAACTGTAGATGTAAATGCTCCTTTAGAAATTGAATTAGAATATGCAGCAGCAGCAGAAGGCAAAAGGGTAATGGTTTCACTAATTACAAATGCTGTTGGAGCAAAAGGATTCGCATATTTTCAAAGCACCATCATAAATAATAAAATTATTGTACCTGCTGATGCTTTTAAACACAAACATATCGCAGGTGGCGGTCCTACAGGCAAGGATGTAACAAATTGGGCTACAGGTGAAAATCATTTACAGGTTAGTATAGTTGAAAATGATAGAGCGGATGCAGGTCAGCCATTCCCTTATTTTAAGAAGGAAATGACCTCTTTTGATACCGTTCCAGTAACTGTTACTGGAAATGCTGAAGGTAGAGCCTATGTAAAAATCACTGGAAAATCAGAAGAATCAAACGGTGAGTTTAAATATTCGGCATCAGCCTCAAATGCCTGGTATGCTCGACCGTTGAACACAAATATTAAACGAATCGGAATATCCTCGTTAAGCGTTTCAGGTAGTTTGTATAAAAAAGAAGTAGAAACCTCAGAAAGAGATAATTACTTAACTGGATACCGAGAAATCACCACTACCACAACCACCTTTCAGTTTCCTGAGTTAGATGATGTATACTGGAATCAGTTTTTGGAAAATATGTACTCAGATTTGGTAAGTACCTTAAAAAATGACTATAAAGCAGCCGTAGTAGATGTAGACCAAATAACTTCAAATCCAATTTACGATGAATTCTACACTCCTACAGATGAGAATAACACTGAGTACATTGCTAAGAACTTACGAGATACAAAGCGTCTACTCCCAACCTCACTGGGCGAAATCCTATCAGATCGTACAACTGCATTAATTGCTGATGGAGGTACTACATCACGATTAATGAGAGATATGGACATGGATGCTTTTATGGACGTAGTTATTAACTATCAAGTAGCAGGTGGTGATGATAATAAGATTGTTTTATTACCTAATGTAAGCTTTAAGGTTACCGGAGCAACACAAGCGTTTGATGGAAATACAAATGTTTGGCTTCAAGGAAGTGTCCAAGGTCCTGGAGTTCCCTTTAGTGAGTCAGAATTTTCTGATCTAAATGCACTAAATCGAATCGGACAAAAGGATGTAATTATAAAACTCATAAAACAGTCGATAGAAGAACTGACCTCAGAACAAGCAAAGTTTGGTTATGACGATGTTTGGAATGTGGCTTTATCAAACTAGTTTTTTAACTAACCAGACAAAAGGTTGATAAATGAGACCACTCAGGAATGGGTGGCCTTTTTTTATTGATAAGTTTTAATCAAGCCTCCAAAGCTCATTCATCAGAAAAAACTAATATTTATTGATTTAGATAGTAAATATTCTTGAATATAGGCTATAATTTATTAGATTTACGCTAATTATTAGTTACAAAAAATCGATGGAGAACGTTTTGAAAAATTTTGTGATCATTTTTGTAGGGTTAATAGTCATTTCCCCTATTCTTCAGGCACAAGAAAACGACGAGTTCGTTTTTACTAAACAAATAGGATTAACCTTATCCTCTGTAACTGGGGCAGGTATTCAATATATTTATCCAAGTACAGAAAAGGATAACATAAAAGTTGTTGGGATTTTTATTTATAACAACGATACCGACAATAAGGATTCCTTCTTTTCATTAGGACTTGAGTACCAAAGAGATTTAAGAGAATCGAATATACAACGAGTATATGCCTTTGGAGGCGCTCATATTGATAATAGTTTTTCTGAAGAAACTTTTTTTAATAGTGATGGTCAACAGGATAGTTTCTTCAGTTTAGGTGGAGGGATGGGAGTTGATTTAGGAGACCGAAAAAGAGGGTTAATTCTTAACTTTCATGCAGCATATCAATTTACTAGAGGTTTTGGCGATGAAGATAAAACTAGAATTGGTTTAGGTGCTGGAATAGGAATAGGCTTTAATTTTTAGCTGATCAAGAAAATTAGTCAAGCTTGACTTTAGCATTTTGCGACTCCACGACCTCTAAATGCTCTTCAATCTTAAACTCAGAAGGTTTAAAACTATCGAGTCTTTTTCTGGATTGTTCTTGTCTAGTTATACTTCTTGCAAATCGACGTACACTTTCTACTGAGTCCAGAATTAAGCCAGGAACTGGGACACTCTTTCCATCTTCATTTTTAGCTACCAACGTGAAATAAGAGGAGTTACAGTGTTTTGTTTCTCCCGTCTGGATATTCTCTGATTCTACACGAAGCCCAACTACCATAGACGTTCTTCCCGTATAATTAATAGACGCCTTTAAAGTTACAAGCTCACCTACTTCAATTGGGTTTAGGAAATCAACTCTATTTACTGACGCAGTTACAGAATAATGCCCTGAATGTTTAGAAGCGCAAGCAAAAGCAATCTGATCCATCAAGTTCAGAATGAAACCCCCATGAATTTTTCCACTAAAATTGGAATGAGAAGGCAGCATGAGCTGCGTCATAGTAATTTGGGAATCTTTAACGTGTTTAAAAGCCATTCAATTGAAAAGTGAAATTTCAGGTTCGACTGAGAAGATACACTTTAATTGAACATTGAACATTGAACATTGAACATTGAACAACTTACCTCATATCATATCTCAAAAAGGCTACGAAACTTCCACCAAAAGAAAGAACGATAAATATTGCAAGCAAGCCAAAGTCTAGAATACTATTGCCAAACGTAGTAGAAGTCATAACCAAAGGGGCTTCATATCTTGGTAATTCGCTAGTGTCTAGGGTTTGATCGTTTCTTCCAAAATCCAGATTTACTCCTTCATTCGAATCGACTTCAATTCGAAATCCGCCAGTATCTCCAGTTTCTGACTGCTTCTTTTCTGCAAACTTGACAAAGGTGTCTTTATAATTCCTCATGCTTTCTTCGTAGCGAGATTTCATTCCAATATCAGTTCCAGAAATATTCATCGCAGCTAGTCTAAAAGACGAAACAGGGGAGATTCTCGCTAAGCTAAATGCAAGGTTTTGCTGTACTATTTTTTTATTTTGCACATCTTCTAAAAGTTTACGGTTATTATCTACAATATCGGTCTGAACTTTTTTTCTAATAGCGTCATCTTCTTCTAGCCATTCCCATTCCTTTTCGTCTCTATAATTTCTACGCTCGGTTTCATCCATTCCTTCCATTTCTTGTTCTCTGCGTTGCCATGATTTGTTTAGTTGTTGCGAGAATTGATTCCACCGTGCTTGCTGAAAAGCTTCTTGTTTCGCTTCAATTTGAGCAACAGGTTCTATTTCTATCAACTGACCAGCTGCCATTACACCCATTCGTGGAAGTATTAGAACTCCTCCAATCCAAATAACAAGCAGTAACAAAAAAGAAAGTGAAGATTTTTTAGTTAATGACGATACTAAAATTCCAATCCCCATAAAGAATGTTACATAAAGTATGGAAAGCCCAATAAATCCGATAATACTCATCCAATCAGATTCCGAGATAGGAACTTTAAAGAATAGAGCCAATAATAATCCAAGAAGAATTGGGATTAGAAGTGGAACTATTAACCCAAGCCAAATACCTGTAAACTTAGCCACCAAATAAGTAACTCTAGACACTGAATTAGCGAAAGCCAGTTTTAATGTTCCATTCTCTCTTTCTCCATTGATGGCATCGTAGGTAAACAAAATTGCAAATAAAGAGAGAACAACTTGTACAATAAAAGCGAAATCTATAAATCTAAAAATAGCAAAAAGGGTTTCATCTGAATATGGACTTCGAGTAAGTTTTACATCATTAAAAGATGAAATTCCAGAAAGTCTTCCCACATCAAAATGAAGACCAGAAACGAAAATCTGCATCGGAGTGGGTTTACGATGGACAATATTTCTTACTTGTCCCCAACTCGATGCTTGTGCAATATCCTGTTGAGCAATTTGTTGATTTATCTTGAACTGAGTTACTGCGTTTTCATATTCATTGATCCCGATAAACACACTAATTAAAATCAGGATTGAACAAACCAAAAAGGTGGCAGTAAACTTGGGGCTTAGAAGTATATTTTTAAGTTCTTTTTGGATTAGTATAGATAGCATAGTGTTGAGCTTAGAATTTTAAAATGAATAGTTCCGAAAACGGATCGATAGGTTGGTATTGGTGCATCCGCTCCTTGGAGGGGATTGAGGGGTGGGTTCGAACTGTTCTGATAGATTGATCAAGCCAAACATCCCTCACAAAATTATCTAAACGATAATTTTGGTCTCTCTTCGAAGGGAGAATGAGATTGCTGATTCTGTTTCTATACATATTCCTTGAACTGAGTTTACCTCAAATCGTATCTTAGGAAAGCTGTAAAAGCCCCACCAAAGAATACAAGATTGAAAAGTACAAGTAGCCCCATATCTAGTAAGCTGTTTGAGGCAGCAGTTTTAAAACTTGTTTTGGCGTACTCAAACTGAGGCATTTCATTAGGGTCGAGAGTTTCAGGTTCTTCACCTTCGTCATCGGTAGTTCGAATAATCATTCGAAATCCACCATGTCCACCACTCCCAGTTTTCTCAGTCATAAAATTAGCGTACACATTTTGGTATTCTTCTGCAGAGCTCATAAAACGATTTTGTAGTTCAAGTGAGGTTCCAGCTAATTCTGTACTGGCTAAGGTAAATATTGAGGTTGGTGATACTCTGGAAAGAGCGAGTGCTACATCTTCCTGTCTATTTTTTCGATTCGTATACTCCTCATTAATTCGTTCGGTAAAAGCATCAATCTTTTCTTGTCTATTGGTTGAAAGTTCTCTCATCATTGCCGAAAACTGTGTCATTACATCTTGAGGATCGGTACCATTTGCAGGTTTAAATTTTTCCATTTTTGGACGATCTTCATCAAAAAGTTGTGTTCGGTATCTGTTTTTCTGGGCAGTAATATCATCCACATTTGGTACATCAACTAAACGTCCGGAGATTAGAACAGAAGCCCGTGGAACGATCAATACTGCAAAAATCCAAACCACCAAACCAATTAAAAATGCATTTGAAGGACGATTTGTCATCGCTGAAATACCAATGGCTAGCGCAAGGAATAAACCGAAATATGCAAGCCCGGAAAAAATAATTAGAGCTAATCTTAGCCATTCATCAGCACTCAATTGCACTCCTAAAAGTGGTAATAATGCAGCGCCAATAAGAATTGGAATTAAAAGAGCAATACTAAGTCCCACAAAAGAACCAGCCAATTTCCCAGAAATAAAAGAAGCTCGTGGGATGGAATTGGCAAAACAGAGTTTCAATGTTCCACTTACCTTTTCGCCGTTTATGGCATCATAAGCAAAAATGATGGCAAACAAGGAAAGCACGATTCCAAAAATAAATTCCAGATCCATAAACCTGAAAATGGCAAAAAGAGGCTCATCGTTAAATCGTGTGTTATCTGCTGAAAGTTCACCTCTTCCACTCATAGAAATATTTCTACCAACATCATTAGAAACACCATTTACAAGTGCCATCAATGGTTGAGGAGGGAGCATAATAGAGTGCTGAACCATCATCCATTCGGTGTTAGCAGCAATTTGATTTCTATTTTCCTGTAGAGCTGCTTCATACTGACTTTGGCTTGCCAAATAGTTCTTAGCTCCCATAAAAAATGCTAAAATGATAAGCACTGAACAAACAGCAAAACTGATGGTGAAGCGGCTGCTTTGGAGAATCTCTTTAAGTTCTTTTATAAATATAAGTTTGAACATAGTTATTCGTGATTAGTTATTCGTTATTCGGAATCGATTAACAAATAACGATTAACATTTTAAGTAAGGTTGTTTATCAGTGATCCGGTTTCCAGAGTTTCATCCATATATCCTGCCATGTATTCTACATAAAGGTCTTCCAGATTTACTCCTTTTAATTCTGCATGAGTTTTCTTTGCTACTAAAATTCCATTATTAAGAATTCCTACATGATCTGAGATTTCTTTAGCTCGGAAGATGTCATGAGTACTCATTAAAATCGCCTTTCCTTCATCCCGTAATTCCCCAACAAGTTTAGTAAACTCTTTTCCAGCCTTTGGGTCAAGGCCAGAAGTTGGTTCATCAAGTAAAATTGCCGGAGCATCTTTTAGTATTGCGATAGCAATGCCACATTTTTGTCGCATCCCTTTAGAAAAGTCTCTGAGTTTTTTGTCAAAAGCTTCTCGTTGCAACCCAACTCTAACTAAAGCATTCTCGTAATCTGCTCGGGTGTAATTACTTTTCCCTCCCAAGCGGACAAAGAAATCAAGGTTTTGCATAGCGGTAAAATTTGGGTATAGCTGAACATTTTCTGAGACGAAGGAAACATTTCGTTTCGCTTCCAAAGGATTGGTATTAGCATCAATTCCATTTATAAATGCATTACCGCTTGTAGGCTGTATGAAATCTAAAAAGATATTTATGGTCGTTGTTTTACCAGCACCATTACCACCAAGCATTGCGAAAATTTCACCAGGGTGTACTTTTAGTTGAAGATTGTCTAGAGCTTTAACTCCATCTTCATACACTTTGGTCAGGTTTCGAGCTTCTAAAAGAGGAGCTTGTTTAATCGTTTCGTTTTTCATTGTTTCGAATTTTAGATTCTGAATTATGGATTCTTAAATAATTCAAAATCCATAATCCAAAGTTGATGATTGCTAGTAATTATTTTGAGAGAACTATTATTTCTGAATGAGTATTAGGCTAAATTGTTTATTTCCTCGAAAGTTTAATGCCGAAGAATACAAGTCCACCGACTAAGCCAATGATCAGAAAGAGAATCAAAGACGTTCCAATTATGCTTGCCTGCGCAGCAATTTGGACAGTAAAGGTTTTGTCTTCAGCGTTTACAGGTTGACTATCAGAAAGCGCAGTAGATCTCATTCTTGTTTCGTAGCGTCCAACGGTAACATCTTTCGATGGAGTGAGATACAATTTCACAGTTTGTTCTTCCCGAATGCCTAGCGATGAAATAATGGTAGGCTCAATTCTTTTTTCCCATTCAAAAGGTGCGTCAATTTCAAACTCAATATTATCGAGTCTACGAGATCCTTCGTTTACGACTTGAAATGTAAATTCAACAGGGGTATCAGCATCAGGCTCGTCATAAAGTTGAGGAGCTTTTACTACAAGCCTTCCCACGCCTTTAGGAATCATTTCGAGCTTTACAAATCCAACATTAAGGGCTTCAATTTCAGCTTGTGTCCAAGTTTCATTTATTCGGGGCGTTACTTTGTTTAATTGATTAATAGGTATAGCAATTACATAGAAATCTACGGCTAAATCCATTGGAACGTCTTCGGTTGAGCGATCAGGAAGGGAGACCTGTAAATTGGCATCAATATTATTTTTGCTCTCGGTGAATTTAATCTGACTTATTCTCCCAGAAGCCCCAACCTCACTGAAATTTCTAGTAACGGATTTAGGAAGATTTACAACCTCCAACTTGTAGGTATCATTAGTTCCGCTAAAGAGTTCAAGTCCTAATCCATAGGTAGCTGTTTCCCCTAATTCCACTTCCTGTGAAAATCGCTCAGATTGGATTAGAACCCGGTTTGCTGAATCATCTTTTTCAAGGAAAACCTTGGGATTTCTGGAAGATCCATTCCCATAAATTATATTTATCGTTACTTCATCTAAATCTTGTAGTAAGTCGAAAGTGACGGTTTCAGGATGTCCACTTCTAAGGGTAGAAAGTTTTATTTCATACGGAGAACTAATAATTGCTCCATCATCATTACTTAAAGAAACGTAGATATTATGGATTACATCAGGTTGAAGGGATCGGAACAAATCATCCTCCATATCGACAATTTGAGCAAATTCTTCAGTAGCTCCAGAAGTATTTTCAAGCGTTACTTTAACCTGTTTTTTAGCATTCTCATCCTGTGATTTTAAAGCTCTTTTAATGCTCACAAATTGTTGTTCAAATAAAAGAACAAGTAGAGATTGCTGATAATTTACTTCAGCATCTTGGTAGGTATTAAGAGCTGTTTCATACTGTTCAATAGATATCAGCTCTTTTTTATAGAGCTCTTTTTGGCGTTCTAATTCACTTTTTGTTCTATCGTATGAACTCTTAGCTCTCTTTAGTCCCAACAAAGGATAACTATCATCCCGTGCATTTGGAAAAGGACTTTGAGCTAGTGTTGATTCAGGGATCAGTAATCCTAAAAAAATTAGCAAAAAGAAAAAAAGGCGTAACCTTTGCATGGTTTAATTGTCTATGGTTTTCATTGTGAAGGTTCCTTTTGGCTCTTTCTTTTTAAAGGTGATGGATTTTTCATTTCCATCTTTCGTGAACGTGAAAGTAATCTCAGCCCCTACAGCAAGTGCTTCAAATTTTTTCAATAAAGCAGTTGCGGACGATGGTTTTTCCTTATTGAATGAGGTGATGGTATAACCTTCAACTCCGAGGGCTTTTAACTCATCTGGTAACATAGGTGGAATTACTTTTTCGATTACAACATCTGTATCAGAATTACTCAAAAGGAATCCAAGGTTAGGAATAATAACAGGTTGTTCTCCATCACTTTCGGTGTCAAAAGTCAGCATCATTTTTGTGCCGTTTTCGGGCATATTGCCTTTAAGTGCATTTAGAATAAACCGTTCATTTCCTCGTCTAACTCCAATTTTTATTTCAGTATTCTTTTCAAGTTCATCATAGAGAGAACGGAGACCATCTATACCAGTAACTCTTTTACCATTCATCATTAAAATGACATCGCCTTGCTCAAGTTTATCACCTTCAGATGCAGGGTCATGCATACCCATTTGCATCTCAACTTTTACTTCATCTCCATCTAATACTAGCATTGCGTGGAATTCTTGAAGCATCATACTGGTACTTGCGTCAAATTCCATAGTTTGAAATTTTTGCGCGTTAGCTAATTGCGGTAAAAATATAAATAGAGGAAAGAGTAAGAATGATATTTTTGCGATTTTCATTATTCCGAGAATTGGGTTTTTGATTCGGAACTAATATTCAAATCCAAACCATACCAGTTGTTAAGCCCATGCAAAAACTTTGTTAAGGATGTTAAATCGGAGTTAAAACTTTTTTTATAGCACGAAAAGAGGCTAATTTAAAATGTGAAAAATTCATTCTACACATATGGGTTCCTCAGCATCATGGGAATAGCGCTCATATCGCTTGCCGTACTTCAGTATAAGTGGTTAGGAAGTGTAAGCGAGGCTGAAAAAGAAAGACTTGAAGAAAGTCTGTCGGCTTCTGCCGAAAATTTTGTTGCAGACTTTAACGAAGTATTCACCACTTTAGGGCATACATTTCGGATTCAGGTATCAAATCCAAATGAGGATATTGAAACAGGTCTTGGTGATTCTTATGGTCGCTGGATAGGGAATAGTAAATATCCCGATTTAATAGACTCTATATATGTACTTAAGAAATCGAATGAAGGAGATACTGAGATTTTTGCATTTAGTAGCGATCCTAATACTCTTAGATCAATTTCACCGTCTAACGATTTGCAAAGATGGATAGAAAATGATGCAAAAAGTAAGGTAAAAAATAATCAGGAAGGTTCTTTAAATGTAAATACAGAGCTTGGTAACCCCACTTTCTTACCAATTCCGGTTCAGTTTTTAGATATGATTCAGGTTTCGAATCGTGAATTTGGGCAGAAAGTAGAAGTACAGTTAAGTATTGATCAATTAGATGATATTGTGCTTTTGAAGCTGGACGATAATGTGATTAAACAAAAGCTGATACCGAGTATTGCAAGGGTATATTTTTCGGATTCTTATGAGGATCAGTATACACTAAGTTTACTGAAAGATGAACAAGATCGTGTGGTGTATTATACTTCTGGTGATGCGGAATCAATTCCAAAACCTGATTTCAAGAGTTCTCTTAGTCGGTTTAATTTGAACAACATCTTAATTTTTCAGTCAAACTCATATTCAGGTAATAATGTTCGTTTTCCGAATGTATCTGATAGCATTAAGATTGGTTTTAAAGAGTTTGATTTTATTGAAGAATCAAATTTCGATACAACTACTAATGGCACTCATGAAGTTCGATCTCATTTTTTCTCCCAAAATAAGTCGAATCTAAAGGCAAGTGATACAAAAGAGTGGAGTGTTCAAAGAGATACTTCATTTAGAACTTCCGTTAGCGCTTCAATGGGGAATACGACGTGGCAATTGTGGCTTAGTTTTAAAGAAGGTTCTTTGGATGCATTTGTCAACAAAACCAGAAATAGAAATTTGGGAATTAGTTTTGGAATTCTATCCATCCTTGGGATTAGTGTTGTTTTGATTGTCGTTTTTTCACAGCGTTCCAGAGAACTTGCCGAGCAACAAATGTTGTTTGTAGCTGGAGTTTCTCATGAACTTAGAACACCAATCACGGTAATTCGATCAGCTGCTGAAAATCTAAACGAAGGATTCGTTCATGATGAGAAACGAAAACAAGAGTATGCGAAATTAATGCTTAAAGAGGGGCGTCGATTAAGTGACATGGTCGATCAAATAATGGAGTTTTCGGGAATACAAACAGGGAAAAGAGTATACCACATCACGGAAGTGTTTTTGAGTGATTTACTGCAATCTATAAAAGAAGAAAACCATCATTTGTTAGACGAAAGAGGGATGAACCTAGAATACTCGATCAACACAAAACGTAAGACTATTCAAGCTGATCCAGATGCTATTTTCCTCAGCTTAACAAACTTAATACACAACGCGATTAAGTTTAGCGGTGATAAAGGAAAGGTACTATTAAAAGTAGATGAAGTAGAATATCGGGGTAATCCAGCGCTTAGAGTGCAGGTACAAGATTTTGGCTTCGGAATTCCTGATAAGGAACAAAGCTTAATATTTAAACCGTTTTTTAGAGGAGAAAAACCGGTAAGTGATCAAGTTAAAGGAAATGGAATTGGATTAAGTTTGGTACAAAAAGTAGCGAAAGCTCATGGTGGAGAAATTACCGTTAAAAGTAAAGTCGGAGTAGGCTCGACATTCAGTTTAATATTACCATTGGGGTTCAAAAATGGCTGATAAACCGAAGATTTTGTTGGTTGAGGATGAAGCTGGATTAGTTATGACCATCAAAGATAGGTTGGAAGAAGAACGGTATAATGTTGAGGTAGCAGGGGATGGTGAAGTTGGGTTTGAAAAGGCGTCATCATCAAAGCATGATTTGATTATTTTGGATTTGATGCTCCCCAAAAAAGGCGGATTGGATATTTGTAGAGATCTTCGTCAAAAAAGGATTGAGACCCCAATTTTAATGCTTACCGCAAAAGGGCAAGTAATTGATAAAGTACTTGGACTTAAACTAGGGGCAGATGACTACATGCAAAAACCTTTCGAAATGATGGAGCTTTTAGCTAGGGTGGAAGTTCAGCTTCGTAAGAAAAGCCGAAAGCAAGCTCAAGAAGAAGTTGGAGAATATTCGTTTTCTGATGTAAGTATGGATTTCAAGAAAATGCTAATTAAAAAAGCAGGAGTAGAAATCTCGCTTTCAGCTAAAGAATTTCAGTTGCTTAAGTTTTTGGTAGAAAATGAAGGTGTAATTTTAACTCGTGATCAACTTTTAAATGAAGTTTGGGGATACGATGCTCTTCCTTCTACTCGAACTGTAGATGTACATATTGCATGGCTTCGGCAAAAATTAGAAGATGACAGCCGATATCCAAAGCATATTATTACTGTACATGGTTTTGGCTACAAGTTTATAGGATGAGTTTCGCTAGAGTGTTATAAAAAAACTCATGCTAAAAACTACTTTCAACTCTGCTTCCCACACACGATATTCAAAGACTTTCTCATTTATCTAACCAAATGACAAAATCTGACGAGCCTTCAAAAGGGCTTTTTTCGTGGGCTCTATATGACTGGGCAAATAGTGCTTATTTCGTAATGATTCTCACCTTTATTTTTGCAGCCTACTTTTCTTCTTCAATTGCTGAAAATGAAACGGTTGGTACTGCTTTGTGGGGAAATATGGTCGGTCTTGCAGGAATTGTGATTGCTTTATTAGCGCCAATCTTAGGTTCTATAGCTGATGAAGGTGGGCGCAGAAAACCATGGGTTTTCTTTTTTACTGTAATGGGTGTACTTGGATCTGGTATTCTTTGGTTTGCAGAACCGAACGCAGACTTTATTTGGTTTGCTCTTATAGCCGCTTTTTTTGCAACTATAGGTTCAGAACTCGCACTCATTTTTTACAATGCAATGCTTCCTGATTTGGCTCCTCCAGATAAAATTGGGCGGTGGTCAGGTTGGGGTTGGGGGCTTGGATATCTAGGGGGTTTGATGTGCCTAGTTGTAGGTTATTTTGTTTTTTATTTAAATGGAGCAGAGCTATTTGGACTAGATGAAGCATCTGCACAAAATACAAGAATCACCTTTTTACTAACGGGTTTATGGTATGCACTGTTTAGCATTCCTTTCTTTTTAAATACGGAAGATACTCCTTCTAAAAAGAAGCCTTACAAACAGGCGATTAGCGATGGAATAACAACGCTTAAAGATGGCCTTTCTATACTAAAAACGCGTCCAGATATTTCAAGATTTTTAATTGCACGCCTTTTTTATAATGACGGGTTAGCCACCATTTTTGCCATGGGTGGAATTTATGCCGCAGGAACTTTCGGTTTTAAAACAGCGGATATTTTCTATTTCGGAATTGGATTAAATATTACGGCTGGTATTGGTGCTTATGGTTTTGCATGGTTAGACGATAAATCGGGTAGTAAAAGAACTATAGTTCTTTCATTAATGGGCGTAATTGTACCTGTAGTAGCTGTAATTTTTGTACAAACTACTGCATGGTTTTGGGTATGGGGATTGTTGCTTGGTATTTTTGTAGGTCCGGTTCAAGCGGCAAGTAGAACTATGATGGGAAGACTTGCTCCCATAGATAAACGAAATCAAATGTTTGGCTTACTTGCATTATCGGGTAAGGTGACTTCTTTTGCAGGTCCTATTCTGGTCGGCTGGATTACATTAATAATGGGAAATCAAAGGTGGGGAATGGGAGTAATTCTTATTATGCTGGTTATTGGACTTATCATTATGTTTAAAGTAGACGAAAGTTATTATAGAAAGCCAAAACCAGATATTCAGAAAAATTAAATGACACAACTTCCCGAAACTAGAATTGATGAAAAAGCTATTAAAGCTTGGCAGATTACTTCAGTATTCTATGGATTATTTCTATATATAATACCAGGATTTCTATTTTTTGTTTATATGATGGGTGATTTACCCGTTTTATTCCCAGCAATTGCAGTTCCAGTAAGCTTTTGTCTTCACCTAATTATTATTTTTCTTTTCCCAAAAATTAGATGGAACAGATGGCAATATGATGTGACTGAGAAAGGAGTTGATATGTATCGTGGAATTATAATTCGAAAAAGAACGATGGTCCCTATAAATCGAATACAACATGTAGATACAAAACAGGGACCAGTTTATAGGAAATTTAGACTTTCTTCAATTAGTATTTCGACTGCCGCAACTACCCACGAAATTCCTGCACTTGATGATGAGACAGCTACACATTTGAGAGGCCTGATATCAGAATTAGTTCGAAAAGTTAAGGAAGATGTCTGAATTTAGACGCCAACACCCGATTGCGGCAGTTACTCAATTCTTAGGTGTAATAAGACAAAACATTGTACCAATTGCTATTTTTCTGGTAGTAGGTTCACGGAATACCGATGAATATTTCTGGTATTTTTTTGTATTCGGTGTAGTTTCAACCTTAGTTCTTGGACTATTTGGCTGGCTTCGTTTTTCTTACCGAGTTGATGGTGACGAACTTCAAATTAAAAAAGGAATATTTGTAAGAAAGGAGCTCTATCTGACTAAAGATAGAATACAAGTAATCGATATTACAGAAGGTTTATTACAACGCATTTTCGGATTGGTTAAACTTGAAGTGAAGTCGGCTGGAAGTGGAACAGAAGGTGCAACAATTAGTGCTATTTCAAGAAGTGAAGCTCTTGAGCTTAGAAATATATTGCGAGGAGAAACTACATTAGAAGCAGAGGAAAAACCAAAAGAAGATATTGAGCAAAGTAGAGAAACACTAACGTGGAGACTTTCGGGAAAGAATTTGTTTTTAGCTGCTTTGACCTCTGGAAACTTCGGATTGATTGCTTCTATTTTAGGTGCAGCAGCAGGACAATTAGATCAATTTATAACTGAAGAGAATCTCAATTATGTATTCGACCATATTCCCGGATTAGAAAATACATCGCTTTTTGTAGGAGTTCTCATTTTCATTTTTGTCGTATCCTACATCTTTTCATTTTTTGGAGTGATTCTTCAGTATGCAGAATTTAAAGTAGAGAAAAGGGATAAAGAACTCCATATCACAAGTGGACTTTTAGAGCGTAAACATACAACTGTTCCGTTCGATCGAATTCAAGCACTCAGGTTTGTAGAAGGTATTTTAAGAGAACCGTTTGGTTATGGAATGTTATATGTGGAGAGTGCAGGGTTTCAGCAGAAAAATAATGAGCGCTCTATTGTATTATCTCCGTTTATAAAAAAGGAGAGTTTGAAAAAATTCTTTAGTGAATTCATTGAGGATTATGAAGAACCCGAGACTCAAATCACTCCTCCTAAAAGAGCTTTTCTTCGATATCTTCGTCGCCCTAACTATCTGCTCTTAATTACGATTCCATTAATTTGGTGGTTCTGGGAGTTGGGTTGGGTACTATGTGGATTTTTAATTCCAGCCACTTTTTTAGGGTGGTTAAGATTTAATGATGCTGTTCTTTCGTTTAATGAACACACTTTGAAATTACAGTACAGGGTTTTGGCTAAAAGAACAGCTTTTTTGAAAAAAAACAGGGTACAAGCTTCTGACCTATCTATTAATCCATTCCAAAGCTATAAAAAATTAGCAACAATAAACGTGACTGTTGCCTCTGGTGCGGGAGGAAAGGTTTTTTCATTAACAGACATAGACCAAAAGGAAGCAGATCAAATCTTGAGGTGGTCAGTTCAAAAAAATAATGATGACTAAATTACTACTCTTTTTTTAGCAACGAATAAATTTCAGCTAGATTTGGATATTCTGATTGTATAAGCTCTATAATTCTTGTTTTGTATGTGCTGAGCCAATAATTAAAATATCCATTTTTTAAGTATTTCTTTAATAACTAATATGATAACTAGGCTATCCTAAACTAAAATAGCTCTAGCATAAATATGATCTGATTTGTTCTTGAGTGGCTTTAGGCTATTTCTCCAAAGAAGTGATATGTATTTTCTTTAACAATTATTTGTTCTACATCATCATAGCTTATAGGTTTAGAAAGGAAGTTCAACTCACAATTTGATGAAAAAAAATAATCTAAAGTTTTAGACTTATTCTCTTCTAGACCCAAAATAATAATCTCTGCATCTGTAAAAGTATCTAACTGTTGAATTACTTTTGAGGAATCATATTCTTTCGAATCGGAATCAACAAATACGAAATCGAGCTTAGAGTTTATAAGAATAGACAATGCATTCTTTGAAGATTTACATTCATAAATTTTATTTATACCTAGCTTTCTAAGTTGATTTGAAAGTGTTGTTGAAGTAATAAAATTGTCGCTGAAAATGAGTGCAGATGATAAAGATTTCATAGTTTCGTAATAGTGTTAGTCTTATTATTCGTTACTACGAAAAATGAAAAAGATTGGATTGCTTTGAAAAAATATACTTGTTTTATGCACTGGAAATAGTAGTTGGAGCCAACTAATGGAAGGATGGATACGGTTTTTAGTGATAAAGTGCTAAACGTATAAAGTGCTGGGGTAGAAACACACGGTGCAAATCCGTAAGCAATCCAATTGATGGCTGAGAACGACATAGATATTTCTAGTCATACCTCAATCATATTGATGAGTATATGGGTTTGATCTTTGATCTTGTTATTACTGTTTGTGATAGTGCAAAAGAACGAGGCCCTTTTTTCCCAACTACTTCAGAAAAGAGACGCCACAATTTTCCAGATCCTGCGAAAACAGATGGAAGTGAGGAAGAAATTTTGAGCCAATTCCGAGATGTTCGTGACCAGATTAAAGATTATGCTCGCAAACTGGTTAATGAGCTCAGCGCTTAATTAACTAAGCGCTACGTCGAGCACCATCATTACACAAAATCCTATCATTGTGCCAAGGGTTGCAATATCAGTGTTGCCATGGTGTTGACTTTCGGGAATGAGTTCTTCAACCACTACATAGATCATAGCTCCGGCTGCAAAAGCTAAAGCATAAGGAAGAACAGGTTGCACAAGAAGTACAGCAAAAGCACCAAAGACAGCAGCAACTGGCTCTACAACACCCGAAAGTTGACCATACCAAAAACTTTTTCCCATACCTAGACCTTCTCTCCTTAAAGGCATAGAAACCGCCATTCCCTCTGGGAAATTTTGAATTCCTATTCCAATTGCAAGCGCAATAGCTGCAGCAATAGTTGCAGTTCCAGTAGGATCAACGCCAGTTGCCGCAGCACCGAAAAGTACACCTACTGCTAATCCTTCAGGAATATTATGAAGAGTAATAGCAAGAACTAAAAGAGTAGATCGCCTCCAACTTGTAGGAATTCCTTCGGCTTCAGTTTTAGGTAACCCTAAGTGCAAGTGTGGCATATATTGATCACAAACACGAAGAAAAAGTCCTCCACCTAAAAACCCAATTACTGCAGGAAGCCAAGAAATAATACCTTGAGCTTCTGCCATTTCAATAGATGGAATGATTAAAGACCAAACACTTGCTGCAATCATTACTCCCGCAGCAAAACCCATCATGCTATCGAGAAGGGTGTAGTTAATTTTTTTGGTCAGAAATACTAATGAGGCGCCAAGGGCTGTAAGCCCCCAAGTAAAGATTCCGGCAAGTAAAGCTTGTAAAATTGGATTAAGTTCTAAGAACCAATTGGGTATAATCATTTTTATTTCAAATATAGGATATGTATAAGTGAAATAAAATAATAGCCTTGGCTAAATTATTTCAAAATTTACATTAATCTTTTCTCACGTAGAATTATTAACAATTTCAATACTTTGTGGCAGAAAAATAAAATGGTATGAGTGATAATAAAAGTGCTTTTCAGGAGTCTATCAAAGACGGAAAAGCAAGAATTTTACTAAAGTTGGAAGGAATTAAGTGTGAAGTTGAGAACAGCGCTCCTGATTTTATTTCAACTGAACAGGATGAGGTTAAGTTAAAGATTGATCTGCCGGATGAAGCAAAAATCAACATAGCAGAGTTTAATAAAAGTTACACCTTAAAACTTGAAAAACAGCATAAAGAAGATTCATCGGCTTTATTTAAGCTGGAAAATTCTTATATCTGGTTCGATATAAATATAGACCAAGTAAAAGATGTTTGGGTAGCGGATCTTAGTTTTTCAATAGAAAGTAAGAACTCAAGGTATCTTGCATATTATATTAAAGAATTAGATCACCAGTTTGAATGGTTACAACCAGATATGAAGTCTGGTGAAGTTAAAATAATGAGTATTTCTAAGAAGAAATACAAAGCTCCAAAAATATCTGGTAAAGAAACATTTTCGGCGACCGAAGTAATACGATGTGCTGATATGTTGAACCGGTCTATTCGAAAAATTGATTTAAGAATAGGTGGAGCTTATGTAAAGTACAATACCGATAAAGGTAAATTAGAACCTCTTATTATTGGTATTGCACACGAACTAGGCTATATAATTGAACCACTGCCTAAAGAAGTTATTTTAGATATGGGATCAAATGACCAAAATGTTAGCCATTCTATTTTTCTAAAAGACAGAGCTTAATTTACCTGCTTCCAAAAGTAGATACCGCCTGCTTGTTTTCCGGTATTTACATGGTCTACTAAAGTATTACTTTCGAGGTTTATTACATCTACTGATCCAGGCTCACCACCAATTCCTTCAACTGAAATAAATGCAAATTTACTGTCAGGAGAAATGGCAACACCATGGCTTACCTTTCTTGTATTTGTAATTTTAGCAAGTTCTTTACCAGCTTCAATATCCCAAATTCCTGTAGCTCCTTCTCCTTTATAACTTACTACTACTTTCTTTCCATCTGGGGTAACTTCGAGGTTGTAAGGTGCTTTTCCCGTTTTGAATCTTCTTATTACTTTCCACTTTTCGGTATCAATTTCTAATACCTCATCTGAACCATTTCCAGCAACATATACTAAAGGTTTGGTTGGATGTGGATCAGCCCATGTTGGTTTTTCCACTGGATTATGTTTCATTTCTCCATGATTCATAGCCGAGTGGTCCATAGTTGAGTGATCCATAGTTGAGTGATCCATACCATCCATGCTTTTAGCTTCTGAAAGCTTAAGACGTCTAGACAATTGAAGTGACCCCGTATTTATCTCAATAAGTTCATCAGTCATCATAGATACATGGTATTGTTGCTTCCCAGAAGCATTAATCCTTGACCCATGAGGCATTATACCTGTTTCAATGTCAGCAAGTCTACTCATACTTTCAGGTTCAATTACCGAAACCGTACTTGGAACCATGTCTCCATGTAGATTAAAATTTACTACATATAATAACCCTGTAGCTTCCGATATTTCCATACTTGCCGGAAACAATCCTAAATCTGTTGTAGAAACTAGTTTATCAGTACCGGTTTTATATTTAGCAAGCATTCCATAAGGATTACCATGAGCAATAGATACAAACCAATATTCACCATCTGGAGATACAGAAATACCATGAGGACCATCAATTTCTGTAGGGAAGCGTCCAACATTAATAGTTTTTGCTATATTAGCTTTTCCAGAAGTAGCATCGAAATGAATTAAATGAACCTGATCTTCAGATTCAGCGGCAACATATAAATAGTAATTCTGTGAATAAGCTTTTGAGGTAAAAGCTAAAAGAGTAAATAGTACAAATATAGATTTATTCACGGTTAGTAAGATTTGTTTAATTAGTTCCTGTTGTTGGGTCGTCACCAATTTTAACTGCCCAAATTCCAGAGTTCCAATCGGAAAGATAGATTAGTCCCTTGTATGGCATTGGCCCCCATGTAAAAGGCGCATTTGGAATAGCAGCGTTTTTATCAGCAGGCAAAAATAGTCCGATTTCACGACCTTGTTGGTATAAATCTCCCATTAATTCACCAGATAAATCCACTATTCTTAAACCACCATTATAGAACGCCGCATAAAGTACATCGTCTTCAATCCAGTAATTATGCGAACCTGCTTCTGGGACTTCATAGCGAGCTACTTCTTCTGGAGAATCCCAGCCATTGAATTTTACGAAATGAACATAACCAGCAGCTCTGTTTGGACCTTCAAAATCTAATCCATAAGGGAAAATTTCATCGCCAGCAGCTACATAAAAATCACCAGTGGACTTACTTTTAAAAGGAAAAGCAGCATGGTTTGCACCACTTGGGTATTTATAACTTCCTAATGCCACAGGGTTTTCAGGCGATCCGCCAGCACCAGGCATGTCGGCAGAAGTATTGCTTCCGATATCAACAGCTATAATTCCATCTCCCCAGTTAGACGAGTAGGCAATTCCATCTTCAATCCAAACATCATGAATTGAGTGTCCTGGAGTATCTAATTCAAACTGACTAACAGTTTTTGGGTTTCTTGGGTCCTCAATATTTATGATGTCATATTTTCTGCCATTATTCACCGCGTACACATGATTTTCATAAATGAAAGCATTGTGAACACCACCAGTCAAATCCTCATTGTATTCAGAAAGAACCTCTACGTTTGAGGGATCGGATACATCCAAAATTATAATTCCGTTTTTGCGGTTTGAAGCACCTTCTCTAGTGATAACGGCAATTCGCCCATCTTCTGAAACTTTTACGTCATTAACTGTTCTCGCATCTACTTGAACAGTATCGATAGTATGTATATTTGTAGGGTCAGTTACATCCCAAAAGAAAGCTTCGCCTCGAGCTCCCCATGTGCCCGTAACCGCATAATCACGACCATCAACACCCTCCCAAACCCAAAGATCAGAGGTTTTTACATCTGGTACAATTCCTTTTCCAATAACTGTAATTGGTCGTTGCACATTCCTTTTAACCACTCTAAATGTAGTTTCTGAAATAATATTTCCTGCTCTTGCCATTACAGTATATTTGCCTGGGTGATTTGCAACAAAACGACCATCTTGCTCGATTTGAGCTGACGCTCCTTGTCCTAAATTATCATCAGGGCTAGCAATAAATGTAAAAGTGAATGGTGCATCTTCTACCGCATTTCCCTTTTTATCAATAGCTGAGCCAACAAAACGAATTACATCTCCTGTACGAATGGATTTACCTTCATAATTATGAGTGAGAATTACTGCTTCAATTGGATTTTCTTTCACAGAAATTTTCCAAATAACAGTTTGAGTTTCAGCTTTTGCAGTAATTGTTGCAGATCCCTTTTTTAAAGCTTTTAGTTCATTGAATTCATTTATACTCACAACGCTATTATCCGAACTTGAAACCACAATCTCTACATTATCACGAATTTCACCCGATGCATCTTTCACAGAAAAGTGGAGAGGAAATGAAGTGCCCGAATACACGTTTGTTGGATTTCCAACAAAAGCTATGTTTGTTACTGGTGGGTATTCGATGGTAACCGGAAGTTCTACTTGTACCCGATCAGGCCCCATAGTTCTAACCAAAATAGAATAGGCGCCTGGTTTTAACGCTTTCACATCTCCTTGTTGGGTAACAGCTAAGTTACGTCTACTTAAAGAGAAAAAAGCTACAGTATCCTCAAGTACAGTACCTTGCATATTTGTTACTTTAGCGGATAGCTTTACTTCTTCATTTAGTTGAAGGGTAAGTGATTCGACCTCCATCACAATTTTTTTGTCTTGAGCCATCACAGATGTGGCAAGTGTAATCCCCAAAAATAGGGTGCAAAGTGATTTAAGACTATGCTTTTTAAACGTTTTCATAAAGTTAGTTTTATTGATTAATTATTACTCAGTGCTTGCAGTTTCATTAATAGGGCTGAGTTTTAAAGCCCAAAGTCCAGAATTCATATCTGATACAAATATAAGATCTTTATATGGTTGAGGTCCCCAAGCTTCTGGTTTATTAGGTGCTATTCCTTCGTTTGCGGTCGGTAAGAACTTAGCAATTTCTCGACCTTGATCATATAAATTGCCCATCAGCTCTCCAGAAACATCTACAATTCTAAGTCCACCTTGGTAATAAGCTACAAACATAATGTCATCTACAATCCAGATATTATGAGTTCCAGCTTCAGGGACTTCATATCGGGCTACTTCTTTAGCTTCTTCCCAATTGTCTAATTCAAAGAAATGTATCCAGCCTGCAGCAACCCCGCCTGGAAAAGCTTCATCGCCTGCAGCAATATAAAATTTATCAGAAGACTCACTTTTGAAAGGAAAAGCGGCGTGATTCCATCCACTAGGATAGGTATAGCTTCCCAGTTGAACTGGATTTACAAGTGATCCGCCAGCTCCAGGCATATCTCCAGTTGCCATTCCTCCAACATCAACGGCAACAACACCATCATCCCAATTTGAGGAATAAGCAATACCATCGACTACCCAAACATCATGTACGGCATGTCCGGGAGTATCCAGTTCAAAATCACTAACTCGATATGGATTTTTAGGGTTTTCAATATTAATGATGTCATATTTACGACCAGCATTAATAGCGAAAATGTGATCTTCATAAATAAACACATTATGTACACCACCTGTTAGTCCATCATCGAAACGAGAAAGCACTTCAACATTGGAAGGATCGGTAACATCTAAGATTACAAGACCATTTTTACGATTAGAAGCCCCTTCGCGAGAAATAACAGCAATTCGGCCATCCTCAGACACTTTTACATCATTCACAGTTCTAGCGTCAACTCTTATGGTATCAATTGCAATAATATTTGAAGGATCGGTAACATCCCAAAAATAAGCATCGCCCTTTGAACTCCAAGTTCCCGTAACCGCATAATCACGACCATCAACACCTTCCCAAACCCAAAGATCTGAAGTGAACACATCGGTTACTTTTCCATTTCCAACGACTTCTAGATCTCTTGCTACGTTTCTCGGATTGATACGCACAGAGACTTCGTCTACATTATTTCCATTTCTTGCCATTACGGTATATAAGCCTGAGTGATTTGCAACAAAGCGCCCGTCTTGTTCAATTTGAGCTGAAGCACTTTGTCCACGATTATCATCAGGAGATGCAGTAAATGAATAGACAATTGGTGCATCTGAAACAACAGTTCCTTCATTGTCGGTTGCAACTGCTTTAAAATGTAGTACGTCTCCCGTTCGTGCTAGGTCTTCATCTACAGAAAGTTCCAGTGAAGTAACGGGGTTTTTAATGACTTCAATTTCGAAGGTCTTCTCGAGATTTTTATAAGAAGCGGTAATTGTTACTTTTCCGGATTTCTTAGCATTTATTCTTCCAAACCGGTTTACCTCTGCAACTTCCGTTTTCGAAGAAACAAAAGTATTCACCTCAAGATCATCTCTTAAGAAATCAAGCTCATCATGAATGCTGGGGTTCAATTGAAATCCAGTTCCCTCATAAAGTTCAGTTGGTGTTTGAGCGAAAACGATACGATCTATTTCAGGAAAATTTACATTAACAGTCAACATTTCACTAATCCGAGGATTATTTCCCTGCGCATTTTTAAATACAAATATTTGATGGGTTCCTGGTTCAAGCGCTGTTACAAATCCGCTTCTAGAAACAGAAAGAGAGCGGCTAGCTCTCGAAAAAAAGATTACCGTATCAGGCTGTGTGGCACCAAGGCTATCAACAACATTGGCAACTAGTTGAATTTCTTCACCCACATTAAGTTTAATGGGATTTGGTTCTATAATTATTTGAATGCCATTCGAATCTTGTGCCTTAACCGAAAACGCAGTCAGAATGAAAAGAGTAAAAAGTGATAGTATTAATTTTCTCATGGATAAACAGCTTTATTTTAATTTGATAGGCAATTCTAAAGTAACTAAAAAAAAATGATAGATAACATTTTTAGCTGATCATTTTACGCTTATTTAAATCTGATTTTCCTTACTTTTAATCACCTTCTTGGAACTACCGAAGCCCTAATTTGTTCTATACACAAATTGATATAAGTAATTACGTTAGCAATTTAAAATTCAGGACTATTTCCTAATGAGTATCGACTTTAAGAAAGAACTCTTCTCAGCACGCCATAACGGTTCAGATACACAAGCAACAAACGAAATGTTGAATAAGATTAAGGCAGAAAGCCTTGATCAACTAATTAGTGAGACTATTCCGGATGGCATTCGTCTTTCAAAACCCCTTAATCTTCCGAACGCACTTAGTGAAGTTGATTTTTTGGAAGAATTCAAGAAGCTAGCGTCAAAGAACAAGATCAATAAGTCGTTTATTGGTATGGGGTATTATGATACTCATGTACCTAATGTAATCAAGAGAAATATCCTTGAGAACCCGGCTTGGTATACTGCATATACTCCTTACCAAGCAGAAATTGCTCAAGGAAGATTAGAAGCGCTCATCAATTTTCAAACAATGGTTAGTGATCTAACCGGAATGGAACTTGCGAACGCTTCATTATTGGATGAAGGAACGGCAGCGGCTGAAGCTATGAGTATGTTGTTAGGTCAAAGAAAAGGGGAAAAAAGAAAAGAGGCTATGGATTTTTTTGTAAGTGAACTATGCCATCCCCAAACTATTGATGTTTTACAAACAAGAGCCGAACCAATTGGCGTACAAATTATAGTTGGAGATCATAAAAAGGTAGATGTTACCAGTCCAAAAATATTTGGAATGTTACTCCAATATCCTGCCACTGACGGAAGTGTTGAAGATTATTCAAACCTTATTACGGCCGCACATGAAAATCAAGTTCATGCTGTAGTAGCTGCCGATTTATTAAGTTTAACCTTATTAACACCTCCTGGCGAAATGGGAGCAGATGTTGTAGTTGGAACATCACAACGTTTTGGCGTTCCTATGGGATATGGTGGACCTCATGCTGCATTCTTTGCTACAAAGGAAGATTTTAAACGACAAATTCCTGGTAGAATAATTGGTGTTACTCAAGATGCTGAAGGCAAAGCTGCATATCGGATGGCATTACAGACTAGGGAGCAACATATTCGTAGAGAAAAAGCGACTTCAAATATCTGTACTGCTCAGGTTTTATTAGCTGTGATGGCAGGAATGTACGGTGTATATCATGGTCCAAAAGGGTTGATTAAAATCGCCTCGAAAATATATGGCTTGACCAAGCTTACAAAATTAGGACTTGAAGCACTTGATTTAGGAGTTGAGACAAAATCCTTTTTTGATACGATTACAGTTAAAGCAAATGAGAAGCATGTAAAAAAAGTAGCCTTGGCACACGGTATTAATTTCCGCTACTTCGGAGATGGTCGAATCGGAATATCTTTTGATGAGACTAAAGAACTTAATGATGTAAAAACCGTGCTTTCAATTTTTGCTAAGGCAGAAGGTAGAACTTCTAATTTCGATGTGAACGCACATGCAGAGTCTATCAAGGTTTCTTTGCCGAAAGAATTGAAAAGAACCTCAGAATTCATGGATCATCCGGTATTTAAGCTATACCAAACCGAGCACGAAATGCTACGATATATGAAGCAATTGGAAAATAAAGATCTTTCTTTAGTCCACTCGATGATTTCGCTTGGTTCATGTACTATGAAATTAAATGCCACTGCAGAAATGATTCCTGTTACCTGGCCAGAGTTTGGTCAAATTCATCCTTTTGTTCCAAAAGATCAGGCAGAGGGTTACACTCAATTATTTGACGAATTAAACAAGTGGCTTTGCGAAATCACAGGTTTTGATGCCGTTTCTCTTCAACCTAATTCTGGAGCCCAAGGTGAATATGCTGGTTTAATGACTATTCGTGCTTACCATCAAAGTCGTGGGGATCATCACCGAAATGTAGCACTAATTCCTTCATCTGCACATGGGACGAATCCTGCAAGCGCGGTAATGGCAGGAATGGAAGTGGTGGTGGTAGCTACCGACAATCATGGTAATATTTCAAGTGAAGATTTAAACGAAAAAGCAGAAAAGTATAGTGATCGCCTTGCAGCACTAATGATTACATATCCATCAACACATGGAGTTTTTGAACATAAAGTGAAAGAGTTTTGTGAAGTGATTCACTCACATGGTGGTCAAGTTTATATGGATGGGGCAAATATGAATGCTCAAGTAGGTCTAACAAGCCCAGGAGAAATTGGGGCGGATGTTTGTCACTTAAATCTACATAAAACTTTTTGTATACCTCATGGTGGCGGTGGACCTGGAATGGGACCAATTGGTGTTGCTAAGCATTTGTCACCATTTTTATCAGGACACTCCGTTGTTGACACTGGTGGAGAACAAGCGATACAAGCTGTTTCGGCTGCACCATATGGAAGCGCCAGCATTTTAACGATTTCTTATGCTTATATCAGAATGATGGGTGCTGAAGGTTTAACTGAAGCGACAAAACATGCAATTTTAAATGCGAATTACATCAAGGATCGATTAAAAAATCATTACCCAATTTTATACACTGGTAAAACAGGACGTTCAGCTCATGAGTTTATAGCGGATTTACGTCCATTTAAACAAAGTGCAGGAATTGAAGCGGTTGATATTGCCAAACGATTAATGGATTATGGTTTTCATGCTCCAACTATGAGTTTCCCAGTTGCTGGTACCTTGATGATTGAACCAACCGAAAGCGAAAGTAAAGAAGAGTTAGATCGTTTTTGTGAAGCTATGATTAGTATTCGAAATGAAATCAAGGAAATAGAAGAAGGTAAAGCTGATAAGGAAAGTAATGTACTAAAACATGCTCCTCATACTATGAGAGTTGTTATGGACGAAGTTTGGAACAGAGATTACTCTAGAGAAAAAGCTGTATTCCCTCTTGAAGAACTTCGCTATAACAAATTCTGGCCAAGTGTTTCTCGCGTTGATGATGCTTACGGAGACCGAAACCTGATTTGTTCTTGTATTCCAATAGATGCTTATGCTATCGAAGAAGTTACTGAATAGACCGAAACTCAGTTATGAAAAACTCCATACTGTAGTGCTTTCACAACATGCCTGATTTTTCTTTGAATTTGATTTGCTATCATAGCTAAATCTTCATTTTCAACCGAGTACATTGAAGCTACAGGATCGGCAGCAGCAATTTCTATTTCTCCATTTTCATGTTCTTGAATTACAAAATTACAAGGTAAGAGTAAGCCAATATTATCCTCGCTATGTAAAGCTCGATATGCATAGCTAGGACTACAAGCTCCAAGTATTTTGTACTTCCTAAAATTGAGATTTAGCTTGGTTTTAAGAGTCTCTTTCATGTCAATTTCAGAAATAACACCAAAGCCTTCTTTATGAAGTTCTTCAGTAAGAAATTTAAGTGCTTCATCAAAAGTGAGCCCTTCTACCTTTATGTTGAAATAATAACTCATGATACCCTCCTGACTTGTGGATATTCTATTGCATTATCAACATAGCACAACTTTTTGAAGTTTTTGTGAAGAGCTCCTTTCTAGATTAAAGTTAGTTCTAATCAGGGATTCTATTTTGATTTTGAAAACCAACCATCCAAGTAGGATAACGAGCTTCTGTTGTAGAAACTGCAGCAAGGTTATCTAAATCGCTTTTTGTTAACTCGATATTTGTTGAACTGATATTTGAATCCAGCTGTTTTTTATTTTTCGCGCCAATAATTGTACTTGTAATTCCATTTTGAGTTCTAACCCAAGCAAGCGCAACTTCTGCGATGCTGACATCATTATTTTTGGAAATTTCACGCATCACATCAACAATATCGTAGGCACGTTCTTTATTGATTGGAGGGAAATCGAATTCATCTCGTCTACCGCCAGCTTTATCAGTTTCTCTAGAATACTTTCCTGTTAAAAACCCACCAGCTAGCGGACTCCACGGCATAAAGCCCAAACCTTCAGACTGACTTAATGGTACTAGTTCATCTTCTACATCACGATTAGCTAGAGAATAATAATACTGCATAGCTTTAAACTCTTGCCAGCCTTCCTGCCGTGCAATACCGTTTGCTTTCATTACCATCCATGCTGGCCAGTTACAAACTCCAATATATCGCACTTTTCCTGAGTTGACTAAATCATTTAAGCTCCTCATAATCTCTTTGATGGATACGATCTTATCTACTCCATGTACATATAAAATGTCGATATAATTAAGTTTTAATCGCTCTAAACTCTTTTCTACGGAATTGAACATATGATACCTTGAAAGTCCCTGATTGTTAACCCCCTCTCCCATCGATCCACGAACTTTAGTTGCAATTACTAATTCATTACGATTAAGGCTCAAGTTATTAATGCTATTTCCAAGGATTGTTTCCGATTGCCCAAACGAATACGCATTTGCAGTATCGATGAAATTTATACCTGCCGCCATAGATATTTTAATTAATTCGTCTGCTTCTTTTTGAGTTTGCTTCCCAATTGCAGCCCATCGTCCTTCTCCGCCAAAAGTCATTGTTCCAAAGCAAAGTTCGGAAACTAATAAACCTGTATCGCCTAAATTGTTGTATCTCATGAGCAAAAATTCATTTTAAAATTCATATTTAACTATTTAAACAGGGTATTATTGATAAAGATTCCACGTGGGTTTTATTCTATAGGATTTTAAAATTAACTTAATTGTAGATTCTATTTCGAAAAGTTTTTCTCACCAGCATAAATAGGTAAAGCAATTATATTTTCTTTTGGAACAATAGGGCAACTATAATTATAATTGTAGGCACAGTAAGGATTATAAGCGCGGTTAAAATCTACTACAATGGTATCTTCGCCTGTTATCCAAAGTTCTAAATAACGTCCACCTCCATACGTTTCTTTCCCGTTTGTTTTATCTCTAAAAGGAAGAAACAGATAGCTCTTCCATTCTTCTTGTTCTCTAAGGCTATGACTTTGAAATACAGGGAGAACAATGTCTCTTCCATCAAGGGAAAAAGAGACTTCTCCATATTTTTCATAAACAGGTTTTTGAGCCCTTTCAATAGTAGTAGGCATCAAAAAAGGTTTTTCGTTTGGAGTCCGTTTAAAATCAGCAATAATATAGTATTTGGTATCAATGGGGTAGAATTCGAGTCCTTTAAAAGAATTAAAATCTTCCTCTAACAGTGGGCTTATGTCTCGATCTCTAAAATCATTTTCAAGACTGTCCTGATAGTGTTTTATTTCTTGAACAAGGGCATTATTAGTTTGTTGCGCAAATGCCGGAACAGCCAAAAAAAGAATCGAAATATAAATAAGAAAGACAGATAAGTATTTCACAGATGAATAGTTTAAGAAGCTAAAATTAAAATGTAGGTTTAAGCACTAGCTGAAAATTTCAAGTAAATTTATTTCTATTTTAAATAGTTAATATAATAGCACAAACAACGAATAATTTTTTATGAAAAAAAGAAGCACCGGTTTATTTCTGTTAAGCTTATTTCTGATTCAAATTACCATTTGCAAAAATGTAAAAGCTCAGGTTTCAACTGTTGAGCGACAAATGCTTACCCATATAGATCAGACCAATCAACAAGCCTTAGATCTTCTCATCAAAACCATCAACATAAACAGCGGAACAATGAACTTTAAAGGAGTTCGTGAAGTAGGTGAAGTATTGATGGCAGAATTTGATGCTTTGGGTTTTGAAACCAGATGGGAAGATGGAACTGCATTTGAACGAGCAGGACATCTAATTGCAGAACATCATGGAGGCGGAAACACACCAAAGATTTTGTTGATTGGACATTTAGATACAGTTTTCGAACCCGACAGTCCTTTTCAGAAATATGAGATGGTAAACGATTCGGTAGCAAGAGCGCCTGGTATCGCCGATATGAAAGGCGGAAACGTAGTTATTCTTCAAGCGTTGAGCGCATTAAAAGCGGTAGGTGAATTAGAGCAAATGAATATCACCGTAGTTATGACGGGCGATGAAGAGCTAAGTGGTCGACCGTTGGATCTTTCAAAAAAAGCACTAATTGATGCGGCAAAATGGGCGGATATTTCTATAGGTTTTGAAAACGGAGATGGAAATCCAGGTACGGCAAATGTTTCTAGAAGAGGATCTATTGGTTGGTCATTAAATGTAACAGGGAAACCCGCGCATTCTTCACAAGTATTTAGAGAAGATATTGGAGCCGGCGCGATTTATGAGATTTCAAGAATCTTAAACACATTTTATGAAGAACTTCGAAGTGAAAAGTACCTCACATTTAATCCAGGTAGAATTTTAGGTGGAACAACTGTTGAGCAAGATGCTTCTTCAAATTCAGGTTCTGCATTTGGTAAAAATAACGTAGTTGCAGAATCGGCGTTTGTAACTGGCGATATTCGCGCGGTATCAAAAGAACAGCTCGAAAGAGTTAAATCTAAAATGAGAGAAATTGTAGCGACAAACCTACCTCATACAAATGCAGAGATTAATTTTAGTGAAGGCTATCCTCCAATGGCACCAACGGATGGCAACAGACAGCTACTTTCTATCTACAATAAAGTTAGCAACGACTTAGGTTTTGGTGATGTAGTTGCCGTAAACCCACTCCGAGCAGGCGCTGCCGATGTATCTTTTACAGCAGATTATGTGGATATGGCAATAGACGCAATTGGAATGAGCGGAGACAATGACCATACGGTTGAAGAAGTCGGATACCTAAACCAATTCCCAAGACAATCGAAAAGAGCGGCTTTGTTATTGTATCGGTTGGGTTTAAAATAATTTAAAGCTCAATTAGAGCTTTGAGAATTGCTAAAGAATGAAAAGAAAAGAAAGTCACTTACGAGTCGAAAAGCTATGAATACGAAGATCATTATTCCATATCCAGATTGAAAGAACGAACCAGCAAACGTACCGTTAACTGATTGAGCAAGAAATATGGCTAGAAATAGTGAACTCAGAGCAAGAAATCCTGAAAGCAGAACAATTCCGATAGTTTGGGTTAATATATTGTTAACCCAGGAATGGGGATTTATTGACTGAAGTCCTACATAAAATTGATAACCATAAAAGAATACTATACATACCGTTATTGCTGCCAATTCGTTTAGCTGTTCCTCAGGTTCCAAAGTACCTCCAAACGAATAGAACAGTGCACCAAATTGAAGAAGCATATAACTTCCAACCAGTATCACCAGAAGATCCTTAAATGAAGAATGAGTCTTTAAGCGGTTCGACTTTTTGAGCATAATCCGATTCATCAACCAGAGAAAGAGAAGATAGATTATCCGATCTACAAAATATCCAATCAAGATCATAACGGGATCCCAACCCAATAGCGTTACTCCTATAAAAGGGATAAAGCTGAGTAATATATAACCAAAGAATCCGATCGTATTTAGACGGCCTAAAACAACGATAAAGGAAAGTTTTTGTAGTATTCTTGCAAGCAATAAGACCCCGTTTTTTGATCTTGAAAAGAATAGAAATTAACGCTCTTATACAATCATAAAAGTACAATTTCGGAAAGCAAAATCATAGAATTGAAATTATTCCACCACCGAAGTACATATAAAATCGGGGATGATTCCAGTGGATTCGATGTTACCGATTACATTGCTTTCACGGGTATTCCCAGAAAGGACGAGCATAGTTTTAACACCAAATTTATTACCGCCTAGAATATCAGTTTCTAAAGTGTCACCCACCATCAGAATATCATTTTTATTGATATCGCCCAGTTCACCAACCAAACCTTCGTAAGCATACATAAACATTTGGGAATCAGGTTTACCGAAATGGATGAATTTTTTATGAAGCATACTTTCAACTAGTTTGGCAATTCCACCAGTTGCTACTGCAACATCATGTCTTGCAACTGGATAAAACCGATCGGAGTTTGCGAGAATTACGGGCATCGTTTTCTTACGAAGTAAATTTACTGTTTTGTTGATATCAGTATTCCAGTCGAAGCCTTCATCATCCAAAAATACGAACGCAGAAATATCTTCGATATCTTCAAGGTCAACATCGGCCACAGAAACATGTTGTAACCCAGACTGAAGAATATATTCGGCTGAGTTTTCAGTTCCGAGATATGCGATTCTTCCTTCATTTATTTTTTGCTCCAGAAACTGTTTTGCCATCATACCTGAGGTTACAATTTCGTGAAGTTCAATTCCTGGTAAACCAAGAGATCCCAAACTTTCCATCTGCTGTTGTTGGCTTCTAGATGCATCATTAGTTAACAAACGAAAGGTTTTACCTTCACTTTTAATCCATGAAATGGTTTTATCAATTCCAGCGATTAATCCTTTATGGTTTTTTACTACTCCATAGGAATCAAGCATTATCACTTTAAAGTCCTTGGCTATATCAAAAAAAGAAGGGTAGGTCATATTCAAAGATTTAAGGCTTTAAGAAGTGGTTCTGGATTGAATTTTTTTTCAATGGAAGGAAGATGAACATCAAAAACTTCTTTTTGGAGCTTAGTAGCAAATACTTCGTGGAAAAAATAACGGCCATATTTTACTACATAATTAAGTAAAAAGAAGCGGTAAGTTTCTCGAAGAAGCAAGATGTCAGCTTTAGTTAATGGGAAGATTTCGTGATAAGATTTTAAGAATGTGATAAATCGTTCTTCCATCAAAATATCGATGTTATAGGTGAAAATAGTTCGGTCGCCAACATCAGAAACTACTCTACTAAAGAAATAAAAATCCATGATTCTGGAACTCATTCTAAACCAGTCATAATCCCACCGTGAGAAAAACCGAAAACTATCCGTAACCGAAAAGTTACCAATATTCCAGTCTACAAAAACTGGAATAGTATCCATTGAGTCTGCATCTAATTCTACATAGTTTTTTTGGAAGATTTCGCAATGTTCACGAATGAGGTCAATATACTTGTGGAAATGAAATTTTCCTTCGTCGGTATCTAGTGTCTCAAGCAAGTCATCAATATCAACGTTCATGCTTTTGGCTGATGGAGGGAGCGTTCCACGAACGGTGTGGCAAGCTTTGTGGAACTTTGCGGCTTCCTGTCCCAGACGTTTTATTTGATGTTCATCTAAGCGACGCGGGAGTTTATTTCGGATTTTAATAGGGCGATAAAAAACTACCCAAGCATCAATTACGTCACTTTGATGGCGGTGAACAAAGAGTTCATTGCCTTTCATTAAAGATCGAGCCAGAAAATTCTCGAACGGTCCAGGAAGGTTATTTGAAAGCGCGTTTATGATGGAATGATCCTCAACAAAGTGCTCAAATTGCCCAAAATAGGAGAGCTTTGCCACAATAATGTGGTGATCCATTAGAGTAATTCTATAAACATGGTTCGTAGAAACTTTTGCACTAATATCTTCAATTCGCACGATCTCTCGCGAACTGTCGTAAGCTCGCCACGCTTCGCTTACAATTTCATTAAAATCAATAAAAGACATGGTTAGACTGACTTAAATAATTTCGAAATAACGTTTTAATTCCCAGTTTTTCTGATTTGGCTTATACTGTCGCCATTCCCATTCTCTGGTTTTTACAAAATGATCAACAAAAGCTTCTCCAAACAATTCTTTAGCAATGTTAGACTCCTTCATCGCTGTAGTTGCTTTATGTAAGTTTTCAGGAAGAGGTTTGGTAGTTTTATTTTCGTATTCATTGCCTTTCGTGGCTGGTAGCTCCAACTTTAGCTTATTCTTTATTCCGTATAACCCTGAGGCCAAACTTCCTGACATTGCTAAATAGGGATTGGCATCTGCTCCTGGAACTCTATTTTCGAGTCGCATAGAGTTTTCTCCATGATTGATAACCCGAAGTGCTACAGTTCGGTTTTCAAAAGCCCAACTTACCGATGTCGCAGCCCAGGAACCTTCAACATATCGTTTGTAGCTATTTACAGTAGGTGCAAACATTGGGAGAATATGAGGCAAGCAATGAAGCTGTCCCGCAAGATAGTTCTCCAATAAAGCACTCATATTTCCAGCTTTAGAATCATCAAAGAATAAGTTTTTACCCTCTTTATTTTCCAAACTTTGATGAATGTGCTGACTACAACCTGGTAACTCAGGGTTCCATTTTGCCATAAAACTGGCAATTAAGTCGAACTGAGATGCAATTTCTTTCACAGCAGTTTTTAAAAGTGCGGCTCTATCAGCTGATTCTAAAATTTCGTTGTAGGCAATAGCGGCTTCATAAACCCCATCACCAGTTTCTGTGTGAATGCCTTCTAATGGAATTCCAAATCCATGGAGTAAATCAAATAAATCATTGAAGTAGTCGCTATTCTGAGAAGCTCTAAGTATTGAATAGCCAAACATTCCTGGTGTTAGGGGAGTTGGATTTGTGTAGTCTTTTTCTTTGAGTGAATGCATGGTCTCATCAAAGTTGAACCATTCAAATTCAGAAGAGAACTTTGGCGAAAAACCGAGATCGAGTGCTTGGCTCTTAATTTTTTTGAGAAGAGATCTTGGACAAATTTCTTTCAGATCCTCAGATTCTGAAAAATCACCGAGAAAGAAAGGTTTATTGTTTTCCCAAGGAATTTTTCGATAGGAATTGGGATCTATAGTAGCAAAAGAATCAGGATATCCGGTATGCCAGCCACTTACTTCTGAGTTATCGTATACAGCGTCATTCATATCCCAGCCAAAGATGACATTACAGAAGCCGATCTGATCATTCAAAGCCTTTATGAATTTTTCTGTACTAATGACCTTTCCTCTTAGGATCCCATCAATATCAGTAACTCCAAACTTTACGTTTTTTACCTCGAGTTCCTGAATTTGCTTAATAATTTCTTCCTTAGTCATGATCATTTTTTGTTTTGATCAGAATATAGAGAATGGTTTAAGGAATTGTGTAGTACAAAAATTTAATCCTCAATTTCATTCAGGAGTGTCATCCCCTTCGCCCAGAGCTTCCCAACCTAATTGAGCAGCTTTTTCAAGATCATTTTTCTTTATTTCCGCTTGATAAATAATTCCTGTAGGACAACTACAAGCTTCACATACTACCAAATTAAGCTCTCTAGAATCTATTACTGTAATATTATCATCTTTTAGTTCCTGAATAGCTTCTTCAAGTGAAGAATATTCAGGCGTTATACATTGCTGTTCCGCTGAGGCTACCTGAACCCAAATAGGAGCAGTTGAACCTTGTTCATTTTGAAAAGGATTTGAACACCCACTGAATAGTAAAACAAAAAAAAGAAGTGAAAGATGAAATTTCATAGTACAAGTAATTAATTGTTTCGATCAATGATTCTTTCTGAAAATTATTGAATTGAAATACTGCTTTCAATTCTTATTTCATTCAATAGAGATTTATGAACAGGACATTTCTTAGATATCTCAAGAAGTTTTTCTTTCTGCTCTTGGCTTAACTCTCCTTTAATAATTAGTTCTTTTTCTATGACATCAATTTTTGAAGTAGGGTCCTCACAAGTTTTGCAATCTTCAACATGACTTTTATTGTGGCGGAGTTCCATAAACATATCACCAACTTCCCAACCTTTTCGGTTAGCATACATCTTAACGGTCATAACAGTACACGTTCCAAGCGACATCAACAAAAGGTCATAAGGATCGGGTCCTAAATCTTGTCCACCTTCAATATGGGGAGGTTCATCAGCTATAAGTTCGTGGTTACCTGCAGTAAGTGTAGTTTTAAAAGCTTCATTTTTTGGCAAATGAACATGTATAATTTTTTGAGCATCAGAGTCAGTCATTACTTCTCCTTTGTTTTAAATAACATTCTAAATGTAGGTGAAATTATCCTAAATGAAAGCAGAAAAAAGTCTACATAGGTTACGGTTAGATAATATTTCCATCACCATAAAATAATATGAAAGAAACTCTTAGGTAATACAGATGATCGATATTGGCCTGTAAATCATCAATTTACAGGCTATGAAAAGATCCCTTGATACGGTCGTTATCTCAGATGTCCATTTGGGAACCGTTGGTTGCCATGCAGTTGAGTTGGTTCAATATCTCAATTCTATCGACCCCAAAAGGATTATTCTGAATGGAGACTTCATCGATATGTGGCAATTCAAAAAATATTATTGGCCAGATGCTCACATGCATGTTATAAGAACACTCATCACTATGATGACAAATGGGGTAGATATTTACTATCTCACCGGAAATCATGATGAAACTCTTCGTAAAATTTCAAGCCTTCAGCTTGGTCCACTTTTTATTAGAGATAAACTGGTATTAGAGCTTAATGGCGAAAAGGTATGGTTTTTTCATGGTGATATTTTTGATGTTACCATGAGGTATTCGAAATGGCTTGCTAAGCTTGGAGGTCATGGTTATGAGTTGCTTATTTTAATTAATAGATGGGTAAATGTTCTTACAACTCGGTTGGGCTATGGTAAAATGTCTTTATCTAAAAAGATTAAAGATGGAGTTAAAACAGCAGTTAACTTTATAGATGATTTTGAAGTTACTGCCATGGAACTAGCCATTGATGAAGGGCATGACTACGTGGTTTGTGGACATATTCATCAACCAAAAATTCGTGGATATGAAAATGAAAAGGGATCTGTTATTTACCTGAATTCTGGGGATTGGGTCGAAAACCTAACGGCTTTAGAATATAATGGAGTGGAATGGGATTTATACCGCTATGAAAATGATGTTGTTCTCAAAGAAACCCCAAGGGTTACTCAATTAATGCAACATCATACTAAACAAGGAAAGGTGATGATCGGATGAAAATTCTATACGGAGTACAAGGAACCGGGCATGGGCACATTAATAGAGCAAAGGCTCTAATTCCTATTCTAAGGAAACATGTAGAAGTAGATGTGCTTTTGAGTGGCTATAATTTTAATATTGATCTTGATGGAGAAGTTAAATTTAAAAAAAGAGGAATAAGTCTTACCTACGATAGTAAGGGAAGCGTTGATCTAGTTGACACAGCATTAAATTTAAATCCAGTACGACTTATTAAAGATATCAAGTCTATTCAAAATGAAACCTATGATTTTACTATAACAGATTTTGAACCCATTTCTGCTTGGGCATCTAGATTATATGGAATACCATGTATTGGATTGAGCCATCAAGCTTCTTTTTTTTCAGAAAAAACACCTCGCCCTGAAATAAGGTCTAACTTTGCCGAGTATATTATTAAGAATTTTGCTCCATGTGACCATTATTTAGGAACTCATTATAAAAGGTATGATCATTTTATTGAGCCTCCAATTTTAAGAGAAGAAGTAATTAATCTAAGTCCCAAAAAGGGGAATCATATAACGGTCTATTTACCAGCATTTTCTCATGAAGTACTAGTAGAGAAATTTAAACTTGTCCCTGAAGTTGAATGGCACCTTTTTTCACCAAGTTGCAATGCATTAATTACAGATGTGAATGTTAGAGTATTTCCAGTTGGTAAAACTAGTTTTCTAGATAGTTTAGAAAACTCATTAGGGTTAATTTCTTCAGCTGGGTTTGAAGGACCTTCTGAAGCCATGTATTTGAAAAAGAAGATTTTAGTGATTCCAATTAAGAATCAATACGAACAACTTTGTAACGCTGAAGCAATAACTAAGCTTGGTGGTGAAGTGGTTTTGCAAATAGAAGATGATTTTCCTGATATACTTAGAAACTGGGTTAACAAAGGGAAGAGAATGGAATTGAACGAAGTTTGTGATGTAGAAATGCTTGTACAAAAAATACTAAAAATAGGTAGCGAGGTATCTCCAACCTATAAACGAAAGAGTGCTTAATCGCTAAGGTATTTTTCTTTGATCATGCCAAAGTGGTGTTTATCGTGACCTGCAATAATAAAAGCAAGAGCCCGCACTGTAATTTCAGTTTCACTAGCCGTTCCCTTTTTAGAAATCATTTCTTTGGTCATACTATTTAACAAGTGAATAGTAGCTACACGAACAGCAAGGTATTCATTAGAAAGGTTAGCAAGCGAGCGTTTATTGTAGTTATTATTCTTCATGTATTCATCTTGATCCATACCTGGTAAAGATGCTGTATCACCACGACTAATCGCCATTGCCCGATACGAAAAAACACGTTCGGTTTCAATTATATGTCCAAGGACTTCCTTTAAAGTCCATTTGCCTGGCGCATAACTAAAGTATGCTTTATCGCCAGAAACTGAATTCATAAGAGTAAATACCTCATGCATTTGCTCATTCAGAATATGTATAATATTCGTTTTATCAATAAGCCCGACATACTTCGCGTAAAAGTGAGCATATTCTGATTTATTGGGGTATTCGCCTTCCCAAATTCCCATATAAAAAATTGGTTTAGATTTCTAGCTATATACTAATTTGAGAATTTAAAGGCTAAAAAAACCTTGATATAATTATTTATATCAGGGTTTAAAACTAGTTAATAACTTCTCAGTTTATTGAAACTTGTTCAAACTTAGTGGCAGAAGCTTTTTCTCCATCATTTACAGTTTCAGTAGAAAATGCATACATCAAGCCATTAACATTCTTCCAGTCTGAATAAGTAATTACTGAATTTACGTAGGTTCCAGTTTGAGGATTAAGTTGTGATTTTTTGGATGAGTAAGGGAGGCCTGTTTCAGGATTAACCAAAAAAGTAACTGGATTTTCAGCGTCTATTTTTAATACCTCATATTCAGTTCCATTAACCTCTTCTACTCCAAGGTACTCAGCCTCTATTGTTTCATAATTAGAAACAATATTCAAGTAATTAGATTTAATATCATTAAACATAGGAGTTGTCATAGCCGGAGGTAAAGGTTGTTCTTGTCCCATCATCTTCATTACACCTCCACCATTTTTCAGTTCCATTGTCAAATTACCTTGTGGAGTTTCTAGATCAGCGATCATGCTTAGTTCATTATAATTGATGGTAGATGAATTTTTAATATCCATATTTCCCATAGGAGTAATTTGAGTTACATTAGATTTTACTGTGAGACTTGTTACTTCTTTTAAATCTGGATTAATCGCAGTAGCCATTTTTTTGAGAAGAGCTTTTCCCTTAATTGCATCACCTACAATTTCTTCTTCACTAGATTTTGGGAGAGGAATAGAAATATCAATGTTATTCACTTCTCCATATTTATTTAATTGGGCACCGATTTCAGCGGCGTTACCTACTACCAGAATTTGTACACTTTCAGGTTTTAGATATTGTTTCGCTACTCGTTGAATATCAGCTGAGGTCACTTTTCTAAGCTCTTCTACATATTGATCAAAGTAATCTTGAGGCAAGCCATTATACTCGTTGCTAATACGTTCATTTAAGATTTTATTCTTGCTATCATATCTGAAAATAAGAGAATTAAGAAATCGATCTTTGGCATCGGTTAACTCTTTTGAGGGAACTGGGGTTTGCTGAAGTTTTTTAACTTCAATCAACATAGCATCAATTGCTTCGGCAGTAGTTGAGCTTTTGGTCATAACACCTACATAAAAGAAACCTGGGTAATTGATGTTACTTGAATACTCACCAAATACAGCATATGCAAGTCCTAGGTCAGAACGCACACTTTGAATCAGTCTACCTGAGAAACCCCCACTAAGAACTTCGTTTAAAAGTTGGAGTGCGGCATAATCAGGATTCTCTCTTAAACCACCAACATGACCAACTAACACAAAACTTTGATTTACATCTGATTTATCTACCAGGTTTACAGTAGATGGATAATCATAAGTGATTTCGGGATATAAAAGATTTGTTTCTGAGCCTCCTTTTATACTTCCAAAAGCTTCTTCTAGCTTACGTTTCATATCACGGGTATCGAAATCTCCAATCACACCAATCATCATATTGTTTCCAACAAATGCTTGTTTTTGGAATTCAACCATATCTTCTCTAGTTATTGCATCGATTGTGGCATATTCACGTTGTGTTGTATATGCAACATCTTCTCCGTATATCAATTTTTGAAATTCCCGTACAGCAATACTTTGTTGATCATCATTTCTACGGGAAATATTTGATTTAGCCTGAGTTTTAGCTAGCTCGATTTTATCTTCTGGGAAAGCTGGGTTTTGAATTAAATCCACAAATACAGGAAGTAGCTCGTCAAAATCTTCCTTCAATATATTCATGCTGGCACCACCAGAACCTAATCCAATATAGGTGCTCATAAATGCAGCTTTATTCTCTAACAATAGATTTAATTCGTCACCTGGATAGTTTGCTGAGCCACCTTCTCTCATAACCTGTCCAGTTAGCCCTGCTAAGCCAACTTTATCAAAAGGTTCAAGTAAACTCCCAGTTTTAACTGTCGCATTTATACGAATAAGAGGTAGTTCTTTGTCCTCAACCAAATAGAAAGTAATACCGTTATCCAGTGAAAACTCCTCAACGTTAGCTTTTTCAAATTTGTTGAGTTCAGGATACTTGATTTCATCATAGCGTTTTTGTGCCATGGCAGTAACCGATAGCAGCATCATAAATAAAAATAGAATAGTGCGTTTCATAATAATCTCGCTTGTACTTTAAAAAGTGATTAAGAATCGGTTTTAATTGTTAGGCCTACCGTTCGGTTTTTCTTTGTCAGGTAGGTATTCGCTACACGTTGTAGGTCATCAAGTGTAACCGCTTCATATCTATCTAGCTGGTTAAAAACATCTTTCCAGGTTCCTTGCTCAACATGTGTATTTACAAAGTAAGAGGCTAAACCAGTATTGTTTGCTAACGATCTTATGATGCCTGCTCTTAGGTTAGTTTTAACCCTTTCGAGTTGCTCTTGTGTTATAGAACCTTCTTTCACCGAGTCAAATTCATTATAAATCGAATACTCAAGGCTGTCTAAATCAACTCCTGCATTAGGAATGAATAAAGACAGAAATAAACCTGGATATCTTGTACCAGGAATTCCTTCTGCATTTTCTAGTTGAAGAACAGACTGATCTTCAACAACTAGTTTTTTGTATAAGATTGATGTTCTTCCAGAACTAAGAATTCTGCCAAGTAAAATTAGCGGCTCGTAATCGGGATGAGTTGCAGATACAGTATGATAGCCCATTACAATTACAGGCTGAGAGTTGCCTTCAATAACCACTCTACGTTCCCCTCTTTGTTCCGGCTCAATAGTGGTAACAGGAGGAGCAACTTTACCTTTCCCTCTCATTTCACCAAAGTATTCTTCGGCAAGTTGTTTCATTTTTTTGGGATCTACATCACCTGCAATGCCAAAAGTTATATTAGACGGAACATAATATTCTTCATAAAATTCGTGAGCATCTTCAATAGTTGAAGCCGTTATATCAGAATTCCAACCAACAATGGGCCTTCCGTAAGGGTGCGCAGCATAAGCTGTGGCTAAAAACTCTTCAATCAATCTTCCAATTGGATTTGAATCGGTTCTCATTCGCCGTTCTTCGCGAACTACTTCTTTTTCAACATAAAACTCTCGGTAAGTAGGTTGTTTAAACCGCCCAGCTTCTAAACTAAACCAAAGTTCTGCTTTATTTGAAGGAAGACTATAAAAGTAATCGGTAAAATCCCAACGTGTGCTTGCGTTCATTCCTGTACCACCATTTCGTTGTACAATGTCCGAAAACTCATTATTCTTAACGTAGGTTTTAGCCTCTTCTTGAAGAGCTTGGAACTCTGTCCATTTTTCAGCCATAAAAGAAGTATCTGGATTTGTAGCATAAGACTCGTATAACCACGCCTTATACACTTCATCCATCTTATCAATTACTTTTTTCTCTTCTTCCCAGTTAGTTGTCCCCACATAATAATCTCCCTTGAAGGCAAGATGTTCAAAAATATGAGCTATTCCGGTATTTCCTACAGGTTCATCTATCCCACCAACATTTACTTGTGTATAGAAGCTAGCTACTGGTGCGTCATGGCGTTCAATAATGATAAAATGAAGACCATTATCTAAGGTAAATTCGGTTACCTTTTTTTCGAATTCTTCAAGATTTTGTGCTACCGCTATTTGAGAAACTAGGTTCATCAATATTAAAAAGCAGAAAACACTTAAAAATGATGTGTATACTCTCATGAAAATAAATTTAGTTTTTGTATTTAACTCGTTGAATATGTGAATTTTAGAACTTTAGAAAAAGTGCTAAAGATTAAATTTTGGGATAAACTCTTTTAATGGGAGACCATTCTTACAAGAGTCTGTAGAATCATCGCTTCGAAACAATTCAATTTCATAAGAGATATACTCTGGATTGTTATACCTTTTTTGATAGTACACTTTTTTACCTCCTGTGGTTCGAGAACATCGATCGATTTCAAAGATTGGACTTCCTACTTTTAACTTTAAGTGTTTGGCAATATGCTCGTCAGCTAAAACAGCTGTGAATTTATATTTGCCTGCTGAAATAGGAATGGAATATCTATCCTCTAAAATTTCGTAGATAGTTTTATTGGTTAAGTCTTCATCCAATAAAAGTTGCCCATAACTACCTGGCAACCAAGTGATATCAAAAGCTACAGGTTTGTTGTTTCCAAGACGAACACGATCTATTCTAATTAATGGAGAAGAAGGAGGGAGCTCTAGAATGGTATTTATTTCAGTAACTGCTTCTACTTTTTTAAAACGTATCAGTTTTGAGGAACTTTCATATCCGGCTCTGCGCATGTCTTCAGAGAAGTCGGTAAGCTGAACAAGTTTTTGAGTGTCATTATCCTTACTTACAAAAGCTCCGAGTCCTTGTTTCTTAAAAATAAGACCTTCGTTTTCCAAAGCCTTTAAAGCCTCGCGGACAGTGATTCTGCTTACATCAAAGTAATCACAAAGTCTTTTTTCTGATGGAAGTTTATCTCCAGCTGTAAATTCTTTGTTTAAGATATCAGATCTTAAATGATCCGCAATTTGTTGGTGTCTTGGAATGCTTTTGTCTATCATAATTAACAGTTGAAAATAACTTGTCATAACATGTTGTAACAAGTTTACAAAAACTCTTACACTCACTCAACAAAAAAACTTCAACAAAATAAAAAATGTACGAATTATTACTACAACCTATGCCCTGGTATATTGCTGGGCCACTAATTGGATTAACAGTACCTTTAATATTAATAATCGGGAATAAGACTTTCGGAATTTCATCGAGCTTTCAACATATATGTGCTGCAGTGCTTCCAAAAAAATTTCCTTTTTTCAATTATGACTGGTGGAAGCAAGGAAAGTGGCATTTACAGCTTTCTTTGGGCATTGTATTTGGAGGAGTCTTAGCAGCTTTCTTCATTCCTGAAGAATATGTAATTGATCTTTCTTCAAATACGATTATTTCATTAAAAGAAATGGGAATTACGAACTTTAGTGGTTTTGTACCCATCGAAGTTTTCAATTGGGCAAACCTTGTTTCTATCCCAGGATTCTTAATTCTTGTTGTTGGAGGATTTCTGATTGGGTTCGGAACCCGATATGCAGGCGGGTGTACTTCTGGCCATGCAATAACGGGACTCGCGACTTTACAGAAAGCCTCATTAATCGCAGTAATTGGATTTTTTGTAGGTGGGATTATTTCTACTTACCTCATCCTGCCAAATCTTTTAAACTGAGGTAAATGACATGAAATTTATAATAGCAGGTATAGTATTTGGTTTTATTCTGATTAAATCAGAAGTAGTATCCTGGTTCAGAATCCAGGAAATGTTTCTATTCGATTCTATTCACATGTATGGAGTTATTGGCTCCGCTATTTTCGTAGGGTTTATCGGAACTATGTTGATCAAAAAATTCAATATCAAGGACACTTCAGGTCATGACATATCCATCAAACTTAAAGATAATACGCTAACCAAACGGTATATTATCGGTGGGACTTTATTTGGATTGGGATGGGCATTAGTTGGTGCATGTCCAGGACCACTTTATGCATTGATTGGTAGTGGATATCTGATATTTATTGTTCCTTTAATTGCAGCCATTGTTGGTGCTGGAACATATGGAATTGTACAAGGCAAATTGCCTCATTAATTGTTAACAGTAAGAGTAAAAGAGAAGTAAAATGTTTTTTGAACAAATTTTTGAAGAGAAACTAGCGCAATATGCGTATTTGATTGGATGCCAAAAAAATGGCGAAGCTATTGTCGTTGATCCAATGCGAGATATCGAACGGTATGAAGAATTGGCATCGAAGCATAACCTTAAAATTGTTGCAGCTGCTGAGACACATATCCATGCCGATTATCTTTCTGGTCTACGTGAGTTTGCCGAGAAAGGAGTGAAGGTATACGCTTCAGATGAAGGAGATAAAGATTGGAAGTATGAATGGTTGATGGGCAGTAATTACAACTATCAATTAATAAAAGATGGGGATGAGTTCAATATTGGAAATATTAAATTTACTACCGTTTACAGTCCAGGTCATACTCCCGAACATGTGAGTTATTTGGTTACGGATGGTGCGGCAACAGATCAACCAATGGGTATTCTTTCAGGTGATTTTGTGTTTGTTGGTGATGTAGGTCGTCCCGATTTATTAGAAACCGCAGCTGGACAAATAGGTGCCATGGAAGGTTCTGCGAAAACACTATACAGATCTGTGGAAAAGTTTAAAACTATGCCAGAATATCTTCAGTTATGGCCGGGACATGGAGCTGGAAGTGCCTGTGGCAAAGCTTTGGGTGCAGTTCCAAAATCAACAGTAGGGTACGAGCAGAAGTTTAATAATTCCATTCGTTCAGCAGTATCTGAGCAAAATTTTGTGGATTTCATTTTGGATGGTCAACCCGAACCACCTTTATATTTTGCCCGCATGAAACGTGATAACAAACTAGGTCCTAAAGTACTTGGTGATTTCCCCTCGCCGTCAAAAATGAGAATTAGCGATATTGTTGAGGAAACGGGGAATGAGAACTCTGTAATCATTGACACTCGTAAGCGAACAGAGTTTATGAAAGGTCACTTAAAAGGATCTCTGTTGGCTACTTTAAACAAGCAGTTTAATACTATTGCTGGATCGTATGTTAAGGAAGATCAAGACATCTATTTAGTTATCGAAGAAGATAAGGTGGATGAAGCAGTTGTTGATTTAATCAGAATCGGTCTTGATAATATTAAGGGGTTTGCTACGCCTGATGAACTAAGCGAAGCAGACGTAGTTTCTACCGAAAAAATTGATTTTGAGAGAACAGATCAATTGATGAAAGAGGGTGGCTATACATTGATTGATGCACGTAAAAAATCCGAATTTGATGCTGGTCATCATCCCGAAGCTATCAATATTTCACATACTAGATTACTAGACAGAATGAATGAGATTCCAACAGATAAACCAGTATTAGTTCACTGTAAATCAGGAAATCGTGCTTCGTTTGCATCAGCACTTTTGGAAGCCAAGGGCTGGGAAGTAAAATTTATTGACGATGCAGTAGAACCATGGCTCGCTAAAAATAATTTTCTAGTTGAGGTTAAATAATGTTTTGGGCCTTTTTGGGTGCTTTATTAATAGGAATCTCACTTGGACTATTAGGTTCAGGTGGCTCCATTCTTACAGTGCCCGTACTTATTTATCTAGTTGGCGAACCTGAAAAAGTGGCCATAGCCGAATCCCTTGGAATAGTAGCTTCAATAAGTTTAGTAGGCGCTATACCGTACGCAATTCGAAAAGAAGTTGACTGGAAAAGCGTCTTCTTTTTTGGAATTCCTGGCATGGCAGGAACTTATGGTGGTGCTACGCTTTCACAGTTTTTATCTGGTAATACACAACTACTGATTTTTTCTGGAGTGATGATTCTTGCTGCTTTTATGATGATCAGAAATGGGAAAGTGCTAGAGAAAGAAGAGGGACATTCAGCTCCAAAATGGCTTTTGATAATTGAAGGTTTGGTGGTAGGTGTTTTAACAGGCCTTGTTGGAGTAGGTGGGGGATTTTTGATTATCCCAGCACTGGTAATTATTGGCGGATTAAGTATGCGAGTAGCTGTTGGCACAAGTCTTTTTATTATTGCCGCAAAGAGCTCTTTAGGTTTCTATAAATATCTGGACGTGCTTCGGCTCGAAAAACTAAATGTAAACTGGGAATTGCTTGCAGTATTTACAGTAATTGGAATATTCGGAAGTTTTGTAGGTGGAAAGCTTAGTCAAAAAATCCCACAACAATCCCTAAAAAAAGGATTCGGCTATTTCCTTGTGGTAATGGGCCTGTATATTCTAGGAAATAATTTGTTTTAGTTAAAACAGAAGAAGTGGGGTAATCAGAAAACTGGTGGTTTGGAAGTACCCAGTTAAAGAAAGAATATCAACGGTTAATGAAGTTGCGATCTTCATTTCTTCAGGCGGTTTTTGGGTACTATTGTACGCACAAAAGTGCCATGAAAAAATAACTCCAGTTTTTAATCTAACTACAAAATAAATTCAAGAATTTCTACGCGCCAACCAATACAATCCACTACCAATTGCTATAAAAATCGTCGTCATCCAGATATTGGATAAACTGACTTGAAACATCAACCAAAGGCAGGCGATGATTCCTAAAATAGGTATCAAGTAACCACCCTTAAGCGTAAAGGTGTTCTCCCCTTTAAACTTTGGACGGAGCTTTGGAATGGCTGCACAAGTAATAATATAAAAGAATACCCTAGCAAGAACCGTCATTGCCGCTAATGCAGTAAACGAACCTAATGCCGCGCCAACAAATGTACAAACTCCAAAAAAGAGCACTGAATTTGATGGAGTTAGAAATTTTGGATGAACGTTTCCGAACCATTTTGGTAGAGAGTTATCTAGTGAAAGAGCATAGGTAAGACGAGGGGTTGAAAACATATTGCTCACTAGATTGCCTGTTACCGAAGTGGCAACTCCAATCATTAAAATGATCGCACCAACTTCTCCAAACAAAGCAGCGGATGCATCTAGCAAAGGAGAATCAGAAGAAGCTAAATCTGGTACGGCAGCTTCTGCTACTAGCTGAATCAACATGTATAAGAAAACAATGGAAATTAGTGCGAAAATTAAAGCACGAGGCATATCTTTATTTGGATTTTTAGCCTCTCCAGCAGGAACTACACCACCTTCAAATCCAACGAAAGCATAGATCATTAGAAGAACTGCAGCACCTAAGTCACCACCTGATGGAGTTGGGGAATCAAAAGAGGGAAGGAGTTCGCCTCCAAGCAATACCAGCCCCCCAAAAATGAGGAGAATCAACACCGAAAACTTAACAAAAGTAAATACGGCAAGTGAACGGATAGACTCTACTGATCCCAGTACATTGATGAGTGTAAGGCTCCCACAAATTAATGCCAGGCAAATTATACGTCCGATTCCCTCACCAGCAGGAGCATAGAAATATCCAATACTTTCTACTAACAACACTGAATTCGCAGAAAAAGATATCATTCGAGCAAAATAGTATAACCATCCACTTTGGAAGCCAACGAACGGGCCAAAAGCTTCTGTTCCATATCGAACGGGACCACCCGTACCTCTGAAATAACTTCCCAGTTCAGCAAAACATAGAATTACTGGAAGAATAAGAAGAGCACACAATACATAAACCCAAACGCTGTATTCACCGGCTAAAGCACTTGCACCACTTGGTAGCCCAAATATTCCGGCGCCTATTAATCCATTTACAACGAGTAGCCAAAGCCCCCAAACGCCTAATTTTCTTGGTAATTTTTCTTGTTGGCTAGTTGAATCTTGAGTAGAGGTCATAAATTTAAATTAAAACAGATTTGGTTGTCATGCTGAATTTATTTCAGCTTTTTAAACTCTATGCTTAATTTTACCTCCTCCTATTCCTCTTCTTCTAAAGGTGAAGAGACTTTTCAATACAACTCCGAACAGAAATCGGTGAGCTCCCTTCTCCTTGTGAAGGAGAAGGGCTAGGGAAGAGGTCGGAAGTTACAATAAATTATTTTGATCGAGACTCAATCTTATAAGAAGCTGGAGCTTCTGAGAACGCATCACGAAGCAGAGTATATGTTTCCTTAATCCAACCTCGAAGGATTGAAACCCTTCGCTTGTTTACTTTGATTCAGTGTTGAGTGCACCAGAGAAGGGATTTATTCCTTCGAACGATATTTGATTCTCTCGATCATGTTAATATTACCCAAGTTACAAACTTGCTGGTATTACAGTTTTAAGTCACAGACTTAAAACATCTTGGGGGTTTGTCATAATTATCCGCCATTTAAGATTCGATTAAGTTTGACCTGTTGAAGCGAATCTGAATCAATAAAATAATGATAGAAATTTCCCAAACTAGTACTAAATGTGACTTTGTTTTCAGTAGAATCAATTTTTATAGTATTAAAATGAGAATTGTCTGGAGTACGAAGTATTAATTTGCTGATGTTTTGCTCAAGGTTGTGCTCATAAATTTCATAAGGTGCTTCATATATAGCTGTTTCTTCTGATAGAGAGATTAGTTGAAAAGAATCTTTTACAGGAGATCTCGGTGAGTTAGCAATTTGGAATGGGGTAATTTTTCTTTGATAGATATCGAATGAAGTAATTCCATTATAATCAATAGTTTTAGCCCCAAAAGTTGTCATAAATATTTTATTTCCTTGGTTAGGTATATACAAACTATGCAGTGAGTAAGCTTCTAAATTGCTAAGTTTCGTCAGTTTTTGGCTTTGCAGATTGATATCATAAAGATCAGTCTTATGTAAACCTTTTGGTGCAATTGGAGAGTAGTTTTCAAATTCTTTAGCTAAAATTACGTAGGCTGATGAATCGTTACTAGAATAAGCGAGGTTAGTAACAAACTTGACAGAATCTATAATTAGTTCTGTTGTTTTTGAATTTAGATTGTACTCAAGAATCTGTTCATGGTCATTGAATAAAACCCGAAGGAATAAAACTCTCGAGCCATCATTGGAAAACCTAGGTAATACGTCATATCCAATATCAGGTGAAGAGATTTGAGTTACTTGTAAATCTCTTTCATCAATTAATAATAGAGAGCCTACATTGTCTAGATAGTTAGTGATAATAAATTTTCCTGCTCTGTAATCAAATTGTGTTCCAATTCCATTTTCAACTTTGCCTGCTCTGTTACACGATAAAATTAGGACACAAATAAGAATATAAAAATATTGTTCAACTTCCTTAATCATGGTAATTATTACTAACGTATTTTTAAAAGAGGTGCATTCATTTACAATACTAATAGCTGTTGATGAAATATTCTATTGAAAGAATAAGTAAAGGATACTTAATACTGATTATCACGTTGTAATCCAGCTAACAAATTATTATCCGGACAAGAATCTATAAAAAATTTCTCTAAAGCAATTTAAATCATGAGCCTCGGGAAAATGTTAGTTTCAATAAAATTCTTATACTTCCCCATACCTAAAACAATCCAGGGTGTGATCATTCACAAGTCCACAAGCCTGCATGTGAGCATACATAATAGTACTACCTACAAATTTGAATCCACGTTTTTTTAAATCTGTACTAAGAGCGTCTGATTCGGGCGAAGTCGCGGGGACATCTTTCATCGTCTTGGGATGATTCACTTTAGGTGTACCACTTACGAAGTTCCAAATATAGGCATCAAAGCTTCCGAACTCTTTTTGTACGTCCAGAAATTTTTGGGCATTTGTAACAGCACCACGCACTTTCAGTTTATTTCTGATAATTCCTTCAAACTGAAGCAATTCTTGAATCTTTTGTTCATCATAGGAGGCAACGATCTCGGGATTGAAATCAGCAAAAGAAGTACGATATCCTTCTCTCCGTTTTAAAATGGTTGCCCAACTTAAGCCAGCTTGAGCTCCTTCCAGAATTAAAAACTCGAAGTGTGTACGGTCGTCATGAACAGGAACTCCCCATTCTTCATCGTGGTAAGTGACATATTCTTCAAATTGGCCTTCGGACCAAGCGCATCTTTTTTTCATAATTCGTGTTTTAATTTATTCTTGTAGAAGTTAGATAATTCACTCCTAGTTACGATGCTCTGAATCGTAACTTATTGTTCCAACGCAGAGCATTGGAGCAAGGGTAAGTTAGTCATTCCTCTAGATGTTAGATAATTAGTTGTCAGAATTTGGGAATTGATTAGTTTTAGCTTTTCCCAAATCTCAATTAGGGTCATCCTGAGGATACCTCCGAAGGACCTTGGCGAGATGAGGCGTCCTCGTCATGAAATTATCTGGTTTCCATAACAAAGGATTCCCATTGTTGTGATAATGCTCTATCAACCGTCTTTCTAAATGGTGGGTTACTCTTGTGAAAGAGAGGTTCCGTACAAGAAAATGAATTGAGAGGAAAAACGATGCACACATCCGACAGGGTTCTTCGCTTTCGCTCAGAATGACCTAAAAAGAAAACTGTCATCGAATTATATAAGAACAAGAACTAAGAGCGAAGAGTCTGCACAAATAAAAATATGATTATTAGGCAGATGTGTAGATTCATCACTTAGCCTTGCTTTCAATGAGGCTCGTTCTGAATGACTTTTGAGAAGCATTTTCTTAGATTGAAATCAGGTTAGTATTGCTTTCATTTATTTGAAAGTGCTAGTTAGAAAGTCTCCCCTTGAGGGGAGATAAAAGTCCAAACAGGTACTTTGGACTTTTCGAGGGGTGTCGAAAATCCCGATTACAATTCGCTCCTAGTTACGATGCTCTGAATAGTAACTTATTGCTCCAACGCAGAGCATTGGAGCAAGGGTAAAAATGAAGATTAATATCCAAAGGAGTGCTGATTAATTAGCAATGCTTCTCAAGAAATTCAAAAAACTCAAAACTTATTGATCCCATAATTAAAAAAGGGAGAATTATTAGTTACATTCTATGCTCACATACTCATAATAAGACTAAACAGACAAGAAGTAGCAGATGCATTGGGAATCTACCGTACAAGAACTCGCTGATAAAAGTAAAATCAATGAAAACCTGGCTAATCATATAGCCACACTTACTCAAATTTTAGAGAAGTTGAGTAACGAACGATCAGGTGAGGATTTCATCAGAATTTTAGGAGAATTTCCGCTGGATAGTGTAAAAGCTCTTGATGAAGGAGATGATGCAGAACTTGCAAAGCTTCGAAAACTTGCCGCTGGGTTGCCAAGCAAAGATATTAAAGAATATCTCAGAATTTATACTACGTTTTTCCATTTGGTGAATTCGTTAGAGCAACATGAAATTAGTCGAATAAATCGACAACGTGAATTCGAAGAGACGGAAGAAAGTCCAAGAAATGAAAGTATTTTAGAAGCGGTCTATCGAATGAAGCAGGCTGGATACACGCTAGAACAGGCAATTGGTGTATTCGAAACCATGGATATCCAACCTACGATTACGGCACATCCTACCGAAGCTAGGCGACGAAGTGTGCTAACGAAACAGCATGAAATCAGTGAAATGATTGCCAATGTTGGAAGTGATTTACATACCGAAGACGAAAAAAAGTTTCTAAAAAAAGAGATTTTAAATCAAATGAAGCTACTTCTTATGACCGATGAAGTTCGTGCAGAACGAATGTCGGTTGAGGATGAAGTTGAGAACGGCTTATTCTTTTTTACGCATACTATTTGGGATGTAGTACCGACACTTTATAAAGATATACGACTTGCTTTAGAAACATACTACGGCAAATCTGGTGATATCCCGATTGTATTAAAATATCGTTCTTGGATAGGAAGTGACAGAGATGGAAATCCAAATGTAACCTCTTCAGTTACCTGGAAAACCGTTGTCGAGCAACGGAAAACAGCACTAAATGTGTATCTAAGAAAGCTCGATCACTTGAGAAGGTATTTGAGTGTTTCCTATAAAGAGACGAAGATTTCGGATGGTTTGAGATTATCACTAAGAGATGAGGAAACTGCAAATCCATTAAGTGATTTGTATGAAAGACGATATCAACGAGAACCATATCGTCGGAAGCTCACTCATATGATGCAATATATCCGTGAACAATTGGATGCTATCTCAGGTGAAAAAGAAGATGTGCTAAAGATTTCAACAAAATATACGGCAGCAGATTTCGTAACGGATTTAGAACTTATTAGAACTAGCCTAATCGAAAATAATTTAGCTGGGTTAAGTGAGCAGGGCAGACTTCAGGATTTATTAATCACAGCTAAAACGTTCGGTTTTCACTTAACAGCACTAGATATTCGTCAACACAGCCGGTTACATGAAGAAACGGTTGAGGAGATGTTGAGTTTAGGTAAAGTGATGGATGGTTATACCCATCTATCTGAACAAGAAAAGATTGTAGTTCTTATGAAAGAGCTTCAAAACCCAAGACCTTTAAGTCCCTTTAAAAGCAAACGCTCTGAAGTGGCGAGCAAAGTAATGACTGTTTTTGAAGAGATTCGAGATATCATTACACTCGATCCAAACGCCTTTGGAAGTTATATCATTAGTATGACTCATGGCGTAAGCGACATGCTCGAAGTATTGATTATTGCTAAAGAACTAGGTTTGTGGAGCATCACAAATGGAAAAGTAGAAACTATGTTAGATGTAGTTCCACTGTTCGAGACCATCGAAGATTTAGGTGCAAGTAGTGAGATTATGGCAGAAATGTTCGAGCATGAATTATTTGCCAAGCAAATCGAAGCTCGTGGCAATTTCCAAGAAATTATGCTAGGATATTCTGATAGTAACAAAGATGGTGGTTACTGGATGGCAAACTGGGCGCTAAATAAAGCCCAGTATGATCTTGGAATGGTTTGCCGAAAATATGGAATAGACTTTCGATTATTTCACGGTACAGGCGGAACGGTAGGGCGAGGTGGAGGTCAATCAAACAAAGCGATTGTTGCAATGCCTCCTGTTGCAAATAATGGTCGAATTAGATTCACAGAACAAGGAGAAGTGATTTCTTTCAGGTATTCACTTACTTCAATTGCACATCGTCATTTGGAGCAACTGGTAAATGCAATGGTGCAGGTTACTATGGCTCAGAAAGACAAACCTGGATATTTAAGTGATTCCAACTACGAGTGGGATATGATGCAGGAATTAGCTCAAACTACCATGGATTCCTATCGCAAGCTTATTGATGACACCAAATTTTGGGATTGGTACTCTGGGATAACGCCTATTGAGCATATTGGGAAGCTTCCTATTGCATCGCGCCCAGTTACTCGCGGTTCTGGCGGAAAACTTACATTTGATGGGTTAAGGGCAATACCTTGGGTATTCGCTTGGACTCAAGTTCGGTATAATGTTCCTGGCTGGTATGGTATTGGAAAAGGGTTGTCAACTGTATTTGAGAAATATCCCGATGGAAAAGAGATTATTACCCGTTGGCAGAAAGAGTGGAGATTCTTTTACACAGTAATGAATAACTCTCAACGTGAAATTGCTCGAACTCATATCGCAACTTCTACCATCTATAATGATCCAAAAGATCACTATTTCCATGATAAAATTATTGCTGATTTAGATCTTGCAGTAAAAGGAATCACTAGTATTGCTGGGACAGAGAATATTCTAGATCACAATCCTGTAATTCAACGCTCGATTTTATTCAGAAATCCATTTACGTACCCACTTAATATTATTCAGTCAGAATTACTGAAAAGGTGGGAAACAGTAAAAACAGATGAAGAGAAAGCAGAATTAACGGAACTTATATTTCTGAATATCAATGGAATTGCTGCAGCAATGCAAAGTACTGGGTGATGTTTAAAAAGCTAGAAAATGTTACCTTTATAGTTGCCCACAGTTGTAAAGATTTTAGAATTAGAAGCCATGAACGATATACTTACAAAACCCGCATTGAAAATAGAACAAGCTGAATACAGTAGAATTGGAGAAGTAGACTTCGAAAACCTGCAATTTGGAAGGTTATTCGGAGATCATATGTTTGAGATGGAGTTCCGAAATGGAGTTTGGGGAGAGCCAAACATAAAACCATTCGGTAAAATTGAGGTTTCTCCAGCATTAAATATATTCCACTATGGTCAGGCAGTTTTTGAAGGAATGAAAGCATTTTATGTGGATGAAAAAACGGTAAATATTTTCCGTCCAGATGTACATTTCGAGAGATTCAATAAATCTTGCAGAAGAATGTGTATTCCTGAAACAGACTATGAAACTTTCATTGCGGCTCTTGAAGGACTAATCCGTCTGGATAAAAAATGGATTCCAAAAAAGTCAGGAACTGCCATGTATATTCGTCCTGTAATTTTTGCAAGTGATGACTATCTCGCGGCTCGTGTATCTGATGTGTATAGTTATTACATCATTACTTCACCAGTTGGGGCGTATTACGCAGAAGGTTTTAATCCAGTTTCTTTAACAACTCCTGATGGTTTCGTTCGTGCGGTAAAAGGTGGAACCGGAGAAGCAAAAACATCCGGTAACTATGCTGCAAGTTTTCTTCCTGCTCGCAAAGCCCAACAAGAAGGCTACACTCAAGTACTTTGGTTAGATGCTATCGAGAATAAGTACATTGAAGAAGTGGGAACAATGAACATCCACTTTTTAATTGGTGATAAGCTAGTAACACCCAAGTTGACAGGATCTGTTTTAGCTGGTGTAACTCGCAGATCGGTTACTAAGTTAGCCGATGAATGGGGCTATACAGTTGAAGAGCGTAAAATCTCTATAGACGAAGTGTTTGAAGCTTCAGAAAATGGTTCATTAAAAGAAGTATTTGGTTCAGGAACTGCAGCGGTTATTTCTCCAGTGGGATCAATTCAGCATAAAGGGAAAACTATAAATATTGGTTCCGGAAAAGTTGGTGATTTTGCTCAACGACTTTTTGACGAGATTACTGGAATCCAATACGGAAAGTTAGAAGACAGACACGGCTGGGTTCATTCAGTAAAAGTTTAGTTCAATGAATTTTAGTCTGATCAGCCTTCTTTCTGTTGGTGCTGGAGGATTTTTAGGTGCTACCAGTCGCTACTTACTGGCTGTTTCAGTAGATGAATACATCAAACCAGAACAATTCCCATTTGGGATTTTCATTGTTAATATTGTTGGTTGTTTGCTGATCGGTTTACTTGCCGGAATTTTTGAACTCAAAGGCTGGATGAATGTTGAACTCCGTCTGTTCATTTTTGTGGGTTTTCTGGGAGGATTTACCACCTTTTCTACCTTCATCAACGATACGTTTCTTTTAGGCAGAGAAGGAGAAATGATGGCCGCTTTATTAAATGTGGGCGGACAAGTGTTACTTGGTCTCTTATTTGTTTGGGTTGGTTATTTTGTTGTGAAGTTATTTTCTTAAGAGGTATTAATAACCTCTTTCCCTATCCACTTCATTCAATAACTCCATTCCGGAAAGACTTCGTTTATAGTTTTCTATAATCTGTTTAGCCGCTTCTTTCGGATCAGTAATTGAAGCAATATGTGGTGTAATCATTATGTTCGGACGGTTCCAGAATAAGTGATTTCCCGGTAAAGGTTCTTCTTCAAAAACATCTAGACAAGCACCTTTCAACAATCTAGTGTCTAACGCGTAAATTAGATCTTCTTCAACCAAATGACTTCCACGAGCTACATTAATTAAAAAAGAAGGATTTTTAAGTTTTTTAAAAAGATTGAGTTCTAATATTCCTGAAGTTTGTATAGTAAGGGGAAGCAAACAAACCAGAATATTTGTTTGAGCTAGAAACTCATCCAATTCACCTTCCCAAAAACAGTGAACTCCTTCGATCTCTTTTTTAGATTTCGCCCAACCAACAACCGAATATCCATTAACTACTAATGAACTAGCAACAGTAGAACCCATTTCACCTAATCCCAAAATTCCAACCGTGCACTCTTCTTTCGGAATAGGATCGTGCTTACTCCAAAATCCCTCCTGCTTTTGGTCAACATATCTTGATGTATGAAAGCGATAATTCTGAATCGCATTTAACACATATTCCGACATTTGAGATTTCAAGGAAGGAATCATAACTCGAGCCAGTTTCACCGATTTTGCAATTACTTCATCCTTTAAAAGGTGATCAACTCCGGCGCCAAGGGAAGTCACTGTTTTTAGATTAAGAAATCCATCTAACACTTTTTCAGGATGTCTCCAACTCACCGCAAACGTAACTCTCTCTTTGTTTTCTACCTTTGGCCATATTTCAACATCCAGATTGGAATCTTCCTCAAGAAGAGCTTCTTTCCATGGATTCATATCCCGGTTTTTGGCGATAAGTAGTAGTGACATTTTTTAATTTAATGGGCTTTGCGAAGGCTTCAGCTGGACGAATCTGAGTCAATCGTATATTTCCTAAATCTACGAGATTGATACATCGAATACATTTCTTTTGAGGATAAAGTTTATTGGTTTCTCACATTCGTTCGAAATGACAACACTCGAACATCAGAATTCCGTTTTTGCTACCAACAACTCATCCCATCGCGTAGTGTATCGTTTACTCAGATAGTTTTGGTTCATCAGCCATTTATTACGATGATCTCCTTTTTTATGTAATCCAGTAGCCGCAAAAGCAGCATGATTTCGCCCAAATTTCGAGTTAATGAAATCTATCGATTCCATAAGCTTGAACTGCTTATGGGTATAAAATTCTGGATCAAACAAATCCATTTGTACTTCATCGTTAGGAACAATTCCAGTAAGCATAATCGCAGCCTTCTTGTATTTACGTCCTTCTTCAAAGGCATGAGCGGTAAGTGCTTTGGCAATGTTAATCATAGTTGGAGTGTGTGCTGTTGGGACTTTCATTGGATACCCAGCGCTGAATTTATATTTCCCACGAATATTCTCGTACTTATCCCCAATCAAATTAACGTGAATATTTGAGGCTACCGATTTTTGTGCTCGTAGCTTCTCGGCGGCACGACTTACAAAAGTAGCTACGGCTTCCTGCACGTCTGAAAGTGCATATAAGGGCTTGCCAAACATTCGGGAAGTTAAAATTCCTTTTCGCGAGTCTCTGCCTTCACTTAGTCCAGAGCAAGGAAATCCATTTAATTCTAATACTGTGCGCAATCCAGTTACTGCAAGATGTTTCCGTACCCATTTTTTATTTGTAATAGTTTTTTTGAGCTCCAAAGCGTTATTAATTCCATATCTATTTAGCCGAATGGTAAGCCCTTGTCCAATACCCCAAACCTCTTGAACGGGAGTGTTTTCAAGGAAAAAATCGATATTGGGATGATTACTAAGATCGAGGCTTCCACTATACTCTGGATTTTTCTTAGCCATATGATTGGCAATCTTTGCAAGTGTTTTGCTGGGTGCAATTCCCACTGAAACGGGAAGTCCAGTCCATTTTAAAATAGTTTCTCGTATTACGTGTCCATATTCAGTGAGATCGGCATATATATTAGTCGATAGTTCTGCAAAGGCTTCATCAATACTATACACTTCAATATCATGCGTCAGGTAACGTAACGTTTCCATTACTCGGTGCGACATATCTCCATATAAAGCATAGTTAGAAGATCGAACGGCCACCCCATTTTTTTTAAATTCATGTCGATGTTTGAATTCTGGTGCACCCATTGGAACACCCACGTCTTTGGCCTCCTGAGATCGAGCAATTACACATCCATCATTATTCGATAAAATGGCGATAGGTTTCCCAATTAAAGTTGGATCAAAAACTCGCTCACAAGATGCATAGAAGTTGTTGCAATCTACCATTGCAAAAGCTAGAGACTCAGGTTTTTTAAGGGATTTTAAATCCATAGGTCATAAGGGGCGAAAATACTAAGGCACATAGTTAACTTATTTTCCTAATATGACTATTTATCATTCGCTCAATTTCGCGACTATCTTCATAAATCAAATCAAACATTGCTTTATTTAGGTAGCTTTGATTGAGAGCAATTTCAATTTGAGTTTGAAACTCAAAGAGAGAACCCATTGCGGTATTAAGAAATAAGATATAATCTCCTGTTGAACGTCTTCCATATCCTTCAGCAATAGTAGAAGGAATTGAAATAGCGCTCATCCTTATTTGACTTGTAAGCGCATACCTTTCAGTATCAGGAAAATTGATTGATATCTTATACACTTTGTTCACTAAAAGCATGGCTTTTTGCCAAACTCGTAAATCCCTATAAGTTTTAATTGTAGTCATCATTATTGAGCCTTATTTAAAATTAAACATTGTGCATTTGAGTACCTTTTGTACTTATTCAACCACGTCTTTAAAACGATGAATCAAATGAGTTGCCACTCCCCAAACCATCCAGTTAGTTTCTTTTCCAATGGGAATGGGAGCATATCTAACATCTCCAGATACTAAAAATACACGACTTCCTTTTTTTGCTAACCGACGAATAAGTACTTCCTCATCCAATGAAACAACAATAACAGACCCATTTCGAGCCGTAAGAGATCGGTCAATGACAAGGATATCCCCATCATGAATTCCCGATGCTATCATGGCATTTCCTTCCGCTCGCACATAAAATGTAGAGGTTGGTCGACGTACAATTAAATCTTCAAGGCTTAATGCTTTTTCAAGGTGATCTCCTGCGGGAGAAGGGAAGCCTGTTTCAATCTTTCGGGATAGCTTAAGCATTTCAGAATCAGCATTATTTGCTAATGTAGAGTATGATTTTAGGTCTGTCATTTTGCGGTCCTTTTCGCATATAATTTATATGTACATTATATGTGTATATAATGGAAAAGTAAACTTTTTTTTTGAGAATTTAGGAAAAATTATTCAGTTCAAACAAGAGGTAAATGGCTCCGGAAAAAGAAATAATATTTAAAATCAGAAATTTAATATCGGACTTAAGTTATCAATTTTATACCTTTGCTAAGTCTTGAGAAAATAAAGTCATTTCATAATGAGAAGATACTTTTTTAGTGCACCTATATTTGAAGTCAATCATCCGAATAAAATAACAAAGAGACATCTAGCTTTTGTGCTATTTATAGTACTATTGAGTTGTCATGAAACAACTGCTCCAGATGAAAATGATCTAAAAATTTTAGATCAGGTTGAGCTAGATTTTTACATGATAATAAATGAGGAAAAGGTTCGAGATATTGGCCTTTTTATAGGGATGATCTTGGAAATTGATGGGAAATCATATGAATCGGTAAGCTATTCTGGTGCTAGATTTATTTTAGAGGATATAGAGTTTGGATTATATGATTATAGAGCGATTACAGAAGAGATTATTCATGCTGGGTCTGTTTTTATTGATACTACATTCCAGCAAGTTCAATTTGGAACTGAATATTATATATACACAGTTCATGTAAACATTAATGAAATATCGAACAAGGATACAGTAAAATTTGAAAATGGATCTGTTTTGGTGAACGAGCGTGAGTCAGGATATATCCATGAGGGACGGGTTTCGATACCATTTATTGAAAAAGGCGAATTGGTAGAAGTAACTATTTCAAGTGATAAGTTTGAAACAACATCATTAGAATTTCGAGTTGATACCATGGAAGATGTTAATATTTATTTTGAGCCAAATGAGTACATGAACATCAATGGGAGGTTGTTTTATAAGTACAAGTCCACTTCTTATCCAGTTAAAAATAAATCTGTATTAATAAATGGTGTATTATATAACACAGATAATAACGGTGAATTTATGATAGATAGAATTGACCCAGGGATTCAAACCATTGAAGCCCATATTGATGGATTCTATAATCCCCGAAAAGAAATTTTAATAAGCAGTAGTGCAAACCCACAAATTGAACTGAAAGGCCCAAAAGCAGATTTTTTACCTTTGAATATTGGCAATTACTGGAAGTATTCTGTTTCAGGAGTGTTTACAGATGCAGGTCAGCCAGACAATGTTCTTAACTATGATTCCGAATGGATGGTTGAAAGTCTCGAAACCTCAGGTTCTGATACTATTTATACCATTAAAGAAATCAGGAATGGGTATGAAGTCTTTAATTGGGCTTCTGATACAACACTCTACAACGATTATGAATCACACTTTTTTATAACGATTAAAGAAGATGGTAGCATTAATATCGATGATAGAAAGAATAATTTTGTTAGAGTTTCACCTTATGGACAACTTGGATCACTTTTTAGATATAATTTAAACTTTTTTGAAAACGTAACAGTTCGTAATGGATATAACTATGATCTAGAATTGGATCCAACTTATTCTAGCCATAGTATTCTAGAAAAAGAGATTGGTCTGGTTAGCTATAGATATACCAATGTTCCAAATATTTCAACTACAAGCCCATGGAGTGTTCGTTTCAAGCTTCTAGAATATAATGTCGATAACTAACTAATTTATAAGTTAGTCGACAACTTGTGGAAAACTTCTCAAGATAAGGAGCAATTTGAATCCTATATTCAATAGATATTTTCAGTAGATCACGCACGTAGTAAAGGCATTATATGTATCTGATTTTTGATACCGAGACCACAGGTCTTCCACGAGATTATTCAGCTCCAATTACCGATTTTGATAACTGGCCACGTTTGGTTCAATTAGCGTGGCAATTGCATGATCATACTGGAAAATTGATGTCGAGCGGGAATTATATAGTTAAGCCAGAAGGATTTACTATTCCTTTCAATTCCGAAAAAATTCATGGTATTTCTACCAAAAAGGCAATAGAAGAAGGGCATGATCTCGGATTCGTATTACAGGAATTCAGAAAAGACATGGATCGCGCACATTTCTTAATCGGGCACAATGTATCGTTCGATGAGAATATTATGGGTGCTGAATATCTTCGGAAGAAAATTGCATCCGCGATCATGGATAAACCCAAGATCGATACTAAAGATGAAAGTACAGAGTACGTAGCAATACCAAGTGCGAGAGGATTTAAGTGGCCTACTCTGGGCGAACTTCATCATAAATTATTTGGCAAAAATTTTGAAGATGCTCACGATGCTGCAGCCGATGTAGAAGCGACAACCCGTGCGTTTTTAGAACTGGTTCGACTTGGGGTGATCAACGTAAACTTTCCATTAGATGCAAAACTGTATGAATCTTCTCAGAGTTATATCGTTCGGGAAAATTACATTGATTTAGTATCGCCTTCACGTATTAAAAAAAAAGAGGAGACCACAGAAGCGAGTACCACGGACGATTCGTCGAACCAAAAGGTTGAGGTTAAACTAGACGAAGACGTAGTATTTACGCATCTCCACTGTCACTCAAAATACTCGGTACTTCAGGCCACTGCTGGAGTAAAAGAATTGGTAGCCAAAGCCAAAAAACTGGGAATGCCGGCTGTAGCACTAACCGATAAAGGCAATATGTATGGAGCGTTCGCTTTTGTTTCAGCCGCTCATGCCGAAGGAATAAAACCCATTGTAGGATGTGAGTTTTTTGTGGTAGATGATCGGAATCAAAAGAAATTTACGCGTGAAAACAGAGATAGGATGTATCAGATTCCAATGTTGGCGAAGAATATGGATGGTTATAAAAACCTTGCTAAACTTTGCTCTGTTGGTTTTACCGAAGGATATTACTACAAATTTCCACGGGTTGATAAGGAAGTAATTAAGAAATACAGTAAAGATTTAATCTGTCTTAGTGGAAATACTCGGGGTTTACTGGGAGACTTAATTCTGAACAAAGGCGAAGAATTTGCTGAAGAAGAATTAAAGTGGTGGATGGAAATATTTGGGGATGATTTCTACCTCGAAGTAATCAATCATGGGCTCGATGAGGAGCAACGTGTTAACCAAGTTTTTAAGGAGTTTTCCGAAAAGTATGGCGTGAAGCTAGTTGCCAGTAATAATGCGTTCTATCTAGAAGAAGAAGATGCTAAAGCACATGATGCACTTATTTGTATTGATGACGGCACATTAGTAGGTACACCGATTGGAAAGGGTAGAGAGTTTAGATACGGATTCCCAAATGAGGAATTCTATTTCAAAGATACCGATGCAATGGTCGAGCTATTTCCAGATATGCCTGAAGCTATTGCAAATACAAAAGAAATTGTTGATAAGATTGAGCCAATAAAGCTTGCTCGAGAAGTAATTCTTCCAAAATTCGATATTCCTGAGGGCTTCGAAAATGAAGATGACTACCTTAAACATCTAACGTTAGAAGGCGCGAAAACCCGATATCCAGATTTTAGCGATGAAATTAAAGATCGAATCGAGCTCGAGTTGGGAATCATCAAAGACATGGGATTTCCGGGTTATTTTTTGATCGTTCAAGATTTCATAGCTGCAGCAAGAGATATGGGTGTTTATGTTGGTCCCGGTCGTGGTTCTGCAGCAGGTTCGGTAGTCGCTTTTTGTACCGGAATTACGAATATAGATCCACTGAAATATGATCTACTTTTTGAGCGTTTTCTGAATCCCGAGCGTGTTTCGATGCCTGATATTGATATCGATTTTGATGATGATGGCAGACAGAAAGTGATCGAATATGTAGTAAATAAATATGGTAAAAATCAGGTAGCGCATATCATCACTTTTGGTTCGATGGCTGCACGATCTTCCGTTCGGGATGTTGCCCGTGTGCTGGATCTTCCGCTGTCTGATGCTGATCGAATTGCCAAATTGATTCCTGAACGTCCAGGTACTTCTCTTGACGATGCCTTTAAGGAAATGAAAGAGCTTCGAGATATCAAAGCTGGAGAAGGACTAGAAGCTGAAACGCTGAAAATGGCGCATGTCTTAGAAGGTTCGGTTCGAAACACCGGGATTCATGCTGCAGGTATTATCATTGCTCCTGATGATTTAACAGAATTCATCCCCGTAAGTACCGCAAAAGACGCCGATCTTACTGTTACACAATTTGATGGAAGTGTAATTGAGTACGCCGGAATGCTAAAGATGGATTTTCTAGGATTGAAAACTCTGTCTATTCTGAAAACAGCCATTAGTTTTGTAAAGGAAAATCATGGTAAGGAGTACAACCTAGATGATATTCCATTAGATGATTCTGTTACTTATAAGTTGTATCAAAAAGGTGGGACACTCGGAACCTTCCAGTTTGAAAGTGAAGGTATGAGAAAACATCTTCATAATTTAAAGCCTACCGATATCAACGATTTAATTGCAATGAACGCTTTATATCGACCAGGCCCTATGCAATTTATTCCCAATTATATCGAAAGAAAACATGGACGTGAAAAGGTAGAGTACGATCATGATGATTTAATTCCTCTCTTAGAAAATACGTACGGAATCATGATTTATCAGGAACAGATCATGAAAGTTGCACAGCAAATGGGTGGCTATTCATTGGGTGAAGCAGATGTGCTTCGCCGAATTATGGGTAAGAAAAAGCCGGAACTTCTGCCACCTGAGGAAGAAAAATTTGTCCGACAAGCCAAAGAACTAGGCTACGATGAAAAAACAGCAAAAGAAGTCTTCGATAAGATGGCGATGTTTGCCGGATACGGGTTCAATAAATCACACTCTGCGGCATATTCGGTAGTTGCGTACCACACCATGTATTTTAAAGCAAATTACCCTGCTGAATATTTGGCTGCGGTGATGACACACAACATGAGTGATATCAAAAAAGTGGCTTCATTTATCGAAGAATGCCAGAAAATGGATATCCCCCTAGATCCACCAAATATCAATACAGCTCGAGGAAAATTTACAGCTCGGGATGGGCGTGTTCAATACGGAATGTCTGCCATCAAAGGAGTTGGGTCATCAGCCATTGCTCATATAGTTGAGGAGCGCGAAGAAAATGGGTTATTTAAAAGTGTGTTTGATTTCGCATCTCGTGTGGATTTAAGAGTATGTAATCGCCGAACTTTGGAAAGTTTAATTCAAGCTGGAGCTTTTGATGATTTGGATGACAATAGAGCAAAACTATTATTCGGAGTTGAAGATATTTTGGCGTTTGCATCTCGCAAGCAAGAAGAGCAACGCTTAAACCAAGTAAACTTATTTGGTGGTGGGGCAGGTGGAGGAGTTCTTCAGGAACCCAAATTAAAAGATGTTCCAAAATGGAGTACTATTGAGCGTCTAAATAACGAACGCGATCTTATTGGATTATATCTAAGCGGACATCCTTTGAATAGATATAAAGAGGATATAAATTTGTTTGGAAAGCAAAACCTGAAAGAGGAAACTATTCAAAATCTGCAAAATGACTCTGAGTTAAGATTTATTGCTATCATTACAGGGAAGCGCCAGATTGTTGATAAAAAAGGACGTCCGATTGCCTTTCTGATGGTTGAAGATTTACACTCATCAGTAGAAGTATGTGTGTTTAGCAACGAATTCGATAAGTTTTCTGCGCTTCTTGAAGTAGATAACGTGATCTATTTTACGTGTCGCTACAGTATGCGAGATCGTGGAAATAGTTTGATTGTTGCTAATATGGAGCGAGTTGAAAATTTACGCGAGAAATTTCAAGATAGGCTAAGATTGAAACTAGATATTAGTACAGAGGGACTCACCTCAGAAGATTTAATGCAGATGCAGACTTTATTTGAACTGAATAAAGGGACAACAATGGTAAAGTTAGCTGTACATAGCAAAGAAGCGACAGCACCCATCAAAATGAATGTTCGGAACTTTGTGGTAGAGCCAAGTGATGAATTGTTAAAAGGATTGAAAAAAGTGTTAGGTGAAGAAGCAGTGGAGTTGGTGTTGACTTCATAAAAGTAGGTTTGAAAACTTAGTTGCTTTATTGTTTTACTACTTTCATGTTTCGGAAAAAAAGAAGACTATTACACCAATTAAAAGATCAGCTAGGGAGTATCTTTTACTACCGCTCCTGAAAGCACCAAAACAATAAGAAACAGTTCCCCTAAGTTCAGAAAAAGCTATTGTTCGGGAACATAATCCAACATTAAAAGTGATGTTGGGCTTTATCTTTATGAGACAAAAAATTACGTGGAATGCATTTTTAATTGCAATATTAATGTCGGTTTCGGTTTTTGGGCAAAACACTGAATTAATATGGTTACCTGTATTTTCTTACTCTTGGGAACAAACAGAGCAGCTTGGGTTTGATGCCAGTGCAAGTGCATTCAACTCTTTATCTAACTTAGATAACAGTTTGGCAATAAAATTTATCGAAACAGCTTTGATAGCGTCCTATGCTACTTCTCCCAAAATAAAACTAGGTTTAGGGTATCTTCATCGGTTTGCAACGCCACTGATTGAAGGGTATCAGTATGAGCATAGGCTTCTTGAGAATATTTCATTCAGTAGTTTTTTTGGAGACAAGAAAATAGGGCATCGATTTGTATTGGAACAACGTTTCAGGACTAATAAGTACGAGAATAGAGTTCGTTATAGACTTTCTCATAAATTTTCTGTTGGTGAAGAAACCGCGGGTACTTTTTTAAAGCTTGAAAATGAGCTTTTGAATTCATTTAACAGTGAAAGTTTTAAAGGTGAAAACAGGTTTAAAATTGCATACAGCAAGTCTTTAAAAAATAAAAAAGAAATTGAAATAGGCATTCAGCATAGAACACTGAACTTATTTACAGATTTTGATTTAGGTCAAATAGTATTGCTTTCTACAAAGTTCTCTTTGAGTAAATGATTTATCCGCGCATATTCTTATAAATGGATGCAATGCAACTCATAACAATAAACAATGTGCTAAGCACGAAATAGATTGCGATATTAAGGCTAGAAATTGATAAAATATTAACGAAAATAATAGGTGATAAGCATGGCTAATACAGTAGAATTTACTGATAGCAATTTTGAGGAAGAAGTATTGAAATCAGAACATCCTGTATTGGTTGATTTCTGGGCAGAATGGTGTGGACCTTGCCGCATGATTGGACCAGTTGTAGAAGAGATGGCGGGCGAATATGCAGGAAAAGCTAAAATCGGTAAAGTAAATGTAGATGTGAATCCTGAAGTTTCAGTTAAATACGGAATTCGAAGTATTCCAGCTCTGTTGATTTTCAAAGACGGAGAAGTTGTAGATCAAATTATTGGTGCAGTTCCAAAAACTCATCTAACTAAGCAACTTGATGCTCAAATAGCATAACTTAGATTTATACAGAATTTAAGAGCCGACTCATTAAATTGAGTCGGCTTTTTTATTATTTCGATAAGGCATCCGAATATTTTTTGGATCGCATTTACTCCTCAAAATTCCTACCCTTAGTAATGAAAGATCAGCGAAAGAAATTCAAAGGCTCTCCCAAAAGATTCCATCCTAAAGGAATTACCATACTTTTTGAAGACTATGACATTATTGTTATAGAAAAAATCCATGGACTATTAACAGTAGGGAATGATAAAGAATCTGATAATACCGTTACTTCGTTGCTAAATAATTATGTTCGAAAGGGAAATCCAAAATCCCGAAACCGAGTGTTTATTATCCACCGATTAGATAGGGATACGTCAGGTATTTTAGTATTTGGAAAAAATGAGCAGTCGAAAAGATATTTACAGGACAATTGGAAAGAAGCCACCAAAACCTACTACACCGTTGTACAAGGAGTTCTAGAGAATAAAACGGGGATTATCAGTTCTTATCTTACAGAAAATAGTATTCATAGAGTATATTCCGTGGATGAAGATGGTGGAGGTAAGCTTTCCAAAACGGAGTACAAAGTTTTGAAAGAGTCTGACAAATACAGCCTATTAGAGATTAATCTTTTAACTGGACGGAAAAATCAAATTCGAGTACACTTTTCAGAAGTAGGTCACCCAGTTGTGGGCGATAAAATGTATGGCGAAAAGGAAAAAGGGATAAAAAGGCTGTCACTTCATGCAGCGTCGCTCTCATTCATCCATCCAGTAACTAAAGAGCGAATGACTTTTGAAACAACCATACCAGAGTATTTCGTTTCGCTTTTGAATTAGGGAAGTATAAATCTTAAAACCAGTTTAGTGCCCCCTTCTTGGTACTCAACTTCTTCAGCATATTCTTTCATTAAAAATACACCACGTCCACTAGGTTTGAGGAGATTTTCTTCAGAGAGTGGATTGGGAACTTCAGAAGGAACAAATCCTGAGCCTTGATCTTTTGTTGTGAAAGTGAGTTTTCTCCCATCACTTTGAGCAGTAAGTACCACATTTTTTGATGGGTCAAGTTGATTGCCATGAACAATTCCATTGGTAGCAGCTTCACTAACGGTGAGCATTAGTTTAGCGTAAAATTCGTCGTTAAATCCAAGCTCTGTCTGTAATTCGTTGAGAAGAGTTTCCACCTTTTCAACTTCTTCGTATTCAGATTTTAAAATTAATTCTTTCTGTATTTCCATTCAAAAAGTCCACGTTAATCTTAGAAGGGAATACTATACTTTTTGAATTCGAGAAACAAGTTTAGAGACTCTAACATTAGTTATATATTTTAAATAAAAAAGCTCTTCATAAACGTAAAGTTAATCACTTCGATACATTGAGTTAACATTGAGTTAACATTTATTGAGTACCATTGTTCGATCTAAAAGCACATCTATCAATATTATGAGCAAAAAAAAACATTCAGGGAATCAAGGCTTAGCGGAAAAGCTTATCCCAAATAGCTTCTATACAATAATTCAGGAAGAAAAAATCTTTCTAGGTTTAATCGGTTTTTTCTTTTTCGCTGCAGGAGTAACTTTTCCATATGCAGAGATTGCTATGTGGGTTGGTTTTATTTTTGCTGGTTATTCGGCAATAGCAAATGATAGTATCCAGACTATAGGAACTTTTCTAGCTTCCAATCAAGATAAAAAGTGGTGGCACTTGTGGCTATACATTGGTGGTATTTTCCTCGCTGTAGTAACCATTAGTTTTGTGATTTTTGATGGAGATGTAAGTTATCAAAGGCTAACATCAAAAGGTTTTGATGCAACTCCCACAGATTTTTCATTTCTACAGGTAGCGGCACCAATATTTTTACTTATCCTAACAAGGATGAGAATGCCAGTTTCAACTACATTCTTGCTGCTAAGTTGTTTTGCAACTTCTGCGTCTAGCATTACTGGAGTTTTAAGTAAGAGCTTGAGCGGTTATTTTTTAGCTTTCGCTGCAGGGTTAATTGTATGGCTGTTAGTTACTAAGGCACTGGAAGAAAAATTTTCAAAAAGTAAGCCCAAGAAATTTTGGACACCTATTCAATGGATTACATCGGGGTCTTTATGGGCAGTATGGGTAATGCAGGATGCGGCAAATGTAGCTGTCTATTTACCAAGGTCATTAAGTGTAGGTCAATTTCTTGGATTCTCATTATTCATATTCTTTGGACTAGGTATTTTATTCTATTTACGTGGGGATAAAATTCAACAAATTGTAACTGAGAAATCCCGCGTTACAGATATTCGTTCTGCAACTATTATCGATTTTGTATACGCTATTCTACTTGTTTATAAGTTAACGGTTAGTACAGTGCCGATGAGTACCACTTGGGTATTCTTAGGTTTACTTGCAGGGCGTGAAATTGGGATGAGTATTACTTCAAGCCGTAAAATGGGTAAACCAATGGGGAAAGTTGCCAAGATTATATTTAAAGATCTTTCATATGCATTGTTTGGTCTCTTGGTTTCGATATTACTTGCAATATCTATTAACGCTGATGTACGTGAAGAGATTCTAGGAATGATAGGGTTTTAATCTGTTGAATTTGATATTAAAATAGTTCATACTTAGGGCGTACTAGCGTAAAGCGAGTACGCCTTTTTTATTGTTGTTATTCTGCGTTCTTCCCTGAAAGAAAAATCCTACAGACAAGAATCAATCCAAAACCGATTGCTACATGAACGCTAACGTACTGGTCCTCAATCAAGATTACCAACCATTGAGCATTTGCTCGGTGCAACGCTCTATGAAGTTACTTTTTTTGGAGAAAGCAGAACTGCTACATGACGATCCTGAAAAAGAACTTCGTACCCCAAGAGACGCATATCAATATCCTTCAGTAATTCGGTTACGAAGTTATATCCGAGTTCCTTATACCAAAGTAGTTTTATCGAGGAGGAATATTATGCGGCGTGATAATTTTACATGCCAGTATTGCGAAAAGAAATCCAAATTAACCATTGATCATATTCTTCCAAAAAGTCGAGGCGGTGCAGATACTTGGGAAAATCTTACTACAGCGTGCGAAAAATGCAATGTGAAAAAAGGAAGTATGACTCTTAAAGAAGCAAATATGAAGCTTAAATCTAAGCCATATCGTCCAATTCCTATTACTTTCTTCCGTGACTACAATGGTAATGTTCAAGATCCTTGGAAGCCATATTTATATATGACTTGATATTTCTAAGCTGAGTTTTATCAGAGAAAATAATTTTTAAATTGATCATTCTTATTTAGCAAGGCTAATCAAAAATTAATGGTACATATCCTTTATGCATATAAGTGGTGAAGGTAGTCAGCATAGAAAGTCCGATTTTGATTTCAGGATTTACAGATTCTCTTGCATACTTTCTTGCTAAAAGTGATTGTCCACAAACATAAATCTCTGTGCCAGAGGTCTTCAAAGCATCGATCAATTCTAAGTTTGGGTTATCTAGCTCATACCGCAATTGATAGGCTTCATTATCTAAAACTACATCGGTAGCACCGCCATGAATAACCACAGCTACTTGTAAATTCTCTGGCTTTACTCCTCCCAAACCATGGAGATTCATCATTCTGGCTACATTATTTAATCCTGGATTGATACTTTCTTTATCTCGTTGAAGAGTCTTTAAATCAATCACAATCTTATACATCATCGTTGACTCAGGATTAATAGCGTTATCGATTTCGTAAATCCCTCCAAAATTCTTTACAATCGGAAATTGAGCTTCCTGAGCATTAAGGCTTAAAGTAAAGAAGGCGAGTAGTATAAAAGAGAGAATTACTTTCATGAATTTCATTGGGTTATTTTAGTATTATGGTGCACCCATTTTAGTACGATATTAAGTCTCATACAACCATTTATTCTCGAAAACCTGATTCGGTTTATAATATTCTAACCTTTCATTTTTATTAAACAAAAACTATATGCTTAACCTCAAAAAAGTAAGGTTGGGTACTAATAGAGTAAATTTTTACGTAGATGCAGTAAGAGATGGTATCTATATAGCTACCATAGAACCTCGTTCTACTCAGGTATCAATATTTAATGGAACTAATCTTAAAAAGATTAACTATACCAGTGATGACTTCTCAAACGGGTGCGGACCTACAACAGAAGAATTAACCTTAAAGTAAGCTTATTAAGAGTAAATTTATCTTAATGAGCTTTTGATTTAATTATTTTTCAATATGTTAATAGAAGCGTTTATTGTGTGTTACTTAAATGAATTGAATTCCAAGAATTCATAAATCTATTCCCCCAATAACTAATACCAATTAACCAATTACTTCCTTCAGTAAAAAAAACCTTATCTTTATGCTCAGAAAAAATTGAAGAGAAAGAATGAGTAAAAAAGGAAGAGTATTAGTAGCGATGAGTGGAGGAGTAGATTCTTCTGTTGCCGCAGTAATGCTTAGAGAACAAGGCTACGAAGTCATCGGTATTACGATGAAGACTTGGGATTATCACCGCAGTGGTGGAGATAACGGAAAAGAAACAGGATGTTGTACTGTAGAAAGCATGAATGATGCTCGACATATTGCCGTAAATCACGGTTTTAAGCACTTCATCGTAGATATTAGAGAGGAGTTCGGCGATTGGGTAATTGATCGTTTTGTGGGCGATTATATGGAAGGGAGAACTCCAAACCCATGTGTGCTTTGTAATACTCATATTAAATGGGCAGCTCTACTAAAAAGAGCTGATAATCTGGGATGCGATTTTATCGCTACCGGACATTATGCAAAAGTGCGGGAAGAAAATGGTCGGCATATTATTTCTCGTGGACATGATCCCAAAAAAGATCAATCATATGCACTTTGGGGAGTTGCTCAAAAGCATCTGGCTCGTACTATTTTTCCATTGGGTGAATATCCAAAAACCGAAATTCGACAAATTGCTGAAGATCATGGTTTGTTGAATGTGGCTAATAAGCCCGATTCTTATGAAATCTGTTTTGTTCCAGACGACGACTATCGAAGATTTCTTAAAGACAAAGTGCCTGGACTGAAAGAAAAAGTTAGTGGCGGTAAGTTTGTTGATAAAGAAGGAAAAATACTTGGAGAGCATGAAGGCTACCCATTTTATACAATAGGTCAACGTCGTGGCTTGAAGTTACCAATGGGAAGACCTGTATATGTGACTGATATCAATCCTTTTTCTAACACCATTACTGTAGGCGAAAAACAGGATTTAATAAGCTCAACATTAGTTGCCAAAGAAATTAATCTTATTAAGTACGATAAAATCCCAAAAAATGAAATGGAAATTATTGGTGCTATTCGATATAACGATGACGGAGCTTTAGGAACTATAACTCAAACGGGCGATGATGAGATCAAAGTTCACTTCCCAACAGGTCGCGAAGCAATCACTCCTGGACAGGCTGTAGTTTGTTACGAAGGGGATGATGTAGTTGCTGGTGGATGGATCAAAAAAGTAAATGTTGACATGGATGATTTAATAACGGTGTAACTTCACGTAACAACAGAACCAAACCTACGTTTACTGCAAGCAAGTTTAACAACAAATAAGCAATTTATGAAAATTAAAAAGATACTATTCGGTTTAGCATTGGTGGGTTTGATGGCTATTCCCACAACAATTTTTGCACAATTTGAAGGACAAATAACTATAAAAGCGTATGGTGAAACTGATGGAGTTCCGAATACAAGTGAACTCAATTTATATTCTACCGCAAATAGAATTATCATCAAAGGTGATAATTCTGTAAGTGTTATGGATGGTGTTGATGCCAGTGGACTCTTAATCCGAAATGACAAAAAAGATTTTATAGTGATGATGGGTGAGAAAAAAGCTCTTCAATTCACTAAAGAGGAATTAGAAGGGTTTTTTCAAATGGCTGGTATGATGAGCGGCGAAGAAGACGATGTAGATGTTAGTGTAGACACTAAGTTTACTTATACCAATAAAACTCGAAAAATTTTAGGGTATGATTCTACAGAGCTTTTAATCGAAAATGACGAAAACGAGAGCTCACTTTCAGTATGGCTAACCTCTGGGATAGATATAAACTGGGGTATGTTAGCTGAGCCTTGGAAAAATGTACCAGAAAGTATGAAGAATTCTTCAGCACGTTTAACACAGGAATTCAAGTCGAAAAACTTCCCTATGTTAATTGAATTACATGAAAAAGGTAAAACTACAACTGTTATGGAAGTTGCGAATGTAAATAAATCCAGTGTTGCCAAGGCAATGGTTGAAGTTCCTGCAGGTGTTAGTTTAATTGGGCTACAGGAAATGATTTTTAGCATGATGATGGGGAATTAGAAATAGTAGAATTTAATTGTTATTTGAAAAAGGTGCTTTTAGCGCCTTTTTTTTTGGATAAGAATTCTTAAAAAAAAAGAGCTGCCCCGAATCAGGGACAGCTCTATATCTCTATCAACTAACTAACACAAACATAACTTGTCTATGATTTATTACGATAATGAAAGTTGATTGGATTGCATTTTAGAATAAAAAGAGGGTTGCCTCCACGTAGGAGACAACCCAAATCATTTTTTATAAATAATTACTTATTTAATAAGTGTCATTCTTTTCGTAATGGTTTGATTTTCTGCTCTTAGCTGATAAATATACATACCTGATGAGAGTTGACTTGCATCAAAGTTAAAAGTATATGAACCGGCACTTAAGCGTGAGTTAGCTATAGTAGCTACTTCTTGACCTAACATATTATACACTTTCAAGCTTGCATCTCCAGTTTCACTTAAAGTAAAGCTAATGCTTGTTGAAGGGTTAAACGGGTTTGGATAATTTTGATTAAGTCCGAATGTCAACGGTTCAGTGCGTAGCTCTTCTTCGTTTGAAGTAACCTGTCCACGTTCAATATTCGCAGTTCTAGGTGCACTTGCTTTTTCATTGCTCCCATCACTAGTAATTACTCTGTGGTACAGATTTGCAGTAGTACCTACTTCAATTCCAGCGTCATCAAAAATAGAAGCCAAAGTTCCAAAGTCTGCTGAGAAAGTTTGCTCAGATCCAACACTAGCATTCACTAGTAGATCAGTGAACTCAGCATCAGCAGATAGCTGCCAAATGTAATTCACTTCGTTATTATTAAGATCAGAACCTTCATCCCAAGTTGCTTCAAATAAGATTCCAGCATCGCCTGATAGGGTTAATGAAACATCATTAGCAGGAGCAGTTAACTCAGCTTGTGTTGGGAAAATATTATCCCCAAACAGTAGCTGACCTCTTAGTTCTCCGGATGCAAAAGCTGTAGAATGAATATTGGCATACATCCCTTCATTCATTAATGTAGTAGCTTGATCTAAAGTAAGGGTAACGGTATTCATTCCTGCTTCATATACACCAGCAGTATCTTCAACTACGGTTGTATTTATAAGTACTTCGACACCACCATCACCTGTAACAGATCCGGCATGTAAATGTGCACCACCTGCAATTGATGCGTCTAAGTCTCCAGTTAATCCTGAAAAACCACCAGTTACAATTGCACGAGTGCCACTAAGCTCTACATTCAAAGCTCCGTAAGCAGTAGTTTCAATTGGTTGTATTTCATGAATTCCTGATAAATTAGTTCTGAAATAAGCAGATGCCTCACCAAGTACTTGACCTCTAAGTTCACCACTTCCAAAAGCAAGGGTATGAATATTCAAATACATCATTCTATCCATTAAAGCATCAATTTGCTCTGAGGTTAATGTGTATTCGTTTTCTTCAGCACGATAAACGCCACCAGAAAGATCAAGTCCTACGTCGGCATCAAGTTGAATAGCAATACCACCATTTTCGCCTGCATGACCAATATGAAGATGTGATCCTCCAGCAATGGTAGCATCAAATGCACCAGTTAGGTTTCCAAAAGAACCTGTTACTATTAAGGTATCTTTATGTAATTCGAGAACAAGAGCTCCTAATGCTGAAGTTTCAATCGAAGGAACTTCTGCGGTACCTGAAAGGCTCGCATAGAAAGTAGCCGTTGATTGTGGTACTACTTGTCCACGCAATTCACCTGAAGCAAATGCTTTGGTGTGCAGATTAAAGTAGAACTCTCTGTTCATAAGTGCAGTCTTCTGCTCCGAAGAAAGCTCGAAACGATTATCAGAGGCTAAATATACACCCGATAATTTATCGGTTTCTAGTGTGGGCACTAATTCAATAGCAATTCCACCTGTTCTACCAGCTGCACCAATATGTAAATGAGATCCGCCAGCAACAGCTGCGTCAAATTCATCCATTAAATTATTGAAAGACCCTGATACGAATAAAGAATCTCCATCAAGCTGGAGAACTATTCCACCGCTTGCCATTGTTTTAGCAACAGGAAATTCGAATGCTCCTGAAAGGAATGCTTTATAATGAGCATTGGCTTCTGGAACTAGCTGACCTCTTAATTCACCACCTGGGTAGGCAGAAGAGTGAATATTTACATATAAACCTTGTGCATTAAGCATAGCTGCTTGTTCAATAGTAAGCATATAGGTCGTATCCATAGCAACAAAAGATCCACTGGTATTATCTACATTCACTTGTGGAGAAAGAGCGATTTCTACTCCACCAGCTTGTCCAGCCATTCCACTATGAATATGAGACCCAGCATAGTCACCACTTAGTCCTTCAAAAGAACCTTCAACGGTTAAGCTAGTTCCTGTAAGTGTAGCTTTGAAACTACCATTTGCAGTTGTTGTGATAGGAGGAACTTCATTACTCCCACTTAAGATAGATTCAAAAGTAAGAGATGCATTTGCTCTGGTTACCATTACACTACGTGCAGTTCCAATAGCTTCATCGCTACCATCGGTAACAATTACTCTGTGATATAAAGTAGCTGATGCGCCAGCTGCTACACCCGCTTCAACTAAAAGAGCATCAAGGTCTCCATGAGTAGCCATAAACATTGCATCTGAACCTGTATTCGCATTTACAATAATATTATCGAAAGTTGAGTCGGTTGCTAGTTGCCAGATATAGACAATTTCATTCCCGTCAGCATCCGTAGATGTTTCCCATGTTGCGTTAAACGCAGTTGAAAGGTCACTAGAAAGCATTAATTCTGCTGCATCAGCAGGAGATGTAAGAGCCGAAGCTTCTGCAAAAGTATTAGCTCCAAATAAAAGCTGACCTCTAACTTCACCACCAGCATTATTTGTTGAATGTACATTACCATAGAGGCCTTCATCAAACATTGTAGTCAACTGTTCGGTTGTAAGTTGATAAGTGTTATCAGCTGCTTCAAAAGTTCCATTCATTGATGAAGTAGTTGCTGTTAAAGCTACTTCTACACCACCAGCTGTACTTACTGAACCAGAGTGAATATGAGCTCCACCAAAGTCACTTGAAAGATTATTATAACTACCAGTAACAATTGCATTGCTTCCTGAAACTTCCACCAAAAGACCACCGCTAGCATCAGCTACAACAGGTTGTACTTCATGTATTCCAACTAGATTTGTTCTGAAATAGGCTGTCGCATCACCTGCTACTTGACCTCTTAATTCCCCACCGGCATTATCAGCTGAGTGAATGTTTACATACATACCACGAGCCAGTAGCGCTGTTTTTTGTTCTGTAGAAAGGGTGAATTTATTTGATGAGTGAGTATATACACCATCAATATTATTCGCGTCAACGATTGGGCTTAATGCGAAAGCAACGCCACCATTAGAGCCAGTTAGTGCTGTATGTAAATGAGAAGCTGCATAGTTTGACCCGAGCCCATTAAAAGAACCACTTACCCAAACAGTATCTTCTACTAATTCAATAATAGCCGCACCTGAAGCAGAAGTATTTACTGAAGGATTTTCTGCACTACCAGAAAAGGTCGTAAAAAAAGAAGCTGTTACTGGAGGAGTAACTTGTCCTCTTAATTCACCACCAGCAAAGTTTGAAGTATGAATATTTATATAAACTTCTCTATTCATTAACGAAGTTTTTTGCTCAGTGGTCAATTCAAAACGATTATCTGAAGCTAAATAAACTCCAGATAAACCATCAGGTTCAACATCGGCTGTTAATGTAAATGCAACTCCACCTGCAGAACCTGCCGGTGCAATATGTAAATGAGAAGCTGCATATACACTACTCAGTTCATTAAATGAACCAGATACAAACAAAGAGTCTCCTACCATTTGTAGAACTACTCCACCACTTGCCATTGTTTTAGCTGCGGGTACTTCAAATGCACCAGAAAGATTAGCTTTGAAATATGAATCAGATTGAGGTACAATTTGTCCACGGAGCTCTCCGCCACCAAATGTCGAAGAATGAATATTCACATACATTCCTTGAGCTTCAAGAGTAGCGACTTGTTCTGAGGTTAGTGCAAAAGTATTGTTAGCACCTTCAAAAGTTCCTCCTCGGCTGTCTCCATCAACAGTAGGTGAAAGTGTAAAGGCTACTCCACCACCAGTTCCTGCCATTGCAGTATGAATATGAGAAGCAGCGTAATCGCCGGTTAATCCGGAAAATGAGCCTGTAATTACAAGGCTGCTACCTGTTAAAGTTGCAGTTACATCACCATTTGCTGTAGTAGTGATAGCTGGAACTTCGTTGCTTCCGCTTAAGGAAGCCTTAAATGTTGTTTGTGCTTGTGATAGGGATGTCACTCCAAATAATAGCAAGCAAAATATTGGAAAATACGATAGTAACTTATTTATCGATTTCATGTTTTCTTGATTAATTAATATTAAGACCCTTTTGGGCATTTCTATTTATTAATACGTAAACATGAAATAATCAGATTGTTTTAGAAGAATAAAAAAAGCTCTTTTTCAAATGTAAAAGAGCTTTTCATAAAATATTATTTCTAAGAGCTTTTAACTTACATGCTCCCAAGAAGATACATGTCTCCAGTAGGTTGGGGAGAACCACCTTCAGGTTCTAAAGTGATAGCAAAAGCTCCGGTTCCACCTTGCTGAAATTCAGAAATTTTAAAGAAATTATCCCGACTTGGATCGTTTACAGCGAACACTCCGGCGCTTATAGGTTGGTTATTTACTACAAACCAAAGTTGATATTCTTTAGCAGTTGGTACTTGAGGGATATTAGCTACTTGAAGTAAAGCTTGACCATTATCTTTATCCCAAACTACTTTTCCATAACCGGTTGGATTTACATCCAAACCATCCATCAATATAAGGTCTACATCGCGAGCTTCTAAAATAGTTAGAAGTTCCTCTTTACGTTCTACTTCTGATTCAAGCGTTTCAATAATAGATTGCTTCTCATTCACAAGTGCTACTTGATTAGATAAATCTTGATTTAAATTCTGAGTTTGAAAAAGTAACCCTAACGATACAATCATGAATACTACAGATGCAGCAACAGCATATCTAAAGCGAGATAAGTAATGAATATTGGCTCCATTACGTGAATTTACTGAAGTCCACGCCATTTCAATAAGCTGTTGTTTGATGGATGCAGAAGGCTCAATTTCTGGATAAAGTAAAGCCATTTCAGCAGCGATAGCTTGCATATCCTGAAAGAGTTGTTTCTGCTCAGTATCTGCTTGCTTTAGTAGATTTTTAAAAGAAGTCTCTTCTTCTGCCGATAAAGAACCAAGCACATAAGCTGCACAAAGTTCTTCAAAATTTAATGTGTTTTCATTGTCTGCCATTAGGCCATCTCCTGAGATAAAAGCTCTCGTAATTTTAACATACCATCACGCATTCGTGTTTTAACAGTCCCCAAAGGAATATCATATTCATTTGAGATTTCAGATTGACTCAATCCATCGAAATAGGCAACCTGAATAACAGCTCTTTGTTTTTCAGAAAGCTTTTCAAGCGCTTGATACACTCTTTTTGCACGGTCTGAAAGTATAGTGTTTTCGAGAGGATTATTTTCCTCAGAATACAAAGGATGAAAAACGTCGTCATCGTCTAAACTTGTAGACTGTTTTTTCTGCTCCTTATATACTTTAGATCGTAAGCGATCTATTGCTTTATTTCGTGTTAATGAAACAATCCATGTATATGCCGTTCCTCGTTCTGTATCAAATTGATCGGCTTTTTCCCAAATGGTAGTAAATACTTCCTGAAGAATATCTTCTGCTTCTTCCGATTTTTTCAAAATGGATTTCAGAAGTCCAAAAAGCAATCTATTATAATGATCGTATAATAAACTTAGTGCCTCTGGTTCTTTGGATGCAATACGTCGCATTAAGTCGCGATCTCGTGAATTATTCTGAGTTAGGAATTTCCCAATTGCAGAAAGAATAAAAAACAGCATATATAATGTTCCTTGTTAAATACGGAAGTGTCCGAGTTTTGGATTGCTAAAGCTACTACAAAGTGCCCTTAATTAAAAAATCTCAAATCGAATTAGAGATCATTGATATCAAATACTGGTTTTTCACAAGAATAATTCCTGCAAATAAAAATGGTCGTTTTTTGATCTATTGCAACCTGTTTTTCCAAAAAGGGAGATGTCTTCAAAAGAGTATTATCTCGTTTTAAAGGATTGAGTAGTAATATTTTAGAAGGGTCAAAAGTTGAATGAAAATATCGAATAAAATCAGAGGCTTCATTTTCACCTTCAGCAATTACAATTTCTTTTGGATCATTGAATAAAAATTGAAGTGCCATCATACTCATGGTGCTACTTGATCCTGAACGAATTAAATCGGCAGAGAAACACTTGCCCAATTGATTAGCTTTTTCTTCGAGTGAAGTGTTGCCTGAAAACCGACTAAGTCTAATTAAATTGAGAAACGCTACAGAATTTGAAGAAGGAACCGCTCCATCATAAATTTGTTTCTGCCTACCTAATGGTTGATCTGAATCATTCACACTAAAGTAAAATCCACCGTTCTCTTCATCCCAAAAAACATCCAAAAAATGACTATTCAAATCCAGTGCTAGTTGTAGATACTTTGTCTCGAAAGTTGCTTCGTATAACTCAATTCCTGCCCAAATAAGAAAGGCATAATCATCTGCAAAAGCTTCAATAACAGCTTCACCATCTTTATAACGATGCAGTAACTGATCTGTCTTTAAAAGTTTCTTCTCTATAAATAGAAATGCTTTTTCTGCTCGTTCTATGAATTCCTGCTCTACAAATACAGCGCCAGCTTTAGCTAGTGCTACAATCATCAGAGAATTCCAATCCGTTAGAACCTTATCGTCTAATAAAGGTCTAATACGCTGTTCGCGGTTTTTAAAGAGCTTTGATCTAATATTTTGCCAAGCTGCCGAATCGGTTTCATTTAGTTCTTTCTTTAGGTGAGGAATATTCTGCCCAGTTAATTCTTTAGTTGCTTCATCTTCAAAATTACCTTCTACTTTTAGATTGAAATGAGTTCTAAAAAACTCAACTTCTTCGATTGACAAAAGAGATTCAATTTTAGAAGTTTTCCATATATAGAATTTACCTTCCTCACCTTCACTATCAGCATCTTCCGCAGAAAAGAAAGCTCCTTCATCACTTGTTAAATCTCTGAAAACATATTCTGCGATTTCGAAAACGGTTTGTTTAAAAAGAGGGTTTTTCGTGATTTGCCAAGCTTCGGTATATACCATCATTAACAATGCTTGATCATACAGCATTTTTTCGAAATGGGGAAGAAGCCATTTTCTATCAGTTGAGTATCTATGAAAGCCAAACCCAACATGATCCCAAATCCCACCCAATCGCATAGCTGTTAATGTATTAGTCACACCATCTAGAAACCGTTGTTCTCCAGTTTGTTTCCAATGTCGCAGTAGGAACATTAAATTATGAGGGGATGGAAATTTTGGAGCGCTTCCAAATCCTCCAAATTCATCATCAAAGCGCATTGCAAGTTGTTCAGCAGCGTAATCTATAGCTTCTGTTCCTGGAAATTCACCAGATTCAAATTTCTGAGACCTTCCAAATCCTTCTTTAATGCTTTCAACTGCTTTGGTGATTTTCTCCGGTTCATGAGTCCACATTCCTTTCACACCTGGAATAAGTTGTCTTAACCCAATTCGCCCAAAACGAGCTTCTTTCGGAATATATGTCGCAGCAAAAAAAGGTTCTTTATCTGGAGTAAGGATGATTGTTAAGGGCCACCCACCTTGTCCGTTCAACATTTGGCAAACCGTCATGTAAGTGCTATCAAGATCTGGACGTTCCTCACGATCTACTTTTACATTTATAAAGGCATCATTTAAAAGTTCGGCTATGCTTTCATCTTCAAAACTTTCGTGCGCCATTACGTGGCACCAATGGCATGTAGCGTATCCAATAGAAAGGAAGACAGGTTTATTTTCTCTGCGAGCTTTTTCAAATGCTTCTTCTCCCCAAGGATACCATTCAACAGGATTGTCTTTGTGTTGAAGTAGGTACGGACTTTTTTCGTTGGCTAGTGAATTAGGCACCGATATCTTTTTTAAATCTTTGGCTGTAATCTACAATAAAACGTTCATATGGAGTTTCCATTAAAGGTGATGAAATCAGAAAATCTGCAGAGGACCGGTTACAAGCCAATGGAATATTGTAAACTACAGATATTCTTAAGAGTGCTTTTACATCTACATCGTGAGGTTGAGCTTGAAGTGGGTCCCAGAAGAAAATCATAATATCAATCTCATTATCAATTATTGCAGATCCAATTTGAAGGTCACCTCCAAGTGGCCCACTTTTAAAGCAAAATACTGGAAGTTTTAATTTGTCTGCCACCAATGAACCAGTAGTACCCGTTCCAAATAAATTGTGATGGGAAAGGTGTTCTCGGTTGTATTCTGCCCAATCGAGGATATCCATTTTCCGATGATCATGAGCAATAAGAGCTATATTTTTTTTGGGGCGCATTGCAGAAATAGAATCCGCAATTGAAGGATGGTGGTTTTTCTTCTTAGTCATAATTTTATTTTTTAGGTAATAATATAAACCTACAATAAACTGATTATTAAAGCAGGAATAAATTAAACTACTAAACGTAGAGATGGGCGTTCTAGTCGAAGTTGCTTCACTTTGAATTCTTGATCTTCAAATCCCTTTAATTCGATTTGATTTTCTTTGATAAATAGGGCTTTTTCTCGCTTATTTAGATAAAGTTTAACATCAGGATGATTATAAAAATCTTCAGAAATGATAACTTCCTTTTCTTTAGCAGCATCAACAAGGCGAGCAGCAATATTTACTGTAGTGCCAAAATAATCGGTCCTTCCGTTTAAATTTACAGCAATACAATCACCATAATGCACACCTGCTTTTAATCTAAAAGATTCGCCGAGGCTAGATGACCCAGAGAAAATCTGTTGAATACGTTCAACTGCTTTTAACGCGGAAACGGGCTCTCTAAATACAGCCATAACCGAATCACCTATAGTTTTTACAATTCCGCCACGTTCTTCAGCAACTATTGATTGTATAATTTTAAAATGATTCATAACCCGCCCAAGAGCCATGTCTTCACCTTCTTGCTGATAAAACTCGGTGGAATTCATGATATCTGTAAATAACATAGTTACACCAGAAGCTTTAACACTAGTACCTTCCTTTAAAGCTTCTCTGGCAAAAAGCGATCTAAAGTCATGCGCAGAACTTACTTCACTGGCGTATGTAGCATTTTCATTCCAATCTTTCTTTTCCAGAAAACAGACTACTTTTTTCGAAGAGTTATTTACAAAAGTAAGATTCGGCTTTCTCCTTATTATTACTTCTTGACCATTAAAATCTTCATCATTCAAAACTAACGAGACTGTATCTAAACCGTCTTCTCTTACATGTAATATTAATTCTCCTTTGTGATTGTGACTCTTAAAAATATAAGTTCCTTCTTCAAGTTGGATTCTCAAGTACGCAGATTCACCGATATTTAAAAAGTGTTGTGAAACTTTATGTGGTGTAGATTGCGGATCACCTAAAGAATACTTTCGATCTGAAATCTTTCTGATTAAAGGGTGGGGAGTAAAAACAAGATGGGTATTGGTATTAAAGTCTAAATCATAATCAAGATCACATTCTTCGCAATACAAATTAGCGCGACTTTCTTTCAATTTTCTGAAAGTAACCCTAGGATTTTTACAATTTGGGCAACATATATCCCATGAGAAATCAAGTAAATTAAGTTTAGCTGCATGTAAAAATACATTCAATACAGAATATTTTTTCTCTCCCCAATACTCGGCAAGCATAAATGGGTGAATTCGAATTAGTGCCTCATCGTCTGCTTTTTTTATGTATTCAATAAGATGATCAATGATTCTCTTTCGCCTTGTTTCATTTATCAATTCAGTATAGATGGTTCTAATTTTAGATTCTGCTCCACGGACTAAATTCTTTGGAGTGTTTTGTTCATAAGGCAGGATTTCTTTATAAGCACAAGAGTCTAGTCTTTTAAGAATCCGTAAATAGCGACGCTTTAAAATATTCTCAAAGAAAAATTTAAGAGAAGCGAAAACACCAGGCTTTTGAGGGATAATCCAAAACCGAGTACGTATTTCTGTTCCTTGAGTATTAGGGATGAGGTCAACTAAATAGCGTAATTTTTTAAATAACCCAATTTTATAATGTCTTACTGTGCCAAATCGGAAAGGCTTTTCCCAAATATACGGTTCTTGTTCCCAATGCAGGTAAGAGCTTAGTCTTGAATTAGTAACCCCTAAAAAACCCTTTGCTTCAGAACGTGATAACTGAGTTTGTTTAACAGAAGCAAAGCCCATTAACCGAAAGATCGCATTCGTATCCGAAACTAAAGGCCAGAGTTGCTCTGGGGTCGCCTTGAGTTGGATAGACCAATCGAAAAAATATTGTTGTCCTTCTTGAATCAAAATTCTACTTCGTACTTAGCTCGATAATTGTTACTTCAAACCGTATCTTTAAAAGCATTTTTAAGAGTGCCTCTTTAAATGCTTGTTACAAAATTTTAATAAAACTAAACAATGGCAACAGAAAGAACATTAACTATTCTAAAGCCCGATTGTGTTCGAAAAGGACTGATCGGAGAAGTAACAAAAAGAATTCAGGATGCTGGTTTTACTATTCTTGCGATGAAACTAACCCGACTAACATCAGATACTGCAGGGGGGTTTTATGCTGTTCATAAAGAACGACCTTTTTACGGAGACCTCTGCGAATTCATGAGTAGCGGAGCGTGTGTCCCAATGATTTTGGAAAAAGAAAATGCGGTAGCGGATTTTAGAAAATTTATTGGAGCTACAAATCCAGCAGAAGCAGATCCGGGAACAATTCGTGCTGAATTTGCTGATAGCCTTGGTGAAAATATCATTCATGGATCAGATTCAGTGGAGAATGGTAACATTGAAGCTGCTTATTTTTTTGCAGAATCTGAAGTTGTGGCAAATGTAGCATAACTTCTAAGCATGTTTAATTAAAAGCCTCAATTATTTGAGGCTTTTTTGTTTTAGTAAACCAAGATGTACCTTTTACAATGAAAAATTTTCTATGCTATTTAATAGCTTTAATTTTTTTAAGTACTGCATGTAGTACCCAGCAGAAAATACCTGAAACTAAGGTGAAAACTGGCGCGGAAGTACTAATAGAAAGCTACTTGCCTGATCTTGCGGGAAAAAGAGTAGGATTGGTAATTAATCACACCGCTAGAGTTGGTCAAGTACATGTCTTAGATACATTGATTGCTTCAGGCGTTATTGTGACTTCAATATTTGCTCCAGAGCATGGATATAGGGGAGATCGAGCAGATGGAGAATTGATTAAAACCGATATTGATCGTGTTACTGGACTTCCAGTTTTTTCGTTGTATGGTTCTGATAAACGTCCAACAAAAAAAATGATGGACTCTGTAGATATTTTACTTTTTGATATGCAGGATGTTGGAGCCAGATTTTATACCTACAATAGTACAATGAAGAATATCCTTGAAGCTGGGGCAGAATTTGAGAAAGAAGTATGGATTCTTGATCGCCCAAATCCAGCTGGTGGAGAATATGTAGCAGGGTGGATTTTAGAAAATGAATTTGAATCTTTTGTTGGATCTTACCCAATTCCGATTGCTCATGGTCTTACTCTAGGGGAGCTTGCTTTAATGGCTGTTGGTGAAGGTTGGTTGGATAAAAATAGTATTCCAAAACTCAGAGTTATTGAAATGAAGGGTTGGAACCGAACAACGAAATGGCCTGAAACTGGATTGGAGTGGATTCCACCCTCACCCAATCTACCCGATTTTGAGAACGCTTATACATATTTAGGTACATGCTTTTTTGAAGGAGTTAATATTTCGGAAGGGAGGGGGACAGATAATCCTTTTTTGAAAATTGGTTCTCCTTTAACCCAATTTTTACCCGAAGAACTAGAGAATTTATCAAAAAAATATGGAATGAAAATTGATACAGTTTCATTTATTCCTCGTTCGATTCCAGGTAAATCTCTCTATCCAAAGTTTGAAGGGGAACATATCTATGGAGTTTCGTTATCCCCAACTTCTGAATTTAACAAGCCAGTAGAATTCGGACTAGATTTACTTAAACTTTTCGAAGATAAAATGAACTCTCAAAATGAAGAATATATAGTTCGGGATCATTTTTTCTTATTAAGTGGAACTTCTGAAATTCTAAATTGGGATGGAAAAGTCCAATGGGGACCAGCCTTTGATGAATATCTGACAAAAAGGAAAAAATATTTTTTATACGATTGAACGTTGGCGTTTCCATTCATAACTCACTAATGCAGCGCTAACTGAAGCATTTAACGACTCGATATTGTGTTCCATTGGAAACTTTATGAGTTTATCGCAATTAGTAAGAAGGTTATTCGCAATGCCTCGTCCTTCATTACCAATTAGAAAAGCAACTGGGTTTTCAAATGAAGTTTCCCAAATATCGTTTTTAGCTGAAGTATCTAATCCAATAATTTTGAATCCTGCTAGCTTCAAATCCTTAAACCCTTGGTTTGTATCATGAACTCTAATAATTGGTATTCTACCTGCGGTTCCAGCAGAGGTTTTAAAAACAGTAGCATTTACAGGAGATTGGTTTTGAGTAGGTACAATCACAGCCGCAATTCCTGCGGCTGCTGCCGTTCTCAAAATAGCTCCTAAATTATGAGGGTCTTCAATCCCATCAAGCAAAAGTACAGCAGGATTTGTAGATAAATCCTGAATTTCAATCCAATCAAAGAAATTTGAATATTCAATTTTGCTTATTAATGCAACAAATCCTTGATGATTCACTCTTCCAACCAAATTGAAAAGTTTTGCATCTGGAACTGTAACTAAAGGTATACGGTTCTGGGAAGCGGTTTCATAGATATTTTTGTAAGAATTCGGACTAATTGAATTCTTAATAAAAATTTTATCAATCTGTTTTGCTCTTTCTGAGAGAGACTCTTCTACAGGCTTTTTACCGTAGATGAAAAAATTTTCGGAATTTGACATAATTAATTGTAATTGAAATCTGCTTTTTATTATTATAAATAATCAATTGTCGCAGTTTAGTTAAAAAGTAAGGACATGTACGAGGAACCCAAAGAAAAAAATTCTCTAGTTCAAGAGAACTTGATTCGGATAGATAAACCTACCCGTAACCTAAGTAGTTTTTCTGTTTTTTTTGATAGAGTCCATTCAATTAATGGATTACATTTATTATCAGCATTATCTCAGATTTTTTTAGGAGTAAGCGTGGTAGCGCTTTCCGTACTCAATATTATTCAACCCGATTGGATTGCAACCATTATGACCATAATTGGAAGCATAACAACAACTGTAGGACTTTATTTTGTGTATTACATTCTCACTCACACAGATTCGTTCGACTCTCTTTTAAATAAAGCAATCAAAAGGGTTATTAATTCTCAGAACTAAGGGATTAAGAATTTATTAACATATTGTTTTTCAAAGATTAATTTCTTGATAAACGGGTATGTATTTTTCAAAAAACTGAAGATTTTGTTACTTCAGTCCTAGGAAAGTTGTTTCTTGCCGAATAGATAACAATATACTTTATGAAACAATCTGTCACTATTCTTGCTCTGATTTTATTATCCTTTTCTTTAATGGCACAATCATCTTCTTTACCAAATTTACCACATCAAAAAAATGATGACTTTATTGTAATTGCACATAGAGGTGCAAGTTCATACGCACCTGAAAATACCCATTCAGCATTTAAGCTTGCAATCGAAATGGAAGCAGAAATGATAGAGTTGGATATCTCTTTAACGAAGGATGGAATCCCTGTAGTTGTACATGACGAAACTGTTGATCGAACCACAAGTGCTTCGGGTTTAGTAAGTAGTTTCACTCTCAAAGAATTGAAAGAACTGGAAACTGGAGCGTGGTTTAATGAAAAATTTATTGGTGAACCCTTCCCAACACTTGAAGAAGTGTTAACTTATACTAAAGATAAAATAGCCGTTAACATTGAAGTCAAAACTGAGGCGGTAACTGACTTTCCAATTGGTGGAATTGTGGAGAAGGCTCTTAAAATTGTCAACGAAGCTGGGGTTAGTGATCAAGTAATTTTTTCAAGTTTTGATTACAGAGTCATGGAACACTTACAAACTTTGGCACCAGAAATTTCTAAAGCGATTCTCTATGAAAAAAATCAGTCTAAGGGTTTACTACCATCAGAGTTAGTAACAAAATATAGAGTAGACGCTTTTAATTGCAGTCATCGTGAACTTTCGGATGTTTGGATTACAGATTTGAAATCTCATGGAATTCCTTTTTTCATTTATACAGTAAACAACGAATCTCTCATGAAAGAGTTAATCAAAAAAGGTGTAAAAGGTATTTTTTCTGATAAACCGGACGTACTTAAACAGGTTGTGGAAAACTTGTGAGTAAATAATCGAGTTTTTCGGCTTATTAAATTGAAGAAGGCGAGTGAGTATGCTATCTTTTCCATCCATCAACTTCACTCTCTTCTAAATGTCTACTAAGTATATTTTCGTTACCGGTGGGGTAACATCTTCACTGGGAAAAGGAATAATTTGTGCCTCTTTAGGTCGTTTATTAGTTGCCCGAGGTCTAAAAGTTACTGTTCAAAAGCTGGATCCATATATAAATGTTGATCCAGGTACTATGAATCCCTACGAACATGGGGAAGTTTATGTAACTGATGACGGTGCAGAAACAGATTTAGATTTAGGTCACTACGAACGCTTTCTTGATATAAAAACCTCCCAGTCAAATAATGTGACTACTGGTCGTATTTATTACGATGTAATCATGAAGGAGCGACAAGGAGCGTATCTAGGTAAAACTGTACAAGTTATTCCGCATATAACAGATGAAATCCAGTCTCATGTTTTGAAGTTAGGTCAATCGGGAGATTTTGATGTGGTAATTATTGAGATCGGTGGAACCGTTGGTGACATTGAAAGCCTTCCATACATTGAAGCCGTTCGGCAACTAAGATATAATGTTGGTCGTGCAAACACTCTTTCAATTCATCTAACATTGGTACCATACCTTGCTGCAGCAGGCGAATTAAAAACAAAGCCAACTCAGCATTCAGTTAAAACACTTTCCGAAAGCGGGCTTCAACCTGATATTTTGGTTTGTAGAACTGAACATCCACTAGATGAATCTATCAGAAGTAAAGTAGCTCGTTTCTGTAATGTGGATTTAGAAGATGTAATCGAATCTATTGATGCACGTAGTATTTACGAAGTTCCGCTTTTAATGCAGCAACAGAAGCTGGATGAACGTGTAATTGAAAAATTAAAATTAGAGACCAAAGAGCCAAATTTAGAAAATTGGATTGGTTTCGTTGAAGCCGTTTGTAATCCTTCTGGATATATAGAAATTGCCCTTGTAGGAAAATATGTTGAACATCATGATTCATACAAGTCAATTGTAGAAGCATTTATTCATGCAGGTGCAGTAAACGATTGCAAAGTTAAAATTAAGTGGGTTCAATCCGATAACCTCACAGAAAAAAATGTTTCTAAAAAACTCGAAGGCGTTTCAGGTATTCTAGTAGCTCCTGGATTTGGTGGAAGAGGGATCGAAGGTAAACTTTCTGCAGTAAAATATGCCCGTGTAAATAACATTCCATTTTTTGGTATTTGTTTAGGTATGCAATGTGCGGTAATTGAATATGCTCGGAATGTGTGTGGATGGAAAGAAGCTAATAGCACCGAATTTGATTCAGATTCTGAATACCCGATTATAGATATTATGCACGACCAAAAAGATATCGAGAATATGGGGGGGACAATGCGATTGGGTAAATATACTTGTAAGGTTGATAAAGGTAGCAAAGCATTCGAAGCTTATAGCTCTGAACTTGTTGATGAGCGTCATCGACACCGATATGAAGTAAATAACAATCTTCGTTATAAACTAACAGAAAACGGGATGCAGCTTTCAGGGATGAATCCAGAGCGTGACTTAGTTGAAATTGTTGAGATTCCAGAGCACCCTTGGTTTGTTGGAGTTCAGTTTCATCCAGAATTAAGGAGTACTGTAAATAACCCACAACCATTATTTGTAGATTTTGTGAAAGCAAGCCTTAAATATGCAAAAGCTGGTTCTGGTTTTACTCCAAAAAAGGAGAGTAAAGTAGCGGTCGAGAAGTGAGTGACTCTATATATTCCGATAAACTAAGAGTTCGAGTTGCCGGTTTATTAGTTGAAAAAGGGAAACTCCTTCTAGTCAAACTCTCATCCCCTATTTCTAAAAGAGATATATGGACCCCTCCAGGTGGAGGAGTCGAATTTGGGGAATCAATTCATATTGCTCTAAAAAGAGAATTTAAAGAAGAAACAGGTCTTGGTATTAAAATTGGTGAGTTAGCCCAAATTAACGAGCTTATTGAAGATCAATTTCATGTGTTGGAATTTTTCTTTTGGGTTGCAAAAATTGATGGTAGTTTAAAACTCGGATTCGATCCCGAACACAATTCTGATGATCAACTTCTTAAGGATTTAGAGTTTGTTAGCTATACTGAGGTAAAAAAAAGAGAAGTAAAACCTGATATTTTAAAATCAAATTTTTGGATTAATAAAAGTAGTAGAAACATAATCCAAAGCTTTAAGGAATCAGAAAATTAATGAACGTTATTATCAGCTATACTACCCATCTAAACCTATTTTCCATAGTTTCAAGTTGTTGTAAGCTGTAAAAGTCTTGGTTAAATTTACTATGAAGTAACTAGGTTGCCTATATTTAATAAAAAACAATTAGTAAGATGAAGAATATACTTTTTATAATCGCTCTTTTCATTGGTATTGGATGTTCTCAACAATCTCAAAACACAATTATTACAAACGTTAATGGATACACTTTCTCAAATGAAGAATTGATCGAATTTACAACGGTCGTATTCTCAGAAGGTAAAATTGTTGAAGTTGGAGGACAAGAACTCACTGGGAAGTACGAAGGACTTCAGATTGATGGAGAGGGTAAAACCATGCTTCCAGGTTTAATCGATGCACATGGTCATGTAATGGGATTGGGATTTCAGGAATTGGAAGTAAATGTTGCCGGTATAACTACTCTTGAAGAGACTCTTGAAAAAATTGAGGACTATGCAAATGAAAATCCAGATTTGGATTGGATTTTAGGTAGAGGTTGGAACCAAACATTATGGCCTCAAAACGAGTTTCCAACAGCTGCAGATTTAGATAGAGTAGTTTCAGATCGTCCAGTTTGGTTGAGTCGCGTTGATGGACACGCAGGTTGGGGGAATACAATGGCTATGCGATTGGCAGGGGTTAGCCAAGATACTCCTGATCCTCAAGGCGGTAAAATTATTCGTGACCCGAAAGGCAATGCAACAGGAGTTTTTGTAGATGCTGCTAGTGGTTATATAAATGCTATTGTTCCTCCCGATTCTGATTTAAAACTAAGGTTGGCTCTTGAAAAAGCATTGGATCAGATGGCTAGTGTTGGGATCACTTCCGTACATGATGCGGGAGTCGGGGTTAAAACTTGGAGGATGTACAAAGAATTCGCAGATCAAGGAAAACTTAAAACTCGAATTTACGCAATGATCGGCGGAGCAGGACCAGTTTTTGATACACTTTCAGTAAATGGTCCCATTCCTTCTTATGCAAATGATATGCTTGCGCTTAGAAGTGTGAAATTATATTCTGATGGGGCGCTTGGAAGTAGAGGGGCGGCGATGATTCAGCCTTATTCTGATGATCCAGGAAATAAAGGTTTATTGTTCGTTAGTCAGGATGAAATGAACTCAATGGCTTCGAAAGTAATGGGAGAAGGGTTTCAAGCGAACATTCACGCTATTGGCGATGCAGGAAATCGACAGGTGTTGAATGCAATAGAGTTTGGAAAGAACCAACATGGCGACCAAGGACTAAGAAACAGAGTAGAACATGCTCAAATTGTAGCCTTGCCAGATATTCCAAGATTCAAAGAATTGAATATCATTGCTTCTATGCAACCTACTCACGCTACAAGTGATAAAAATATGGCTGAAGATCGGGTAGGACCTCAACGAATTAAGGGAGGGTATGCATGGCAAACTTTCTTAGATCAAGGAACGGTAGTAGCTGCGGGATCAGATTTTCCTGTAGAGCATTCAAACCCATTTTTTGGCTTATATTCTGCGGTTACTCGAATGGATCATGAAGGAGAGCCTGAAGGAGGTTGGTATCCAGAAGAATCACTTTCCAGAGAACAAGCGCTTAGGGCTTTTACAGTTGATGCAGCTTTTGCGGCTCATCAAGAGAAAGTTCTTGGTTCTTTAGAGTCAGGTAAATGGGCAGATTTTATTATTATTGATCAGGATTACTTTAATACACCTGCAAGAGAACTTTGGAAAATTCAGGTTTTAGAAACATGGGTTGCTGGTAATAAAGTTTTTGAGAAACAATAACCAACTTCTTGGGTTTAAAAAGAGAGTTATTAATAAAAAAATAGTTATGAGAACAATTACTCAAAAATTAGCCACACTTTTTTTAGCAATAGGATTAATCTTCATTTCTTGTTCTGATGCAAATGATCAAGAGGGAGAAGCTCCGACCATTCCGTCATCGGAGAGTATGTCAATCACATTTGATGGTCTTAGTACTCAAAATAAGGTTAACAGTACAGTTCAACAATCAGACACAACAATCGGAATTGCCTACCTATCTGCACTTGCGGCAGGTGCTATTTTAGAAGTAAATTTTGCAGTGCCAAAAGTATTGCTTAGCGCAGCGGAGGGTCAAGAAGCTGAATATTTGGGAGACGGCGAATGGCAATGGACATATTCTGCTTCTGGTAACCAAGGATCGTTTTCAGTTCGACTTACTGCTCAAACTGGTAGAGAACAAGTAGAATGGAATTTTTATGTTTCTACTACTAGCAGTCAGGTGAATTGGGATGATATATTACTTTTCTCTGGTACTTCAACCTATGATGGAAATGATGGAACATGGAATATATATAGACCTGATACAGAGCAACTAATATCGGCATCTAGTTGGAGTATTGACGAAACTACAACCATGATTACGTTAAGTGTATATGAAGGTACTAATGAAACAACCATATCCCGTATCGATTATATGTACTCGGGTACAGTAAAAGAAATCTCATTTAGCAATTTAGTGGAAGATACTCAAACGGTAATTCACTGGGATGTAAATACAGGCGTAGGCTCAATTACTTCAACAAATTATAATAATGGGCAGCAAGCTTGTTGGGATGAAAACTATCAAGATGTAGCTTGTTCTTAAAGAGCCTACCTTTGTAAAAAGCCCAGAAGTTAATTTAGCTTCTGGGCTTTTTTTGTTTGGGATCTATCCTATAAGTATTAAATTATATGTACAATATATGTGTAATTTAATTTCAAAATATGAATCAGCTACAAAAACCAAAAAGGGGAAGAGGAGCCTCAGATAATCCAGTAAATAGGTTTGAAGGGAACTATATAGATTATGATTTAGATGAAGAAACAGGAGAGAAGCCTTCTCAAAAAACACAGTTTTTTAAGGATGACACTAAGAATATTATCTCCTTTAATAAAAGTCCCGATATACCTTTCGAAGCTGGGTTAAATCCATACAGGGGATGTGAACATGGTTGTATTTATTGCTACGCACGTCCATTTCATGAATACTTAGGTTTTTCAGTGGGATTGGATTTTGAGACTAAAATTATTGTTAAATACGATGCTCCAGAACTTCTCAAAAAAACACTAATATCTCCTAAATGGGAACCTCAAGTTATAGCAATGAGTGGAATTACCGATGTTTATCAACCAATAGAACGAAAATTGGAGATTACAAGAAAGTGCCTAGAAGTTTTAGCCGACTACAGAAATCCAGTAGGCATCATCACAAAGAATTTTTTGATAACACGAGATATCGATCATTTAAAAAGATTGGCTGAATATAATTGCGTAAGCGTTACGCTTTCCATTACCTCATTAGATAAAAACTTAACAGAGATTATGGAACCACGTACATCAAGACCTTATAGAAGATTGAAGGCAATAGAAATGTTAGCTGAGGCAGGAATTCCAGTTGGTGTAAACGTGGCGCCTATAATTCCTGGGTTAACCGATCACGAATGTTCTGATATTCTTAGAGCAGCAAGTGATGCAGGAGCTACTCAAGCTAGTTACATTATTGTACGCCTTCCGTATAAAGTTAAAGATATTTTTATTGATTGGCTCGAACAGCATTTCCCTGATAGAAAAGAGAAAATAAAAAATAGGTTATATGATATGAGGGGAGGAAAACTTTATGAAGCGGAGTGGGGTAAAAGAATGAGAGGTGATGGTAACTTCTCAAAACAGATTAAAGATATATTCAAAATTCAAACAAAAAGAATGGGTTTGAATAAAGTTAGGAACCCTTTGACTATTGAACATTTCATAAAAAGTTCAGGGGATCAATTAAACCTATTTTAGAAAAATGTTTTTCAAAAAAAATAATAATTGAGAGAAACAATTTTGCTTTTCGTTCGTCTTATAAATGTAGCTTCCCGGCGCCCAAAGTTGAGAGTAGCTTTTTAAACATAGATGACCACTATTTTATTTTCTTCTTGGGTGTCGGGATTTTTTTTGTCCAGAGAGAAAATTTTAAAACCTTTTAAAATTCGGTTTCTGCCTTTAACCTCTTCCATAATAGCCGTATTTTCATCTAGAAGACTAACATTTGGGATAAATTTACCCATCAAAAAACAAGGAATTAATGTCTGCAGTAGAATCAATGATGTTGGAGCTTGAAACAAAAGCCCCAGATTTTACATTGCCAATTGTAACTGGAGGAATCCTAAATCTCGAAAAATATTCAAGCAGATCCAAAGGAACGGTTATCGCATTTATTTGTAATCACTGTCCTTATGTAAAGCATATTAATAAAGCCCTTGTTGGTTTAGCAAATACCTACATTCAAAAAGGGATTGGTTTTATAGCTATAAATTCAAACGATATTGGAAAGTATCCTCAAGACGCCCCTTCTGAAATGATGAAAGTTGTAAAAGAAGAAAATTATCCATTTCCTTATCTCTATGACGAAAGCCAAAGTGTTGCCAAAGATTATATGGCTGCTTGTACTCCAGATTTTTTTCTATTCGATAGGGAAGGAAAGCTAGTCTATCGGGGGCAATTTGATGAAACTAGACCTGAAACCGGAAAACCCGCAACAGGTGTAGATTTGCAAAAAGCCATAGATGCTGTATTATCTGGTGGGGAGCTTCTAGCAACCCAAATTCCCAGTATAGGGTGTAACATAAAATGGATTCCCGGTAACGAACCCGATTATTTCGGATAAAAATGAAAAACATTGATCTTCAACAAATAAGACAAGAATACAGTCAGCATACTTTAGATGAATCTGAAGTCGATAAAAATCCATATCAACAGTTCGGAAAATGGTTTGAAGAGGCAGTAAATTCTGAAGTAAAAGAACCTAATGCAATGTCGCTTAGTACGGTAGATACTTTGTTTAAACCTCATACTAGAATTGTATTGTTGAAAGACTTTGATGAGAATGGATTTACCTTTTTTACTAATCAAGCAAGTGATAAAGGTTCCGAAATATCCTCAAACCCCAATGTCTCAGCATGTTTTTTTTGGGTAGAATTAGAAAGACAGATTAGGATTGAAGGTGTAGCTGAAAAAATATCAAGAGAGGAAAGTGTATCGTATTTTAATACTAGACCACACATGAGTCAAATTGGAGCTTTAGCATCCAATCAAAGTGAAGTAGTGGAGAACAGAGAGTTTCTCGATCAAAAATTTAAGAAGCTTGCTGAAAAATACCCAGAGGGAAAAGTTCCAATGCCCGAAAGCTGGGGAGGATATAAAATTATTCCGAGTTACTTTGAGTTTTGGCAAGGCAGAAGAAGTCGCCTGCATGACCGAATCACATATAAACAAGAAAAAGAAAGCTGGCTGATTCAAAGACTATCACCGTGAGAGATGCCAAAGGTTAAGGAAAAAAGAATGGAGGATATTAGGGCACTCGATAATGTGTTTGAGTGGTCTGATTATAACAGCAAAAATCCATTTCCAAAAGGGGAGTGGAACTCAAAGATTTTTCAAAACGAGCATCCTTTAGTATTAGAGCTGGCTTGCGGAAAAGGAGAGTATTCGGTTGGGTTAGGGAGGTTTCATCCCCAAAAAAATTATATCGGATTTGATATTAAAGGCAATCGAATTTGGGTGGGGGCAATGAAAGCTAAAGAGGAAACTCTTGAAAATATTCGGTTTTTTAGAGCCTACATTGATCACTTAGATCAATTTTTTGCAGAAAAAGAAATTGATGAGGTTTGGATTATTTTTCCAGATCCACAACTTAAGAAAGATCGTAAGAAACTTACATCACCAAAGTTCTTAGAGTTGTACAGACCTTTGCTAAAATCAGGTGCAACAATCAATTTAAAAACAGATAGCCCAGAACTATATGAATTTACAAAAGAGGTTATTAAGGGTGAAAAGCTGATCCTTCACCGTGATGTTGCAGATGTCTATAAAGAATTTCCAAATGATCCAGACCTCTCTATTCGCACTTATTACGAGGGACTTCACCTAAAAAAGGGACGCACTATTCGGTTCTTGTCTTTTTCTTTGGATTAATTTCTATATAAAAAATGAAATCTTGATTTTCTCTAAGGATTGATTAACTTCGACAAGTTAACACCGTTAACCTATTCATTTAATATGATCACAGAGGATAAATCACTAAGAGATCGAATACTGGAAATTAGTAGGCATTTTCTGTTTAATGAAGGGTATTCATCACTTTCAATGCGTAAAATTGCTAAGAAAGTAGACGCCTCTGCTACAAGTATTTATCTTTATTTCGAGAATAAAGATCATTTGATTCATACTTTAATTGAAGAATCTGTAGAAGAACTAAGTGTTGCCATAGAGCAGGGAGCAGCTCAAGAAAATGCAACTATTGATAAATTTGAAGCCATTGTTCGCTCTTATGTTGACTTTGCATTAAGCAATCCTGAGAAATATCAGGTTATTTACATGGTTCAGTCTAGTAAAATGAGCCGCTATCCCAAAGAAAAATTTCGAAAAGCCCGGCGTGGTTATGCCTTATTAGGAAGTGTAATTACGGACGGAATTGAAGAAGGTTTAATGGAATTGGAAGACCCAATGATTGCTGCATACTCAATTTGGGCTCAATTACACGGAGTCATTTCAGTTGTGCTAAATCAACGATTAGATAGCAGAATTGATAGAGACAAATTTATTGAGGAATCAATAGAAAATATTGTACAAGGATTTTTGGTCAGGATTACAACATTATAAATAAACACATTATGGAAGCATTAACAGAACTATTTGGATTTTTATATGAAGTGCCACTATGGGCTTCGGTTGGCGTGGCGGTTATTTTAGCAATAAGCTTTGCATATACAGGTGTACCATTATGGTTATGGGCAGTTGTAGGTTATGCTGGTTTAGCAGGGCTTGATGCACCAAATTGGTTAATAATTACCTATACGGCATGCGTTGTTCTATTCAACGTTAAACCAATACGAAGAACTCTACTTAGTGCTCCGCTAATGAAACTAATGGGAGCTTTAAATTTTCTTCCAACCATATCTGAAACTGAACAAACGGCTATTGATGCAGGAACTGTATGGGTTGAAGGGGAGCTATTTTCAGGTAAACCAAATTTTAATCGAATTCTAAAAGAAGCCTATCCTGAGCTAACCAAAGACGAGCAAGATTTTCTTGACAATCAGGTGGAAGCGCTTTGCAAAATGGTTAACGATTGGGATGTATTTGTAAAGAAAGATTTTAATGAAGATGCATGGGATTATATGCGGAAGGAAGGTTTTTTTGGTTTGATCGTTCCAAAAAAGTTTGGGGGGCATGAGTTTTCTGCCACAGCACATAGTGCTATTGTTGCAAAACTAGCCTCGCGATGTGGACCTCTAGCTACTACTGTTATGGTTCCAAACTCGTTAGGTCCAGCAGAGTTATTAATGCATTACGGAACAGACAAACAAAAAGAGTATTACTTACCAAGACTAGCTGCTGGAGTAGAAATGCCTTGTTTTGCACTTACAGAGCCAAATGCAGGATCTGATGCAGGAGGAATGACTTCAGATGGACAAGTTTTTAAAGGAAAAGATGGTGAGTTATATCTAAAATTAAATTGGAATAAACGCTATATAACACTTGCAGCAATTTCGACAGTTCTTGGATTAGCTTTCAAACTTCGTGATCCTGAGAATTTATTAGGTAAAGGTGAAGAATTAGGAATCACTTGTGCATTGATACCATCAGATACTAAAGGTGTCGTTCTTGGCATGCGTCACGATCCGTTGGGTGTTCCATTTTACAACTGTCCAACTCATGGAAATGATGTTATTGTACCTATTGATGCCATTATTGGCGGAAAGGAGGGGGCCGGAAATGGTTGGAGAATGCTGATGGAATCTCTAGCTGTTGGACGAGGTATTTCTCTGCCTGCGCAAAGCTTAGGTGGCGCTAAAATGGCGACACGTGTTGTCGGTGCTTATGCTATGATCAGAAAGCAATTTGGGTTAAATATTGGCAAATTTGAAGGTATTGAAGAACCAATGGCTCGAATTGGAGGTTACACGTACTTTATGGAGGCAGCTCGGAGATATACTACTGGTGGACTTGATTCAGGAGCAAAACCTGCTGTTGTAACTGCGATTGCTAAATATAACTTCACAGAGTTAATGAGAGAAATCCTCAACGACTCTATGGATATTGTTGGTGGTGCAGGAATTTCGAGAGGACCAAGAAACATATTTGCCAATGCCTATGTTTCACTTCCAATAGCGATTACGGTTGAAGGAGCAAATATTCTAACGAGAACATTGATGATATTCGGACAGGGAGCAATTCGATGCCATCCTTATGCATTGAATGAAATTAAAGCGCTGACTGAAGGTGATGTCAAAGGCTTTGACGAGAACTTCTGGGCACATATTGGTCACGTTGTAAGAAACAAGGCACGTGCCTTTATGTTAAGTATTACTCGGGGAAAATTAGCTAGTTCTCCAGTTGGTGGTCCAGCCTCCAGATACTTTAAGAAATTAGCTTGGACTTCGGCCTCGTTTGCTTTTTTTGCGGATATTGCTCTTGGATCTTATGGCGGAGCTCTTAAAATGAAAGAAAAAATTGCTGGACGATATGCAGATATACTTAGTTATATGTACTTAGCTGCTTCTACACTAAGAAGATTTGAAGCTGAAGGACGAAGAAAAGAAGACGAAGTTTATTTCAAATGGGCAATGGATTATATCTTCTATAGAATTCAAATTGCATTTGAGGGAATTCTAAAGGAAATCAAAGTTCCAGGATTAACATGGGTATTCCGACTAGCAGGAGTTTGGTCCAGGGTAAATCCTATTGGAACTTATCCATCTGATTACCTAGGTCATAAAGTTGCTTCTGCAATGCAAACCGTAGGTGAGCAAAGAGACCGTATTACCGATGGAACCTATATTCCAAAAGATCCAACAGAGGCTGTGGGGCGTTATGAAAATGCACTTAATCTTATTATATCTGCAGGTCCTGTTTATAAAAAAATGTACGTAGCCATGAAGAAACGAGATTTGCCAAAAGCTTCAATGGATAAATTAATTGACCCTGCGTTAGAAAAAGGCATTATAAATAAAGAAGAAGCTGATTTAGCTAGAAAAGCCGAAGATGCAAGAAATGATGCCATTCAAGTAGATGAGTTTACGTTGGAAGAGTACATGTATGAAACTCCAACTGCTCCTATTGGTAAGGGCTTAGAGACGAAAGACGTATCTAAAATAATGTAGTTTAAATGTCCTTAAATTACATTTTAAGCCCTGAAGTATTGGTCTACTTCAGGGCTTTTTATTACCATCCTCCGCTTGCACCACCGCCACCAGAGCCAAATCCACCGCCTCCTGAGAAACCTCCAAATCCACCGCCGCCAGAACCGAATCCACCTCCAGAACCAAATCCGCCACCACGGTTTCTTCCTCCCCCAAACACTTGGCTCCAAAAAAGAGCTTCGACTACTTCTGAAGGGCCAAACGTTCTTCGTCGGTTGCCTTTTCCACCCCGGCCTCCTCTGGTTACAATAAAAATAATAATCACGATAATAATGATGATTACATCGATTGGAATTCCACTTCCATTATTATTTCGAAGTCCTTCAGGGGTGCCTTCGAACTCTCCCGAGGCAAGCTGAATGAGCGCGCTGGTAGCTCGATCTAAACCGCCATAAACATCTTGATTTCTAAAACTAGGGGTTATAATATCATTTAACACTCTATTAGCCATTACATCAGGAATCGCCCCTTCTAATCCATACCCAACTTCAATTCGAATCGCTCGATCTCCCTCTGAAATTAATATCAAGACACCATTATAGCGTTCTCCTTCCCACATACGCCAAGAACTAAATAAGTAGGATGCTACTTCTTCGACGGAGTTTTCCTCTAAACTTTCTAACGTTGCAATAGCAATCACATTCGTAGTAGTATCACGATAATTAATAAGCTTTCGTTCTAGCCTTTCCTCCTCACTAGCAGTGAGCATATCCGCGTAATCGTTAACCATTCCACGCGGAGTGGAAGGCAAGAAATCAAAGCTTTGAGCTATTGATGGAATCGAAATGGCTAGTAAAATAAAGATGGAAAGAACCTTACGCATTTTTGTCCTCCCCATAGCTGATGTCATCTGAGAGTTCGTTCACATCATCTTTCTGATAAGGGAAAAATTCCTTCAATTTTTGTCCAACCATTAAAATGGCATCACGTAATCCACTTTCATAATCATCAGCTTGAAAGTATTTTTTCATAAGTTGAACTTCTTCTTCCCAGAAAGACTGTCCAACTTTTTTATGAATTCCTTCATCGCCCCAAACAGCAAGTTTATGGTCTTTAGTAGCAACATAGATAATCACACCATTTTTTAGCTCAGTCTCATGCATCTTTAATTCTAAAAAAACTTCTTTAGCTCTCGTAATTGCATTTTCAGCCTTGCACTTGGGTTCGATGTGAACTCTGACTTCTCCTGATGTATTCATCTCAGCTTCTTTTATTGCCGAGATAATTGTTTTCTCTTCTAGTTTTGATAAAAATTTAGCCATGTTTACGATGATAGACGTCCGACCAACGACCACTGTTATTCAGCAGTCGTTCGTCATTCATCGTTAAAATTAATTACTAAAATCTACAGTTGGAGCATTTTCAGTGCCTTGATCTGCTTCAAAAAATGCTTTTTTGTCGAAACCACCTAAGGAAGCAAAAATACTAGTAGGAAATTTTCGGATTGAAATGTTGTATTCTCCAGCTACATCGTTGAATCTTTTACGTTCAGTAGAAATTCTGTTTTCTGTTCCCTCAAGCTGAGACTGTAGATCTCTAAAGTTCGCATTAGCTTTTAACTCAGGATACCGTTCAACTGTTACCAATAACCTTGATAGTGCTCCACTTAACTGAGCTTGAGCTTGTTGAAACTGTGCAAGCTTGGCAGGATCGTTGAGATCATCAGCACTAATATTGATCGAAGAAGCATTACTTCTCGCATTGGTTACAGCAGTAAGTGTCTCCTGCTCAAAATTAGCAGCGCCTTTTACAGTATTTACAAGATTAGGTATTAAATCTGCTCTTCGTTGATATTGATTTTCAACTTGAGCCCAAGCAGTGTCTACTTTTACTTCTTTATCGACTAGCTTATTATTTGCGCCAATACCATAAAATACAATAGCGATTACAATTACCAGCCCTATTATTACTTTTCCCTTCATGATTGTGTATTTAGTTGTTTACTTTGTGCTCGCTGTACGAGCCAAAAAGATTTTGGTTCAAATTCATTTAACAATAATCAAAAACTGTTCCATTGTCATTGCTTAACCCAGAATTCATCTATTTTGACTTAGATGATACACTTCTCGATCACAAAAAGGCAGAACAGCATGGACTTGCTGATATTCACCGCCATTTTGCCGAATTTAAATCTATTTCTTTAGATCAATTAATTGATACTTATCATCATATTAATAAAGGTCTGTGGGAAGAATATGGAAGAGGAGAAATAAATCGTCATATCTTGCACCGTCGAAGGTTTGAAGAAACGTTCATCGAACTTGGAATAGAGTCATCTCTATATGAAGAAGCTGGAAAGGTATATATGAACTATTATAGGAATCATTGGGAATGGATTGATGGTGCCAAAGAAGCATATGACAAGATTGCCGAGAAATTACCTGTTGGAATAATAACTAATGGTTTTGCAGAAACTCAGTGGATGAAAATTGATCAATTCGGTTTTAAAGAAACAGCAAGACAGATTGTAATTTCGGAAGAGGTAGGGGTAATGAAACCACATCAGAAAATTTTCGATCACTCAACAGAATTGGTAGGAGTTCCAAGAAATAAGATTCTTTACGTTGGGGATTCTATTACTTCAGATGTGAAAGGGGGGTTAAAAGCAGGATGGAAAGTAGCGTGGTATAAATCTAATCCAACAGAACTTGAGGCCATCTTGCCTGATTTATGTTTTGATAATTTTGAGGCTTTGTTGGAAGCGTTGGGTTTAGATAATTAAAAAGGTTGATAATTTTCCTTCAAAATTTGTCCTATAAGAAGCATTGTTTATATTCCCAATCAACTATAAAAACGCTTCCAAATGAAACACGTCTATTTATTTTCAACACTTGTCCTAAGTTCATTTTTTATATCATGTCAAGCTCAGGAAGAGCCTTGGGTAAATCTTTTTGATGGGAAAACCCTAGACGGGTGGGAACAAATTGGGGGTGTTGCCGAGTATTCGGTCGCGGATGGTGCCGTTTTTGGAACCACAGTTGCAAACACCCCAAACTCTTTTTTAAGAACTTCAGATACGTACTCAGATTTTATTCTAGAGTATGAAGTACTTCTTTCTGCCGAAACCAACTCTGGAGTACAAATCCGAAGTAATAGTATTCCTGAATTTGAAAATGGCAGAACACATGGCTATCAAATAGAAATAGATCCTTCTGATCGGGCTTGGACTGGTGGGATTTATGACGAAGCTCGACGTGGGTGGTTATATCCATTAAGAGACATGCCTGAAGCCAATGCAGCATATAAGCACTTAGAATGGAATAAATTTCGTGTAGAGGCAATAGGTAATACATTTAAAACTTGGGTAAATGGTGTTCCTGTAGCTCATTTGGTTGACGATAGAACTGCAGAAGGTTTCATAGGTTTGCAGGTGCATAGTATTGGGAATCCTGATGATGCTGGGATTACCATTAAGTGGAGAAATATTCGCATAATCACAGAAAATCCTGAAGAATATTCAATGGAAACCCCGATATCAGCTAAAGATAATTACAACGTACTTACATTTAGTCAAGAAGACTGGGGCTGGGAATTATTATATGATGGAGAAACAATGGACAAATGGCGTAGCGCTCGTTCGGATGATTTTCCATATTCAGATGGAGGTACCGGTTGGGATGTAGAAAATGGTATCCTTAAGATTAATGAATCGGGTGGAGCAGAATCTGCTGATGCAGGTGATATCGTAACACGAGAGTTGTTTAGTAATTTTGAGCTTTGGGTTGATTTCAAAGTTACCCCTGGTGCAAATAGCGGAATCAAATATTTTGTAGATGCGAACCTTAATAAAGGAACAGGATCATCTATTGGTTTAGAATATCAAATTCTAGACGATGATCTTCATCCAGATGCAAAACTTGGTGCACAACCAGGAAGTAGAACCGTGGCTTCTCTTTATGATTTAATTAAAGCTGAAAATAAACCAATTCACCCAGTAGGGGAATGGAATCATGCAAGAGTTATTTCTAAAGGAGATCATGTTGAGCACTGGTTGAATGGAAGATTAGTTCTAGAATACAATAGAAACACCCCAGAATTCCAGCAATTAGTTGACGAGAGTAAATATGCTAAATGGCCAGGATTTGGTACTTGGACAGATGGAAATATCCTGCTTCAGGATCACGGAAATGAGGTGCATTTCCGCAATATTTTCATAAAAAAATTGAACTAGCAAAAATTTTTACTTTAAGTTACTCTGAGGATACATAGTCTTCACTCAGTTTTTTTAAAGGATATTAAACCAAAAAAGAATTATGAAAAACCTAGATAGAAAAACCTTTCTTAAAAGAACTACAACTGTTGGAATTGGCGGAGCTATGGCTTTAGGCTTTCCTTCAATTTTGAAAGGAAAACCCAATGAAACTATCAACTTTGCAGTAGTAGGAATTAGAAGCAGAGGAAAAGCACATATTGAAGCTATTCATGAATTAGAAAATGCTAAAATTACTTGGTTTTGTGACGTTGATGATGTGATTATTGACGAAAACAATAAATGGACAATGGATAAGATTGGTTATCTGCCCAAAGTTGAAAAAGACTTTCGAAAATTACTTGAGAAAGATGATGTGGATGTTATTACGATAGCCACTCCCGAGCACTGGCATGCTCCAATGGCGATAATGGCCATGCAAGCTGGTAAGCATGTTTTCTTGGAGAAACCATGTACACATAACCCTCATGAGAATGAATTGTTACTAGCTGTTCAAAAGAAAACTGGAATGCTTTGCCAAATGGGAAATCAACAGCGATCTTCAATTACGTCTGCTCTTGCAATTAAAGAAATTAAGCAAGGAGTTATCGGAAACGTGTACTACGGGAAAGCATGGTATTCGAACCGAAGAGGTTCAATTGGAACAGGGAAAGTTGTAACAGTTCCAAAATCGCTGGATTGGGAATTGTGGCAAGGTCCAGCTCCTAGAGAAGATTATAGAGATAATGTTCATCCATATAATTGGCATTGGTTCAAAAATTGGGGAACAGGTGAAATTCACAATAATGGAACTCATGAAATTGATATTTGTCGTTGGGCTCTTGGGGTGGATTTACCTGTTAAGGCAACTTCAGCAGGTGGTCGATACCATTTTCAGGCTGACGATTGGGAGTTTTATGATACTCAGAATGCTAGTTTCGAATTCGAAGGCGGCAAAATGATTAGCTGGGAAGGTAAGAGTTGCAATGGCTTTTCAATTATGGGAAGAGGAAGAGGGGCCCTTATTCATGGAACAGAGGGAAGCATTTTATTAGATAGAGGAGGGTATTTACTCTATGATCTAGGTGGGAAACTAATAAAAGAAGAAAACGAACCGGTTTATGGAGCTTCAGATACTGGTGATACTCGAGGTTTTGATGGCCTAACTATAAATCACTTTACTAATTTCGCAAATGGGATTAGAAAAGGTGAAGAACTACATGCTCCTATACAGGATGCGAGTAATTCAACTATGCTTTGCCATTATGGGAATATTGCTCAGGAAGTAGGTGGAAGTTTAGAAATTGATCCAAAAACTGGAAAAATACTTAACAATCCTGAAGCAATGAAGCATTGGAAACGAGAATATGCACCAGGCTGGGAACCAAAAATTTAATATCGATGAAAAGAAAAGATTTTATAAGAAGTACTGGGTTAATTGGTACTGCAGCATTGACATCAGGATTTGCGGGCGTCTATCGCTCTAAGAGATTTGATGATATAAATATCGGAGTAATTGGGACCGGAGATCGTGGTACTGGACTTTCGTATTTGCTCAGAGAAATTGATGGCGCTGATGTAACGGCATGTTCCGATATCATTCCATTTCGATTAGAAGATTGTGTAAACAAAGCAACAAATGGAGCGAAGGGATATGAGGATTACCGAAAAATTTTAGATGATAAGAGTATAGATGCTATTATTATTGCAGTTCCTTATGCCCTTCACGATGAAGTTCTTGAAGATGTCTTACAATCAGGAAAGCACATTTATTGCGAAAAAACCATGATTAAAGGAATTCAACCTGCAAAAGATTTGGTAAAACAAGTGAATGATTATGGCTCAATTTTTCAAGTTGGTCATCAATACCATAGTAGTCGTTTGTATCACCGTGCAGTTGAAATTATTCAAAACGGATATCTCGGCCATGTTGAATCGATCGAATGTCAGTGGAATCGGAATGGAGATTGGCGACGTGCAGTTCCAGACCCTAAATGGGAGCGAATGATTAACTGGAGAATGTATCGAGAATATTCAGGAGGATTAACCGCAGAACTATGTTCCCATCAAATTGATTTTTGTAATTGGGTAGCGGGTACAACTCCTACTCATGTTTCGGGGTTTGGTGGTATAGATTATTGGAAAGATGGAAGAGAGACCTATGACAATGTTCATATTATGATGCGATATCCGAACGGTTTGAGTACAAAATTTACTAGTCTGACCACTAATGCTTATGAACGATATCAAATTAAAGTGCAGGGTAAGAAAGGTACATTGGTAATCAATTTTGGTGGTGCAAAAATTTATCTAGAAAATCTTGATGAAGCCCGTGAAACTGGTTTAGTGGATGGAGTTTCTGGTGCAACATCAGAAGCTTGGGAACGAGGCGAAGGAGCTCCAATTACTGTAGTTGATGATATGGATGCTACGAAACAGGCTCTTATTGATTTCAGAGATTCTGTGAATACAGGAAAAAAACCAGATTCAAACGTTGAAACTGGAGCTAATGTCGCAATTCTGGTAAGTATGGCAATTGAAGCAATGGATACAAAGAGTGTAGTAGAATGGAAAGGGTGATTACCTAATTCATTGAGGTTCCTGGGAACACACAAAAATGTTCTATGCTAGCAGCTAGAACTCTGCTAAGACTTAAATCCTGAAGAGCTACTCCTCGAATAATAAGAAATACTCCGAGACTGAAAGCTAGATAAGGAACAAGTTTCCTGATCGAGTTTCTAAGATCTAAAGAAAGAATTGAAGGAGCTAGGTACATGAAAAACATGGCTGGAAACGTGCCAATTCCGAATAAAGTCATATACAACATACTGTGAAATGGAGTTTCTGTAAGTACTGCTGCAGCCAAGCCTGAATACACAAAAGCGCAGGGTAGCAATCCATTTAAAAGTCCCATTCCTAACAAAGCCGTTAAAGAGTTTTTTCTCATTAAAATGCCGTAGTAGATGGTAATGTATTGTTGAAATTTTTTATATGCTTTTGGTCCGTCGTGTTTCTTGAAATATCGATTTAGTATCACACCTAAAACAATAGTAGCACCAAGTAGAATAGATAACCAGCCCTGAAATCCTGAAATCGTAATTTGTGTGCCAAGGAGCCCAAAAAGAAATCCAAAAATTGCATATGTAAGTATTCTACCAGAATTATAAAGGACAGCTCTAAAAGTAAGTCTAGAAATTCTAGAATTGTTTCTAGGAAGAGACATTGCTAAAGGACCGCACATTCCCACACAGTGAAAACTTCCTGCAAAACCCAATACCAATGCAGTCCAAAGTTCCATATTAAATGATAATCACTTTTTCTTCTTGATAGTCCAGATTATCCATTTTCCAAGTAATAGTTAAAACCCACTTACCTTTATCCATCCCTTCCATTGGGATAACATGAGTATTTCCTGCATCAAACTGGATAGCAAGGTTTCTATCTTTAGTAGAATCATTTGGTCGATAAAGGTTAATTACTCCATCGTTTGCCTTCTCCAGTAATTCATCAGGGAAGAAAATCTTTAGAGCGTCTCGTTCTTCATCAAAAAGAATTATAACGGAATGTTCCAATTTTGAGGTCCGTTCTTTACTATCAATCGTGTGTTGATATTCTACACCTTCTTCATAATGGTTATTATTTACCATATAAAAATCGAGGCTAATGAGATAGCTTACAACACTCAGAGTTCCAATAATGAAAAGGGTAATCACAATGAAAATACCTTTTCCCCAGTCTAATTTTTTCATGATGAATGACTTAGGAGTTTTGAGTTGAATATTTATTGTTCATAAAGAATCAAATTTAAAAAGATAATATCTAGGTTTTAATTTTGAGTAAAACTGAGTTCATAACTTAAACCTAGTTGTTAGGTCCTATAAACCCAGTTTTTACGGTTTCAATTTGTTTACCATTAGATAGTACAGCGAATATTAATTCGGTTTGTAAACCGCTTAAATCATCCTTCGAAAGTTGAATCATGAAACGCCCTTCAACAAGGCTTTGCCCTTGAACGGTATTCATTAATCCAAGAGAAACAATTTCTCCAGGTGGTGAAATTAATTCTAAATCGTAGTCAATTTCATCGAAGGTTTTGTTAATGACTTTTATTGAATAAATGTTGCTGTAGCGATTATTTGGCAATTCTTGATAAAGCGTGCCTCTTTCTCGGAGAATGGTAGTTTCAAGATCAGAACGCATTCCCATCAACACAAAGAAAACACTTACAAGTACAAGTAAAACTCCACTATAACCCATAACTCGTGGAGTGATAATTTTACGTTGTTCAGATTGGATGGCATTTTCGGAGGAATAACGAATTAATCCACGTGGTTTATCGATTTTATCCATAATGTCATCGCAAGCATCTATACAAGCTGTACAATGTACACATTCAAGCTGAGTTCCATTTCTAATGTCTATTCCCATTGGGCACACTTGAACACATTGGTAACAATCTATACAATCACCAAAAGATGCGTCTTCACTAAAGCCCAAATCCGCTAAAGTAGCTTTTCTTGTTTCTACCTTTTTACGATCACCAATTTTAGCTCGACTTTCGCCACGCACATAATCGTACATTACATTTATGGAATTATTATCAAGCATTACCGATTGCATTCTTCCATATGGGCAAACAAAGTGGCATACTTGTTCACGCATAAAGGCAAATACTCCGTAAAAAACGCCACTAAAAATAATCATTGAAGAAAGTCCACCTATATGTTGAGAAGGTGGGTCTGTAATCAGTTCAAGCCAAGCGTCTTTTCCAATAATATAGGCCAGAAAGAGATTCGAGATTAGAAATGCCATCGCATAGAAAATGGCGTGTTTACTTCCTTTTTTAAAGATTTTTCTAGCAGTCCATGGGGCATTATTTAGTCGAATTTGACTAGAAGCATCACCTTCAATCCAGTACTCGATTCGACGGAAAACCATTTCCATGAAAATAGTTTGAGGACAAGCCCATCCACAAAAAAGCCGACCAAAGACAGTGGTAAATAATACGATACCAACAATAAATGCGAGCATCCCAAATACAAGAAGATGTAAGTCTTGTGGCCAAAATGCGACTCCAAAGATTACAAACTGACGTTCCAAAATATTGATCATTAACAAAGGATGACCATTTATTTCTATAAATGGTCCCGAGAAAAAGAAAGCAAGCAGTAATAACGCTACAATATTTCTTGCTTTATAATATCTACCACTTGGTTTTTTAGGGTAAATCCAATTTCGGCCACCCTGCTCGTTTACCGTTGCTAGGTGATCTCGAAATGTGTCTTTTTCAATTCTTCGATCTTTGTTTTTAGACATCTTACTATACGCTCTTAATAGAATTTGATAGACTTATAGTTCGATTAATTGAACTATTCTGAATTAGGAATGGTGTGTCATTTAATTTAACTGAAGTTAAATTTCTAGCTTCAATATGAACAGTGTGAACTGTTTTTAAAGAAGAATCTTTATCACCATCTAAAACGAACCCACACTTGTTCTTACATTTTCCTGAACGAGTTTGTTTGAGTTCGTTTATTTTGGGATCAAATTTCAGACACATTTCAATTCCCTAATCAATTGAGCATTCAACAGCACGACTTTCGTCTACTGCTTTAGGATTTGGTGGATTTGTACCTTGAATAGAAGCTATATAACTAATCAAGGCGGTCATATCTTCTTCACGAATAGGGGCGTTACTGCCATATGGCATCATTCCTTTATCCATAAACCCTGATGCAATATTTGTTGCCAAGGCTTCAGCGGAGCATCCATGAATCCAAAATTCGTCAGTAAGATTTGGCCCAACTAAACCTTCGCCAGCATTACCATGACAAGTAAAACAAAGGTTATTGGTACTCATATAAACTTCTTTACCACGAGCTATAGAAGCTTCGTCATTTTGAAATTCCCAAGAAACGGCAACAGAGTTATTGTCGTCACCATTATTAGATCCATATTTTTCGTCTGCTGCAGCCATTTCTAATGCATACTGCTCATGTTGATCAGGAGCTACATCCGTAAATTGATAATAAACCAAGTAGAGAAATCCCCAGCCAATTGTGAAGTAGAATAGCCAAACCCACCAAACGGGCATATGATTGTCAAGTTCACGAATTCCATCATACTCATGATCCATTAGTTTGTCTTTTTCGTCGTCTAGAATGTTCATGATTGTGTTAATTTCTGGTTAATAGTTTCGTCGGAATCTAAAGGAAGATTAGCGGCATCATCCCAGTGGTGCTTTCCTGTTTTCACTAAATAGCTTATCAGTAAAATGAAAAAGGCGAAAAATAGGATGAGTGAAATACTTGGGAAGATTTCAACTCCTTCGATAGTTCTAAGTACTTCTTTATACATGACTAGTTCTCCTTAACGTTTGCGCCCATTCTGCTATCAGATGGTAATCCCTCAAATGGATTATTATTTCCTGAAATATCTACTCCAAGTCGTTGCAGATAAGCAATAAGTGCGATTATTTGTTTTTCTGAGGTGATCTGGATTCCTTCAACTTCTCCAAACCCATTTTCTCGTAAACCAGTTGATATTTCATCAGCTTGGGCTTTTAAATCTCTGATAGCAATTGCATCATAACCTTCTGCGTATGGTACTCCAACAGATCTAAGAGCATTTATTTTACTTGGGATGCTTTTCACATCAGTTTCTTTTTTCAGCAACCACGTATATGCTGGCATAATTGAACCAGGAGAGGTTGAATTTGGATCGTACATATGTCGTAAGTGCCAAGAATCTGGATATTTATTTCCAATTCTGTGTAAATCTGGTCCGGTACGTTTTGATCCCCAAAGGTGTGGGTGATCGTATACAAATTCTCCCGCTTTTGAGTATTCGCCATATCGTTCAGTTTCTGAACGGAAAGGTCGGATCATTTGTGAGTGACAGTTATTACAACCTTCAGCGATGTAAATATCACGACCTGCAACCTCAAGTGGAGTATAAGGTTTCACGCTTTCGATTGTTGGTATGTTCGAATCAATAAGAGCTGTGGGCATATACTCGACAATTCCACCAATTAAAATTGTTACTATAACTATTAGACTTAATTTTAGTGGTCGACCTTCCAATCTACGGTGCCATTTTTCTTCATGATTTTCAGTTTCAGCTATAAGAGCAGGTGCCTGAGCTTCTTCATCCACAATTAAACTTCCGCTCAGTGCAGTTTTTGCTATGTTGTATACACCGAATAATGCACCAACAATAAATAAGCTTCCGCCGAAAGCTCTAAGGGCATACATCGGGATAATTTGAACTACAGTTTCAAGAAAATTCGGATACTGTAAGAAACCTTCTGCTGTAAATTGTTTCCACATTAAGCTTTGCGTGATTCCACCCCAATACATAGGAATTACATAAAAGAGGGCCCCCATTGTGGCAAACCAGAAATGGATATTTGCTAACTTAACGGAATACAGTTTAGTTTTGTAAATTCTTGGTGTTATGTAATAGAGCATCGCGAAGGTGAGACCACCATTCCATAGAAGTGCACCATTATGAACGTGTCCAATGATGTAATCTGAATAATGGGCAATCGCATTTACGTTGGCGATTGAAAGCATAGGACCTTCGAAGGTTACCATACCGTATGCAGTTACACCGACAACGAGAAATTTTAAAACTGGATCTTCACGAACTTTATCCCAAGCCCCACGAAGGGTAAGTAATCCGTTAAGCATACCACCCCAGGAAGGAGCAATCAGCATTAAACTGAATACAGTACCCAAAGCTTGAGCCCAAGTTGGAAGAGCTGTGTATAACAAATGGTGAGGCCCTGCCCATATATAAATAAAGATCAGAGACCAAAAGTGAACAATCGACAATCGATAAGAGAAAATAGGTCGATTCGCAGCTTTTGGGATGAAGTAGTACATAATTCCCAAAAAAGGAGTGGTTAAGAAGAACGCAACCGCGTTATGACCATACCACCATTGAACCAGAGCATCTTGTACTCCAGCATAAACTGGGTAACTTTTTAGTAAGGTAGCAGGAACTTCAAACGAGTTTACAATATGAAGCACCGCAACAGTTAGGAATGTTGCCAAATAAAACCAAATAGCAACGTAGAGATGTTTTTCTCTTCGCTTCATTATGGTCATAATCATATTCACACCAAACACGACCCAAATAATGGTAATTGCTATATCAATGGGCCATTCAAGTTCAGCGTATTCTTTACTAGTAGTAATACCAAAAGGCAGGGTTAATACTGCCGATAGAATGATAAGCTGCCATCCCCAAAAATGTATCTGACTTAGTATTGGGCTCCACATCGAAGCTTTACAAAGCCTTGGTAAAGAGTAATAGACCCCATAAAAAATGGCATTCCCTGCAAAAGCAAAAATCACTGCATTAGTATGAAGAGGTCGCAATCTTCCATAAGAGAGTTCAGGAATGAAGCCTAAGAAATCTGGAAAAATGAGTTTTAGTGCGATAATCAGCCCTACAAGAAAGCCGATAATCCCGAAAGTCATAGCCGCAATCCCGAAATTGCGGACTATCTTGTTGTCGTAATGAAACGTATCAACCGCCATGGTTCTAGTCCGTTTTATTAGTTAGTGTTTTATTGTTTTTTGAAACTGGTTCATCATCAAAAAGCATCCGCATTGAAGGAGTTTGTGGATCATCAAACTGCCCGGATTTAACTGCCCAAAAGAATGCTCCTAAAAAAGTGAGTGCCACAAGTAGGCTAAATGCAATTAAAAGTACGATTACACCCATAATTTTAACCCCATTTTCTTTGCTGTTAATCTTGTTGCTAAAGTGGTAAACGCCATAATTGTAACTGAACTTAATGGCATTAATATCGCTGCTACTAGTGGTGATAGATTTCCTGTAAGTGCAAATCCAAGTCCGGTTACATTGTAGAGCAACGAAATAAAGAAACTGACAATAATAATGTTGAAAGATATTCTGCTGAAGCTTAGAAATTGATCTAATGATCCCAATGAATCCGAATCTATAATTGCATCGCAAGCTGGCGAGAAAGAACTTTTATCATCGGAAACAGCAATTCCAAAATCACTAGCTTTCAATGCACCAGCATCGTTTAATCCATCACCGATCATCACAATATGAGTGTCTTTATTCCTTAAGGAATGTATGAATTCAAGTTTTTGAGTAGGTGATTGATTAAATCTCATTTCTTCCCATCCTTTATATAAACTGAGAAGTGCAGATTTTTCTTTTTCGTTATCTCCAGAAAGCAAGTATTGAGGAAAATCTAGTCCATCGAATTGGAGGAGTAAATTTTTCAATCCTTTTCTGAAGCGTTGCTGAATGCTAAAAAATCCTCTGTAAGAGCCATTTATTGCAATATGAACCTTCGAGCCAGAGTGTAAAACTTCTGATATATCAAACTCTATCCCAGTTAATTTCTCTCTTAAGAAGTCTAACTTTCCGAGGCAAACTTGAACACCTTCTATTGTTGCGATTATACCTTTTCCATGAATTTCCTGAAAAGAATCGGATGTTAAGAGTTCTTTAGTATTAAGATTTTTAAAAATTGTTTTCGAAAGTGGATGAGTTGAAGAATGACAAACAGAAGCAAGGATTTGAGATTCTTTTTTAGAAAGTTTTTCCCCAATAAATTCAATCTTAGACTCATTTGATTCTGTGATCGTCCCTGTTTTATCGAAAACAAAGGTGTTTGTTTTTGAAAGCTCTTCAACTACAGTAAGATTCTTTAGGTAGAAGCCATTTACGGACAGAATATTAACAGTTGAGCCAAGTGTAAAAGGAGTTGAAAGAGCTAACGCACAAGGGCAAGCTACAATTAAAACGGCTGTAAAAATAGTAAATGCTTGCGTGGCTTCAATTTGAAGCCATACAATCAAAGAGATTAGAGCAATCCCGATTACTGAAAAAGTAAAATAAGGACTTATTCGATCTGCAAAAGAAGTTAGGGGTCGTTTATTCTGAGATAATTTAAAAGATTCGTTCGCCCAAAGTTGAGTGAGGTAGCTATGCTCTACTTTTTTAGATACAATTAATTCTCCGGGTTGACCAATTACTTTTCCTCCAGCAAAAACTTGTTCACCTTCTATCAATGTTACTGGCTCTGATTCACCGGTAATAAAACTGTAATCAACCTGAAGGTGGTCGGTTGTATTTATCGAATCAGCCGGAATTAATTCTTGATTTCGAATTAAAATATGATCCCCAATTTCAATTCGATTAACAGGAATGGATAGCTCTCCACCTTTAGTAATTTTTAAGACAGAAATGGGAAGGTAAGATTTATAATCACGATCGAATGAAAGACGATCGAAGGTCTTTTTTTGGACTACCTTTCCAATCAAAAGAAAAAAGATAAAGCCCGTAAAAGAATCAAAATAACCAGCTCCGGTTCCGCTTAATATTTCATAAAGACTCCGGCCGAAAAGAGCTAACATTCCAATCGATATCGGTACATCTAAATTGATTCCTTTTTGATTTAATGCAGCCCAAGCAGATTTTATGTAATCAATTCCACTGAAAAATAGAACTGGAAGAGCTAGAATAATATTTAGCGTTCCAAAGAAATACTTAAACATTACTGAAGAGTCTGATTGATCAATGTTCAAATATTCAGGAAAGCTGAACAACATGATGTTCCCAAAACAAAAGCCAGCAACGCCGAGTTTAAGCCAAAGGTTTCTCTCAATAGAGTGGGCTTTCTTCTCATTTAGCTGTTCAAGCTTTAAACTAGGCTCATACCCAATAGTGGTAAGTAACTCGACCAAAGCCCGAAGTGAAGTTTTAGAGTCATCAAAAACAACGGTAACGGTTCTTTTAAGAAAATTAACGGTACCCCTTAAAACACCTTGGTCTATATTTTGAAGATTTTCAAGTAACCAAACACAAGAAGTACAATGAATATTTGGGATAAAGAAAGTGACAGAAACAGTATTGCCTTTCTTAAAATCAACCAACTTATGCTGAACCTCTAGATCTAAAAGGTAATCAAATCGCTTTCTTTCTAAGTTCGCTTTTACGGTATTTCCTGCACGGTTATCAAGGTTATAATAGTTACATAGGTTATTCTCGTCCAGAATTTGGTACACCGTTCGACAACCTTCACAGCAAAAAACTTTATCATCAGTACTTATGGAATAGTCACTACAATCCTCTCCACAGTGATAACATTGATTTTTTTCTATGAGGGAATTTTTATGCACTAGTTAATGGCTCCACTAGTAAATGAAAGACGTTTATTAAACCAAGCTTGAGTCATAAGTCTTTCTGCATCTGCGAAAGAAGTAGCTTCGAGCCAGACTTTTATTTCACTTCTTTTCGCTGACCAAAAACTATGGAAAGGGCAGGGCTCAATGTGACCACAGCCATCAATACCCATAAAACAAGTAGTGAAAAAAGTTTCTCCATCAATTGCCGCAATTACATCATAAACCGAAATATTTTCTAATTCCTTAGCCAGAAAAACTCCACCTTTTAAGCCTCTCTGAGATTTTAGAATACCAGGCGCTTTTAATTTTGCAAGAATCTGAGACAGATAAGCAGCGGGGCAATTCAAGGAACGAGAAAGTTCAGCCGCAGAAATAACATCATTGGGATGTTTAGAAATCGCGATAATAGCAGAAATCGCGTATTGAGCACCTTGGGAGACTAGTTTCATGAACCTCTATTTAATTCTAATATTCATATTCGAATATTGATATTAGATTTTAAGAATCTTCTAAAATAAAATCAATCAAAGAAAAATTTATTTTAAATATTGAAGAGTACGAGACTGGAAATTTAAAAATTTTACTAAAGTGTAATTCCCGAATTTTTTATTCAACTAACAGTGTGAATATTAATCGAAAGAAAGACTTTAGTATGATTGCAAAATTAATGAGACTCAAGACTATTTCTCCAAAAAGACTTAATGAAAAACTGGGTGAGAAAAATCTATTTATTTATGATTTGAATTCAATTCAAAGCTATCAGTTAGCTCATGTTCCAGGAGCTGTTCACGCAAATCAAGAGACATTTTCTAGAAAGGATTTGCCGGATAATAAAGACGCAGAGCTAATTTTTTACTGTTCAAATCCTTTGTGTAGAAAAGCACCAAATGCAGCGAAGTTGGCGATAAAATCTGGTTACGATAATGCACAGGTGTTAATGGCGGGAATAAGTGGTTGGGCAAATAAAAAAATGCCAGTCGAGTCTTTGTAGAATTATTCCACCTTGGGGTGGGATAGATTCGTACACTTTGTGTATGGAATCAGAGAGAGGACAGAGTAAGTATTAAGTTTGGAGCCAACAATGTCCTACCTCTGAAATCCTGTAAGCATGATTTCTATCTTCTCCCGAAGGGAGGCAATCCTTTATTTTATCCACAATTTCTGTGGAAAACATCTTCCTCATTTTTTTGAAAATCATCGTACCTTTACGCTTCTCTGAATTCCAACTCACAACTTGAAGTATTCATGTCCCAAGAACCAGAAGTAACTCTCGAACTCGCCTTCGATCACGGATTAAACGAAGAAGAATTTGAAATGATTAAAACTCGACTTGGTCGAGTACCTACATTTACAGAACTTGGTGTTTACTCTGTAATGTGGAGCGAGCATTGCTCCTATAAGAACTCAATTATTGAATTAAAAAAATTACCTCGTGAAGGCGAACATTTACTGGTGGCGGCTGGAGAAGAAAATGCAGGCCTTGTAGATATTGGGGATGGTCTTGGGTGTGCTTTCAAGATCGAGAGCCATAATCATCCCTCTGCAGTAGAGCCTTATCAAGGAGCAGCAACTGGTGTTGGAGGGATTCACCGTGATATTTTTACAATGGGCGCACGCCCTATTGCAAGCCTAAACTCTCTTCGTTTTGGAAGCATGGACAATCCTAATGTTAGATTTTTGTTGGATGGAGTAGTGCGTGGAATTGGAGATTATGGAAACTCGTTTGGTGTACCAGTTATCGCAGGGGAAGTCTATTTTGATGAAAGCTATGAAGGAAATCCACTAGTTAATGCAATGAGTATTGGCTTAGTTGAAGCTGGAAAAACTGTTTCAGCAATTGCAGAAGGAATTGGAAATCCTGTTTTAATAGTTGGTGCGAGTACAGGTAGAGATGGTATTCATGGTGCTACTTTTGCTTCTACTGAAATAACTGAAGAAAGTGAAGCCAAAAAGACAAGTGTTCAGGTTGGTGATCCATTTACTGAAAAATTATTACTTGAGGCTAGCCTAGAAGTTCTACAAACAGGTGCAGTAGTTGGAATGCAGGATATGGGTGCGGCTGGTATTGCCTGTTCTACTAGCGAAATGACAGCAAAAGGTGGGCAAGGATTATTAGTAGATTTAGATAAAGTGCCGGCACGTGAAGATGGAATGTCGGCGTATGAACTTCTTCTTTCAGAAAGTCAGGAGCGGATGCTTATAGTTGCCAAGAAAGGAAGAGAACAAGAAGTTATTGATGTTTACGAAAAGTGGGATCTACATGGAGTAGTTATTGGAGAAGTTGTTGAAGGGGATAAAGTTACCTATATAAAAAATGGAGAAGTTCAAGCGCAGATACCAGCAGAACATTTAGTACTTGGTGGAGGTGCACCTCAATATATTCGCGAAACTAAGAAACCAACGTACCTCGAACAAACTCAAAATTTTGATATCAATTCCTTAGATCATCCTGATGATCATATCGCAACAATTAAAACGCTATTAAACTCTCCGAATATTGCTTCTAAGAAGTGGGTTCATGAACAATACGATACTTCGGTACGAACAAATACTGTAACACCTCCAGGAGCCTCAGATTCAGGCGTAATTCGCATCAAAGGCACAAAGCGCGGATTGGTAGCTAAAACGGATTGTAACGGGCGCTACGTGTATTTAAATCCTCGAAGAGGTGGACAGATTGCTGTGGTTGAATCTGCACGAAATGTGGTTTGTTCTGGTGGAAGACCTCTCGCTATTACAAACTGTCTGAATTTCGGAAATCCATATAAGCCAGAAGTGTATTGGACATTCAAAGAAGCACTTGGCGGAATGGGTGATGCTTGTAAAGCACTAAACACTCCAGTAACAGGTGGAAATGTGAGTTTTTATAATGAAAATCCTAACGCTGCAATTTTTCCATCGCCAATTATTGGAATGCTTGGATTGATTGAAGACGTAGAAAAACACACAACTACACCAGACTTCAAAAATGAAGGAGATGTTGTTATCTATATTGGTGCAGAAAGAAAGGGATTAGGGGGAACAGAGTATTTGAAAGTTATTCACGGTCTTACAACAGGTGATGCTCCAGAATTGGATATACCTTTTGAAGTTAAATTGCAGGAATCTTTACTTAGTGCAATCAAAGCAGGGTTGATAACAGCAGCGCATGATATTTCTGACGGAGGGTTGGCTATCTCTCTTGCTGAAATGGCTATTTATGGTGGAAAAGGAGCCAATTTAATACTCGAAGAAATTTCAGGTCAAACACTTGAAATTCTTTTTAGTGAAGCTCAGTCAGGAGTATTAATCACTGTTGATGCAGATCATTTACCAAATACACTTTCTCATTTTGCAAATGCAGGAGTTCCAACTCATGTGCTTGGTAATGTGAAAGGAACTAAGCTAAACTTAGAAGGAATTGGAGAACTAGATGTTGCAGAGATGAAAGAAATTTATGAAGGAGTTATACCAAAAGCGATGGATGTTTAGGATACTCTTTTCGCTCGAAATGACAACCCGGTTGTCATCCTGTCCGTCAGCTGACGGATCAGGATCTGCAAAGGAAAAAACCTCATTCAACTCAACGCTAGGTCAACGAATCACTTCCCACAGATGCTGAGTCAAGCTCAGCATGACAACGCAAAAAGAAATAGCTGAGTAGGTTTGTCTCCCCTTGGGGGGAGACAGAAATCAAACTTTTTTGATTTCAGAGGGAGGATCTTAGCGGCAATTACCGAAAGTGTTGGAACGAATTTCTACTCTCTTCGCATTTATCCGTGTGACTATTCATCAAGAAAGACATACAGAAAATGAAAGGAAAAGTAGTACTCATCGTAGGTGGTTCAGGCGGAATTGGATCAGCAACAGCAAAGGAATTAGCATCGCAAGGTGCAAAAGTTGTACTCGCAGCTCGGAATAAATCAAAAGCCGAAGAAATAGCGAAAGAAATCAACGAGCGAGGAGGGGATGCCTACGCAATTGATGTAGAAGTAACCAATTTGACATCCGTTCAAAATATGGCGCAAGAAGTGGAATCTAGCCTCGGAAAGATTGATGTGTTAGTGAATGCATTTGGTCAGGGACTTATTCAGCCTTTTAAAGAAATCAGCCCACAAGATGCGAAAGAAATCATAGATGTGAATGTTTACGGGACGTTTTTAGTAACACAAACCGTGCTCAAGCACATGAAAGAAGATGAATCTACAAACGTGATTATGTTCCCTGGAACAATGGGTAAATACGTAATGAAGAACTCGTCGGTGTATGCGGCATCAAAATTTGCAATACAGGGATTTACCAAAGCTTTGATCGAAGAACTCAAAAGAGATAAAGTGAAATTCACTTTGTTCTATCTCGGTGGAGTGGATACTCCTTTTTGGGATGATGAAAGAGTTGGAATGCGCGTTAAAAAAGAAATGATGCTTAGTCCAAAGGATGTTGCACGGTCAGTATTATCAGCAGTAATGGCTCCCGGATCTGCAGTAGTTAACGAAATTGTTATGCAGCCCGAGAGTCATCAATTAGTTTAATTAGCTGGCAACAGGGCATTTCTCGAGGCTAATTTTATAAGCCTTTTCAAGAATATCCAAGCCTTCATCAATATGAGCTGTAGTAACAGTTAATGGAGGCCTGAATCGCACCGTTCTATCTCCGCATGCAAGAATCATCAGCCCATTTTCTACACAGTTATTTATTACAGCATTTCTGGAATGTGAATCTGGTAAATCAATTGCACAAAATAAGCCCTTACCTCTAGGGTTAAAAAGGTGTTCGTGTTGGTCTGCAAAAGCCTCAAGTCTGGTTTGTAGATAATTCCCAACCTTAGCAGCGTTCTCAACAAGATTGTCTTCTTCAATAATATTCAAAATTCGTCCAAACCGAACCATATCAACTAAATTTCCACCCCAAGTGGAGTTAATTCTAGAGGAAACATTGAAACAGTTTGTTTCAACTTCGTCGACTCTTGGTCCTGCAAGAATTCCACAAACTTGTGCTTTTTTCCCAAATGAAATGATATCAGGTTGTACATAATGTTCATGAGCCCAGAACTTGCCTGTCATTCCAACTCCAGTTTGTACCTCATCATAAACAAGTAGCGCTTCATATTTATCCGCTAATTGTCGTAATGCTTCATGAAATTGTACGCGGAAATGACGATCACCACCTTCACCTTGTATAGGTTCTATCAAAATACAAGCGATATCGTCTTTATATGTTTTGAAGTACTGTTCTGCTTGAGCAATAGCCATATACTCCTGCTTTTTAACTTCAGCTATTCGGTCAGGAGTGGAAGGAAATTCCATCGCTGGACTTATTACCCTAGGCCAATCAAATTTTGGAAAATACTTAACTTTATTAGGAACAGTGTTGGTTACCGATAAGGTATAACCGGAACGACCATGAAAGGCTTTTTCAAAATGAAGGACTTTATGACCTTTTTCCTCACGATACCCTTTTTGGAAATTCTTTTGAACCTTCCAATCGAAAGCAACCTTCATTGCATTCTCAACTGCAAGCGCACCACCTGATATAAAGAAGGAATGAGGAAGATGATCTGGAACGGCAACTCTACTAAAAGAATCTACAAACTCAGCTAGTTCTTCAGTATAAATATCAGAATTTGAAGGTTTGTTGATAGCTACACGTCCAAGTTTAGCTACGAAATCGGCATCTTGAGCTATTTTAGGATGATTCATCCCCAGAGGATTTGAAGCAAAAAAAGTAAAAAAATCTAGGTATCTCTTTTTATGCTTAGAGTCATATAAATAAGCACCCTCACTTTTGTTGAGGTCAAGTACGATATCGTACCCATCGGTAAGTAGATGCTTGCTTAAAATTGATCGAACATTATCGGGAGAAACAGACTTCGTTTTTGGCATAAATTTCTTGAAATGGGGTGTAAAAATTTTTCTTAAAGCTAGTGAATCCTTTAAATCGTCTCAATAGCGTTTAAACTTCATAGGACTATTTTGCTGTGTTATTACCTATACCTTAAGAGCGAGAAAAATTATTGAATGGTTTGAAAGGGCTTTTTTGAGTTATAAAAGACATTTTTGATTTAATTATACCAGAGATTTAAGAATACCAAGAAAACTATTGATTATTGATCGATTAACCCTCGAATGATTCTAAGGTTGTCTTGATAATACCAACACACTCTAACAGCTCTTCTTCAGTCATTACAAGAGGAGGAGCAAAGCGAATAATATTACCATGAGTAGGTTTAGCTAATAATCCATTGTCCTTAAGAGAAACGCAAAACCTCCATGCAGTATCGCTGTCTGGACTATCATTAATAACTACAGCGTTTAGAAGTCCTTTTCCTCTAACTTTAACAAATAAGTCAAACTCCTCAGCTAATTCATTTATTTTTGAACGGAACAACTCCCCAAGTTTCCTAGCATTTTGAGCAAGATGTTCTTCATTAACAACATCCAAGGCAGCTATTGCAACTTTACACGCTACTGGATTTCCACCATAAGTAGATCCATGTTGTCCTGGTTTGATTACATCCATAATTTCATTATTTGCAAGAACTGCAGATACAGGATATGAACCACCTGAGAGAGCCTTTCCTAAAATTAAAATATCAGGTTTAGTGTATGTTGATTGTTGCTCGCAATGGCCAGAACATGTGCAATCACCACAAACAGCGAGTAAAGCTCCAGTACGAGCAATACCAGTTTGAATTTCATCGGCAATAAAAAGTACATTATTCTCTTTACAGAGAGTTTGTGCATTAGATAGAAAATCTTCATCTGGTACTACAACTCCAGCTTCTCCTTGAATAGGTTCAACCAAAAAACCAGCCACATTAGGTTTAGATAAAGCTCGTTTAAGAGCGTCTAAATCATTGTAAGGAATTTTGATAAATCCAGGTGTATATGGACCAAAATTTTTCTTAGCGTCAGGATCATTTGAGAAAGAAATAACAGTTGTAGTTCTTCCATGGAAATTGTTTTCACATACTATAATTTGAGCGTCATTTTCAGAAATCCCTTTCTTTTCATAGGCCCATTTCCTACAAATCTTGATAGCTGTTTCAACTCCCTCTGCACCCGTATTCATAGGTAATACTTTCTCGAAGCCAAAATATTTTGTTATATAGCGCTCATACTCACCTAATATATTATTGTAAAAAGCTCGGGAGGTAAGAGCTAAAGTTGAAGCCTGATCGATAAGCGCTTGTGTAATTTTTGGGTGGCAATGTCCTTGATTTACAGCTGAATATGCTGAGAGAAAATCGAAATATTTATTTCCTTCTGGGTCCCAGACATATACACGTTCTCCTTTTGCCAAAACTACCGGGAGTGGGTGGTAATTATGTGCACCATATTCATTTTCTAACTCAATTGCTTTTTCAGATGATATCATAAAATTCCTAAATAAATTTTTACTAAAAATAGGAAAAGCTTTATAGAAGTAATCGTGAAAAAAAGAAAAATTGAGGTTGATGTTGGGTGCTTAAAACTTGTATCTTTGTATTCTAAATCGCGGGGTGGAGCAGCTGGTAGCTCGTCGGGCTCATAACCCGAAGGTCGCAGGTTCGAATCCTGTCCCCGCCACTATTAAAAGCCCTCTTTTAGAGGGCTTTTTTATTTTGGGTACAACATAGGTACAACAAAACGTCTTTTTAACAGGTCTCACAATGGTGAGAAGGGGTTTCAGTTTTATTTTGTTTATCAGAGGGGTTAAAAAAAGAAGAGAAAGATTGTTTATCAGAATATCTACTCTGAATACGGATAGCATTTCCAATAGCGATTAACGCTACACCCACATCAGCAAATATAGCTTCCCACATGGTTGCTATTCCAAAAGCTGCAAGGATCATAACTAATATCTTAATCCCCAAGGCAAAACTTATATTTTGCCATACGATACGGTGGGTAAACTTTGATATGTCTATTGCAAGTGGAATTTTAGAAGGCTGATCAGTTTGTATCACAACATCAGCGGTTTCTATTGTTGCATCAGAACCAATTCCTCCCATAGCAATACCAACGTCTGCTAATGTAATAACCGGTGCGTCATTAACCCCATCACCAATAAAGCCGACAATATTTCTCTCTCCAAGAGCTTTCTCAACATATCGGTATTTTTCATCAGGAAGTAATCCGCCTTGTGCTTCATTGATGCCAAGTTTCTCTGCTACAAATGAAACGACTCTACTATTATCGCCCGATAACATAACCAGTCGCTCGAGACCTTTTTCTTTAAGGAGTGCAATAGTTTGATTGCTATCTTCTTTAATCTGGTCAGCGATACTAATAGTTCCAACATGTTTTCCATCAATTGCTATATGCACGTATGTATAAGGGTCGGAATATTTTTCACTCTCTTGGATGGATATTTGATTGACTTTCAATAAATCCAGATTCCCGATAAGTATTTCTTTGCCATCAATTTTTCCTTTTAGTCCTTTTCCTGAAATCTCTTGTTGCTCAGTCACATCGTATAAGGATTCATCACCATTAAATGCAATGATAGCTTTACCAATTGGATGAGTAGATTGCTTTTCTAATGATGCTGCATAAGCAATGAGTTCTGCTTCAGACAAACTGCTATGAGATTGTACATTTTGAACTTCAAATGAACCTTCAGTTAAGGTGCCAGTTTTATCCATGAAAAGTATATTCATCTTCCTTAGCTGATCCAGAAAATCTGATCCTTTTAACAAAATTCCGTTACTTGATGCAGCTCCAATTCCACCAAAATATCCCAATGGAATTGAAATAACCAATCCACAAGGGCACGACACAACTAAAAATATAAGTGCTCTGTAGAACCATTCTTGGAAGACATAGTCATTGACTACAAAGTAAGGTATGAATGTAAGAGCAATGGCAAGCCACACAACTATTGGGGTGTATATCTTGGCAAATTTAGTCATAAACCGCTGTGTCGGGGCTTTGCGCTTGGACGCTTCTTGAACCATTGTAAGAATGCCCGATAACTTAGTATCTTTAAATGCACTCGTAACTTTTATTCGCACAAGCTTGTCTTGATTGATTGAGCCTGCCCATATCTCTTCTCCGACTCCTTTATTAATTGGTTTTGACTCTCCTGTCAGAGCAGCCGTATTAAATGAGCTACTCTCAGTTAGTAGTTCTCCATCAAGCGGAACTTTTTCTCCCGGACGAACTAAGATAATTTCACCGATTTCTACCTCAGAAGGATGTATCTGAACAGTTTCTCCCTCTCTCTCAACGGTGGCTATCTCTGGTTGTTGATCAATTAATCCCTTTATCGAGCTTCTTGCTTTATGAACAGCACCATGTTGTGCATATTCACCAATCGTGTAGAACAACATAACGGCAACACCTTCAGCGTATTCACCAATTGCAAAGGCTCCAACTGTGGCAATTCCCATCAGAAAGAATTCACTAAAGAAGGTTCCGTTTTTAATGGAATTAAATGCCTTGCCCCAGACAGGGCCACCGACTGCCAAATAAGACACTCCATAAAGTAGTAGATATAAATATTTACTTCCCTCGAATGTGGTGAAATGTTCCACAAAGAGAGCACTAACCAAAGCAATAATACTTATAAAAGCTTCCTTGTATTTCCTTATAAGAGAAATCATGATTTGTTCTCTCTATCATGGAGCCATTCCCATGCACCATCTGCATTTTCAATCTCAAAAAATTTCATATTGTCTTTTGTCAATGCACTTAGAAGACGAGTTCCCCATTTTTGCCATTTAGATTCTCCCACAATGGCAATACGATCAAACTTGACGATGAATTTGGCATCAAGTTTTAAATCTTTCCAAAATGAGTCCACATCCTTCCAGCCTTTAAATTTCTCTAAAATCATTAACAATTTAGGCTTTGAGTTCGAGCCAGTAAAATCCTTGAGTGCTGGTTCTAACTTATCAAAGTCCTGCTTGTTCAAAGCACCAGATGCTTTAATGGCAAGAATGCCTCTCTCTTCGTGTGTCTCAATACCAATCATATTAGTTTCCCTTATTGATCAATTTTGAATAATAATATGATAATTTTTGTCTGATTAATTGCAGATTTGTGTAAATCTCGTGCAGGATTTTGTTAGATTTTATCTATTGAAACTCTTTTGTTCTCCTTGACCTCTTTAAAATGAGAGGGGGATAACCCGGTTTCCTTTTTGAATTGTCGTGAAAAATGCTGTTGGCTACTGTAACCCAATTCATAGGCAATTTCAGTCAGGTTCTGCTCTCCATACACGATAAGTTCTTTTGCCCGTTCAACCTTTTGGAGGATGTAATACCGCTCAATAGATTTCCCCTCCACGTTGGAAAATAACCTGCTTAAATACTGATACTCTTTATTTAATTGAGAGGATAGATACTCTGACAACTTACCGTTCAATTCCTTATTGGTACGCACCAATTGAATGATAAGCTGTTTGATCT
>CAXBBW010000013.1:0-137733 GCA_963974345.1 uncultured Balneolaceae bacterium | reverse complement strand
GAGATCTAGAGTTATAAAAAGGCAACAGGCGTTGTTCACGCTCTAGATTCCCACCTTCATGGGAATGACCAAGATAGTTCTAGAAATGGAATCTACCTTCAGGTAAAACCTGTGTCCATAAATCTTTTAGTTCAGGATTTATTGATCTAATTAAATTCATTTTCCATTCGCGTTTCCTCTTCTTTATTCGTTTTTCTCTTTGAATAGCTTGATACATATTTTGATGAATTTCATAATACAATAAAAAATGCGCTTTGTATTTTGAAGTAAACACAGATCCATTTCCTTGTTTATGTTTAAAGACACGGTTTATCAAATCACTACTTACACCAGTGTACAAAACGCTTCTTTGCGCATTTGATAATATATAGACAAAACCTTCTTTCATACTTAGTTAGACCATATTCAAAGTACTTCCTTACAAAATACTTAAGTCATCTCTGCGAAGGCAGAGATCTAGAGTTATAAAAAGGCAACAGGCGTTGTTCACGCTCTAGATTCCCACCATCATGGGAATGACTATTTTTGGGGTAAACTGATTTTCTAACCTTCCCCAACTTTCTTTACTATTTATAAGTCATCTCTGCGAAGGCAGAGATCTAGAGTTATAAAAAGGCAACGGGCGTTGTTCACGCTCTAGATTCCCACCTTCGTGGGAATGACTATATTTGGGGTAAACTGATTGTCTAACCCTGCCTAACTTTCGTTACTACTCATAGTCATCGCAGCGAAGGCAGAGATCTAGAGTTATAAAAAGGCAACAGACGTTGTTCACGCTCTAGATTCCCATCTTCATGGGAATGACTAACTTTGGGATGAAAATAAGGGGGACTAAGAGTCGAATCCAGATATAACTACTAAAGATTGAACCCAAAATGCAGACCTGGTTCTCCAAAAAAGAACTTTGACCATTGATCATCTAGACGCTTAAAGGAAGTAGGCATTTCGGTGTGATAAGGGCGATGAGTTATGGCAAAAGACGGCTCTATAAAAAATCGATCGTTGAATAATTTAATATGATAGCCAATTCGATAGGTGTTGAAGATTTGAAAGCCATTTTCAATTTTTTTGTTTTCATCATCCACAAAATTTTGAAAAGCATTCATTACATGAATGCCTGTATATAATCCTTTCCACCAAAAACGTTGATAAGTAAGTGCGAAACCAACTTCACGAATATATCCCGGGAATTTTTCTTCGGGTGCTTGATATGAATCTCCATAAGGTATTCCTAAAGGCCAGGCATATTTCCAGGTTTTTAGTTCCAATGAAACAACATCTTTGTCAGTGATTCGATAACCAAGATTGAGTTGAATAAAATCAGGGGAGTTAGGATCATCGGGGATAAAATTTCCAAGTATGAAAAATGTACTTCCGACAAAAAACTTGTGTTGAGTGATATCCTTTGTTTCAAATTGAGCTTTAAGTTGAAAGGGGATAATCAACAGTAGGGTAAAGCTTAATACTAAACTCTTTCTTTGCATATTTTTTAACTCTTAAATTAATTGTTGATGCAAAGGTAAATTTAGGAAGGGTAAGAACTCGTTAACTTAAGGTAAGAAATCTGATCGCTTATTTTTTCTTATCGATAATCCTTTTTCGTAAACGACTCAATGATGGTGGTGTAATTCCTAAAAAACTAGCCAATTGATGTTGTGGTACACGGTTCAATAAATCAGGTCTATGTTTTAAAAGACTCAGATATCGTTGTTCAGGAGAAGATGTTTTGAACTCATCCAAGTCAATTTTTTGTTTTGCCAAAAGTTTTTCTGATAGTATTCTGCAAAGGGTCTCAAATTTCGGAAATTTTTCAAACATCTCTGTTTCCATATCAGGATCTGAAACTGATAGTATCGAATCTTCAACACACTCAATATAATACTCGGAGGGTTTTTTGGTAAACACACAGTTTGGTGTTATCCCTTCCATTTCTGTATAAAAAGCAGTTGTCTTTTCTTCGCCCTCAATTGCATAATAGGTTCTGATGCATCCTTTTAAAACAAAATATCCATCGTTAGAAATTTGACCTTCTTTTAGTAGTATGGTCCCTTTCTTTTCGGAACGAAAGACGTCTAAGGATTTCATCGCATTTTTTTCTTCTTCAGATAGTGAAACGTATTGCGAAATAAAGTCAAAAAGTATGTCATGCATTCTAGTCAGGATCTCATTTTTTAAGTGTGATTTTTATTCATGATAATTATTAACGTTAGGAAGAAATTAGATCGAGGATAGATTTTAATATGCATTCTAAATTCAGAAACAAGTTAACTCAAAGCCTTGCCAATTCTATTTAAAAGAGCTGAAACCATAGGATGATCTAGCCCTTCAATAGACTCAATTACTATGGAATCATAGCCTTCAATATCTGCTTGTCGGAAACGATCATACAATTCTTTGGCTAGACGGTTTAAATCACCATTGTAGTTTACGACATTTGGAGCTTCATTTTCTGAATCTAGTAATAGAAATAGGGAAGAGGTGTTGTCCAAGTCTTTAGTTTTTTTTAACCAACACACTTGTGCTTTAGGCTTGTAGTGTGAGTATTTTTGACCAGGACTTTTAGGCCCATTTGATGCTTGAAAGAAGCTTTCAATAACTTCCATCCCTAGTACTTCTTCCAATTCCTTTTTGCTAATACTTCCAGGTCTTAAAATAGAAGGAATATCTCCTGAAAGATCAATAACGGTTGATTCTAAACCAATTTTAGTAGCTTCTCCATCAATAATTGGAAAACCTTGTCCAAAATCTTCAAGCACATGTTCTGTTTTAGTTGGAGAAGGTCGCCCAGATTTATTTGCACTTGGAGCAACTAAAGGTCCTGTTTGGGAAATGAAATCTAACGCTACTGGATGATCAGGCATTCTTATGGCAACTGTATTTAAGCCAGCAGTAACGGCATCAAGAACTTCTGGCTTTTTGGTTAAAACTATGGAAAGAGGTCCCGGCCAAAAGGTGTTCATGAGTTTTTTGGCTGTTACAGGAATTTCTAAAGCAAAATCACTAACCTGATCTTTTGATGAAATATGTAGAATCAAAGGGTTATCAGAAGGTCTACCTTTTACATCAAATACTTTTCGAATCGCTGATGGATTCCATGCATCAGCTCCTAAACCGTATACCGTTTCCGTAGGAAAGGCAACGATTTCACCGTCTTTTATGAGCTGAATATATTTGGGATTAATAAACATGATGGAAGGTAGGGAATTGATGAATGGATTTCCTTTTTGTTGTCATGCTGAGAGCTTGACTCAGCATCTGTAAAGATATTGGCGTTGTTCTTGGAAGATATTGTATCGAAGTATCACTCCCTACAGATATAAGGTAGTTTGTTGACGATTTTATGGACGACAATTTCCTATAAACAAGTGAAGGGTTAGAACCCTTCGCATTAGTAGTGAAGATTTTTCAACTTGCTAAAGTCTTTAAGAATAAAAAGGCTGCTTTATAATCGGGGATTTCCTGAATTACAAACCGGAGGACTTCGTTTTTTTGAACTACCTGAAAAAGTTCAGGTTTTAGTTTTTCAAGTCGATCGAGGGTGTTTTGAAATTTGTCTGATTCAAAATATTGGTTACCAAGTTCGCTACCAGTTTTTGGACAAACACACCACATTCTTCCTGCTCGAATCGTTACTTTGGTAAAAAAGTTTTGTGAAGCATAAATTTTGATTTTACTAGCTAGAATCAACATTTCAGCTTCTTTTGGTATAGGACCAAAACGATCTTCGATTTCTTCTTTCCAACCATCAATTTCAACTTCATCTTTAGCTTGGGAAAGCTTTCGATAAAGATTAAGTCGTTCTACATTGTCGGATACATAATTTTGAGGTAAAAGGGCGGAAGTGTCGAATTCAACGGTTGTTTCTGGAAGTTCCATTTCAGCTTCGATGCCTTCAAACATATCCGAAAATTCCGATTCTTTAAGTTCTCGAACCGCATCATTTAATATTTTAGTATAGAGTTCAAAACCGATGTCGTTAATGAACCCACTTTGTTCTCCACCTAAAATATCTCCGGCTCCACGAATATCTAAATCTCGCATAGCAATATTAAAACCAGATCCTAAATCCGAAAATTCTTCTAACGCCAATAGCCGTTTTCTTGCTTCAGGAGTTAGAGTTTCGATAGGTGGAGTTATCAAATAACAAAAAGCCTTTCGGTTCGACCGACCTACCCGTCCTCGAAGTTGGTGTAATTCTGCTAATCCAAAGTTATTGGCATTGTTGATAATGATCGTGTTTGCATTGGCAATATCAATTCCATTTTCCACGATATTTGTTGAGACAAGAACATCAAACTTGTGGGCGTAGAAATCACCGATAATTTTTTCAAGCTGAGAACCTGTCATTTGTCCATGCCCAAAACGAACACGAACATCGGGAACCAAGCCACGAATCATCTCTGCAGTTTCTTCAATAGTTTTAACGCGATTATGAATGAAGAAAACTTGTCCGCCACGACTCATTTCTTGAAGAATGGCATCTCTAACTAATTCCTCATTAAAGCTATGAATTTCGGTGTATACAGGCTGCCGATTAGGAGGTGGAGTATTTATAATACTTAAATCGCGGGCTCCCATTAACGAAAATTGGAGTGTTCTCGGAATTGGTGTTGCTGTAAGTGTGAGAACATCAACAGAAGCTCTAAATTCTTTAAGCTTTTCTTTAGCCGCTACTCCAAATCGTTGTTCTTCATCCACAACAATCAAACCCAAATCTTTGAACTTCACATCTTTGGAAAGTAAGCGATGTGTTCCAATTACGATATCTAGATTTCCTTCGTTCAGCTCTTTAATTACTTTCGTTTGCTCAGCTTTAGTTCGAAATCTTGAAAGCGCCTCAACCTTAACTGGAAACTCTTTCATTCTTTTAATGAACGTTTTTGCATGTTGTTCAGCCAAAATGGTTGTGGGAACTAACACACCAACCTGTTTATTATCCATAACGGCCTTGAAAGCAGCACGAACAGCTACTTCAGTTTTTCCAAAACCAACATCACCACAAACTAGTCTATCCATTGGTTGAGGAGTTTCCATATCAGCTTTAACAGCTATTATAGCATCATTCTGATCTGGTGTCTCTTCATATTCGAAGCGAGCTTCCAACTCGGTTTGCCAGCTTTGATCAGGGGAAAAAGCATATGCTTTTTGTAATTTTCTCTTAGCATATAGTCGGATTAACTCCCGTGCAATGTCTTTTACTTTCTTCTTGGTTTGAGCTTTTTTTCTCGCCCATTCACCAGATCCTAAACGTGTAATTCTTGGAGCAGTTCCTTCTTTCCCAGAATACTTTTGGAGTTTGTGAAGACTAGAAACATTCACGTATAAAAGTGAACCTTCTTGATAGTTGAGCATCACTACTTCTTGCTCAGTATCTTTTACTTGGATTCGTTTGAAACCTGCAAACTTCCCGATACCATAATCGACGTGGACAACATAATCGCCTATGCTTAAATCACGTAGTTCTTTAAAAGAAATCCCACCAGAATATCGGCGTTTTTTTACTTTTGGACGATGATATCGATTGAAAATCTGATGGTCTGTATACAAAGCAATTTTTGCATCAGGACTTATAAAACCTTCGTGCAAAGACTCAACTACAAGTCTATAATTTAATATCGGTTCAGGCTCTCCTAGTAATTCTTCAAAGCGAGTTTTTTGGCCGTCGTTGTCACAAAGTATAACGGTCTCAATACCTTCCTCAGAATGCTTTTTTATATCCTCCTTTAAAAGCTTAAAATTTCCATGAAAATCAGGTTGGGGCTTTAAATGAACCTCAAATACCTTCTTAGATTTCTTTTCACTTTCTGTTGAGCCAGAGTAAAGCTTGTACTTAAATCGTTCAAGTTCAGATTGAAAAGACTCAGGAGAAGTAAAAAGTACCTTTGGCTCAATGAGATCAGTATCACTTCGTAAAAGGTAATTTTCAGAAGCTTGTTCAAATTGTTTTTCTAATGAGTCAACAACTAAAAGTTCATCTTTGAATACAATCAGGGTGTTTTCATCAAAATAAGAAAGAAATGAATCTTTACCAGATTCAGGAAGATTTGAAAGGTCAGGTACAATACGCGCCTGATTTAAAAAAGAAATAGAGCGTTGGGAATCTGCATCAAATTCACGAATTGAATCAATTTCATCTCCAAAAAATTCTAATCGAATTGGATATTCTCCAGAGAAAGGAAACACATCCAAAATACCACCACGAATCGCGAATTCTCCAGGTTGATCTACGAAACGAACAGGATTATAACCTTGGTCAACTAATTGTTCTCTTAGTTTCTCTGGATCAATTTCATCCCCTTTATTAATAATAACACTTACTTCATCTAATACAGAAGGAGGGGCAACTTTTTCGAAAATTGCTTCGGCAGAAGTAACAACAATCGTAGACTTTTTACTTTGAATCTGTTGGAGTGCTTCAGAACGTTGAACTAGTAAACCTGAATCAACAATCTGTTCCGAATCATATGGCTTATGATTTGTAGATGGAAAGTGAATAACTTCAAACTCAGAAATAAGGCTTAAATCAGATTTGATGAAACGTTCATTTTCATCGGTATCTGTAATAATAACAATATTTGGATAAGAAGATTGTAGACTATCAATAGCAAATGCTAAGAATGAACCGATACCACCTTTTATTTGTACTGATTGATGTTCTTTAAGTACAGAAGGAATTCCCTTCAGAGTTTGATCGGCTAAAATTTTTGCCTTAATTGATGGTATAGACATTTTTAAAATGAGGTAAGCAACAACTTCTTATTAAGAGCGCTAAAGATACAAGTTCAATGACTTTATTGTGGAATTGTTTATCTCTTTTTTAGTACTGTGTGAGACCTTTTAACCAAATGCGATCGGCAATAAATCCAACTAAAAGAAGGGAAATAGAAATTCCTAAAAAGAATGGGTATCGATCTTCGTAATCGGTGTAAATAATTTCTTCAACTTTAGATTTTTCGAGTTCATCAATTTCGTCGTATATGCTAATAAGTTGTTCGGTATCCGTAGCTCGGTAATATTGTCCACCTGTGAGATCTGCTACTCTGGTGAGCATTTCTTCATCAATATTAACTTGAATATTTTGATATCTACGACCAAAAATAGGATCCTGAACAGGATAAGGTGCAGTTCCTCGAGTACCAGCACCAATGGTATAAATCTTAATCCCATAAGTGACTGCTAAATCAGCGGCTGTAACTGGGTCAATTTCACCCGCGTTATTTTGACCATCTGTTAGTAGAATGATGATTTTACTTTGAGTTTCGCTGTCTTTCAATCGGTTGATAGCAGTTGCAATTCCCATCCCAATGGCTGTTCCATCTTCAATTACTCCCATTTCTACTTCATCAATAAGTTGTTTAAGGAGTCGATAATCGAGTGTTGGAGGGACAACCGTAAAACTTTTCATCGCAAAAGTAACCAATCCAATTCGGTCAGATAGGCGTTTATCTACAAAAGCCTTAGCAACTTCTCGAGCTGCTTCAAAACGATTTGGTTTTAAATCCTCAGCTCGCATAGAAGAAGACATATCCAATACCATTACAATATCGATTCCTTCAGCATTACGCTCTACGGTTGTAAGTTTATATTGTGGTCGAGCAAGCGCTAAAATTAAATAAGTTAACCCAGTAAGGATTAGTGCAAGAGTTAGCCAATGAAGATGAGCTTTCCAATTACCTGAGATTCCCTCAAAGTATCGTGTTGATGAAAAGGTAAGTGAAGCTCTTTTTTTAGTGAAAAATCGATAGAGGTATATTCCAAGAAGAATTGGAATTATAGTGAGAGCCCAGAACCATTCGGGATTAGACCATTCCATTATTTATCCTCCTTTTCAATTTCAGTATCCAAATCACTTTTCTGTTCTTGCTGTTTGAATTGAAGCTCATACTCTGATTTTTTTCTAGAAATACGAGATGCATCAACAAGTTTAGCACGTTCTATAAAGTCGATAGCATATTGATGACAAGTCCAAGCATCGTCAAGAGTAGGTGTAAATTTCGCGAATTTCACCATATCAGAACGGTTAAGAATCATACGAGTTTGTTTAATCATTTCATGATCAACTCCAAAAGCATCTAAATATCTAAAAAGCTCTCTCGATGTCGATTCTAGGGCTGGGATATCATAAAGTTCTTCGTAGTAAGTACGAATAGAGTCACTTAATGCAGAGTAAAAGTATTTATAGTCTTTTGTGACGGGTAAATCATAATCATCTTTTAAGTATTTAAGAGTTGTTACTAATTCTGCTAGAGGACTCCTAAATGGAGCAAAAACAGGAGGTTCTTTTTCAGTTATTTTGTTCGCTTTTTGCTTAAAGGTGTAATATGCTAGCAATGCCGCAGCAATTAATGCTATGATAATAATGGTTAATGCCCATGGGAATCCTGAAAAAGAGAAAATCGGTTTAAGCGGTTTTAATTCTGCGTCTTCGGATGGAAGTACTGTTTTGAAGTATAGAGATATTGAATTTGTGAAAATAAAACTAGTGTCTCCTGCTGCAAGAAGTGCTATTCTAAGAGGAGGGAGGGTAAAATCCGTATTCCCAAAAAACTGTAATTGGTAAAGAACACTATCAGCAAAATCGGTTACTCTAAACTTCTGAGTTCTTATTAAATCAAGTACTGGTGGAAATGCAGTTGAATCGGGAAAAATTACTCGATCGTATGATTTATCAAGTTGAAGTTTTAATGAAATGTTAAAAACCTCCCCAACAGTAAGAGAATCTTTAGAAGAGGATGCAGAGCTATTTTGTGCAATTCCCTCAGACAGGAATAAAAATAGCATTCCGATAGTAAATAAGGTTGGTATAAACTTGATTCGAACAGTTCTCAAAATCATTAACAAAAAGCTCCGTCTGCTTTCATAGAATATTTAGACATATAAAATAGGGGATATCATACTAAATGTGTGAACATTTTTAACCGCAAATTTTGTAAAAAAATGGTTTCTATGAAAAATTGTGATAAATCCGTATTCTTTTCAGTTAAAAATATCTACAGTTTTATGTTAAAAAATTGGGTTAAAGGAATATTACAAAGTGTTGTAGTACTTGCACTTTTAACAGCTTGTTCTGTCTTTCAATCAAAAGAAGATTCTACTTTTCAAACACCTTCAGTAAAATTAGATTCTTTAATTGAGATCGACGAAATGGTAGCTTTGGATGAGTATGGATATGAAAAAAGGAATGAGGTAATTCTGGAAGACCGTGTTAAACGGAACGAAAGCTTATATATAATACTAAGGAAATTAGATGTTACTCCTCAAAAAATTCAGGAAATTGAGATAGAATCTAGAGGGAAATTTAGTTCAAAAAGAATTCAACCAGGTCAAAGGTATTTAGCTTATATAAATGAGGAATCGAGTAGTCTTAATCGGCTTATATTACACGATGATTTGTTGGATTATGTGGTGTTTAATTTTGAAGATGAATTAAAAGTAGAGAGAGGGAGAAAAGAAATAACCTCAAAAATAAAGGAAACATCTGGAGTAATAACTTCTTCATTATACGAAACGCTACTTGAGAATGGAGATGATCCATTGCTAGGAAATAAGCTTAGTGAGATTTTTGGTTGGCAAATTGATTTCTTCCGAATTTATGAGAATGACTCCTATAAAGTTATTTATGAACAACAATTTGTTGATGATGAGCCATATGGAGTTGGAAAGGTTTTAGCAGCAGAATTCTTACATAGCAACAAAACTTATGATGCTTTCTATTTCGAAAGTAATGATAGAGCTGGATATTTTGATAGGATTGGGAATGGTGTTCAAAAAGCACTTCTAAAAGCTCCGTTTACTTATTCTCAAAGAGTTAGTTCAAATTTTTCACATGGACGTTTTCATCCAGTTTTAAAGACCCGAACCCCGCATTATGGAGTAGATTATGCAGCACCTTTGGGGACTCCTGTTATTTCAGTTGGAGATGGAATTGTGTTGGAATCTCAATATAGAGGTGCAAATGGAAATATTGTTAAAATTGAACACAATAGTACATACACAACAGCATATTTACATTTGAATGGATTTGCTAAGGGCATTAGAAGAGGCGCTAAAGTTAAGCAAGGTCAAGTTATTGGTTATGTGGGTCGTACTGGGCGGGTTACAGGGGTACACTTAGACTATAGAGTATATAAAAATGATCAACCCGTAAATCCATTAACTGTTAACCTTCCTCCTTCAAAAGCTATTACTGAAACCGAAAAAAATAGTTTTTCAACTCAAGTAGAAAAGTATAGGTTTCAGCTAAGTCAGATTGGCGAAAGAGTATTAGCTGCTGCGTATTAATGCAAGAGATTAATACCGACTCATTCTTCGTTGGAAGAAATTCATTAAAGGTCGTACATACGATTTATTCGTAGTTAAATTAACAGCATCAACTTTCATCTTTAAGAGAGATTCATCGAGTTGAAGTTTGTGTATTTTTTTTCTCTTTTTATACTCTTTTCTAATTTTTTTATTTGAGGTATCAATTAAAATTTCTTTACCAGATTCAGCATCTTGAAAAGGAACCAAACCCATATTCGGTAGCTCATCTTCGAAAGGGTCGTTGATAATAATACTAACCAAATCATGCTTTTGATTTGTTATCCGAAGTTGTTTTTCAAAATTGTCATCTTGGAAATCTGATGCTAATACAACGATAGCTCTTCGATCTAAAAGTCGGTTTACATAACCTAAAGCATCAGCGATTTTCGTACCCCGACCTTTTGGAACGGTAGTATAAAGCTCTCTAATTAAACGAAGAACATGGGTTCGTCCTTTCTTAGGTGGAACAACTTTTTCTATGATGTCTGAGAACAGAACAAGGCCAACTTTGTCACCATTTTTTATTGCGCTAAAAGCAAGTACCGCAGAGATTTCTACGGCGACATCCATTTTTCTTTGATGGTTACTACCGAACACTCCACTGGCGGAAATATCGACACAAAGCATGAGTGTTTGTTCACGTTCTTCTTCAAAAATTTTGATAAATGGCTCCCCAGTTCGAGCAGTAACATTCCAATCAATTTGCCTAATATCATCTCCATAATTATAGGCTCTAACTTCAGAAAATGCCATTCCACGACCTTTAAAAGCAGATTGGTATTCACCTCCAAACAATGTGTTTACTAGACCTTTAGTTTGGATCTCAAGCTTACGGATTTTTTTAAGTACTTCTTTTGAAATCATAGTGCTTTTGAGAAATAATATAGTGCGAAGATAAACTTTTAGGAAGTAAAAAAGTGTAGTTTATAAAAATATCTTTAAAAATATAGTTTTATATATAATAATATGAATAATAAATAATATAATATTCATTCAATATGTTATTCATTATTAAGTTTTTCTTATAGTATATATTAGAAAAAATCAATTCTTAGATATATAAAAAGGCTATTTATGGTTAGAGATCTTTAATCTTAATAAGGGGTGATTAATAGACAAGATTAATCCTATCTAACCCTCATTTTTTCTACTTGGTTGTATTTTCATGATTGTAAAATTGTATTCAACAATCAATAAACCAAGTATCATGAAAAACAAATGTACTTTTCTAATAATAATCTTTCTGGGTTTGGCTGTGCAATCATTCGCGCAGCAAAGTAATGGGATTTCATCTGTTCTCGAAGTCTACAAAATCACCACGAATGCTGATGGTGAAGAAATTGCGATAGAAACTACTGAAGTATCTCCGGGAGATCTGATAGAATACCGGCTTAGTTACTCAAACATTTTGGGCAGTAGCATCACTCAACTTTTTCCAATACTACCGATTCCAATCGGAATGGAATATCAACTAGAGTCTGCTAATCCAAAGCTAGAGGGTGCCAGCCTCTCCAATTCTGGCAACACGTTCCAACGACTACCCTTAACTCGTCAAGTGCGACAACCTGACGGAACCACAGTTGAAGAAAAGGTTCCGAGCCGTGAATATCGAAGGCTACGCTGGATGGTTCCGTCACTACAAGCGGGGGAGCAAGTCATTCTTGTCGCCAGAGTTAAGGTGATAGATAACTAGTCTTATGGAAAATCAATCAAACAATAAATCAATAATTCAAAACCTATACAGGATTGAAAAAATGAAAACAAACAAACAAAGCACAATGCACAGCAAGGCGTTACGTCTTGTTGGATTGTTTTTGGTACTAGGGGTACTAATGGGTCTTTCATCTACGGATGTATTTGCTCAGGTACCACCAGCCAACACAACAATTGGTAACCAAGCGTCTGCTACTTACACCGATGGTGGGGGTAACTCGCGCTCAGTAACATCTAACACTGTAGAAACTGTAGTACAACAAGTGTATGCAGTTGATATTAGTGATGGATTGACAAAAACGGTAAGTGATGGAGGGCAAGTACAGTACCCTCATATTATTACTAACAACGGTAACGGACCAGATTCTTTTACGATTTCAGCTACTGATTCTACTGGTGGGACAGATATTTTCGATTTTGATAATATCTCGGTATATCCAGATGCAGATTTAGATGGTGTACCTGATAATTTTACAGTTATCAGTACTACTCCAACTATAGCAGCGGGTGGTTCATTCGGTATCGTAATTGTGGTAACAGCACCAGCAACCGAAGATGATGGTGATAACGCCATTCTTAAAGTCAAAGCTACAAGTACTGGTAGTACAAGTGTTTCTGACTCGGCTCAAGACGAAGCATTTATTCGAGATGGTGCAGTAATAGATGTTCAGAAATCGTTCAGCCAGTCTACTGCAAATGCTGGTGAGACTATCAAAGTTACGTTTAGGTTTAGTAACAACGGTAATGCCGCAGCTACTAATTTAGATGTTCGTGATCCACTTCCACTTAACATGACTTATGTTACAGGAACTGGTCGATGGAGTGGTTCTGGTACAACTGTTTTAGGTGATGTAGCTGGTTCAGGGGATGATCCATCGGGAATTACTTATGAGTTTGACGGAACAGCTTCTCAAGATTCTATTTTAGCAATAATTGCCAATTTAGGTGCGGGACAGTCTGGAACGTTAACATTCGATGTTCTTATTGGTTCAGTTTCAGGAACTACCCTATCTAACACTGCGCAATTTAGGTACGATTCTGAGACGTTTGTAAACACGAATACAGCTAGAGTTACTGTGGGAGATTCATATGATGTTATCATTGACCCTGATTTAGTAACAGTAGGGGCAGACACTGTTCAAAAAGCAGCAGTAAGCCAAGGCTCACAAGTAGAATTTGTTAACTCATTTAGAAATAACGGTACTACAACAGATGTATTCAATCTTACGATTTCTCAAATAGCAGATTCATTGTATCCTACTGGAACAACGTTTGTACTTCTTAAAAGTGATGGTTCAGGTGGTGCATTAAACCCATTTACTGATACAAACAATGATGGTATTCCTGATACAGGTCCTGTTTCGGCTGGCGCTGATATTGAAGTAATTCTTCAAGTAAATCTTCCTGCAAGTGCTGGTGGTAGTGGCCCATTTGTAATCGCAAAAACGGCAACGTCGATTAATGACGTAACTAAAAGTGCGACCATATATGATATGTTAAATGGAATTACTTCTAATTCTGTTGATTTGACTAACAATAGAGTTGTTGGGGGAGTTAACGTTCCAGGTGAAGGTGCTGGTCCTGATGGTGGCGGAGCTGCTGATTCTACTATCACAACAGATCCTGGTAATACAGTACGTTTCTCTTTAATTGTTAATAATACAAGTAGTACTAACAGTGATTCGTATGATATCTCACTAAGTGGTGGCTCTATTCCGGCTAGCTGGTCTGTAGTATTCAAGGATCCAAATAACGGTAACAGTATTATTACTAATACAGGGTCAATAGCTGCTGGTGGAAATAAAGAAATAACTGCTGAAATCATTATTCCTGCAGGATTTTCTCCTGGCGATTATAATGCTGAAATCAATGTATTATCACCAACAAGTGGTGCTTCTGATACAATAAGAGATCGTGTAACAGTAAGTACAGATCGTAATATTTCATTGGTAGCTAACCAGAATGGGCAGATTTTCCCAGGTGGTTCAAAAGAGTATGCTCATACCTTGAGAATTGATTCTAATGTGGATGAAAACGACTCTGGAACATCAAATCCTTCGTCTTTCCGAGTATCTGTTGCTAATTCACAAGCAAGTGGATTTACTGCAATTGTTTACTGGGATAAAGATAATTCTGGAAATATTTCTTCTGGTGATTCTGTATTAACTACCGCCGGTGGAACAGCAGGAAGCCTAGATGTACCTTCTTTTGGAAGCCTTTCTTTTGGCGATGAAATAAACTTTGTAATCAAAGTTACAGCGGGTACGGGTGTAAAAGATGGTGTTACCAACACCACTACAATTACAATTACTGATAACAACACTCAGGTTTCTGCGGTTGCTAACGCTGATATAACTAAAGTTGTAGCAGGTCTTTTAGTTCTAGAGAAGTCACAAGCTTCAGATACTACTGGATTCTTAAATGGATTAGGAACTGATAATTTCTCAATCGATCCATTAACAGCAGCACCAGGTGATTCTGTGTATTACAAAATTGTGATCACAAACAATGGTGCCGCTACGGTTGATGATGTTGAAATCGTTGATACCACTCCTTCTTATACAGTTATAAGAGGAAGCGTTGTGGTATTTGGCGATATCGATCCAGGTGGAGATGATCCTGCCATAACAGAACCAGGAGATGGGAACGCTGGTGCAATACGTGTGGAAGCAGCTGATCTAGCTCCATATGAAAGCTTTACAATCATATTTAAAGTTAAGCTAAACGAATAATTCTTAACCCAGACATGAGGAAAGGGGTGAAACCCTTTTCTCCTTTTTAAATAATTTAGTGCAGAAATTTTTCCAACATATCTCATTTATTTTACTGCTATTGGCAGTTATGGGAGAAGTGTATGCACAAGATACAAGTGGGCCCGCACCTGATGGGTTTCAAATAACTAACACTGCAACGGCTAGCTATATAGATACAAGTGGCGAAATAGTTGAGTTAGAAGCTTCATCGAATACTGTTGTTCTATTAGTTCGATATGAATTAGACATGCTTCCTAATAACACCGTAAAAACTTTAAGAGGTAGGACAGTTTCTTTAACGCATACTTTAACAAACAAAAGTGATAAAGAAATTACTATCGATTTGTCAATAAGTAATGAGACTGGAGATGATTTTGATCTCCAAAATATTAGGTTTAGCAATACAAGTAAATCAACCAATACAGCTCAAAGTAAAGTAATAGCTGAAAATTTAGCCACAGAAGTCTCTTTAATACCTGGAGAAAGCTTTGAATTTACTTATGCTGGTGAAGTAGACCAAAGTATCGAAGGTCAAATTGAATCAATAATTCAGATTATTGGCATTCCAAGAGAAGGGGGAAATACCGTAGTAAATACTGACACGATAAGAACCCTAAATGGAACGAAAATAGATTTACAAAAAAATCTAGATAATGAAGGAAAGGAACTTAAGCATGGCGATACCTTTACCTACACATTAAGAGGCGAAAATACAGGTGATATAGCAGCTTATGGTAAAGATATTTTAGTGGATGGATTTCCCCAAAATAAAGTAGTTCTTCTTGATTCTGTTCCAGCAAATCTAACATTTAGTAACTTTGAAAGTTTAGATTCTGGTATCCCTTTTTACCATACTTTTGGAAGTAGTGAATTTGAATTTCTTTCAACGTTACCTTCAGATTTAGAAGACATTGATGTAATTGGAGTATTATTTGATTCTATTGCTGTAGGACAATCGTTCGACGCCGTTTTTAGAGTTAGAATAAACGATGGTGCAATTGGGAAAATCTCCAACGTTGCTTTTGTAGATTATCTTGATTCGGAAGGAGATACTGTCACAACATCAGCTTCTGATTCTGTTTCTATTGAACTGGAGGGAACAGCATCTATTAATTATTTTACTGATGATGACTTCCTACAACCAACGAGTACCTCATCAATTGGCCAACCATTATACATTCAGGCAAATGCAAGTCTTTGTAATGAAAGTTCAACAAAGATAGAGAGTGTGACAATTGACATTGCTTCAAGCCTTTCTGGAGATTTAGAAACTTATATCGGTATTGAAACAGGCAGAAATACTGGAATATTTAGAATTCAAGAAGATGTTCCCACACGAAATTCAGTTGATTTCCCAGTATTAAAAGGAAATAAAATTCTTGAGGTAATGGTAGAAGATGAACTTGTTGCAGAATTGAAATGCACTGGTTTAACCCAATCTGGAGTAACAGGTAGAGTTACTGCATTAATAGTTGTAGATGTTTTTGGAACGGTTTACGATAGTGAGTCAAATGATCCAATTGCAGGGGCTACTGTACAAATAATTGATGTTACTGGACAAGGAAATGGTGGAAATGCAGGTGGTTTAGCTGCTACTTTTGCGGTTGATGGAACTACGCCAATCGAAAATGCTCAAATAACTGATGTAAATGGTAGATTCTCCTACCCATTTATATTTCCAAGTACATATAGAGTCGAAGTAATTCCTCCAGAAAAATATAATTTCCCATCTGAAGTGGGTCTTAATTTTCAACCGTTAGACCGTGAATTAGATTCTTTAGCGTCTTATGGATTGGAGTTTACTCTTGAAAATACTGCCCAAGCAGTAGATATTGATATACCTCTTGATGGTCAGGCGATTAATGTTTTATTCTCAGATAAAAAAGTAGATAAAACAACTGCCGAGATTGGAGACTATTTAAACTATTCGGTTGAAGTAAGAAGTGAAGCTGTAAATACAGTTCATAACCTAGTAATTGAAGATAAACTTCCTCTGGGTTTCGAGTATATAAAGGGGACAACGAGAGTTAATAGCATCAAAGCTGACGATCCAGAAGGAGGAAGGGGACCAACACTTACCTTTACTGTAGATTCTTTAGAAACAGGAAAAACAGTAATAGTTAATTATCGTGTGTTAGTTGGTCCTGGAGCTCAAAAAGGAGATGGAATAAACACTGCTATTGCAACATCTGATGAGCTAATTGCTAGATCGAGTAACAGAGCCCGAGTAGAAGTCGAGATTAGAGGTGGTGTATTTAGTGATGATGGATATATTTTTGGTAAGGTATTTACTGATTTTAATAGGAATGATATTCAAGATACAGGAGAGATTGGAATTCCAGGAGTTCGTTTATACCTCGAAAACGGAACTTATGTAGTTACAGATGTTGAAGGGAATTATACTATCTATGGAATAAAACCAAATAAACATGTCCTTAAACTCGATAATACATCTCTTCCAAAAGGAGCTACACTATCAGTTCTAGATAACCGACATGCTAATGATCCCTCAAGTAGATTTGTTGATCTTAAAAAGGGAGAGTTCCATCGAGCAGATTTTGCAGTTTGTAATTGCGATGAAGGCTCAATTTTAGAGGAAGTTCGAAGAAGGATTGATGCTTTAAGGGGGCAAAATAATGAACTTCAAAGTTCAATGAGCCAAAGTTTCAATATTGAAGATAGAAAGTATAATGGAGGATCATCAAGAAATCAGGCAAGTGGTACTATTGATGCTGGAAAATCAAAGTCTAGTTCAAGTACAGCTCTACCTCCTCCTGAAACAGCACAAGAAGAAGCAGAACGGAAATCCAAGCTTCAAGAAATTCAAAAAACTGATTCCCTAAATTTTATAGACGACTCTAGACCAAAATATACATTAGAAGAGCTGATTAGGGAAGAAGATAAAGAGCTCGGGTTTCTTAACATTTCTGATGGAGATACATTAAGTGTAACCCAAAAAAATATATGGGTTAAAGCACGGATTGGTGCAGTAATAGATTTCACTGTAAATGGACAGATCATACCTGCTTCAAAAATAGGTAAACAAGTTACTAGTAAAGAAGGTGTACTTGGTTATGAATATATCGGAATAGATTTAAAGCCTGGTAAGAACATATTTCAACTACTAGAAGTAGATCCATTTGGGAATATTAGAGGAGAGATAACCTACACACTTTACGCACCTGGTGAATTAAGTGAGATAAAACTTACAGTGTTAGAAAATGATATTCCTGCGGATGGAATCTCTAGAGCTCGAGTGCGTATTGAGTTAATCGATAACATTGGTATAAATATTGGGTCTGTACTACCAGTAACATTAGATTTATCTGATGGAGCTTGGGAAATTCAAGATTTAAATGCTAATGAGCCTGGAACTCAGATATTTATAGAAAAAGGATTTATCGAGTTAGATATTAGGTCTACCATTGAGCCAAAAGATGTTACAATAAGAGCTAATGCTGGAGTAATTTCGAAAGAGGCCAAAATTAGGTTTGTACCAGATTTAAGACCTTTGATAGCAGCGGGTATTATTGAAGGGACAATTCGTTTAAATCAACCTCTTAATATAAATTCGGCATCTGAATCCGACGGTTTTGAAAGAGAATTAACTGCATTGGCATATGAATTTAATACTTTCAAAGCCGATGCAAGAATGGCTTTTTTCTTAAAAGGTAAAGTGAGAGGAGATGTGCTTCTTACTGCAGGTTATGATTCGGAAAAAGCTAAAGAAGACCGACTTTTTAGAGATATACGTCCAGATGAATATTACCCAGTGTATGGAGAATCATCAATTAAAGGTTTCGATGCTCAAACCTCAGGTAGATTATATATTAGGCTAGATAAACAACGTACCTATGCATTATATGGAGATTTCATAACTCAGGAAAGAGATGAGAATAGGCAATTAGGAGATTATAGTAGATCTCAAACAGGTATTAAAGCAAACCTAGAAAATAACCTCGGAAACATTACGGCATTTACAAGTCAATCGGCGACTACGAATCGTGTAAGAGAATTTCAAGCACAAGGTCTTTCTAGGTATGTACTTCCTGATAACGATATTATTGAGAATAGTGAAATTATTGAGCTTGTTACATACGATAGAGAACAGCCCGAAGTAATTTTAGATGTACAAAGACTTTCACGATTTAAAGATTATGTGCTAGAAGACTTTTCAGGAACATTGATTTTTACAACATCTATTTCTTCTATTGATGATCAATTTAACCCTGTATTTATACGTGCAATTTATGAGGTAGAAAATACCGATGAGAAATATTTTATTGGCGGAATTAGTGGCGCTTTAAATGTAACCAAGAATCTAAAAGTTGGTGCAGGTGTAGTACAGGATAATAATCCAGAAAATAACTTCAATCTTGCTTCTGCAAACGTTGGTTATGAGTATGGTAATACAGAAATAATTGGAGAAATTGCACAAACTAATACTGATTTAGATGGAACTGGGAGAGCAGGAAGGGTTCAAGTTCAACATAGAGGAAAAGTAATAGATGCAAGAGCTCAGGTTGGAAGGTCTGGAGAGGACTTTGCCAATAAGGTAGGAACTCTAGGACAAGGAAGAACGGAAGCCAGAGCTAAAGGAAAAATTAAACTAACTCCAAAAACCAGTATTAATACTGAAGTTCTATACTCAGTTAGTGATACTTCAGATCAAAATACCTTAGGTGGAACGGTAGATTTACAACAGAATTTCCAAGGATTTAATGCACAAATTGGTATGCGTTATTCTCGAAGTGAAACTTCCACGAATCCTACAACAGAAAACACAAATTTAAAAGCTAAAATAACCAGTAAGCTTCCATTTATAAATAATGCTTCAGTATTCGGTGAGTTTGAACAAGATTTAAATGATGCCGACCGAAAGTTAATCGCACTTGGTGGTGACTATAGATTATTGAGTAAAGGGAAAGTTTATGCAAGACATGAATTTATTTCATCAGCTGGTGGATTAAATACACTCACAAGCAATTCTCAGAGAAATAATACCGTGTTCGGTATTAAAACCAACTATATGAAGAATGGAGAAGTTTTCAGTGAATATAGAGTTAATGATGCATTGGATGGACCTACCGGGCAAGCAGCAATTGGACTAAAGAATAGTTTTCAAATTAAACCCGGATTCACTGCAAATGCAGGATTCGAACGACAGTTTACTGTAAAAGGACCAGATGCTGGGGATGCAACCGCAGTTTCTGGGGCACTTTCTTATACTGCAAATCCAAACTGGAAAGGTACTACTCGAGCAGAAGCTAGATTCGCATCCTCAACAAATACTTATTTAAGTAGCTTCGGATATGGGCAAAAGATTTCAAGTAATTGGACGCTACTTGCTAAGAATATTATCTCATTAAACACAATAACAGATGTATCTGGCTTTAGCCGAGTGCAGGAAAGATTTAGAGTTGGAGCTGCATTTAGAGATATAGATAGAAATAGAATCGACGGTCTTTTTAGGTACGAGTATAAGTATGAAGAACAAAACACAGGCTTAGCGTTTATTCGAAAAGCGCATGTATTCTCTTCTCATGGTAACTATCACCCAAGAGATAGGTGGACTTTCTCAGGGAGATTAGCTGCAAAAACTTCAACTATTGAAGATGATGTTTCTTCTACAACGTCTATTTTAGAGCTCGTTTCAGGTCGAGTAATGCACGATATAAATGATACTTGGGATGCAGGTATAAACGCTTCCCTTTTAGCTAATAGTGATTTTACCACTAAAGATTATGGATTAGGAGTTGAAGTTGGTTTCTTAATGGCTCGTAACCTTAGACTTGCTGTTGGGTTTAATATTTTTGGTTATGATGATGAAGATCTTTCTGATAATAGCTATTCCAGACAAGGTGTATATGCTGGTTTCAGTTATAAATTTGATGAGAGGTTATTTGATAATTTGCTTCCAACAAGAGTTAAAGGTTCCAAACCTCTTATTGACAAGTCGCTTTACTTAACGTGCGAAGAAGCTATTCTATCTTGTGTGGAGGAAACACCACTTGAGATTTTAACAATGCCAATTACTACAAATATTGAATTTTCATTGCCAGAGCCAACTATAATTGCGAAAACATTAGTGTATGAAGAGCTTAGAAAAATCGTGCTACCAAGGCAAATTCATTTTGATAACGATAAGTCTTATATCAACGAGCCAGCAGCTCAAATGCTTGATAAAGTAGCTAGCTACTTAATGAATAAGGAAGAATATCTACTAGACCTTTCCGGTTTTACCGATTCTAAGTCTTCAAATGAATACAATAATGCATTAGCACTTCGAAGAGCGTTAGCAGCAAGAGCTTATCTAATTGCTGCAGGAATGAGACCAGATCAAATGACCTATGAAAGTTTAGGGGAAGAGCTAATTATGCAAGAAGAGTTGAATCGTGTAGAAATGGCACTTAACCGTAGAGTAGAAGTGTATTTAGATGATTTAGATCCTGGAGCTAAATTCATTAATCAGATTGAAGACATTCAAGTAAACAAGCGAATTGCTGGAATAAATAATTGGGAGTATATCTTTAATGCCGAACACGAAGCAGTCCCATCAGGAATTACATTAAGACCAGGTTCTTCACGCTTAAATGAAGTTCAAATGTACTATATCCAACGTATTGCAATGGCATTGAAAGAATACCAAAATGCAAAAGTACGAATTACACTTCCTGTGGATGAACGTCTTGCAAACTTAAGCTTTGATTTACTAGATTTATTTAATGTGGCAGGTATCCCAAATAGCAGAGTAGAGATTTATGGTGAAAATGAAAATGGTCCTGATGAGGTGAAATTCGAATACCTACAGGCAAATGAGTTTAAAGTGATTGAGCAAAGTGATGATGTTAAATTTGCGAACAACGCTAAAGCAATTACCTTGATGAAAGATTTACTTGTAGTATTAAATGCTCGTGAAGATTATGAACTACTTCGCGATAGATCTCAAACTTATACAGTACCTGATAGACTTTATTTTGGTGTAAGAAACACAGTACTAGATAATGAAACCGAGGCAGCTGTTTCAAGAGTAGGATCATATTTAAGAAGTAATGAAAGCGTATATCTTGAATTAAGAGGAACAGGAACAAGCTTTGATAGCCGAAGGGCAAACTCAATAAAAGAATACTTAATAAACTGGGGAATTTCTGGGGATAGGATTCGAATAATGAATAGTTCTGCAAATGAAACTGGTGAGATGATTCATTTCGAATATAGAAATGCAGATAAAATTAATTTACTTCGCTTACCAGAAAACCTTAAAGATGGAAATCAGCGGGGAGGTAACTAATGGGATTTAAAAGTTTAAAAAAGACTCAAAAAAACCTTTTTTGGAGAACAGCTTCAATTCTAGGATTTATAGTATTCTTGAGTACTTCTTTTGCAAGCACTTCATTAACCAACAATGAAAAAGAAGTAGAAATATCTCCAAGAATAGAAAAAAACACTGAAATTCTTAAAGCAGAAGAATTCTTCAAATACAGAAGAGCGTGTGATGATTTGCCAACTCTTAGCTTCGACTTTGCATCGGCTACATTACAGTCAGGTTCTGGTACAAACGTAGGCACAATTTATAAATATACAAATGTAACTGGAGACGGTACAACCGATGCAGAAATAAAAATTATAAATATTAACAGTGCAAGAATTATTAATTTCGATCAATCAACAACTGGGACAGCGCAAAACTTTCAGCCACAAGTTGCTCCTAATGTAACTGGAATTGGTTCTCAGGGTTTTATTGATTTCGAGTTTACTTTCTTCCAGAATGGATCTTCAATCTTAAAGAGTTTTATTGATTTTACAACATCAGCTGTTGATGTGGATGGTGATGCCGTACAAACTAGAGAATTTGTAGGATTCCAAAATTTAGAAGCCTTTACAGTAGAAGCTACCAATGCTTTAACTCCTGGATTCTCAGATGTGTATTTTACTTTCGAGTCAACTACAGAGGCTAATGTTCCTAATATTGACCCCAATGCTACTACTAACTTAGTATTTACTACTTATGAAACAGTTTCAAAATTCAGAATAAGAGCTGGTGTTAAAGATGCAGGCTCAACAACTGGAGCTGGGGCAGAACGACTTTTCTCCTTTAATTTCGATCCTTGCTTAATAGATAATTTTAATAATGCGATAACAACAAGTGTTTTTGACTTAGAAGTTAGAAAGAAAGTCGATGAAAAAAGTCCTGATACGGGAGAGCAAGTTAAATACACTGTTGTAGTTGAGAATAAAGACAATAATACCAATGCAACAGGGGTGTTTGTAACTGATGCATTACCATCAGGGTTAACGTATGCTTCTCATTCTACAACTCAGGGTACCTACAACTCAGGTACAGGAGTATGGAACCTAGGGCTTGTTCCTTACCAGATTTCAGATACGCTTAATATTAATGCCACCGTAAATTCTAGCACTGAAGGAAATAAGATCACCAATATTGCTAGTATCTCTGCATTCGAAGGTCAAGATAGGAATATATCTAATAATACAACCTCAGCTTCACTAACGGTAAGAAATCCAGTTGGAGCCACCTGTCAAGAGCCACCTTTATTCTCGTTTACAACTAGTAATTTAGAACAAGGAAGCGCATTATTAACTGGAGCGGTTTATCGTTTTAGTAATGTTGATACCGGAGTAGATGCTCTCGTTACTATCGAGAACAGAGTAAATGCTACAGTAAATTCAATAAATAATACACTAACCGATCCCTTTCAACCGAGCATAAGAAGAACATCGAGCAGCAATGCTTATGTTGATTTTAGCATTGAGTTTGTTCAGTCTGGAACGGGCACCTCAATCACTTACGACGAAATTCCAGTAAGTGGAATTGATATTGATGGAACAGGATCGGGAACTTTGCGAGATTACATTGGTTTCGCCGACTTTCTCTCTTACACCATTGAGCAATTTGGTTCTGAACTTACTCAAAGTAGTTCAGGTGATTACACTATTTTTACAGCAAATAATGCTACAAATGTAACAGGTGGGCAAGTAGATACAGATAACATTGTATATACTATATTTAAAAGCACATCGGTTGTAAAGGTAAGAGCTGGAATTTCTAATGCTTCAGTAAATACTACCGTACCAGTGATATTCGATTTCACAGAATGTATTATTGATAACTTTGATAGCCCTTCTACAACAAATGTAAGTACCGATCTCCAAATCGTTAAAACAGTAGATGATAACAATCCTACAGAGAGAGAAACCATTCAATTTACTCTTGAACTGGATAACCTTGGACCACTTGCGGCAACTGGAATTGTAGTGAAAGATTCTCTCCCGGATGGTTTTACACTTGTGAATGGTATTGTTTCACAAGGTACATTTAATCCAACAACTGGAGAATGGGCTGTTGGTACTGTTACCAGTGGAAGTGACGCTACTCTTACATTAAACTATACGGTAGACGAACAATCTGCAGATATAACCCTGCGAAATTATGCGTTTATAAAAGAGTTAAATCAAAATGATATTAACTCAGCCAATGATACTTCATTTGTAGATGTTGATGTAGTTACGAATCCTGATGCAGATATTGAAGTTTTTAAAAGTATTACTAATAGTATAAGTACGACGATTCAGTTCGAATTAAAAGCAACGAACAACGGTCCAACGGCTGCCACCAATGTATTTGTAAAAGATTCACTTACAACAGCACTTACATTTGTGAATGTTGGCTCTGGTAGCGATGGAAGTTATACAAGTGGGACTGGAATATGGGATGTAGGCTCCATAGCAGTTGGGGATACCTCCACTATTGTTCTGAATTACAGTACAGCCTCATTAGTTAGTGGTGATAATTACGCATTTTTGCAAAGTTTAGATCAAGATGATATAGAAATAAATAACGATACTACTTCAGTACCATTTACATTCAATACCTTTATTTCAGGAACGGTATTTGAAGATATTACTGGTGATGAACTAACGGATGGAGATACTAATTTTAACGATGCCTCGGGAGATCAACGAGCCCTTTCAGGGGTAGAAGTTCATCTTTACAGAGATTTAAATAACGGGGGGTTAGGAGCATCAGAGGATTATATTGAGACCACTACTACTGATGGTAACGGTAATTACTTATTCGAGGTGCCTGCCAATGATACTTATTGGATTGTAGTAGATTCGCAAACAGGAGAAATGACCGATGGAACCACTTGGCCAGATCAAACCTATGGTGCGGCAGGTGCATTATGTGCAAATGGATCTGGCGGAACTTCTGCTGCTTCAGCAAGTGCTGGCCCTTGTTACGGTGGTAGAAACGGGGCTGTCTCCGATGATATCCCAACGAACCCTGTAGATGGAAGCATAAATACAGCTGAACATATTATTGAAGTATTAGTTGCTGGAAATACTTCAGTATCGGATATCGATTTTGGATTCAGTTTTAATGTGGTTACAAATATTGATGATGCAGATGAGGATGGTTCTTCTGCTCGTTGGCATCAAGGGTCTTTCCGTCAGTTTGCATTTAATGCCAACCAAATTGATGGCGATAACGAAATGCGCTTTGTACCTGCTGTTACTGCAAACCAAGGAGGGGCAACATGGTGGAGAATTACACTGAATGGAACTTTAATGCCAACCATAATTGATGGAGGAACTACATTCGATGGAACAGCTTACAACTTTCAAGACCCAGATCAGCTAAGAGATACGAATACAGGGAATGTTGGTGGAGATGGTGGAACTATATCGACGGTAGGTTCAGATGCTGTTTCATTTTCAAATTTCAATCGAAAGGAACTCGACATAGATACAAATGACGATCCTATTTTCTTAATTAATTCTCCTGAAGGAAATATTAACATACGTGAACTTGGTATGTTTAACGGTTTTGGTGGATTTGATGAAGAGATGATCCAAATACAAAATAACCCTGGAGGGGTTATTGAAAATAACTTTATTGGACCATTTGCAGATGGCACAACCCCTTCTGGTAATGCAAGAGGAAATATCGGGATCTTTTTCAATGATAGTAATAACTCCTTTTCTGTAGATATCCTTAACAATTATATCGGATTTTTAAGAAGAACAGGGATTCATAGTGAAAATGAAGATGTCTTCATCACAGTAAGAGGAAATGAAATTTTTGAAAATAGCTTGGATTCAGATACCGATACTGATGGAATTTCGGGAGCAGGTAATTGGACAATAGAAGAAAACTTAATCCGAGATGTAGGTACCGGCACAAGTTCTTCTTTTGATGGTGGCGCTGGAATTGAAATTGGTAGAGATGGAGATACTTCACCTGCTTCTGGAACAATAACCAACAATACGATTTTAGACAATCAGGGTTCAGGAATAGCTGTAATCGAAGATGTTAATGGGTTGGTGATTTCAAAAAATATTATTACTGGTAATGATACCGGAATAAAACTGATCAATTCAGATAATGAACGTGATATAAAAGGAATAACCATATCCCAAAACCAAATTGCTACCAATACGGGGTTAGGAATCGATATAAGTGAATCCAATTCAGCACCAGACGGTGTTAGTGCAAACGATGGCGTAATTGATACAGACTTTACAACTTCGCCGAATGGGTTGGTTGATTATCCAATTATCACTTCAGTAGCAACAAACGGAACTGTTGTTAATGTAACTGGATATATTGGAACTGATGCTTTAAGAATTGAAGATACGTTTACCATTGAGGTATTTAAAGCCAACAATGACAGTGATAACAATGGAGAGATAGAAGAAGGAGATATTCAATCTATAGCTCATGGTGAAGGGGAATTTTATATAGAAAGTACGGTTACGAATCCTTCAGGTATGTTTAGTTCTCAATTAATTATTCCTGGTGGAGTTTCACTTGCAAGCGGAGATTTTATCACGGTAACTGCAACCGATGAAGATGGAAACACTTCAGAGTTCAGTGCAAATTACCAAGTAGGTGAGCTAGATATTCAGATCACAAAAGTTTTATTAAATAGCACGCCAATTCCACAAGATGAAGAAGTTACATTTCTGGTTATAGCAGAAAATATAGGACCCACTGATGCAACAGGGGTTACCGTAACTGATGCACTAACAACTCAACTTACATTAGATGCCGGGAATACTTCAGCTACTACAGGAAGTTATGCTGGCAATACTTGGACAATTGGAAACATGGCGAGCGGTCAAATTGATACGCTTACCTTAGTAGCCGATCCAAATACCACTGGAACCGGATTATCAAATACTGCAACATTGTTAAATGTAAACGAAGATGACCTGAATACCGATAACGATGCATCAACTGTAAACTTTGATATTGCAACCATTATCCGAGGAACGGTATTTGAAGATATAACTGGAGACGGAACTACAGATGGAGATACTAATTTTAATGACGCTTCTGGAGATCAACGAGCACTATCAGGAGTTGAAGTCCATCTGTATCGAGATTTAAATAATGGAGGATTAGGAACCTCTGAAAATTATATAGAAACTGTTATTACTAATGCAAATGGGGTGTATTCTTTTGCTCCACCTGCAAATGATGACTATTGGATAGTAGTAGATTCTCGTTCTGCAGGACTTTCGGATGGAACCACGTGGGCAGAACAAACATACGGGCCAATTGGAGCACTTTGCGCAGATGGAACAGGTGGAACTTCTACAGCAAGAACAACAGCGGGTGTATGCTATGGAGGAAGAAGAGGAAATACATCAGATATTATTTCAACAACTCCAGTTGATGGGGATATTATAAATGCCGAGCATATTGCTGCGATAACCTATACAGGTGCTTCAATTACTGAAATCGATTTTGGATTTAGCTATAACGTAATGAGCAATGTTTTAGACGATGCGGATGACGACGGTTCTGCGACTCGTTGGATTCAAGGTTCAATGCGTCAGTTCTTCTTAAATGCGAATCAGATTTCTGGCGCAAATACTATGAGATTTGTTCCTACTATTGCTGAAAATGATGGTTCAGGAAACTGGTGGAGAATAACAACTATTAGCTCCGCATTCCCAACACTAACAGATGGCAATACTACCGTTGATGGAACTGCCTACGATTTTCAAAATCCTGATCAAATACTTAATACAAATTCTGGAAGTATTGGAACAGGAGGAACTGTTGGGGTAGATTTAATTTCATTATCTACTTTTGAACTCAAAGAATTAGATATAAATACCACAGACTTAGAATTTATTACAATCAATAGTAGCTCAGGAAATGTAGTAATCCGTGAACTTGCGATGTATAATGGATTTACGACAGGAATGATTATTGTTAGTAATAATCCAGGTGGTATAATAGAAGATAACTTTATCGGAACAATGGCAGATGGATCAGATGCTGGTGGAGGGAATGATCGGAGCCGAAGTGGAATATATTACGATGGAACTAACAGTTTTACTTCTTCTATAACTGATAATTATTTAGCACATAGTAGAAACCATGCTATTGAAAGCATTAACGAGAATGCAATAATCCAGATAACTAATAACGAGATTTATCAAAATGCACAACAAGATGTGAATTCAGATGGTATTGCAGGGATTGCCGAATGGTTTATACAAGGCAACTTGATTCATGAAAATGGTTTAACAACAAGCGATGCAATTCAAGGTGGTGCAGGTATAGAAATTGGAAGAGATGATGAAGTAGATGAAGCAACTGGAACGATAATAAATAATACCATTCTGGATAATTTTAATGTGGGAATTAATGTATATGACTACGCACTTAATGTAACCATTGAGAAAAATATAATCACCCAAAACGGGGAAAATGGAACTGCAACAGGTGCTGGAATTAAGCTGATCAATCCAGATAATGATCGTAATATTGGTGGGATTCTGATCACCAAAAACAGCTTTTTCGATAATGAAGGGCTAGCTATTGATATAGTAACGGGAGCTACTCCAACTTCTGTTGATGGAGTTACAGCTAATGATGGAATTACTTCCACCAATTTTGCTTTAAATCCAAACGGAGCAATTGATTACCCAGTAATCGACAGTTTAACAATTACTGGAAATCAGTTAACCATTAGAGGATATGTTGGAACGCTTGGAAATTCTATCAATGATGTATTCTCAATCGAGTTATATAAAGTAAACGATGATGATGATAATGACGGAGAGATCGAATCTGGAGATGCGCTTTCTATAGCACATGGAGAAGGAGAAACATATTTCACCACTATTTTTACAGCTTCTGATGGTACGTTCGAAGAATCATTTACCATTCCAGGCGCAGTAACTCTTGCTGTAGGAGATTTTATAACAGCTTTAGCGATGGACGGTGAAGATAATACCTCAGAATTCTCAGCGAATTACGACATCCAAAGTGCTGGAGGAACCATAAGTGGTTTTGTGTATAAAGATGATAATCACAATGGGCAAAGAGAAAATGATGAAGATGGTATTGAAGGTGTTACTATTGTTCTAAAGAATACTACTGGAACAATTATTTGTAGAAGTGTTGAAACGGATGCAAATGGATTATATCAATTCTTAGCCGTACAACCAGATACATATACAATTGTAGAATCAGCTTCTGAAACTACTCCAACACCTGATGTTTGCCCGGTGCCAGAAGAGGATCCAACTGGGTATGTTTCGACTACAGAAAATACCATAAATCTTGTAGTTGGTGGTGGAACCATTCAAAATCAGAATTTCGGGAATTTCTTAGGTTTCAGATTAGATGGTACCGTGTACCAAGATGATGGATTAACGGGAGGAACGGCAAACAATGCAGTTCAAGATGGAGAGGAAGCAGGCTTAGGAGAAGTTACTGTTACGTTAACGAATAGTGATGATGATGTAATCCAAATCACTGCAACAGATGAAGATGGGAATTACTCATTTTGGATTACTCAAGCAGAAGTACCAAACTCAGCGGTTGTAAAAATTAAGCAAACCAATTTAACTAGTTTTATTTCAACAGGTGGAGATGGCGGTACAACTAGTGGTACCTATAATCGCACTACTGATGTTTTAACTTTTGAAAATACGTCAGGAGCTACCTATACGGGAGTGAATTTCTCAGATGTTCCACAAAACAGACTTATTACAGATGGACTACAGTTTGCTCAACCAGGAACTTCAGTATTCTTTACTCACCAATTTGATGCTAATACCGATGGTACGGTAACTTTTACAATTACAAATACCCCAACACCATCTAATGCAAACTGGCCTACATTACTTTATTTAGATGATAATTGTAATGGAGAAATCAATTCTGGAGAAGAAATAATTTCTACACCTATTTCGATGACTAGAGGCGAAAGTATTTGCTTAGTTGTTCGAACATCTGTTCCTATTGGAGTGCCTGATGGTGGAGAGAACGCAATAATTCTACAGGCTGATTTCTCATTTACTAACGCTAGCCCAGCTTTAAATCAAGTATACCACAGAAACGATAAAGTAACGGTTGGAGATGATGTTTCTGCGGGGCTTAAAATCACAAAAGAAGTAGATGAAGATCTAGCTCTACCTGGAGCTAATCTTACCTACATAATTACCTATACCAATAATGGAGACGATCCCATCTCAAGTATGGAAGTGAAAGATTCAACCCCAGCATATACAACCTTTGTTTCTGCAACATTTAGTCCATTAACTTCAATTGGTCTAACAGGTTGTACAATTACTAATCCAACAGTTGGTGAATCTGGGGCAGTTATTTGGACATTCACTGGTACTTTAAATCCAGGGCAAACAGGAACAGTTTCATACACAGTAAAAATAGACGATTGAAAGAGAGAAGAGACATAGACTTAAAAACAATGACAAGAATAAATAAACCCTTAGTATTTCTTGTAGAAGATAATAATGCCTACTGTATACTAATAAGCCGTGTTTTACAGAAGAATGGCTTTATGGTTATGGCATTTGAACATGGTAAAAAAGCAGCGGAGATGCTTAATCACATTCAACCAGATCTTATTCTTTCGGATATAGAAATGCCATATATGGACGGGTTTGAACTTCATGATTATGTTAGTAAGACCTTTGTAGACTTAAATATTCCATTCATATATTTGTCTTCAACAACATCAAAAGAGATGATTAAAAAAGCAGGTAAAATAGGAGCAACTCATATGCTCGATAAACCTGTTTCGGGAGAAACACTAAAAGAAACAATTTTTTCTGTCCTAAGCTTAAGTGTGTAAACTTTTAAAGTATCTCTTTCATTTAATTTGAATGTAGAATATGTTGCTAGTATGATCGCTCAAACTCAGGCTATTATTCTTCGAATTATCGACTACCAAGAATCTAGTAAGATAATTACTGTATTAAGTAGAGAGCATGGAAAAATTGCGTTGATAGCAAGAGGGGTAAAGAAACCAAAAAGTAAGTTATCAGGCTTAATTGATCTTGGGAATATCCTGGACGTAGTTTATTACTATAAATCTACTAGAGGAGTGCAAAGCTTAACAGAGGCATCAATTTCGTATTCTAACCATAATTTTAGAATCGATTTTGAGAAAGCCGCAATTCTATATGGTACATTAGAGCTTGCAGGACAAATACTGCATGAAAATGAGGTAAATGAAATTGTATATAGTTTCCTGTCAAAATTCATTCGTTGGATTGGTGATGAAAAACAAGTTGATCCATCTATATTTTGTTATGTTCAAGTCCGATGTACCGATTTATGTGGATTTACAATTGATGATAAAGATACTGACCTAAACCAAGATGTTTTTCTAAATATTAGCGAGGGAACAATTTCGAATGCATTTGTTTCGGAACTTTCGTATAAATTAACCGTGTTACAAGCACGGTTTTTAAAGGAAGCTATTTCATCTAAAAAACGCTCGGTATTTAGCCTTGGGTTAAAAGGTTTGGAACTAAAGCAATTGATTCGACATTTAGATGTTTACTTTAAATACCATATTGAAGGTTATAAAGAGCGAAGATCAGACTCAATTTTTGAACAGATGTTGCAGGAAAGCAAATGAAGAAAAGAGAATATTATTTAACAGCACTCCTTTTAATATTAGTTGGAGTATCTATTGGAACCATTTTTGCACTTTATACGATTAACCCTGAATTGGCGCCACTATCTGATGTGAAAATTACTGAGGTAAAGAAAAGTGAAACTCCTTTGTTTACTGAAGATGACCTTGCTAAAATTGATACTCGATTCGTATTTAAAAGAATAGCTGAAAATGTTACCCCAACTGTAGTTTATATAGAAACTATTATTCCTATTGAAGCTCCCGATGACGAAAATCATGACTTAAATGAAAGTATTTGGGACAGAATAGTGCCAAGGCGAGCAAGAACAGTCGGGTCTGGAATAGTTATTACACCTGATGGATATATCTTAACCAATTTCCATGTTGTTGAAGGAGCTGTTAGAAATGGTTTAAAAGTAGTAATGAATGATAAACGTGAATATGATGCGAAAGTAGTTGGACGTGATCCAAGTACTGATTTAGCAGTAATCAAAATTAATGCAGAAAATCTGGAATCAATAACCATCGGAAATTCAGATTCGGTTGACGTTGGAGAATGGGTGTTGGCAATTGGGAATCCTTTCAGATTACGTTCTACAGTTACTGCGGGTATTGTAAGTGCCCTTAGTAGAGATGTACAAATTATTAACGATAGAATGCGCATCGAAAGTTTTATTCAAACAGACGCAGCCATCAATAAAGGAAATAGCGGGGGAGCCCTTGTTAATACAAGTGGTCAACTTATTGGAGTAAACACTGCTATAGCTTCACAAAGTGGAGCTTATCAAGGATATGGTTTTGCAGTACCAAGTAATTTGGCAATTAAAGTTGCAACCGATCTTATTCAATATGGCGAAGTAAGGAGAGCTTTATTAGGGGTTACAATTGGAGCAATCGATTTTGAAAGAGCCTCTGAAATTGGACTGGATGAAGTAAAAGGTGTTGAAATTCTTTCGGTTAGCAATGACGGAGCCGCAGCTCTATCTGGTCTTTTATCAGGAGATATTGTGCTCGAAGTAAATGGAAATTCCGTTAATGAATCAAATGAATTGCAAGAAAAAGTAGCAGTATTACGTCCCGGTGATTTAGTAAATCTCTTGATTTGGAGAAATGGCGAGGTAATAAATAAAGCTGTTCAACTTAAGCTGCATGAGCCTGATCCAATTGAGGAACTTGCCTTTGAAGAAGAACCCATCATTCCAGACAATATCCCAGAAGGAGAAAATACTGGGGTAGATGTACAGGAATTTGAATTAGGCTTTAGGGTGATGGCACTTTCTAAGCCTGAAAATGAAGAAGTATTTGATTTAATAATTACCCACGTTTATAAATATTCTGAAGCCTGGAACCGTGGATTAAGAGAAAATCAAAAAATTATTTCAATTGACGAAGAAAAGGTTGAAGATATCAGATCTTTAAAAGACCTTATAAAAAAGAAATTATCTACTAATAAATCGATTACTCTTGAAGTACTAAATGAAGAAGATGCAAGAGGATACATCGAATTAGAACGGAACTAAATGAAGCTTTTAAAAGTCTGGGTACTCTCATTAACAGTTGTTATTGGATTAAATGCATGCTCAACAACAGAAAATACAGTAACTGAAATTGAACCCATTTCTATTTTCCCTAGCTGGTATAAAAATGTAGAGTTTACAAGTGATAGCCTTGGGTATTCAGGTTATGCAACGGCTATTGCCGTTGATTCAACTAAAGCAATTCAACGGGCTGTAGCTCAAGCTCGTATCCATCTGGAAAAGAAAATTGCCCAACTTACTGAAGAAATCCGCTTAGAGTTTAAAGAATCAGGTTCTAATGATGCTGAAAATGCAGATTTCATTATTATTTTAAGAACCGCACATGCAGGTGTTGTAGAAAATGCTAAAGTAAGTGAAACTATTTCAAGTAAATTAGATGGTTATTATCGAGGATTTGCTTCTGTAGAAATATCAAAATCGGAAGTTCGATCTACACTTGAAAAAGGCTTTACAGGTCACCCTAGATATTGGGGAGGGTTTTCAGAATCTCCAATGTTTGCTACGTATTTTTAATCTATTTAGCTGTTTAATTTCTACAAAAGCTTTACCTACCAAAGGCTTGTTAATTTGATAAGCCTTTTTTATTTCACCTCCATCTAAATATTCACGATATTGGAAGCCTAACCAACCAGAAAGAGAAGGTATTTAGTGAAAGAATTTATCCGTATAGCATCAGGGCAAGGGTTTTGGGGTGATCTCCCAAACGCACCTATTAATCAAGTGAAACAGGGTCCAATCGATTATTTAGTAATGGATTACCTCGCAGAGGTAACTATGTCGATAATGCAGAAACAGAAAATGAAAAACCCTGATTGGGGCTATGCCCGTGATTTTGTGGGTGTGATTGAACAGATTCTTCATGAGATTACAAATCAAGGAGTTAAAGTTATAAGCAACGCCGGAGGAGTTAACCCATTAGCTTGTAAAGATGAGATTCTGAAGATTGCTAAGGAAAAGGGCTTTACAGGATTAAAAGTTGCGGTAGTAGATGGGGATGATATCCTGGACAATATTGATGCCTTGATTACAGAAGGACACCAACTTAAGAATATGGATACTGGAGAACCGATAAGCACGGTTAAAGACCAGTTAATGAGTGCTAATGTGTACTTTGGATGCAGAGCTATTGTTGAGGCACTGGAAAAAGGTGCCGATGTAATTATTACGGGTCGAGTTACAGATACCGGTTTAACGCTTGCTCCAATGATTCATGAATTTGGTTGGGATTACGATGATTTTGATAAGATGTCGGTAGGAACAATTGCAGGGCATATCCTAGAATGTGGTGCTCAGGCTTCAGGTGGAAATTTTACTGACTGGGAAAAAGTGGAAGATTTTGCCAATATTGGATTTCCTATTGTAGAAGCTTATCCGAATGGAGAGTTCTACGTAACTAAACATAAAGGAACTGGCGGACTTGTTAGTTCCCAAACCGTAAAGGAGCAACTACTTTATGAAATTGGAGATCCAAGAGATTATATAACTCCCGATGCTGTCGCTGATTTTACATCCATTCATGTAGAAGATGTTGAAAAGAATAAGGTGAGAGTATATGGAATTACAGGCGCTCCAGATACTGAATTCTATAAAGTATCAGCAAGTTATAACGACGGCTATAAACTTTCAGCTACGCTAGTATATTCGTGGCCAGATGCTTTAAAAAAAGCAGTTAAAGGAGCTGAAATTCTAGAAGAACGAGCCAAAGACTTGGGACTCCAGATTGATGAATTTAATAAAGAATACATTGGTTATAACGGAACCACTGAAAAAGAGGTTAAGGAAGAACTAGCTGGAGACCATGATGAAATCCAAATGAGGATTTCAATTTCTGGCCAGAGTAAGGAAGATATAGATCGTTTTGGAATGGAAGTGGCTCCATTAATACTTACAGGTCCAAGTGGAGTTACTGGTTTTGCAGGCGGAAGACCTAAAGCAAGTGAAGTAGTAGCATATTGGCCGGCGCTTTTGAGTAAAAAAGCTGTAAAACCTCGGGTAACTGTCTTCGAAATCAATTAAACTACCCAAGAGAAAATAAATCCTGTTACTGATAAAATAACTATTCAAGGAAGATCAAGTGGGGGCACTTAAAGACCTAAATAAATACCTGAAAAAGTACAGACTTGCAGTAATTCTTGGTACACTTTTTCTGACGGCTGCAAACTTCTTTTTGGTTTGGATTCCCGTGCTAATTCGTCGCACAATTGATCGTGTGGAGAATTTAGCTCAAGGAGAATATCATGTTCCTGAAAATTTAATCGATACTTTATTTACAAGTGAAGTTGGAAAAATACTTGGTCAAAATTCACTGCTTCTAGTTGGCTCTGTAGCTTTATACGGATTATTTCTATTTCTAACTCGCCAAACTTTGATTGTCTCATCTCGAAAGGTCGAGTTCGATATGAGAAATGAAATCGTTCAAAAATTGATGGCTTTGCCTCAGCGTTTCTATGCAAAATATTCACAAGGTGAGGTTTATGTAAGGGCTACAGAAGATGTAAATAAAGTTCGTGAATACTACGGTCCAGTAATCATGTATAGCATAAATACTATTACAAGAGCTGGTTTTGTAATCACAATGATGTATATAGTTAACAAAGAGTTGATGATTTGGGCGTTAATTCCTCTTCCTTTGCTTTCCATTTTTGCATATTGGATTACAGGTTTTATACACAAGCACTCTATTATTATTCAAGAACAATATTCTAGTCTTGCTGGGCAGGCGAAGGAAAGTTTTTCAAGTATTCGTTTAATCAAAGCATATAATCGTCTCGAAAACGAACAAACAAAATTCGATTTATTAAGTGAAGACTATCGAAAAAAGAAATTACGTTTAGATTTAATTGAATCTCTGTTCCATCCTGGGTTAAACTTCTTGATTGGGATATCATTGATTATCGTGATTTGGCAAGGTGGAAATATGATCGTTCTGGGTTTATTAACTGTTGGAAATATTGCTGAGTTTTTAATTTATGTTGCCTATTTGATTTGGCCCGTAGCAGCTTTAGGATATACCACAAACAGATTTCAGAAGTCTTTGGCTTCATGGTATAGAATTAAAGAAATATTGGATTACCCAATAGATATTTCAGATGAAGAACATGCAATTACTCAGGAAATAAAAGGTAAGATTGAATTCAAGAACGTTTCTTTTCGATATCCAGAATCAGATGAAAATGTAATTGATAAACTCAATCTAAAAATTGAAGCTGGTCAAAATGTGGCTATTGTAGGTAGAACGGGTTCTGGTAAAACCAGTTTAATACAGCTAATACCTAGACTATTTGACCCAACAGAAGGAACCATTTTACTGGACGGAATTGACCTTCGTAAACATTCGGTAAAGAATCTTCGTAGCGCAATTGGTTTTGTCCCGCAGGATACTTTCTTGTTTTCTGATACTATAGGGGAGAATATTGCGTTTGGAATTGAAGATGCTAGCGACGAAATGATAGAAAAAGCAGCAGATAAAGCACAGGTTAAGGATAATATTTTGGATTTTGAGAAAAAATTTAAGACTATGCTTGGAGAGCGGGGAATTACCTTATCAGGAGGACAAAAGCAGAGGACAGCAATAGCAAGAGCACTGATAAAAGACCCAAAGATTTTAATATTTGATGATTCATTAAGCGCGATAGACACAAAAACGGAAGACGCGATACTAAAGCAGTTACAAGAAGAGTTGGGCGGAAGAACTACTATCATGATAAGTCATAGAATATCCACGATTAAAGATGCCGACATCATCTATTACTTAGAAGATGGTCATATTGTAGAACAAGGTAGCCACGAAGAACTTTTATCAAAAGACGGTCATTATAAGGCCATGTATACCAAACAATTACTAGAACAAGAATTAGCAGAAATATAATATAACCGATTGGGAATATTGTTTGACAGGCAATAACTCACAGGAAAACGGGAGAAAACCATGATTGTAGTACCATTAGGAATAGCCTCAGCAACACCAACAGCCATTAGGCATTTGCCAGCAGTAGCACTTTGGAGAGAAGGGAGTGTATATCTATTTGATTGTGGAGAAAATGCTCAAATGAGTATGCTTCAGGCAGGAATAAAACGCTCAAAAATTGACTGCATATTCATATCGCATTTTGATGTTGATCATTACTCAGGATTAATGGGTTTGCTTTCAACATTACAACTTCAACGCAGAGAAACAGAGTTGAACCTTGTGGGACCAAGGGGCTTAAAGGAGTATGTTGAATGGAATTTAAAATTTTCAGGAGTTGAACTTAGCTTCAAAATAAATTTTAAAGAAGTTGAGGAAGGAGAAGAAGTAACTCGAGTAGTGGATGGAGAAGATTTTTATGTAGAAGCTCGTCCACTTAAACATCGTCGTTTTTGTCTTGGATATCGTTTTCAAGAAAAAGATAAACCAGGGAAAGTAGATTCTGAAAAAGCTAATCAACTCGGAATTACTGAAGACGAGCAATTCAAGGCTTTAAAAGCCGGAGAAAATATTAAGCTTGAGGATGGTACTGAAATTGAAGCTTACGAGATTGTAGGTCATCCTCGTCCTGGAGATAGTTTCGCTTATGTGACTGATACTGAATATTGTCCTAATGCAGTAAAGCTAGCGATGAACACGAATATACTGTATCATGAAGCGACTTTTAGTAACCAATTGGCTGACAAAGCTAAAGAAACAGGTCATTCTACTACAGGAGACGCTGCTCGGGTAGCTACAGAAGCTCAAACAAAACTTTTAGTAATTGGCCACTTTTCTGCAAGATATACTAATCTACATGTGCTATTAAAAGAAGCAAGAGAAGGGTTTTATCCAACGTGGCTTGCAAATGAATTGAGACCTATTTTTACTGATCCAACTCATGAAAGAGGGATTATTAGTGCTAAAGTTGAAATCAAAGATCTTACCAAGAGTAGTTCTTCTGATTCTTCATATTCTTCAGGAAGAAGAGATACAAGAGGCGGAGATTCTAGAAGACAAAGTCGTGGGGGTAAAAATTTCCGTCCTAGAAGAAACTCTGGAAGTGGAGGAGGATATCGAAGCGATAACCGAAGTAGTGGAGGAGGAACCTATAACAGAGATAACCGAGGCGGAAGTAGTAACTACAATCGTGAAAATAGAGACAGTCGAGGAGGTAGTAGCGGAGGCGGCTATCGAAATGATAACCGCGGAAGTGGCGGTAGCTACAATAGAGACAACCGTTCAGGTGGTAGTGTTCGTGATAATAGTGGCGAACGTCGTTCATATGGAAGTAGTTCATACAACCGTGACAAAGCTCGTGATGAAAATAGCAATGATACGAAACCACCTAAAACGATTACACCGAGAACATCGTATGACGATTTCGATAGATTTTAATCTGAATTTGTGTGAGTAAATCTAAAGAAAAAAAAGCCGTTGATAGAAAACTAATTCGACGGCTTTACTTTTTTGTTAAACCTTACCGTTGGTTCGTAGGACTTGCAATACTTCTTACCCTTAGTGCATCCTTTCTAGGTACAATACGGCCTAAACTAACCCAGCTTGCTATAGATGATTATATTGCCAAAGGTGATATAGAAGGCTTAAAGTGGATTATAATTCTTCTTTTTGCGGCTTTAGCTGGTGAGTTTATTGTGTTAATGCTAAATACCTATTTAACACGATGGTTTGGTCAAGGGACATTGTACTCACTTCGAAATACAATATTCAGAAAAATACAATCTCTAAACGTTCAATTTTTTGATAAGACACCAATTGGTAGACTTATCACCCGAACTACAAGTGATGTTGAGGCTCTAAGCGAACTTCTTTCGGATGGAGTAGTTGCAATTATTGGCGATCTATTTAGAATTATTTTCATTCTCTATTTCATGTTCAGTATGAACTGGGAATTAAGTTTAGTTACCATTGCAGTATTACCCATCCTTTTTTACGCCACTTTTTGGTTTAAGGAAAAAGTTCGAGTTTCATTTCTAAAAGTTCGTGATCAGATTTCAAATTTGAATTCTTTTGTACAAGAACACATTAATGGAATGAGTGTGGTTCAATTATTTAATCGCGAAGAAAAGGAATTAAATAAATTTAAAGACATTAATGCAGCTCACCGAGAAGCACATGTTGAAACGATCTTTTACTTTTCAATTTTCTGGCCCATTGTCGAAGTGTTTTCAAGTTTCGCAATGGCACTTATTGTTTGGTATGGAGGTGGAAGGGCATTAATGGGCGGAGTAACTTTTGGTGTTTTGCTAGCCTTTATTCAATATTCTCGGCAGTTTTTTATGCCTATTCGAGGACTATCTGAAAAGTTCAACACTTTGCAGTCAGCTTTGGCTTCGTCAGAAAGAATCTTCAATGTTTTAGATACAGACACAGAAGTAATGGAGTTAAAATCACCTAAAACTATTGATAATCCAAAAGGTGCGATTGAGTTTGAGAACGTATGGTTCAAATACAATGAAGGAGAGGATTACGTTCTTAAAAATATTTCTTTTAAAGCTGCACCAGGGGAAAGTATAGCGATTGTTGGTGCAACTGGTGCCGGTAAAACAACGATCATCAATTTATTGCTCCGCTTTTATGATATTGAAAAAGGAACAATAAAGATGGATGGAGTTGATATAAGAGAATTATCACTTTCAGATTTAAGGCACTATTTTTCTCTTGTTCTTCAGGATAATGCATTGTTCACTGGTTCAATTATAGATAACATTACACTCGGTGAAGAATCTATAACTCGTGAAAAAGTTGAAAAAGCTGCTCACGATGTTGAAGCACATCGTTTCATAGATAAACTCCCAAATACCTATGATTTTGAATTGAAACAGGAAGGAAGCTCACTTTCAATGGGTCAAAGACAGTTGATTTGTTTTGTCCGTGCGATGGTGTTCGATCCTAAAATTTTGATTTTAGATGAAGCTACTTCAAGCATCGATTCTGAAACAGAAGCTTTAGTTAATGAAGCCAGCCTTAAAATGATGAAAGGTAGAACATCCATTGTAATAGCTCATCGGCTTTCAACCATTCAACATGCCGATCGAATTTTGGTAATGCACAAAGGGGAAATAAGAGAACAGGGAAATCATGCTGAGCTCATTCTGCAAGATGGTGGAATCTACAAAAAACTATACGAGCTTCAGTATAAAGATCAGTTGGTTCCTAGCTAGATTTCTTACTTTCGGCTATAAGTGCTGAATAAGTATACAAATCTAAGTATCCCTTTTTCGTAATCATTTTTTCAACATCAAAAGAGTTCTTCAAAAGCTCAAACAAATTAGGTTCAAAAGAAACATGATTTCTTTTCATCCACTTTGAAAACCAGTTGAAAGGAGTGGCGTCAAAATCAACAACAAGTAACTTTCCAGTAGGTTTAAGATGAGATTTAATAATTGGGATAGTTTTCCAGATATCATCAAACATAGTGAGAGAATAGGAACATAGTACTAGATCAAAGCTATTATCTTCAAAAGAATCTTGTGAGTAAACCTCATTTTTTATATGAACGGATTTATAAATCGATGGATTAATAAATTCAAGCATATATTCAGACTGATCTAAGCCAATAATTTCACAGTTTGGATATTTCTTAGTTAATTGTTGAAGGTGTTTTCCAGTTCCGCATCCCAAATCTAAAACTCTAGAACCAGATTTAAGTTTTGGGAAAAATTTTGGTATCGAATTCCTTCCAAAAAGAAATGCCCAACGGCTAATATCATAAAATTTAGAGTGGAGTTTGTAATAGCTTTTAATATCAGAAGGTATCACAGAACATTTCCTAAATAAGTACCAGAATAAGTTCCAACTCTATCATTTTTTGCTATCCAATCTTCATCAATTTGTTGAATATTTATTTTTGAGTTGACAAATTCAGGGATGAAATCTACGTTAGGATATGCTGTTCGAAAAAGAAATTTTGAATCAGGTTTAGTTTTTTGAAGAAGCTTTTTCCAATGTTCTTTTAATTCGGTTTCATTATTGCCTACTAACCAGTCCATATAATCAAGAAGAACAGCATGGGTAATTATTTTGTTCGTTTTACTTAAAAAACTACTTATTCCACCAGTAGAAATATGAAGTTTATCAATATTACTTCGAAGTAATTCAAAGTTTTCTTTTTTCAAATAATCGGGGCAACATTCTGTGGTAAAACTTCCTTCAAGGTAGACTCTCCAGAAATAGTTGGACGAAGCAGATTGTTCTACAAAAACATGTCTCAGACTTTGCTTCATAAATTCATTTATATCACCAATAGCTTCTCGCTGACTTTTGGGAACTCCAGCTAGGCTTAGAATCAAAGGTGACTTCCATATTATTCGTTGGATCCCACTCCAAAGCTTGGCTTCTATGCTTTTAAATAACTCATTTCTAGTACCTTTATTTGTTTCATGGATCAATTTATCTATTACTTTTCTAAGTTCCTTTTTGTCAATAGTTCTATTTAAAAATCGTGCGAATAATCCACTTCCACCATTATAAAACAATCCATTTCTACGAGGATCGAAATATTTAATATGAGTATCCCAAAATGATTGAGAAGAAGTAGAAAGGTGTTCTCTGATTACTTTATAAACTTCTTTGTAATCTTTAGATTGCCCTTTACCAAAGAATTCGAAAAAAACTTTATGATCACCTTTTATAATTAAGGCTACTTTAAATTCAAGTAAAGCTGTTTGTTTTGGATTGATATCTATACAATGAATAGATTTTGGGGAATCGAGAAGGTAGTTAAGTACGTTACAACCAGCACTTGTAATAGTTAATAGCTCGGTCTGAGCATTTATTTGAAGTAGTTCCCGGTCTATGTCCGAATCTTCCCAACAGATATTGTACACTAAGAAATTCGAATGGATAAAATTAAACCAAATTTTTGGTAGTGATAAGAACATTAATATTAAAAAATGAAACTAAAATGATTTAAGATTGTTTAAACTTACAAACAATAAAGATTAGATTCGTATTTAAAGAATAATTAAAGAAAGGAAAAAATGGCTAATACAATGAAAATAGAAGAAGCCCAAAAAAAAATCGGGAAAACTGTGAATAATGCAAGTGAAGTAATTCAAGATAGAGTAGAAAAAACCTATGACGAAGTAATTGACAAGCTAAAAGACGAAAGAGATTGGCTTGAAACAGAAATTAAACACGAATATAGAAATGCACGTCGCTATGTAAGAGCGAACCCTGAACGAGGTTTAGGAATAGCGGCAATTGCAGGACTTGCAGTCGGTATTATTTTAGGAAGAGCACTAAGATAATAAGTATTGGATAAAATGATTTAAAGCTATCCTTCATCTGAAGGATGGCTTTTTTTTAATCTATATAATGAATAGTAAGCTTTATAGTTGTTCATGTACTATGTACCTTAAACTTCTAATCTAATACAGAAAGATAATGGCAATAAATAAGGATCATTTACAGGATCACTACGAGCGATTAGACGCGCTCAGGAGGTACCTTTGACTACGATAAACGAAAAGTCCGAATAATAGAACTTACAGAGAAAACTCAGAATCCTGAGTTTTGGAGTGACCCAGCTCAAGCTCAAGTTACCATGAAACAGCTAGACAATGAGAAAAGCTTGGTAGAAGCTTGGGATAAATTAAATGAGCTTCGAGAAAGTATTAATGTATATCTCGAGTTTCTTGAAATGGGAGAGGATGTTGAAGACGAACTAGCTCAAGAGTATATAAAATTCCAGAAAGCATTAGATAACCTCGAGCTTAGGAATATGCTTAAAGGCACAGATGATCATCGGGATGCAGTAGTTAATTTTAATCCTGGAGCAGGTGGGACTGAGAGTCAGGATTGGGCTGAGATGTTATACCGAATGTATACTCGATGGGCTGAGCGAAGCGGTTTCAAAGTTTCAGTGATTGATTATCAGGATGGAGAAGTTGCTGGAATGAAAAGTGCGACAATAGAAGTTCAAGGAAATAATGCTTACGGATTCTTAAAAGCTGAAAGTGGAGTACATCGTCTTGTGCGTGTTTCGCCATTTGACAGTAATGCACGTCGACATACTTCATTTTGTTCAGTTTTTGTTTCTCCTCTAGTTGATGATACGATTGAACTAAATCTTAATGACAGTGATATAGAGCTTCAACGATTTCATTCGAGCGGAGCTGGCGGACAGAATGTAAATAAAGTTGAAACAGGTGTTCGGCTGGTTTGGACTGGTACTTTATCTGATGGAACAGAACAGCGTGTAGTTGCTGAATGTCAACAGGAGCGCTCACAGCTTCAAAACCGGGAGAAAGCACTAGTATTGTTAAAGTCTAGGATCTATGAGCTTGAAAAGGAAATTCAGGAAGCTGAGAAAGCTCGTCTCGAAGGAACAAAAGGGAAGAACGAGTGGGGTTCTCAAATCCGAAGTTATGTATTTGATGACCAACGCGTAAAAGATCATCGAACGAATCACGAAACTTCGAATGTAGCCGCAGTAATGGATGGTGATTTAGACGACTTTATAAAAGCATATTTATTACTTATTTCAGTTGATGAACAAGCTTAATTTTTAATTGGATATACTCCAGATTTTTTTACAATGGCTTAAATCAAATAAATGTATAAATCAGATTTTCTTGTTATTGGAACCGGTCTTGCGGGGTTAAATTTTGCTCTAAATGCTGCAGAACATGGAAGTGTATTGGTAGTAACAAAGAACGAGATGATGGAAGCCAATACAAGGTATGCTCAAGGTGGAATTGCTGGAGTAATGAATCTTGAAGAGGATTCTTTTGAAAATCATATATCAGATACACTTATTGCAGGAGATGGATTATGCGATAAAGAAGCCGTTGAGCTAATGGTAAAAAGTGCTCCAAAACTCATTCAAGAGTTGATAGATTATGGAGTGAAGTTTACTGATAAAGAAGAAATTCTTGATTTGGGAAGAGAAGGAGGGCACTCTAAAAAAAGGATTGTACACGCAGCTGACGCAACAGGTAAAGAAGTTGAAACAGTAATGCTTGCGAGAGTAAAAAATCATCCCAATATTAAAATATTAGAACATCATTTTGTGATGGATTTGTTGACAGAGCATCATCTTGGGATTAAAGTAAAAAAACTTCCTGAGATACAATGTTTTGGGGCTTATGTATTAGATCAGAAGAAAGAAAAAGTTCACAGAATGCTGGCCAGAATTACAGTTTTGGCTACTGGTGGAATAGGTCAGGTGTATCAGTACACTACAAATCCGAGTATCGCAACAGGAGATGGTGTTTCAATGGCATATAGAGCCAAAGCTAAGATTTCAAATATGGAGTTTGTGCAATTTCATCCAACATCATTAAATCTTAGTGAAGCAAAATCGTTTCTGATAACCGAAGCATTACGAGGATTTGGCGGAGTATTAAGGAATTCGGATGGACATGCTTTTATGGAAGAATACGACCATAGAAAAGATCTTGCCCCAAGAGATATTATAGCAAGAGCTATTGACGATCAATTAAAAACCAGAGGCGATAAGAGTGTTTTTCTAGATGTAACACATCTTGATGGAGAAGCAGTCAAAGAAGAATTTCCTACTATTTATTCAACTTGTATTTCCTTTGGTATAGATATTACAAAAGACCAAATTCCAGTAGTTCCTGCTGCACACTATGGATGTGGTGGGGTAGTTACCGATTTATATGGACAAACTTCGATAAAAAGACTTTTTGCTTGTGGAGAAATTGCATCTACTGGAGTTCATGGTGCAAATCGGTTAGCTTCTAATAGTTTATTGGAAGCTTTATACTTCTCAAAAGCTGCATCCCAAAAAGCCATAGAGAAGTTCAAAGATTTCGAATATCAGGAGAATATTACCGAGTGGGACATAAGCGGAACATTTAATACTAAAGAATGGATTTTGATATCTCACAATAGAGAAGAACTACAACAAATAATGTGGGATTATGTGGGTATTGTGAGGAGCGATCTCCGTTTACAAAGAGCCTTACGAAGAGTGACTCTATTATTCGAAGAAGTAGAAGATTTTTATGAAAGAACTACGATAAGTGTTCCACTTTGTGAATTAAGAAATTTGATTTCAGTTGCCTATTTAATTATTAAAGCAGCAATGAGCAGAACTGAAAATAGAGGATTGCATTATAATACAGATCATGTAAATAATGACAAGGCTATAATTCATGATTAGAGTCGGAGTAACAGGGGGAATAGGATCAGGTAAAACCACTTTTTGTAGGAAGTGGGAAGAACTTGGAGCCTTTGTTTTATATGCGGATGATTTCGCGAAAGAGCTTATGGTTTCAGATGAAAAAATGATTTCATCCATAAAGAAAACCTTTGGAAATGAATCCTATAAAAATGATGGGAGTTTGAACAGGACTTTTTTGGCCAAAGAAGCTTTCGAGAAGGGAAGGGTAGAAGAATTAAATGCTATTGTTCACCCCATTCTTTGGGAGAAAATTGATCAACTTTCCGATCAAAAGGAAAAAGAAGGGATTCAAGTTTTTGTAAAGGAAGCAGCAATTTTATTGCAGCATGGTAGGCCTAAGAATTTAGATTTTGTAGTTCTTCTATTAGCTGATGAAAAAGAGAGAATAAAAAGGACGGTAAATAGAGATGAAACGGATTCAAAAAAAGTACAAGAACGTATTTTTAACCAACCAAATTTCACTTTAAAAAAAAGTGAAGCAGATTTTATAATAGAAAATAATGGATCATTAGAACAGCTAATAATTAAAGCTGAAGAAGTATTTAAATTGATCGCATAATTTTCCGATTAGAATTTTATACACTATCTAATATCTTATCAAAACATTCGTATATTTATCAGAAAAGCGCTTCCAATACTTAATTTTCTGATATGGATTTAAAGCAAAATGAACGTTTGGTCACTCTAGAAGAATTCATTATACAATCTCAAAATAGATTCCCTGGAGCAACAGGTGAGCTCTCTCAATTATTAAGAGATATCGGTTTAGCATCCAAAATAATTTCAAGAGAGGTGAACAAAGCTGGTATCACTAATATTCTAGGAAATGAAGGCTCTATCAATGTTCATGGCGAGTCGGTTAAAAAGCTAGATACCTTTGCCGATCAACAATTGATTTCTGCTCTAGAACGATCTGCAATTACTTGTATGGTAATCTCTGAAGAGAATGATGGAATTGTACGGTTAAGGAGTCAAGGGGGGAAGTATATTGTATACCTCGACCCTTTAGATGGATCTTCAAACATAGATGTAAATGTATCCATTGGGTCTATATTTTCAATCTATATACGTGAGCCTCGATTCGATCCTGAGTTAGTGGAAGATGATGCGCTTCAGTTAGGAACACGACAAGTTGCTGCTGGATATGTTTTATATGGTTCAAGTACTACTCTTGCCTATACAACTGGACTGGGAGTATCACTTTTTACCTTAGATCCGAGTATTGGGGAGTACATTCTTTCCGATAAAAGAATTCAAATACCTGAACATGGAGCAATTTATAGTATAAATGAAGGGAGTTATAATTCCTGGGATACAGGTTTAAAAAAGTATATCAAATATTGCCAAAAAGAGGATAAAGAATCAGGAAGACCTTATTCGGCAAGATATATTGGCTCAATGGTTGCAGACATTCATCGGACTTTAATAAAGGGGGGTATATTTATCTATCCCCATAGTAAAAAGTACCCTAATGGGAAGCTACGACTGATGTATGAATGCAATCCATTGAGCTTTATAATTGAACAAGCTGGTGGCATGGCTACGAATGGTGAAAAAAGAATAATGGAAATTAATCCAGAATCTATTCACCAACGCACGCCTATCTATATTGGCTCAGTTGAAAATGTTACCAAAGTAATGGATTTTCTATTTGAATATTCAGAAGAAGAGGTTGTTAATTCTATTTAATTAGCATCATTTTCTGAGTATTAACAAATGCACCGTCTACTCTAAGTGTATAGAAATAAATTCCAGATGATAAATTTGTTGCATTGAATTTGACTTCATATGTTTTAGCATTCATTCTATTTTTTACTAATGAACTTACTTTCTGCCCTAATGAATTGAAAACATCAAGTTCTACAAATCCAGATTTGGATAAATTAAAACTTATAACTGTAGATGGATTGAACGGGTTAGGATAGTTTTGATCTAATTTAAATTCTGCTGGACCATTAGTCTCAAATTCATTTGCCACAGGTTCTCCGAAACCTACTTTCCATATTTTTGTAGTGACGTTATTATTTAACCAAGAATTGCCAAATTCGAGTACAAATATTTCGTTTCCGATTATTTCTGAATCTATAGGATTATAAAATCCTGATACTAATCTTTTAGAAGTCATTGTATAAGTATTCTCAGATTTAGTAAGCTCAATATGTAGTAAATCTTCTCCTTGATCATCCATAGTACTTAAAAGAAAGTAAGGATCATTACCACCTGTAAAAGCTAAAACAAAACCATCTCCTGTATATTCTCCTGTTAGTGCGCTATCACGATCAAATACAAGACCTAAAGAAGAGCGATGTCCAGTAAAAGAAGAAATAGCTGTATCTTGCTCAAATGCATTTATTATTTTTCCTGTTTCAGAATCAACGTAATTTATGCCATCTGGTCCAAAATTAAGAATTGGTTCAGTAAAATCTACTCCTTCTGGCGGAGTGGGATAGTCAGGATCATTATAAAAAAGGTCGTCTCTTCCTACTGCATTAAATAATTGGTCTTCATCTCGATTGTAATCAGGATACTGCATTGGGGTGTCGTTTCCTCCAATTCTCCATGGAAATCCATAATGCTTACCTTTTTGAAGCCAATTGAATTCGCCTGGATCATCTCTTTCACCTGCGTTATCAGCAGAAAATAGTTCTCCATTTCCATCAAAGGCTAGCCCAAAGCTATTTCTAGTTCCTTCCGCAAAGATGAACCCCTTTTCTTTTAATGAATCAATATCATTTTCTAAATATGCATCAGTTGTATCTGCAGGAATACTTAAAATTTTAGCTGTAAGTGGTGTTTCTCGTAGGTCGGGATATAATCCTTCTTGAGGTAATCCATCACCCCAAACAGCCTGTTCTTCTCCATGGTCCGTCCGAGAGCCACTATTTATATATAACATCTTGTCATCAGGTCGAATTACAATTTCGTTCATAACATGATCAAAATCGGTATTACTTATTGGCCAGGGTGCAGTAGTAGCTACCGTTTCCCAATTCCAATTTCCATTTATTATTGTAGCCCTTTTTATTATCCCAATATTTGTATAAGTAGCATTTGAGCCTTGATTATCTTTAAGATTACCTACAATGAAGAATTTACCATCAGATGATATATCCATCCCCTGAACATCCACAAGACCATGGTCAGTAGTACTTTGTACTCGTGTGGTAGACCCAGGTCTTCTTACACCACCCATATCTACACGATAGATAGAACCGTTTTGAGCAATAACATAAAGGTTACCGTCAGCTGTGTTAAAAGATAACTTTACAGCTTCAAAAGGAGCATTTGTTACCGACTTTAAAGATATATTATTTGTATGAGCGATTGGTTGACCCAGAGCTACTTTACTGAGTAGTAAAATAGATAGAAATAAAAAAAGCTTTTTTTGATTCATACTTAAAATTTACGTTAAATATTAAGTGTCAAATAAACGCTTTTTTAAGTTATGTTCCAATTCAGATGTTAAATGTTCTGAACTTAGATGAAAATGAAGAAATTAATTATGTAGTTATTTAATCAGCATCATTTTCTGAGTATTAACAAATGCACCGTCTACTCTAAGTGTATAGAAATAAATTCCTGAGGTTAAATCTGAGGCATCAAATGATACTGAATTATTATTATGAGCATTCATTTCTCTATTAACCAACGTAGCAACTTTTCTTCCAAGAGCATCACTTACCTCAAGTTCTACAAAACCAGAAGTAAATAGATCAAAAGATATGGTAGTAGAAGGATTAAATGGATTTGGATAGTTTTGGTATAGCTTATACTTGGAAGCTACATCACTCAGATTTTCTGTATTAGTAGTATTAGCGGGAAAGGTAACTTCCCAAATTCCAGTGCTTTTATTATTATTTAGCCAACTGGTTTTAAATTCTAAAACATAAATTTTATTACCAATAATTTCAGAATCGATTGGATTTAAAAAATCTTTGATTAAACGTGTAGTAGTAATTTCAAAGTTATCTTCCACTTTAGTGAATTCTAGATGAAGTAAGTCTTCTCCTCCATAATTCATTCTACTAAGGAAAAAAGATCCATCATTACCACCTGTAAAGCCAAGCATAAATCCATCATTTTCAAAATTTCCACCCATTGAATTTGTCGTATCAAATACTAAACCAAGTGGAGATAAATGAGAAGAAAAAGTTGTAATAGATCTGCCAAGTTCACTAGCGTCTTTAATAATACCATCTTCTAGATCGCGAAAAGTATCAGCATCAGGTCCATTATTTACAACTCCATAAGTAAATGATACTCCTTCTGGAGGAGCTGGATAATCGGGATCATCGTAAAATGTTCCAAGGTTCGAAGCTGTTGAATTTGGCGGAATAAATGGGTCGGAATCAGGATCATATCCAGAAAATTGCATTGGAGTATCATTCCCACCAATTACCCAAGGGAAGCCGTAATGGTGACCTTCTCGAATCCAATTAAGCTCTTCTGGATCATCTCGATCACCTGCATTTTCGGTTCCAAAAAGGTTGCCTTCTGAATCATAAGCGAGGCTAAAACTATTTCTAGTTCCTTCAGCAAATATATATCCATTAGTTTTTAAAAACTCTAAATCATCTTCTAGAATTAGATTCGATGAATTAGCAGGTATTTTAAGAATCTTTGCTGTTAAAGCAGCTTCTCTTAAGCCTGGAAATCTGCCATCAACATCATGAATTTCACCATGATCTGTACGAGAACCACTATTAAGAATTAAACTCTGATTATCTGGGCTTATCGTAACATTGTTCATAATATGATCAAAAGCAGTATTACTTAAGGGATAGGGCTCAGTTTGGGCTACCGTTTCCCAATTCCAAACTCCTTCAGTCTTCAATCCTCTTTTAATTGTAACAGTGTTAAGGGAGTTCACTTTAGAATTTCCAACTAAATAGATAACACCATCTTTAGAAATATCCATGCCTTGAACATCCCCAATACCTAAATCAGAACTTGTTTGAACTAAGGTTTTATTTCCTGTTTCAATATTTACTTCATATAGGTCACCACCTTGAGTTACTAAGTATATATTACCATCTGCCTGATTAAATGAAATTCGAACTGAATTACTTGGAGAGGTAGTAAGTTTTTTAATACTTAAATTATCGTCAAGTAAAGTTGGTTGGGCATTGATATTATAGGTAGAAAAAATTACTACGAATAATAAGAGTGAGGAAAAATTACGCATTTTAGTCTTTTTTTTTAAAAAATCAATCTAAAGAAACAAAGACTATCTTAGAACTAAAAGTGAGAAGAATTCTCAAATTTTAAACAAAGTTAAAACCGGATCCTCATTCCTTCTGTTATACCATGTGTTAAAGAAAAGCCTCCATTTGTTTCTACAACAAATTGAGCGGGGGCTTCTGAGGGTAAACTTGTTTCAGAAAACGGTGTTGTATTTTGATAGATTCGCACAATAATACTGTCGCTATTTACATACATAATGTCAAGCGGGAGAGGGGTATTGACCATCCAAAAACTTCGAGTCGCTTCTCCATCAAAAATAAAAAGCATTCCAGAATTTTCCGCTAATGTATTTACATCCATTAAGCCTTGATTTCGTTCTTCTGGTAAATCAGCGATAGCTATATCTATACTTGTGATTTCATCATTAGTAGAATTTAGAAATGATAATGTACTTTCTGGTGTTACAATTCTGCCTTTAGGTTGAATTGTAGATTCTTTTTTTTCTGATGTACAGTTTGATAAAAGAATCGCTGATACTGCAAATAAAACAATGTTATTTAACTTCAAATTCAACTTCATGTGATGTTGCTCCATTTTTAAATTCTAAGGTATAATTGCCTTTTTGAAGAAAAGTAAATCCATCTTCTTTTTTTTCTACAACTAAGTTCCATGTAAAGGTATTAAAACCACTAGAACCATTTGTGGTAATTGATGTTATTTTATTTCCATCTTTATCTAATACATCAATAACTACTTCAGTTTGTTCTTTTTTGGTATTTATAAAGTATAATAATTCAACTTCAGGCATAGTAGATTCTCTCCATTCCACTCGACTTTCACCCCATCGGTTGGATGCTCGAATGTCATTAGGTTTAAAAGCAGTAATAGCTTCACCCAATCTGCCTGCAACTTTGTGAAGTGGTTTTACATCCATCACCCAAATACTGCGACCATGAGTTCCAATCACTAACTCTAAATCATGAGGATGAACAATCATATCATATGAAGCAACATTGGGCATATTTGCTAAATAATGCCATTCATTGCCATCATCAAAACTTACATAGCTTCCGAAATCAAGTCCCGTATAAAGAATAGATGGGTTAACTGGATCTTGTACAATTACATTTGCAACTTCATTTGGAAGGTTACCTCTTATTGATTCCCAGTTGGTTCCATAGTCGGTAGTTTTATATAAATAAGTATTAAAATCATCCCACCTGTATCCATTTAATGATACATATGCGGTGCCTTCATTGTATTTCGAAGCGTGAATTTCACTCACCCATAGATGCTGAGGAAGTCGACTAGAAACTTTTGACCATGTACTTCCACCATCTCTTGTAATTTGAATATTGCCATCGTCGGAACCAGCCCATATTACATTAAATGAAAGCGGCGATTCAGCAATAGTTGTCAATGTTGAATACGGTACGTCTCCATTTGGAAGATCATTAGTTAAATCCGGGCTTATAGCTACCCAATCTTTTCCTTCATTAAGAGAGCGACTTAATTTTTGTGATCCAAAATATATAATATCTGGGTTGTGGTGACTTAAGTTTACGGGGCTATTCCAGTTATAGCGATAACGAGCTTCCCCAAGTTGATGATTAGGTGTAATTCTATAATCTTCTCCCTTTTCTAGATCTCGACGGGAATAGTTACCATACTGAAAACCAATATAAACGATATCAGAATTATTAGGATTTGGTGCAACATGCATACCATCTCCTCCTCCAATTCTGGTCCAAGGTCGCTCACGATTCCCTATAGAAGTGGAAGGACCTTTAAATGTTCCATTATCTTGTAAGCCACCATAAATATTATAAGGTTCCTCCATATCCACATTTACTGAGTAAAATTGTCCAACCGCAACTGTGTTATGATGAATGAAATTCTCACCACCATCATGACTTTCATATAATCCACCATCATTACCAAGAAGAAGATGTTCAGAATCAAATGGGTCAATCCATAACGCATGATGATCAACATGAACAGATTGATTTTCTGCTTTAGAGGCCCAAGTTTTTCCTCCATCGGTAGATTTTAAGAATGGAACGCCCCATGTGTAAATTGTTTCAGGATCGTTTGGGTCAACACGAACCTCTCCAAAGTAATACCCATAAGTAAATACAACTCCATCCAAAGGATAATTTTGAACTTTGACCCAACTTTCTCCTCCATCATTTGATCGGTATACTTCTAAGCCAGTAATAGAGGTATTAAAAAGAGCAGCATTAGCATCTCCTAAATAATCAGCTAAAGCTTTTGGGGTAAATTTTTGAGCTTCAACATCCGCTTTTACAGATTCAGATGTATATTCAGTAGGAAAACTATTCGACCTTAAGTAATTATTCAAATCCTTATCATCTAGCCTGAGAAAATCCCTACGAGACATATCCATGAAGTCATTTATACTTAATTCATCTGCATCAATCTCTCGCTCTGTTTTTGTTTCGAACTGGTTATCAATTACAGCATAAATGATATCAGGGTTAGATTGACTAACATCAATCCCAATTCTTCCAACATGAGAACCAGTTGGTAAACCCTGAGTAAGTTTTTCCCAATTTTGGCCTCCATCAATCGACTTATAAATTGCAGAACCTGAACCACTTTCTTTAAAATTCCAAGCTTTTCGATCTTTCTCCCACGAAGTTGCCCATAAAATTTCTGGATTCGTAGGATGAATTACTAAATCAACAATTCCAGTACTATCATTTGCAAATAAGGCCTTATTCCATGTTTTCCCACCATCTATAGTTTTATAAATTCCACGATCTGAATTTGGGCTATATAAAGCTCCTAAACTTGCGACCCATATTGTATTCTCATCTGTTGGGTGACTTACGATACGTCCGATGTGTTGAGTTCCCCTTAACCCGCTAAAAGTCCATGTTTCTCCAGCATCAATACTTTTATAAACGCCAGTACCTGCATAAGTTGAACGACTACTATTATTTTCACCTGTTCCAACCCAAATGATATCAGGGTTTGCTCTAGAAATCTCCAAATCACCCACGCCTAGCGCTCCATCTTGGTGATCAAAGATTGGCTCCATTGTATTTCCACTATTATTAGACTTAAACACTCCCCCTGAACCAAAGCCAATATAAAATACACTTGAATTCTCTGGGTGAACGGCAATATCTGTGACTCGCCCACTCATAGTTACCGGACCAACAGAGCGAATGGGATAGTTTTTAAAGATAGATGATGCTCTTAATTTAGAGCGCTGAAGAATAGAAGCCTCAACCTCATTTGGAGTTGAAGGAGGAACAGGTTGCCCAACACTTATCATAGGAAATAGAATAATGACAAGAGATAGTAGAAGAGGTTTGCTGAATCGCATTAGCTAGTTAGTTTGATAAAATTTTATGAGAGATGATATAAAATGGTGAGCAAAATAAATGAAAAAGATTTAAATACTCATCACTTAAAACTATACATGTATAATTCATTGAAATTTTGAGGAAATAGAAGTACCTTTAAATCTCGGTGAGCGTCGAAAGGCACTCACTTTTTTTTGTTTTTGAAATTGATGTATGAGTCCAGATATAACTGAAACTATTAAAGAATTAGCAATTCCACTTGCAGAGGAAAAGAATCTGTTTTTGGTGGATGTTGAATTGAAGACCGGTGGTGGTACCGAAGTATGGGTATATCTAGATGGCGAAGAACGAGGAGTTAACTTAGATGAGTGCGCAGAAATAAGTCGAGAACTTGGATTTTTGATTGATGCTCATGAATTACTTGGTGATAAATATAGATTAAATGTTTCATCTCCTGGGTTAAGTCGTCCGTTAACCGATATACGACAATACAAAAAGAATATCGAGAGAACTTTAAAATTAAGGTTCAGAAAAGAAAATGATGAAGTAGCAAAGTTGGAAGGTGTAATCACCAGCATTACCGATGTGGGTGTATTAATAACTGAAGGTAAAGATCAATCAAAAGAAATACCTTTCGACTCTATTATTGAAGCAAAAATTATCCCCGTAATAAACTAAGCAGACCCTGATGCAAAACGATTTTTCAAAACAGATTATCTCCTCATTTGCAGAGATTGCAAAGGAAAAAGGTATTGACCGTGACCTATTGCTATCTATTCTGGAAGATGTATTCCGAACAATGATTCGTAAACAATACGAAACTGATGATTCTTTCGAAGTGATCTTGAATGCTGATAGGGGTGAGTTACAGATTCTTCATGTGCGGGAAGTAGTTCCAAAAGAAGAGCTTTCTGATCCAGTGGCAGAAATTGCACTTGAAGATGCTCAAAAAGTTGATCCAGACATTGAACTATATGATGAGCTAGCACAAGAAATTCAAATTCTAGACTTCGGTCGCCGTGCTGTAATGATGGCTCGACAACAATTAGCACAGCGTATTCGTGAAATCGAAAAAGATAATATTTACGAAGATTATACCGATCGTGTTGGTGAAATTATTCTAGGTGATGTCTATCAGGTTCGCCAAAATAAAGACGTTCTTGTGAATCACAATGGAATAGAACTTCTTCTTCCAAAAAATGAACAGATATACAAAGATAGGTATCGTAAAGGGGATACAATTCGTGCAGTAGTTATAGGTGTTCATATGAAGAATGGTAATCCAACAGTTATCATTTCAAGAACTTCTGAATTATTCCTTGAAAGATTGTTTGAAAATGAAATTCCTGAAGTTTTCGACGGAATTATTGAATTAGTGAAAATAGCTCGAGCTCCAGGCGATCGTTCTAAAGTAGCAGTACTTTCACATGATGAAAGAGTTGACCCTGTTGGTGCTTGTGTTGGTATGAAAGGTATTCGTATACATGCAATCGTACGAGAACTCCAAAATGAGAATATTGATGTAATCAATTACTCTAAAGATAAAATCGAGTTTATTAAACGCGCATTACAACCAGCAGATGTGCTCAAGGTAGAACTTGCCGAAGATGGTGCAAAGGCAAATGTTCTTGTACCCGCTGATGAAGTATCAAAAGCAATTGGTAAAGGTGGAGTTAATATTCGTCTTGCTTCAAAGTTGGCTGAATGTGAAATCGATGTATATCGTGAAGTGGAAGAAGAAGATGATATCGATTTAGCTGAGTTTGAAGAAGATTTTGGTGCAGAAACAATCAAAAAGCTTCATGAAATTGGTTGTGACACAGCTCGCGCTGTTCTTGACCTTGATGCAGAAGAAATTTCAAGCCGAACAAACGGTGAAATTGAAGTTGAACTTGCTGCTAAGATTATCAATGTAATTGCTTACGAATTTGATGAAGAAGGCAGTTAAGCAATTACCTTTAAATTTATTTAGTTTTAGAGCTCAATTATAAAATCAAAACATGCCCATAAACAGACCAAAACCCTTATTTAAAGTAGCTTCAGAGTTTAATGTATCTACTCAGTCTATCATTGATACACTGGCTGATAACGGGTTTACTGCAGCTAATCGACCAAACTTCAAAATAACACCAGAAATGTATGAAGTGTTGGATGGAGTTTATGGGGAGGACAAGGCTAAAAGTCAAGACCACGAACGTGCAAAAGAAGAGTACGAAAGTCGTCGAAGCCAAATGATGAATCAACGCAACGATAGCGTTACGTTAGATATTCTTGAGCCTTTAGATTCATTAGAACCAATTGAAGAAGAATCTGATAAACCTAAAAGCAAAGAAGATGAACTTATTGGAGGTTTAGAACCAGTTTCTGAAGAACCAGAAGAAGTCGAAGAAGAAGAAGAGGTTGTTGAAGAACAAGAAAAATCATCATCTACGGAATCAGAAGTAGTTGAAGAAGAAATTGTTGAGGAAGAACAAGAGGAACCAGCTACTGAACCAGAAGAAGTCGAAGAAGAGGTTGCAGAGGAAAAAGAAAAAGAAGCTCCTAAAGAATCCAAAGAACTCGAAGAAACAGCTGTTGAAGAAGAAGACTCTGAAGATGAAGATGACTCTGATGAAGAGGAGGATGACGATGAAGTAGATGACTCTGATGAAGAAGAGGATGACGATAAAGAGGATTCTAATTCTGACGAAGTTGAAGCCGAGCCAAAAAAATCTGAAGAAGAGAAACCTAGTACTATTAGGGGTAGAGCAAAGCAACTGAAAGGTACAAAAGTGCTTGGAAAGACCGCTTTCACAAATGACCTAACATCAGATTCTAAAGTAAGAAAGAAACGTAAGCGTAAAAAGGATCAGCCAGGCTTTGACAAGAATGCAAAGAAAGATGATAAAAAAGATGGCGCAACTAAAGAAAGAAAGAGAAAACCAACTCCGGCTTCAGTAAAAGGGAAAAAAGCAGCTCCTAAAACTGAAGTTAATGAGAACGATGTAGATAAAATGATGCGTGAAACCCTCAAAAAGATGCAGGGTAATAGCACCGTTGGTAATAAAAGAGGTAAACGTCGTCGCCAAAGAAAAGAAGAGCGAGACGAAGAATTGCAGCAAATGCAAGAAATGGAGGATATGGAATCTGGAACCATTGAGGTTACTGAATTCATTACTGCAAAAGACCTTGCCGAAGAACTTGAAGTCGGTGTAAATGATATTATTTCTGCTTGTATGAGTATTGGATTGATGATTACTATCAACCAACGATTAGATGCAGGTACTATAGAATTAGTAGCAAGTGAGTTTGGCAAGGATGTTAAATTTATTGATGCTGAAGAACTTGTTGAAGAGCTCGAAATTGAAGAAGATGCTGAAGAAGATCTAAAACCACGTGCGCCAATTATTACGGTAATGGGGCACGTAGATCATGGTAAAACTTCTCTTCTTGATTTTATACGAAAAGCAAAAGTTGCCGAAGGGGAAGCAGGGGGTATTACTCAGCACGTTGGTGCTTATGAAGTAATTCATGAAGATAAAAAAGTTACTTTCCTTGATACTCCTGGTCACGAAGCCTTTACCGCAATGCGTTCTCGTGGTGCTCAAGCAACAGATATTGTAATTCTTGTAGTTGCAGCTGACGATTCAGTGATGCCTCAAACAATTGAGGCAATTAACCATGCTAAAGCAGCTGGTGTTCCTATAGTTGTTGCCATCAACAAAATGGATAAAGATGGTGCATCTCCAGATAAAATTAAGCAAGAGTTATCAACCCACGATGTAATTGTTGAAGATTGGGGTGGTACAACTCAGTACGCTCTTGTTTCTGCAAAAACAGGTAATGGTATCGATGATCTTCTTGAAAAAGTATTGATAGAAGCTGAACTTCTAGATCTTAAATCAAATCCTGATCGCCGTGCCGATGGTGTTGTACTTGAATCACGTCTTGATAAAGGAAAAGGTATTGTTGCCAATATCCTTGTTCAAAATGGTACACTTAAGGTAGGTGATACTTTTGTAGCTGGACCTTGTTTTGGTAGAGTTCGTGCTATGGAAGATGATCATGGTAAAAGAATTAATGAAGCAGGACCAGCAACTCCTGTACAGCTAACTGGTTTTGATGAAATGCCACAAGCTGGTGATAAGATGATCGTCGCTGATGAAAAAACAGCTAGAGAAGTAGCAAGTCAGCGTAAGCAAATTAAGAGAGAACAAGCGATGCGTAAAACCAAGCATATGACTCTTGACGATCTATCAAGAAGGCTAGCACTTGGTGAAGTTTCTGAGCTTAATGTTATTATCAAAGCTGATGTAGATGGTTCTATTGAGGCACTTTCTGGCTCACTTCAAAAAATTAGTACTGAAGAAGTTTCAGTTAATATTATTCATACAGGAGCTGGTGCTATCTCAGAATCAGATGTTCTTTTAGCTTCTGCCTCTGATGCTATTATTATTGGTTTCCAAGTTCGACCTACTGCTCAAGCTAGAAAACTTGCTGAAACTGAAGAAATCGATATTCGACTATTTAGCGTAATTTACGATGCAGTTGATGAAGTAAGAGATGCTCTTGAAGGACTGCTTTCTCCGGAATTGAAAGAACAAATGATGGGAATCGTTGAAGTTCGTGAGATTTTCAAAGTTTCTAAAGTTGGAACTATCGCAGGTTGTTATGTAACTGAGGGTAAGATTGATAGGAATAATCCAGTTCGAATAATCCGAGAAGGAGTAGTTATTTATGATGGTAACGTTGGAGCCTTGAAACGATTTAAAGATGATGTTAAGGAAGTTGCTTCAGGGTACGAATGTGGTATTAGTATCCAGAACTATAATGACATTAAAGTCGGCGATTCTTTCGAAAGTTATAAAATAACGGAAGAAAAACGTACGCTAGAAGACGCAAACTAATAACTGTTTAATCTGCACGTATGAGTTTTAGAGTCGAAAGATTAGGCGCACTCCTTAAAAAAGACTTAGGGGAAATTATTCAAAAAAGTTTCCAGCCTGAGGGAACCTTTGTCACTGTTACCAATGTCCGGGTTACTCCAGATCTTTCTATTGCAAAAGTATACTTAAGCGTTTTTGCCCCCGGTAGAGACGAACAAATCGTTTACGAATTTATTGATGAACACGTTCCCGAAATCAGGTATAAATTAGCTGGAAAGATTAAGAATCAAGTTCGAAAAATTCCTGAGCTTCATTTTTATACTGATGATACTGCTGAATACGTAAATAAAATGCAGAACTTGTTCAGGAAAGTAGATGAACAGCCTAAAGCACCCGCCGACGATAACGAAGAATAATGGCAAAGCCACTTCCATTAGAAACAATTCCTGTTTTCTCAAAAGCGAATCCACCATCTTCAGATTTTGACTTTAACGCAGGTTCCATTCTTCTTGTAAATAAAGAAAAAGATTGGACGAGTTTCGATGCTGTAAAATTTATCCGAAGTAGAGTAAAAACAAAGAAAGTAGGTCATGCAGGTACGCTTGATCCAATGGCTACTGGATTATTGATATTATGTACTGGAAAGGCTACAAAGTCTATTTCACAACTTCAGGAAATGTCAAAAACTTATGTTGGAGAAATTACGTTTGGTGGTTCTACTCCAAGTTATGACGCCGAATCAGATGTTGACGAAACTGGTCCAACAAATCATATTACAGAAGAAAGAATTCACGAGATTTTAAAGAATCAGTTTTCTGGGGATATCCAGCAAGTTCCTCCAATGTATTCTGCACTAAAAAGAGATGGTCAGAGATTATATGAACTTGCTAGAAGAGGAAAGACAGTAGAATTAGAACCTCGACCGGTAACAATTCACAGTCATCAAGTGATAGATTACAGCGCTCCGAAATTAATTCTTAGCATCACATGTAGTAAAGGAACATATATACGTTCAATTGCGCATGATTTTGGGATAGCTTTGGAAACCAGAGCTCATTTAAGTGCCTTGGAACGAACCCAAATTGGAGAGTATTCTTCAGCTATTGCATACACACCGCATGAACTTGATGATATATTAAGACAAGATGGCTAACCTAGTTTACTTAAAAGATATCGAGCATAGCTCTAACACGGTAGTTACGGTAGGTACTTTTGATGGGGTGCATGAAGGTCACAGAGCTTTAATGGAAACAGTAGTAAAGAAAGCAAAAAAGCGAAATGCTCGTAGTGTTGTGGTAACCTTCGATCCACATCCCAGAACTATAATAAGTTCAAAAAGTGGAAGTATTAGACTACTAACTTCACTTCAAGAGCGAGCCGAGATTCTGGAAAGTATAGGAATTGATGAGCTTTGTGTAATTCCATTTACGAGAGATTTTTCACTATTGAGTTCCGAAGATTTTGTTAAAGATGAAATCTATCAAAAAATAGGAATCAGTGAATTTGTAATTGGCTATGATCATCACTTTGGTAGAGACCGATCAGGAACTATAGAAACTCTGGAGAACTTAGCTCCAGAATTAGACTTTGATGTATATGTAGTCTCCAAAAAAGAAATGGGAGAGCTAACCATAAGCAGTACGGTAATTCGAAATTCGATTCAGCAAGAAGGCGATATGAGTCAAGCGGCAAAATTGCTCGGCCGACCGTATATGTTAAATGGAGTTGTAATACATGGAGATGAACGAGGTCGCCAGATTGGATTTCCAACCGCAAACCTCCAGCCAGAACACCCCGATAAAATTATTCCTAAAAATGGAATTTATGCCGTAATGGTAAGGGTTGATGAAATTTGGTACAAAGGAATGATGAATATTGGTATTCGGCCAACCTTTGATGGAGACACTAAAACCCTAGAAGTAAATATCTTTGATTTCAGTCAGAGCATTTATGGTAAAACTGTACAAATTCGCTTTTTTGATCGTATTCGAGATGAGAAGAAGTTTTCGGGAATGGAAGAATTGAAAGCACAACTCCAGTTAGATAAGAAGAATAGTTTGGATGTTTTGAAGTCCAAGAAAGATTAAATATTTGTATGCTAACGGGATTGTTGCTTTAACTTAAAAGCTGTATCTTAAAAGCCTACGAATTGATAAAAAAGTTATAACTGAATATTGCAATGAGCATTACTGCAGAAGAAAAAAAAGACATTTTCAAAAAGTTTGGTGGAGAAGACGCCAACACAGGCACTACTGAAGGTCAGATTGCCCTTTTTACGCACAGAATTAATCATTTAACTGGGCATTTAAAAGAGAATCAAAAAGATCACGCATCGCGCCGTGGACTACTAAAATTAGTAGGTAAAAGACGTCGTTTACTCAACTACTTGATGAAAACTGATATCGCTAAATACAGAGAACTTATTAAAGAACTCGGTATCCGTAAATAATTTGAAAGGCTCCAATACTATGGAGCCTTTTTCAATTCTCCCTGTCTCATTTTTAGCTTATCAAACCAACCTGAATTATTGGCGGGGATAAAGCAATAAACCAAATACAAAAAAGAATACATGAAAGAAGATTTTAGAAGTATAGAAATTGCACCAGGAAAGGTGCTATCCGTTGAAACAGGTCGTATCGCTAAACAAGCCGACGGTTCTGTTGTTGTACGAATGGGAGACACCATGGTACTTTGTACTGCGGTAAGCGCCAAAGAACCTAAACCAGGCCAAGATTTTTTCCCACTTACTGTAGATCATAAAGAAAGTTTTTCTGCTGCAGGTCGTTTTCCTGGTGGATTTATGAAAAGAGAAGGACGTTCGTCCGAAAAAGAAATTTTATCAAGTCGTTTAATTGACCGTGTGCTACGCCCATTGTTCCCAAAAGGATATGTATGTGATACTCAGGTTATTTCAAGTGTTATTTCATCGGATGATGAAAATGATGGTGATGTATTAGGTGGAGTTGGTGCTTCACTTGCAATTCACCTTTCAGATATCCCTTTCGATGGCCCAATGGCTGAAGTTAGAGTTGGACGTGTTGATGGAGAATATATTATCAACCCAACAAGAACAGAATTAGAAAACAGTGATATTGATATGACTGTTGGTGGTACTGATGACAGTATCCTTATGATTGAAGGAGAGATGAAAGAAATCTCTGAAGCTGAAATGCTTGCTGCTATTAAAGCTGCACATGAAGCAATTAAAAAATTGTGTGATTTCCAAAATGAGTTACGCAAAGAACTTGGAAAAGAAAAAAGAGAATTCGTTGCTCCAAAAGCTGACGAAACTATCGAAGCTAAAGTAGCTGAATTGGCCACTGCAAAAATCAACGAAGTTGTAAATATTGGTTTAAGCAAGGAAGATTACAACGGTAAAATTCGTGATATAAAAAATGAAGTTGTTGAAGCTCTTAAGGAAGAATTCGAAGACCAAATTGGTGAAGTAAAGAAAGTTCTTGGCTCCATTGAAAAGAATGAACTCCGTAATATGATTCTTGAGAAAGGTCGTCGTATAGATGGTCGTTCAACTACCGATATCCGTGATATCTGGACTCAAGTTGGTTATATAGCTCGTGCACATGGTTCTTCTTTATTTACACGTGGTGAAACTCAAGCGCTTGTTTCCGCAACGCTAGGTACTCGTCGTGATGAGCAAAGTGTTGATACTTTATTCGATCAAGAAGCAAAGCAATTTTACTTACACTACAACTTCCCTCCATACTCTGTTGGCGAAGCTGGATTCTTAAGAGGACCTGGGCGTCGCGAAATCGGTCATGGTCATTTAGCTGAACGTTCGTTAAGAATGATGATGCCTACATTTGAAGAATTCGGATATGTAGTAAGAATCATTTCTGATATCACGGAATCGAACGGTTCGTCTTCGATGGCTTCTGTTTGTGGTGGATCTATGGCACTTATGGACGCTGGTGTTCCTCTAAAAAAACCTGTTTCAGGTATTGCAATGGGAATGATTGTTGGAGAAAACAAAACAGCAATTCTTTCAGATATTCGTGGTGAAGAAGATTTCATGGGAGACATGGATTTCAAAACTGCAGGTACTGCTGATGGAATTACTGCTTGCCAAATGGATATGAAAGTTCAAGGTATTAGTTTCGAAACTATTGAAGAAGCTCTTGAGCAAGCTCATACGGGTCGTTTACATATACTTGGTGAAATGGCGAAAACTATTTCTGCACCAAAAGAGAATATCTCTAAATATGCTCCACAATTCCTAAGAATGGAAATTGATGGTAGTGATATTGGGGCTGTAATTGGACCTGGTGGTAAAGTAATTCAGACTCTTCAAAAAGAGACTGGTACTGATATTATGATTGAAGAAGATAAAAATGGTAAAGGACAAATTACTATTTCATCTAACGATCTTGCCAAAGCTGAAGCAGCCAGAGACCGTATCAAAATGATTGTTGGACATCTTGAAGAAGGTGCTACTTATAAAGGTGTAGTTAAATCTATAAAAGACTTCGGAGCTTTTGTTGAAATTGCTCCTGGTAAAGATGGACTACTTCATATCTCCGAAATCGCTCACGAGCGAGTAGAAAAAGTATCTGACTATCTACAACTTGGCGATGAACTAGATGTGAAACTTCTTAAAGTTGAACACGGCGGAAAACTTCGTCTTTCAAGAAAAGCATTGATGGAAAGAGAAGGGTAAGTAATCTTTCAATTTCAATAGATTTTAAAAGGCGCACCTAGCAATGGGTAGCGCCTTTTTTTGTTTGGGCTTCAAGTCTCTATCTGGATTCCTACAAGCATAAATTGGGAACATATCTATGCACTTGAGCAACGAATAGATGGGCACTACATAATAATATCAAGGTTTATCTATACTCTTTGTTTACTATGCCCAGCTTACCATTACAAAAAGTTTAAGAGATTTAAAAATGGGTGAATTTAAAGCAACTTATCCCAGTTTATTAAGAACTCTTACTTTATTCATTTATTGGTTTTAGCCGAGGTTTATATGGGTTTTTAACCCAGTAAGTTTATAGAAAGCTATTGTTAACAAAAGAAAATTTTCAGGTTATGAGTTGAATTGCATTGTTTTAGTTTAATTAAAAGAGTAGGGTTTAGCTCTTTCACCTAATGGGAAGAAATGCCTACATTAAAAAATGGGGTATATAAATAGGGCGCTAGTTTTTCTGACATTAACGATTCTCTGTTCAGCTGTTGAGGTAAAAACACAAGAAATAGCTAAAGGGTATTACCATAAAATCTGGAATACGGAAGATGGTTTGCCCGTGAATCAGGTCACAGATCTTCTTATTACTGAAAAGGGATATATATGGTTAACTACTTTTAATGGCTTGGTTCGGTTTGATGGACTAGTTCGTTCCAGCCCGCCACTCTTCAGAGTTTATAATAAAAACAACACTCCTGAATTAGTAACCAATGGCTTAGTAAGAATCAAAAAGGGAGATAATGACTCTTTTAACTTGCATACAGTGGCGGTAAATGGCACTAATAACTTTGTCAATTATGCAGGAAATAAATTTAAAAAATTTGGAGCGATCGAAGGCCTGAAAGATGGAATGGACTTTGATACGGATACATCAGGAATCACTTACTTGTTAAGCAATAACAGTCTATTCCAATTTTCTGATGATTCGGTTAGGGTACTTTATAAAGATATCTTTAGAAGACTGGCTGTTACAACAGGTATTCGTTCAAAAAATCTTGTTTCAATAAATGAGAACGAACATTGGTTGTACAATACCGGGACCTCAGAGTTATCTCATATTCATAACGGGAATGTATCGATTTTTGGTAAAGAGAATGGCTTAAAGGAAGATGAAGTAAAAGCTATTAAAGAGGGAGACGATGGAGCACTTTGGGTACTTGGGGAGAGAAAACTATATCATATTAGCGGAGAGTATCATGACATAAAAAGCTATGAGTTGGATTCTGATTTTTCTGCTTATACGCTGGGAACTATGATTAATGAAGAAGAATCAAAAGATATTTTTCACCTGGGGAGTTATAGTGGTAAAATTCTTCTATTTAATAAATACGAATTTAGGTATATAGAATCTCAAGAAGAGGTAAATGAGCTTCCTAGAGAGTTTAAGGTTGAAGGGTGGTTTGTGATAAGTGGTTCCCATATTTATCACAATGAAAAGCTTGTGTATAAGCGGGATGACTTCGACGGAGCTATATATGACTATAGCTTTAAAACCGACCCTTCAGGTAATTTATGGTTTGCTCAAATCAATGGATTACATTATCTCAAAAAAAATACCTTTGAATCATTAACTGATCAGGATTTCGATATTAATCCCAATTTTTATCCCATCATGGAAGATCATGAAGGAGTTATTTGGGCAACTCCAACGTATTATGGGGATATACAACGAATAAGTGAGGGTAAGATTGAATCATTTAAAGAACTTCTGCCCGAACAAAAAACCCGAAGTATTTTTACCATAATGGAAGATAAAAACAACACTATTTGGATTGGACATTCTTTCGGATTAATAAAATGGGATCGTATTTCACCACCTAAAGTAATCGCTGACATGGAAAAATTTACAACGGTCAAAGCCCTATTTGAAGATTCAAAAGGTAGAATTTGGGTGGGTGATGCGACAAATATCCATCAAATATTAGATATGGATGAGATAAAAACATATGAGAATCCAACTGTGAACTCCTCCCCATATTTTATCTTTGCTTATGAAGATAAAACGGGGAAAATATGGTTTGGTACCACTGGTAAGGGTCTGTGGTATTATGATGAAGAACAAGATGAAATTGTAAGTTTTGAACATAACGACCAATTGTCCAATACTATCATCCGGTCGATGTATCAAGATTCTGATGGAGTGTATTGGGTGGGTACGGCCGAAGATGGCTTAAATAGATTTGAATTTGGTAAGAATAACGAGGATCCAAAATTCACCTATTATAATCCCGAAAATGGATTGTTTGGACTTGTTATTCACTCCATTTTGGAAGATGGAAATGAGAGACTCTGGATGAGTTGTAATAAAGGGATTTTCTGGGTTTCAAAAGCAGAGTTAAATGCTGTGGCAAATGGCGATTTGGAAAGTATCCACTCCATGATTTATGATAAAAGTGATGGGTTACCGGGCAATGAAGCCAATGGCGGTATGCAATCAACCGCAATACAAGCAAGCGATGGAAGATTTTGGTTTTCTATGGTCAAAGGTTTGGCGGTGATAGACCCAGATGAGATTCAAGCTTCAGAAAAAGCCATAGAAAGCTGGGTTTATGAGATAGTATCGGATAAGAAAGCCTATCAACGCATTGGAGATAATGAGAAGCTAAAGTTGGGCAAAGAGGAACGGAATTTAGAAATTCGTTTCGCTGCTTTTCTGGAAGGAAATAAACCGGAAAATACCCAGTTCCGATATAAAATGGAGGGGTATGAAAAAGAATGGAGATTTCCTGGATACAGGCAAGAAGCTTTTTATACCGGATTACCACCCGGTGAATATTCGTTTAATCTTGAATCTGTAAGCCTTGGTGGTCTATGGACGCCTTCCAAAACTCCTGTTCTCATCAGTATTGCACCATTTTTTTACGAAACGAAGCTATTTTACTTTATAGTATTTCTTTTAGTAGCCGGTACAGGTTTTATTGCTTATCGAGGAAGACTACAGGTATTGAAAAATCGCGAAATTGAGTTGAACTATCTGGTTGATGAACAAACAATACAGCTGAAAGATCAGGCGGAACGATTATTAAAATTAGACAATGCTAAATCAACCTTTTTTGCGAATGTTTCTCATGAATTCAGAACTCCACTTTCATTAACAATTGCACCTCTTGAAGATCTGAAGAAACGTGCATTGATGGCATCCAATGAAGATGATGTTGAACAAATTGACATGGCTCTTCGAAACTCAAAGCGGTTGTTGAAGCTTGTAAACCAGATCTTAGATATTTCAAAGTTGGAATCAGGATCTGTAGATATTGAAGTCCGTAAGGTGAACATAAGCGAGGTGATAAAACAACTGTGTTTGGCCTTTACAGGATTGGCTGAGCGTAAAGGAATACAATTAGTCTATGCATCGCTACCGGATAAAGCCTGGGTCTATGCAGATGTGGATATGATTGAAAAAGTATTCATTAACCTTCTGGCCAATGCGTTTAAGTTTACTCCTGAAGGTGGTTCAATACATGTTGAAATTAAAGAACATGAAGAGGTTATTGAAATCTGTGTAAAGGATTCAGGATATGGAATATCAGAACAAGATATAGATCATGTTTTCGATCGGTTCTATCAAACCAATGAATCAACTAAAGGAAATGAAGCCGGAACCGGAATCGGTCTTGCCCTAACTAAAGAGTTGGTAGAATTGCATAAAGGAACCATTAAAGCAGAAAGTACTGTCGGAGAAGGAGCTACATTTACAGTTATACTAAAAAAAGGAAAAGCTCATTTTGCCGAAGATCAGGTTTCGGATACAGAATATATGGTTCCTGTTGAGGATAGATTCACTGAAGAAACTAAACCTGTGGCTGAGAAATATGTAATTATAAACCCTTCAGAGAATGAAAATACCACGTTGCTGATCATTGATGATAATGAAGACATCCGAAATTATTTATCGGGTCATTTATCAAGACGCTACCGGATTCTGACTGCGGAAAATGGAGTAGAGGGACTTGAATTAGCAAAAAGAGAACTCCCTGATATAGTGATTTGTGATGTAATGATGCCAAAAATGGATGGGTTTACTTTTTGCAAGGAACTTAAATCCTCAGAAGAAACCAGTTTTATTCCGGTCATATTATTAACCGCAAAAGCACTTCAAACAGATCGGTTGGAAGGTTTAGGAATGGGGGCTGACGATTACCTTGTAAAGCCTTTCGATATTGAAGAGGTGAAACTTCGGGCTCATAATATTATTGAATCCAGGAAAACACTAAAAGATCGGTTCTCTAAAAATGGATACTTGATTGCTGTTTCGGATTCAGAAGTAACTTCCGCAGATCAGAAATTATTAGAAAAGATCACTCAAAGTCTGGAGCAGGGATTTAGTGATGAAAACTATTCGGTAGAACAACTTTCCCGTGATGTGGCAATGACCCGAGGAACGTTGTATAAAAAACTAAAAAAGATTTCCGGAAAAACTCCTTCGGATTTGATTCGGGAATTCAGGTTAGTCAAAGCCAAACAACTGCTCTCTCAAAAAGCGGGTTCGGTTAGTGAAATTGCCTATAGCTCAGGCTTCAAAAGCGTCTCGGTTTTTTCTACAGCTTTTAAGAACAAGTCTGGGCAAAATCCCAGCGAATTTATGGGTGGAAAGTCTTAACCATCCATACTTAGAATGGTGAGCGGAAGAGTGAATACAGCACTCTCTTTTAAAGAGGATATCCTTTTGCTTAATCTAAAACAGCGGAATAAGTTTTATCCGTCAGATATCATAATATGAATTTTACTTGCTCTTCCTTGAATGAGAAATCCTAAACAAGGTATTCTACATTTAAAAAATACCTCACAGGAACAAAAAGATACATGAGGTAAAACCCGCTAATCCTATATCTGCTATTCTTCTGGGGTAATCAAACCCATACCTATTGGATACAGAAAAAAAGAAAACGAAGAAGGTGTCATCCCCTGATGTACAGCTGGAAATAGATTTGCTGGAAGGACAAACAAGATCTGAAATAAAGGCAAAAGCTGATCCGGTCAGTAGCAATGAAAACACCGGTAATATAGAACTTTCTAAAAAAGAGAAAAGGGTACAGAATAATGAAGACTAAAATCACACATAAAACGATGGTAAAAAGATCTTTCAACACATCTAAGTTGCTACTGGTAATACTCTTATTTGGGGCGCTATCTGTACAACAAACCTTTGCCCAAACGGTGGTAGAAACCGACGGTAATTTCAGTCTGTATAGTGATGGTATCGTTAAGTGTACAGCGGCCGCGAACTTAGAAACGGGAACGCTAAATAGTATTACTTACACCAAACGTACTAAAGCTCAAATCACAACAGTCAATGCCGCCACTACATGCACTAGTGGCATAACAGATATGTTTACTCTTTTTATAAATGCTACTTCTTTCAATGAGGATATCAGTAGCTGGGATGTAAGTAGCGTAACTAATATGGGCGGAGTGTTTTATCAAGCAAGAGCCTTCAATCAGGATATAAGCAGCTGGGATGTGAGCAGTGCTACCGATATGAATAGTATGTTTTTAAATGCTGATGCATTCAATCAGGATATTAGTAGTTGGGATGTGTCGGCTGTAAAAAATATGGCCGGAATGTTTTACAGTGCCAATGCTTTTAACCAGGATCTAAGCACCTGGTGTGTTTCTGCTATTGGTTCAGCTCCAAGTGATTTTGGTAACCCGGGAATGGATCCTGTTTGGGGAACATGTTTTAATTATAACGCTGATTTTTATGTAGGGGGAATTGATGGTACCACGGTCTTTTGTCCGGAGGCATCAAATTTAGATATTGGGTACTTAAATGGCATTGACTATACCAAACGTACTAAGGCACAAATTCAAGCGGATTATAGCCTGGCATCAACCAGCTGTACCAGTGGTATTACCGATATGGGCAGTATGTTTTTTCAAGCCACAACCTTCAATGAGGATATCGGTAGTTGGGATATGAGTGATGTCACAAATACGGCATTTATGTTTATCAGTGCGTCTGCATTCAATCAGGATATTGGCAGCTGGGATATGGATAGTGTATTAACTGCAAATATGATGTTCAAAGGAGCTTCAGCATTTAATCAGGATATTGGTAGCTGGGATGTGGGTAACGTAACAACAATGAGAGAGATGTTTATCAGTGCGTCTGTGTTCAATCAGGATATTGGTAGATGGGATGTGAGCAGTGTAACTAATATGGACGATATGTTCGATTTTGCGTTTGACTTCAATCAGGATATTGGAAGTTGGGATGTGAGCAACGTAACAACCATGGAGAGGATGTTCATAGGAGCAACAGACTTTAATCAAAACCTGAGTTCCTGGTGTGTTTCAAATATTGAAACTGAGCCCACGAGTTTTAGTAGCAATAGTGCGCTTACCGTACCTAATAAACCGGTATGGGGAGGAGGAGCTTGCTATAACGCTCAATTTTATTTCGGAGGTACAGATAATGCCACTCTGTTCTGCCCTGATGCAGCTAATTTAGATAGGGGACGGCTAAACGGTGTTATCTATACAAAACGTACGAAAGCACAAATTCAAGCCGTTCCTAGCCTAGCATCAACCAGCTGTACCAGCGGTATTACAAATATGGCCAATATTTTCTTATACACAAATTTAATCAATGGGGATATAAGCAGTTGGGATGTGTCTTCGGTTACAGATATGAGGTCTATGTTCCTTAACATAAGATCTTTCAATCAGGATATCAGCAGCTGGGATGTGTCTTCGGTTACAGATATGAAGTCTATGTTTGCGAGCACAGGTCTCTTCAATCAGGATATAAGCAGTTGGGATGTGTCGGCTGTTACACGTATGGATTATATGTTCTATGACGCAAGTGCCTTCAATCAGGATATCAGTAGTTGGGATGTGTCTTCGGTTACAGATATGAATAGTATGTTTGCGAGCACAGGTCTCTTCAATCAGGATATCAGTAGTTGGGATGTGTCTTCGGTTACAGATATGAATAGTATGTTTGCGAGCACAGGTCTCTTCAATCAGGATATTGGTAGCTGGGATGTGTCGGCTGTAACAAATATGAACGGAATGTTCTATGTCGCAAGTGCCTTCAATCAGGATATCAGTGACTGGGATGTAAGTAGTGTTACCGATATGGGTTCTATGTTTTCGAATAATTCTTTCAATCAGGATATCAGTGCCTGGGATGTGAGTAATGTTTACACTATGCAAGGCATGTTTAATAGCGCCACCACCTTCAATCAGGATATTGGAGCTTGGGATGTGAGTAACGTTGGGAATATGAATTATATGTTTGGTTCAGCAAATGCATTTAATCAAAACCTAAGTTCCTGGTGTGTTTCCAAAATCAGAGCAAGGGCTGATGGTTTTACTAGTCCCCAAAGTGTGTTATCAGCTTCGAATTATCCGGTATGGGGAACGTGCCCGGTAGATCAACAAATTGCTGGTTCTGCAGGATGGCGTCTACTTTCATTCCCTATTACAAACGGAACCGTTTCAGATATTTCCGACGATACTCCTATTCAGGGTATTATCGGTGGAGACAATGAAGCCGCTGCCGCCAATTTCTTTCTATACGATGATACGGGCATCTTCGAAGAACCAACTAATGTTTCTACCGCCTTTGGTGATGGAAAAGGCTTTGCTGTGTACTTTTATGATAACGCCAATGCGGGTTCCTCAGAGCTTCCAGAAATGTTGGATGCTACTGGGGATGAACCTTCTACAAATGTGGCTGTTGCACTAAACCCAACGGCAAGTGGCTACACGCTAGTCGGCAATCCTTTTGCCTCAAACTTTAGCACCGATGCCACCAACATGGTTGTAAGCGGTGCTGATTTTATTCAAAACAATATTTCGTTTTGGGATGATAGACTTGGAAGTTATTCTGTCCAAGATCGAACCACACCATTCATCGTCAAACCTTGGCAAGGGTTTTGGGTTCAGTTGGGAGCTACAGGCGGTGCAACAACGTTGACTTTCAACACAGCAGGTAAAACAACTTATGGCGCAACAGGAAGCTTTTTCTCTAAAGAAGTTGCAGCCAACCGTGGAGATATCAACTTTACCATGAGTTCAGATAGTAGTTATGATGAAGCGATTCGCCTAAGTTTCCGCGATAATGCCACCACAGATTATGACGCCGATGACGCAGGGAAACTGTTACCGCTTCTATCTCAATATGCTGTAATAGGATTCTACACCAACGACTTGTATAAATCTGTAGAATCTCTTCCTTGGGATTTACAAGAAGAAGTAACAATTTCAATGGATACAAAACTAGTAGGAGTGAGTGGAGGCTTTACACTCAATTGGAAAGGCTTCGAAAGCATTCCAGAGGAATGGGAGCTCACTTTCCATGATTACGAAACGGAAATCAATATGGATATGCGCATTGATAGCCTATACAAATTTGATGCTACCGCACCAGCCGCTAAAGTAAATCCGATGGATGCCCTGACAAATCCTGTAGCAACGGCTAAAAAATCGAAATCTACCGGCACTCGTTTTGCCATCACCATTTCACCATCTTCTTCGGTTTCTAGCGAACTAGATGAGGTAGCGTTTGAGTTTGCCCTAGATCAAAACTATCCAAATCCGTTTAACCCTTCTACGACTATCAATTATAGTATAGAAAGTACTGGCGAAGTAAACATTAGCGTGTACAACTTAATGGGAAAGAAAGTAGCAGAGCTAGTTAATTCAACTAAAACAGCAGGAAGCTACAATGTAACTTTTGACGCATCGAGTGTTTCTAGTGGCATGTACTTTTATCAGTTAACGGCCGCAGGACAAACACTGACCAAAAGAATGACCTTAATCAAATAAATTATAAATTTTGGATTCTGAATCTTGAATTAAAGCAAGTGACTATTCAAAATTCAGAATTCAATATCCAAAATGGAATCAATATGAAATACCTATTCTTCACTCTAATTGCATTATCAGTATTACTTATAACATCGGTTGTAGTTCTCGCTCAACCCGGACTTCCATCAGCACCTTCACAAGCCCCAATCGATGGTGGCCTTTCCTTGCTTGCCGTTGCAGGTGGAGCCTATGCTGTTAGAAAGCTTCAACTCTCTAGGAAAAAAACAGAAGGATAATTTATAGTTAATACTCTTAGCGTATTCTTTATTTAAGATGTTCTACGTAATAACCTGTTACTCTAACGATGAGCCATAGGAGCGAGGTTAAACTAAAATATTTTTCATAAAAATATTAAAGGGCTGTTCAGCAATGAACAGCCCCTTTTCTTGTTTCAACAATATAAAGGAAGTGTATTCTTCGAAAGGGATAGTTGTAGTGCATCCCTCAGAATTCCTGCAATGATTAGGAAGGGAACACACGGCAAGATATTTCACAAACCAATACTGATTCTACCACCCAACCTTTGTATATTTGCACCGATCAAAAAAAGAGACGCACATATAAAAAACTGCATGGAAAACCTGAAAGAAATTGAAACAGTACAGAAATCCACACTAAGTAACGGTCTAAGAATTGTTACCGAGCACATCGAAAGTGTTAAAAGTATTTCAGTTGGAATCTGGGTAAAAACAGGGTCAAGAAATGAAACGAAAGAACAGGCTGGTGTTACTCATTTTTTGGAACATATGTTATTTAAAGGAACTGAAAAACGAACAGCGTTTGATATCGCATTGAGTTTAGAAGCAGTTGGGGGATATTTGAATGCTTTTACATCTTCGGAATACACCTGTTACTACGCTCGATGTGTAGATGATCAAATTGATTTAGCCCTAGATGTACTTTCTGATATGGTATTGAATCCTTCATTCCCTGAAGAAGAAGTTGAGAAAGAGAAGAAAGTAGTAATCGAAGAAATGAAGATGTATCGTGATTCTCCAGATGATTATTTATTTGAAGAATTCAGCTCAAAGATGTTTGAAGGTCATGAATTAGGTAGGCCAATTCTTGGGTACGAAGATACAGTTTCGTCTTTTACTAGAGATGATTTATATAATTATATGAAGTATCGGTACAAGCCATCCAATTTAATGGTTGCAGTGGCTGGAAATGTAGATCACGAAAAAGTGGTAAAGCTTGTAAGCGAATATTTTGAGAAGCTTAATTCTGATAAGGTTGTAAATGAAGATCAACCAATGTTAGAAATGAGTACAGATAAATTATTGCTAACTAAATCTATTGAGCAAACGCATTATCTATTAGGTAGGCGTGGATTACATTTCGACCATGACGATAAATATCTACTGCTGTTAGCTAATACGGTATTAGGAGGAGGGATGAGTTCTCGTCTTCACCAAAATGTTCGTGAGAAATATGGTTACTGCTATTCTATTCAGACTTTTAATCAGTCTTATTCTGATTCTGGGATATGGGGCGTTTATGTTGGTACTGATAAAGAATACGTTGAACATGTTCATGAATTAGTTGTAGCTGAATTGGATAAAATCAGTAACGAAATAATTCCTGCTAAGGAACTTGAGGAAGCAAAATCACAGTTAAAAGGGAAGCTTTTGTTATCGCAGGAAAATACCAGTAATCGAATGATGCGACTTGCAAAAAGTGAGCTATACTTTGATAGATTTGTGACTTTAGATGAACTCGAGGAAAATATAGAGAAAGTAACGGCAGAAGAAATTCAAGCGTTTGCCAAAAACTTCTTTGACCAGAAATTCTATATGGAAGCCGTTTTGTCTCCTGAAGAGTAATTATAAATATCATTCTAATTCCCTAAAGTCGGGACCAAGGATATGCTAGATTGTTAAAATGCGGTTCCTCATTTTTTTTGCTCAGAATGACAATACATCAAAGTTGGATAAAGATCTAAATCATATAGAGAACATGGATAAAGGAATGGAAATAGTTAATGCATCATTAGTATTTTTATTCATCTAGAAATCTATGTGGAAGACGTCCTTTTTCTTGAGAATTACAAAATGTATGAGGGTTCCACTACTACTTTTTTACTTTAATATCATTCTTTTCACAAGCTCAAAAGCACAATATGGATATTTTTATACTGGAAAAGATTTTGGAACAGAAGCAATTGTTTCTCCAGTTAGCTCTATTTTGAATGGAGGTTTTGATGTAGTTCAAGCTTCTAGTATATCAAATAGATTTTCTGATATGGGGCTTAATAAAGGATTCGAATCAGTCTCTTATTCTTTGAGACATCCAATTAAAAGTATAAATGAAGTTGGGTGGAAAACTTTTTTAAATAGTGAAATACTTCCTTTGGGATTAGAGGAATCTGGTGATAATTGGATGCCTAACTACAGTTTACATGTGCTAGGTGGTGGTGTAGTTTATGCTACTATGGCAGATTATTATAACATGAAAAATTATAAATACCCTAGATTTTTTGCCGGACTAACAGTTATGTCCTATCATTTTTTGAATGAAGTAGTAGAAAAAAATTTTAAGGGTAAAGGGCATCATGACGCAGTAGCTGATCTTTATTTTTTTGATCCTTTAGGAATTTTATTATTTAGCAGTAAATCAGTGCAATACTTTTTTTCACATGAAGTAATTATGAGAGATTGGTCTTCTCAAGCTAGTTTCCGGTTTATTGATGGTTCCATAAGGAATACTGGACAGAATTTTCTATTAAGATGGAAACCGTATTTTAAGAATCAACCAGTTTCATTATTTGGTTTTTTAGGATTGGGTATGCTTGGCGGTTTAGGCTATGATTTTAAAAATTATACATTTTCAACAGGTGTAGGTTTTAAAACAACGGATATAGTGACTGTAAAAAACAACGAGAGATTAGAAACAATAGAGGTATCACCCTCAATAGGTTTCTTTATTGATAAAGAGAATTCATTATTAGCCTCATTTGTTCATCATACACATCAACTTCAAGGGGAAAATTTTAAATTCGAAATCTTTCCAGGAGTAATACCACTGAAGAAAGTGAAGATAGGGTTTTGGGCTAGTGAAAATTATGGGAATCAATATTTTTATGGAATATCTTTTGGCTGGACACCTGGAATAAGCATTTAAAACTAATTATAATTATGAAGATAAAATACATTAATCAACTCGCAAACTATGTTGATAACACTGTAACTTTGAAAGGTTGGGTGTATAATTACCGCAGCAGTGGAAGTCTCGTTTTTATTGAAATGAGAGATGGAACCGGTATTACCCAATGTGTGGTGGCTAAAGATGATGTTTCTGAAAAAGCTTGGGAAGCAGCAACTTCGCTTAAACAAGAAAGCTCGCTTGAAATCACAGGAACAGTAAAAGCTGATGAACGAAGTGTTGGCGGACATGAAATTCATGTTTCGGATGTAAACGTAATTCAGATTGCTGAAGATTACCCAATCACTCCCAAAGAGCATGGCGTTGAGTTTTTAATGAATAACCGTCATTTGTGGCTTCGAAGTCAACGCCAATGGGCGGCAATGCGTGTTCGTAACGAAATCATCTTTGCCATTCATACCTTCTTCCAGGATCGTAATTTTGTACAGATGGATTCCCCGATTTTTACTGGGAATGCTGCTGAGGGTAGTACCACTCTTTTTGAAACTGAGTTTTTTGAAGAACCAGCTTATTTAGCTCAAACCGGACAATTATATGGTGAGGCTATGGCAATGGCACACGGATTGATATACACGTTCGGTCCGACCTTCAGAGCTGAGAAATCCAAAACACGTCGACACTTATCCGAGTTCTGGATGATTGAACCCGAAATGGCTTTTTATGATTTAGAAATGAATATGAATCTGGCTGAAGATATGATTCGGTTCATTGTAAAAACTGTGTTAGTAAAGAGAAAAGCTGAGTTAGATATTCTAGAAAGAGATACTTCAAAATTAGAAGCTTTGGTTGAAAATCCATTCATTAGAATGACCTATACAGAAGCGGTTGATATATTGACTAGCGAAGAAACAGCGAAAATGCTGGATGATATGCTCGATTCCCGAAAGCAAGAAGAAAAAGAGTTAAAGCAAGAAAGTGAAGAGATTAAGAAAGAACATGGTTCGGCTAAGAAGTGGAGAAAGAAGCAGATTGAAGCTCGTCAGTCTGAAATTTCATCAAGAATCGATCAGATAGAAGAAGATTATAGAAATATTCCACAGTGGAAAAAATCTGCCCAAAGTTTTGAATGGGGTAATGATTTTGGTGGAAGTGATGAAACTGTATTGACTATGCAATATGAAGTTCCAGTTATGGTAACTCACTGGCCAGCTGAAATAAAAGCGTTTTATATGAAGCGTGATGAATCTGGAAAGCATGCCCTTGGAGTAGATGTACTTGCTCCAGAAGGTTATGGTGAAATTATTGGTGGAAGTCAGCGAGAGGATAATTTAGAGCTTATGCACGAACGTATTGAGGAGGAGGGACTGGATAAAGAAGTATTCGAATGGTATTTGGATTTACGTCGATATGGAACCGTTCCACATGCTGGCTTTGGTCTTGGGTTAGAAAGAACCGTTGCGTGGCTCTGTGGACTATCTCACGTCCGAGAGACTATCCCGTTCCCTAGAATGATGGGAAGGTTGAAGCCGTAAGGTTTTTAAAGTTAACCCAAGCGGATGCTTGAGCTAGGATGGGAAAATTCCAAGTTTCAATTTTAGAGTCATCCTAAGGCTACCGCCGAAGGATCTAACAGGATATCGGTTAAGATTCTTCGCTTTCGCTTAAAATGATATTAAAAGAAAAGCCCAAGCGGACGCTTGAGCTAGGTTGGGATTAGATATTCAACTACAGAACTCAACCTTTGACATAGTAAATTCTATTTTTTCAAATTTACTATGGTCTTTCCAATTTATTTGACTTTCAAAATCTTCCTGAAATAAATAATGAGTAAAGTCAGCATCATTATTTATTACTTTTATTCTCGAACTAAGAATATTAGAGATTAAACAGTATGCGGCACCTGCACGATTAAAGTCTTTTTCAAAGTCTATTTTCTTTACTGAAAGTTTCACTTTGCGGGAGTCTAAATCCTTATCTATATAGAACAGGGAATTTTCAAAAGTTATATCTTCTTATAGTTCAGGGATTTCTGGATTCGATTCAAAAGTAAATTTTTGTGGAAGTGCATGCATCATGTGTTTAATTGCGTTGTGACTTCTACGATCCAAGTAATCTTTACTGAGTTCAAAGAGTATTTTTTTTTACATTATTAACAGATAAGTCCTTTTTTTCTTTTTTGTGGAATTGAATACCTCTAAAAAAAATAAACTCAAGTAGAGAATTCTCATTGTTAGTACCTTTTTTTGATAATTGGTCTAGTGTTTTAAATTCATTATTTGCTAAATCTTGACACAATTCATTTACTTTTTTGATTGTTTGATTATTCGAATCAGCAATTTTATTCCAAATATCTTTTTCATTTCTGTCACGCAAAAAATAAACTAGAGTAAATAAAGTTTCGATTATCGCATAGTAAGTTGTATGAACTTCTACATGAATATAATCTTGAAATCTTGCTGTTGTTGTGGAAGGGAAACCATAATCAGAACTCGAATTTATTTCTTTTGCATTCTCTAAACCATGGTTTAGGTGTACAAGTTTATTTCTCCAGTAATCTAGAAAGTAAAAAGCATAAAAATTTTTAGATTTGAACAGATTCAATAGTGCCTCCAAGTTGTTGTAAAAAAGAGTAGTGTAATCAAGTTTAACAATCAATAGAAGAGTTTTGTCTTTTCGAAGGAGGGAAACAACAGAGAAATATAAAGAGTTCTTTAGATTTCTCGCTTTGCTCGAAATGACAAAGAAAGACAACTAGTGCAAAAGCTTCTAACCTAAGAATGTTTTGATGTTAATATTTCATCCTTATAGAAGTTAGATAATCGTTGACCGTTAACTTCATGCTGTCACCCTGAGCGCTCTCTTTTTTTTGTTGGATTAAAAGTGTAATCGCGAAGGGTATCAAATATCGGTCTGGCTTTCTTTTAACTAGGACGACCAATCCTTAGCCAAATCTTCCCAAATAGGATTCATGGTTTCAATTAGCGCTACTTTCTTTGATCTTCGCCAGCCTTTCCATTCTTTTTCTCGTTCAATGGCTCTTCCTATATCATGTGTTTCTTCGTAATAGACTAATTGATGTAGGTTGTACTTTTTGGTGTATCCTTGCTTAAGCTTTTTTTTGTGTTCGTACATCCTTCGTTCCAAATCATTTGTTACACCGATATATAACATTTTTGAATAGTTGGATAGGATATATACATAGTACGTCTTTGCCATATTTATAAGACCGTTCAACACCGTGTTCCTTACAAAAAAGGCATCAGTTCAAGAATTAACGCCTTTGTTCGCATTTGATACCTTTCGCTGCAAACTTATCAACGTTACACAGTTTTATGGAGCTCAAGGTGACAGCAGTGCCACTACCATTCTGTCAACGAATTACCTTACAAATACAATCCTGATCCCGAGAACTCGGGAGAAAGATATAGTTGGGTATAAGACGAAAGTTTGATATTTGAGTATGTAAGAAATCAAAAAATTCAATCAGTTCCTTCGCTGTCGCTCAGGATGACTTTCGGGTAAGTTTTTTTGGTAACTAGCCTGAACGTAAGTTTAATCCAAAAAAGTAATATTTGTCATTTCGAAGGAGAGAAGCGACTGAGAAATCTAAAGGGATATTTAAAAGCAGTTATTTAGATTTCTCGCTTTGCTCGAAATGACCACACAGTGAAACCTAACTCAATTCAAAACATCCTTTATCCTAGAAATCTTTAGATTTCGATCTATAGAGTAAATATTTTCATTCTTTTCTATAAAATTGTACATAAATAGGCTTTGAGAAAAGAGCCTAAGGCTTTTCGAATGATGATCAGAATTTTCAAAATTTTGGTCTGCTACTTCAAAGAGTATATCAGCAAGAAGATTTAAGTTTTCAGTGTTTAAACCACTTTTATTTAGAAAGGAGAGAAGCTGTTCTTCATCTTCAATAGTAAGTACTTCTTCTAAATCAAAGCCAAGTTCTTTTAGAAACTCATGATCTAGATATTGTACGGCAGACTCTTCTGATTCAAGCTTTTTAAGATGCAAAACCTGAGTAAGAATACTGTTCAGTACTTGGGTCAATTGCTGAACCTGCCTCATTATATAATCTTGATTAAACATACTTGAGAATAGTGATTTCCAGAACTTAATACTTCTTCTTTGCAATCCGATTATTAGTGATAGGATTTTGAGCAGGGGAGACGAAGCGCTTTATATCTTCACTTCTAAGTTTACGGTGTTTTGTAGCTCTACCCGAAACTCTCTTTCTCCAACGCTCCCAGCTCTTACGTTTTAGGTTACGACGCATAAACTCGATGACTTCGGGTTCACTTAAACCAAATTGAGTTTCTATAGCTTCGAAAGGAGTGCGATCTTCCCACGCCATTCCAATTATACGATCAACCTGATGAAGTACTAGATTATATTTTTCGATGTAGTTAGTGCTCATAATGAGTTTCAATAATTATTCATTTTATGAAGCACTTTTAAATTGGATAACGTTCAGGAATTATCCAGAAACGCCATCCCCATCAATATCTTTACCAAGATGCTTTTCTAAGACATGAAGCGTCTTAAACAATAATTCTCTTGTACTTGAAAGTTCTGCTTCAAGTTGTTCTACTCGCTCTTCGATAGTATTGGCTTGCTCTTTTTGTTTTTCAAGCTCATCCTGTTGCATTAATTCCCAAAATATTCCCATAATTGTCTTTTATTTATTTAGTTTTTGCCCAAGTACTTTAATTAATTCATTCATAGAATCTTCAGTTTCCATTATAGAAATTCTTGTTTGATTCATATTCTCATACTTTAGAGAAAGAATATTCCAAAACTCAAGATCGTTGTGAAATTTTGAATATTTTGTTTTCGGTCCGCCTTGAATTAGAAAATCTTGGTATCTAGGCATTGCTGAGTTCTGATAGTTGAAATTCTTAATAATGTATGGCTCAATAACTGTTTGGTATTGACTAATTGTGAATTGGGTATTTATTTCTCCACTGTAAATGCTGGCTTTAAAATCTCTCAGTTTTTCTTTTATTTCTAAATCCGAAACTTTTGAAAAGTATTCACTTCCAAGAAATTCTTCTAAGACGGGGAAGTCGTAATCTGGCGTCCAAGCTGTACCTATAGCTCCGATAGTTGATTCTAACTTATAAAGTGAATCAGGGTTGTTGGTATTATATAGCTCAATACTTCTACGTGTTAACGTTATTAACCCCTCAACTGATGCTCTCCTATCCTTTAAATAAAAAACTTGGTTTGATAGTTCTTCATGAATTCGTTCATAATAATTAGTTAACTGGTTTCTTTCAATTCGCTTTTCATTCCAATTGCTTACTTGAAGTGCTATCAAAATCCCAATAACTACAAGCATTATTTCCCCAATGGCATAGAGGAGGTATTTTTTAGTGTTGTCTTGGAGGATGAGTTTATGACGGTTTTTACGAAGGAAATTGAACATACTATTTAAGCGTTACAAACAGTTGGGATTTAATAAGCCAAGTACCGGATTCTTTGGTCCACATAGCGGAATAGTTCCCGCCAATTACAGGTTTATTTTCATCACTTTGATTGAATCCTTCCCAAGTTCCAGTTTCCCAAGCTAATAATCTCTCTTCATTTACTTGAATGTCAGTTAGAGTTTGAATCCAGAACATAGGTTCGCCAGTTGCAGATTGTACGTACTTTCTAAGATGACCTTTACCAGTTATTAATGTTCCGTTTCCTGTAGTTATTAAAACATCATCGGTTAGATAGGTGAAACTGAGTTCATCGTCATAATTCCGTAGCGCTTTATTTGAAGCCTCTCTAGTACTTTTAATCTCTTCAGTACTAGATTGAGCAAATGCGAAATTAGAAGGTAAAGCTACCGATAGTAGTAGTGCTGCTATTAGATGTAGACGATTCATAACCCCAAATAATTAGTTCAAATACACTAAAAATATATGAGCTTATTGTACAGCCTTTCGTATTAGAAGACAAGCAGTGGATAATTATCCAAAGAATAGATTTTCATACTCTTCTTCTAGTAGCATATGTACACTCCAGAAACTCCCAGGCTTTTTCCCTTCTAGTCTATTTCTAAGAATATTGAGGTGAGTATGCCAACCAGCGCTTACTCCAACTTTGAAATCTTTTGAATCAGGAACTTTGGTATGAATTAATACTAATTTTACTTGATTTTTCTCTAATTCAGAAAGCTCAAAAGTTACTTCAGAAATTCCACTATCACCTTCATCCCAAGTATAACTGAGTAGGGTATAAGGCTCCCAAACAAGCACTTTACCATACATTGTAGTTGTATCTCCAGCTTCCTTGTATTTTTCTGGGATAGGCTCCGACTTATCACTAATCTCTCTGTGATCAAAATGATGAGTAACTTTACCACCTACTTTCGGTTCAATATCCCCACCAGAAAGCCACTCTCTTTTATGTTGGGATTCGGTTAAACAAGCCCAAACTGTTTCAATTGGTCCGGGAAGCACTCGTTCTAATTTCAGGGTATCATTATCTAAAAAGGTTGCGTAGTCATTTTTTTTCATATCAATCTCTTTGTTCGAAAGGAATTACGATTTCTTGTTCGGTATAGTTTTTTAGACCATTTAAAAGCATAGCCCAGCAATACGAAGACCTCTTAAAATGAGTATTGCATTCTGGCCAACCAACATGCCAGAATTTTACTTGAACTCCGGATTTCAATTCTTCTAAGTCAAATCCAAAAGTGGTAGGGTTCCAATCGGAGTCTGAATCAGTCATTTTAATGTGAAAAGAAGTTTCAGGTTCTATCTGAATTACTTTTCCAAACCAATCATATGATTCATCGAAGTAAAAATTATATATAGCTCCCAGTTGAGGAGTTCCTGTACATTTGAGAGGCCACCAGTTAATTAAATGATCTGGTTCTATTATTCTTTTAAATACTTCTTTAATAGAAGCATTTATGACGAGATTGTGATAAATCGCATAACTTTTAGTTTCTTGTTCAACTAGTTCGATACTACTCATAGATCAAGAGGTTAAAGTTTCAAGATGAACATCTAAACAATTGAAACTTGAGTTCCAGCCTTCAATAACATGCATATCTTCATGTAATTTTTTGTCTTCCGCAGTTGGGTGAAACATAGTTAATGTGAGTTTTGTTTTCCCTTCTACTTCTTCAAATAAGGCGATAATTTTATCAATATTGGGAATTTTCATACCATGTTTTTCTGCCATCTGTTTGTATTCATCCCCAAACTCATCTGTTGAAACGATCTTATTATTTTCTACTATTTCTAAAAACTTGCCAGTAACAGGATATTCGGTTCCATCAGGTCCTGTCATTATGAATTTAGTTTTACCTCCAACTTTAAAATCATACTCAACTACTCGTGTTGTAAAACCTTCTGGTCCCCACCATTTTGAAATATGTTCGGGTTGAGTCCATACGTTATAAAAAAGTTCTACAGGTGCATTAAATACACGAGTTATTATAATGGGATGGATTTTTTGTTCAGCTTCTGATGTCATAGTACTAACCTTTGTTTTGTAGTGTGTTTAAATAGTCTTCTAGTTGATCAAGTCTTGAGTTCCAGATCTTACGATTCTTTTCAACCCAATCCGATACAGGTTCAAGCTCTTCAGGCTTTAGTTCACATATGCGTTCCCTACCATCCTGTTGAATGTCGATGAGATTACACTCTTCTAAAATTTTTATATGCTTAGAAATAGCTGGACGGGAGATATTAAACTGATCAGCAATAGAATTCAGATTCATAATTTCGCCTGATGCCAAAAGAGTAATTATATCTCTTCGTGTGGGATCAGCAATAGCTTGAAATACATCTCTGCGCATAATGGTTGATTAATTTAAGTAACCGATTGGTTACAAATATATATGTAACCGAATTGTTACGCAAATTAAATTTTAAATAGGAGCAACTTATTGAGTTATGAAGGAGAGAAGATAGAATAGGTTCCTATCTATCATTTAGGAAGGGGATACCAATCCAAGAAAATTATATATAGTTTCAAAATAAAGTTCAGAATCTTCAAGCCATCCATAGTGTCCGCTATTTGGGAAAATTATAAACTCAGAATTCTGGAAAATAGAATGGGCTTTCTCAAAGATTGATAATGGAATTATATCATGAGCTCCTTGAAGTATTAATACCGGTTTTTTAAAATCACTAAGATCGGTTTTTGTATCATAGTTTATTCTTCTCATACTCTGGTAAACTAGACTATTTATGGTCGCATTTCCCTGTGTAAGTCTTTCTGCAATAATAGGTATAAAGGTTTTATCATTGAGGTAAGCAGGAGCAAGATATTTGCCTCGATTCAGAAGAGCAGTATACGAAGTATCGCCACGTTGAATTCGATTTTCCCAGTAACTAAGGGAATCTTGTTGAACGGAAGTAAGCCTTGATCTAATATTAATTACATCAAAGAGTTCCATATCTAATCCACCTGATGAAGAGAGTATTAATCCATTTACTTTATCTGGGTGTTTGGATGTATAATATGAAGCCATAATACCTCCAAAAGAATGACCTAATACTACCCAAGTATCAATGTTAAGATGTTTTCGAATAGCTTCGATGTCTTTTACCATCAAATCTAGCGTAACGGTTTCGGAGTCAACTTTGTTTAATGTAGATTTCCCTGTACCACGTTGATCATAAATAATCGTTCTGTTATTACTGCTAAGCTTTTGAGCCAAAGGAATAAATCCTTCGCTACTCATACCTGGTCCTCCATTTATTATAAGTACGGGAAAGCCTTTACCGAAAGTTTGGAAATGAATTATACTTTCATTCTCAAAAATCTGATACTCTGTTTGAGCATTTACAAATAGGCTTGTAAATAAAATGCAGAAAAAAGGAAGTAGGATTATTCGAAACATAGAAATTATTTATTAGATCAAATAGTAGTTAATTAGTTTTAAAAATCGAAGAATGAGATAGAATTTAGAACGTTATATTTAATATTTTGCAATAATGGCGGCTCGAAAACAAAACAGTGCAGACACTTTTCACCAAGTATCACAGGAGATATCTTCAGGGAAACTAAAACCAGTGTATTATTTATACGGTGAAGAAGAGTTTTACCTCGATCAACTGCTTGACAAATTCTCAGCCATTCTTCCTGCGCACGAGAAAGATTTCAATTTTGATTTGTTATACGGCCAAGATGTTAACCCCGCTAAAGTTTTGGGCATTGCAAGGAGTTTTCCGATGATGGCGGAACGTAGAGTTCTTATTGTTAGGAATTTTTTGCAGACAGGAAAAGGAGCAGCTGGGGAAGGTGAAATGAATGATTTCATCCCATATTTCGAAAATCCTAATCCAAGCTGCCTTGTAGTTCTGTTCGATACTGGTAAACCGGCAGGTAATACTAAAATTGGTAAAGCGATTTCAAAGAATCCTAATATAGGTTTTCATCAGTTTGAACCTATGCCTGATTACCTAGTACCTGAATGGGTGATAAGTTGGGTTAAATCTCATCACAAAAAACAAATTGATGCTGGAGCAGCTCAGTTATTGGCTCAGTTTGTGGGTAATAACTTACAGTTACTGTCCACTGAAATAGACAAAGTGTGTACTTTTGTAGACACTTCAAATTCGGTGAATGAAGCCGATGTAAAAAAGATAATCGGCTCATATAGAGAGTATACGGCGATTGAGCTGAAAGAAGCGGTTGTTAAGAGAGATATGGAAAAAGCATTATTCATCTCGGAACAGATATTGCAACATAGTAAAACAGACACGGGGGAATTAATTCGACTCGTGGGGTTCTTTTACAGTGTGTTTGTAAATATCTGGCAGATTAGAAGACTTGCTGACAAAGGTAATGCTAAGCAGCAAGTTCAAGCAGAGTTGGGAATCAACAATGCTTGGTACTTCAATAAGCTTTGGGAAGATGCTTCCCATTTTAGATATGGCGATATGCCGAGAGTGTTTGAAGCACTTCTCGACGCCGATAAATCCATTAAAGGATTTTCCACATTAGACTCCACCTCGATTTTATTCCTCCTTGTTAAGCGAATGATCGGTTAAATCCGTTTTTCGCAGTTTTTAACAAGAATTGCAATAAAATTACTGGAGATTAAGATGGACGCATTCAAATATGCACAAGTAGCCAATTACAGCGACGAAGATTTGATGGAATATTTTCAAGAGGGAAGAGAACCTGCTTTTAATGAGTTGGTACAACGCTATACCGATCGTCTTCATAATTTTCTTTACCGATATACCCACAATCATCAAGATTGCGAAGATTTAGTTCAAGAGACGTTTTTAAGAGTTCATAAAAGTAAGCAATCGTACGAACGAATTGCCAAATTTAGTACCTGGATGTATACAATTGCCTTAAATCTTGCAAAAAGCATGTATAAGAAAAAGCAACGTATGTATAAAGTTTCAATTCATAAAGACGAAACTGATCCAAATGATTTCGAAATGATGATTGAGGATAAAAGCATTTTACAGGATGAAGAGCTTCACCAAAAATTAAGTGTTGAAAAGCTTGAAAAAGCCTTAATGAACTTGGCACCAGAGTTTAGGGAAGTTGTGGTATACCGTGATCTTCAGGAATTAAAGTACGATGAAATTGCTGAAATAACTGGAGTAGCAATGGGAACTGTGAAGTCTAGAATTAATCGTGGTCGTGCTCAATTACAGGCAATGATAGAAAGTTATGTGGATATGGGAACATCTTTCTAGAAATCGAATAAAAGGTAGTGAACATTAAATAAGCATTACCTTTAATGAAGAATTTTACTGACAAAGAATTCCATCCTGTAATAGAAGAGTACATCACCGATTATGTTGATGACATCCTAGAAAATGGCGAGAGAGCCGCTTTCGAGGAGGTGCTTGTTCACAATGATGATCTCCGTGAACTTGCATTCTCCGCGAAAGAAGGGAAGAAGCTAATTCAACAATTAGTATTTATTAAAGCTGATGAAGCATTCAAAAAAAGAATGTTACTTAGCTTACAAAATCTAAGCTAGTCTTCCCTAAAATATATTTTAAAGTGAAAGATTTACAATCCTTTATTTGAATAGATTGTAAGAATGAGTTAATTCATCACAGATATGAAAACTAAACTCATTTTAAATGAAACACTTAATAAGAAGCATACTATTCTTTTCTCTTTTAATTCTATGTGCAATTTCTGAGCCATCAAATGCACAAGGCGTATTAACCTTCGAAGATGTAATGAAATTCGAAGACATTAATTCTCCAAAAATTTCAAATAATGGAAATTGGATTACCTATGGAGTTTGGCCCGATAGAGGCGATGGAAATGTAGTAGTTCAACATATATCAAACGGAACTGAATATGAGATTGAGTTAGGTGACAATCCTGAAATTTCATATAACGAAAACTGGGTAGTAGCATATAAAAATGTTCCACTTGTTGCTGAGCTTAAAGCCAAAAAGGATAAGCCAAAACGCGGGTTAGCATTATTAAATATATCTGATGGAGCTATTCAAGAATTTGATAGTGTTTCAAGTTACCAGTTGTCAAACGATGGAAAGTGGCTGGCAATTAAGAATTACCAAAGCAAAGATATAGAGGATTTAAAACATAAGAATAAGAAACTTGGAACAGAGGTAACTCTTTGGGATTTGGAGAATAATGAAAGCTTAATGCTCGATTTCGTCTCAGAAATGAGTTTTGATTCGCTTTCAAACTATTTTTCATATGCCATAATTGATACATCAGGAGAAGGTAACGGTCTTTATTTTTATGATTTAGATGGACTGGAAAAAGGAATTATCAGTAGATCTGAAAATGGGTACTATTCGAACTTGACTTGGGATACTAAACAACCCAGAATAGCTTTTACTAAAGCGAGTTTTGACACTGCATATACAGAAGGAGATGCTTCTTTACTTCTTTGGGATGCAAAAAAAGGAAATTTACAGACTTTAGTAACATCGGAAGATACTGCAGATGATTGGGCGCTTCGATCAAACAATAGCCTAACTTTTACTCTTGATGGAAAGCGACTTTTTTTTGGGTTAATGGCTCAAGATATGCTTGATCTTGATGATAAAGAGGAAGACGACGATGAAGAAATCGATATATATGATATTGAGAGTATTATTGAAGATCGAGGAATGGATTTATGGCATGGGGATGATTCAAGAATTAAAACCCATGAGAAAGTAACATTTAAAAGTAGAAAGAATAGACTTTATACTGCGGTATATCACCTCGATAAAAAGAGATGGATTCAGCTAGCATATTTAGAAATGCCATTTATTCAGATTTCTCAAAACAAAGATAAAGTGATGGGAAGTAGCGATGAGCCTTACTTGAGAGATATAACCCATGATGGATTTTTTCAAGATTGGTATGTTGTCGATTTGGAGAAAGGAACTCGGGTTAAAGTTGCAGAAAGAACATCCGATGGCCGAGCTTACTTATCACCAGATAGTAAATCTGTAGTTTATTATCTTAGTAAAAACTGGCACGTGTACGATGTAAAATCAAGAACTACTAAAAACCTGACAGCTAATCTTGGGGTTCCGTTCTATGATGAAGATCACGATTATCCTTCTCAAGTTCCCAGTTATGGAATGGAAGGTTGGGTTGAAGGAGGGAAGTCAGTTTTTATAAATGATAAATATGATATATGGCAAATTCCTCTAGCAAAAGGTGAAGCTAAGTCAATATCAAATGGTCAAGGAAGAGCAGCAAGCCGAATTTTTAGGATTAGAAATCTGGGAGAGGATGATAATTTCGGTAAAAATGAAGAACTATTACTTACTTCTTATCATGATTTACAAAAGAATTTTGGATTTTATTCGGCTCAAGTAGGTAAGTCTGAGATTAAAAGACTCTTAGAAGAAGACAAAAAGTTCACCTTTATAGCAAAAGCGAAAGATTCAGATCAAATACTTTATAAACGAGAAGCTTACGATGAATTCCCAAATTTATGGGTTGCTGATAACTGGAAGTTTGGATCAACTGATCAGATTTCATCATTGCATATGGATTTAAAAGAAAAGTGGAATTGGGGTAAGGCCGAACTTGTCGATTGGTTAAGTCTAGATGGAACCTATATTCAGGGAATAGTAATCAAACCAGATAACTATGATCCGAATAAACGATATCCAATAATGACATACTACTATCGGTTCTTTACAGATCGTTTACATGATTTTAATGAGCCAAAAACGAATCACCGACCTGTATTTGCTCAATATGTTAGTGACGACTATGTAGTTTTTCTACCTGATATTCGATTTGAAATTGGAAGACCAGGCTTTGCGGCTACTAAGAGTTTAGTTCCTGGTATCCAAAAATTGATTGAATTGGGAATTGCTGATGAAGCTAAACTGGGACTGCATGGCCATTCTTGGAGTGGCTATCAAACTGCTTTTATAGTTACTCAAACTGATATTTTCGATGCAGCAGTTACTGGAGCTCCAGTTAGTAATATGACAAGTGCTTACAGTGGAATTCGATGGGATTCTGGACTTGCAAGACAGTTTCAATACGAAAAAACTCAAAGTAGAATAGGTCAGAGCCTAATTGAAGCTCCAGAAAAATACATTGAGAATTCTCCAGTATTCTTTGCTGATAAGATTACAACTCCAATGCTAATCCAGCATGGTGATGCAGATGGTGCGGTGCCTTGGTACCAAAGTATAGAACTATATTTAGCAATGCGCCGATACAATAAGGAAGTAGTATTCTTGCAGTATCATGATGAACCCCATCACCTACAAAAATTCCCGAATAAGCTAGATTACGCTATCAGAATGAAGGAATATTTTGATTACTACCTCAAAGGAATTGGACAACCAAAATGGATACTTGAAGGAGAGGTTTATCTAGGGGACTAATAAACTAACCCGACAATTCAGTATTAAGCCATGGAAGGTTCCGTTAATGCATTCAATTCTTCTTTGATTGCCGACAGATCCTTAATGGCTTTATTACTAGCTTCACCAATTTGAGTTTTTACATCCTCAAAAAGCTGTTCGTAGTATGAAATACCATCTCTCAAATTTGATACAAATCGCTGTATATATTTTGCTTGTTTATCGGAATTACTAGATAGGTTTTCCTCAATTAGATTCTTAACGTATTTAACATAAAGTTGAAGCTCTTTCACAAACATATTTGGTCTATCATTAAACGAGATTATATTCGTTTTACCATAAATGTGATCCACCATTTCTTTTAAGGTAACTACATGGTTGAAGTAAGCGGTATTCGGTCCTGGACATATAGCAGAGCCCATAGTTCCTTTTTGAAGATCCATCCCTTTTTCTACTTGAGATGGATTCCCCAAACCAACACATAAACAAACTTTTTCCATCACCTTATTAACAGCCTTCATAAGTACATCATTGGGTAATTCTTGTACTAATAACTCATCAATTTTCTTCTTTTGATATTTAAGTGAAGCAGTACAAATAGGTTCATCAGTGAACTCGGTATTCAAAGCTAAATGCTTTTTCACACATGGAGCGCCAGGTTTACCTGATTCAATTCGTTCTTTTTTCTCTATATCTGCGGAATTCCCTTTTATTGTATTAAATGGAACACCAAGAGGAGATACACCGCTTAAGTAATAGTCCTCTTCTTTAGCATGAGTCAATAAATCTAAAGATTCATTATCAATGGAAATTGCTTCTGGAACAAGTAGAAAAGGAGATCCCCATCCAACCGATTCAGCATGTTCATGGGTAAGGAGGAATTCATGTTCACTGAATGTTCCAATTCCACCCTGTACTGTTAAACAAATTTCTGGAGCTACATTAGGTGAAAGCTTCTCCATATTTGCTAAAGCTTGTGAATACAGTTCAAAAAGAGTAGAGCTTAGCTCAGATCGGTTGTCATTGAATTCTTTAAGAATCGGGCCCATTAAATAACCATCAGTAGCAAAAGCATGACCGCCACAATTTAATCCTGATTCAACTCTAAACTCGGAAACCCAAATTCCTTTTTTGGCTAGGAACTTACCTTGAATCAGCGCGGAACGATAATCACTTACTTTAAGAATCACTTTCTTTTTGATAGTTCCATTCTCATCGGGAAAAAAGTCCTCAAAATTGGAGAGGTATCCATAAAGGCGAGGATTTAATCCAGCAGAAAATACTACAGAGGAGGAGAGGTTACTTTGAGCAAAGCCACGTAGAGCAGCATGAGCATCATTAAATTCAACCGGGAGTTCTTCATTATTCGCTGATTTAGTTGGTCCATCAATTTTAGTCATTATGTTCACATCGATAGAACCCGTTACAATAAGCTTCCGAAGATCATCTTCTGCTACAGTACGTTCTTCGCCTGTTAACTTAAGCATTCTGAAATACTGATTTTTAATGGGGGAGGTATCGCTTAAAAGCTCAAAATATTTAGTGATTTCAGTTCCATCTTCGAAAGGGGATGCTTTTAATTCTTTGAATTTTAGGTCAACAATTTTTTGAACAAGATTCAGATAAGCTGTAATTCGCTTAGCACGAGCATCAGCTTCACTTTCTGGTATAAGAGTAAAATCAAATTTGAAAAGGTTTGAGTAGTACTCTCGCATTTGCTCTGTTAACCGATGATCAATAATTGATATAACTGATGAAATACCATATTGAGCTACTCGAATTGGAGTGTCTATGGTATAACCTGTACCCATTACTGGTATGTGAAAAGAATGGGGGCGTTGTAGTGAATTAAACATGATTTTCTGATACCTCTATCGCATTGGTGCATATTTCGGTACAAAGTATCTGTCAATTGTGTAGAAATGATGAAGTTGAGCGGGACTTACACCAAAAGCCAGAGGATGTCAGAACTAGATTGAGTTAAATATCAAATCCTCAAAACACTGTCATCCCTGTGTATGCAGGGATCTGGGGTATGGTAGAAGCACTGTGCGTTGATCTTGCTCTAGATTCCCGTCTGCACGGGAATGACGACTTTGGGAAAAATCCTATGCAATTAAAGACTTCAGCTTGTTTACGTAGAATAAACCTAATCAAGTACACCATAGAAGGGGTTTATTCCTTCGGGATATGAAAGGGTTTTGGTTTTACTCTTAAAATCCGTCAGGTTGGAAGCTGGAGCTTCTGGTATGCGTTCAGAAGGAGACCTTTGGAATGATGAGAAAGGATTCCATTTATTATTCTACCACGAAAGCACGCCAGTATCAACTAAACTTACTAGCCATCCAGTGAGTCCAACTGCGAAAATAAGTGCTACGAAAGCATCATAGGTTTTATGTTTTACTTTAAGTGCTATCATAAAAACAATAAACCAAACAGCAAGTGTAGCAAATTGCCCAATATCTAAGGGTAAATCCGTTTTGAAATATTCTAGTATTCCATCTGTAGCATCTACGATTACATAAAGAATTCCAAGTAAGAAGAACCGAGTTCGGTTTTCTGTGAAATGCTTTTTGAAATCAGTTATTTCTTCTCCTTGAACGGGATACAACAACCCACACATTAGATAAGTAACCGTTGCATAAGCCAACAAATTGATAAAATGAAGAACGCCCATTTCTTCAAGAGGAGACAACACAAAGCTGCTTAACCAAACCAGAACCACCGTAAACAGCATATTGAATGTCCATAGAAGGTGAATCCAATATACTTTGGTTTTTTTCTGTGTATCCAGAATAAGTGAAATCCCACCCAACAAATGAACTACAGCCAGTCCAAGAATTAAGGAAATAAAAACAGATATGTGGGAAAAGATGCTCATGAATTTTAATATTTAATCCGACTAAGATAAAAATATTTAGTTGTTATGCTGTGTTTGATTTAAGACTTTACATGACATTTGGTTGAGTAGAAATAAATATCAAATTCTCAAAACACTGTCATCCCTGTGTATGCAGGGATCTGAGGTATGGTAGAAGCACTGTGCGTTGATCTTGCTCTAGATTCCCGTCTGCACGGGAATGACGACTTTGGAAAAATCCTATGTAATTAAAGACTTCAGCTTTTTTACTTAGAAGAAACCTAATCAAGTACAACATAGAAGGGGTTTATTCCGTTGGGTTAGTAAGGGGAAAGATTATGGGTTTTATTCTTAAGATAAGAACGGTTGGAAGCAGAAGTTTCTAATAAAGCATTCCGAAGGAGATCTTCGGAACGAGAAAAAGTGGTTTTAATTAACCGAATCAATACCCCAACAACTTCTCTAGTTGAGTGTTCAACTGTTCCAAATTTAAATACCCATTCTCCAAACCCTTATTAAAAGGGATCGGCATATCGAGGGATGCACAACGTAAAACCGGCGCATCCAAAAACTCAAAGCAATGTTCGTTTATGTAGGCGCTGACTTCACTCATGGGTCCCATGATTAACGAAGGCTCTTGAAGAAGTAAAATGCGATTCGTTTTCTGAACGGTAGCTTTTATGGCTTCTAAATCAAGAGGAGCTAGGCATCTTAAATCCAAAACTTCAATTGATATATCTTTCTTAGCGAATTCTTCTGCAACTTCTAAGGCCCATTGAACGCCCATTCCATACGTGATGATGGAGGCGTCAGTTCCTTCCCTCTGGACTTTAGCGGTTCCAAGTGGCTCGTAGGTCGCCTTATCTGGTGTAGTTGCCCTGAGGCTTCGGTAGAGCTTCTTATGCTCAAAGAAAAGTACTGGGTTAGGATCATACAGTGAGCTGTATAGTAAATTTTGTGCATCTTCAACCGTTCCAGGAACCACAATCTTTAATCCTGCATGAGGCATAAACCAACCTTCAGGAGATTGCGAATGAAACGGTCCGGCGCCAACTCCACCACCATGTGGCATTCGAATCGTGATATTAAGTGGGGGAGACCAGCGGTAATGAGACTTCGCAATATTTTGGATGATCTGATTCATCCCGACACTAACAAAGTCTGAGAATTGCATTTCCACTATTGGTTTAAAACCTTCCAAAGCCAATCCAACAGCTGCGCCAAGAATTCCAGATTCAATAATGGGTGTATTTCGAATTCGATCTTTCCCAAATTGCTCTAGGAAACCATCCGTTATTTTAAATACTCCACCATATTCGGCGACATCTTGACCCATAATCAAAAAGTTCTCATCCTCTTCAAAAGCTTGCTTCATTGAACTTTGAATCACATCTACAAACCGCTTTTCAGAGCTTGAGCCATTTGACGAAGAGTTGATTTCAGGGCTTTCAGATGAATATACAGCACCAAGCTCTGTTTCTTTATCAAAAACGGGTTCAGGGGCTATCAAGGCTTTATCTAAATCTTCCTTGAAAGAGGCGTCAACTTTTTCTCTGATAGCATCAAAGTCTTCTTGTGAATGCATATGATGCGATTCCATATACTGTTCAAACCGAAGGATTGGATCTTTTTTCGCCCAATCTGCAAACATATCTTCTGGGACATAAGCAGTACCAGAAGCTTCCTCATGTCCACGCATTCTAAACGTTCGAGCTTCAATAAGTACAGGCTCTCCTTTTAGTGCAAGTTTCCGAGCTTTTGAAACCGACTCCATCACTTCTAAAACATTATTCCCATCAATGTGCATACCATGCATTCCATAGCCTTTGGCTTTATCTACAAGACGTTCACAAGCATATTGTTCGTTGGAAGGAGTGGAAAGTCCATAGCCGTTATTTTCAATAATGAAGATCACAGGAAGTTTCCAAACTGCGGCGATGTTTAAAGCCTCATGAAAATCACCTTCACTAGAAGCTCCATCTCCACAAAAAGAGAACGCAACAGCATCTTCACCCTTTAGTTTTTTGGACAATGCAAGTCCATCAGCAACAGGCATCATTGCCCCGAGGTGGGAAATCATACCAACAATATTATGTTCCATTACACCAAAATGAAACGAGCGTTCACGACCTTTACTAAATCCTTCTGCCTTTCCAAATAACTGACAGAATAAAGGATAAAATGGAACCTCACGAGTTGTAAATACCCCAAGGTTTCTATGCATCGGAAGGATATAATCTTCTTTTTTGCTAGATAGAGTAACCCCAACGGCTATAGCTTCTTGACCTATTCCCGAAAACCATTTACTAATCTTATTTTGGCGCAAAAGATTAAGCATTCTTTCCTCTATTCTGCGAGGAAGAAGTAGAGCTTTATATATATCTAGTGCTTTTGAATTAGAGAGCTTTTTCTTCGTTTCTATCACTTCGTAAAACTGGTTAGACCTTGAAACTTACCACCCTAATAGGTAAGCAAAAATTAACGGAGCAACAATAGTTGCATCCGATTCTATGATGAACTTTGGAGTTTCTATTCCAAGTTTTCCCCAAGTAATTTTCTCATTAGGAACCGCACCTGAGTACGAACCATAACTGGTAGTTGAATCACTTATTTGACAGAAATATGACCAAAGTGGTGCATTAATTCCCAAATCTTGATCAAGCATAGGAACAACGCATATTGGGAAATCACCAGCAATACCGCCTCCAATTTGGAAGAATCCAATTCCTTTTTCAGAATTCTTTTGATACCAATCTGCTAAGAACATCATATATTCAATGCCAGATTTGGTAGCACTAGGAATCGCTCTTCCTTCAATACAATGAGAAGCAAAGAAGTTACCACATGTTGAATCTTCCCAGCCTGGAACGATAATTGGAATATTTTTCTCGGCAGCTGCTAATAACCAAGAATCTTTTGGATCAATCTGATAATCGTCTACTAGGTCACCTGATAGCAAGATATCATAGAAATACTCATGGGGAAAGAAACGTTTACCGTTTTCACTCGCATCAACCCAGCGCTTAACTAAATGCTCTTCAATTGCACGCATTGCTTCCATTTCAGGAATGCAAGTATCGGTTACCCTATTGAAATGGTTATCGACTAATTCTTGCTCATCTTGAGGACTTAAATCTCTGTAATTGGGAATTCGTTTGTAGAAATTATGTGCAACTAAATTAAAAACGTCTTCTTCAAGATTGGCTCCAGTACACGTAATGATATGAACCTTATCTTCACGAATCATTTCAGCAAGAGAAATTCCCAGCTCAGCCGTACTCATAGCTCCTGCCATGGTTATCATCATTTTAGCACCAGAGTTTAACTGATCTTCGTAACCCTTTGCAGCGTCTACTAATGAGGCAGCATTGAAATGTCTATAGTGATGTGTAATAAAATTTGAAACAGGTCCTTTTTTAGTCATCATATCCAAGTATCGTTAACATGTTTTCTACGTTTTGTTCTTCTCTATACACGTGATCAATAAGATTGCCTTCCTCATCAATATCAACAATTACTTGTTTTGGGGAAGGGATAAGGCAGTGCTTTATCCCACCGTAACCGCTAATAGCATCTTGATATGCGCCCGTATGGAAAAACCCAATATATAAAGGTTCGGTATCCTGTTCAGAATACCCTGGGAGAAGTATTTGTTGATTTAGGGTCTCTGAGTTATAATAATCGGAGTGATCACAACTAATGCCGCCAATATTTACTCGTTTATACATTTTATCCCATTTATTAAGTGGTAATAGAATGAATTTTTCGTTTATCGACCAAGCATCAGGAATGGTATTCATCAAGCTATTATCGATGATATACCACAATTCTGTATCGTTTTGCTGCTTTTGTTCTAAGACTTCAAAAATTACAGCTCCACTTTCTCCAACTGAATATTTGCCGAACTCAGTAAATAAATCAGGCTCTTCAATGCCAGCATCGTTACAGGTTTCTTTAACGTTTCGAACAATTTCTTTTACCATATACTGATAATCGTACTCAAAGCTCAGTGTATTTTGAATTGGGAATCCACCGCCAATGTTTAACGCATTTAGTGTTGGGACAAGTTTTTTTATCTGTATGTATAAAGAAAGTGCTTTTTGAAATTCTCCCCAATAATACAAGGTATCGTTGATTCCTGAATCAACAAAAAAGTGAACCATAACTAGTTCAAACTTAGGATTTTCAGCTATTCTCTTTTTTACGAGTTCAAGAATTTCTCGTTTATTAATTCCTAATCTGGAAGTATAGTACGCGGCACCAGGGTTTTCTTCAATTGAAACTCGAAGACCGATTTTGATTGGGAAATCAACATCAATGGATTCAAGTTTGTCTAGTTCTTTAGGATTATCAAGTACCGTGATTGAGTTTTTGAACCCAGCTTTTAAAAGCTTTCCAATTTTTCTAATGTAGCCATCTGTTTTATATCCATTATGAACGATAAACTTCGATTTATCAAGCCTATTATTTTCATAAAGCCTATCAATCAAATCAATATCAAAAGAAGAGGAGGTTTCTATTGATACATTTTCCTTGAGGGCTGTTCTTACTACATGACTAAAGTGACAGCATTTTGTGCAATAACAGAACTCATACTTTCCTTTGTAATTATACTCTTTAAACGCATTGTCGAAATAAGAGCGAGCATTTTTTATTTGAGTTCTGATCTTTGGGAGGTAGGTAAGTCTAAATGGAGTTTTATATTTATCAATCAGTTCTTTTAAATCAACTCCGTTGAAATCTAAATATCCATCATTCAGTTCGAATCCGTTTTGAGGGAAATAATAGGTTTGCTCGATTAGTTCTTTATAGGTGTTTTTCATTCCTTGGTTTTGTTGAAAGAGGCATAATAATGGGATTAAATTTATTCAGTTTATTCATCAATATAAATGAAAGCTTTGGTTATAATTACAGCATGATTAAAGTTCGCATATTTCGAATTATTAGCATTTCTTTTTGGATTGGATTAGTGATAATAATATCATCATTATCTATTTTAGCACAAGAGGTTATATCTATTACCGAAAATGGAAATAAGATAAAAATACCAATATCTTTACAACAAGAACTTGCTAACAATTCAGACAATAAAGACCAAACTATTTTAGAATGGTATTCTTCAAATGGGTATTTGAATGCAGAGATGACTGCAATTTCACCAAATCAATTTGAAATAAAAACTGGGTGTAGATTTCAATTTATTGAATTAATTGTTGAAGGATATGAACTAGAGAGTGTAAAATTTACAGGCTTAGGTGATTATTCAAAAAGAACGCTTCAAATCAAAATCGATGAATTGCTTAAGGAACTGGAAAGTGAAGGCTATATCTTTTCTAGAATTGAAATTGCTTCAATACTTCCGAACATCCAAGAATGTGAAGTATCAGTAAAATTATCTGTCGAAAAGGGAAGGCAATGGATAACTGAGAAAGTTCTATTTCCAGGAGCAAAATCAAATAAAAACGATTATTTAAGGCGAATTTCAGGATTCAGGGATTCATTAATAATTACATCTCGATTATTAAATGAACTAAAATTAAACTTAGAAGACAGTGAGCTTTTTGAAGAAGTAGCGGTACCTGAAGTTTTTCTAGAGGAAGAAAAGGCTGTTATTGTAATTGGAATACAGGAAAGAATACTTAATCAATTCGATGGTTTGCTGGGTTATGTGCCTGATCAAAATGGAAATGGTCAGATTGTAGGTGATTTCGAGCTTTCTTTGTGGAATGTATTAAAGCAAGGAAATGGGTTTGAATTAGAATATCAACGACTACGACCTGAAACATCACGCCTTAATATCGGTGTTGCTCAAGATTGGTTTGGGGCAGTACCTGTAGGACTTGGTTTTAATTTTAATATCTATCAAAACGATACCACCTACCAAACAAGAAACCTCAGTTTAGATTCTTACTATTTAGTATCACGAGGATTGAGATTAACAGGAAGTGTAGGGCAAGTTTCATCAACTTCAAGTAATATCATTTCATTAATACAGGAACCTGATGGGAAAAAGAGATTCGCAGAGCTTGGGTTTAGATATTCTACCACAAATAATATCGAAGTCCCAACTTCCGGAATTCGGTTCGCTGCTAGCTTTGGTGTATCTAACAAAAAAATTGAAATAGATTCTATTGCTGCTTTTTCACAGCGATTTATTCATTCTGAAGCCTCCTATTTTTTAAAGATTGCTCCCAAAAGTGTACTTGCATTTACAACTCAATCTTATTTCTTGTCTGCGAATAAAGTTACTGAAAGTGATTTACTACGATTTGGTGGAGCCAATTCATTCCGAGGGTATTCCGAAGAACAATTCCGAGCATCTCGATTAGTTTGGGGAGATATTGAGTATCGGTTCTTAGTAAATCGGTCTTCGTATCTATTCGCATTCGGAGCATTAGGGAGATATCATAGGCCTAAATTATTAACCGAGCCTAATTCCAGTTTTAAAACCACAGATAGCTTGTACTCAACTGGTTTTGGTATCAGCTATAAAATCAGAATTGGACGATTGAAATTTACCTATGCCATTTCACCAGATGAAAGCATAGGAAATGGAAAGGTGCATTTGGGGATTAAAACAAGGTTATAGCTGTTTTGTTAATGCTTAAATTGTTCTATCTTTGGTCATATTATAATGCTTATTAAGAAAGACAGAGGGAATGGGCCCGTTGAAGTCTTGGCAACCGACCACAATAGCTATTGAGGGAAAGGTGCCAAATCCCACTCGGACAAGTGCCGGGAAAAATAAGTGAGCTTTTCCATCACTCTTTGTTAATAAGCCAATCAATTACAGTATAAGAGTGGATATTAGAAAACAATTAGAAGATAGAGTATTAGTTCTGGATGGTGCTATGGGAACTATGATTCAGCGCCATAAACTTCAAGAAGAAGATTTTCGAGGTGATCTTTTTCATGATTCGAAAGTAGACCTGAAAGGCAATAACGATTTACTTTCTATAACTCGACCTGAAATTATTCAAGAAATACATGAGCACTATCTTGCAGCAGGTGCTGATATTGTTGAGACCAATACTTTCAGCGGCACAACTATCGCTCAAGCTGATTACCATATGGAGGAGGCAGTTTATGACATCAATTTTGAGTCGGCTAAATTAGCCAGACAAGCTTGTGATAAATTCACTCATCAAAATCCACACAAACCAAGATTTGTAGCAGGAGCGATGGGGCCAACCAACAAAACAGCTTCAATGTCTCCAAATGTTTCTGATCCTGGATACAGAGCTGTTACCTTTGATGAGCTTGCTACAGCATACAAAGAACAGGCACGAGGATTAATAGAAGGCGGTTCCGATGTACTCCTCATAGAAACTGTTTTTGATACCTTGAATGCAAAAGCAGCTATTTTTGGAGTACTTGAATTGTATGAAGAAATCGGAAAAGAGCTCCCAATAATGATTTCAGGAACTATTACGGATGCAAGTGGCAGAACGCTTTCAGGGCAAACGGTAGAAGCTTTCTTGATTTCCTTATCACACGCTCCATTATTGAGTATTGGCTTGAATTGCGCATTGGGCGCTAAACAACTTAAACCATACCTCAAAACCCTATCAAAATACTCGCCATATTTTATTAGTGCATATCCAAATGCAGGACTCCCAAACGAATTTGGGGAATATGATCAAGGTCCAGATGAAATGGCGAATCAAGTGAAGTCATTTTTAGATGATAAGTTGGTCAATATTCTTGGCGGTTGTTGTGGAACAACTCCAGATCACATCAAAAAAATGGCTGAGCTAGCTTCTGATTATTCACCTCGAACTCTAACCGAAGAAGCGGTAGCCTAATGAAACCAAATCCATTAAAGCTTAGCGGACTTGAACCTCTCATAGTTACACCTGATTCAAATTTTGTGAATGTAGGAGAACGTACCAATGTAACTGGATCCAAAAGATTCCTGAATTTAATTAAAGCTCAGGAGTACACCACAGCACTTGAAGTAGCACTAGATCAAGTTCAGGGAGGGGCGCAAATTCTTGACGTGAATATGGACGAAGGTATGCTCGATAGTGCACAGGAGATGACTACCTTTTTAAATCTGATCGCATCTGAACCTGAAATAGCTAAAATCCCAATCATGGTTGATTCCTCAAAATGGGAGGTAATTGTAGCAGGATTGAAATGCATTCAGGGAAAAGGAGTAGTGAATTCCATTAGTTTAAAGGACGGGGAAGAGGAGTTCCTTCGAAGAGCTAAGATCGTAAAAAGATTTGGTGCAGCTGTAATTTCAATGGCTTTTGATGAAGACGGTCAAGCTGATAATCTCGAACGTAGAAAAGAAATTTGTGGAAGATCCTATAAGCTATTGGTTGAAGAAGTAGGTTTTGATCCTTCTGATATTATCCTTGATCCAAATATTTTCCCTGTTGCTACGGGAATGGATGAACATCGGCAAAATGCTCTTGATTTCTTTTTAGCTGCAAAATGGATTCGTGAGAATTTGCCTGGAGCACACATTATTGGAGGAGTTAGTAATGTGTCATTTTCTTTTCGTGGGAACAATCCTGTTCGAGAAGCCATGCATTCCGCATTTTTATATCACGCCATTCAACATGGAATGGATATGGGAATTGTGAATCCAACACAGCTCGAGATTTATGATAACATTCCAAAGGAATTACTGGATAGAGTTGAAGACGTATTATTAGATCGTAGAGAAGATGCTACAGAACGACTTCTTGAAATCGCAGAAAAGTATAGAGGCACTGGAGAAAAGAAAGAGAAAGAAACGCAGGAATGGCGTTCAGAAACGGTAGAGAAACGATTGAGTTACGCGCTGATCAAAGGAGTAACAGAATTTATTGAAGAGGACACCGAAGAAGCTCGCCAGAAAATTGGAAGTCCACTTACAGTGATTGAGGGTCCACTTATGGACGGAATGAATGTGGTAGGGGATTTATTCGGAGCAGGAAAAATGTTTCTCCCTCAAGTAGTAAAAAGTGCTAGAGTGATGAAGCAGGCTGTTGCTTATCTAACCCCATTTTTAGAAGAAGAAAAGAAGAAGAACAAAGACATTAGACAGCGTGCAAAAGTATTATTAGCTACCGTAAAAGGGGATGTTCATGACATTGGAAAGAATATTGTTGGTGTAGTTCTGGCTTGCAATAACTTTGACATTGTTGATTTGGGAGTAATGGTCCCAACCGATAAAATTTTGGATGAAGCAGAGAAAGAAAAAGCGGATATCATTGGCTTAAGTGGTTTGATAACTCCATCACTCGATGAAATGGTTGGTGTAGCCACGGAAATGCAGAAACGAGGCATGACTACACCTTTATTGATTGGAGGCGCTACAACCTCAAGAATCCATACGGCTGTAAAAATTGATCCGAATTATACATCACCAGTAATTCATGTGTTAGATGCTTCACGATCTGTTTCTGTTTGCACTGATTTATTAAATGAAGGAAATCGCGAAAAATTTGCTGCAGGTGTAAAGACTGAGTATTCCTCAATGCGGAAAGATCATGAAAAACGAACGAGTAGAAAGTCGCTGTTAAGTTTTGAGTCAGCAAAGAAAAATCGAACGGATATTGATTGGGAAACAACTACCTATCACAAACCAAAAGTAATAGGAACCAAGGTTTTTGAAGAAGTGGATTTAGCGGAACTTAGAGAATTCATCGATTGGTCTCCGTTTTTTAGAACTTGGATGTTAACCGGAAAATATCCATCTATTCTTGAGGATGAAGTAGTAGGGGAGCAAGCAAAGGAATTACTTGAAGATGCTCAAGCTATGCTGGATGAAATCATTACCAATAAATCGCTCCAAGCGAAATCGGTAATTGGTTTATTTCCCGCAAATAGTGTAGGTGAAGATGTAGTTGTATTTGAAGACGAATCCAGATCAAGCCAAAAAGCGAAATTCCATTTTCTGCGACAACAGGCTGAGAAGCGTACAGGTCAACCCAATTCTTCATTGGTCGATTATGTAGCACCTCAGGATAGTGGAAAACAAGATTACATTGGAATGTTCGCAGTCACATCGGGCTTAGGAATCGAGAAATTGATTATGAAATACGAAATTGCAAACGATGATTATAATTCGATTCTTGTAAAAGCTTTAGCTGATAGACTTGCTGAAGCTCATGCAGAGTATATGCATTACAAAATCAGAACTGATCTATGGGGATTTTGTCCAAAAGAAGATATCAATAACGATAAATTTATTGCAGAGGAATACCAGGGGATTAGACCCGCACCGGGTTATCCAGCATGTCCTGATCATACCGAGAAAAGAACCTTGTTTGAATTGCTGGAAGTGGAGAAGAATACGGGGATTTCATTAACCGAATCTTTTGCGATGTATCCTGCTAGTTCTGTAAGTGGATTTTATTTCTCGCATCCTCAATCACGATATTTTGGAGTTGGTAAATTGAATAAAGATCAAATTAAAGATTATGCCGAACGTAAAGGGAAATCAGTAGAAGAAATTGAAAAATGGTTATCACCAAATTTGGCTTATAATCCATAGAATTAACTAAAAACGTCATACTGAGGATACTTCCGAAGGATCTTAGCGAATACCGCCTAGATTCTTCGCTTTCGCTCAGAATGACGAAATGAGAATATGAAAGTAACAGACTATTTTAAAAACGCAGACGGAAAGACATTATTCACCTTTGAGGTTTTACCACCTTTAAAAGGACAGAATATTCAAACATTATTCGATCATATTGATCCACTAATGGAATTCAATCCTCCATTTATAGATGTGACTTATCACCGAGAAGAATACATCTACAAGAAAAGAGAAAATGGTTTACTAGAGCGAAAATCTGTTCGTAAACGCCCGGGAACAGTTGGGATGTGTGCAGCCATTCAAAACCATTATAAAGTAGATGCTGTGCCACATATTATTTGTGGTGGCTTCACTAGAGAAGAAACTGAGAATGCGTTGATCGATTTAAATTTCTTAGGAATTGATAATGTATTAGTTCTTCAAGGAGACGTTCGAAAACCAGATCGAGCCTTTGTTCCAGAACCTGATGGACATGCATATGCTTCTGAGCTTCTTTCGCAAGTAGTAGATTTGAATAACGGTGTTTTTCTGGAAGAAGAAATTGAAAATGCAGCTTCTTCAGATTTTTGTATTGGCGTAGCTGGCTATCCAGAAAAACATACCACCGCGCCAAATATGGAAACGGATCTCCGCTATCTTAAACAAAAAGTGGATGGGGGAGCAGATTATATTGTAACCCAGATGTTTTTTGATAATGAGAAATATTTCAATTTTGTAAATGCTTGCCGTGATATTGGAATTGAAGTCCCAATTGTACCAGGTTTGAAGCCAATCACCACGAAACGTCAAGTAACTTTACTACCCGATTTATTCCATATCGATATTCCTGAAGCTCTTTCTTTAGAACTTGAAAAGTGCAAGGACAACGATGCTGCAAAAAAAATTGGTATTGAATGGGCAATTAAACAATCTAAAGAGTTAATTGAGTTTGGAGTCCCAACCTTACATTACTATTCAATGGGGAAATCTCTTTCAGTGTATGAAGTAGCTAAAGAGGTTTTTTGATGCTCAATTATCTTTTCCTTCGTATTTAAATTTTTCAGTGTAATTAGCATCAAATTTTGACCATTCACTTTTACCATTAAAAATTGAGTCAAAAATATTCTTGTAAGTAGTTAGTTCACTATCACCATCTGTATCAAATTCGTTTAAATAATCTACCAATTCAGCTTTTGAAACTAAGCCATCACTATTTCCGAATTCATCGGCATCAGTAAATAGAAGTCCTCGTGATTCGACTTTTATAATACTTTCTATGGTCGTTCTTTTAAAGGATTCTGTGGACACACTTAAATTTCCATCCTCGTTAGTATCGTATTTTAACAAAATATCATCAGCAAATTGATTCGCAGAGATTCCATTTTGACTTACATTTGGTCCGCTGAAATCACCTCTAAAAATGAAGAAAATAGAGAGGAGTAGAAATCCGAAAATTAAAATCTTTTTCATTCGAGGTTATGAGGATAACGTTCTGTGTATGGACAGTAGGGCAGATTCGAAGCACTTCACTTTCGGTTTACTACTAAGCCAAAACAAACGTTTTTACTTTTAATTTTCTTTTTGTTAAAGGTCAAAACTTTGTTTTGGCATTGCCTGCTCAAAGAACAGGACTTTCAATTTAGCTCTAAATGCCCTATTGGCTATACACCTTGTTGTGGTGCGTTTTTAATTTTTTCGTTTATCACTTTACTTATTTCATCCGCTCTATCTACAATCATAAAATGTTCTCCATTTTCTATTAATTCAACCTTATCAGAACTTTTCCAAGGAATAAGTTTATCACTAGTTCCGTGAATTCTAACTACGTTTTCTATTCTGTCTTGGTTGTCCCATTTGACTAATTCATTTACTGCCCATTTTGCAAATTTTAAGTCCGTTTCATCTAATATTGAATTCAATAATTTTTTATTGTCCGTGCCGAAAAGGAACTTGGCGATACTTCTTGGCGGGTCAAACATTTCTCTTGGCAACTTTTTTAAGAGGCCAATTTTACCAAAACCTCTACAAACCGGTCTAAGTTCATTCCGCGTTTCTGCTGACGAGATTAAAATAGTCAGTCTCGGTTTAAGAACCTTACTTATTTCGACTGCAACTAATCCTCCGAAACTAACACCTACTAGAGCAAAGTCTGATTTAGTGTCAATCACTTTTGATAGTCGTTCAGAATAGTCTTTTAAAGACTCGTTTTCTATTGGTTCTATCCATTCGACTGGAATTAGCGGATTGTCTAGGTTCAGAAAGTCGAAAACTCTCTTATCTGCACCTAGTCCACTTATTCCGTAAATTTTCAAACTCTGCCTTTTATATTAATGCACCACAACATTGGCATAACACGCACTCTATTCATGTTATCCCTATTACATGTTTAAGTTTTATTTATGATACTCTACGATTTAAGCAGAATAAAATGAATAAACAGGTTTTAATTGTATTGTACAAACATCAGTATACTCTTTTAGTATGTTAAAAAAACTACTTCTTCCTCAGCTCAAACAAATCCTTCCGGCGATCTCTTAAATTTTTGACACTGCCAAACTGGTTAAGTTCGCGAAGTAGGTCAATATCTACATCAGCAATCAGAATCATCTCTGTATTAGGTGTTGCTTCTGCTTTAATTCCATTGGTTGGAAAGGAGAAATCACAGGGAGTAAATACCATCGATTGAGCGAACTGAATATCCATATTGTGTACATTTGGTAAGTTTCCAACACTTCCTGCAATCGCTACATAACATTCATTTTCAATGGCACGGGCCTGTGAACAATTCCGAACACGTGAATACCCGTTTTGAGTATCGGTTAGAAAAGGGACGAATAGAATATCCATGCCTTCATCAGCAAGAAGGCGACTGAGTTCTGGGAATTCAGAGTCATAGCAAATTAAAATTCCAATTTTACCGCAGTCTGTATCAAAGGTTTTAAGCTCACTTCCGCCTTGCATTCCCCAAACTTTAGCTTCATCGGGAGTGACATGTAATTTTTCATATCGATCAACAGAACCATCTCTACGGCATAAATAACCAACGTTATACAAAAGATCGTCCTTGATCTCAGGCATACTTCCGGTAATAATATTGATATTGTAAGAAATGGCGAGTTCAGAGAATTTTTGTACTATTTCGCCGGTATGTTTTGCGAGCTCTCGAATAGCTTCCGATTCAGAAAGGTGATTATTACCTGCCATTAACGGGGCATTAAAGAACTCTGGAAATAATGCAAAATCCGAGCGATATCCTGAAACGGTATCTATGAAATATTCTGCTTGTTGCATCACTTCATCAAGATTTTTGTAAGGACGCATTTGCCACTGAACCAACCCTAAACGGACAACAGTTTTTTTGGTATGTGCTCTTTTAGTGGGTTTTTTATAGTAAATATTATCCCATTCGAGTAATACCGCAAATTCGTTAGAGTCTTTATCGCCTTCTAAGTAGCCTTTCAAAATTTTAGAAGGGTGGAAGTCATTTGATATCTGAAAACTCAATACAGAATCGTGAATTTCTTTCCGTTTTACTTTTTCGATGTATTCTTTAGGTGATATGTCTTCTGAATGTTTATGATAATTCGGAATACGACCGCCAAAAGCTATTTCCCTTAAATTCAGGTTTTCACACAATTCTTTTCTGTAATTATATAATCTACGACCAAGTCGTAATCCTCGGAATTCTGGTTTAATAAACAGGTCGATGCCATATAAAACGTCACCGTCGCTGGTATGAGTATCAAAGGTAAAGTTACCAGTAATTTCTTTATAGGTTTGGTGCTCATCAAACGTTTGATAATCTACTATCAATGATAAAGCACAACCTGCTAATTCCCCATTAATTTTTATTACTACTTGTCCTTCGGGAAACTTCTTAATCAGTGATTTAATATCCTCTTCTTCCCAATATGCGTTTTGCACGTTGGTGTAAGATTCAATCATTGCTGATTTTAATGCTTTGTAGTCCGCTAAAGTTAGAAACTCAAGCTCAATATTTTCGATATCTTTAATCATTCGAGAGATAAATTTTAAAGGAAAGGATAGACCTAAAACAAAGATACACTAATTTGAGGGTGTCTTTACAAGCATTAAAAAGATTATTTCTTAATCCTTTTCATGTTCTTCTTCGAATTCTTTTATGGTACCTTCAAACTCGAAGGAGGAAAAATCATCTTTGTCTAGCCAGTATTTTGATGTGGTAATAGTATAAGTCTGATCTCCGGAATCAATAACTTTCCATAAAATACTTTCGGATTCTGGGAATTCTTTTTCGCCATTAATTTGATCGTCGAATAATCTCTTGATAATATTTCTTTCATTAAGCCCATTATTTAGAGCCTTAATGATTATTTCATTCGTTACTCGACTTCGCTCATTCTTAGGAAGTTGGAGTTTGAGATCTATAATGCTTGCTTCTGTATTTGGAAATCTACCATTATAAGCTTTATAAAGCAGTTGATTGATATTAAAGAGGGTTTCATGAAGAGAAATATCGGAATAATCTTCCGCTACTTTGTCATCGGGCATCTCATTTGAAAGTTGATCAATCTGACCGGCATTCAATTTATTGGAGAGTTTATATTTTAAAATAATTTCAGCTGCTTCGGTAGGTTCGAAATCGTTGATAGCCATGAACAAAAAATCAATCAAGTTTTCCTTATCAGTATTTTCTGCATCAGGAAAGTTCATTCGTTCGAGGAGTTCTACATAATCTTTATCAGACCACGCATTGGGTAATTCGTTAACAGTTTTAATGCTTTTAATATTGACTCTACACTTCATATTTATTGTTTACTTGAATATGTTCAAAATTAGCATACTCAATGTTAACAATAATATAGTAGAACATTAAACTTAATTAGAGAGAATAACCTTCCCTGTAAGTTCGACTGAGCATAGTATTTGCTTCAGTGTCATCTTTAAAGCGTTCTTTTTCTGGATCCCAACTCAATGGTCTTTTTAGTTCGTACGCGATATTACCGAGATTACAAATAGAAGCAGTACGGTGACCAATTTCAATATCAGCAACAGGATTAGTTCTATTTTTAATGGCGTCTAACCAATCTTGATAGTGATTGTCGCTGCGGTAAAGTTTTGTATCAGTTTGAGAAAGCTCTTGATCAACTAGGTTCATATTTGAAGGTTCAAAAAATCCTCTACTAATATCAATAGTGCCTTCGGTTCCAATAAAACGGACAGCATTTCCACGACCAAAATCTTCGTGCACCATTTTAACTCCGTTTGCATAATTGAATACCAAGCCACGTTGTGCATTATTTTGAGTAGGAGGGATGAACTCAATTGGACCACTATCATCCATTCCAAGCCCCCATTGAGCAATATCAAACATATGAGCTCCCCAATCAGTCATTCCACCACCGCCGAATTCTTTATAACTTCTCCACATAGGGTAATTATCCCAAGGAAATGGTGGCGCTAAAATATCATTGTACTCTACATAAGGAGATGGTCCAATCCAACGTTGCCAGTTTAACGAACCACGTAGAGGTTGTTTTGGTAAATCATAAGTTTTCGGAGGTCCACCAACATTAACTTTTACTTCGGTTATCTCCCCGATATAACCATTTCGGACTAATTCACAAGCTTTTCTAAAATTCCCCCAAGACCGTTGCATACTTCCGGTTTGAGCAATTCTATTATTTTTTCTAGTAGCATCTACCATAGCTCTACCTTCTTCAATAGTAAGAGAAAGAGGCTTTTCACAATATAAATCTTTACCCGCATTTAAAGCTGCAATCGCTGGTATTGCATGCCAATGATCAGGGGTACAAACAATAACAGCATCAATATCATCTTGTGCTACAAGTTCTTCATAATCGCCATAAACCTTACACCCATTATAGGTCTCGGAAACGGAAGATTCAGAGTATTTCCCATCAACCCATTCTTTAAACTTAGTGGCTTTTACAGAATCAACATCGCAGTTCGCGACAATTTGAGCGTCTGCTAAAGGAATGAAAGGATTTGCTAAAATGGTGCCTTGTTTCCCATTTCCAATAAAACCAATGGTAATTTTATCACTAGGGGCGGTATAGCCGTTTCCTCCCAAAACAAAGCGTGGGACGATAGTAAAAGATGCTAGACCTAAGCCTGCTTTTTTAAGAAAGTCTTTTCTTGAGGTAGATTGAGAATTTCTTTTGTTGATATCTTTTTTAAGAAAATTTTCCTCTGATTTCATCCTTGGACTCCATATTTATTTAACAACCAAAGAAGGTGTGAAAAACAGATGTTTTTTCAAAGAAAAGAAAATGTTAAAACTTGATATGAATACTAAAATATCGAATATCCCAGCACAAGTGACATATAACTATATTTAGCAGACCATTCCTGATCTTGTCCGAAAAGTTGGTTTTTCGTAGTTATCTTAAAATCAATACTCAGTTTATTATTATAAAGGTATCCAGCGCCTAACATTAATCCAGGAATAGGCTCAAGATCGGAAGGCGTAAATAAATAATCTGTTCCGCCAACTCCATAGTTAAACTTCTCAGAAACGGCGATACTGTATGTGGCAAATAGGTTTAAATACAAAACATTCTCGGGAGTTAAGAAAAACTTATATCTCAATCCTAAGGGAAATTCAAGTAGTGAAATGTTTATATAGATTGGATTTCCCCTTTCTGTTTCACCTTTCGCTTGATAATTATTGAATGTGGGCTCAAGAATGATTGACCACTTGTTATTATTGTAAGGAAGAGTGTACTCTGACTCTATTCCAAAAGAGAAGCTATTGTAATTAGAAAATGATGACTCGGATATAAAATCCCTGAATATATCATCATAGATGAAACTTACATCCAAATTAGCGGACCTAATTCCTGGTTTTAGCGATAATCTGAATAAATCCCTCTTACGGGTATCTAAGTAAACTACCGGTTGAACATCATTGCATTCATTATAACCCTTGAAAAATGAAACTAAACTTTTTTGGCTGTAACTGATTGATGAATATGACATGGCATCAAAATCAGGGCAGTGTATATTGAACTTAAGTTGATCCTGAAACTTTGTATCAGAAACGATAGAAGCTCCAATTAAAAATCGACGATTAATTAGTTGTTCGATTTCTGAGTTTTCCGTTTTAAAAAAATAGCGTTCTAAATTCTTCGATTTATAGAAGTACAAGTTCCCTTTTCCCTCTACCAAGACTTTCAGAAAGACTGTTTCTGATTCAAAATCAGGTGTTCTGCTTCTACTTAAACGATTTATATCGTTTGATGATTTATCAATATCTACGGTAACACGAAAAAACTTAACATAAGAACCGATTCCAAATTCTTTCACGTTTGTAATGTCTTCAGATTGAGCCTTTGTCTCTTTGTCTATTTTATAAGTGAAGTTCGTTGGGTTTGACTGCCAATCTTCATTCTTAATAAGAACTTCGTTTACTTTACCATTATTTGTTATGAAATATCCCGGTTCATAGTAGGTTTGGCTGATTGCAGAAGAGGAAAAAAGAATCAGGATTATTAAAAAGATGAAGAAATTGCGCATCAAGAATTTATTTATAGCTTTTACGTAATGTTAGATGTAAAAATATAGATCAAAAAAAATATTTATATAACATCAATATTTTTTGTTAATGCAGAATCGAAATCTTTCACTAAGACAGGTTCGAAAGGTCTTTCAGTAAGCATTTCATAAAGTTTGGAATAGCGTTTAAATACTACCAATCGAAACTCATCGGGAGAGAGTTCGGACGTTTAACCCTTGGAACCCTTGATTTTTCAAAGTATTAGGAATTTTAAAAAAGTGAATACCCGAATGTAAGAGAAGAATACTGATACTTAGCAAAGTTCTGAGCGTAATTATCAAATAGTTCTCTTTTTGAAGAAATACTGAACTCGATACTCACTTTTTTATTAAAAATATAGCCGAATTCTGCTATTAAATTAGGAGTGGGGCCGACATCAAAACTTGATCCGTTTCTAATAATTGTACTATTGAAAGGGAAATTAAATACTACTCCAGAGCTTAGATAAAAAGTACTCTTGGAAGAGGAGAACATTTTATAACGAACACTAATAGGTATATCTAATGATTTGTAATCGACTTTATAATTTACGCTACTTTCGGCGTTTGTGTTTTCTTTAAAGCTCTGATATTCTGATTGAATCAGAATATTCCACTTATTATTGTTGTAGGGAAGAACAAATTCAGCTTCTATCCCAAATTTTAAACCCAGATGACTATCAAGATTAACCTGCTTATTATATTTATTGTTGAAGGCTGAGTTTCTTAAACTTAAAGAAACAGAGTTTAGACCTAGATTGAAAGTTAAATTGAACAAATCGCGTTTTCTTGTATCTATATATACATACGATTTAACGTCATTACATTCATTGAATTCCCTGAAGAAAGAAACCATACTTTTTTTGCTATAAATTAATGAAGAATAAGATTCCGCATTAAAATTTGGGCATTTTAAATTGAACTTAAGTTGATCTTGGAACTTTGGATCTGTAATGATCGATTGACCAATTAAATAGCGACGATAAAGAAGTTGTTCAATATTTGATTTTAGATTGGTAAAGAAAAAGCGTTCCATGTTTTTTGAACTATATTGATACAAATTACCTTTTCCTTCCACTAATACTCTTAAGAAAATGGTCTCAGTTTCAAAATTTGTAGTTCTGCTTCTGCTTAAACTATTAACGTTATTGGCAGATTTGTCGATACTTACAGTAGCTCTGACAAATTTTAAATATGTACCTATACCAAATTCAGATACTGTAGAAATGCTAACAGATTGAGACTTCGATTCCTCCGTTGTTTTATATGTGAAAGAAGTTGGGTTATAATTTCAGTCTTCATTTTTAATAAGAACTTCTTTTCGGTCGCCATTATCTGATATAAAGTATCCTGGTTCATAGTAAGTCTGGCCAAATAATGTACATGAAGTAAGTAATAAAACGCAGGTAAAAATAAATCTTTTCACAAAGTATTCTTTGAGCTAGTAATTAACTCTAAGCTAAGATTATTTTAGAAATATTCTATTTCTAATGACCTAATATACTTGCCAAAACTGAATTAAAATCTTTTTCTAAAACTGGCTCAAAAGATTTTCCTGTTAGCATTTCGAAGAGTTCAGAATAGCGCCTAAATACTTCCATTCTAAACTCATCGGGGAGATCGGGGAGGGTTTGTCCATCTAATCCTTGGAAACCTTGACTCATCAACCATTCTCTAAGAAACTCTTTAGATAATTGTTTTTGAGATTCACCATTAGATTGCCGTTCTTCGTAGCCCTCTAAATAAAAATAGCGAGAAGAATCAGTGGTATGAACTTCATCAATGAGTGTTAATTCGTTATTAAAAACACCAAATTCATATTTAGTATCTACAAGTATTAAACCCTGTTTAGCTGCTACTTCAGTACCTCTAGCAAAAAGTTTAAAGGCAGTACTTCTAATTTCTTCCCAAAGTTTATCGTCTACAATTCCTCGACCTAAAATATCAACCTCTGATATATCTTCGTCATGTCCTTCAATAGCTTTGGTGGCAGGAGTGAGGATTGGTGCATGAAATTTTTGATGTTCAACCATTCCCTCAGGAAGTTGAACTCCACAAAGTGTTCTAAGTCCAGATTTGTAGGTTCGCCAAGCGTGACCAGTCAAATATCCTCTAATAACTACTTCAATTGGAACAGGAGAGCACTTCTTTGCAACTGTAATATTAGGGTGGGGGACATCAATAATATGGGTAGCGACAATATCTTTCACAGTTTCGAAAGAGAATGCTGCAAGCTGATTTAGAATTTGTCCTTTAAACGGAATTGCTTGTCGCATGATATAATCAAATGCAGATATTCGATCAGTAACCACAATACCTAAAGTGCTATTTCCTAAATCATAAACCTCCCTCACTTTTCCTTTGTACGGAGATCCAAGTGATGGGACATGCGTGTTTGTAATACAGAAATCTAAAGCTTCTTGGGTGCTAAAACTTTTTACCACTTTCTAAACCTTTTCTGTTGACCCACGCTCAACTAATATTGGGTTTATGGATGTTTGAAATAGATTATCATTCGGATCTTTGATTATAGCAGCAAGTCGTGCCGTAGCTTGAATACCAATAGTATGCATTTGTTGATCTATAGTAGTAAGATCTAGGTATTTACTAAGCTTGATATTGTCATATCCCATTATTGCAATATCTTCTGGCACTTTCATTCCTAATCGCGATAGGGCGTGTAGAGCACCAAGTGCCTGAGTATCATTTGCGCAAAAAACAGCATCAGGATATCGTCCCATTTTTTCATATTTGTAAACTGCTTCAAAGCCTGTTTCCTCCGTAAATCCAGCGTGCTTAGTTGTATCACCTGATACAAAAAGAGACTTATCTATTTTCATCTTATAATTTTTAAGAGCATCTTTAAAACCTCTTTCTCTTTCTTCGGAAGCACGTGTTTTAATTGGGGTAGTAATCATTCCAATATTCATAAAGCCCTTTTTTACTAAGTGCTCACCAGCCATATACCCACCTTGATAATCATTTACCATAAAATAATTATAGGATTGATGGGAAGAGTTAACCAAAACAACAGGTATGTTCGTTGACTGTAGATGTTTATGAATGTTGTCACTTACATCAATTGATAGAAGAATTAGAGCATCAGCGGTGCCACGATCAAAGAAACTGATTACGGCCTCTTCCGGATCCTTAGACCCGGTATTATATAAAATGATATCAAGGTCCATTTTCTTAATTTCATCTTTTACTCCTTTAAGTACTTCATTAAAAAAAGGAGTAGTAAAAGAGGGCACTGCAATTGCGAGTAATTGAGGTTCCTTGCTAGCTAATTTTCGGGCACTTACCTGAGGTCTAAAGTTGAGTTCATCAATAGCGAACTGAACTTTTTTTTTCGTTTCTTCTGAAACATTTGGAGAGTCATTTAAAACTCTAGAAACGGTAGAAATAGCTACCCCCGCATTTTTAGCTACTTCATAAATGGTCACTTTTTTACTCATAATCCCGATAGATAGGTTTTCAACTAATCATAAAAAGAGAGTTTTTTCTCTTTTTAACTAATTAATTTAGTTAATGGAGTATAATCATCTTATAAAGAAGATGTAATCGGTATAAGAAAAATTATTTATTTCTTAATCAAGGAACTTTTCGGGTGTTTTTTAGCATTTATTAGGTCATGAGTGCAATTTTAAGAATACCATATTCAATGCTGCGTCCAATTTATGAGAAAACCTCATTTCATAGATCTGTTATTGATGAAATTCGAGATAACAATTTAAAACCTGCTTATTCTCATTGTAGAGCCATAACGAGGTTTTATGCCAAAACTTTTTATATGGCAACTCGATTTCTACCTAACAAAAAGCAACGAAGTATTTTCGCGATTTATGGACTCTGTCGTTATTTAGATAATTTAGTTGACGATTCTATAGATTTAAACAATAATGAAGAAATTAATATCTCAGAAATTGACTCTAAACTAAATGAATTCAAGAGAAATTTGGCCTCCATTTATGAAGGTGAATCTACTTCAGACCCTATCTTGGCTGCATTTTCTGACACCATAAAAAAATACCACATTCCAATCGATCTACCTTTTTTGTTGATTGACGGAGTACGATCTGATTTAGACAAAAATAGATATAATAACTTTCAAGAATTATACGATTACTCCTATAAAGTAGCATCTGTTGTGGGGTTAATGACAAGTAGAGTATTTGGATATAATGATAAAAGAGCACTTGAACATGCAATTGATTTAGGTATTGCAATGCAACTAACTAACATCTTGAGAGATATTGGGGAAGATTTACAACGAGATAGGATTTACTTGCCTGCAGATGAGTTAAAGAGATTTGGCGTTTCTGAGTCTGATCTATTTATGGGTATTTTATCAAATGAATTTTCCGAACTAATGAAATTTCAAGTTGAAAGAGCAAGGAAATATTACGAAAAAGCGGATAGGGGTATTTCCATGCTAACTAAAGATAGTCTCATCCCAGTTTATTTAGCACGATATAATTATAGTCGAATATTAGATAAGATTGAAGAAAACGAGTACAATGTTTTTGATAAACGAGCTTACTTAAATAGATTTGAAAAGCTCACTATCCTGCCGAGGATTTTTGTGAAAATGAGAGCTTCTAGCTAATGTTACGGGTGGATAATCATTACTATATTTGATACTTTCGAATAAAAGTTTTTCCATGTCTACGATAAAGAAGATTCTCATCGCAAATAGAGGCGAAATTGCAGTAAGAGTTATTCACACTTGTAAAGAGATGGGAATTAAGAGTGTAGCAGTTTATTCTCGTCCTGACGAATTTTCACCACATGTACAACTCGCAGATGAATCTGTTTTTATTGGTGAAGCCCCATCTTCAGAAAGCTATTTAGTAGTTGATAAAATAATTGAAGCAGTAAAACGAACGGGAGCTGATGCAGTTCATCCTGGGTATGGGTTTCTAAGTGAGAATGCTGATTTTGCAGAACGTTGTAAAAAGGAAGGAATTATATTTATTGGACCAGAACCTAAAGCAATTCGCTTGATGGGTGATAAAACTTCTGCTAGAGAGTTAGCTACTAAGTATGGAATCCCAACTCCACCAGGATTAAAAAGTACATTGAAAAGTATTGAAGAAGCCCGGAAAGTTGCCAAAGAAGTAGGTTTTCCAATTTTAATCAAAGCTTCGGCTGGCGGGGGTGGAAAAGGGATGCGCATTGTTTATGAAGAATCTGAATTCGAATCGAGCATTAAAGCAGCTAAATCAGAAGCAAAAAACGCATTTGGAGATGATCGAGTTTATATCGAAAAGTATTTAGAGGAACCTCGACATATTGAGTTTCAAATTATGGCTGATACTCATGGAAATATTGTTCATGTTTTTGATCGAGAGTGCTCAATTCAACGGAGGCATCAAAAAGTAATTGAAGAAGCACCAAGTGTACTTCTAACAGAAAATCTTAGAGCTGAGATGGCTAAATCTGCAATTAAAGCAGCTAAATCATGTGATTATGTTGGTGCTGGTACAATAGAGTTTCTGGTTGATAAGCATATGAAATTTTATTTTTTGGAGATGAATACACGTTTGCAAGTTGAGCATCCAGTTACCGAAATGATATCAGGAATAGATCTTGTAGCAGCTCAAATTGCAGTTGCAGAAGGAAAGGAACTCCCTTTTACTCAAGAAGATCTAAAAAAAACTGGTCATGCTATTGAATGTAGAATTTATGCAGAAGACCCTGAGAGTAATTTCTTACCTAGTACTGGTTTATTGAAGAAACATAGGATCCCATCAGGCACAGGAATTAGAGTTGATGCAGGAGTAGAAGAGGGTCAAGAAGTAACGATTAATTATGACCCAATGATTTCCAAATTGACTGTTTACGGAGTTGATAGGGAAGATGCACGTAAGAAAATGCTACGTGCTTTACGGGAATATGAGATTGTAGGCTGTAAAACTACCATTCCTTTTTGTGAATTTGTTCTTACTCATGATGCATTCATTTCAGGAAAATATGATACACATTTTGTAAAAGATCATTTTGATGCTAAGAATTTAAAATCTGTTGCATCAGATACTATTCTCGCATTAACAGCATCATTATTAAAAGAAAATCAAACAATAAAGACTTCAGAACTTACCACATCTGAAACTGGATATGCTTCAGAATGGTGGCAAAATAGACGATAAATATTTTATGGAATCAAAAGAAAAAAAACTTTACGAAACTTTAAATAAGCTTGATACCGAACAAAGAAACTCAAACACAGTAGATATCGATCTTGCTGATTCATTTGAAATAGCAAGATTAATTAATGAAGAAGACCAAAAAGTAGCTGCAAAAGTTCAGAATAAACTTTCGGAAATAGCTGAAGCTATTGAAATGGTAAGTGCTAGTTTTGAGCTAGGTGGTAGACTTCTTTATTTCGGAGCAGGAACAAGTGGGCGATTGGGTGTTTTAGATGCAGCGGAATGCCCTCCAACTTTTGGGAGTGAACCAGAAAGAGTTCAAGGATTTATCGCAGGTGGAGAAGCGGCAATGTTTGTTGCTCAAGAAGGAGCTGAAGATTCAGAAGAAAAAGGTGCAAATGATTTAATTGAAAGTGGTGCAACTTCAATTGATATTATATGTGGAATTGCAGCAAGTGGTAGAACCCCATATGTGCTAGGTGTTTTGAAAAAAGCTGATGAATTGGGAATGAAAACTATTTTTATAACAACAGTTCCTAAATCTCAGCTTACTGTTACTGCTGATGTTACCATTGATGTACCAGTTGGACCGGAGGTAGTTATGGGAAGTACTAGAATGAAAAGTGGTACGGCTCAGAAAATGGTATTAAATATGATCACCACTGGGGCTTTTATTAGACAAGGAAAAGTGCTCGAGAATGTTATGGTTGATTTGAAATTATCTAATAAAAAATTGGTAGAACGAGCAAAACGTATCATTGTTACTTTTACTGATATGGATTATGAATCTGCGGAAAAAGTACTAAAACAAGCAGACGGGCATGTCAAAACAGCATTAGTAATGGCTTTAACTAACTCTTCAAAAGAAAACGCAGTGATATTATTAAGAAAAAACAACGGCTTTATTAGAAAAACTCTTCAAAGTTTGTAGAAATGGGCAGAGTTTTATTTAGTTTTTATGTTTGGACATGTTTTATCCTTCTATTCATAATTTTTTTCGTTCTAATATCGATCAGCTTTCTAGCAACATTTTGGTTTGATAGGTACCACAAAATTCCTAATTCAGTTTTATCAGTAATGGCATTCTGTATGATGAGAGTGAGTCCAAATTGGAAAATAAGTATACAGGGAGAAGAAAAATATGATGCTAGTCATCCAACTATATTTATAGCAAATCACGAAAGTTTTCTAGATATCCCATTATTATTTGAACTTTCTTGGAGAATGAAATGGGTTGTAAAACACAGTATGACCTATATCCCTGTAATGGGTTGGATGGTAAAGTTAACGGGACAACTTACTATTAATAGGTCGAGTAAATCAGCACTAAAAAAGTTAGATAATCTTGTTAAACCGTTAAAAAAATTAGTTCCTGTTATGATATTTCCAGAAGGAACACGTTCGTTAGATGGAAAAGTTAAAAAATTTAAAAATGGAGCGTTTCTGCTTGCACTAGAACATGGTTTTAGAATACAACCTATTGTTATAGATGGCGCACACGAGATATTGAAATCAGGCTCGAAATTATTTAATACAGAGGGTGAATTAAAGCTTAGAGTATTAGACTATATTGATCCAAAAGACTTTAAAAATATGTCTGATTTAAAATCGTTTGCTAGATCAGTAATTCTTGAAGAACAAAAACGACTATAACATTTTTTGAATAAAAGATTGATTGATACCATTATATCACCCCCACATTATCACCATCGGGTGATGGCATCAATGATTGTTGCTCAATTAATAATCATCTCTGTTTTTAAATTTTGGCCACAATCAATTATAGAACCAGTTAGTTTTGAAAGCTTCGACAAAAAGGCAATAATAGTTGAAGAAATGGTTATTACAAAACAAGCCAACGCTCCAGCTTCTCCGCCGAAACCTCAAGTTCCAATTCCTGTTCCAAATGATAAAGTAATCGATGAGATAATAGAATTTCCTGAGCTTGATATTCTATTAAATACGGACCCATTAAGTATTGAAAATTCTACAGGACAAACAGGAACGGATGAGAAAATTTCAGGGAATCCTGATCGATCTCCTCGTGTGATTAAAATAGTTGAACCAGTAGTTCCTGAAGAAGCTAAACGTGCAGGAATCAAAGCAATTATTAAAGTTAATTTTACCGTTCTAAGTGATGGATCAGTTAAAGAAGCATATATAGCGGAGATTAATCTTTATAAGGAAAATGGAAAAGATTTCGAGGTAGTAAACGACATTGGTTATGGATTACTTGAAGCAACAATTGAGGCTGCTTTTCAATGGAAATTTAGACCCGCAAGTGAAAGAGGGGAGAATGTTGGTGCATATACTCAAGATATTTTTACTTTTGGGTTTTGAACATTGCTAAGGGGATGGATTAGTTCTATCTTTGCCGCCCTTTATTGAATGAAACGGAGAGGTGCCGGAGCGGTCGAACGGGCTCGCCTGGAAAGCGTGTGTGCCTCACAAGGGTACCGAGGGTTCGAATCCCTCCCTCTCCGCAATAGGAATTATAAGTTTTGCTAGGCAAACTTTAATTCGAGAAAAGTTGTGAAGTTTTTTTTATTTAAAAATTCGAATTAAAAATAAACTTAAAAAAGTAGAGAGTTTTATTTTTTTTATCGATTATTATTCTAGCTTAGGTCAAAATTTTATAGGTACAAATAATTACTGGAATCTAATTTTCTTTGAAGCGAGGGTTTCATAGGTTCTTATATTGTGATAAGTCTTACATTCTCATAAAAACAAAAACTCAATCAAGTAACAGATGCGTAATTTTAAGCTGTTAACTATTTGGTTGTTTGTGGGGGTTACAGTTTTAAACTGTGATCTACCTAAAAAACCAGATTTTACCACCTCTCATAGCGTAGAAGCTCCAATACTGATTAATAAAGAATTTCAGTTTCTTGGAGGAGGTGGTTCAGTTGAAGTATTAATTGATACTACCAAAAGTGAATTTGATTCACTTTTTACTCTCGACGCTTCAACAAGTTTAATAAGTGTTTCCGTCGAAGAGGATTTCGACTTTGGAGATTTAAACGATGCAATTCCTGAAATAAGCACAGATCCTACATCTTTTAATGCCCAAGTAGGAGAATTAGTTCTCGGAAGTTTTTCTTCTGGTTCAGGTGGAAATCTTGGTGAAGCTAATTTCGAGGATCTTACAGGGATAGGTTCAGGTACTGTTTCTCAAGGTGATCCTGTACCTCCACAAGTAATATCCCCTGAAGTTACTATTGATTTAGATACTGATTTCTTCCAAAGTGCTACTTTTAAAAGAGGTTCTCTAGATATAGTTTTAGAAAATAACCTCGGATTTAACCTTGATGATATTACGGTAACTCTTATTTCAGACCCAGACCCAAATGTTGGTGGAGACGAAATTGACGTGATTACAGATAATACAGGAACTATTCTAGATTCGGAAGGAGCTACAGTTAGTTTAGGATTTTCAGAAGGTGATCAGCTTGCTAATCCCCAAGTTAGAGTTTCTATTACTTGGACATCTTCAATAAACCCCTTAAGTGGAGATTACCAAGAATTTCAAAGAGGTCCTGTATCTTTAGTAGTAGTTTCTGCAGGTGGTAATGGTTTAGTTGCATCTCAAGTTCAAGCAGCTGTAGAATCTCAAGATTTTTCATCAAGTAATACATCAACATTTGATGCAACTGAATTTGTTTTTTCAGACCCTGGTCATTATGTAGAACTTGAATCAGGTACCTTAAATATTGATGAAATTGTAAATGGACTAGACCTTACTATTGATTCACTGATTATTTCTTTCCCAAATATTCTAAGAGGTCCAAATTACTTACCAGGTGATTCACTTAGGATAAGATATATTCCAGGGTTTGATCAAATTCTTAGAAGTAATACAGCCCCTGCAAAAGAGAGGGATTTGAGCGGTTACAGATTATATGCCTTCAATAATCAAATCGAGTATAATATTTATGCTATTACTGAAAATACTCAGGATTCACCTCCTGGTGATCAAGTTAGGCTAATTAATGAGACCCAAGAGATTGCTTCAGGAGTACAAATAGAAAACCTGAAAATAGCAGAAGCTTTTGGTGAAATTTTGCCTCAGACTGTTTCACTTGGGGAAGACGATCCATTAAATGGTTTAGAGATTTGGGATTTGAATAATGATTTAGAAACCGAAATCACTGAAATTGATGGTCTTCAAGACATTTCTACACAAATAGACGGCTTAGAATTTACGCAAGCAACATTAAGTATCAATTATGAGTCAAATATTGGTATCCCAACAACCGTTTACGCAGTTTTTTTAGGAGTAAATGGTGATGGTGAAGAAGTGTTTTTGAGTGGTAAAGATGTTACGGGTTTATCAGGAGTAAATGATGTAAGGGTTAAAGACTCTGATATTGGTTCAGTTCAAGGGTTGGTTAGAAATGGAATAGATATACCTATCTCACAAATGATCAAGTTTGAACTTGAAGCTTATGATCCAGTTTCTAATCCGGGACCATTCTCACTAACATTTGATTCTACAAATTCAACAGTTACTGACTTCTTAAATAATTTACCTAGTGAAATTCGGTTTTTAGGAAAAGCAATTGTAAACGAAAGTGGGGGTGAAGCTTCTATTATTTCTCCATTAGATTTCGATCCAAAGATCAGTGTAGATTTACCATTAGCATTTAAAACTACTGATGGCACAATTTTTACAGATACTACTGAAGTTGATGCTCTTTCGAATTTACCAACACCAGAAGATAACGCGAATTTCACTGAAGGTATTTTACAGATAAGTTACGAGAATGGACTCCCATTAGGCTTTTCATTAAGTCTTACTTTTGTTGACTCAACTGGTGCTATCGTTACTACACTTCCAGAAGATGCTTCTACAGGTGCAAAATACGATCTTAATGGTGCTATAGTAGATGACGTAACAAGATTTGCTATCTCACCAACTCCTGGGACAATACAAATTGCACTTAATGATGAACAATTAAGTGAACTTTATAGAGCCACTTCTATAATTATTGAATCTAATTTGAGGACAACTCAAAATACTGAGGTCAAATTTAGGCCTACGGATTATATCAAGCTAAGTGTAAGCGCAAAAATTAGTATCGAAAACGACTTTTAATAGCAAGGAAGTAAGACAATGAAAAATTTAAGAATCATTTTAACGATTTGTTTTGGACTTTCAGCTGCTACTTTAGTTGCTCAAAGTCGACATTATAATTCAGCCACTCTAGGGATGGGTGGCGGTGGTACCGCATACGTTGATGGATACCATGCTAATTTTTTAAATCCTGCGAACTTAATGCTTCAACAGGCGAACCGTCCTAAACGGTCGCTGGGTATTGTAGGCGGTTTAGGATTTAGAGCTGGTGGGTCTCTCTTGAATTTTGGAGTTTATAATCAGTATTTGACAACTGGTTTAACTATTAATGGACAAGTTAGAGAGGATATGCTTAATGATTGGTTTGGATCTAATGATTCAAATACTCGAGAATTAGCGGGCACATTAAGTATTGTTCCATTTGGTTTTTCCAATAGAGGCAATAAAATGGCTTTCAGTTTAGCTACTCGAGTGAGAACTACCCAAGACTTAACAATTAATAAGGGTTTTATGGAGTTAGCTTTTTATGGATTTGATTCCGGAAATTTTTCCTCTCCTGTACCTGTAAATTTTAATTATCGCGCACTTTCTTTTGCTGAAGTATCTGTAGGATTTGCCATGGAATTGCCAATACCACTTACAGGTTTAGTTGAAAAACTACCATTTATTAATGGAATAAAAGTATATGCTGGTGCCGCTCCAAAATATATAGTTGGTATACAATCTACCGAACTTGATTTCACTTCAAATCTGACTGTAAATTCAATTTCTGGAGCAACTGAGGGAAGTATTGTCCATGATTTCAATTATTCACTTTACACCTATGGTGAAATATCGGATCAACTCACAGCTTATTCTAATGCCCGTGAAATAGACCCTGATGCAAAATTAGGTGATTTCTTTGATTACAGTGGATCTGATGTTGGTACATTAGGTTCGGGATTCGGACTTGACCTTGGTATTACTGCTGAGTTGGATGTCTCACTTCCCGCTTTAGGTTTTTTTGGGAAAAGGCAAATTTTAAGACTTTCAATGTCAATGACTGATCTTGGAAGTGTTAATTATAATTCTAGTCCGTCTAGAGTTACTGCTGGAGGTATTGTTACTATTGATGGGGATGTAGGTGATAAAACTCCTAATGAATATTTTTCTGATCTAGGTGATAGCTTACAAAATGATGTATACGGAGGCTTTAGTTCAGAAGCTCTAAGCGCACAAAAATATCAATTACCGGGTATGTATAATTTTGGAGCAGCCTTAACTTTAGGTAAGCTAACTACTACTCTTGATTATGGATTTGGATTCAATGATGTAGGTACAAATAGTAAACGTAGTGCACTCACCTTAGGCACTGAATATAGATTCTTTGGAATTCTTCCAGTGCGATTTGGGACAAGAGTGGGAGGCTATTCTTCAGCTACTTATTCTGCGGGTTTAGGGCTTGATCTAAGATTCCTCGAATTAACTTTTGCGGCATCTACTGTTGCTAACTCTGGAGAGAATGGCAGTTCGGCTGCTGTGGCATGGAGTGGACTACTTATTCGGTTTTAAATAAAGAAATTTATCAAAAAAAGCCTCATCAAGAAATTGGTGAGGCTTTTTTTATTGAAACCTTTGTATATCTACTACAGAATGTAGAGGGGTATTCTGAATTAAATGGTTTGTTAATTGTTTAGACAAGTATGCAGAGTAAAGAAGCCCTTTTGAACCTAAACCCGAAAATGTGAATAGATTCTTTAACTCAGAATGTTCACCCAAAATTGGCATTCTATTTGGAGTTGAAGCTCGTACTCCTGACCATTGTGAAACTACTTTAGAGTTCTTTTTTAAATTTGGAAGAACTTTTTCAAATCGACTCATCAGATAATTTAATCCTTGTTGATCTATTCCTTCATGTTCGAACTTGTGTTCGTAGGTACTTCCAATAACAAATTTATTGGAATCGATTGAAGCAATATACCCTAATGCTGAAACCGCATGATCAAAAGTAAGAGGTTTAGATGATTCTAAAACTGCTAACTGACCTTTAACTTTATGTATTTGGATATTTCTCCATAGGTCAATTTCTTTAGTTGAAGATCCAGTAGTACAGATTAGTTTATTAGAACGAATCTTTTCTCCATTTGACAATTGAAGATCCCAAAAAGTTTTTGTATTCATAATGGAATAGTCAAGACCAAAAGAAGTAATGAGTCTTTTTGTAGTAAGAAAATTTATGAATTCAGTTAAATAACAAGAAATATCAACTGTAATTCCTACTGGGAGCCAAATTCCTCCTCCAATACAGCTAATCCCTGAATGAAATTCTTTCACATCTTTCTCATCTAGCCATTCAATCCAACCGGTTGGCCATTGTGTAGATTCAAAATTTTCTTTCATTCTAGATGCAATTTTTTCATCTAAAGCTGGTCGAAGAACACCATTTTTTTTATAGAATTGAGTAGAACTTTGATTCTGAATTAAAGTTAGGTTTTCAAGAATAGATGAGTAACAATTTTCTGCCTCCCAAGTTAAGGTTGCATGTCTCCCGGTAGCAGGATTTACTAGCCCAAGTGGTGTTCCTGAAGCTCCAGATGCAATGCCGTTTGGGTCAACCAAGCAAACGGTCGCATTCTCTTTTAAAAGCTCATGAGCTAATGAAACCCCAGCAAGTCCTGCTCCTAGAATACAAAAGTCGAAATTTTTGATCATTCAATTATCCTATGAATATTCTCTGATTGGACAAAGTGGACTCCTTTATCCAACATTTCAGATATTGCAATTGAAAGAGAATTATTCAAATCAATAGCCCTTACAGCATCTTCAATTACATAAACATCATATCCTAATTTACGAGCATCTAAGGCTGTCCATTTCACACAAAAGTCAGTTGCTAAGCCACATAGAAAAAGTTGATTTATGTTTAATGAAGAAAGAAAGCCATCTAAACCAGTTTTAGTTTTGTGGTCGTTTTCTGTGAATCCAGAATATGAATCGATCTCTTTTCTAAATCCCTTTCTAACGGTAAGCTGTGTAGCTTTGGTATTTAATTCAGAATGAAACTCAGCACCAAATGACCCTTGAACACAATGATTCGGCCAAAGAACTTGTTCGCCATAGTTTAGTTCAATGCTTTCGTATTCTGATTTCCCATTATGATTTGAAGCAAAAGAGAGGTGATCTTTAGGATGCCAGTCTTGTGTTTGAATTACATGACCAAACAAAGGGATTATCCTATTGATAGGTTGAATAATTTCATCACCATTTGGAACAGCTAGTTTTCCACCCGGGCAAAAATCGTTTTGAACATCTATGAGTATTAATGCTTTCATCAATGTTTTTGATTTATAAGTTCGTCTCTCAATTCCGCTAGTTTACTGCTAATCCCAACTTTGTAAACATGAGGATTGTCAAACCGACGATGTTCTGCACTAAGTTTAGAGAGCTGTATTTTAGCATAAGCTGCACTTTCTTTTACTGACGGAATTTCGTTTATAAGTTCCCCTTTATCTACTATCTTTGAAAGAAGTTCAATAGATTTAAGATGAGTAACGGTGGTCTTTTTTGTAGGGAAGTGGGGGTGAAGAATAGAATCTACATTCGTTTCATTTTCAAGAAGTATTCCATCACAATTAAAACTTCCATCTTGATTTAAAAAGCGAATAATTTTTTTGGAAGCTGGAAGGGTAATCTTTTCTACATTTTCAGAAATTTTAAGTGTTGGTTTGTTATTAATAGAACTCAATTTATAAACACCATCAAGTGCTGGATGATCATAAGCTGTTACCAACTTTGTACCTACTCCATATAAATCAATGGGAGCATTTTGCTCATTCAAACTGCGGATCAAATGTTCATCAAGCTGGTTTGATGCTGCAATCTTAACGTATTGGAGATCAGCATCATTTAGTAGTTTTCGTGCTTTTTTAGAAAGGTAGGCAAGATCACCACTATCTAAACGAATAGCTTTCAATTGATGCCCTTTCTCCTCTAATTCTTTTGCTACTTTAATTGCATTCGGGATTCCACTGTTAATTGTATCAAAAGTATCTACTAAAAGAACACAAGAATCTGGATAAAACTTAGCATAGGTTTGAAAAGCGATGAGTTCATTATCAAATGATTGAATCCAAGAATGAGCCATCGTGCCACTCACTTCAATGTCATATTCCATTCCTGAAAAAACATTTGAGGTTCCATCAAGTCCACCAATAATTGCGGCTTTACTGGCTTGTATACCTCCAAATCCCTGAGCTCGACGAAGTCCAAAATCGAGAACTGTTTTATCTTCTGCTACCTGACGTATTCTAGATGCTTTCGTAGCGATAAGGGATTCAAAATTTAAAATATTAAGTAATAGAGTTTCAATAATTTGAGCTTCAAGAATTGTGCCCTCTATTCTTAAAACAGGTTCATTTGGAAAGATGATCTCACCTTCTTTTGCTGAATATATTGTCCCTTTAAATTTAAATTTTTTGAGGAATGCCAGAAATTGTTCTTTAAATCTTTTTTGTTTTAGGAACTGAAGTTCTTCATTATTAAATCTAAAATTTTTAAGGATTTCAAGAAAATCACTAGTTCCTGCAAAAACTACATAACCACCTTTGAAAGGGCATTTTCTAAAGAAGTAATCGAAAGTTGCGACTTGATCATGTTTTCCTGAAAGGAAGTAACCTTGAGCCATTGTGAGCTCATAAAAGTCGGTGTAGATAGCTGGGTGATTTGAAAGCATAGCTCAAAATAAAAAAAGGCTTCCTGAAAAACAGAAAGCCTTTTCAAAGATTTAGAATCTAATCAACCACGATAGTTTTTTCGTTCGATTAGTTTCTTGATTTTTTTATTTCCAATCCAAATTTTCTGGTTAGTTTCAACATTAACTAGCTCAAGATTTACGGTATAGAATACAGCTAGCGTTCTGTTATCTACTGTTTCGTCAACAATGGAATTGATGTTACCAATCATCATGAAGTCGGCTCCAAGTTCTTGAGCCATTTTTTTAGTTGTTTCATAAGATGCATTGGCTTGTTGATCAGCTCTTTCATCGCGAATATCTGCACGTTCCTGTGAGTTTGCTACAACAGAAACCGATCCCGAGTTAACAAATGCTCGTTCCATCTCTTTTGTAAATACTTCAGTTTCGATGTGTTCCATACTTTCATTTCGAACACGACCTACAATTACAACCGGAGGCTGTTGATTGTTTCTGCTAAATTGATTTAACCAAGGCTTTGTCAATGCATCAGATATCATTTCTTCTGCCACAAGACGGGCATCGGTGTCGTTCCATTTTCCAGAAAGATCGGTTGTAGTTCCAGGATCCATGCGAGTTACTTTATTTGATGGTCGGCATGCAGTTATTAGCATGGCAATCATAATTATACTGAATAGTGAATATTTCATTTCGTTATAGGTTATTTGGGTTATAGATTTTCATTTAGAATAAATTGATTCAATAAGTTCGAGGTCAGTATTTTCGTTTACATCAACGGTATAATCTTCTGAGTAAAGAACACGTCCAGTCCTTGAAATATATTCAAGGGTTACAGTATTTCGACCGGGAGGGAGTTTAACAACATTCATCCAAGCTTGCCCTGGAAGAGTCTGCCAACCTCTTAAATCTGCTTTTTCGCTTCCTTCTTTATAAATAAAACCAAGTACTGCTGCTACAAATCCTAATGTTTCGTTTTCATCTTTTATAGCTTTTTTAAGAACTCCAGTTCCACCTGATTTAACCAGTGCTCGGGTAAATGCACGTGCATAAATAATAGGTTGCTTAGCTTTATATACATCTTTCGAAACCAAATCCATTTCTTCAATTAAGTGAAGATCTAATTCTTTCTCACCATTTAAAACAGCTCTAACACCAGAAACATGAGTGTTATAAAGCTCTACTATGGGAAAAGAGAATTTTATATAAAAATTTTCATCCCAAAGCCTGATGTCTTCTTGAGATTTAAAAGGTGATTGCCCCGTAAAACTAGTAAGAAGTACATTATATGTTTCTGGTTCTTGTACTTGTTTAAGATTTGAGACGTCAAACGGTTCATAATTCCCAAGCTTTGCTTGCTCTGTAAGTGCTACCTTTAGTTTCTCAAATTCAATACGTGCGTTATCTGGTCGACCTGTTTTGGCATAAAGAATTGAGGAAAGATAATGGCTGAAAGCACTATTTTGAATATTTACTTTTCCAGATGACCATTCTGTTTTTCCAGTAGAATCTGCTTTAGAAAGTGCATCAGCAAGACCTTTTATTTTAATATCTAGTTGCTCCATTTTGAAAGACATTCTTCGAGTTTCTACTAAAGCGCCTTCCCAATCCTTTTGATGAACAAAATTCAATGCTTTGAAAGCGTTTAAATACACATTCTCATAAGGTTCTCCATCGTAAGCGAGTTTATTATCGTTAGTCAGAAATGAGGCAAATCCACGACTAAGACTTTTTGTATAATTATTTTCAATACTCAGTTCTGCTTGATTAAGAAAGGTGGTGCTAGAGTCATATTTTCCAGCAAAATGATAAACCATCCCATTTTCAAGATTCCAGAGAACGGCATCTTTTGAACGATACAAATCCTTATCTTGAAATTGATTTAAGAGTTCTTGAGATTTTTTGAAATCACCATCTGAAAAAGAATCCCGTAAGTCAGACTGTGCATTATCCAGCATATAAGAATGGCAACCCGATGTGCTAATAATTAATCCAACTATTATTACAAGGCTTAAAAACGTTTTATTTATATTTTCAATCCGAAGAGTCATTCTTTAATTTATGCTCACCCACATAAGTTTAAAATCCCGTTTGTATATTCGCTTAATTTTAAAGCTCGCACAAATGTACGTTAAAAAAACTCCGTTGTTATATCACATTTTAGTGCTAGTACTTTTAGTTTTTTTTAGCGCATGTGCTACACCTATTGCACCCACTGGAGGGATAAGAGACACGGAAGGACCTAAACTCCTCGAAACCACTCCCAAATCGGGGACTACTAATTTTAGAGGTAATTTATTTGAGTTTCAATTCTCAGAATATGTTAGTAGAACATCTGTTCCAAATAGTATAACCGTTGAGCCTGATTTAGGATTAGATTATTCATTGAAATGGAAGAAGAAAAAATTAATAATAGAATTTAAAGACGATCTACCGGATTCTACAACTATTATTTTAACCTTAGGGGCTGAAATTTCTGATACACGGAATAACAAAATTGGAAAGCCGATTACTCTTGCTATATCAACTGGAGATGAGATTGACGAAGGAGATGTAACTGGTAGAATTCGAAAAGCAGACACGGGAGAATCTTTTGAAGGAGGGAAAGTTCTTTTGTATAGAGCTCCAATTGATTTAACAAAGAAAGCAACGTATCAGGCAGAAACGGATACAGGAGGTGTTTTTCAGTTTTCTTATTTAAGAGAAGGGAGGTACCAAGCCATATTTGTTGATGATCGTAATCGGAATAAAATCTGGGATAAATCAAATGAATCAGCACAGGTCTTCTCAAAAAATTTTATTGAGCTTACAAAGGCAGGTCAGGATACTTTAGACGTTCTTTATGTTGTGCAAATAGACACGTTATCGCCTAAGCTTCAGGGTGTAGGAATGTTCTCATCAAACCGATTAAGACTTCGATTTAATGAGAATATAAAAATTGAAAATGATTCTGAAATAACAATTCTGGATTCATTAGGGAACGCTTTTTCGGGAGCTTACCCACTTTATATTTCCAAGAAAGATCCTTTCGTATTATTTGGGGAAATAGATTCAGCATTAAGTGAAACTATATTATATACACTATCGATAAATGGAATTACTGACAACTCAGGCAATGATGTTATTACTTCAGGTGTTGTGTTTGAAGGAAGCTCTCAGTCAGATACTACCTTACAAAGGGTTATCGCGCATGAAACTAAAAATGGTCTATTTCCTTACCAAAGTCTTGAAGTTACCTATGCAGCACCAATTTTTGATGCTATGATTTTAGACTCGGTAGTAGTTGTTGAAGGGGATGTTTCTTTTGATGATTGGCCAGCAATTAGAACAGTGAGAAATAAGCTCTTTATAGATCCACAAGGGCAATGGATTGAAGGGATTGACTATCAATTCTTAGTTTGGAATCCTGCTACTCAAAGAAGACAGATTTTTAATCCTGAAATTTGGAGTAATACAGATCTTGGAGAGTTAAATATTGAAGTTCGTGGTGCAGATTCATCCGATGTATTCAATTATACATTAGAAAATGAATCGATATCTTTTAGCTTAGATTCTGTTTTTACGAATTCTACATTACTACAAGAGCTCGCACCAATTACTTATATTCTTACTGTATTTAAAGATGAAAACAATAACGGAAAATGGGATATAGGATCGGTTTCTCCTTATAAAGAACCAGAACCTTATTACATACAAAGAGGAATAACAATTCAGCGAGGATTTACCTCAGAAATAATCATACAGTTTTAATGGAAGAAAAAATTCTAGAATACATACCTCAGATTTGGCATTTACCAATTATTATTGGACTTATTCTGGTTGCTACTTTTATAATTGCCACGATTACTAGAAGAATTTTTAACAAGGCGATTAAGAAAGCAGAGCTTGGAGAAAGTGAGGCACATGATTTAACTAACCTAAAGTTTTTAAAAAGGGGTGTTTCTGTTCTAATTTATCTAACCGGCATTAGTTTTGCAATTTATATGATTCCCCCTTTAAGAGTAATTGCAGCTTCTTTACTAGCAGGAGCGGGATTATTTGCAATAGCAATTGGGTTTGCTTCTCAACAAGCTCTGTCGAATATTGTAGGTGGTATTTTCATTGTTATTTTTAAACCATATAAAATTAATGACCGGTTACAAATACGAACAGATTTAATGGGTGTGGTGGAAGATATAAATCTGCGTCACACGGTAATTCGTAGTTTTGAAAATAAACGAATCATTATTCCAAATTCTGTGATTAGTGACGAAGTTCTTATCAACTCTAATTATAAAGAGGATAAAATCATAAAGTGGATCGATTTTGGAATTAGCTATGACTCAGATATCGACTTAGCTCGTAAGATTATTCAAGAAGAGATACTTGTTCATCCAAATTTCAAAGACTATAGAACCCAAGAAGAAATTGATCAAGGAGTAGAAATAGTACCCGTACGAGTGATATCACTTGGTGATTTCTCAGTAAATCTAAGAGCGTGGGCTACAACAGCAAATCCGCCAGATGCCTTTATAATTGGTGCTGATACAATGGAAAGTGTTAAAAAGCGTTTCGATCGAGAAGGAATTGAAATTCCATTTCCATACCGAACTATTGTTTACAAAAATCCTAAGGAAAAGCCAGACAACGAAGGTTCTAGTACTGATGCAAAAGACTAATCTATAAAATGAATTAATTCACTAATTCTGGATCAGAAATCAGAATTTTTGGTTCCATACTAATTTCTGAAAGAATAGAGTTAGAAATAAGGCAAGCAGCCTCAGATTTGTTAAGTATACGTTCTGCTTTATCCCGATTAGTTTCATTAGGAATAGTTAAAATTGGTTTGAGTTCTATTTTACTAATCAGAAATTTTCCATCCTTTCTATCTAAAGTTCCATTAGCATTTATATCTAAACTTAAAAATTCAAGCTTTGAATTTTCAGCGATAGCTAAAAATGTTGTCATTAAGCAACTGCTCACCGATGCAACAAAAAGATGTTCTGGAGACCATATTCCCGCAATTCCTTTAGGAAATTCAGGTGGTGTAGCAATTTCAATAGAATTGTTAAGTACGGGAGAGCTTACTTCTCCAATACGCTCTGAATTCCATTCTAAATTTATTTCATAGTTGTGAGTTGTATTCATCTTAGTTCACTTTAATTTTTGATTCAATAATACTTTGAAGTTGTTTGGCTTGAAGTACCCCAGATTGTTGCCATAAAATTTTACCATTTTGAAATAGAATGAGTGTCGGTACTCCTCGAACCTGATACCGTATTGCAGCATCTGGATTCTTTTCAGCATTAATTTTTATAATATTTATACTATCACCTTGCTGTGATTTTAATTCTTTAAGAATAGGAGCCATCATCTTACAAGGAGCACACCAATCGGTATAGAAATCAACTAGAACAGGAGTCTCACCATTAATCAATTCGCTGAAAGTTAGATTTATAGAGCTATTTGTTGAATTCATGATTTCAGTTTACTTCGATATAATTTGGTTCTTTACTTTCATTTTCTTCTTTTAAATCTGTACTTGGTATTGAGCAACCTGATCTTCCAAAACAACCTTTATTTGTTAGAACTTGAAAGAAAAAAATGCCGCTTAATAAACCAACAATAGGATCTTTATACATCAAGGATTGAATCAAAAAGAAAATCCCAGCTAATAAGCCCAGTACTCTTCTTAAGTGCCAATCTGATAAAATAGTATGAAGGATTTGTGTAGTCACGCTATTGTAATTGATAATCTAATATTTGCCATCCGCCACCATTATACACGTCTGTAAATCCGTTTGATTCTAATAGACGTTTAGCCGAACTACTTCTAGCCCCTGATGCACAGCATACAATAACTGGTTTAGATTGATCTATTTTTTTAAAATTATTTTGTAATGTTTGAAGGGGGATATTCTTTGAGCCTTTAATATGACCTCCTTTAAACTCTCCGAGAGTCCGTACATCGATTATGGAAGCTCCATTCTTTAATAACTCTTTAAAATCGACGGGTTCTTTAGTACTGAATATTGATTTTAGTGCCTGAAACATTATATAATTAATAGGTTAGAGATTTGATTACCTAACAAAGTTATCAAATGGATCTAGCAAGTTCAGTCACTTTTGTTACAGAAGCGTAATTTTATTTCTACCGAGTTCGATAAGTTTCTTATTCTCAAGTTGCTTAAGTAAACGTGATACGACTACCCTTGCAGTTCCAAGATCATTAGCAATTTGTTCATGTGTTATAGATAGTGTATAGGATTTCGTAGCAACTTTCTTCTTTTGGAGGTAACTAAGCAAACGATCATCCATATTTTTAAAAGTTAGTTCATTTACAACTTCAAGTAATTCTTCAAAGCGGTTGTAGTAAACCTTAAAAATATATCCAACCCATTCAGGGTATTCACGAATCACTGAATCCATTTTATGTATGGGGATCATCAATACCTCAGAATCCTCCTCAGCAACAGCCTTGATTTTACTTTTCTCTTGTTGAATGCCACCCAAAAACGACATTATGCAAGTTTCACCGGGCTTGATGTAGTACAAGAACATCTCTCGAAAATCATCATCAGTTTGAAGAACTCTAATCGAACCCTTTGTTACAATAGGAAGGGCGTATATTAGGGTTTCTTCATTCTGAATAGTTTCATTCTTTTTGAATGATCTTAATTCACCCAAATCAGAAAGCTTTTCTATCATGTTTTGATTCGAAATAAAATCCTTTGATAACATACAATGAAATTCTTATTGAGCGCTTAAATACATTTATCGAAAGTTTCAAGATACATTTAATAGGTTTTAAAAGAGGTTAAGAAGAACAGGAATTGAAATTTTATTTCCATATAGTAGTTTCTATTATATAAATACATTGATAATGAATAAACCTCTGGTAATTTCGAAAACTCAAACAATAGCTAAGTATTTTTTAAAACAGATGAAAAAGACTAGAATTATAACATTGGCGCTTACTTCATTTTTAATATTCACATTTACGATTAAAGCACAACCATTTGAAGAAGCCTTATTAAAGAAAGACGTAAAGAAATGGTTTATTACCATGATTAATGCCCATGAATTACAATTAAAATATAAAAGTGAAGCTGACAAATATGACGATGTTATTGTTGCCTATTATGAAGAAAGAAATCTTTGGGTAGAAAGTCTCGGTTATGAGCCTAAAGAATTTGATAAGCTTAGTGAAAGAATAAATGCAGGGTATGGCTCGATGAAAGATCAAAAGAGTTTAGACGAAGAGAGAGCGGGAGTAGAATCCCAAATTAATGAAATTGAAAATCTTCCTATGGTTTCTGATAATCAAAAAAACATGATGAAAAATGGAATTCTAGCGGGTATAAAAGAACAACAAAAAGTAATTGACTACTTCAAACCTGATTGGCCAGCATTAGAGCCGTATATCGAAGAGTTTAATCTGTTAGATTTATGGATTGGAGGTAATATAACTAATCATCCAACAATAAATTGAGTCTCAAAATCTTTACGTGTTTTTAATAAGACTTAGGAATTAATCTCTTTAAAATACCGTATGTTTGGAAACGCTTCCATGAACTGAAAAACATCATAGATGTCAACTAAAGGAAATTCAAGTATTATTAAAGAAGGTACTGAAAGCAAAGATTTGTATTCTTCAAAGCCATATTCTGCAAAACACAAAATTCGCTTTGTAACAGCTGCAAGTTTATTTGATGGTCATGATGCAAGCATCAACATTATGCGACGTATTTTACAGGGTAGTGGAGCTGAGGTGATTCATTTAGGTCATAATAGATCTGTTCATGAAATTGTAAATTGTGCAATCCAAGAAGATGTGCAAGGAATAGCGATAAGTTCTTACCAAGGTGGACACGTAGAATATTTTAAATACATGGTTGAGTTATTAGCAGAACAAGGTGCTAATCACATAAAAGTTTTCGGTGGCGGAGGAGGAGTTATTGTTCAAGAAGAAATTGATGATCTTCACAATGCAGGGGTCACTCGTATTTTTTCAGTAGAGGATGGAAGTAAAATGGGACTTCAAGGCATGATCAATGTCATGCTAAAAGAATGTGATTTCGATCCTGTTCGAACGCAAAAAATTCAACCCGTTAAAGTACTAGAGAAAGATACAATTTCGATTGCAAAATGTATTACTTCGTTAGAGAATAATGATTCAGATATTATTCAATATACTAATTGTAAATTATTGTATGACAATGGTAAAGAGATATTATCTGATAGTAATCATAAGATTCCTTTAATAGGAATAACAGGAACAGGCGGCGCAGGAAAAAGCTCTTTAACAGATGAAATAGTACGACGTTTTTTAACCGAGTTTGAGGATATCACCATCGGTATTATTTCAGTCGATCCATCCAGATTGAAAACAGGCGGAGCACTACTTGGCGATCGAATTCGTATGAACAGTATTGATACTAAGCGAGTATTTATGAGAAGTTTGGCAACTCGAGCTTCAAATCGTTCTACAAGTGCAGCTTTAGAATCTGTGATCGCTTTGTACAAAGCATCTGGCTTCGATTTAATTATCGTGGAAACAAGTGGAATCGGTCAAAGTGGAACCGAGATTGTAGACTTGACGGATATTCCGATTTATGTGATGACGAGTGAATATGGTGCTTCAACTCAGCTTGAGAAAATCAATATGCTTGATTTAGCTGATTTGGTAGTATTAAACAAGTTTGAGAAGAAAGGGTCTTTAGATGCACTTCGCGATATTCGTAAACAAATGCTTCGAAATTCTGGACAATGGCACGCGAAACCCGAAGAAATGGCGGTATTTCCAACTATTGCAGCTCAATTTAATGACGAAGGTGTAAATCGCTTGTTTAAAGCGATGGTCGACAGGATCAATGATAAGTATGAGCTTAACTGGGAAACATCGATTTATACCAATTCTAAGCCTGCAGAGAGTATTCAGGCTCAAGCTATCATTCCTGGGAAAAGAGTTCGATATCTATCGGAGATATCCGAGACCATTCGAAATTATCATGAATGGGCAAATCAGCAAGTTGATATCGCTTCGAGATGGGATGAAATCAGAGGGACACTTTCACAACTTGATGAAGTTAACGATGTTGAAAAGCCTATTATTGAGCAACTATCTAAAATGAAATCACGATGGGAAGATGAACTGGATAGAACTCCAAAAGCTATTTTAGAGAATTGGGATGAGCTTTCAGAAAATTATCAAAGTGAAGTTTTTAAAAGTAAAATACGTGATAACGTTATTAAAACAGAGTTATATCGTGAGTCTCTAAGTGGGTTGAAAATTCCACGAGTAGCAATCCCCAAAACGAAACATGCTGGGGAACGGCTTAAATTTGCTCTCAAAGAAAATCTACCTGGGTATTTCCCTTATACAGCAGGAGTATTTCCTTTTAAAAGAGAAGGGGAAGACCCAACACGTATGTTTGCTGGGGAAGGAACTCCTGAAAGAACCAATAAAAGATTTCATTACGTAAGTGAAGGATTGCCAGCTGCTCGACTTTCAACAGCCTTCGACTCGGTTACTTTGTATGGAGAAGATCCTGGCTTTCGACCTGATATTTATGGTAAAATTGGAAATTCAGGAGTAAGTATTTGTACACTAGATGATATGAAAAAGCTTTATTCTGGCTTTGAGCTTACTTCTCCAACCACTTCTGTATCTATGACTATCAACGGTCCTGCACCAATGATTTTAGCGATGTATATGAATACGGCAATTGATCAGGAAGTTGAGCGATATTTGAAGGCAGAAGGGAAGTGGGAAGAAGCAGAACAGAAAATTCAAGCATTCTTTAAAGGACGTGGAATTGAAGCTCCGACTTATTTTAATGAGATTCCAAAAGGGAATAATAGCTTTGGTTTGAATACTCTTGGTGTTACTGGAGATCTATTGGTTGAGCCAGAAGTCTATGCTGAAATTAAATCGAAAACACTGAGTTCGGTAAGAGGAACTGTTCAGGCTGATATCTTAAAAGAGGATCAGGCTCAAAATACATGTATATTTTCTACGGAGTTTGCCCTTAAAATGATGGGAGATATTCAGGAGTATTTTACAGAGAATAAAGTCCGTAATTATTACTCCGTATCTATTTCCGGTTATCATATTGCTGAAGCAGGAGCGAATCCTGTAACTCAAGCAGCCTTCACCTTAGCGAATGGGTTTACATTTGTAGAATACTATTTAGCGCGTGGATTAAGTGTAGATGATTTCGCTCATAATTTATCCTTCTTTTTTAGTAATGGATTAGATCCTGAGTATGCAGTTATTGGTCGTGTAGCACGACGAATTTGGGCAGTAGCAATGAAGAATAAATATGATGCCAACGATCGATCTCAAAAGCTGAAATATCATATTCAAACTAGCGGTAGATCATTACATGCTCAGGAGATTCAGTTCAATGATATTCGAACAACTTTACAGGCATTATTAGCCATTTATGATAATTGTAACTCATTGCACACCAATGCTTATGATGAAGCAATTACCACTCCAACTGAAGAATCTGTCCGTAGAGCTTTAGCGATTCAAATGATCATAAATAAAGAGTTGGGAACGGCTAAAAACGAAAATATAAATCAAGGCTCTTTCTTCATTGAAGAGCTCACCGATTTGGTAGAAGAAGCTATCCTTACCGAGTTTGATCGTATCACGGAAAGAGGTGGCGTATTAGGAGCCATGGAAAGCATGTATCAGCGTGGAAAAATCCAAGACGAAAGCTTGTATTACGAAAGCAAGAAACACTCTGGTGAACTTCCAATAATAGGGGTAAATACCTTTTTTGGTAAAAGCTCTGAAGAAGATAAGAAACCCGTTGAACTCATCCGTTCTACAGAAGAAGAGAAGAAGCAACAAATTGATAATTTAGAAGCTTTCTGGAAACGAAATGAATCTGAAGTAGAAAAAGCGATCGACCAGCTTAAAACCGTAGCTAGAGAAAACGGAAATCTATTTGAAGAATTAATGGAAACTGTTAAAGTCGCTTCCTTGGGACAAATTTCACATGCATTGTATGAGGTTGGTGGCCAGTACAGACGGAATATGTGAGCTTGAATAAGTTCACAATCTTTTAATTTAGTTCAATATAATAAGTCCCTTCTTGAGAGGGATTTAGGGGTGTAATAGGTTCTAACTTTATTCCCACCACCACATCCTCCCTCTGAAATCAAAAACGTTTGATTTCGGCCACCGCTGACTGCCGTTAGGCAGGCTCCAATGGGAGATACACAAATTCTGTTTAGAAATAGTAAAATGAAGCACATTTAAAGCTTTTATCTAATAGAGAAGAAGTTAGATCTGGATACTTTTTAAAATTGAAAAAGCAGTCATAATGTATTTACTCGTTTACACGATAAGTTTAGTACTCAAGCGAAGGGTTTCAGTCCTTGGTAATTTAGATAAAGATTTCTTGATACCTTGGAAAAACTTAGTCACTTTTAGAGCGTTGACTTAAGAAATCAGAGAGAAATTCTTTCATCATTTGGAGTAGCAAGGACTATTTCATCAGAATTAAGAATACTTTCTGAAAGAACAAAAGCTAAGTCTTCCACAAAATAGGCATCGCAGAGTTGATCATTTGTAAGTTTAAGTAACCAAATTTCTGACAATGAATTTGTTATTCTATTTTTAAACTCAAAAGAATGACCAGCATTGCAACCACTATAGCCAACTCTAATCGTAAGAATTCCATTCTCTATAGATGGGAGATCAGAAGTTATAACTACGCTATAACTAGCACCAAACTC
>CAXBBW010000012.1:0-147398 GCA_963974345.1 uncultured Balneolaceae bacterium | reverse complement strand
TCCCACATTTACGTGGGGTTTATTTCGCTGAAAGGTCTCTTTTGCCATGATTTAAATCAGTTTAATGTTTAAAAATTGTTATGCTTGGCTTTCAATAATTTCCTGAGCAATCTTCTCGGGAACTTGTGTATACTCTTCGAATTCCATCGAGTACACCGCTCTACCTTGAGTCAACGATCTTAAATCCGTTGAATATCCAAACATCTCAGATAGAGGCACATTTGCTTTTACTACAGATCCATTAGGATCAGTATTCATACTCTGAATGATTCCACGACGACTGTTAAGGTCACCAATTACATCACCCATATAATCTTCTGGAGTAGTTACTTCAACCTTCATTACAGGCTCAAGTAATACTGGTTTAGCTCTTTTTGCTGACTCTCTAAAACCAGACTTAGCAGCTAATTCAAAACTTAATTGATCGGAATCAACATCGTGATAAGATCCATCAAACAAACGAACACCAATGTTTTGAACACCATAGTTTGCTTGAATACCATTATCTAAAGCAGCTTTAAAACCCTTTTCGATAGACGGAATAAATTCACGAGGGATGTTACCACCAACTACTTCGTTTATAAATACAAATCCTTCTGATTGAGAAACACGATCTTGCTTCCCTTCGTAGTTATCAAAGTAACTCATTGGAGCAATTTCAAACTGAATATCAGCAAATTTACCACGACCACCAGTTTGCTTCTTATAAGTCTCACGGTGAGTGATGTTTTTAGAGATGGTCTCACGATAAGATACCTGAGGAGCACCAACATTTGCTTCAACTTTGAATTCACGCTTCAATCGATCTACAATAATCTCAAGATGAAGCTCACCCATACCAGCAATTGTGGTTTGTCCAGTTTCTTCATCAGTTTGAACTCTAAACGTAGGATCCTCTTCAGCTAATTTCTGAAGTCCTGTAGATAATTTATCACTATCAGCTTTTGTTTTAGGCTCAACTGCAAGTTTAATTACCGGTTCAGGGAATGTAATTTGCTCGAGTATAACTGGACTGTCAAGATCACAAAAGGTATCACCAGTACGAACTTCCTTAACACCAACAACAGCAACGATGTCACCAGCAATAGCTGCGTCGACATCTTTCTTGTCATTAGCATGCATTTCTAATAAACGCCCTACTCGTTCTTTCTTTCCAGTCGTTGAATTTAAGATATAAGAACCTTTTTCAAGAGTACCAGAATAAACGCGAGTAAATATTAACTTACCTACATAAGGATCGGTCATGATTTTGAAAGCAAGCGCAGAAAAAGGTCCACTTGGATCGGCTTCGCGGATAACTTCTTTTTCTGTATTGGGGTCAATACCTTTTACAGAAACAACATCTAGCGGACTAGGCATGAAATCAAGAACACGATCAAGCATTGCCTGAACACCTTTATTCTTAAGAGCAGTCCCACACATAACAGGAGTAATATCCTTTGCAATAGTAGCCTTACGAATAGCAGCGATGATTTCATCGGCACCAATTTCTTCTTCCATCAAATACTTTTCCATCAACTCTTCGTCATGGTCAGCAATAGCCTCAAGCATTTTAACACGGTAATCATTTACCATATCAATCATATCTTCAGGGATGTCAATAACATCATATTTCGCACCTAAAGACTCTTCATCCCATACAATACCGCGCATATTGATCAAATCAACAACACCAGTAAAGTTCTCTTCACTACCGATAGGAATCTGAATTGGAATTGGGTTTGCATTCAACTTGTCGTTAAGCTGACCAACCACATTGTAAAAATCTGCTCCGGTACGATCCATTTTGTTAACAAATGCCATACAAGGAACTTTGTACTTAGTAGCCTGTCGCCATACAGTCTCAGACTGAGGCTGAACAGCACCTACTGAACATAAAACGAATACAGCTCCATCAAGAACACGTAAAGAACGTTCCACTTCTACAGTAAAATCAACGTGACCAGGAGTATCAATAATATTGATTCGGTGATCTTTCCAGATACAGTGAGTAGCAGCAGAAGTAATAGTAATACCTCTTTCTTGCTCTTGCTCCATCCAATCCATTGTAGCAGCGCCATCATGCACTTCACCTATTCTATGACTTCTTCCTGTATAGAACAAGATTCTTTCCGTCACAGTGGTTTTACCGGCATCAATATGAGCCATAATCCCGATGTTACGCGTTCTGCGCATGGTATCAAGAATTTTTGGATCGGTTGCTGTTTTTACGTCAGACATGTGTTTGATAATAATTTTTTAAAATCTAAAATGAGCAAATGCTTTGTTGGCTTCAGCCATGCGGTGTGTTTCGTCTTTCTTACGAACAGCTCCACCTTCATTTTTTGAAGCATCAATTAATTCGCGAGACAATCTAAGCGACATTGATTTGTCGTTTCTTGATCTAGCTGCTTTCAAAATCCATCGCATACCTAATGCAGTTCCGCGTTCTTGACGAACTTCTACAGGAACCTGATAAGTAGCACCACCTACTCTTCGTGATTTAACTTCAACCACAGGAGTAGAATTTTGAAGTGCAGAACGGAAAATATCAATTCCGGTCTCACCAGTTCTTTCTTCAATAATTTCGAATGCCTGATAAACAATTTTACGGGCTACGTTTTTCTTACCGTCTTTCATCAGGTTGTTTACGAAACGAGTAATCATTTTATCCGCAAATATTGGATCTGGTTGTACGTCTCGTTTTTCTGCTTTTCTTCTACGCATACTCGATTAATCTAAAATCTTTATGGTTACGCTTTTGGTCGTTTGGTACCGTACAAGCTTCTGCTTTGTGTACGGCCGTCTACACCTGCAGTATCAAGTGTACCACGAATAATGTGGTAACGAACTCCAGGTAAATCTTTAACTCTACCACCACGTATTAATACAATACTGTGCTCTTGTAGGTTATGACCTTCTCCAGGGATATAAGCAGTAACTTCAATCCCATTTGTTAAACGAACACGAGCAACTTTACGTAGTGCTGAGTTCGGCTTCTTTGGTGTTGTAGTATAAACACGAGTACAAACTCCACGCTTTTGTGGGCAACTTTGCATTGCTGGTGCAGTAGTTTTACGTATCTTACTTTTTCTACCTTTTCTAATAAGTTGTTGTATAGTTGGCACTGTTCAAATGTTTGGTTATTGCCATCAAATCGAGAGCTTGCAAATATAGGGAAGTTTAGAATCTTAATGCAAAATAAATATTACTAAATATTCTGTTTGTTTGATGAAATTCCTCAAATTGACTCATTTTAGGTAAAAACCTTATTTAATTAAGAGTATTAATTTATAACCGATATATAATACTATATCAATTGAATATTTCCACACTACCTGGTTTAAGCACAAAAAGGCTCGAAGCGCTCGATACTGCAGGGATTTCTTCTATTGCAGATTTCTTAAATTTTTTTCCCCGCCGATATCTTGATCGTTCAAATGTTCAACAGATTTCTCATTTAATGGGCTCTGGAGAAGAAATTACTGTTACAGGAAAAGTTACTTCAATAACCGAAGTCGGCTATGGACGAAAGAAAAGACTTGAAGTCACTATTAAAGATGATTCGGGTTCTTTAAAAGGAGTTTGGTTTAGAGGCGCATCTTATTTTAAGAAAATTTTTAAGAAAGGTGAAGTAGTTGCTTTCTTTGGAGCCGCAAAAAGGTACGGGAAGAATGTTACTATTGCGCATCCAGAAGTTGATAAGATTGCAGATGAAGGTGATCTTGAAGCTTTTTCGCGAATTATGGCAATCTATCCTGGAAGCAAGGAAACCAGTCAGACTCGTATTACAAGTAACTTAATGCAATCTTGGATTAGATTAATACTTAAAGAAACGGAACTTCCAGAATTCATCCCTTTGTATTTATTGAAAGAATTAGGTTTGCCTGAACGAAAAGAGGCTTATCGGATGATTCACTTCCCACAAGATCATGGTGAGCGTAAAAAAGCACTCGAACGTTTTAAATTTGAAGAACTTTTTCTTTTTGAACTTAGTATGGAAAAAATCCATCATACGGTAGAAGAACGAAAGTCAGGACAAGTTTTTTCTGAGCTTGACACGTATACTTCTTGTTATTTTAATGAACTTCTTCCTTTCAGTTTAACCGAAGGACAAAAATCATCTCTTTCTGATATTAAAAAAGATGTTCGTTCTGGACGCCAAATGAATCGCTTGATACAAGGAGATGTTGGTGCTGGTAAAACGATTGTTGCTATCGGAGCTTTATTAATGGCATTGGATAATGGATTTCAAGCAGCATTTGTTGCTCCTACTGAAATACTTGCCGAACAACACTTCCGAACCCTTTCCAATCATCTTAAAGAATTAGATTTAAACATAAGATTATTGGTTGGTGGACAAAAAGCGGCTTTACGTCGCGATGTTCTCACGGATATAGAGGGAGGTATGTGTCAAATTGTAGTGGGAACTCATGCTGTGATCCAAAAAGAAATCAAGTTTCATAAACTTGGACTTGCAGTAATTGATGAGCAGCATCGTTTTGGGGTAAAACAACGTGCAGAATTACTTAATAAAGGGGAACATCCACATATATTAGTAATGAGTGCCACTCCTATCCCGCGTTCTTTAGCAATGACCGTTTACGCAGATTTGGATATCTCTATCATAAAAGGACTTCCCGCTGGCCGAAAACCAATCAGGACAGCAATCCGTGGGCAAAAAAAAAGAGAAGATGTATTTTCTTTTGTGAAGTCTGAAGTTGAGGATGGAGGACAGGTGTATGTGATCTATCCTTTGATAGAAGAATCTGAAGCTTTGGATTTAAAAGATGCCACTGCTGGATTTGAAAAGATTAAAACTCGATTTCCTGAATTTAAAGTTGGGCTCTTACATGGACGTTTGAAATCAGAAGAGAAAGACACAGTAATGAAAGCCTTTATAAAAAACGAAATCCAGATTCTGGTTTCTACTACGGTTATTGAAGTTGGTGTGGATGTCCCCAATGCATCTATTATGATTATTGAACATGCTGAACGATTTGGTTTGTCTCAACTCCATCAACTTAGGGGAAGAATTGGAAGAGGTGAAAGACAAAGTTATTGTATTCTGATGCCCGATGTGAAAGTAAGTAAAGCAGGTGCTTTTCGTCTTAAAACCATGGAGGAAACTAATGATGGCTTTAAGATAGCTGAAGCGGATCTCAAGCTTCGTGGACCTGGTGATTTCCTAGGAACCAAGCAAAGTGGGCTCCCTGATTTTAAAGTAGCCGATATTGTAGAAGACCAATTCATATTGGCACAAGCTAAAGAAAAAGCCATGGAGTTAATTGAAAAAGATGCTGATTTGAACCTCATAGAAAATCAATCTTTAAAAAAGATATTCGATCCTTACTTCAAAGAAAAAGCTTCTTTTTATGGGATGGGGTGACTTATGGTTCAAAAAACTAGCCCAATTTTATTACTATATTTTTCGCGCAAAAGCCAACTCAGAAATGAATTAAAATGTCTTCTCTTAATGCCCTTTAAATTTTTCTTTATTTGTCTATTTTTTTTGATGATCCAAGGTTTGGTTCATGCTCAGAATTTTGGAGGGCATCCACCCTCTGTGAAGTGGCTACAAATTGATACGGATAATGTCCGCATAATTTTTCCAGCAGGTCAGGATAAAGAAGCTTCCAGAATTGCCCGTCTGATTAATTACATCCACAATGGGCAACTTCAAAGCATTGGGTCAAAAACTAAAAAAATTGATTTAGTACTTCAAACGAATCAAGTTCAAAGCAATGGATATGTTGCCTTAATTCCCTACCGGAGTGAGTTCTTTGCAACTCCATTTCAAAATAATCATGCACTTGGTTCAATAAATTTTCTGGATGGTCTTGCTATCCACGAATATCGGCACGCTTTGCAGTACAGCAATGCTAACAGAGGAGCAACCAAGTTTTTTCATCTTTTTTCCGGACAACCAGGCTGGACTGGTGCTATGAACTTAAGTATACCAAACTGGTACTTCGAAGGCGATGCGGTAATTTCAGAAACTGTTCTTAGTTCTTCAGGTCGTGGTAGAACGCCTGAGTTTTTCAAAGAACAACGTGCACTCTTATTCAATGATGTTGATTACTCATATATGAAAGCCCGAAATGGTTCTTACAAAGATTTAGTCCCAAACCATTATCCTTTAGGATATGCAATAATGAACTACGGGCGGAACCACTTTGGAGCTAATATTTGGAAAGATGTTTTAGCTGATGCTGGAGCCTATGAAACTATTATCTATCCTTTTTCAGGGGCGATGAAAAGACATACCGGAATGCGCGCGCCAGAAATGTACAAAAAAACATATACCGAATTGAAACAACAATGGAGCTCTGAGCTTGACGATCTTGAACTTACCAGTCATAATATTATAACTCCCAAAAATTTAAAAACCGTTACTAACAATCAATATGCTCATTTTTTAGAGGATGGAAGCTTAGTCTATCTATCTTCGAGTTATAAAAAAACACCTGCTATTTTTCAATTGAAGGATGGAAAAGTTTCTCGCTTAACTTCTATAGGAGTTTCAACAAGTAGTTTTATTTCGGAGAATAATGGGAAATTAGCTTGGACAGAGTTAGAAACAGATCCTCGATGGTCAAATCGAAATTATACCAAGCTTGTTACTTTTGATTTGAATACCCTTGAGAAGAATATCCTTCTAAATAAAACAAAGTTTTTTTCGCCACAATTCTCAAATAATGGATCCAAGATTGTTGCCGTACACTCGGGGAATGACCTAATTCATAGAGTCACTATTCTTAATTCTGAATCGGGTACAATAATTGAAACCCTTCCTAATCCAAATAATGATTTTTTGTCTTATCCGAAATGGTCCACTAATGATTCTTTCATCATCTACTTAGCAAAACGAAATAGTGAATTGGCGCTCTTCAAATTTCATTTAGAAAATAACGAGCTCACTCAACTAACCGATTGGACTCACAACGTTATTGGTAATATCTCAGTTGGAGCTGAGACGGTTATATTCTCTGCCTCCTACACAGGTATCGACAATATTTTTTCCGTGGACTTAAATGATAGTAGACAGATCACACAACTTACTTCGTCTCGAATCGGAGCGTATCAGCCAGATATTTCTTCAGATGGAAAAACCCTCATTATGAGTGAATTCACAGAGCAAGGGTACGTTTTAAGTTCTTTATCACTTTCCAATGCCATAGATACTGTCATTGCTCCTAAAGAACCAACAGAGATGGCGCGGTTTAATCTGACCTTAAGCGAAAATGAAGAAGATATTCTTGGTAAAATTCCCGAAGAAAATTTTGAGGTGAAGAATTATCAAGGAGTTCTTGATGGTACTAAACTTCATACTTGGGGAATACAAAGTGGCACCAATATTACGGGGCTAAGTCTTGGTTTTAGTAATATTTTGAATAACCTGAATGGAAATATATTTGGTGGAATTAATCATAATGAACGAACCTACCAGATGTCGGGCAATTTAGAGTACTCGAAATATTTCACTGTTATAAGCTTAGGTACAACCATCACCGAACGAAGCTTCGTATTTTATGATCCTCAAATTTCTGCAACTACTTTTCTTTTGGATGAATTTAATCAGCGGAGTTTTAATGCCGGATTATCCATTCCTCTTAGTTGGCAACGAGGAAATTACAGTACTAGTTTGTCTGTGCGCTCTGATCTTGTTCAATATTGGACGGATGACACATCCTTAGATGGACCACTTTCTTGGGAGCCCTCTTTATTCGTCTATAATATTCGTCGACAAGCCTATCAAAATGTTCAACCTCGTTTTGGGCAGTACCTTTCAATGAATTATTCTACCACGTTAAATGGAAGTAATGGAGAACGATTCAATACACAAGCTGGCATCTTCCTTCCTGGGGTTTTCGCTAATCATGGCATACTTGTAGAGGGTGAATATCAAAAAGAGCTTTTAACAAACCGATATCAATACGCCGACTTTTTTAATTACGCTAGAGGTTATGGTTATTTTTCGAGTGAGGAAGTATCAAGACTGTCTTTGAATTATAAACTACCTTTATTCTACCCTGATTGGGGCTTTTTTAACTTTGCTTACTTTAAAAGAATAAGAGCAAATTTCTTTTATGATGTTGCCGAATCGCGGTTCAGTTTTACTACTAATTCGATTACTCAAAAATCATACGGAATAGAATTATCTATGGATAATGTAATGTTGAATGTTCTTCCAATGAGCTTTGTATTCCGCCAAAGTTTTTTACCTGATGCATTCACAGGAAATCCATCTTCAAACTTTGAATTTTTTGTTCAGGTTTCGCTTTAGGATTGAAAACATCAAATCAAAAATAAAGCCCTGACATCTATTTGATATCAGGGCTTATTTCTTAAAAATAGAAAAAAATTATACAGTAGCTTTCTTCTTCTCTTCGCGCTTACGCTCGTTATGATCTAAGAATTTCTTACGGATTCTTAGACTTTGAGGAGTTACTTCTAAAAGTTCGTCATTTGCGATAAACTCGATACATTCTTCCAAACTCATTTTCTTCGCTTGAGAGATTTTTATAGCGTCGGCTGTAATAGAAGCCCGGTGATTGGTAAGTGCTTTTTTCTTAGCCACATTAACTACCATATCATCACTTCGGTTATTTAAACCAACAACCATTCCCATATAAACGGAATCGCCTGGTTCAACAAAAAACATTCCACGATCTTGTACACCTTCTAGCGCATATCCAGTTACATCACCTTTCTCAAGAGCTATTAACGCTCCACGAGTTCTACCTGGAATTTCGCCAGCGTAAGGCTCGTAGCCATCAAACTGCTGGTGCATAATTCCAGTTCCACGTGTTTCTGTTAACATCTCGCCACGGAAACCAATTAAACCACGGGAAGGCACTCGAAACTCAATTCTATTGTTTTCCCCTTCCTGGCTCATTCCCTGCATAATCCCTTTTCTCTTCTGGAGATTATCAATCACTTTGTTAGAGTAATCGGTGTGTACATCAACAACAACTTCTTCAACTGGCTCATGTACATTGCCATCAACTTCTTGTAGCAATACTTCTGGCCGGGAAACTGAAAACTCAAATCCTTCACGACGCATTGTTTCAATCAAAATTGCCATTTGGAGTTCTCCACGACCAGATACTTTAAATACATCTGGGCTACCTGTAGCTTCAACTCTCATTGCCACATTGGTACGAACTTCTCGTTCTAAACGATCTTTAATTTGATTTGAAGTCACAAACTTACCTTCTAAACCAGCAAAAGGAGAGTTATTAACTCTGAAATACATTGCAATTGTTGGCTTATCTAAATCTACATATTCAAGTGGAGTTGGATTTGAAGCCAATGTAAGCGTGTCTCCGATATTTACAGAATCATACCCAGCCATTGCAACGATATCACCTGCATATGCTACTTCAACTGGCTCCCTTTGAAGTCCATTAAAAGTAAATAATTTGGTAGCTCGACCTTTCATTTTCAGATCTCCCTTACCGCTAACAAGTGCAACTTCCTGATTCAACTTTATAGTTCCTTGCTCAATTCTTCCAACTGCAATTCGGCCTACATAGTCATTCCAGTCAATGCTACTAACTAGCATTTTAAAATCGTCTTCAACAGGTTGTGAAGGCGCCGGAACATGCTCTACGATCTTATCCATTAGTGGAGATAAATCTACATTCTCTCCTTCTAGATCTGTTTTAGCATATCCATCACGCGCAGCTGCATAGAGAACTGGGAAATCCAATTGCTCGTTCGTTGCATCTAGCATTACAAATAAGTCAAATACTTCATCAAGAACTGCATCTGGACGAGCATCACCACGGTCTATCTTATTGATCAAAACAATTGGTTTGTACCCAAGACTTAGTGATTTACGGAGTACAAATTTGGTTTGTGGAAGCGGGCCTTCGGCAGCATCTACTAAAAGAATTACTCCGTTTACCATTTTAAGGATACGTTCTACTTCGCCACCAAAATCGGCGTGACCTGGAGTATCCACAATATTGATTTTAGTTCCTTTCCAGTTTACCGCTGTGTTCTTAGAACTAATGGTTATTCCACGTTCTTTTTCAAGATCACCCGAATCCATTACTCTCTCTACTAATTCTTGGTTCTCTCTAAAAGTCCCACTTTGTCTTAGTATTTGATCAACTAAAGTGGTTTTGCCATGATCTACGTGAGCGATTATGGCGATATTTCTTAATTCTTGTGACATTGTGTTTTGTGAATGAAAAATTCGAAGCCTTAAATATACAGCTATTTCAAACAATAAATGATTATGAAATACTTAAATGTTTGGGCTTATTTTCACATTAAATCCTTTATTTCATCTTTTTGGTATCTTGTCAAAAATTAACACAATTAGAATGACTTTAGAAGATTTAGGATTTAATAGTTTAGCTAAAACTGCTATTGAGAATGAAGTTCAAGATGGATTAGAACTTGGTCGGGTAGTGGTTGAACATAAAGAACGTTATGAAGTTCAAACTAGTTCTGGAGCTTACAATGCAGAGATTACTGGAAGTCTTCGTTTTTCTGCTGAATCGAGAGCCGACTTCCCTACAGTCGGGGATTGGGTGAATCTTTCCATTTACGATGATGAAACCGCAATTATAGTTAAGGTTTTACCTCGATTTTCGTCTTTAGAACGTCAGGCAGTCGGTAAATTTGGAGAGTGTCAGCTAATAGCATCTAATGTTGATGTGGCTTTTATTATGCAGGCTGTTGGGCATGATTTTAATTTAAATCGCCTTGAACGGTATTTGACTATCTGCAATTCTTCCTCCATAAAACCTATTGTTTTACTAAGTAAAATTGATTTAATCTCAGCTGATGAACTTGCTCAATTGATTAATAGCATAAGTGAACGATTGCCATCTATTCTAGTAATTGCTTTAAGTAATGAAAGCCTGTCTGGGTACGAAGAACTAAACAATCATATCAATTCAAACAATACCTACTGCATACTTGGCTCATCAGGAGTTGGAAAATCATCCCTCACAAATAACTTGCTTACCAACTCAAAAATGGAAGTTAGTGAAGTAAGTGAGAGTAACAGCAAAGGAAGGCATACTACTAGCCATAGAGAATTGCTAATTCTACCACAAGGCGGAGTAATTATTGATACTCCTGGGATGCGCGAACTTGGTATTACAACCGACTCCAGCGGGGTTGATGAAACCTTTGATCAAATAAACACACTTTCGAATAATTGTAAGTTTAGTGATTGTAGCCATACCGAAGAACTTGGCTGTGCGATTTTAGAAGCTCTTGACAAGGGCGAACTTGATCAGGAATCATTCAATAACTTTCATAAACTTAAAAGGGAGCAAGCACACTTTTCTAGAACTACCCATGAGAAACGTGCTAAAGACAAGAAAATGGGGAAACTCTACAAAAGTATTATTCAAGAAAAACAGAATAGAAAGAAATAGTAGCACGGAACTTTCTTTTGCTTTCGAGGTCTCATTTGAGAATCATTAACAAATCTATCTCGCTTTGAAGGTACAAGGTTCTATTCTTTTGATTTTATTGACATCTTGTTTTGGTACAGGATGCGGCACTTCTCACTATCTATCTGCTTTTTCAAGTGTGCAGGCTGACTCACTTAAACAAATTAATGACGAAGATATTCAAAAAGCGTTTGATGCTATTCCTCAGATTACCATTCCTGCAAGTATCGCCATTTATAATGCTAGCCATGACAAATTTCCTTTTCAGGATTCTTTATTAACGATACAAGAGGTACAGCGGGCTGTCGAAATTTCTCCCGCACTTTTGGATCCCAATGCCTATTACCAAAGTCAGCATGATCCCTATTGGAGTAGATATAACCCAACACCTAAACCTATTAATCTAAAGCAACTGCGTTTGTATGCAGCTCAGACTAAAGCTGATCTGGTTCTGTTTATAAGCTCTTCAACTATCTATATTGAAGAGATGAATATTCTCTCCCCGCTTTACGCTGGGTTGGTTACGATTCCTTTTGTTCCGGGACAACACGCTAGACTTACTACTTATTTAGAGGCTTATATCTTTGATGTAAGGAATGGATTATTATACTCTTCCTATCGTGATAAGCGGGTTTTAAAGAAAAAATTTGTAAGAGTTGGTTTTAAACAAAAAACGGATATCTACAAATCTGAGCAAATCCATGATATGGTTCCGGATTTTCTTAGTTATGTAGAATCTACGTTGAATCAGCCATTCTTACAGTTAAGTGCTATTAATCGGAAATAGGTTTTCGGTAATCGCTGAGTATTCTGCTAAAGATAAATGCTTTTAAATTCGGTTTTGAGCATTATATTTAGCTATGATTACCATTCAGAAAGAGTTTTCTTTGCCTCAAAAACCCAGAGGATTTCACATTATTACAAACAAAGTATTAGCTGAAATTCCTGAAATTAAAGACATCAGTGTAGGTCTTGCTCATGTTCATATAAAACATACTAGCGCAAGTCTAACTATCAATGAGAATGCTGATCCTTCCGTTCGTAGAGATTTCGAAACTCATTTCAACAGAGAAGTTCCTGAAAATACCTCTCTATATGAACATACTTTCGAAGGCACCGACGACATGACTTCTCATATCAAAAGTTCGATTCTTGGCTCTTCCGTTTCTATTCCCATAACTAATGGACGGTTTAATCTTGGAACTTGGCAGGGAATATATTTATGTGAACATAGAAATTATGGTGGAGCCAGAAAGTTGGTGATTACGTTAATAGGAAGCTGACTAGGTATTTTGAGAATCAACTCCATCTACTAATCGTGTTCTCTTATACGGTTTTACTTGTCCATGTTTTTCGATAAAGTATACTTCTGTGTAGGTGGCTCCAAAGAAAAGAATCATACTTGAAAAGTATACCCAGATAAGTAACAGCACAAACGATCCCGCCGCACCGTAAACGTTCATTAGGTCACTTGTGCCTAGATAATAGCCAATTGCATATTTCCCTATTGAAAATATAAACGTTGTAAGAATAGCACCACTTAAAACATCTTTCCAAGCAATCTTAGCATCAGGTAAAATTCTAAATATCCCCGCGAATACAATCATTATAATTATAAAGCCTAAAACTACATTTACAAATATTACTAGATTAAATATAGATTCAGAGAAAGAACTGATAAGCAGTTCTTCAAATATAGTTAGGAATGTATCTAGTATTAAAGAAAACAATAATAAAAACCCCATACTAATAGCCATTGCTAATGAAAGGAGTCTATTTTTAATAAAACTAATAAGATTTTTTTCGGGCTTTGGTTCTAAACCCCATATGCGATTTAAGCCATCCTGTAGAGATGCAAAAACGGTAGTTGCACTTACTAGTAATGTAACAAGACCAATTATTTTTGTAATCCAAGATGAGCCTATTGAGCCTGAATTTGATAGTATTCGATCTATGACCTGAGCACTTTCTGGGCCAAAAAGATTTTGAAATTCTTGAATTAGGTTCTGTCTAACTATTTCGTCTCCATAAGCAGAGCTTGCTATGGAAACCGTAATTATCAAAATAGCTGGCAATGAGAATATGAGATAAAAAGCTATTGATGAACTATAATTCATCGCCTCTTGAACCTTATATTCTTTTACTGTTTTCTTAAAAACTTCCCAATAGATCATGTATAAATATACAAGGTCTAAGTAAATATCATTCTATTTAGCTTATTTAATCAATAACATTTTCCGCGTTTGAGAAAATCCGCCTGCTTCTAATCTGTAAATATACATTCCCGAAGCTAGCTTTGATGCATCGAAGCTTACGGTATAAGAACCACTTTGATATTGTTGATTGTTAACTAGGTTAGCGACTTCTCTACCAAGCACATCATACACTTTTAGTGTTACCATTGATGTATTTCCAAGTCTAAATTCTATATTAGTACTCGGATTAAACGGATTTGGGTAATTCTGTGATAATCGATATTCAAACGGGTTAAAAGACTCATTTTCAATATTTGTGGCTTCAATTCCAGAGTTTGGACTGAACATATATACTCGACTCGAGACAAAAGCATCTTCATTATCAGATTGGCTTAGCATCATGATGTCATAAAATCCATCATCGTTTAAATCTCCAACTCCTGGTTTAACACTATTAATAGAACCAAATCCGGTATATTTGTTAGGATTAGGAAGTATAATATCTGGCAGTGAATCCGCTTCCGCTCCTCCTTCAAATATGATGGCGTTGGGATATCCACTTAAACCACCTGGTGTAAATAATAGATCCTGGTGTGTTTTTCCATCTTCTTTCGGTAGAAATGTTATGGTACCATTATAAGTCGATGAAACATTTGCACTACCTTCTTTTCCTAATGGTACTCGTGTTGTGGTTAAGAAAATATCTGGATTCTCATCGCCATCATTTGTGAATATGTTAATGATCGCCGGTGATGGTGTCCCATAGCCTGAATGGATAATTGCAATATCAAGTTCTCCATCTCCATCAAAATCTCCGGAACTAATATCTTTTCCGTATCCAGTAATGGTTTGTCCTTCAATAACTTCAGGAGTTAATATTAAATCTGGATATCTGAACTCCGTTTGCTGAACTTCGGCACTAAAAAATTGCTCGTCACCATAATAAACATATACTGCTCCAGTGTTATCAAAAGCATTTACTGATAAAGCAAAATCATCAATACCATCACCATTAACATCACTAAGCGGTTCCATCTTTGTAGTTATAAATATACTATAAGTGTTTGCAATAGAGGAGTCTTGACCGAAGTCAAATGTATAATCTGGCATAGAACTATAACTTTCTCCACCATAAAAAAGCCAGGCTTTATTAACTGGTGAACCATTAGAATATGAGTTTCCACTAGACATTAATAAATCATCAAAACCATCATTATTTATGTCACCGATATTATTAGTCCATACCCTTGGAGTATCATCCTCTCCAAATTCTTGAAAGTCCGTTACCCGTATTGATTGAAGTAAAGTAGCTGTATCTGGAGTTGCTACTCTTTTCCACCAACTCTCAGATTGAACCCCAAAAAAATCAACACCCTTTCCAAAAGTAACACCTTGTGCCCCATTTGCTCCAAAACTTCCTGTTGGTTCGCTGTCTGTAGGAGATGAAAATTCTTCCGCGCCAATAAAGTCAAGTTTTAGGCCAACTTGTGCGAATAATGACAAATACTGTGTTGGGAACCATTGTCCTACAAGACCTAAGTCTATTAAAATATTATCCCCATCTGGTTTTACAACTTTAGTTTCTTGAATTTCTGATTCAAAATAACTAATCCTAACAAATGAAAATATAGCCTGAATTCCGAAAATTTTAGAAGCTCGAATTATCGCACTTCCTGAAACATGACCTGATGGATTTCCCCATCCTAAAGCTGTGTCATTTCCTAATCCAAATCTATTTCGTCGGTTTGGGGCGTATTTAGTCTGTAATATAATATCATTCTCATTTGGTGTTTCAACAACTACCGGCTCTGGGAGAGGATTTTCGATCGAAATATCTTTTCCGTTTATTATACTTAAAGACCCTTTTTGCCATAACCCAATTGATGTATTATTATCTGTACCAATATCCCCTCTTAATACATGATTAATCCCTAATCCAATCGCGCCTTGCTTCTCTACCCAATCCGGCATTTGCCCGTTTAAAGCAATGCTGGTTTTTGAGGCCGTTGTATCTACCACAGAAAGAGCAATGTATGGTGTAGGTTCGTTGAAAAATATTTGAGTAAATCCTTTCCCGCTTATATATCTGTCTTCACTGTACAAAAGGTCATCTTTAAATTCACCATCCACATTTTCAACAAAAAATCTAAGAGTAGTAGCTCCCACATTACTACTTCCAAAGTCCGATGTACCTACGAAACTGATATTTCTAAGTGAATCTACAGAATAAGCTGCAGCCATAAGTTCGTGCGGCCATGGGGTAGTTGCTAAAAGGATTACATCACTCGATTCATCACCTACAATGTCACCCGCATTAGTCTGGATTTCTACATCCCCTAAGTCAGGTAATATATCTACTACTTTAAACTCAAAACTCTCACCTGTCTCTCCTCCAAAAAGTATTTGAAAAGAACTTCCGGTAGTGTAGTCATAACTACCGATTAGTAGATCATTGAAACCGTCATCATCAAAATCATGAGTGGGGACAAATTGGTTCAGAGTAACCGAGGTATGAATTTCATAAAGTTGTGTTAAATCTCCAGATATATCAAAATCCCCAGGTCCAAAGGTATAAATATAAAGTGTGCTGTCTACAATTGCGACTAATTCATCTCTGCCATCTCCATTCAAATCTCCTGCGGGTTCAAAAAGTAGCCCTGACCTTATGCTGTAATAAGTTTTATTTCCATTTTCATCAAAATTATATATCAAAGTATTTTCAATCCAGTCTCCTATTTCGAGGGTATTTTTATCAGGATAAAATTGATTTTGAATAATGTATTCCATTACACCATCACCGTTTATATCTCCTCCAGGAATTCCAGGGTCAGATCCAAAGTAATATCTTAATGGGTCGTCACTTTCTATAGACTTTATCATTGAAAGTGGTTCTGAGATCTTCACATTTTGCGCTTTTGCAATTGAAAACCTCAATAAAAGTGTAGTTATAATTAGTACTACTTTGAAAACGATAATTATATGCTTCATAACCTTATATTTTAATGAGCATACAATAAGTGCAAAAAAAAGAATTGAAGCAATTGTTTGGGTTAACTCTAATAAAAAAAGCTCTGCACAAATTTGTACAGAGCTTTCAAACTATCATGTAACTAAATAACTTCGTCTATTTCGTAAGATTCTTAATTACTGATGCAGCCCATTCTTTCCCACCTAGACCAAATGCAAGCCCCAGTGCGAGGCAAACTGCGCCAAATAATAATAGAAAGGCATTAGTAACTAACTCCTCACCAATACTTAACTGAGTAAGCGATAAAGAAATCACAAAAAGGATAATTGCATATTTTGCGATTTCACCAATTACGTTAGAATTTGAAACTCCTACATTCGCCAAATAAGTTGAAACTACTTGAGAAATAAAACCTGCCAGAAATACTCCAAAAATAAGTGCCAATACTGCTACAATAACATTAGGGATATACAGTATAATTTGATTAAATAGTTCTGAAGCAACTCCCAAGCCTAAGGCATCTAACCCAGAAAGAATTACGATTAGCATAATAAGCCAATAAATAATACCACCAATGATATCGATAGCCGTTTTATTGCTACCACCATCTTTTAGAAACTGATCTATTTTGGCTTTTTCTGTTACAACATCAAGCTTAATTAGCTTTAATAGTTTTATTGCTGCTGTCTTTATTAGTTTTGCAATAATCCATCCTACAATAAGGATAAGCAATGCCCCGATTAAACTCGGCAAGAAATCTGCCAGTTTGTTGAAAAAAGTCTCATAAGACTCGATTAAAACTGAGGAAATTTTTTCCCACATAAGTACCTCCAATTGTTAGTTGATTACTGATATGTAATCAATTAAACCTTAATTCAAAAATCTGGTGAATAATTCTAACCATATGAAGTGAAAGGAATTACTTAATCAACACCATTTTTCGGGTTTGAGTAACCCCAGCTGCCTTGAGTCTAAAAAAATAGATTCCCGAAGTTAAATCCTTTGCATCAAAGCGAGTGATGTATGAACCTGAAGTTTGGCTCTTATTTACTAATGTTGATACTTTATGTCCAAGCAAATTAAAAACCTCAATCGTTACAAACGTAGCGTTTGGTATAGAATAGGAAATATTAGTACTTGGATTAAACGGATTGGGATAGTTTTGATCTAATTTAAATGAGAGAGGTTTATCGTCAGCTTCGTTTGAAGTAGATTGGATAATTGTAAATTTAAAAGGAGCTATATCAGAATTAGATCCCCATGTATTCGAATTGAACGAATTTGTAGCTTTCACTCTCCAATAATATTCACCAACACCACTTATTTGGTTTGAAAAGTATGCAGTATCAGCAGAGAAAGTAATCGAATCAAGTTTTGTATCAAAAGTAGCGCTATTCGACAGCTCGAAGGTATACTGTAGATCAAAGAAAGAATCAGTTGCATCTAAAGATTGTGACCATAAGAATTGATTTGGTACAGAAGTAAGCGTATCTCCATCCATAGGAAGAAGTAAATCAAATTCTGATGGCGGAGTTGGAACAAAAGGAGTTATAGAAAAACTGAACGGAGTATCGTCTGAACTTGAACCCCAAGTGATAAGTCCAGCTGAATTCTCAACTGATACTCTCCAAAAATATTCCCCTTCAGAAAGAGTAAGAGTAGTTGAATAAGTTGTATCTCCTTTCTGCGTAATTGAATCTAATAACGTGGTAAATAGAGCATCTTCTGAAAGCTCAAAAGTATATTCTAAGCTATCAGAATCATCAAGATCATCATTTGCCTGTTCCCAGCTAAACCAAGCAGGTGTTACTGTTAAGGTATCTTCCTCGTTTTCCGGATACAAAAGGGAAAATGAATTAGGTGGGTTTGGCACAAATTCTTCAACAGTAAAAGTTCCTTCTGTAGCAAAGGCTGATCCGTTATGCCCGGCGTCAATTGCTTGCACACTCCAGAAGTAAGTTCCCAGAGGAAGATTCATACTAGTCCACGTTCCTTGAACAGATCCCCGACTAGGTGTTAAACGCATTCCTTCGTTTGCTCCAGTTACAATGGATTGTGGCGCTCTGATTTCGGACCCACCAGATGTAGTTCCAATTCGAAGCTCATAATTTAAACCTAATGAAGGTGTTGCATCATCTGAAGATTGATCCCAAGACAATTTAACACCGTTTGGTGTCCGAGCCATTCCCAAATTAGATGGTGCGGCTGGTGCAGTATTGGAATGATTGGTTGTATTCTGATAAAGTGTTACTGCACTGGTAAAATCACTTCGGGTGCCTGAAACAAGAAAGTCCAAGTCACCATCTCCATCATAGTCTCCATAAATGGCTGAGCTTACGGAGATCCCTTCAAAATCAGAGGATCCGTCAAGAGGATTAAATAGCTTGGTAAAAATGTTATTGCCATCGTATGAGTACATAAGTACTTGTCTGTTGGTACTTGCAGACCCTCCGTAAACCAAATCGCTATCACCATCACCGTCATAATCACCCCATGATGCCCCGTTCCCTAATACTCCTGTAAAACTTCGAAATCCTCCACCAATGTTTGCCACAAATGAAAACGTTCCATCTCCATTATTGGCGTATAGAGCTGTAAATCTGCCACCTCCTTTACTTTCACCCGAAAAAAATAAGTCCAAGTCTCCGTCGGCGTCATAGTCAACCATATCTGAAGCTCCTATTCTTCCTCCTCCAGAAGTGAGAATTGTTGATCCTTGCCCATTCCCTCTAAAAAGCAGAGAAAATGTTCCATCACCTTCATTTTCATAAAGTGTACTGTTTATACCTTGAAACCCTGCTTCACCTTGCGAAAAGAGATCTACATAACCATTGTTATCAAGATCGCCCCAGGCCGCACTACCATTTATATAACCTTCAAAATCAGAGGTCCCATCTACCGCCGTTTCAATTCTTGTAAATGTGTGATCCCCATTGTTTCTATAGAGAGCTGAGTTCTCCAGATTTCCGATGTTCAGACCTCCATAAAACAAATCTAAGTCCCCATCGTGATCGAAATCTACCCAAAGCGGGTGGAAACTATTGCTCCCAACAAAATCTGTCGTTCCATCAACTGGGTTCAATAGCGGGCTGAAAATGCCAGCATTATTCCCATATACAATTGTTCGACGCTGATTTGAACCATCATATCCATTCTGAACAAGATCAAGATCGCCATCATTGTCAAAATCGCCCCAGGCAAGTCCGCTATTATCGAATCCCATTAAAAATGATCCGGGAATGGTATCTGCATCAGCTACGGTGAAGTTCCCGTTTCCATCGTTGGCATAAATTATTAAGTGCTTGAGAAAAGAGTTATCCCGTCCTGTTATTGCAATATCAAGATCGCCATCCGCATCATAATCTCCCCAGACAGCATCCCCATTTCCGAGCTGAAAAAACTGTTCAGTACCACTGCTTACCGGGAGATCAATTTTGGTGAATTGAGCAGTGGTGATGGTTGAGAATACAAGTGCGAAAAGCCAAAGTGTGGAAAAGAACTTCTTCATAAATTTCCCTTTTCAATTATTACAAGTGATTTTTAATTTTGATACCACTTTAAAATGACAAATAAGAAGTGCTTTAGGCTATACCGGGTTTCCGGTATTTTTTGAACAAATACTGATAGATTCAAACCAACCCATCTCTCAGTGCTTTTGCAACAACACTACTTCGGTTGTGAACCTGTAGTTTTCGATAAATATTTTTTGTGTGTGTATCTACCGTATAGGGACTAATATGAAGTTTAGCCGAAATCATATCTATGGTATTACCGTCTACTAAGTGTTCTAGAATTGTGATCTCTCTATTTGTGAGATTAGTTTCGGTTTTTTTTTTGGAATCAACGGTTAGCATTCCCATCATTTTTTTTGCAATGGATGGCGAAATTGGCGCTCCACCTGAAAGAACATCCTCAATTCCTTTTATGATTTCTTCTCCAGAAGACCTTTTCAGTAGATATCCATCTGCACCGGCTTTAATTGCCTCGAAAATTCGATCATCATCATCAAAAATGGTAAGCATGATAATCGCTACTTCAGGAAATTGTTTTTTATAGTACGAAATAGCTTCGATCCCTGATATTCCTGGAAGCTCAATATCTTCTAATATTACAGAAGGAGTGGGTTTTGTTGAAAATCCTTCGAACGCCTTTTCTATTGAGTTTACTGAATAGACTAATTCCAAGTCTTCTTCTAACTCAATCAAATCTTCTAAAGAAGCTTTAAAAAGCTCATCGTCTTCAACAATCCAAACGTTATGTATTGGTTTTTTACACACTACTAAATTAACCGTTTCTTACTCCTCATTATCTATACCGGGTTTATGGTATTTTTATCGAAACTAAAATTTCTGTTCCCCCTTCCTCTTTACTCTCAAAAGTAAGAATAGCTCCTAGTTCTTCTGCTCTGTGTTTCATTGTTCCTAGTCCACGTCCACTTACAAAAGATCCTTCTTCAAAACCTTTCCCATTGTCTTTGATAATAACTAACAAATTGGACTCAATAATTTTAAAATCTAAAGTTGCAATGGTAGCGTTAGAGTGTTTTGCGATATTATTTAATGCTTCCTTAATTAAAAGAAACAAATTTCTTCTTTGTACAGAGCTAAGCACTTTCGCTTGATACTTGTGTGGCACAGTATCTATGACTTCTATTTTTGCGGTGTGAATAAGATCCTTAGCTGTAATAAGGCTTTTTGAGATCAAGTCTCCAACAGTCTCTTTTTTTGAATCGATTAGCCAAACAATGGCATCTAACGAGGAAGCAAGTACACGAGAGTTTTTTGTGATGCGTTGAATTAATTCTGGCTTAACATCCCCTTTTTCTATCTGGCGTTGAAGAATATCTCCTGTTAGAGCTATTCCACTTAAACCACTTCCAACTTCGTCGTGTAAATCGCTCGCTATTCGAAGCTTTACTCGTTCAATTTCTAATAGTTGTTTTACTCTGTATCTGTAAACAGCCCATAGTATTAATAAAGCCAAAGTGAGAACAAAAACACGAAACAACCATGTTTTCCAGAATGGTGGAGATATATTTATTTGAAGAGACGCTCCCTCTGTATTCCAAACGCCATCATTATTTGATACCTGAACTTTAAATGTATACTCACCATGAGGAAGTTGAACATAACGGGACAATCTTGCTTCTGAATTTACCCAGTCTGGATCATGGCCTTCTAGTTTATAACGAAATTTATTAAGCGATGGATTTGTAAAGCTTAGCCCAACAAAATCAAATTCCAATGTGTTTTTATTCCATGGTAGGTCAATTTCTTCTTCATAAAAGCCTATTGGTATGTACATAGAGTCTGAAGTTACTACTCTTGCTTCAAGAATATGTACATCCGGAATAATCGGATTGATCTTTATTTTCTGTGGATCAAACGAAGTTACTCCTTCTACTCCGCCAAAAAATAATTCTCCGTTTTTTGATTTAATAACAGATCTACGGTTGTATTCAACATTATTAACACCATCACTTTTATTAAACTCAAGAATCTCTTCTATTATTGGATTAAATCTAATCAAACCTTTTTCAGTTCCCATCCAAAGGTTACCTTTTTCATCTTCCTGTATACTAAAGATAACCCTATTTTTTAATGCATTTAATGAGATTGGGAATAGTGTTGATTTATCAATATCTAATTTGAATAATCCTTGATTTGTACCTATCCAGATTAAATTTTCTGCATCTAAAAAAAGATCCCAAATTGGTAGTGTAAGTACCATACTTGATTCAGGAATTAATCTTGTTAAAGGTACTAAAGAGTCACTCTTTTCTGAATCATAAATAAATAATCCTTCCCCCTCCGTAGCTACAAGAATAGTATTCTTGTAGCTCTGAACATCCTGAATGGAGGAAGTAATTGTTCCATCTGTTTTAATTACTTGTTCTATGTTGGCTGTTTTTTTCGAAAGCTTATACAGAGCTGTTAATGATGAAACCCAAAGATGATTCTCACTTGTATTTTCTATAGAAAAAGTGACGGGAAATTTCTCTTCATCCAGATCTAAGACTATTTTCTCTAATTCATTGAACTTCTGGCTATAAAGAAACAAACCTTCATTCGTAGCTAGCCAAACTGGGAAATCAGACTCGCGAACCCATTCAATATCCCAAGTTTGATAAAATCCTGTTTCCTGTTTTTTGCTAAATATTATTTCACTGATTTCTTTCTTAGACAAGTCATAGCTTTTTAAACCCCTTGAAAAAGTATTTACAAAAAGCTGTTGATCTACTTGATCTAACCCCATTATGACATCCGAAGCCTTGTCAACAAAATCTATATTAGAGAATTGTTTTCGATAAGGATCGAAATGAAAGAATCCGCTCAACGTACCTACCCATAATCCTCCATTTTTATCTTGAAAAAGACTTCGAATTGAGTTTGTTAGAGAAGATGATTTTTCACCGAAATCTATTTTTGCTAATCCTGCATTATTTCTAGAGAATGAGAAAAGACCATAATCACTAGCTACAATTAAATTTTCCTCGGATTGCTCAAGTAGTTTAAGTGGCAATCTATCTTCTGGTAATTCAGGAATCTTATTCCATTGCTTGAAAACCTTTGACAGGTCATAACTATCATGTACCCAAAGCTTTTTTGAATAGTTTCCCCAAAAAATTGGGAGCTGTGAATAAGAAATATTTGAGCTTATTTTGGTTAAGCTATCCTTTTCAACTTCATATCGGAATACCTCTCCATCAAACGTATTCGCCCAAAGATTATCTTCTTTATCTAGGCTGATTGAAAATGGATTGTTTATCTGTGGTAAAAAATTAAACTCTTTTGTTATGGTATCAAACCAACCTGCAGTTTCTAATGTGCAAAACCAAATCCTTGCCTTCTTATCTATGATCATCTGCTGAAAATCGAGCCTGTTTACATTAGCTGAAGGAAGCTCCAAAAACCTTGTAAAACGTTCCGTTTCTCTATTGAACAGATTTAAACCGTTATAAGTACCGATCCATAAATTTCCAGATTTATCTTCAACTATTGAACGAACAATATTACTGGAAATCGTTTTATCGTCTTCTGTATTGTGAAAGTATTTTCTGAATTCATATCCATCAAATCGGTTTAACCCATTTTCAGTAGCTATCCACATAAACCCTTCATGATCCTGATAAATAGCGTAAACTATATTATTTGAAAGACCATTTTCAGTGTCATAATGCCGAAACTGTTCTGTCTGTACCAATGGTAATTGGAGTAGAATAAATAAAGCGAAAGAAAATATCTGCAATTAACGTTTTTTAATTGCAGGATTATACAAATCTATTTCTTTTCAAATAGTAATTTTTCGAGCATTCGCTACTTAATCAGCAGTTTTCCGTGTTTGAATAAATGCTCAGGCTTCAAACGATATAAATATCCCAAAAGTTTTACCTAAAATGAAAAAGCTTGAATAAAGAAAAAGCCCAGCACATAAATTATGTACTGGGCTTAACTTTACATTGGCTTGTGCGGAGAGGGAGGGATTCGAACCCTCGTTACTTGTTTCCAAATAAACTCCCTTAGCAGGGGAGCGCTTTCAGCCACTCAGCCACCTCTCCTTATTCAAGGGCAACAAATATACGGTGCTTAGTAAGTCCAAGCAATGCCAAGAAGAAGAAATCTGAAACTACTTATTTACAAGGTAGCTCAACTATAAAAGTTGTTCCTATCCCTTCTTTAGATTCTATATTTAAAGTTCCATTATTCATTTCTACCATTTCTTTACAAAGAACTAGTCCCAATCCGGTCCCTGTCTCATTGTTGGTGCCTTCTCTAGTAGATTTCGAATCTAAACTCATTACTCCTTTTAGTAAATCTTTATTCATCCCAATTCCAGTATCAGAAATAGTGAGTCTACATTTTTTGTTCACACATTCAGTTTTTATGAGTACAGAACCACCACTCTTAGTAAATTTGATTGAGTTTGATATCAAATTACGAATTACCGTATTCACCATATTTTGATCAGCATATAAATGAATATTCGAATCACTTTCTGAGGATAGTTTTATCCCTTTTTGTTTCGCTGATTGAGTAAACAGTTTTTCATTCTCATCAATCAAATCATTCATAGCAAATTCAATTGGGGAAGGGGTTACTGTGCCTGTTTGAATGTTCGCCCATGTTAAAAGATTCTCTGTCAAATTTAATAAAGTCTTTGAGGATTCTCTTATTGTTTCTATTCCTTCCTTAACCTCATCTTTATCAAAATTGTCTATATCGTCATATAAATATTCGGTATAACCCAACATTGCTTGAAAGGGGTTTCTGAGATCGTGAGCGATTATGGAAAAGAATTTGTCTTTAGTTTTATTGCTCTGTTCAAGCACTTTGGCTTGCTTCTCAATAATCTCTTTTTGTAGTTCAACCGCTTTTTTCTCTGTCTTTATTTGTTGGATCTGTTCTTCAATTATCTTTTCCATTTTTTGCTGGTCGGCAACCAATTTTTGATATCTTAACCTCCATCCTCCCGCTAAGAATAGGATAAAGCCAATTACACAAAGAATATAAAACCATCCTTGTTGGTAATATTTTGGATTAACAGCTATAAATATCGAAGCTGTATACGGAGACCATGTTCCATCCGTATTAGTGGCTTGTGCTTCAAAAAGATAATCACCAGGGAATATGTCTAAAAACTGGATTCTTCTTTCTTTCCCAGATTCAATCCATTCTTCATTTCTATCATCAGAAGAGTAAAATCTATATCGGAATCGAGTTTCTGAAGTATTTATAAATGTAAGAGCATGGATATTTATCTCAAAATCATTGATTCCTGGCTCAAAAATAATAGAGTCAGAAGAAAAGCTTTCACCTCTAGCCATTACGTTCTTAATAACCGTTTTTGGAGAAAATATGTTTGAACTTTTTTCCTTAATTTTAAATATAGCAACCCCATCTTGAGTGGCAAACCAAAAAGTACCTTCCGAAGTCCTTATTCCAGCTTCTTGAAACGAACCATTACCTTCGGGATTTCTCATTCCATCTTTTCTGCCAAACGTTTGCATTCTAAAGCTTTCTCGCTGTCCATCTAAATAGGCATTCAATTCTTCTTTATCGATTTTGACTACCCCTTTATTTGTAGACATCCATAGCCAACCATAATTGTCATGAGAAATCCAATGAATATTGTAATCAGGCAGTCCATCGTTTACATTTATATATGTAATTTGTCCATTCTTAATTCTATTTAATCCATTATTCTCGGTTCCAACCCAAATAATTTCAGAATCATATTCATCAATATATATAGATCTTACGTTATTGGAGGAAAGTCCATTTTCAACTGAATAGTTTTTAAATTGATTGTTTTTAAAATGTGAAATACCTCCATCAAGCGTTCCAATCCAAAGTGACGCATCGGTCTCTTCAGTTATATATCTTATTTTCGAGCCTGCAAGCCCATCTTCTTTTGTATAGATTTTATGGTCAGAATTATATTCATCAAAAAGAACTAATCCGGCGTACGTCCCTACCCATTTCTCCCCTTTTTTTGTTATATATATCGAATGAACATCGTTTAAGTCAAATTTTTGACCAAGCGAATAATGCGATATTTTACCCCTTGAGGAAATTTTATTGATTCCTTTTTGATAGTGACCAACCCAAATATTTCCTAGACTATCTTCTGCAAGTGTTTGTACTATGCTTGATTCAATATCTCGTGTCTCTTTAAAATAACTGATCTTACCATTTTGGATCATATTGAGTCCTGCACCCCTTGTTCCGACCCAATATCTTCCTTTACTATCTTCTAAAAGCCCTAAAATATTATCTTCAGATAAACCTTCTTTATCAGAGATAGTTGTTACAATCGATTCTTTAACCTGAATTAGACCTCTTGTAGAACTTGATATCCATATATTATTCTCTTTGTCCTCAAAAACGCCGATATAGTATTCCTCCCCTAAGCCTTGAACAGCATTAAATGAGGATATTTTACCATCATTATAAATACTTAGGGTACCTCTTTCCCCTACAAGCCAAAGTCGATCCTTTGAATCTCTTAAGTGTACGTAATAAGCCTCTCTTTCTTTTCTGTTAGGATCGTAAATTTTATTCACAATTCCATTCTCAAGCGTAAAGAGTCCTTGAAACGTGCTAAAAAAGGTTATGGTTTCATTCCCAAATATCTTATAGACATCAGTTGATTTTAGTTCGCTATACTTTTTAGTATTAACTAACTCATCGCCCTTCAAAATATAGAGACCTTGTGTAGAGCCTGCTAATAAGTCTCCATTTGGTGCTCTATAAACACTAAAAAATCTATTTTCACCTTCATTAGCTGAGATATAATATCGCTTTGATTCTCCATCTTTAAAATGTAGTACGCCATTATTTGTAGCAACCCAAAGTGAAGCATCTACATCCTCGAAAACATCTCGAATTCGATTTTGCAAAATATTTTCTGCATCAAAGAATTTTTTAAATCTGTTATTTTCGAATACAAAAAGCCCTTCATGTGTAGTAAAAAAAATTCTCCCATCTGAATGCTCGGTAACTTCTGTTACATCGGATTTTGAGAACCCCTCATTTTCTCCGAAATGTTGGAATCCATTCCTTGTTAGTAACAGAACACCACCATATTCTAGTGAAATCCAAATACCAACACCATCTTGTTTATATATCTGAGTAGCTCTGTTATGAGGAATAACTGGGGTGTTCGCATGATTATATACTTTAAATTCTAATCCATCAAATCGAACTATTCCATCATAAGTAGTAAACCAAAGATATCCTTCGTCATCTTGGGTTAAATAATTCACAGTGTTTACGGGTATTCCGTCTTCAATAGTCCAAACCTTAGTAGTAAGACTATCATTATTTGAAATAGCACTTATAGATTGAGCATAGCTCTTCCAGCTTAAAAAAATAAGCACTGATAAAATCGCTATTATTCTAGCTACACCCTTTTTATAACTCATCTGAAATTATTTCAGAGTTTTATAACCTAGTCTTCACTCAAAGCATAAATTTGAGCGAGATTTCTTCCTTCTTGGGCATAATCTAACCCATAACCTAAAACAAATTTTGACGGAATTTCGAATCCAACATAATCAATTTGAACATCATGTTTTGTGGCATCCTTTTTATGTAGTAAAGTAATTACAGAGACAGATTCTGGGTCGTACATTTTCAAACGATTTACGATGTATTTCATTGAAAGCCCTGTATCAACAATATCTTCCACTAAAATAATATGTCGTCCTTTTACTTTTGCGTCAATTTCCTTTAACTCCGTTACTTCACCAGAAGAAACCTTTTCATCACCATAGCTGCTCAACTTCATGAAATCGACTTCACACTCTATGGTAACACAACGCATTATATCAGCAAGAAAAATAAAGGCCCCGTTTAAGATTCCTATAAAAATTGGTTTTTTATCTGCAAAGTCTTTGTCTAATTGAGTACCAAGAAGTGATATTCGGGCTTCAATTTGTTGTTTTGTAATAAAAATGTCGAAAACTTCACCATTGCAATTGACAGTTTTGGGAAGATTAAAGCTCATAATATTTCTACTTCGGGTTTATGGTCAAGTATTCGGTTGTTTGCTCTGTACATTTAATAATTTCGGAAACGGTCCCTATTTCACCATTCTCGGCTTTAACCGGAAAAATTATGGCGTAAATAGTACTATCTACATCACTTAATATCAAAGCTTTTTCTCGTTTTGATGAAGTAATTTTTCGATTCGTAAGATGGTCAGAGATTTTCTGAGAGCCATTCATTCCTAAAGGCACTATTTTATCCCCCTTTTTCCACACCCTAATAGTGAGAGGCCATTTGATTAAACCTGCATCTATGTACAATGGAATCTCATTATTTATACTTTTCGAGATTGATATTTCGAGATTCTTAAAATTAATACCATTATTCACATCTAATTCACTTATCTCTAATTCAATGGTTTTTGATTGTTCATTTTTTAATGTGATGGACGCTCTATCCCGAACAATATGTATAGAATCCGAAATTTCAATAGAAGTACCAGATTGTGCATCCTCAATTTTTAGGAGTTCTATTAGTTTACCTTTTGAAATTTTTAATTCTGGGTATTTAATAGAAATAAATTTCTTTAACACAGCTGGCTTTAACTTTTCATTCAGCTGAGAAAATTTCGAGAGTTCTATTTCTTCACCAACGCAAATAAATTCAATAATATGATGAATTGCTAATTCCGTCACCTCGCCCTTTTCTTGAAGCGCTAAAATGTTTGTTTGCCAACCTGGAAAAAATTTATTGAAATCGGCGGATAATTCATTTCGGATAAAATTTCTAGCGTATCCAGATTCTAAATTACTTTCATCAATCCTATAGGGTATAGCTTCTTCGCTACAATATTCTACTATTTCTGACTTTTTAAATGGCAATAGTGGTCGGAAAAGCTGTCCATCCCAAATACTCATTCCTTGCCAAGCTTCAACTCCACTTCCCCTCAATACTTTTTGTAAAATAGTTTCTACTTGATCGTTTTGATGATGAGCCGTAGCGATACAAGATATCTTTTTCGCTTCTTTAAGTTCTTTAAAGATTCTATACCGCTCTTCCCTTGCCCAATTCTGAAAATTGCCTTGGTGTATATTATTATTTAACCTAATAGAACAGCATTCAAACCCCCATTCGGTGCACATGCCTTCTACCAACTCTTGGTCTATATCTGATTCCTTTCCCCGCAATTCATAGTTAATGTGTACAACCATCACATCAACATTTGATTTAAAAAAAGCATACAGTAAAGCCATTGAATCTGGCCCACCACTTACTCCCAAAAGTATCTTTGGATTTCTTTGAGAAAGTAAACCTAGAGAACTTTTTATAGATTTCTCAATCGATCTGGATACGGACTTGTTCATATGAAAAAGTATCTACTTCGAGCTCCTTATTCAACACTACAAGTTCACCATTTTCATTAACACCAAGAAACTTGTATTTACCCTCTCTTTTTTCTCCATTCACATAAATCGTAGCCCATGTTCCGAATCCTAAAAGGGTTTTATTTATAGACCTGATCATATCTATATCTCTTGAATCCCAAAGCCGATAATAATATTCAATTCTTGTTAATATACGTGCTAATAATCTCTCTCTTGAGTACTTTTTCTCAGTAATTTGGATAAGTGAAGTAGCTGATTCTTTTAAAGAATCGTCAAAAACTGATTGGTTTACATTAACCCCTATCCCCACAATTACCCTATCAATTATATTCCCATTAAATATTGCTTCAGTAAGAAGTCCTCCAATTTTTTTCCCTTTAAAAAGAACGTCATTAGGCCATTTTAAATCAAATGTTGAGCATGCTTGTTCTCCACAAACATCAGTGACCGCCAAAGCACAAGCAAGAGTAAGAATGGTTAGCCGCTGTTGATTAATTGGCTCAAAAACCAAACTGAAGGTGAGATTTTGATTTGGAGTAGTTTCCCAATGATTATTGTGCTGTCCTCTACCGTTTGTTTGAGAATCTGCTAAGATCAATGTCCCGTGTAGCGAATCAATTCTACTCATAGATTTGGCATAGGTATTTGTAGATCCCAATTCTGGGAAATAAAAGAAGCTACGTCCTAACCAGGACGTAGCTAAAACGTCTTCAAAATGTTGTGTGTTAAACAACTAGGTTATTTTCCTATTGCAACCAAAGAATCTTCTGTTCCAAAGTCATTAGGAACATATGCATCTGCCGCATAATCATTTTCCCAAACTTCACCATCAATTAGGTATTTGAATTTGTACTCTGATTCTGGTTTAAGTTTTATTTCAGTTTTATAGACGCCTCTTTTATCATCTAGAGAAAGCGGGGTAGTGTCCCATTCGTTAAAGTCGCCAGCTAAAGCAACTTCTTTAGATACTATTTCTGAGGGTACAGAAAAAGTAACTTTACATATCGTTCTTTTAGGAGTGAATTTTTTTTCCAACATATTGAAATCAAATTTTATTTAGAATGAAATTAAAAATACCTATTTAATTAAATCATTTCAATAAATTTACCATAAAAAAATTAATTCCTAATTAATTTATACTAAAAAATTTAATAATAAAATATTAATCACTTAAATTAATAATGTATGGAAACGTTTCCTTACAAAACCTGATTAAGTATTTTCCCAAACAATCTTAATAAATAAAATTCTAATCCCACTTTTTGTAAAGCTCTCTAACTTCTGAAGTAGTTCTACACCCCAAAACCTCTTCAGAAATTCTCTTCATTTCTTTACTAGTTCGCATCACCAAAGCTTCCTTAACCCGCAGAATAGATGATGGAGACATACTTAAATCATTAATTCCCATACCAAGCAAGCACGTTGCTCCTAGAACATCACCAGCAAGTTCTCCACACACGCTTAATTCAATATTTTGCTCATCTGCTGCTTCCTTAGTTAGCTTGATGAGTTGCCATACAGCAGGATGTTGGTGTTGGTATAACTTACAAATTTGTTCATTCCCCCTGTCTACCGCTAAAGTATATTGGGTTAAATCGTTTGTTCCTATGCTAAAGAAATCAACTTCTTTAGCCAAATGCTTAGCTAATAAAGCCGCGCTAGGAACTTCAATCATAATCCCAATTGGAACCGATTCATCGAAAGTAACCCCTTCTTTATTGAGTTCTTTTTCTACATTGTCAATTGCTTGTTTAATTTCAATTATTTCCTCGAATACACTAACCATAGGGACAAGGATTTTCACTCTGCCTGGAAATTTTCCCGCTACTTTCAATATTGACCTAAGTTGACTCTTTAGTGTCTCCTTCTCATCAAGAAGCATTCGTATTCCTCTCCAACCTAAAAATGGATTCGCCTCATCTGGAGTATGAGCACTCAGTTTATCTCCACCTACATCAAACAACCTGATTGTAACGGGACCAGAACCATTTGAGAGTATCTCTTCGTAGAATTTATCTTGTTCAATTTCACTTTTTTTTGCTATTCCACCGTATAAAAGTGCTTCCGTTCTTAACAGACCTATACCTTCAGCCCCATATTGCTTAGCTATTGAGAGTTCTTGAGGGAACTCAATATTGGCTCTTAAATGAAATGGAATCCCATCTAAAGTCTCAGAAACTCTTTTTGTTGACTTTTGAGAAAGCTTAGTTTTCTGAATCTCTCGAATTTTCTTTCTAAACTCACGAAGCTTTTCCTTTGAAGGATCTAGAATCAATTCTCCATTCGGCCCGTCCAATATTGCTTGCTTTGCAAACCCTGCATTTTGAACCGCTACTTTGGTACTAACAATACATGGAATATTTAAGGACTGAGCAATAATTGCGGCATGTGAAGTTACTCCTCCTTTATCCATTATCAATCCTGAAACTCCCTTTTCATGATATGAAACTAGATCGGTAGGACTGATTTCCTTTACAATTAAAATGGCACCTTTTTCAACTTCAAGCTCCTTCTCATCTTCGCAAGAAAGAGAGATTAATCGGTCGCGAATGTTTTCAATATCTACGATCCGTTGTTGAAATAATTCAGATCCGCTTTCTCGAAGACGCTCTATAAATTGATTAAATATATTATATATGGAATAATCGACAGAGTAATTATCTACCTCAATAGAAGCATTAATTCTCTTCCCGATTTCGATATCAGAAACTATATGCTTTTGTGTTTCTAAAATGCCAGCTGTTTTTTGATCCAGATTATTTGCAAGATCATCAAGCTCTTTTAAAAAACTTTTTTTTGCTTTCGAATAGCGTTTAAGGTGTATAAAAATATTATCAGACTTTATCTTCTTTGGTTGAATCTTAGTCTTTTTTTGATCTACAACAAGTACTTTACCTATCGCGATTCCATCACTTCCGGGCAATCCTTTTATGGATATCTCACCTCTTGTTTGAATGCTCATAATAGCTATTCATCTTTCATTCCAAACTTGTTTTCAACAAGTTCGAGAATACTTTCAAATGCTTCTTCCTCGTCAGATCCATCCACTTCAAACACTAATTCAGCCCCTTGTTCTGCAGCTAAAGTCATAACACCTAAAATACTTTTACCATTAACCCTATAACCATACATATGGATATAGAAGTCGGATTTAAATTTACTGGCTAGTTTTACTAGTGCCGCAGAAGGGCGAGCATGTAAACCTGAACTATTTAATATGGTTACTGTTTTTTTGATCATGTCTTAATATAGTATTCTTACTGAAAGAAAAATCCAAGTAGTACCTAAAAATAATACTCTATTATTAAATTAAAATTTCTTTGACTATAAATTAACCTTTAGAGGTTTCTTTCTTAACTTAAAGGCTAACAAAATAAATTAGTATGTCAGTTTCAGAAAAAGAAGTTCGCTATGTAGCAAACCTTGCACGTCTTCAGTTATCAGAAGAAGATGTAAAAAGCTTTGCCGGCGACATGAACAAAATTTTAGGGTACATGGATTTATTGAATGAGCTTGACACCTCAGATGTTGCCCCACTAGAACATGTTATTGAAATGAACAGTCGGCTCAGAACAGATGAAGCAAAACCTACCATTTCTCATGAAGATGCATTAAAAAATGCTCCCGATGCAGACTCAGATTATTTCAGAGTTCCAAAAGTAATAGAATAATTTATGCAAAGTTCCTCAGTATCTAGTTCTTCCGATTTGTTCTACAAACAACCTGTATTTCGGCAGCATATTATTGCCCTAGCTATACTTTTTGTAATTCCCTTAATCCTTTTCTTTGACACTACTCTTGGAGGGCAGGAATTTCAAAGACACGATATTACACAATGGCGAGCGGGTGCTGAATCAGTAATTGAGTACCGAGAGAAGTTCGAAAGAGAACCACTTTGGGTTACTAATATGTATATGGGCATGCCTGCATATCCAGTTTCTGTAGCTACTCAAACTCCACATATAACAAGATTAAGTGGCTACTTCCAAAGTATTTACCCAGCATTTCAATATTGGGTGATGCTTTCGGGAATGTATGTTCTTTTCATATTCATGGGATTTAGGCCATTAACAGCAGTTTTTGGAAGCCTAACCTATGCTTTGACCGCCTATTTCCCAATTATTATAGGCGCCGGACATACTTCTAAATTCTTTGCACTTGCACTAGCTCCATGGATTTTTGCAGGTTATTGGAGACTAACAAGAACTGAAAAAAAGCTTTCTGGCTTATTACTCTTTACTGTTGCATTCGCACTTGAAGTTCGAGCAGGACACCCCCAGATAACTTACTATTTTATGTACTTGCTTGGGTTTTTATGGTTAGCAGATTCTTGGAAGCAGATTCGAAAAAAAGACTTTAAAGAATTTGGAATAATTACAGGTCTACTTCTTGTTGGCGGAATAGTAGGGGTTTTAGGTAATGCTCAAAGCTTTTTAACTCTACAAGAATATGCTGAATATAGTATCCGTGGCGGCTCCGCATTAAATGGCTCTACGGGCTTGTCTACTGGGTATGCATTTGGATGGTCTCAAGGCATTAAAGAAACGCTAACGCTTTTTGTTCCAGAACTTTTTGGTGGAGCTAGCCCAAACTATTTTGGACCAAAATCTTTTACTTCTGGCCCTCACTATCTTGGAGCATTAGTTTTACCATTTATGTTATTCGCTCTTTTAAAAGAAAAGAGCCGAACAATGTATGTGTTCTTCGGAGTTGGAACATTGGCAATAATATTTGCATGGGGAGGTAATTTCTTAGTTATCAATCAGATTGCATTCGATTACATTCCACTTTTTAACAAGTTTAGAGCGCCAGAAACTTGGTTGGCGTTAACTGCATTCTGTTATAGCGTTGTTGCCGTTTATGGGTTAAACTGGTTTTTCAATTATCTATCTGAAAAACAGAAAAAAATAAAAGAGCTTTATATTCCTATTGGTATTACAGTAATAATTTTCGCCTTTTTGTTTATTCAAGTAAAGTCTAGTGATTATCTCAAAGACGGAGAAGTGGACAGAATTGCGATGCAAATTGCTCAACAAAACCAGGTAAATCCTAACAACCCTCAAGTTTTACAGCAGGCTAACAATTACGTTCAAGCCAACCTTGTACCTGAAAGGCAAGAAAGAGCCAATAGCGACGTTTTAAGATTTGCACTATTCTTAGCTTTAGGAATTGGTTTAGTTTGGTTTACTTTTACAGGTAAACTTTCCATCGGAATTGCCTCCTTTGGAATAATACTTCTTGTTGGAATAGACATGATTTCCGTTGGAAAACGCTATGTTCCTGAACGCGTTATCGTTAACAGTAATGTTAGTCCAGAAAAGTATATTGAATCACAACGCACAGAGTTACATCAATTCATTGTAGATCATATTTCAGAAAATTCAGTTTACCCAAATCGAGTTTTTCCGTTATTAGGTGACCCATTTCAAGATGCTATACCAGCATATTTTTACCCAGTAATTGGAGGATACACCGGGGCTAAGCTTAGCATTTTGGCCGATATTCAAAATAATGATGGTCCACTATTTAAAGGAAGTTCAGGCTTAAATCTGGGATTACTTGGTGCATTTAATATTAAATATATCACGTACCAATCTGGACTTTCTATGCCGGGATTGAAACAAGTTTTTACTGGAAACACTGGGGCGGTATATGAAAATGAAAAATTACTGCCTAAAGCTTTCTTTGTTGATTCATTAGTGAATGTGACCTCAGCGGTTGAAGCCTATGACTTTATAAATACACCTGGGGTCGATTATTCCAAAGTAGCTGTTGTAGAAACAAGCGATATTTTAAATACCATTCATGATAGTACTTCATCAGTCGTTTTTACAGAGTACACAGGACCAGAAATGACAATGAAAATTAGTCGTAAAAAACCAGGGTTTCTTGTTCTTAGTGAAGTTTATTACCCAGCAGGATGGACTGCTACTTTAAATGATGTTGAAGTACCAATTTATAAGACTAATTATGTACTCCGTGGTTTAGAAATACCTGCTGGCGAACATACTTTAACGCTTCAATTTAGACCAAAATCTTTCTATATAGGCGTTACCTTAGGCTGGATTTCTCTTAGTTTACAAATATTATTGGCACTTTTTGTAGGGATTTCTTTTTGGAAGAGCAAAAAATCTACAAGTGAATCCTAAAAAAAAAGTTCTTATAATCACCTACTATTGGCCACCAAGTGGAGGTGCGGGTGTTCAACGTTGGGTTAAATTTTCAAAATATCTCCCTGAGTTTGATATTGAGCCAATAGTACTTACTGTTAAAGATGGTACATATCCATTGCTTGATAAAAGCTTATTTAATGATATCTCTCAGGATTTAAAAGTTTTTAAAGCAATAGCCATTGAACCTTATAATATCTTTGCTTCTATTACTGGGAAATCTTCCGCTCAGGTTTCAACACCATCTACAGCATTCACCCCTGATGGAAGCTTCTTAAAAAAGTTAGGTATTTGGGTTCGATCTAATCTCTTTATCCCAGACGCGCGTATTGGATGGGTTCCTTTTGCATATAGAAAAGCAAAACGGATTATTAAGGAATTAAATATCGATACCATCATTACTACTGGTCCTCCGAACTCGACCCACTTAATTGGGTCTAAATTAAAATCTAACAATTCAAACCTTCGTTGGATTATGGATATGAGAGATCCATGGTCTAAAATCTTTTTTAATGAAACCCTACCCCGAACTAAATTTGCAAAGAATAGAGATATTTATCTAGAGAAAAAGGCTTTACGCCTTGCTAACCAAGTGATTCTAGCATCAGAAAGTATGCTTCCTGTGCAGAAAGGAATATATGATCGAGAGTATTTAATAATAAATAATGGGTTTGATCACTCCGAATTTACTGCAATTGAAGGTTCAGAAAGTAATACCCTATTTGTCATCAAATATATTGGTAGTATGACTGAATCGGCTATTCCGTATAACTTTTTCAAAGCCCTTCAAACATTAGATAATAAATCTAAAGAGAGAATCCGAATCGAATTTTTTGGTTCTATAAATGACAAAGTTATCGATATGATTAAATCACATGATTTAAATGATATCGTTAGTTTTAATGGCTATTTACCTCACTTAGAAGCGAAGAAGGAAATGCAAACTGCTGACCTTTTGTTACTTGTTATTCCTAATACAATAAATAACGAGCTTATTATTACGGGTAAAATTTTTGATTATATAGGAGCGCAAAAACCTATACTATGTATTGGTCCAAAAAATGGAGATGCTGCAAGACTGATTGAAAAGTATAACATTGGGCTAAATTTCGATTATGATGAAATAGAACCAATAAAAGCAGAAATTAAAAACCTGTTAGAATCTGACAATGTTGCTTACACATACTGGAGCGGAGACTTAAAAACCCATCCCTTTTCAAGGTATTCTCTAACAAGTAAATTGAGTGACTGTCTATAAATTATTCTCGAGCTTATTGTACATCGAAATCATATCCCTAGTAGTAACATCCCAGCTATGTTTATTAATAACAGATTTTTTTCCATTCCTACCAAGTTCTTCTCTCAATCTTTTATTCATATATAGTTTTAAAATACACTTAATAAATTCATCTACATTTTCGGTTTCATAAATCAACCCACATTTCTCATTTTCAACAAGCTTTTTTACAGAAGTACAATTAGTTCCAAGTATTGGTAATTCAAAATACATATACTGGAATAGTTTATTTGAGCTGGAATTATCGGTTTGGGGAGTTCTTTTAAACGGTATTAAACCAATATCACTAGCTATCAAGTACGACTTAATTTTTTTTTGGTCCATCCACCCTTCGAAGTGAACTATTTCATGTGCATTACATTCTTGAACCTTCATCTCTAGAATATTACGGTAATCTCCATCTCCTACTAGCACTAGTCGAAGGTTTGGTATTTCTTCCTTAAGCCTTGCTACCCCATCAATAACATGCTCGAGACCCCTATTACTAACAAAGCCTCCAACATAAACCAAGGTAAAGTAGTCCTTAAACTTTTCGGTAATCTCTTGATCTATTTCAAACTCATCAAAAATGGTTGTATGAATTGTATTTGGTACGAGTACTACATCATCTTGTTCTACTCCTTTAGAGATTATTCTATCTACTATTCCAGAGCTTACAGTGATAACTTTATCCATTTCTGCAAGCCACTCAATCTCTTTTCTTTCCCATTTTCTATGGGAGATAAATACTTTGTTTGGAAATGAATTAGCCCATTTATAATCTTTTATAACCTCAACATAATTTTCATGCATATCACCGATAAAAAAAAGATTATATTTTTTTTTCAGCAACCGAGCTGCGCCGAATAAATATAAATCATGAAAATGAATGGCGTCATATTTTTCATAATCCAAAATTCTTGAAATCTGTTTATACAAAAATCGATCCATCCAGGGTATCATCCCTGCAAGACCATGCATCTTATTTAATCTAAACTTTGATATCGATTTTTTATATAGTTTTATTCCTTTGTAAATTACAGTTTCATCATTCTCATAATCTGAAATAGTTAATAAACCTAAATTATGCCCAGCTTTAATTAAAGATGTTGCTTCGTTTTCTACCCTTAAATCTGATGGAAAAGCGTGATCAAGTACCATTAATATATTCATATAAAAAATAGGGTAGTTTGTTGGGATATTTTTTCTCGAAAAGAATAACACTTACAGTTTATACAAAGATAAAGTACTTTCTTATCTCTTTAAATTTGAATTCTTTTCTAATTAAAAAGTTTGTAATCTAGCAACCTTAACTTTAAATAGTAAATCAAAATATCAATACCGAAATTATTTTGTATCTACTAAATTATGGCTATGAAAGAAACTTTAATACTGTTGACTTCAAGTTTCCCTTTTGGGTATGGCGAGACTTTTCTTGAGACTGAATTACCTTATCTTGCCCAAAGTTTTTCCAAAATAATCATCCTACCTACTCAAAATATTTCTACTGAAAGTCAGCGACTTATACCAAATAATTGTATTCTAAATACTTCAATTGTTTTTAAAAAACAGAAAGAAACCCCAATTCAAAGGTTTATTTCAAAGCTCTTTATTTCTTTTTCATTTCCTTTTATTTATAGAGAATTATACCATCTATTTCCAAAAAAAATAACTACTTCCGTCTTAAAAAACTTACTTACGTATTCACGAGACGCCGTTTGGAGTAAACGTATAATTACACAAATTTTGAATTCTGATAATATCTCCGATGAAACAACAAAAATTTATTCTTATTGGTGCTCGGGGGTTACCTTTGGCTCAACTCTTGTTGATTCAAAAGTAGCTATTATTTCCAGAGTTCATAGGGGAGATTTATATAAAGAACTTTATCCAAAAAATTATATCCCATTCAGAGCATTAACACTTTCTAAAATAGATGCTATTTTTTCTATTTCAGAGAATGGTCATAAGTATTTATCGGAAAGGTATCCTAAATTCAAAGAAAAATTTAAGGTTTCACGTCTTGGTATTCCAATTCCAGAGTCCAAACAATCTAACCATAAAAATGAGGATGGTTTTTTAGTTATTGTATCGTGCTCAAGTATTAACAGCAACAAAAGAGTAGCTTTGATAGCTAAATCGCTTAAATTATTTTCTGAATCAAACCCAAAAATTAATTTAAAGTGGCATCATTTTGGGACTGGAAATCTCCTTTCGGAACTAAAAAACATTATAGATCAATTTCCGAAAAACCTCACTGGAACTCTTCATGGACATATTAAAAATAAAAATTTAATAGCATGGTATGCTAAAAACAAAACCGACCTCTTCATTAATCTAAGTAAATCAGAGGGTATACCAGTCTCAATTATGGAGGCAAATAGTTTTGGGATACCAGCACTAGCTACCAATGTTGGCGGGACTTCTGAACTTGTAAATAACACTAATGGTTGGCTAGTTAATCAAGACTTTACTACCAATGAAATATTAAACGCATTAGAAGAAGCATTAAAGAATCCGCTTTTAAGAATTGAGAAAAGTAAAGCCGCGAGAAACACATGCCTAACCTATTTTGACTCAGAAAAGAATTATCCAAAATTTATTAAAAAGATTAAAACAATTTAAAGTCTATCTTTTTTGAATATGAAATATTCCACCTACAGTATTAATTAAATTTTGCTTAAATACGTCAAAGAAGCCTTTAAAAACTCTTTAATTTATGGGATTGGGAACATTTCTGTAAAGCTCGTTGGCTTTGTACTTATTCCTTTCCTTACAGATCCTGAATATTTAAGCGTTCAAAATTTTGGTGCTTTAGGTATTTTAGAGGCTATTAACCAAATGACTGTCTCCGTCTTGGGCTTAGGGCTTTATAACTCCTTATTAAGATGGTATTACGACCAAACAGATGAAGAAAATAAAGCAACTTTTTTTACCTCTTCTATCTTAGTTACAATACTGATAGTATTCGTCACATCAATTACTTACATATATAAGAATCAAGTCTCAAGTTTATTCTTCGGTAACGCTGATTATGCAAATGTGGTGGTACTTGTTATTCTATCTACAGGAATGCAAGCATTGGGTCAGTTACCAGCTTCATTAATGAGAATACAAGACAGAGCTGCTTTTTTTACTATTAGTAATATAATCAAGTTGTTAGTCACTCTCTTTGTAACACTTTATTTATTACTCAATCATAAAGATGGGCTTTATGCTATATATATTGGTCAAATAGCTGGCTTCCTACTTTATCTGATTATATTAATTCCTTATATATTAAGGAACTCAATCTTACGCATACATTATGCCATTTTTAAAGAGATGATGGGGTATGGCTTTTCAATGATGATGGCCGGACTTGCCGCCGCATCAACCAATGTAATTGACCGTTTTGTATTAAATTCAATGTCGGGATTAGAAGAAGTTGGTTTGTATTCACTTGCGTATAAAATCTCTTCCATTCTAAAAGTTTTTGTAATTACTTCTGTAAGTATGGCCTTAACTCCTCTCATGTTCAAAAAAATGAAGGATTCAGATAGCCATCGTTTCTACCAAAAAACAATGACTTATTATGGCTTTGGCATGATGATATGTATAATGGGGGTATCATTATTTGGTAAAGAAGTCATAAAGCTATTTACTGGGAGCACAATATATTGGTCATCTTTTACCGTAATTCCTTTGATCGCCTTTGGACTATTTTTTGTAGCTCTTAGAGATGTTGTTTCTATTGGACTAAGAATTGCAAAAAAAACATCTCGAATAACCCTTATGACAATTATTGTTTCTTCGCTAAACCTTGTCCTAAATATACTTCTAATCCCTTATTTGGGAGCTGAAGGGGCTGCATTAGCTAGTCTTATTTCTCAAATGATATTTTTTATCGGAATATTTTACTTCTCCAACAAAATATACCCGATTCGATATGAATGGGGTAAAATTATCTTAATATTTTTAGTAGGTGCTGTCTTGGTTTACATATCACTTCTTTCAAGTGATTTGATTCTAGTATTTCGTCTTATTGTTAAAACAATTGCGATTTTACTTTTCCCTATAATCTTGTATTTCTTCAATTTTTATGAAGAGGCGGAGCTGAGACAAATACAAATTATCTGGCTAAAATGGAGAAACCCTGTAAGATGGAAAGAGAATCTGAAGCAACTTTTTTAACGCTTCAACAGCTGATCAATTTTAAGAGAGTATCAAATTATTTTATACTCTTTAAGAATATTTACCATTTGGGTTTTATAATCATTATTTGAGATTTTTAAAGGAATATGGGCAATATAAACCTGATCTAATCCTCTTATGCTCTTCTCTAAATTGTCTTTATTCTTTTCGATTATTGATTGATACGTGGTAAAAGGCTCTCTATTCAACGAATAAGAGTTAAAACTATGCCACTTCAGATGATTAAAGAAAATATTATACTCTGATGAAATGATAATTGAATTTAGAGCAGACGCTTTTTGTGCTGAAATACTTTCCAAAGTAATCTTATCAATTTTATTTCTAAAAAGAATAACAAATGATGAAACCTTCTTAGGTGTATTAGCAACTTTCCCATAAAATGTTTCTGGTTGTACTCTACGTCTAACTTTGTTCTTTCCTTTCAAGGAATGTAATGCATAATGAATTTTGTCAAATGGACTTAACTGACTCATTATCTTTTTCTTCAAATTTGGGTTTCCTTCAAGATTATAACCATAAATCTTTGGGTAAGAAAAGTTAGGGTAACAACTCCCATTCGAATTAATTACGGCTATATCATCATTAAAAAAAGAACATTCATGATCTAAACATAAAGTCATCTCAAGTGAAGTTTTCCCAACACCACCTGTACCACCAAATAAAACCGCTTTATCTTTATTATTTATTACCCCTGAACTATGAACAATTGAACAATCATCAAAAAGAAACGCCATCGGAACAAGTATTAATTCATGAAATAATTGCCCAATAGCTTCATAGTTTGAAGCGTATTGAATAGATTTCCATTTTTGAACAGTATTTCTAATTTTTGTATTCCCATCAATACTAAAATCTATTTTTCTTAAATGATAATCTTTAAAGTAAAACCTAGCAGTTGCAGCACCCATTTTAAATACCATACTATCTGAGTGTAAACAATTTAAAGATGGGTTTACACTTAGAGCTTTATCCATTTCTATTTCAGATACATAGTTAATTAATACATCATAGTGATCTTTATTACTTACTGGATAAAGTACAAGTTCGTCATGGAGGATTTTTCCCTCAATACTATCCATAGTATTGATTTTTATATCTTTACCAAATATTTGATAACTACGTTGCATGCTTTACTTTTTTTGTTGATTTAAAAATTTACCCCTTTTCCTGCTTCTAAAGTTTATCCAATCAATAAGGGCATTCCAATGATACAAAAAATGTTAAGGAGGTTATATTATAAGTTACCGGAAATTAAAAGAGTGTATACTTAATTATCTAGTTATTGAAGAAACTATCCGATTCTACGCTTATCTTCATTATAAAATTATCAACGTCAAATAAGCCCGAATGGCAAAACCTATATACACCACACACCTTGGAATGTTTGATATTCTTCCTGACGAATCTCCAAAGTGGAGAGCTATTGAAGATATTATCCACGAAGAGGCTGCGAAGTTTAATTTTGAGGAAATCCGTACCCCAATCATGGAGCAAACTGAGCTTATAAAACGTGGTATTGGACAATTAACAGATATAGTTACCAAAGAAATTTTTGCTTTCACAAAAGGTGATAGTAACTATGTACTTCGCCCTGAACTTACTGCTCCTGTGGTTCGGTCATTTGTTGAGCATCACTTAGACCAACGCGGCGGTTCTCAAAAGCTATATTATATCGGGCCCATGTTCCGTGCCGAGCGACCTCAGAAAGGTCGGCAAAGACAATTTCACCAGTTTGGTGTTGAAATTATAGGTAGCAATGATGCTATAGCTGATGTAGAATGTATCGCCTTTATGATGGGAATCTATAAACGTATTGGGATTAAAAATTTCAATCTGAAAATTAATTCAGTAGGTGATCCTGAAAGTAGAGATACTTACAAAACTGTATTAAGAGATTATTTAAAACCTCACTTTCAAAAGCTCAGTGAACTTTCACAAAAGAGATTTGAGAAAAATCCTATGAGGATCTTAGACTCCAAAGAACCTGAAGATCAAGAGTTTATAAAAAACGCGCCGATTATCGGAGATTTCTTGAATGAAGAATCTGAGACACATTTTAATCTTATCTGTGATTATTTAAAAAAGCTAGATATAGAATTTACAATAGATCCTTTATTGGTAAGAGGAATGGATTATTATACTCGAACTGCATTTGAACTTACTAGTCCTGATCTTGGTTCTCAGGATGCCTTAGCAGGTGGTGGACGATATGATTTATTGGTCGAAGAAATTGGTGGTCAACCAACACCAGCTGTTGGCTTTGCTGCAGGAATTGAGCGCTTACTTATTGCTTGCGAAGAACTTAATATTACGTTAGCAGAACCAAAATCAGTTGATATCTACTTTGTTGCGCTTGGAGAAACCGCTAGAACTTGGGCGTTAACAACTTTGCCTACTCTTAGAAAAAAGGGTATATCTGCTACCATGGATTATCTTGGACGTTCAATGCGAGCACAAATGAAAGATGCAAATCGCGAAAATGCAAACTTCACTCTTATTGTTGGTGATAACGAACTTGAAGAAGGGAAGTTCACACTTCGTAACATGAAAGAGAGTGATGAAAAACTTCTTTCATTAGATGACATCTTAACTTTTTTTGATAGATAAAATATTTAGCTCATAGTTAATTAGAAAGTTTTTGAAGAGATTTAATATCCTCCTTTTCGCCTATAATGGATAGCTCATCACCTTCTTGGAGTACCGTAATACCATGTGGGATTTTGATTTCCCCATTTCGGTAGATGATTGTGATCAAACTCTGACCCGGAAGCTTCATATCCTTGATCATTTTCCCTATATATTGATTTGTATCATTCTCTTTACTCAATACCAATCGAATAAACCGTTCATCACGAAGCAGAATCTCTCGTAATTCCCCTTCGTCTTCAGCGGTAGTCCATCTTTCTTTAAAATTTTGAACGTCTACTTTTCCTGCTATATGAGCAAGCATTCTTAAATGTTGTCCTGTATCTTCTTCTGAGCTAATCAAAAATAAAATGCAATAAAGAGAATCACTTCCAGATTTATCATCTTTAAGATGACCTAAGTCATCTGTTTTTATCCCTTTTTTTATTCTTACTAATACCATTTCAGGATGTACCTCACCAGTGAGCCTTGCATGATTTAGGGCAGTACCTCCTGCAATAGGAATAATATGATCTTTGTCGAATTCGCTAATTACCTTAGTTAACTCCTCTTCAGTTTTATTTAACTTCTTAGCGAAAAGTGACGAGACCTTTTTAACTATCTCTTCATAACTAATAGAATCTGAAACGTCCAGTACATCTGATCTTGAGATCATTTCCTCGTATTGATCTTCCTGACGAAGTCCTTTTTCTTTTAAGATTCCACGCATTTCCACCTCAAGACCAAGATCTTTATTTTCTCCAAGCCTTGCATGTACATGAAAAATAGCTCCTTGACGATCTACTTTTTCAGAAGCATAATATTTAAACCAAATTACTCCAAAAACACATACTACTATAGTGAATAAAATTGAAAGTCCACCCATTTCAAAAATCAGGATAATCGAAAGAATGATTCCTGCAATTTGTAACCATGGGTAGAATGGGGAATTAAAACCTGGATCATATTCTTTAATCTTGCTTTCGCGCATTACGATAACTGCAAGATTGAGCAATCCAAATAATAGTAATTGAAAAGCACTTGCAAGTTTAGCTACTTCAGCTACATTAAAAGCTAATAGAATAATAATCATCATTATTACGGTAGCCAATACTGCCCAATGTGGTGTTCCAAGTTTTCCAATTGTTGCAAATCGATCGTTAATTAGCTTATCTCTTGCCATTGCCATGGGGTATCTAGAAGCAGACATAATTCCTGCATTACCAGTAGAAGCGAAAGCTGCAACAGCCGCAATTACAATTAAAATCAATCCTCCGGGTTCTGGAAGCCAATGCAAGAATGCTTCACCAGCTGTAGCAACAGGTGTTAAATCTTCACGGAACTCGTTGGGATCTAGTACCGATACCATTATAAATACACCTACAACGTATACAAAAACAGCTGTTATAATAGCCAAAAACATTCCTAATGGAATATTTCTGTCAGGATTTTTCACCTCTTCAGCAATACTTGCTACCTTAGTAAGTCCAGCATAGGAAACAAATACCATCCCAACAGTAGCAAAGAAACCGTAATACCCATCAATAAAAAGAGGAGTAAACCTGCTTGTGGTTTGTTCAATTAAATCAGGTGAAAAAACAGCAAATATTCCCTGAATAACATAAAAAAACATTATTGTAACTAAGGCAGCTACTAATATTTTTTGTAACAAGGTAGTTTCCTTTGCACCTACAATATTAAGAATACCAAATACAATAGTCAGAAAAACTGCTACTGGAATAATCGGAACATCATAAAAAATAGCTATATAAGCCCCCATCCCTATTAAAGCAAATGCACTTTTTAATACTAATGCAATCCATGACCCAAATCCTCCTATTGTTCCTATCATAGGACCAAGACTTCGGTCTATTATGTAGTAAGTACCACCAGCTTTAGGCATAGCTGTAGCCAATTCTGCAACACTAAACATTGTAGGAAGTACAATTATACCCGAGACTAAATAAGCTAGAAATACCGAAGGACCGGTTTCAGCCGCAGCCAAACCTGGTAGAAGGAAAAACCCTGAGCTAAACATAGCTCCAGTAGCTATTGCATATACATCAGATAAACCAAGATTTTTAGCAAGTTTTTTATGTTCCAAAAGAATAAGATTTAAATATTAAACAATATTGCTTAGCACTGTATCTCAAGCACGCATGGAATGCTTTGCTTCTATAATGATTAATTTTTGAACTACAGAGCTAACTTGTATACCAACTAAATATGAAATGGTATCCTTTAGTTCCACTATATGTTAACAAAAAGAGTGTTATGTTTGAAGAAAAGAAAAAAAAATTATTCGATTAAATGGATGAACATATATTAGTAGGCTTAGCTAGTGTTATTGCACTGGGAATTTCGGCTCAGTGGCTAGCATGGAGAACAAAGCTACCAGCTATTTTAATGCTACTCGCCTTTGGAATCATAGCTGGGCCGGTTACAGGATTTATCGATCCAGACGCTCTTATGGGTAACCTCCTAAGTCCTTTTGTTTCTATTTCTGTGGCAATAATTCTTTTTGAAGGTGGGTTAAGTTTAAGAATGTCTGAATTCCGTAAAATAGGAGGAGTCGTAATAAAGCTCATTACTATTGGAATTGCTATTACTTGGTTTCTTGCCTCAGTGGCAGCTTATTTGTTTTTAGATTTAGGAGTTGAAATCTCAGTACTTTTTGGGGCTATTCTTATTGTAACTGGACCAACTGTAATAATTCCACTTCTAAGGCAAGTACGACCAACTGAAACAGCTAGTTCTATTATTAAATGGGAAGGTATTGTAAATGATCCTATTGGTGCAATGATGGCTGTACTTGTCTTTGAAATTATTCTTGCGGGTGGGTTTGAGAGTATTTCTGGAAAAGCGGGACTTGTAATTGTTACTACTATTGTTGATGGAACTTTCTTTGGTGCTCTTGGTGCAGGAATAATGTATTTGGCAATGAAAAAGCATTGGCTACCGGATTATCTGCAAAACCCAGTTACATTAATGATTGTTGTTTCTGTATTTACTGCATCCAATACTTTACAACATGAATCTGGTTTACTTGCTGTTACTGTAATGGGTATTATTCTTGCAAATCAAAAAGAGATTCGAATAAAACATATCATTGAATTCAAAGAGAATCTACAGGTCCTTTTAATTTCTACTCTCTTCATTCTTTTGGCTTCTAGATTAAAAATCGAACACCTCGAATATTTTAACTTAAACAGTCTTTGGTTCTTGCTTGCTCTATTCATTATTGTAAGGCCCGCTTCTATTTTTGGAGCAACTTTTGGCTCACAGCTCACATTCAAAGAAAAGGCTTTTTTATCGTGGATGGCTCCAAGAGGTATTGTTGCCGCCGCTATTTCATCCATTTTTGCACTCCGTCTTGAAGAAGAAGGATATGCTATAGCAGAGCAATTAATACCCTATACCTTTATTGTAATAATCTCTACCGTGACTATATATGGTCTTTCTGCATTACCAGTTGCTAGAATGCTTGGGGTTGCAAAACCAAAACCAAATGGAGTGCTTTTTCTTGGTGCGCATGAATGGTCTAGAATGATTGCGACAACTCTCAAAGAACTTGGTCTAAAGGTTTTGGTCGCCGATTCGAATTGGGAGAATATTTCGAAAGCTCGAAAGAGTGGACTAAATACTTATTACGGTAACATACTCTCAGAATATGCCTTGGATGAAATTAGTTTAGATGGGATTGGACATTTAATGGCACTTACACCAAATGATGAGGTAAACTCGCTAGCTTCTATTAGTTTTGCTGAATACTTTGGTTCATCAAACGTTTTTCAATTAGCTCAATCTGCTACATCAAAACGAAGAGCAAAAGAATCAAGTGATTTTCTCGGTGGAAGAACTCTATTTTCCAACGAATTAAATCATGAAGCAATTAATGATTTCGTGAAATCAAATATTACAGTAAGTAATACTCCAATTACTGATGAATTTAACTTTAATGAATACAATAATCTTTATGGTGATAATAGTATCCCCATTTTTGTATTAAGTGCTGATGAATCAACATTAATTCCTTTTTCTGTTGATAATCCTCCAACTCCACAACCTGGAGATTCTATTATTGCACTAACTGTAGCAAATAAAGAAAAACTGACACCAACTCAAACAACCGAAGAAAAGGTATAGTACACAAGAATGTTTCCAATCAAAGTTGTTAACTCCTTTAAAAAGGAAAGCACCCCATTTTATTTTTACGATTTAGAATTACTTCGCGCTACGCTTTTTGAAATCGAAAAGCATGGAATTTCAAAAGGATTTCATGTCCACTATGCATTTAAGGCGAACCATCAATCTAGAATTCTTGAAGAGATTCGAAAAGCAGGACTTCATGCTGATTGCGTAAGTGGTGGTGAAGTTCGACGAGCGCTAGATTGTGGTTTCAAAGCTTCTCAAATAGCTTTTGCAGGAGTTGGAAAACGAGATTCGGAAATAAAACTTGGTCTAGAGAATGACATCTTTTGCTTTAATGTAGAATCTGGACAAGAACTTCATGTGATAAATGAACTTGCTCAAGAAATGGGAACCGTTGCTCGAGTAGCATTACGATTGAACCCTAATGTGAATGCAAATACTCACCGTTATATTACTACTGGGCTAAAAGAGAATAAATTTGGAATAAATGGACAGGATTTAGAGCAAATTCTTCACGATTTGCCTTTAATGAAGAATATTAACTTGATTGGTCTTCACTTTCATATTGGATCTCAGATTCAAGAATTAAAACCTTTTCGCGAGTTATGTGAACGAGCGAATCAATTAAACAACCGTTTCGAAGAGCAAGGGTTTAAACTGGAAGTAATAAACGTAGGTGGTGGTTTTGGGATCGATTATGAGAATCCAAATTCTAATCCTATTCCCGATTTTGAACGATATTTTAATCTCTTTGAAGAACTCATCAAACTAAAGCCACACCAAACCTTGCATTTCGAACTAGGTAGATCCGTCGTTGGCCAATGTGGAAGTTTAGTTACTCAAGTGCTTTTCACCAAAACAGGGTTAGAAAAAACATTTGCTATAGTTGATGCTGGTATGACCGAACTAATTCGTCCTGCATTATATCAAGCCACTCACGAGATTGAAGTACTAACTAGTACTCTTCCAATAAAGAAGTACGATGTAGTTGGGCCAATTTGTGAAAGCTCAGACACCTTCCGTAAAGATATTGATCTAGCTGAAATACAACGGGGCGACTTACTTGCCATTCGTAGCGCTGGAGCTTATGGAGAAGTAATGAAAAGTGAGTACAATCTTCGTCAAGGGATTCATGCGGTTTTCTCAGATGATTTGAAATAGATTACATCTTGAATGAACAATTATAGAAAGGCGTACCATAAAGGAAAGTATAGAAATGGCGAATGGGGAAAACACCTACGTCCTTTTCAAAAAAGAATAGGGAATAAGAGGTGGAGAAGAACATCTAGTATTTTAGAAAAAGAGATCATCCTAAAATCTCCATCATATAAAAAAAGGAAAAAAATTAAAGTGAAAATTACCACCTCTACTTTTGGTGGTAGAATAACAACTAGCATTTCAAAATATAGAACTCTTAGTGATGCTAAAAATGCAATTAATAGACCAAATGTTGTTCGAGCAACAATACTAGAAGACTAAACCCTACCCAACCTACCAGCAATAAACCCGCTAGTCCATGCATTTTGGAAGTTGAATCCACCTGTTACGCCGTCAATATCTAAAACCTCACCCGCAAAATAGAGATTAGGACTTGTTCTACTATGCATCGTTTTGATGTTTACATCTTGTAAACTAATTCCACCACAAGTTACAAACTCTTCTTTGAAGGTTGTTTTACCAGAGACTTGGTAATCATCATTCATTAAAACATGTACTAATCGATTGATGTTCTTCTTCCCCATGTTATCCCAAATCATTCCGTCTGAAATTTCGATTTTATTCAATAAAAACTCCCAAAGTCGGCCTGCTAATGCAAATGGATTTACATTCTGCACTTTCTTCTTAGGGTTTTGAAATACTACCTCGTCTAAAACATCTCGAATTTCTTTTTCGGATTTCTCCCCAATCCAATTCACTAATGCTTTGAACTGGTAATCCCTATCGTGCAATACCCTTGCACCAAAAGCAGAAAGTTTTAGAATAGCTGGCCCACTCATTCCCCAGTGTGTAATTAAAATAGGTCCAGAACTTTTTAGCTTAGTTCCCATCACTTTAACAGAAGCAGGGTTTGCAACCACACCCATTAATTCTTTGATTCGCTCGTTAGGCATATTGAAGGTGAAAAGAGATGGAACGGGTTCTTCAATGGTGTGCCCTAATTCCCTTAGCCAATTAAATCCCTCAGTTCTTGGACTTCCACCTGTCGCTACAATTACTTTATCTGCAAACTTAGTTTCCCCATTCTTGAAACCAATTAAATACCCATCATCTTCTTTGGTTAATTTTTTAATGGCTGATTTCGTTTTAATTCCTATTCCTAACTTTTGAACTTCCCCCATCAAACAATCGATAATAGTTTGTGAAGAATCTGTAGTTGGAAACATTCGTCCATCAGCTTCAGTTTTTAGCTCTACTCCTCGTTCTTGAAACCAAGAAATAGTATCTGTTGGTGAAAAAATACCAAATGCTTTCTTGAGCGGTTTCTCTCCTCTTGGGTAAAACTTAACAAGCTCACTTACTTTAAAACAATGGTGAGTTACATTGCACCGACCTCCACCAGAAACTTTTACCTTAGAAAGAAGCTTATCTGATTTTTCATAGATAGTAACTTTGGCATCTGGGTGATGTGTCTTCGCTGAAATGGCACTAAAAAATCCTGCGGCGCCCCCGCCAATAACTGCAACCTGCATTTTTATTGGCAAGATAGAATTTATTCATACAACTTTTAGGAACAAGGTCATTCTTGTAGATGTCACATAATTCGTTGACAGTTTAAGAAGGGTACTAAAAATGACCTCTGAAATACTGGCGAAACAAGTGAGCCTAAACGAGCGTGTCCGAAGGACAAATAATTCCACACCGGCTGGAGCATTCAACATTCTACCGAATGAACATAGACCTTTGGAATTATTTAGCAAGTGTAAGGGGAACGCGTCAGGATTCCAGCGTCTTGATCTTTTCGTTCTTTTGGATCAAGCCAAAAGGACAATGCTTTAATATCACTATTCACTTTTGTGCCGATACTGATCTTCATCAGTACAGGTTCCAAAAAAAAAGCTCTCATCTACGAATGCATCGAGGCTTCATGAATATTTCAGCTCACCATTCTATGGATGTAGGTTTAAGCTATCTGTCAATAAATCATCTAACATCTACAATTCTGAACTAGTTTAAGAATAATTTATACTGAAAATTATTTTCTCTTCTAATCGGATTTCAGAACCCTTATTTTCAACTGCTAAAATACTATCCATGAATATACACGTACTTAAATTTGGCGGGACCTCAATGAACGATCACCAAACCTGGAAGCAGGTTTTGGATATCATAAAGAGGTATGAATACCCCGTTGTTATTGTCTCTGCTACCGCTCGAACTACACGGCAGCTTATAGAAGCCGCTAAATTCGCCGCTGTTGGAAATCTAGATGATGCATATTCTATTGCCGATTCTATTCAAGAGCGCCACCAAACCCTCGTTGATAACTTCCTTGAGAATCACCCTCATGCTAAAAACACGTTGATCAAAGAGAGTTGTGATAAGAAACTGATCGAAAAGATTAACAAGCTAAAAAAGCTTCTTGAGTATGTAGCCAAAAAGGGTGATCTCGAAGATAGTATGAAGGATGCAATTGCAGCAATTGGTGAACAAATTTCATCTTTTCTGCTCGCTCAATGTGGTTTGGCTGTGAATATGCTTACTCAATATATCGATGCCAAAAAACTTATAAAAACTGATTCGGAGTATGGGAAAGCGAACCCAAACCGAGGGTTGATCAACCAAAAATGTGGGGCATTAGAGACGGTTTTGGATAGCGGATTCACTCCCATAATTGGCGGATTTTATGGTGAAGCACCAAATGGAACTACGACCACACTTGGCTTTGAGGGATCGGATTATTCTGCAAGTTTAATTGGCGGAGCTCTTAATGCACAAGCAATAGAAATTTGGACAGATGTAAGTGGAGTGTATACCAGCGATCCAAGATTCATCATGGATGCCAAACCCGTCTCCGAACTTAGTTATTTTGATGCAACAGAAATGGCTTACTTCGGAGCTAAAGTTCTACATCCATCTACACTAAAACCGGGGCAAGAACGGAACATTCCAGTTTTTGTAAAGAATATGTTTAAGCCTGATGATGAAGGGACAAAAATTATTCGTGAATCAAATCACAATAGAGAAGTATTAGCAATGTCTTTTAAAAAAGAGATGGTTTTGCTTACAGTAAGTGCCTATGAAACGGTAATGGGATACTCATTCTTAACCAAAGTATTTGCAGCGCTAGAAAAACTTCGACTTCCGGTTGATGCCGTCAATACTACAGAAGCATCCGTTACTATCGCCCTATCAAGTTCCATAAAACTTGATAAGCTTTCTAAAGATTTGATAGAGGTTGGTACGGTTACCATAGAACAGGATAAGGGGTTGATCAGTTTAATCGGATGTACTTTTTCCAATATGAATGAACTTACAAAAAAGGTGTTCTCTTCAATGAATTCTGAGGAAGTAGATATGATCACATTCACCAAAGAAAAACGAATTCTTAGTTTTGTGGTTGATGAAGATAACTTGATTGGAACAGCACAAAATATTCATTCAAAGTTATTTAACTAGCATTTACTTCGAATCTGGTTTTGGAGATGTAGTTTTTGATTCAGTACTTTTAGAAACGTTGATCCCAATTTTTTGAGCTCGTTCTCTCCAATTTCTTCGTGCTAATTTTTGCATGTCTTCAATGGTATCTGCCTCATCTACAATTTCTAGTCCGAGCAATGTTTCTACCACATCTTCCATGGTTACAATTCCTGAAAATCCTCCGTATTCATCAACAATTGCTGCAATATGCTCCTGCTGTTCAATTATTTTTTCGAAGAATAATTTAAGCTGAACTTTTTCTGGGAAGATTAAAATATTTCGCATTATCTCACTTAATTCCCATTCCCCATTTCCTTTAGAAAGCTCTTTATATAAATCATTCTTAAGCACATAACCGACTATATCTTCCTCTCCCTCTTCATAGACTGGGAATCTCGAAAAAATTAGGTTGTCTTTGTTGCTCAGCGCTTCTTTGATTTTAGTTTCCTTACTAAATCGAACGACTACTATTCTAGGTGTCATGATATCTACCGCACGCAAAGAACTAAAACGAATCAGATTTTTAAAAATCTTGGATTCTCCTTCTTCAAACACTCCTTCTTCAACTCCAATATCAGCCATTGCAGAAAACTCTTCTCTACTCAAAGTTTGATTGTCTCCATCTTTAGATAATCTTCTAGTAATCCCATTTGAGAGCAGCACCAATGGATATGTAATATAGATAAGAATCTTAATCGCTCTAGCTGAAACACCTGATAACTCTTTCCAGTAGTTAGCTCCTAATGTTTTTGGGATGATTTCAGAAAAAATCAAAATCAAAAGAGTGAGAATAGCGGAGGTAATACTCAAATATGCACTTCCAAATACAACTTGAGCCTGAGCACCAACTCCAGCTGCTCCAACTGTGTGCGCAATGGTATTTAAACTAAGAATTGCAGAAAGAGGTTTATCAATATCTTTCTTTAGTTCTACTAATAAGTCGCTCACCTTTAAGCCTTCTCGCTGCTTTAACGCAATAAATGAAGGAGTTATTGATAATAGAACAGCTTCCAGAATTGAACAAATAAAGGAAACTCCTACTGCTACTAATAAATAAATGATTAACAAAGTCATGAATGGAACTAAAGTAAAAATAAATTTGAGTTTATACTTTTAGAATACTCAATGTTTGACTTATGAAATAGAGTTATCCAATAAAAATTTCAGTGCAGCTATTTTTTTATTTTTTCTATCAACTCTTTAGAAATATTTTTTCCGAGCGAATCCACTCCAAGTTCAAAGGCTTTAATGGCAGCTTTTTCATAGCTATCACTACGTCCTTTAATATCTGATTGAGAATAAAAAGCAATCTCTTCTCCTGTTTTTAAACTGGTAACCGAAATCTTGAAGTTGAGAGTAGAGGAAAACATCCCGTAGGTTTCAGAACCTTTTTTGGATATTGTTTCAACTTCGATATAATATTCAGCATTGTTTAAGTCGTCAATAAAACTAAAGCCTGATGCTGTAAACTCTTTTCTAATAAATGATTCTATATATTCTGTTTTCTTTTCATCTCCTAAAAAAATTTCTTTCAATTCTATGAAAACTGGAGTGCCACTCACTTTTAATACATACCGAACATCAGTAATATTAAAACTATTTACTAAGCTTTCTGTTAACGGATCTTGTTTATCCTCAAGGAATGCTTTTAATGATATTTTAGAAGCTATAATCTGTAATTTCTCATCTGAAATTGTCTTGATTATTTTTCCTTCAGATATCCCAACTTTGTTTGTGAATACGGGAGAATTTAGTTCGCCATCTCCTCGGATGTATTCAAATTCAACAGGAAGACCTTCAATCAAATTTCCTGTTTCTTTATTCGAAATTTTCACTTTCAATGATTCTTTCGATGGCTGACCAATCATAACTTCAGTAGGTCCGCTCTCATTTTCTATTCTTAAATCATCTAAAATAATTTGAAGCGATGTTTCTAACTCCGCAAAAATATTAATAGAGCTTCCATCATGATCGATATTTTTAATTCGGGTTAAATAAGGAGATATATCTTCTAAGCCTTTTACTAGTATCGAAATTGCCGTTACATAGTTCCCATTTTGATATTGAATCAACCCATCTTTGTACGCTGTATATGCCTGAGATTGTGCAATGGCTACTTTTTCTTGCACCCTCTGGTTATAAGCAGTTTTAGATAGACGAAGATAAACCCAATACTCATCCTCATTTTGCCAAGTATCTACTGTTTCGTAATCTTCAATTGTTTGCTGGGCTTCAGATGTAGACATCAAAGTAAAAACATCTTCTACATCTCCTCCAATTTTTTTAAGTGTAGCCTCTGAGATACTGGAAACATTCACTTCGATTCCTGATATTAACCTACCTAATGCAATGTCTCTTGCTCGGTCTTGATAATCAGAATCATTTTCTGAAATAACAGAACTTCCGATACCTATATAATATTGGGGAGAGTTTGGAAATTCATTAGTCCAAGTTGGTTTCTTTTGTGCTTCTACTGTTTGGAAAGAACCAAACAAGATTATTGTAACCCACAATATTTTAGCACATAGAATCCTTTGAGCAAACTGAATTCCCTTTATCTCTCCCCAAATTTTAGTAGTATTCGATTCCAAAATCGTCTCCTAGTTATTTTTAATTACTAGGTGGGCTAGGGGGAACTGGCAACGTTGCGTCTCCTCCATCATCCGAAAATAGCAACAACCCTGTTACTACCGATCCAACGATTACTACTCCTGTGACATACAGCCAACCTCGCTTCTTCTTCTTAACATATGTACCGGTTAGCTTCTTTGCCATAACCTCTAACTCCACCAATAAATCTTCCAACTGACCTCGATGTTCAAGCGATTCTGAGTTCTCTATAGATCCTGTCTCTACATCAATAATGCGAACAACTACTGAATAAGTCGTACCAATTTTACCGATGTTACCTAGTATAATTTTTGTTGCGGAAAGTTGACGACCTAATTGTATGGCTTCGTTTTGATCTGCAATATCTGATTCGCCAAATAGCCCTTCTTTTACTACGGCTTCAATCTTATCTCGCTCTACTGAGGTATAATTAGGAGCATTGGCAATCTCATTTCTAAACTTATTGGTTAATACAATAGCATCACTCTCAGTAAGTCCTGTTGTAATCTCGAAATCAAAGACCGCCACTCGTTCTTGAGCCATAGATTGTTGCCCCAGTGATAGGAACACAAATACAACGATTGGATAAATAACTCTACTTAGTACAACTGCCTTCATATTCTGTATGGTTTGTAATGACTGTTTCATGATTATTTAATTAACGTCATTCTTTGAATGTTTGAGAACGTTGAGTTGCTCGTATTCCCACGTGCGGTAATTCGATAGAAGTACACCCCACTTGCTACCCTTGAAGCATCCCAAATAAAATCGTGATAACCTGCTTCCATTGTCCCATTTATTAGCGTAGCTACCTTTCGACCAATTGAGTTATAGATTTCAAGGGTTACATTAGAAGCTTCTGGAAGACCAAAAACAATGGTTGTTGATGGATTGAATGGGTTTGGATAGTTATTCTTAAGAATAAAGGTACTTGGTAAATCTTTGATCCCAAGATCGTTATTCATAATAAATTCCTCGGTTCCTACAATAGCTCTGAATTTCCGGGTCATTTCTACACCCATTCCAGAACGTATCACTCTGGAACTCGCTTCATCGGTAGAAACATCCCAAACTGTTTTTTGATCTTTATCAAGTATTCGAACCTTGAAATTTTCCGGTAAGGCTCCTTGAGTTAATAGTCCTAAATCTATCTTTTCTGCACTCGTGTTTGTATTAATTTCAAAATCCCAATAATGGCCGTCAAAGTTTGGCTTTCGAATATCCACAGAGTATGTCCCATCTGAAATAGTCTTATTAATAATCGAAAGTTGAAGATATTCACCAGGTTGTTTAGGAGCGTCACTAATGTCCAGATCATCTTTTTCATCAGATGCGCCTACTTGAGCGCCTAAATAGTTGTATGTATCTTTTATTAATCCAGATTTTGTCTCAAGGTTAATAAACCATCCTTCACTTGTATCAAAAGTATATTTACTTGAAACAATTTCTTTTCCCGACCCAGTGAGTTGAGCCGCGCTAAGCTTTAATTCGAGCGGATTATTTGTGGTATTATTTACAAAATAGCCTTCCCATGGTGCAAATGTGTTGCTATTTACAAACCCTGACCCATCGTACATCCAGAGATTCTCAACTCCAGAAGGTTTTGTTGCTTGTGTCCAGTCCGTTATATAGTTAAATGGAGATCCAATCATATTCCAACCGGGCTGAAGAAAAATACTAAATGGCTTGTCTGTCCTTGCACTTTTACCGGTTCCTGATTGTATGGAAGCAGCTTTTGTAGTTATAAACCAGTATCCTCTACCAGGTGCAAAAGTTTCGAACCCATTTTCGTTATGTTCCACATATTTACCAGACTGCCATCTAAATAATCTCCATGCTTCAGGACTATATTCTCCAAAATTTTCAAGTACAGTAGTTACTGATCCCGAAGTTTGAACAAGAGGAACAGAAACTAATCTATAAAAATTTTGGTCTGCCCCAGCAGGTTGTGGAGAATTACGGACTACCCCATCAGGAATCTCGACTAAAATACTGTATGGCTTAAAATTTGGGCTAGTTATAGGTGAAGTAACTGTTTCAATTCCATCTGAAATCTCATACCAGTATGAAACTCCATTTGCTGTTGTAATACTTGCAGGTAAAGAAACCGAATAGGCGCCTGTACTACCTCGTTGCATTTGAGTTTTAGTATAACTGCTAATTGCTCCAGGTCCACCAGACTTATAATAGATAAAAACGGAACCTGAATTACCAATTCCTGTTGGAGTAATATTTATTGGAATTGCCTGACCTGTAGAAACTACAACCTCATCTGTTCTGATGGTTGTAGTATCAATCCCTGCAGACAATGTAACCCCAGAACCTAATAAATCAATAATTACAGCATCTATATTACTAGATACAGTAAGTTGAGATGCATATTCAGTAACCGTTGTTGGCTCAAATTCTAAATCAATGGTTTGGGATTGATTTGGCGTTAAGGTAAATGAGCTAGCTGATGAACTTGCTAATTTGAATACTGAATTATTCGATGAGATATTGCTAACTATCAAATCTGCATTCCCACCATTCGTTAACATAAACGATGAAGAACTAGAGTTTCCTAGTTTCAGCTCACCGAAATCTATTCTACGAGTGCTTAATAAAATACTTGGAGTAGGCTCATCTACACCTATCCCCTTCATAGAAAGTGTTTCTACCGTTTCGCCTATTGTACGATCGCTACTTATTGAAAGAATGCCAGAAAAAGCTTGCGCTCCACCCGTCGAGGGAGAGAATGAAATATCAATATTGGCAGATTCTCCTCCTGCAATTAATAAAGGATTCTGCGGATTAGGGGCATCTTCAACAAAGAAACTACTGTTATCAGACACCATTCCAGTAATAGATAGCGTAGCATTTCCATCGTTAGTTAAGCTAATAACTTGCTTACTAGTTTCTTCTTTAGTTACAAGCCCAAAGTCTAAGGTATCAGGACTTACTTCTAAGAGTTTCACAGGTGGTCCTAATGTTCCTTCTCCACTAAGAATCACGCCAACGGAACTATTAGAAGCGTCATTGCTATTCACTTGAATACTTCCTGTGAACGTTGAAGCCGTTCCTGGGGCGAAAGTAACTGGAACATTTAAAGGCGTTCCTCTTACTACTTCAATCGGAGTAGAAACATCTATACTGAATGAAGTTCCCGTGGCTACAATAGAAGAAATAGTTAATGTATTGGTTCCTAGGTTTCTAATCTGTAATGTTTTTTCAGACTCCGTCCCAATTTCAATAGCTCCAAATGCTAAGGTAGAATTCCCTAACGAAATAGTAGGCTCTGGATTTAACTTAGCTGTACCACTTAAACTCACTTGCTGAGTAGTTATATTTCCTGCAACTGAAAGTGTTGCTGTCTTACTTCCATCGGATTCAGGGACGAGCGCTATGTTAAATACTAAACTATCTGTTGATGAATTACCAGGAGCTAGCGTTCCTGAACTTGGACTTACTTTATATTCCGAAGAACTCAGTGAAAGATTGTCGATAGTTAACGTATCAAAACCGGTATTATAAACAGCAATTTGTTGGGCAACACTATCTCCTACCAAAACCTCACCAAATTCAAGTGCGGTAGAAGAAAGCACCATAATCGGCTCTTTTGCTAGAGCTGAACCTAGTAGCCGTATCGTTTGATTCCTATCGTTATTAGCGATGGTAAGAGTGGCATTTTTATTTCCTGCACTACTTGGGTTGTATGTAACGGTAAAAGTGAGTTCGTTTTCAGAGTTTGCAGGAATTGAACCCGTTGTTTCTGAAATAGTAAACTCAGAAGAAGAAGATGTAATATTTGATATATTTAAAGGACCATCACCGTTATTACCGACCGTAAAATTTCTTGTTATTTCATCCCCAACTACTGCTTCACCAAACTGAAGAGTATCTGTTGAAACAACAACAATAGGACGAACTTCAACAGTAATATTTTTTGAACTAGGTTGACTCCATTCGCCTCTAGAATTTCTAAAACGGATGTTCATGGTGTGTTGACCCACAGAAAGTCCTGTTTCTGACATTGGTATGTCTAACTCAATTTCCTCAAAATCTGAATCAAAATTTCCATCTTTTGCTACACTTATAAGTGTACCATTTCCTTCACCTGGATCAGAACCAAAATAATACTCTGCTCTATCTATAAAGGCAATATCTTCTATTTGGAATGGTACACCACGAGCGGGACCCCATTTTCCATTTGAACCTTTAACTCTGAAATATGCAAAATGGCGACCTATCGAAAGCCCTAAATCTCCCACATTAAAAGTGGCAGAAAGCTCTTCTATAGCCTCATCAAAAGCGCCATCAACTGGAGCTGTAACTGGTGTTCCACTTCCTTCTCCTGGATCAGTATTTACAAAATATTCTGCACCAACAATGGTCAAATCTTCTTCTTCGGCGGATGAAACCATAAATTGGAATCCTCGCTTTGCTCCCCAATTCCCATCCGATCCTTGAAACCGTGTGAACACCGTATGAGGTCCATCGGGAAGATCATTTATTGGCACTTCAATATCGAACGATTCAATTTTTCCGTTGAAACTTCCATCAACTGGAGCTGCAACTGCCGTCCCATTCCCTTCACCAGGATCGGTATTTATAAAGTACTCTGCATTGGTAAGGGTGTATACAAAATCAGCAGCATCGTTTACTATAAATCCTTGTCCTCTTGGCTGCCCCCAATTTCCGTTAGCATCTTTAAACCGGACAAATACTTTGTGAGTTCCTAAGCTATAGTCCCCACCTGAAATATCAAATGAGACTGTTTCGTTTGTTCCACCAAAAGAGCCATCTATTGGGGCAGAAATAGGAGTACCCATTCCCTCACCTGGATCAGTATTTACAAAATACTCTGCTTCGGTCAAATTTGGTATAAATTCCGCCTGATCGCTTACGATAAAACTTTGTCCCTTAGCCTCTCCCCATCTCCCATTCACATCTTTAAAGCGTACAAATACTTCGTGAGTTCCTAAGGTATAATCTCCACCTGTAAGTTCGATAGAGACACTTTCTATAGCATTATCAAATGATCCATCGGTAGGCATATTAATTGCAGTTCCATTTCCTTTTCCGGGATCGGTATCTACATAATACTCGGCGGATTCAAGCTCAAATACAAGTGGTTGTTCTGAACTGACAGTAAATTGAATTCCTTTAGGTGTTCCCCAATTTCCATTAGCATTCCTGAAGCGAACGTAAAGCGTATGCTGCCCTTCTGCTAAGCCATTGGTAGGAATATCAAGATTTACTTCTTCAATATTTTCGTCAAATACTCCATCAGCAGGAGTAGAGATAGCTGTGGCTACACCAACTCCTGGATCATCATTTATGTAATACTCAGCTGCAGTTAATTGAGCCTGAATATTTCCAAATGGGAAAAGGAGAATTAAGATTGCACTTGTTAACTTAAAACTAACAAGTTTATCCTTTATTCTTTGTTTAAATTTTGTTCTATAAAACACGGTGTTTCCTCGAAATTCGGTGGTGTAATTTTTTTAATCATCTTTGGAAAAATCCAAAGTGGAATCGTTAATTACTTCCCGAACCGATTCTTCCCGTTGCCGTTATGGTTATAGTACCTGAAGGTGAAACTGTAGTAGGGTTCACTTGAAATTGTATAACAACAGGAACTGTAGGTGCTCCACGTCCATCATCGAAAGGATTTGGACCTGCGTAAATCCCTATATCACTTCTTGAGCCATCCGTATCTAAATAAGGAGTTCCAGTACGTCCTGCGTTTATCCATTCTGACCCTTCTGCAAGTGTTAGATCAAACTCAAAATCGTCAATCGCCTCGAGGTCTAGTACTTCATTATCTGGGTCAAAACTTGTAAAGGAAGGGTCTTCTAAAACTGTGTTTAAACCAAATGGTTGTGTTTCACTTGTGCCGTAAAAACCATTGTTTGTGTAAAATCCAGTTCCTGCATTCGATAAATTCCCTGACGGTCCTCTATGATTCGCAAATCCATTTGAATAGATTTCTGGCGCACCTGTATTTATCCTAATTGTGTACCCTGACGTGCCTGCATTATTCATAAAATTATTGTATGCAATTACTGCACCGCTCGAACTACTGATGCTTAATAAATAATGAGCGGAAAAACCTAAAGTAGATTGTGAAAAGATATTATTCGTTATCTGGGTACTTGCTCCACTAGTAAATACAGTTAAAGTACCTGTTCCAACAAAAATATTACTTCTAACAGTATCCTGTGAACCAGCAAAAGCAATTATACTTGTTCCCCCAATAAATAAATTATTCTCAATCGTAATACCAGAAGCTCCCGCATCTGTATCTAAGAAATCAGTAGCCCCTTGTATTCTAAATCCTTTTATCACTGTACCGTCTCCTGATCCAGTAATGTCAAAAAAACCAGTACCTGGGATATCTATCAGTTCTGTACCACCTTCTTCTACGGGCATATAACCAGAACCTATAATGACCAATTTTTTATCTATTGAAACAGGACCTAGATTCGCCGTAAACGCATATTGGTCTGGCTGAACCCGAATGGTATCACCGGCAGAGGCTGCGTCGACAGCATCATGGATGCTAACGAAATCTCCTGTACCTGCGAGATCTACAATGTGAGTTTCTTGTGCTTGGATGGAGGTAGCGCATACTACCAATAGCATAGCTACTACGCTTTTTGTTCTGTACATAATCCGAAAATTTAAATATTGTGGGTTTGTGAGAATCTAAATTGTTCCCCCAAAAAATTAAATACCCTATTCGGGGTATTTTCAGGAGTATCGGCAAAAAAAGTTGCTTTTAAAAATTAGATATTATAATACTATTCATTTCACTATAACTAGTTTAAACCCTATTTTTGGTTTTCTATATTATTCTTGCCTCTCACTGGGTTTCACAGACAGCAGGGAGTTTTCTTATAAAAAACTGCTCTTTAATTAATACATGCTACAACTAGACAATATTACGCTTTCTTTAGGTAGTCGAGATTTACTCGATGGAATTAACACGATAATTAATCCTGGTGATCGGATTGGTTTAGTAGGGCCTAATGGCGCTGGAAAATCCACCTTGCTCAAAATTATTATGGGTATTCAGGAATTGGATGCAGGCAATGTTTCCCTATCCAATGAAGAAACTCTCGGATATTTACCTCAAGATGGGGTTAGTCCCGATTTCAACCTAACTATTATTGAGGAAGTAGAAACTGCATTTCAGGAATTATTCGATTTAGAAATGGAAGTAAAACACATTCAAGAGAAATTTGCGGTCGTTGATCATGAATCTACTGAATATGAAAAGCTACTGGAAAAATATGGCGAGCTTCAAACTCAACTAGAAACTTCCGGACTTTATACACTTCGTTCAGAAATTGAAAAAGTACTTATGGGACTTGGATTCTCAGAATCTGATTTCGACCGACCAACAACCGAGTTTAGTGGTGGATGGTTAATGCGTATTGCATTGGCAAAGTTATTGCTTAAAAATCCAACGTATCTACTTTTAGATGAACCTACAAATCACTTGGATATCGAGTCTTTACAATGGATTGAAAATTTTCTAAAAAACTATCCAGGCGCTGTAATTGTTGTTTCTCATGATAGAGCCTTTTTAGATATGATGACAAACAGAACGCTGGCAATAAGGCAAGGTTCTATCAACGACTATTCGGGTAATTATTCGTTTTTTGAACGAAAATGGGCAGAAGAAAAGGAACTATTAATTAATGCTCAGAAAAACCAAGCTAAAGCACTAAAAGACACCGAAGAGTTTGTAGAACGATTCCGATATAAAGCCAGTAAAGCTCGTCAGGTTCAAAGTAGAGTAAAGCAGCTTGAAAAAGTGGAACGTATTGAAGTGGAAGACGAATTAGCTACCGTTTCATTTCGATTTCCACCACCCACTAAAAGTGGTCAAGTGGTGATGCAACTCGAAAACATCACCAAAAAGTATGGCGATAATGTAGTTTTTGAAGGCATCGATTATGAAATCGAAAAAGGAGATAAAATTGCTGTTGTTGGCCCGAATGGCGCTGGAAAGTCAACCATGATTCGAATTCTTTCGGGCAAAGAACCTATCCAAGCTGGTAAGCGCATTGAAGGGTATAATGTTACAACCTCCTATTTTGCTCAGCATCAAGCAGATGAATTGGACTTAAATTCTGATCCACTTGGAATAATGATGCAAGCAGGATCTGGCGAGAAAGAAAGTAGACTTCGTTCCATTTTGGGGAGCTTCTTGTTTTCGGGAGACGATGTTTTTAAGAAAGTGAAAGTTCTTTCTGGTGGTGAGAAGTCCCGATTGGCTCTTGCGAAGATGCTTCTATCTCCAGCTAACTTCCTCATTTTTGATGAGCCTACCAATCACTTAGATATGAGTAGTAATAATATTCTTCAGCAAGCAATTCAGCAGTATGAAGGAACGTGTATGATCGTATCTCACGATAGAGCGTTTCTTGATCCCATTGTAAATAAAGTACTCGAAATTCAACCAGGACGAATAAAGACTTATTTAGGGAATGTGTCTTATTTTTTGGATAAAAAGAAAGAAGAAGCACAACAATCATCAGCTTCTAAAGAACAGCCGAAAGTTAAAGTTCAAACTCAAGAATCTGATCTCTCTCGAAAAGAAGCTAAACGCCTTGAAGCTCAGAAGCGAAATGAGCTGAACAAACGAATCCGACCAATCAAACAAAACCTGGATAAAGTAGAATCGGACATCGAAAAAAAGGAAACACGAAAAACAGAAATTGAAGAGCTTATGGCACAAACTGATTTCTATGAAGATGCTGATCGGGTAAAAGAAGTGAGCCTAGAATACGAATCTATTAAAAGTGAACTCACCAATTTGATGTTTAAATGGGAAGAATACTCTGGACAAATTGAAGAAGTTGAGTCCGAACTTTCTGCTTAAATTTAAGCGTGTGCAAACCCTAGCTAACAGGAATTGAGTATCAAAAATTTATTGACCTTATTAATCGCACTGGTTTCCTTTATTCTATTTACTAATTGTGATAAACAGACTACTCAGTTTACAGAAGAGGACAAAAGCCAGATCAAAACTGAAGTACAGAAATCTTTTGAGACCCTTGTTCTCGCAACCAAAAAATCTGACTGGGAAGGATATTTCAATCTTTTCGATCATGAAAACTTCTCTGGACTTAATGCAGATGGAACAACCTGGGAGTCTTTTAACGAATTCAAAGATTCGGTTCTACCAGCATTTAAAATGATCGAAAAAAATCAGGCCCTGAAGTTCCCGATATTGAAAATAACGGTAATTGATTCTCAAACTGCTGTTTTAATAAATGAGTATGAACAGCAACTTTTACTTACCAACGGACAATCTATAGAAGTTTCTGGGGGCGGAACTCAGGTTTGGTCTAAAGCGAGCGGAACTTGGAAATTAGTGAGTGTCTCAGCAAGCTCAAAAAGTTGATCAAAAGAATTATCCTGTTATCAGGAAGCTATTTTACTTCCTCGCTTCAGGTACTGAATTTTATGTTCCAGAAAACGAAGTACCGAATTAAGACTTCGTTTTATTTCCTGATCATCTATCCTTAAAACGGTAATTCCCAACTCATGTAGACGATTATCTCGTAGCTGATCCATTTCTTGTTGAACGGGATCGTACTCTGAGTTTTTATTTATTTCTATAGCTACTTTAAGCTCTTCGCTATAAAAACTTATGATAAAGTCCTGGATAGAAACTTTTTGTTGAAATCTGATTCCCAGCTTCCGACCACTCAATGCTCTCCAAAGTAAAATCTCTCCCAGCATAGAATTCCTCTTTTTTTCTGTACTTATTTGTACGCTTGTATTTTCTGTACATACAAGTAAGAGGGATGAGAACCGGTTTCCTTACATGAGAATTAGTTAATGTTTGATTTAGGTACTGAGGACAGTAAAAGTCTCCCCTTGAGGGGAGATGATCAAACCAATAGGTTCTTGGTTTGATATGAGGGGAGTTCGAAACTTGAATTCAGATTCTAATCCCCAATGAACACCCTCCGTCCCTTCTGGACACCTCCCTCAAGGGAGGATTGATCTCTCTTTTTACCTTTCAATAAATCAATCCTATTTTTCAAAAACCTAATTACCGAGTCCATATTACTTTTCACATCTAGGTCATCAATTCTTAGAATATTAATTCCTAATTGATTCAAATTATAATCTCTGATTAAGTCTTTGTCTTTTTGTTCTGAAGTGTAATGAGAACCACCATCTACTTCGATGGCCAGTTTTATTTCATGACAATAGAAGTCAATGATATAATTCTGAATTGGAACTTGTCGATGAAATTGAACTCCCAACTTTCTTCTACTGATTTTCTTCCATAGAAGAACTTCTCCAAGCGTCGAGTTTTTTCTAAGCTCTCTTGCAAACTTTCTTAGTCCCGGATTGTATGGTATGATTTCGTTCCTTGCCATACCTGTTAGACCAACCAAAACTCTATTCCTTACAAAAAGAATTATATCAAGGTTTCCAAGAGTCCTCCCTTGAGGAGTCTGTGATGAATTTAGTTTCGACGTACAGAAAACTTAAAACCCGGTTCAAGTCCTCCCTTGAGAGAGGTGGATTCATGAGCGATAGCGAATGAGGACGGAGGGTGTTCTTCGATTCAAAGTTGGGTGCTAAAACCAACACCCCTCCCGCCTTCGGCGTACTCCCCTCAAGGGGAGAATTAATTTTGCCCCTTTTTGGAAAGCGACAAGTCAAAACTTGTTTTGGCTCAGGGAGGAAGAAATACTAGATGAAGCCTCTGAAATTGTCCCAAATCAAAATTTATAATTCTTAATTTTTAATTCCGCGAAGCGGCTCACTTTGCAAAAATCTGACTTTTATCCCCAAAAGCTTTGAACTCTAGGGCATTACCACTTGGGTCAAGGAAAAACATGGTGGCTTGTTCGCCAGGTTCGCCTTTAAAACGAACATAAGGTTCTATCACAAATTCAATGCCGACTGCTTTTACTTTTTCGGCGAGAGTTTCCCATTCATCCATATCCAGGATTACTCCAAAATGTCGAACAGGAACTCCTTTTCCATCAACTGCGCTTTTTGCAGATTCCTTAGCCTCATCCGGACTCAAATGCGCTACTACTTGATGTCCCCACATATTGAAATCTATCCAGTGGTCGGAAGTTCTGCCCGTTGAGCATCCTAAAATCTCTGTATAAAAAGTGAAAGTTTCTTCTAAATCCTTAACTGGAAATGCAAGGTGGAATGGGTGAATGCTATCGCTCATTTTTTGATTATGTTAGTTCAATACTTAATTGGATAATACTACACCCATGCCATCAAAAAAAATAGAGTTTACCGGAGCACTTGGTGAAACCTTAGCCGCCAAACTGGATCTTCCTGAAGAAGAGAATATCAAAGCCTATGCACTCTTTGCACATTGCTTCACTTGCTCTAAAGATTTGAAGGCTGTCGGAAATATTACCCGCCAACTAACTGAAGTTGGCATCGCAACACTTCGCTTTGATTTCACCGGATTGGGAGAAAGTGCCGGAGATTTCGCTAATACCAATTTTTCTTCCAACATCGATGATTTGGTGGCGGCATGTCGTTTTCTAACAGAGGAATATGAAAGTCCATCCATTTTAATTGGACACTCTTTGGGTGGTGCGGCAGTACTTCAGGCTGCAAATCAGATGGAATCCATTAAAGCTGTTGCTACGATTGCTGCTCCTGCTGAACCAGAGCATGTGAAACAAAACTTCGAAATGAGTCTGGATGAAATCGAAGAAAAAGGCGAAGCAAAAGTTACCCTTGCAGGTCGACATTTCACAATCAAGAAGCAGTTTGTGGATGATCTGGAAGAAGTCCGCATGAAAGACTACATAAAGAACTTGGGGCGCGCACTTATCATCTTCCACTCCCCCATCGATAATACCGTTGGAATCGACAATGCCCAGAAAATTTTCGTTGCGGCCAAACACCCAAAAAGTTTTATCTCACTGGATACTGCCGATCATCTCCTTCATGAAAAATCCGATAGTGAGTTTGTTGGAAAAGTATTAGGAACATGGTCTGAGAAGTATATTTAGTCCGTAGCCACTCTATTTTATGAACCGAGAAGATATTTAAAATTCATATTGACTGAATGGTCGGTCAGTATTATATTTTAGAAATTATTTTTATGGACTCAAAGAAAAAACAAATACTAGACTCAGCAAGTCATTTATTTTCAACTCAAGGTTATGAAAGAACTTCAATTTCGCAGATTGTGAATGAAGCTAAGGTCTCTAAGGGATTAGTCTATCATCATTTTAAGAATAAAGAAGAGCTATTAAGAGAGATTATTAAAGGCTCAAATGATGTTTTGCTATCCATAAATACAGAAATAGATAAAACTTTGAGCCCTGAGGAAAAGCTTGTAGAGCTAATAAATAAAATTTTCCATCAGCTTGAAAATGAAAAGGACTTCTTTCGATTCAATCTAACTATTATGTTTCAGCCTTCTCTGCGTTCTGTTATTCATGACCTTCTAGAACAAAGATCAATGTTCTTATATAATTCAGTATTCTCAATTTTTCAGAATAAAGGTGTTGAAGATCCAGAATTGGATAGCTATATGTTTATCGCTGAAATAGATGGAATAGTACTTGATTACTTATCTGTATTTGATGATCTCCCCCTCCAAAAAATCAAAAATTACCTCATAAACAAATATGGTTAAGAATTATGAAAGTTACCTTTTTACTAACAGAATCTAGCGAACTAATACTGTCATTTAGGAAAAGGCTTTATAAAGAATTTGTTGCCCCTTTAGATGGAATGTGGCAGGATTTACATATAGCATCCAGCACAACTTACTTAATTTATGTCGATAATCAGGAAGTTGGCTTTGCTTCTGTTGATCATGAAGGCGCATTACTTCAAATTTTTCTTATCGATGAAGTAAAGTATAAAATGCCAGATTGTATTAACGCCCTAATTGATGATGAAGTAATTACATCCGCAAAATTGAGCAGTATTGAACCAGTTTCATTTAATGCTTGCCTCGATCGATCTTTATCCGTTAAAAAAAATACGATTAACTATCATTATTCTATTCATCAAAAAAAATTAATTAACCCCAAGCTTAATACTAAGCATAGAAAAGCGATGATTAGAGACCTAGATTCTGTTAAGCTTTTTCTGAACGTTGAGATTGGATTCGATGATCAATACGGTTATTCAGAGAATATTATCAATAGAAAGGAAGCCTTCCTATTTGAGGAGAATGGTGAGATTGTGGCAATTGGAGAATGCAGACTTAGTGACACTCAAAACTCCTTCGCTGATCTTGGAATGATGGTTAAAAATAATCAAAGAGGTAAAGGGCTTGGCACTTACGTATTCTCAAAAATGATAGACGAAGCTAATTGTAAAGAACGAATTCCTATTTGCTCAACTACTGCTGATAATATTGCTTCTCAAATAGCCATTAAAAAAGCAGGGTTTTATGCCACTCACATTATTTTCGACATGAGCTTTTAACCAGTTTTCATTCATTCTTTCCTTCTAAAAGCTCTTTAAATACATATTGCCGCTTTGTAACCTTCCAGTATTTTCTTCGTGTTGACTTACATTGTACTTCTATGTATTCTTATACATAGAACCTCAAGGTATACTATTATGATCTCAAAAGAACTTATGGCGGCGTCAACCCGTCCACTTATTTTAACAATTTTAAAACGTGGTGAAAGCTACGGTTATCAAATTATTCAAGATGTAAAGCAGCTTTCGGGTGGAACTTTGGAATGGTCGGATGGGATGCTGTATCCGGTGTTACACAAACTTAAAAAAGATGGATGTATTGAATCAAAATGGGTGATTTCGGAAGAAGGTCGCAAACGAAAATATTACTCCATCACAGAAACTGGGCTTATTGAGCTACAAACTGCTAAAGCACAATGGCTGAGTATTCATGAAGTTTTTGCTAAAATCTGGGGACCAACTCCACAGTGGGCAACCAACTAAAAGGAGATCAATATGTTTAATCTCGAACAAGCTATAAAAAAATGGAAACGAAGTCTTCGTAAGAATGGCAGATATGAAGACGGAGATATCGAAGAACTGGAATCTCATTTAAGAGATCGCATTGATGCGCTGCTCGAGCAAGGACATTACTTGCAAAATGCCTTTGGTATTGCAATAGAAGAAATCGGCGATGTTGATACCATAGGAACTGAGCTCTATAAAACTTCAACTATCAAACCATACATTGATAATTTGATGGATTTGAATTGGGGTATTCTTGGTAGTTTTGTGAAAATCGCCCGAAGAAATCTGGTGCGGAATAAGCTCTATAGCGTGCTTAATATTGTAGGGCTAGTGATTGGAATTGCCAGTACCATTTTTATTTACCTCTTTATTCAGAACGAGCTGAGTTACGATACTTTTCATGAAAAAGGAGATCGTATTTATAAAGTTCATCGTGAAATGGAACGCCCTGAAGGAACCGAACTGGTTGGAATAACCTCCAATCCCTTTAAATCAGGTTTAGAAGCTGAGTTTCCAGAAATGATTGAGATGGCTGCTACTCTTGGCCCTGGAGATGGTGTGGTTACTATTGAAGACCAGAATTTTATGGAATCAAGACTATACATGGCTGATCAAAATTTCTTCCAGATTTTTTCTTACCCATTTATAGCCGGAGATCCTGTTACTGCCTTAGTGAAACCATATACGGTAGTCTTATCGAAGGAAACTGCTCTCAAATATTTTGATAGTGGAAATCCAATTGGAAAAAGCATCATTATTGATGGTGAAGAAAGTTTTGAAGTTACGGGCGTATTTGAAGTACCTAATGGTGCCAAAAGTCATGTCAATTTTGATCTGGCAGTAAGCATTATCACGTTTAGCGATTACGATTTTTATAATGAGTGGGGATGGAATCAGGTTCATACCTATGCATTACTAAGTAAAGGAATTGAACTCGCAGATATAAAACCTCAACTCCCTGCATTCATGGATAAGTACTTTGGAGCTAATATGATTGAGATGAATCGTCGTATCGATCTTACTCTGATGCCACTCGGGGATGTTTACTTTTCTAATTTTCTGGCTTTTGACTGGCAGGTAGAACATGGGGATAAATCTGTCATTTATATTTTCGGAATCATTGCTCTTCTAATTATCGTCGTTGCTGGTGTAAACTTCATCAATTTGGCGACTGCCCGATCTGTAGGCAGAGCAAAAGAAGTTGGAGTTCGTAAAACACTAGGAGCCCAAAAAACCGTTTTGTTCTTTCAGTTCATGGCAGAAGCTTTATTAATAGCGTTTCTTGCAGGTATAATTTCTGTGGCACTTATTTATTTTCTGCTCCCGGCTTTCGAGCAACTTGTTGGCGCTTCACTTTCTGTAAATCCTTTCTCTGCTGATTTAGTGCTAATGATTGTACTTACTTTATTGACCACAGGAATATTGGCCGGTGTTTATCCTGCACTTTTTCTTTCTTCTTTTAAACCCATAAAAGCATTAAAAGAAAAGGTGAGTTTTGGTACTTCTCAGGTGTTAGTACGAAAAGGATTAATCATATTTCAATTCGCTATTTCCAGTCTCTTGATTATCGGAGTTTCCATTGTTAATAAACAGCTGGATTTTATCTCGAATAAATCACTGGGTTTTCAACCAGATCAGCTGCTGGATATCTCTGTAAGTAACTCTACAGCACGTAATAATCTCCCACAAATACTGGAACAGTTAAAATCGATTTCCAGCGTGGAGGAAGTGAGTGTAATGTCTGGTTCTCCAGGTGGTTTTTTTGATAATTATTCATTTAATGTAGAAGGCTATGAAGATCCTTTGACCATGAATACTCTCTTTATAGATGATAGTTTTTCGGAGGTTTTTGATTTAGAGATGGTAGCTGGCCGAGATTTTGATAAGGCTTACTCTACAGATTCGGTATCTGCTATCGTCATCAACAAAAAAGCAGCTGAGTTTCTTGGATGGAATATTCAGGAAGCTGTTGGTAAACAAATTGGAAATGCATCCCGGGATGAAGTTCCACGAACAGTAATTGGAGTTGTTGAAGATTTTCACTTTGCCTCTCTGCATCACCAGATAGATCCTTTGGTGGTTTCAATGACCAGAGACTATAGAAATATTGTCGTAAAAATAAGCACCGAAAATATTTCCGGACTACTTCCACAGATCACTGAAATTTGGAACAATTTCTCTCCTCTTTACCCAATTGAGTACCGATTTGTGAACGAGCAATTTACACAGCTTTATGAAAGTGATACTCGACAACGAAAAGTCTTCTTCGCTTTCTCCATCATTGCCATTGTTATTGCCTGCCTGGGGTTATTTGGATTGGCCACTTTCAATGCAGAAAAACGAAGTAAAGAAATGGGTGTTCGTAAAGTGTTGGGTGCTTCGTTAATCGATCTGTTGCTATCCTTCAATAAAGAAATTCTGATTGTGATTTCAATCTCTTTTCTTATTGCAGCCCCGGTTACGTTCTTCCTCGCTGAAGAATGGCTCCAGAATTACGCTTACAGAATCAATAACGGTTTGATGAGTTATATACTTGCAGGTACTTTGGTTATCGTACTGGCAATTATAACAGTAAGCTACCAAACCATGAAAATTGCTCGTGCTAACCCAGTAGATAGTTTAAAGAGTGAGTAAATACACAGTTGTTCGACTAAAAAACCGTCCAAAAACGAACACCTAATGTCTAATACTGAACACTTTTGAAGGTTAAATCATCGAAATTGAATCAAGAATGATGCTTTTTAAACTTTGGTATGATTGTTGAAGATTTAATATCAGATATAACCTAACCCAACCTTTTATGCATAATGTACGTGTTCAATTTACCATCCCTAATGTAGATAAAGTTGCAAATCTTGATGTTTATGTGAACGGTGAAAAGAGAAATCTTCGTTTTAGAGTTGAAACTTTTGAATGGGATAACGAAAATGGTAGTTCTGAAAATTTGGTCTCTCTACTCAGATACCGCATCTTAAACTATGACTCAGAATGGGAACTTTACCACATTGGCACACCGTATGAAGATTGTATTCCTGTTACCTTTAGGTTTCGTGGATCGGGCGAAGAAAGCCCGAAAGAAGAATAAGTTTTTATCTTTACTTATTGGAGTATCACTACTTCTGAGCTCCTATACTCTTGCTCAAAAGCAGCAACCTGATAGCGCAGGATTAGCTACAATTTTTGAACATGCTGAAGAAATTTCTTCTCTTCGAAGTCTTCTTATCCAACAGCATGGAGAATTATTAGGTTCTTCCTATTTCAATGGTCGTTCACCTAACCGCCCCTTTAATATTAAATCTGCTTCAAAAAGTATTATTGGGCTTTTAGTAGGAATCGCAATTGAGGAAAAATTCATTCCTTCTATCGATGAACCTATTATTACCTTCTTCCCTAAATATTTCGAAGAACATCCAAATCCAAAAAAAGAACAAATAACCGTTCGTAATTTATTAAGTATGCAGGCCGGTTTGGCTTCAACAAGTTCAAGCAATTATGGTGCGTGGGTACTTAGCAAAAACTGGGTTGAATATGCCCTTAATCAAGATTTTATATCAGAAATTGATGGAAGAATGGTTTATAGTACTGGAACTTCCCATTTACTTTCGGTTATCATTACTAAAGCAACCGGAATGAGTACAAAAGCTTTCGCTGAAAAGTACCTGTTTGATCCACTGGATATTACGGTTGGTGGATGGGATAAAGATCCACAGGGCAATTATATGGGAGGAAATAACCTAGCCTTAAAACCTGCTGATATGCTTAAAATCGGTCAAATGTTGATCGACAATGGAGAGTTTGGAGAACAACGAATTATTCCTACTGATTGGATTATCGATTCTTTCAAAACCTATACATATAGTAACTACAATCCTTATGGATATGGCTATCAATGGTGGAATACTAAAACTGGGGATTACACTACTTTTTTTGCTTGGGGACATGGTGGCCAATACATTATGATGATCCCCGAATTAGATGCTGTTGTTGTAATGACTTCGTCTGTAACTAATGGTAGTAGAAGAAGAACCTATAAACGCCCTGTTTTTACTTTATTGGAGGAACATATAATTCCTTTTTTAAAGTATAAATAAGTGGAATAATATATTTTAAAAACCTCCTTCGAGCGATATTTTAACCTACACTTACTTTCTGAAAACTATTCCTGCACTTTAGATGCCTAAATTTAAAAACTTAACTCTTCTTTCTTCTGAAAAACTTAGCAAGCGAGTGTATCATGGTCATATTTTTTCGGGCAATGGAAAGGTTTTAGCCTATTTAGATAATGAATATCAATTATGGATTGTTGAAATTAATCCAGAACTAAAAACTTCTCGAATCCGTAAAACAAGTATCAAGTTGGAAGTGCCGGATAAAGATTCGAACGTGTGTTTTCAATCTTTCGACTATACTGGAAAATATATCTGTATTGATATTAAAGGTGATAAAATGGCTTGTTTTAATTTACTTAGTGAACAAGAGATTATCAGACCTCCACGGAACTCCAGCTCAGCGATATCACCAATTGGCAACTTCTTTGTTCAATTAAATAAAATGAACCCTAACTATGAACTCATAGCAAAAGCTATGGATTTACAAATTGCAGATTTAGAACCGATGGATGCTCATTATGTGGAATTTCCACTTAAAGCATTACGATATTCAAAAGGGGAGCTGCAACAAAAATTTGAGGAAGAAATAAAAAAACGAGCTAGACAAAAACTTGAAGGAGAACAATCTGCTGAGGAACTCGCTAAAAAAGCTCTTTTCGGGAAAGAGTCTTCCGTGTTATATGAGTTGCGGTTAAAACTAGAAACCCGAAAACAACAAAAACTACTTCAAAATACTCTTAAATACCATTCCCAATTTTCTCTTACCAAAGAATCCTTGCAAGAAAATGTGTATTTAGATCAACCTGATTCTATCTACCTGACACCAATAGATGACAATAGCTTCGAAATGTTTGTCGGGTGTTATGGCTTTGTTTGGAGAACTATTGTAACGGTAGATGATAATGGACAATTATCCGCTAATCAGGATTCTGGACAGTTTTATTCCGATGTTGTTTATGATCCTGTAGAAATGCTGCCTTCTCCATCTAATGAATTTACTTTTGCGAGGCATGGTTATGGTTGTAGTGTGTTAGCCATTCATTCAAAAACTAACTCTAGTTGGTCTTTTCCTACTCATGAGGTCATTACTAAATATGGCTATAATTCAGTATTTGGAATTACTGGTGGGATAAACACAAGAAAATGTATCGTATCAACTAAAGAAGGTGATTTTTTTTGGATTCCTGGCGAAACCCCTATTCCACTTAGAGGTGGAGATGGGAGAACTATTGCTATTTATGAAAATAACGTACTTTCAATTTCAAGTTCTAAGAAAGAACTAAATTGGTATAGTTTCACTTCTGATTAGTGTTCTTCAAACTCTTTCTTCTTTTAAACAGACTTTACTTTAAATCTCCCAAAAGCTTCCTTAATTTATTAGCGAACCTAACTAAGAGATTTATGAAGGGAAGAATACATATTTCCATATTGTTTGCAGTGTTACTTGCATTAATTCCAATGCTGAGTTTTGGATATCAAGTAGATACAGAAGACGGATATTTATCCAATCCACGCCGAGCCGTGCACACTTTTCTGCATTGGCAACAACAAGGTCACCAAAATTTAGACCGTGTTATTCTCCCGTTTCGGCTAGTTGATCAGACCAAAGAAGAAAAAATTAAACTAGCCACTAAATTACGAAAGGTGTTAGACGCACGCGGACTCCTTGTTGTATATGAGAATGTTCCTAACAACCCAAATTATAGTGATACCCTTTCTGGGTTAAACCAATATATCCTATTTGAAAAATTACCCGAAGTATATCTGACAAAAAGAAATAATGACTGGGTGTTCTCCGAAGCTACGATTGAGCAAATTCCTACATTATATCAAGCTACTTTTTCTGGGGTAATTGAAGCCCTCCTCGATCAACTCCCTGAATGGACAAAAAACGAATGGCTTGGAGTCGAAATTTGGCAATATCTGGCAGTCTTTCTTTGGTTGTTAATTGGGGTCATCCTTCGAAAGGTTTTTGAGTTTATACTCGATAATTATATTCGAAGAGTTACTGAGAAAACTAAATTTACATGGGATGATGATTTACTTGATGGCGTTGAACGCCCTTCAGGATTTATCTTTATAATGACTTTTTTCCTGATTAGCTATACAAACTTACAGCTTTCAGTAACTATTAATCTTTACCTATCCTCAATTCTTGAAATTGGTATTTCAGTTGGTTTTGTTTGGTTATTCTATAACCTCGCTGATGTTTTTGCTAAATATTTAACCGTAATAACATCCAAAACTGACAATAAATTAGATGACCAACTTGTCCCGCTTATTCGAAAAACATTGCGGTTTTTTGTTATCGTAATGGGTGTAATTCTGGTACTTCAAAACAATGGCTATAATGTGGCATCGTTAATTGCTGGTTTAGGAATTGGTGGACTTGCCGTTGCTTTAGCTGCTAAAGATACACTTGCTAACTTCTTTGGTTCTATCACTATTTTTGCTGATCGCCCTTTTAAAATTGGAGATTGGATTGTTGTTGGCAGTGTTGAAGGTACCGTTGAGGAAGTTGGATTTAGAACTACACGCGTTCGAACTTTTTATAATTCCCTAGTTTCGGTTCCAAACTCCCAAGTTGCAACAACCGACATTGACAACTATGGGATGCGTCAATATCGTCGCTTGAAAACGGTACTCAACCTTACCTACTCTACATCACCTGAACAAATGGAAGCCTTTGTTGAGGGATTAAAAGGTATTGTTAAAGCAAACAAGAATTTTCGGCAAGATTTCTATGAAATTCACTTCAATTCATTTGGAGCTCATTCGCTAGATGTATTAGTATATGTATTTTTTGATGTCCCCGATTGGAGTACCGAGTTGCAACAACGCCACAATTTCTTACTGGAAATTTTACGCTTGGCCAAAGAAGTTGGCGTTGAATTCGCATTCCCTACACAAACATTGCATGTCGATTCTTTCTTTAAAGATCAGGCACGAAAAGTTGGCGAAGCTAGAACCGAAGACGAGCTGGCTTCAGGTGTACAAGCTTTTGGTCCAGGAGGTAATAAAGGGAACCCTGAAGGGCTCAAAATTTATAAAGATGGAAAGGAAATTGATTTTGGGGCAAAGAAATAATTCACTAAAAAACTTAATCTCCTACTAATTTATTTACCGCATCTTTTAGTTTACTCTCTGAAATAGGTTTAACCAAGAATTTCGAGTTTGAAACTCTTTTAGCGCGCTCCACCGTTTGATCATCAGAGTTTCCTGTTATAAAAAGAATTGGAACGTCTGTAAACTCTCGTACTTGATGTGCGGCACTAATTCCGTCCATTTCCCCTTCCAACATAACGTCCATAATTACGACGTCTGGAGCGTATTTCCGAATTAATTTTACGGCAGAAATACCATCTTGGACTTCTCCAACAGTCTTAAAAACCATCTGCTTCATCATGTTTTCATACATGACAGATAGGATGAGATTATCTTCTACGATAATAACCTTCTTCGAAATGTGTTCCATTTTATTTTGTTTTGGAACCTTAAGCATAAAAAAACCCGCTACACGAATGTAGCGGGTTTTTACTAAAAGTATCTTTAGAAAAAACTTATTTTTCTTCGCCTTCTTTTTCTTTTCCTGTAAAGGCTTCAAATACCATTTTTAAATCAGCAGCAACATCATTGCTTGTTCTGCCTTCGATCCTATGGCGTGGAATCATAGCTTTAATTTCACCATCTACAAAATATGCGAAAGAAGGTGATGACGGTGGGAATTCACTAAAGTATGCTCTTGCATGTGCAGTAGCTTCTTTATCCTGCCCAGCAAAAACGGTAACCATATGATCTGGCTTTGCTTCAGTATTTTCTAAAGCAATTCCCAAGCCTGGACGTGCATTTCCTGCAGCACACCCACAAACTGAGTTAATTGCCAATAGCATCGTGCCTTTATATTCCTTCATCGCACGATCTACATCTTCCGGGGTTGTTAATTCTTCTACTCCAAACTGAGTGAGTTCTTCTCTCATCCATGAAGTGTCGGGGCCCATTCCAAATCCAAATTGCATAATATTTTCTCCAAGTTTAATTCAATAATAATTTAAGCATTTTTCTATTCGATCACGAATCCAGTCATTCAGAGCAAAAGCGAAGAATCTACACAATTAGTTAACTTTGCAGATCCTTCGGAAGTATCCTCAGGATGACAGTTATAAAAAAAACGACGATGGGCATAACCCACCGTCGTTGGTCAATAATCATTCGTCGCTATTACGCGTTATCGAAATTTTCTGCTACTGCATCCCAGTTTACTACATTCCAAAATGCAGAAACGTAGTCAGGACGTCTGTTTTGATAGTTCAAGTAATATGCATGTTCCCAAACATCTAGTCCAAGAATTGGAGTAAGTCCATCCATAATTGGGCTATCTTGATTTGCAGTTGAGATCACTTTTAAGTCGCCATCATCAACTACTAACCATGCCCAACCTGAACCAAAACGTGTTCCAGCTGCATTACTAAATTGCTCTTTGAAGCCATCAAAACTACCAAAAGCTTTATCAATTGCTGAAGCTAATTCTCCAGATGGAGTTCCACCACCGTTTGGAGAAAGAACGCTCCAAAACAATGAATGATTTGCAAATCCGCCACCATTATTAATTACGGCTTGTTTCTTGTCGGCAGGGAGAGCATCAATATTTGAAAGAACATCTTCAATATCTTTTCCTTCAAATTCAGTTCCTTCTAATGCTGCATTAACTTTAGTAGTATATCCCTGATGGTGTTTTGTGTGATGTATTTCCATAGTACGCGCATCAAAATGTGGTTCTAAAGCGTCGTATGCGTATGGGAGATCAGGTAATGAATAAGCCATGTTTTCCTCTTTTTAAATTATTTGTTCCGCGCTCACACTAAATTACTCGTTGAGCGACAATTATTTAACTCACAACAAAATAATCAATCCGAAGCCCAAAATCGTTCCTAATGCTATACAAAGAATCTATCTTTGCGATTTGTTAACCCTATGAGATTAACGATAGTCGATTGTTGAATGACGACCTACGAATTCGTACTCATCGTGAGTTCGAGATTAATTTTTTTCTAAAATACCTAAGCCATTCATTTCACGGCGTATGCCTGAAATCTTGAGTTTGCCAAAGACTAATCCCTACCTTTTTTTGTGAATTTTAGATTCCTGCCTCTGCAGGAATGACTAATTTAGAGTATTACACAAGGTTTATGAATTATTATTTCGAACTTACGTTACTTCTTAAATCTTTATTCAATATTCGTCAATTAAACAAAGTGTATCGCTTTGGGCAGACCTTCTGAATCGTGGCTCACTTCAGCGGGAATAGTTCGAACTCCCTCGATCTCTGATTTCTTGGCGTAATAAGCGAGCGCCATTGCATCAACAATATCGTCTTCAGCAACTTCACTTCGGCGCCATTCTTCCTTAATCTCTCGGAAAAAATCGTCGGCAATCGGCTCTTTCTCTTTAATAAGTTCTAAGCGATGACGAATGCCTTTTTTCAGATTTTTTTTCTGAAAAATCATACCGCCATTCAATTTTTGAAACAACAGTTCTGGATGACTTTCTAACACCTTCTCTCTAAACTCTGGTGTTTCTCTTAAAAAAATATCTAACGTTTTTATTTTTGGAGTGATGTTCCAAGATTGCAGAGAAAGTTTTTTCTCCGTCCATTCGTAGCTGATCATATTCGCTTCTACATAACTCGGAGCTTCGAGCGCCGGGCGAATAGGTGGACTGAAAACACTTGAAGAATACTCACCACCTAATTCTTTTCTTAACAAAGCATCACATTCGCGTGTGTATTCTTCGTCTTCAAGTCCAATCGGCATATCGATGAAAATACGGTCATATTCCTCAAAAACAGATTTCAAATCATCATTCGTTTCAATAACTTGAAATTTTTCCTCTCCTTTATCAAAACTGATAAGAATCCACCCTAATTTACAACCGTCTATACCTGCTGTTTTCAAATCTATTATTTCAATGTTCTTTTAAGAGCAATATGAAGCTCATTCAACTGTTCCACGTCTACTTCTGATGGTGAATTATCCATCATACTTTGTGCCTTTTGATTTTTAGGAAATGCTATCACTTCGCGTAAGCTTTTAGCTCCTGTAAGCAGCATCACAATTCTATCTAAACCTAGAGCAATTCCACCATGTGGTGGAGCGCCATATTTAAATGCATCTAAAAGAAATCCGAATTTTTCTTGCGCTTCTTCATCACCAATGCCCAGAAGTTTGAACATCTTTTGCTGTACACTTCGGTTGTGAATTCTGATTGATCCACCACCAATCTCCGACCCGTTTAACACTAAATCATACGCACGTGCATTTACGGAAGCAGGATCAGAATCTAGCTTATCCATGTCTTCTTCTTTTGGAGAAGTGAACGGATGATGCATTGCATGATAGCGGCGCGATTCTTCATCCCATTCTAATAGTGGAAAGTCGGTAACCCAAAGTAGGCTAAATTTATTCTCATCAATAAAATCGAAGGCTTCGCCAACCATTAATCTAAGTTGACCTAGTTGCTCAAGTACATCAGGTTTTGGTCCCGCCAGTAAAAAGACGATGTCACCAGTTTTAGCACCAGATGCCTCTACCATTTCATTTACAATTTCTGGAGTAAGAAACTTTCCAACGCTACAAAGTGGTCCATCTTCCTGCATCTTGATATAAATCAATCCACCAGCACCAGTTTCTTTTTTGGCTCGTTCTGTCCAGCGATCAATTTCTCCACGACCCATTGTTCCAAGTCCTGGGATTGTAAACCCAACTACACCACCGCCATTGGCAACCGTTCCTGAGAATACTTTGAATTCGGCATCCTTAACGATTTCAGAGAAATCAACAAACTTTAATCCAAAACGGATATCTGGTTTATCAGAACCATAAGTATTCATGGCATCGGCATAACTCATTCTTGAAAATGGTGTTTCAATATCCACACCAATGGTTTCTTTGAAGATCATTTTCATCAACCCTTCGTGATGAGCATAAATATCTTCTTCCGTAACAAAACTCATCTCAACATCCACCTGAGTAAATTCAGGCTGTCGATCAGCTCGTAAATCTTCATCTCTAAAACACTTCGTAATCTGGAAGTATCGATCAAACCCAGAAACCATCAACAATTGCTTGTAGGTTTGAGGACTTTGAGGAAGCGCGAAAAACTTACCCGCATTTACACGGCTAGGCACCAAGTAATCTCGAGCACCTTCGGGAGTACTTTTCATTAAAACCGGAGTTTCAACCTCAGCGAAATCGTGGTCATGATAGTAAGACCGAATAGCATGATATGCTTTTGACCGCATCATCAGTTTGTCTTGCATTTCAGGTCGGCGTAAATCTAAATAGCGATATCTTAACCGAACTTCTTCATTCGTAGCAATGCCGTCTTTAATCTCAAATGGAGGTGTCTCTGCCTCCGAGTAAATCAATAAATCAGAGGCTTCGATTTCAATTGCTCCAGTTACTAAATTTGGATTAACATTCTCTTCTCCTCGAGCAATTACTTTTCCTTTAATTCCAATTACATATTCAGCGCGTAAATGCTCCGCTTTTGCATGCAATTCGACATCTGTTTCCGTGAAAACAATTTGAGTAACGCCATACCGATCTCGAAGGTCGATAAAAATTAGTCCGCCTAAATCTCGGCGAGGTCCAACCCAGCCATTAAGGACAACTTCTTGACCAATATGTTCCGCTTTTAATTCGCCACAGGTATGTGTTCTTTTTAACGTCATTGTTTGTTCGATGAATCGTGGAGTGATATTTTATGTTTCAAAGGCGTTGAAAATACGCATTATGAAAACGAATCGCTTGCTTCCATGAGCTTAAACATTATTTTTCTCTTAAATCTACTCGCTTCCCTCTTTATGATGGGACTTATTTGGACAATTCAGCTTGTTCACTACCCTTCTTTTCGATTTATAGACAAAGAGAATTTTTTGGCTTTCCATCGTTTTCATAATCAAAGAATCAGTTTCATAGTTGTGCCTGTAATGATTACTGAGATTATTACATCAGGACTTCTCTGGTGGAACGACGGTTATCTTAGTTTAAATGGAATAGGTTTTTATTTGGTTATTCTGATCTGGGTGGCTACGGGTTTACTATCCGTTCCAAATCATGCTAAGCTTACTAAAGGAAAAGATGATGCTGTGATAAATGCACTAATTAATACCAACTGGGTACGAACCGTGCTCTGGACAGTGAAGGCTTTGCTAGGTATTTATTTACTTTTTTGACTTCCTCTGATTCCTCCCTAAAATTTACTTACCAATTTGGATCCTCCTAGAGGGGAGGTCAATTCAGGGATTGAATAACAAATTCTTTTGCCAAACTGAATTTTTTAGCTACTTTAGCAGTCCTTCTAAAGAATTAGAAAGAAACTCATTAAGCCTGGGGAGGTCTAAATGGGAACAATCAAAACTATTGTTGCTGACGGCAACGAAATATTTCGGCATGGATTAAGCTCCATACTCAGCTCAGAAGAATTTGAAGTCTGTAGCGAGATCGATAATGGTGCACTCGTTTTGACCGCATTCGAAAATGTTATGCCAGATTTATGCGTTCTTTCTTTTTCAATGCCTGAAATTAGCGGAATTCAACTAGCCAATAAAATTATTGAAAAATATCCTAAAGCTAATGTTTTGGTTATGGGAGATGTTGATACCGATGAAATTCTAAATGAGTTTCTCGATTCTGGTGCAACAGGGCTTCTTCTCAAATCAGCTCATCGTATTGAATTACTAGATGCTGCCAAAAAAGTAGCCAATGGTGAAAACTTTCTTGGTAAAACATTCTCCAAAATGATGACAAGAGAATATCTTCGACTCGCACGAGTAAAGAAATCAAAAAAACACATCACCCGACGAGAACGTGAGGTACTAGCGCTACTGATTGAAGGAATGACTAGTTCTGAAATAGCTGAAAAACTATTTATAAGTCCCCGTACAGTAGATAAACATCGTACCAATTTGTTAAAAAAGCTCGGTCAGAAAAATACTGCCGGACTTGTTCGATACGCCCTTCAGAACAAACACTTGGTATAATTCTTTTTTTTCTGGTCTTAGGTTAGAAGGCACTATGTAAACCCGGCATTGGGGTTATGGAGGAATAGTAGATATTTGTCTTAACCGTAAAATGTTCGGCCTCAGAATTATTGATGGAGTAAGCTGAGATGAAATGAGCGTCTCCACAGGAGAAATAAATTCACACAGGCTCAACACTATTATATACTTCGAAAGAACGAAGACCATTGAATTTATTTAGCGAGTGGAATCGAAGCTCATCAATAATTCTTAGCCTTGATCTTTTGGTACTTTGGCATCATGGCAAAAGTACAGCAAAGACTTACTACGTAAAAACACGTAGTCAAATTACGTATAAGCATCTATTGAGCAAGCGCTTTCTTTAATTTAAGTTGTATATGCAAATGGGGTAATAGCCGTCTGTAGATGATATTAGCCGTCGACCATTGATTTGGGGACGGCTTTTTTATGAGCTTAGTTTTGCTCTTTAAGTTCTTTGAATCTCACTTCTCTAAGTTGATTCATATAATTTTGGTCTTCAACCATTCCTGATAGTGCAAAAAGATCATACGCAGCACCAAGGAAAAAAGCCCCACCTGTAAACAACCAAGCTATTCCAGTTCCTACCCTTCCCAAGTAAAACCGATGCAATCCCAATGTGCCGAATCCCCCAAAAAACCAAAGCAAATAGGCTATCGCTTTTGATTTTTGCTCCGAGCTGTATTGCCTTTCCACTCTTTGTTTGATTTTTTTTCTCTTCCCGCCCGTTTTAGAAATAAACTCCTCAATGCTTTGAAGAAGTCGCTTGGCAAAACGTTTTAGCTGAACATGAGCGTTGGTTTGAATTTCGAGTTCCCCCGAAATCATATCTTTCTCAAAATTAAATTCATCAAAAAGTTTGTTCAGATCAATAGAACCTTTTTGAAATGCATTTATCTTTCTGATTAAATTCTTTAAAGTATCTGAAATAGTAATCGCCAGACTGGTTGTTCGAACCTGTTCGGTCTCATCCAGTTCGGAAAGCAACCCTTCGTACCTTCTGGAAGCTTCCTCAAAAACCTGCCTTGCCTGACTAACTAATTCAAATTGATCTGATTTTTTCACTTTTTGCTAACTTCGTTATTCTCCTTCAAATGTACCAAACTGATTCGAGGTAATCGAACATAAGTTTCTTAGTAAATGTCGACATAGTATAGAATTTTAAAAAATCGACTTATTGCTTTGAAAACATCCTTATTTGATTAGCATCATCTGCTTTGAAATGACACCCGAAGAAGTACTCAGACTATAGATATAGGTTCCTGAAGTTAATTCAGCAGCATCAAAATTAATGGAATGTGAACCCGCAGATTTCACTTCATCAAGAAGAATGGCTATTTGTTGGCCTAGAATATTGTAAACCTTTAGTGTTACTTTCCCAGATTAATGATAAACAAACGATCGTAATAATTTGAAGGGCTATTTTAATCATATTGAAGCTCTATTTTAGTCTCTTTAAACTCTCTTAAATAATAAGAATTACTTTAGTTAAGGTATGAAATTGTATGTAGAACTAACAAAATGATACTTACAAAAAAAGCCCATCTCATTTCTGAATCGGGCTTTCTTTAATAATCTTATGTTTGGCTGTTATTTCAATAACACCATCTGCTTAGTAAAGGTTTGATTTGCCGTTACCATTCTATATAAATACACCCCAGATGAAAGTCCACTCGCATCAAAATTTACAGCTTGCATGCCTGCTTGTAGGAAACCATCTACCAATACTTCTACCTCCTGACCTAGCATATTATATACCGAAATTCTAACTCGACCCGCTTCTGGAAGTTCAAAATTTATGGTAGTTGTTGGATTGAAAGGGTTTGGGTAGTTTTGGAAGATTGTTATAAACTTTGGAACATCATCTAAATCATCGTTTGATGTTACTGTCCCACCACAAGTTCCCCATATTGGTTTGAAAGAATCCTGTAAAGCGCTTCCATCTGAAAAATAATATGGCTCATCTTTTATTTTTTCAACGCACCAGGAAGTTAAATTCTGATTAAAGTTTTCAGCATTATTAAACATTTGTTGCATTCCAACGACGGAGCTCACATCCCAAGTTCCGATATTTTGATCAAACGAAATTGCTTTTTCGAACATATTTCCCATGTACGATACTGAACTGACATCCCAAGCTCCGATATTTTGGTTGAAATTTTTGGCATCATAAAACATTTGTTGCATTTCAATTACCGAAGAAACATTCCAATTTGATATATCACCATTAAAACTGGATGCTGCGTAAAACATTCTAGCCATACTTATTACAGAATTAACATCCCAATTTCCAATATCCTGATTGAAAGAGGTAGCATGACCAAACATTAAACTCATATTTGTGACTTTACCTACATCCCAATTTCCGATATCCTGATTGAAAGAGTGGGCGCCAAGAAACATTTCTTTCATACTTGTAACCAAACCAGTATCCCAACTACTTAAGTCTCTATTAAAACTAGATGCCCCGAAAAACATGAAATCCATACTTACTACAGAACTAACATCCCAACTCTGAATATTGGGATTAGATGTAGAATCAGGAAGCATATAATGCATATCGTTCACTAGAGAAGTACAAACCTTCGTTAAATCATCTCCAGCATCTCTTTTTTGGATTAGTAACTCTCGGTCTACAGCGGTGTAAGTAACCCCACCCACTTCTCCAGTTTCTCCAGGATTAGCTCCATCGCAGGTTATCGTAACTCCGTTTTCATGGAGTTGGAAATTGCCTTGGGCATTTACTAATCTTGAGTTTAGTACTAGAACTAAAAACAGAAATAGGACTATTATTTTTTTCATCTCTGACCTAAATTTTTCAAAAACTTAACAAAATTATTTGATAGTAAAGGTAAATCAAATACATAGAAATAAAAAAAGCCCAACCTGTTTCCAAGTTGAGCTTTCTGTAGCGTGGGACGGAATTGAACCGTCGACCTCACGATTATGAGTCGTGCGCTCTAACCATCTGAGCTACCACGCCATGTCTTTTCGCAAAGAGCACCAAATATAAGGGTTTCCGAACATAGTCGTAACAATTTTTTCCCTAAATCTTCTAATTCTCATTTGTAAGTTTGTTACCTTCATTTTCTCACTTAAATGCAGGTAAATAGTTTATAATGGCACAAAAGATTACAAAAAGAGAACAAGATTATTCACAGTGGTACCTCGATGTTGTAAAAGAGGCTAAACTAGCAGAACATTCTCCTGTTCGAGGTTGCATGGTTATTCGTCCAAATGGAATGGGACTTTGGGAAAATATGCAGAAAGGATTGGATCAAATGTTTAAAGATACTGGTCACGAAAATGCCTACTTCCCTCTTTTCATCCCAAAATCATTTTTGAGTAAAGAAGCACAACATGTAGAAGGTTTTGCAAAAGAATGTGCGGTTGTTACTCATAGCCGTTTGATGAGTGTTGATGGTGGCGTTGAAGTTGATCCCGATTCAAAATTGGATGAAGAACTTATTGTTCGCCCGACTTCTGAAACTATAATATGGGATACCTATCGAGGGTGGATTCAATCTTATCGTGATCTCCCGATTTTAGTTAATCAATGGGCAAATGTGGTTCGTTGGGAAATGAGAACCCGTCTTTTTCTTCGAACCATGGAGTTTTTATGGCAGGAAGGTCATACCGCTCACGCTACCAAAGATGAAGCGATTGAAGAGACCGAAAAAATGTTGGAAGTGTACCGTACTTTTGCTGAAGAGTTTATGGCAATGCCGGTGATCACAGGCAGGAAAACAGAAAGCGAACGTTTTGCAGGCGCTGAAGACACTTATTGTATTGAGGCCTTGATGCAGGATGGTAAAGCACTTCAAGCAGGAACTTCTCACTTTTTAGGTCAGAATTTCGCAAAAGCTTTTGATGTGAAATTCCAGGATAAAGACGGTGAGCATAAACTAGTTTGGGCTACAAGCTGGGGAGTTTCAACCCGCTTGATTGGCGGTTTAATTATGACTCACTCCGACGATCAGGGACTTGTAATCCCACCAAAACTAGCCCCAACTCAAGTGGTAATCGTTCCTATTTACAGAGATGATGAACAAAGAGCAATGGTTATTGAATATGGGGATTCTATTTTTGAAGAACTGAAAGGACTTGGCATTCGAGTAAAACTAGACGATCGTGATAACTACAAACCAGGATTCAAGTTTGCAGAACATGAAGCTACTGGAATTCCTTTAAGAATTGCCATCGGTCCACGAGATGTTGAAAATGGAAATGTTGAACTCGCCCGACGCGATACGTTGAGCAAAAGTATTGAGACCAGAGATGGAATTGGAACTTTGGTAAAAACCTTGCTTGATACAATTCAGGTAGATTTGTTCGAGACCGCCAAAAAACGTCGCGAAGAAATGACGTACGAAGTGGACACCTATGAAGAGTTCAAAACTGTGCTCGAAGAAAAAGGTGGCTTTATCTATGCTCATTGGGATGGAACTTCCGAAACTGAAGAATTGGTAAAAGAAGAAACCAAAGCAACCATTCGTTGCATTCCATTAACTGAAGGTGAGCCTGGAAAATGTATGGTCACTGGAAAACCTTCCAACCAAAAAGTGTTATTTGCTAAAGCATATTAAACCTATTTCATGAAAATCCCTCACTCATATCAGCTTTTTACTGCCGAAAGTAGCAGGGAACTGGATGAACGTACGATTTCTGAGTTTGGGGTAGATGGCTTCACGTTAATGGAGGTTGCAGGAACGCGTGCAGCTGATTTCATTCTTCAGCATATTGAAGTAGAATGTCACGGTCTATTTGTCTGCGGAAAAGGAAATAATGCCGGAGACGCATTGGTTGTTGCCAGGCTTCTCAGCGAACATGCTATCAATTGTACAATTCTTTTTGTTTCTGGAACTGGTGATCTGTCGATAGACTGTCAAAGAAATCTTAATCTGCTTGAGAGTCTTGGTCATGGGATAGAAATAATACCCTCTTTCGAGGAACTGGATACTACACTTCGGTTTGATTTCATCGTTGATGGAATGTTGGGTACGGGATTAAATTCTGATATCCGTTCTTCTTATTCTAACGTGATTGAATGGGTTAATGAACAGCAATCAATTGTTTTTTCAATGGATATTCCTTCTGGAATAAGTTCCGACTCAGGAAGAATTTTAGGAGCAGCAATTCAGGCTGATTTCACTCTCGCATTTGGCACATTAAAACAAGGATTTTTTCTCAACTCTGGATATGAATGTTGTGGTGAAATCATTTTCTGCCAACTTCCTTTCCCATCGAAATTTAAAAACTCCACAATTTTCTTAATTGATGAAGAATGGGTTGAAGACCTCCATACTCAATCAACCCAAAGCAAACATAAATACGATGGCGGAGTCCTTTACATTATTGCAGGATCTGAAGGATTAACTGGAGCTGCAATTTTAGCTGCAAGAAGTGCTTGGTCAACAGGACTTGGTGGAGTGGTTCTAATCACACCAGAAGGTCTACTCGAAATTTATGAGAAGAATCTTATACAAATCATCAAAAAACCTATCGGTACCAAAAATGAGAGCTTTTTTAGAGCCGATCACCTAGAAGCTGTAAAAACTATTATTGAAGAAAAACCGGGTAACTTATTAATTGGTCCCGGTCTTGGTCGTAATCCTGAAACCATTGAATTTGCGAGAAATCTACTCTTGGATTATGAAGGAAGGGTGGTAATAGATGCAGATGCTTTATTTGCAATTTCAGAATCCGAACTTTTATCAAAACCTGAAAATGCTGAATGGATATTAACTCCGCATTCTGGTGAACTAAAAAGGTTAACTGGGTTGAATGAAATTAACGATGAGAATAGAACTACGATCTCGAAGACATTTGCTTCAAAACACAATTTTACTATCGTTTCAAAAGGTTTACCCACGGTGATAGTTACTTCTGATCGAAGTCTTATGACCAGGTACGATACGAGAATATTTTCTAGAGCAGGATTTGGTGATGTTTTAGCAGGAAAAATAGCTGGTTTTTGGTTGTTAGAAAATAATCAGGAACTTGCATCTACTTTTGCACTTTTAGATGGAAAACAAAAGGCAGACAATCATATATTAGTCTCCAAAAAAACGTTGGAACCCCTCGACCTTATTTAACTTCATTCATCATCAAAACACTGCTTTTTAAATATAGAAAATTACCTCTCATCTTATTTGTGCTGGTTACTATTGTAATTCTGGTTGGTACTTTATTTCCTGCTAAACAATTAACAAAAATAAATATTTGGGATTACGACAAGATTGGTCATTTCTTAATGTTCGCGGCATGGACATTTCTTTTTGGTTTAGTAAGAGCTGTTTTGAAAAAGAAAAAACCAAACCTAGTAATGGTATTCTGCCTTGGTCTGTTTTATGGACTATTGATTGAAGTCCTTCAATTTATTCTACCCACAAATCGAAGCCCAGAACTTTACGACTTTATTGCCGATGCCTTAGGATCGGGAATTGCAGTTCTGTTACTAATACCATTATTCAAACGCATGTTTGAGAGTGACTAATTCTTAGTTGCATGATGATGTGATATTATAGTGTCCTTAAGTTCGCTTATTTTGGTTTAGGCAGTAACTAAATCAAAAGGTGTCCTATGATTAAGAAAAACCCAAAAGCCGATCTTTGCTCTTACTATACTGTACTTTTTCAGTTTGGAATTATTTGTTCTTTACTTTTTATGATTGCAGCAACTCGTATGAATTTCGAAGAAAAAATAATTACAGACGATAATCAAAAAATTGAACCTGACTTTAAACCAATAATACTTCCACCCATTTTACCTCCAGATACACCCCCCGCTCCTCTCAGACCAACTGTTTTCAATATTATTCCTCCTGAAAACCCAATGGAACCAGATATCATTGATTTTGGACCCATAAAATTTGACGAGTCAATTCCACTACCTCCTCTAACTCCACCTGTAGAACCCGCAATTCGATCCATTGTTGAAGTAATGCCCATAATGAAAGGAGGGAATGGAAAACTTTACAGTGAGATTAAATACCCAAAACAAGCGCAAGATATTAATGTTGAAGGGCGAGTAGTTGTTCAATATATAGTAAATGAGAAAGGAAATGTTGAAAACCCAGAAATTATAAGAGGAATTGGAGGTGGCTGTGATGAAGAAGTACTTCGAGCAATAAAACTAATGAGCTTTACTCCAGGCATACAAAATGGACGTTTTGTAAAAGTAAAAATTAAGCAAATTGTGACTTTTAAACTTCAAAATTAAGCCTAGAAACGGAATTTGTATTAATTTCGTTATATTAACGTAATTCTTAAATAAATGACTTGCGAGATTTGTGAAAAATCCCGTTCTTTTTTAGTCCCAAAAAATTATTAGCAATAGGATAGAATATGATTAACGAACGAAAACGTGCAGGAGTAGATTTAAGAAGATCTTATAACATTCTTCTTCAATTTGGTCTTATCGTAGCATTACTATTTATCATTGGTTTAGTAAAGATAAACTTATACAGCGCTCCTCCTCAGGCAATTGCAATTGAAGAGCAAGAGGAAGTAGTAATGGAGGATGTTATCCAAACCAAACAAATTGAGACTCCACCTCCTCCTCCTCGTCCACCAGTACCCGTTGAAGTACCAAACGACGAAATTATTGAGGATGAAATTTTGGACTTGGATGCAGAACTGGATTTAGATGGACCACTTGATTTGCCACCACCACCACCTCCATCTGATGATGGAGAAGAAGATTTCTTCGTTGTTGTAGAAACTATGCCCCAGTTAGATGGTGGACTTGGAGACCTTCAGAGAAAAGTGAAATATCCTGAAATGGCTCGTAGAGCAGGTATTGAAGGTAGAGTAACTGTTCAATTTATTGTGAACGAACAAGGTCGTGTTGAAAACCCAAGAGTTATTCGCGGTATTGGCGGCGGTTGCGATGAAGCAGCACTAGAAGCTGTGAAGCAAGCTAAATTTTCTCCTGGCATGCAACGAGGTCGTCCTGTTCGAGTTCAGTACAGTTTACCAATTGTATTCAGACTTCAGAATTGATCTGAGTTAGATTTTTGAAAGGCGTGATTTTATTATCACGTCTTTTTTTATGTCTATGAATTGTTAGAACTGCTCTTCAAACTTATTTAAAACCTCTCTCAGGTTTTCAAATGCGACTATTTTTTTTGCCTTGCCTAGCTCTACCCATTCTATCTTTTCTATTGCTTCACTTTTTTGAGGAAGTAATTTCTGATTTCTGGGATATATCATAGAATACCAGTATGTGGTTTTACCAATATATTTTTTCTTCTCTTGATACTCATGATAAGTTGTACCAAGTTCTGAGATAATAATAGGAATCTCAGATCCGGTTTCTTCTGCAACTTCTCGAGCTGCACACATTGGGATAGATTCACCCTTTTCGAGTTTTCCTTTTGGTAAATCCCAAAGCTGGTTCCTATAAATTAAGAGTACTTTTGGCTCTCCATTGTGATTAGTTTTTGAAAAGATTACCCCACCTGCGGCTATGATTGGCTTAATCATCTTGCCCTTTTTCGGGTTCTTTCGCTTCTCCCTTTTTTGACTCATCTGCATAATTGAGCCTTAAGTTGGTTAGCGTTTGATCTAAGTATCCTTTTAATTCTTTGGGGAGGTTCCCATCTGTAAATTTTTCAAGAGCTTTTAAAGTATCTATAGCATATTTAGCTGATGATAAGTCTCTTTCAATTTCATCGGAAGCAGGATTTTTTATTTTCCCTAATCCCATCATACCAATCTGTTGATGCTGCTGAATTAGCATCATAAATAAAAGCTGATCTTGTTGGTCTGTGTTCAAATTTTCTGTATTCATAATCGCGATTATCTTTATTGTTATTCTGAAGTTAAAATTTACGGGGATTTAAACTTAATAAAGTTCTTTTTTCTTTACCTTAATTACTGATTAAAAATTTACGAAATTCTCAAATATATGGCCATAATTAAGCCTTTTAAAGCTTGGAGACCTAAACCAAATCATGTGGAAACCATTTCATCCGTTCCTTATGACGTATTAAATACTCGTGAAGCATCTGCTTTAGCAGAAGGAAAACCAAATAGCTTTCTACATGTTATACGTCCTGAAATTAACCTTTCTAAGGAAATTGATATTCATGATAGGCGGGTATATGAAAAAGGAAAGGAAAGTCTAACTCAGTTGCTGAATTCGGGTTTATTTGTTAAAGAAGATGCCGATTCATTATATGTTTATCGGATCATATGGAATGGAACTTCCCAAACGGGGGTGTTTGGATGTGTAAGTGTTAAAGATTACGATCATGAATTAATCCTTAAGCATGAGCTCACAAGACCTGATAAAGAGGATGACCGAACGAAACATATTCTAAGCCAACAAGCACATGCAGAACCTGTAATGCTCACTTTTGAAGATGATATCAATATCTCTGCTTTAATTGATGAAATAACCCAAACGCATCCTATTTATGATTTTAAAACTGCTGAAGGCGTTCAACATATTGTCTGGAAATCCACTAATTACGAGGCTCTTTTACTAGCATTCTCTGATGTTCCTTCTTTTTATATAGCAGATGGACATCATCGCTGCGCAAGTGCTTCAAGAGCCGCTCATCAAATGGAATCGCAAAACCCTTCTCATTCTGGAAAAGAGGAGTATAATTTTTTTCCTGCTGTTTTATTCCCAAAAAGTGAGTTACAGATTCTTCCTTATAACAGAGTTATTTACACTTTACCAGAAGATTTCTTCAACCTCATAGAAGCTAAATTCCTTCTAATTAATAATGCTAGCCCAACTCCAACTGAGAAAGGAACCATTTCTTTTTATCATAATGGAGAATGGTTTGGGCTTAAACTTCCTAGATCTTTAAATAAAGATGTAGCTTCACAACTTGACGTCGCTAGACTACAAGAATTTATACTTGAACCTTTTCTAAAAATTTCCAATCAAAGAACCGATAAGAATATTAACTTTGTAGGAGGAATCCGAGGCACCAAAGAATTGGAAAAACTTGTAGATTCTGGAGAAGTAGAACTTGGAATCAGTTTATTTCCAACTAATATACAAGAGTTGATCGATGTTTCTGATGCTGGTTTATTAATGCCTCCAAAATCTACTTGGTTTGAGCCTAAGCTCAGATCAGGCCTTTTAGTTCACACATTTTAATCACCACTCACACTAACAAATAAATGAAACGAGTACATAACTTTAGCGCAGGACCCGCAATTCTTCCTTTAGAAGTATTACAAAAAGCACAAGCCGAATTAGTTGATTATCAAGGTACTGGAACTTCCATCATGGAAAAAAGCCATCGTGGACCAGAATACACAAAGATTGATGCTGAGGCGAGAGAAAGACTGTCGCGAATTCTTGGTTTAGGTGATGATTTCGAAATTATGTTTCTTCAAGGTGGCGCAAGTACTCAGTTCTTTTCTGTGCCTTTCAACTTTTTGAGTAAAGGTGAAACAGCCGACTATATCAATACTGGAACTTGGTCTAAAAAATCCATCAAAGAAGCGCAACTCTTTGGAAGTGTAAACGAGGCATTTAGTAGTGCTGAATCTAACTTTAGTAAAGTACCTGCATCTAGTGAGTTAAAACTGACTCCAAATGCTAAATATGTTCACTTTACTTCTAATAACACCATTTTTGGAACTCAATTTCCTTCTGAGCCAGAAACAAATGGTGTTCCTTTAGTTTGTGATGCATCCTCTGATTTTCTATCCAGACCAATTGATGTAGACAAATATGGAATGATATACTCTGGAGCTCAGAAAAACCTAGGACCCGCAGGTGTAACTGTAGTTATTATTAGAAAAAGCTTTTTAGCAACAGCTAATAAGCCTAGTGTTCCGACTATGGTTAATTATAAAACCCATGCTGAGGGAGCTATGTTTAACACTCCTCCTACTTTTGCTGTCTATATGGTAAACTTAGTTCTAGAATGGATAGAAAGTAATGGAGGTCTTAATGCATTCAAATTATTGAATGAAGAGAAATCAGCTTTGCTATATAATGAAATTGATGCAGATGATTTTTACCGTGGTACGGTAGAAGAAGCTTCACGTTCTAATATGAATGTTTGTTTCCGTTTAGGTACTGAAGAACTTGAAGCTGAATTTCTAAAGGAAGCAGCTACACATGAGTTAGTTGCACTTAAAGGGCATCGTAGTGTAGGTGGAGTAAGAGCTAGTATTTACAATGCATGCCCAAAAGATAGCGTTGAAGCTTTGGCTAGTTTTATGAGAGAGTTCAAGGCTATGAAAGGATAAGTAAGTTTAGAATCGGTTTCTACTTGTAAAGGCAATTCATGAATTGCCTTTACAAGCCTTTTATTTTTTTCTTAAAAAGCACCAATCATTGTTAAGAAATGATCGATGGTATTTGGGACGAATGCGATCATATAAATAATCCCCCATGCTGCACCTGCAATATGTGCTTCGTGATTGATCTTCCCTTCTTTCTTACTTGCCCAAATACTATATCCAATAAAAAGGAATCCAAAAATGACAGACGGTATTCCTATTGGAATAAACAATAAAAAGAGCTTCTCGAATGGATACACAATTATAAAAGCAAACAACACACTTTCTACAGCCCCAGATGCTCCTATCGTAGCAAAATCGGGATTATCTTTGTGCTTAATTAATGATGGAATTGAAGAGGCTATTAGCCTGAAAAATAAAGCATAATAAAATGACCTTGTCCAATGGTTTGCTCAATAACAGGTCCAAAGAAAAATAGTGTAATCATATTGAACAAAAGGTGCGTAATGCCTCCATGTAAAAATCCTGAAGTAATTAACTCGTACCAAGTATTCTGCCTAATAGTTCGGTAGGGCATAAACAACCCTACTTCCATAATTTTGGGGATTGAAAAAGCAACAAAAGAGATGATTGCATTTATTGCGATAAGTGTATAAGTAATGGGCATTTATTTTTTATTTAGTAGTTACCAACTATTGCAGATTTATCAAAATAGTAAGACTATTAATTTTAAGCATGCCGAAGTAGCTCAGTGGTAGAGCAACGCTCTCGTAATGCGTAGATCGTGGGTTCAAATCCCATCTTCGGCTCATAAAAAAAGCTCATTAGCAAAGCTAATGAGCTTTTAATTAATGAAAACTAAATATCATTTTTCAGATTGAATATTCAATTCAGAATAATTACCTGCATTAAGTAATGCTTCAATTTGAGCAAGTCTATATTCTAGATTTTTTTGTCCTTCTACTTTAGCCTGAAGTACTTCATTATATTCCTTAAGATCTTGAATTTCTTTATTAAGAGCCTTGACTGCTTCAATAAGTACTGCAGTCATCTGGGAATAGTTTACTGACTTCATCCCTTCCTCATCAGTATGTACAAACTCTGGGTAGATTTCCTCTACCTCCTGCGCAATAACGCCAATTTGATTATCCTGAGCTCTATCATCATCAATCCAGTTGTAGCTCACTCCACGAAGTTTTAGTGTATTCTCGAGTGAATTTTTCAAAGGTTGAATATTAGTTTTCAAACGTCTATCAGAAGTTTGAGTAATAGTACCAGTATGTTCAATAAACCCATTTACTACTAAATTCCCTCCTATTGTAGTATTACCATTTAACTCGGCTGCCGTTTCTGCATTGATAATTAAACCAATATTTGAAGTTCCTCCATTAACTGTAAGATCCATTCCTACGTTATTATTATCGCCATTAATAAGCCCCCAAAAGCCACGGTTTAGTGATGAAGATCCATTCACAATTGTTTGTACACCTGAATTATGACCTGATGCAGTTGTAGAGACTCTGAACTCCCCACCAATATTAATCCTTTGCCCTTGGTCGCCTTCAACAGATACATCAATCCCCGTATTACCATTAGTATTTCCAGATGGATAAAATCCTCCACCAATATTATACGAACCAAAATTTCCATCCACTTCATCACCTATTGCCACAACTTCTCCAGAACCACTCCCAACTGCTACAGCTTGAACACCAAAATTGTATTTACCTACACCTTGGGCATACCCATATGAACCATAATTATTCCCCCCTCCATTGCTTAACGAAATACCATATGATCCATAATGAGTGCCTGAACCCTCACCAGAAGCTCTACCATATGTCCCAATTTGAACTTCTGAATTTTCCGAACCTGATGTTACTCTTGAGTCAACTCCTCTATTCTGACCTTCTGTTTGAGAACGAACTTTGAGAGCACCCGATATGGATTCGCTACCATCCGCAGAAATAATAAAAGAAGTATCTCCAGCAGTTGTATTTAAATTATAAAGTGTAGATGAGCTACTGCCACTCATTCCATCATATGTAAGATTACCATTAATAATTACATCTCCATTTAGAATGGCAGCTGTATCAGCATTAATAATAAGACCTCTGTTGGAACTTCCTCCATTTACATTTAGCTCCATCCCAACATTATTATTATTGCCGTTGATTAGCCCCCAAAATCCACGGTTCAGTGATGAAGATCCATTTACTATTGTTTGAACTCCTGAATTTTGACCGCTTGCTGTAGTGCTAACTCTAAATTCTGCTCCAAGATTTACACGCGCTCCAGAACTACCTTCTACAGCAACATCTACCCCAACATTTCCATTGATGTTTCCAGATGGATAAAACCCTCCACCAATATTGAAAGACCCAGCATTTCCATCCATTTCATCACCAATAGCAACAATTTCACCTGATCCTTCACCTTGTGCTAACGCTCTTACTCCGAAATTAAATTTAGATTTTGATGCCGCTTGCCCATAAATACCTTGCCTTGATGAACCTGTTGCGTCAAAATTAACAGCGCCACCAAATACTCCCGTATGCTGCCCAGTTCCTAAACCGTTTGCAAATCCAAGAACTCCTCGTTGGCTACCTTCATTTGAAGATTCACTAATTGCTTCTCCCCAAATAGCTCCATTATATACGGAAGAGCTACTAAAAACTTGAAAGGGTTTCGCTGTTCTATCTCCCTCTATATTTATAATAAGCGAAGAATCTACATTAGCTGTATTGAGATTTATTTCTAATGGAAATTCTCCCCCTCCAGAACCTCTATTAACTACATTCTCAGCTAATAGTGCATAAGGGACTGATAGTAACCTTGAAGTCCCAAGCTCTTCATATTCAGTACCACCCGCAGGATCAATTTCCAATTTTACAAAATAGTTGTCTGTTGCCCAGTCTATTCCATCAAAGTTATTTCCTTCTGCAGGAGTGCCTTCTCCAATAACTAATTGAATTAAGCCAATTGGATTTGTGGTTACATTATGACTTTCTACATAGACAGCACCCCCATCTTCGGTTCCTTTCACTAATGTAATTTGAACTCCTAATTCCTGGCTTAAAAGAGGGACACCATCTACCCCTCTTGCCACTGCTTGGAAGTTAAATCCTTGGGGCACTTGAGCATATATATTTGTCGAAATTAGAACAAAAAATATAACGAGTATTCGTTTTTTTATATTATTAAACATTGTGACCTTTTTAGTAATTATTTAATTAGAATCATTTTTTTTGTAGCAATCACACTACCATTTGCTACCAAGCGATAGAAGTACATACCACTTGAATATGAAGCTGCATCAAACTTAACAGAATAAAACCCTGCTGATTTTTCCCCATCCATTAAAACTGCAATTCTCATCCCAATGGAATTGAAAATCTCTAACCTTAATCTTGAAGTTTTTGGAAGTGAAAATTCTATATTTGTTGAGGGATTGAATGGATTAGGATAATTCTGGCTTAGACTAAAGTCCTTTGGAAGATCTCCTTCTATTCGTTCATTCGAAGTAAGAATGCTACTATTTAAACTTGAAAAGCCAGAATTAAATGAGAATGATTCAGTGCTGAAATCACCCGTTATTACTTCCCCTACAGAATAAGAAATTGATAGTGAACTATTTTCTAGAAATCCACCCATCGGAGAGATAAGTACTTGTGCCTCAACAGTTGCTGAGTTAAAAAAGAATAAAACAATACTTACTAAAAATGTTTTATTAAACATACTTACCCTAATTAGTTAAAACATCTAAAAAAATTAATTTTTTTTCCGAAAAACAAATAAATTTTTTTGAATACCCATCATAACTTTTATGTTGATATTAATAATATTACTAATACAGTAATAGAGCTTTTTTAGATGTTTTAAACTATATTATTGGCGACTAACGATTTAGGTTTTAAAACAAGTGACAAATTTTACAAGAACTTCTCTATTCTTTAGGATAGGTTTGGTTATTGTACTGATGATTTGCGGACTATCTTCTTTTGTTCAATCTCAAGAATTAGATATTGAATCAAAAGAACAGTCTATTTTAAGAATTAACAAATCTCTTAAAATTTCGACATCAGATACAGCCAAATACTTTCTTGAGAAACAACTGTACTATATATACATCAATGATGATGTTAACAAAGCTTTAGAAAGTGCACTTAATTCTCTTCGCTATGCAGAATTAGCTGGATTAAAGGGAGATGTAGCTATTGGCTATCTTGATATAGGAAATGCATATTTCAAAAAAGAAGAATTTGAAAAAGCGTTTGAAAATTTTTCTCTTTCTTTAAAATACATGCAAATAAATGATCTGAATACTACCTCTTCTTTGGCTAGTTTTCATATTGGTGTTACATACTTAGAACTCTTTTTATTTAAAAGTGCTAAAGAGTTATTAAAAAGTGCTGAAAATGAATTCAAAACCAGTAGAAATAAGTCACTTGCTACCTATGAACTAACTCGCCTTAGTTTATTAGAGGGAGATACAACATTAGCTAAGGATTATTTAACCAAATTTGAAGCTCTTATACCAGAAGAGGATGGTCAAATAAATACCGATTATCTTTACCACTATTCTGTTCTTTCTGAACTATATATAGGGATTGGAAAATTTGATAAGGCTGAAGAAATCGTTTATAGATCGCTTCCCTATATTGAAGCACACAACCGAAGATATTATAGAGGAATAGTAAACTTAAATTTAGCCAAAATATCTAATCATAAAGGGAATCTAGACCAAGCTATTGAGCATGCAAACATAGCTTTAACTTTTTTTCAACTTCAACAAGAAAATTTCTATACCTATAAAACGCTGCTTTTCCTTTCTGAACTATATTCAGCCAACCAAAATTTTAGCCTCGCTTATAAAGCTTTACATCAGTATGAATCTAAAAGAAATACCTTTTTTAAAGCTCGTCAATCTGCAATACAAACTAGACTAATAGATCAAATTAATGAAACGCGCAGTGCCGAAACAAAACTTAATGAAATTCAAAAGAGATTGACACAGCGCAAATATTTTACTTCCATATTGAGCTTTCTACTTCTGTGTGTAGGAATCTTAGCTCTTATTGTAATTCGTTCTTCCAGAGAGAAGGCAAAAATTGCTGTTACTATTTCAAAAATTAATGCCGATAAAGATCATTTTATTGGGGTTGTATCTCATGACTTAAGGAGTCCGTTAAACTCAATTATGGGTTTATCAAGTATTCTTGCTGAGGATGCAAAAAACACCCCATTCGAAGAAGTTCAAGAATTCAGTTCTATCATTTTGAGTTCAAGCCATAGAATGGAGCATTTAATTAATAATATGCTTGATGCTAATAAAATTGAAACAGGAAACACAAAATTAAATATAGCCCCTATTCTGCTTCAGGATGCATTAAGTGCTATAGTTGATTCCGTACTTTATCTAGGCAAAGAAAAGGAAATTGAAACCGAGATTTTTATCGAGGACAATCTCCCAAAAATTTTGGGTGATTATGACGCTGTACAAAGAGTAATTGAAAACTTAATTAGCAATGCATACAAGTTCTCTGAAAAGAATAGTTTGGTGAAGATTAAAGCCTCACAACAAGGTAATCAGGTTCAGGTTTCTATAAAAGATCAAGGACCTGGTATGTCTGAGTTAGATCGAAGTAAGTTATTTAGAAAATTCGAAAAACTATCTGCTACACCTACAGGAAATGAAAAATCAACCGGATTGGGACTATTTATAGTAAAGAATCTAATGGTTCAAATGAATGGTACTATTCTTGTTGAAAGTGAACTCGACAGGGGAACAACTTTCTCTGTTCTTTTTAATATCGCTTAGTTTCTATTTACGGTATTTGAAAATATATTTACAGAAGGCAACTCACCATCAATTACGTTCATGAATCGAATTAAATACTCAGTCTTATTTTTATCTACAATTATATTTATAGCATCCTGTGGAGTCACCAATAGAGGAGTTTCGAGCAATGAATCAAGCTCAAAACCATCTCGATCAACTGGAGATATTAGTGCAATTGAAACTGGTGAGGCGAGTTGGTATGGTCCCGATTTTCATGGTCGATTAACTGCCAACGGCGAAAAATATGATATGGATGGCTTAACTGCAGCCCATAGAACACTACCGTTTAACACCCAGGTATTAGTTGAAAACCTCGATAATGGAAAAACGGTTGAGGTTAGAATAAATGATAGAGGGCCTTTCGCAAAAGATCGAATTATTGATCTCTCAAGAGGAGCTGCAACTGCGGTTGAAATGATTGGGCCAGGAACGGCTCGTGTTCGCATTTATATAGTTGGTGACAATGGCAATTTGCCTAGTAACATTAAAGAGGCAAAATACACCGTTCAGCTCGGTTCTTATTCCGATCGTAGTGCTGCAGAGAAAAAATCTACCGAAATACGAAGCAGTTATGTAGAAGAAGTTCAAGTAAATAGTAAAACACTTTATCGTGTCTATTTTGGGGATTTTTATAACCCTGCAATTGCCTTGGAAGCCCAAAAAAGATTAGAAGGTCTTGGGCATGAAGGCTTCGTAAAGCAGATTGGAAATGATTAATGCTTTTTTCGGGATTGATACTCTTTAAATTTGGGTTATGTGCCTGAATAAAAGAACTCAATTTCATGAAAAAGAAGATTATTATTATTGGAAGTGGCTTTGGAGGTTTAGGCGCCGCTTCCCGTTTACTTTCAGCTGGACACGATGTAACCATTTTAGAAAAGAGAGATAAGCTAGGTGGTAGAGCTTATGTCTATGAGAAAAATGGCTTCAAATTCGATGGCGGACCTACCGTAATTACTGCTCCATTTATGTTCGATGATATCTGGGAAGCCGCTGGTAAAAAAAGATCCGATTATGTAAAATTTGTTCCTTGTGATCCTTTTTACAGAATTTTTGATCACAATAAGGAAGTTTTCAACTACAATAATGATCACGAATTTACAATTAAAGAAATTGAAAAAAGAAGCCCTTCTGACGTATCTGGCTATGAAAAGTTCTTAGGTACTACAAAAGCAATTTTTGATAAAGGTTTTACAGAATTAGCGGATCAACCTTTCTTGAAATTTACTGATATGCTTAAGGTTGCTCCAGATCTCATAAAATTGCAATCCTATAAAAATGTATACAAATATGTAGCTCAGTTTATAAAGGATGATTTTCTTCGTCAGTGCTTTTCTTTTCACCCTTTATTAGTTGGTGGGAATCCTTTTGACACAACCTCAATCTATGCTATGATTCATTACTTGGAACGAGAATGGGGCGTTCATTATGCTATGGGTGGAACTGGAGCCATTGTTAGCGCCTTTGAAAAGTTGATTACCGAGCAAGGAGGAAAATTTCAACTAAATGTTGAGGTAGATGAAATACTCGTCAACAATGGGAAAGCGAATGGCGTCTTACTTAAAAACGGGGAGAAACTTGATGCAGATATTGTGGTTTCTAATGCTGATGTAGGCTTTACGTATAAGAATATGATAAAATCTGAACATCGCAAAAAATATACTGATCGAAAAATTGACCGTACTAAATACAGTATGTCTCTTTTTGTAATCTATTTTGGTACAAAGAAACGGTATCTAGACTCAGGATTGGCTCATCACAATATTATCCTAGGAAAACGATACAAGGGATTATTGGATGATATTTTTCATAAGAAACATGTTGCAGATGATTTCTCGCTATATCTTCATATGCCAACTATTACTGATTCTAGTATCGCACCAGAAGGTCACGAAGGTTTTTATGTACTTTCTCCTGTTCCTCATTTAGACAGTGGTACCGATTGGAATGAGTTTGCCCCAAAGTACCGTGACGCTATTATGAATTTCTTGGAAGAAAATTACTTGCCCGATCTACAGGAAAACTTAGTAGCTGAACACTACATTGATCCCCTACACTTTCAAGATGTATTGAATAGTCATAAAGGATCTGCTTTTTCAGTTGAGCCTATTTTGACACAATCAGCTTGGTTCCGGCCTCATAATAAATCTGAAGATGTAGAAAACTTATATTTCGTAGGGGCTGGAACACACCCAGGAGCTGGCTTGCCTGGAGTACTTTCATCAAGTATTATTGCAGAGAATTTGATTGGAAATGCTTAAACTTTCCAAATGAATTAATTGTAATTACTCAACTAAAATTGAATTCTTGATGGCAAAAATAAAACTCTTAATAGCTTTAATCCTAGTCTTGTGTTCATTTATTACTGAAAAAGCTACAGCTCAAACTTATGCCAAAAATGGGATGGTAGTTTCAGCAAGCGATATTGCATCTCAAGTAGGGGTTGATATCCTTAAAAATGGTGGGAATGCAATTGATGCGTCCATTGCAACTGCTTTTGCTTTAGCTGTTACTCATCCTCAGGCAGGAAACATTGGCGGGGGTGGATTCATTGTATTTTTAAATTCTGAAGGTGTTTCTACCACTATTGATTTCCGAGAAAAAGCTCCCATTAATGCAACAGTAAATATGTTTTTGGGTGATGATGGAGAAGTGAGGAACAACTCAAATCATGACGGAGCTCTTTCCATAGGAGTTCCAGGTACTGTTGCAGGATTATACTTGGCTCATCAGAAATATGGATCACTAACTTGGGAAGAGTTAGTCGAACCCGCTGTAAAACTTGCAAAGAATGGGTTCCCGTTAAATTGGATGCTAAAAAATCAAGCAGAACGATATTCAAAATTGACTGATGAGTACCCGTTTATGGCAACTTTTTTTAATAATGAATACGGTAACCTTGTTGATGTAGGAGAACTTTGGAAACAACCCGCACTGGGTAAGACTTTATCTCTAATTCGTGATTATGGAAGGGATGGATTCTATAAAGGTGAGGTTGCCAAAGAAATTGCCAAATTTATGCAAGAAAATAATGGCATCATTACAGAAGAAGATCTGGAATCTTATAACGCCATTGAAAGAGCTCCAATTAAGGGTACTTATAAAGACTATGATATTATTTCAATGCCTCCTCCAAGCTCTGGTGGAGTAACTTTAATAGAAATGATGAATATTATGGAACTTGCCGATTTACAGGAGTTGGAATTTAACTCTACTGAATATGTCCATCTAGTCGCTGAATCTATGAGAAGAGCGTATGCTGATCGAGCTCAGTTTTTAGGAGATCCAGACTTTAACCCTGAAATGCCTGTAGACCATTTGATATCAAAAGAGTTTGCAGAAAATCGATTTAAGAATATTGATTTTAATCGAGCTTCAATTAGTGATTCATCTAAATTTGGTCAGATTTATGATGGTACAAATACTACACATTTCTCGGTAATTGATAAGGATGGCAATGCCGTTTCCCTTACATATACATTGGAATATACTTACGGATCTAAAATGGGTTCTCCTGCACTTGGCTTCATTTTTAATAATGAAATGGGTGACTTTAATCCTCAGCCAGGAGTAACTAATAATAGTGGCCAAATTGGAAGCTTACCGAATCTTGTTACTCCTGAGAAAAGAATGCTTTCAAGTATGACCCCAACTATTGTGGCAAAAAATGGAAAACCTGTTCTAATTATTGGCACTCCTGGGGGAAGAACCATCATCAATATCGTATTTCAAACTGTTCTTAATGTATTAGAGTATGAAATGCGAATTGACCAAGCTATTGAAGCTATGAAAATTCATCACCAATGGTTACCTGACAGGATTTTGTACGAAGAACACCTGCTTTCTCCAGATACTCGTAAAGCACTCGAAGCCATGGGGCATACTTTACAGCCAAGATCAAGATTAGGAAATCTTATGGGAATTACTATTGATCTAGAAACTGGTTTAATATCAGGACACTCAGATTCCTCTAGCCCGAATGGTTCTGCTACAGGATATTAACCGACTAGTTAATTCTTCCTTTTGTTTAAGAAATAAAAAAAGCGAAAGACATTGTCTTTCGCTTTAAATCAAAAATGAAGCGTTTATTTAAAACTAGCCTGAAGATCTTCCCAATCTTTTAGAAACCGAGCAAGTCCAGAGTCTGTAAGTGGATGATTTAACATTGCTGTGATTACATTCAATGGCATAGTACCAACATCAGCTCCAATTTTAGCACATTCTACAACATGCATTGGATGGCGGATACTAGCTGCAAGCACCTCGGTTGAATAGCCATAATTCAAGTAAATCTGAACAATATCACGAATTAGCTGTAGACCATCACTAGAGATATCATCTAGTCTTCCCAAAAATGGAGATATATAGGTTGCTCCAGCTTTTGCTGCAATAAGTGCCTGAGTTGAGGAAAAACAAAGTGTACAGTTAGTTTTAATCCCTTGATCTGAAAATGTTTTAATTGCTCTAATTCCGTCTTTAATAAGTGGCACTTTTACAACTACATTATCAGCTATTTTGGCAATTTTCAAACCTTCCTCTACCATTTCATTATAGGTAGTAGAAACAACCTCCGCAGAAACATCTCCTTCTACAATATCACATATTTTTTTGATGTGCCCTTCAAAATCTCGCACACCAATTTTTGCACACAAACTTGGATTTGTTGTTACTCCGTCCAAAACACCAAGGTCGTTGGCTTCTTGAATCTCTTCTAAATTGGCGGTATCGATAAAAAATTTCATAAAAAGGGATATTTATTGTTCAAAATTAGATTAAAAAATACGAAAACCATTTCTACAAAGCATTTCGAATTGTAAAATTAACATTGCTTTTTTTTACATCACTATATTATCTAAAAGTGAACTAAATGTCGAAATTATAGGTCTTTATAATACAATCAGAATAATTCAAAAAACGTGAATAAACTACTCTTTTCGGCTTTTTTAATTTCAATACTTTTTTTAGGATGTGGAAACCCAGAACAACCATCAGAAACAAATGCTGGTGCAGGTGGATGGGCAGCTGGTGGATTCGGTGGTGGAGCGAGAGTTACCAGTGTTGAAACACAGGCGGTAAACTTCAGCTCCATATCTGACCAAGTTCGATCATTTGGCACTATTAAGGCTCAAGATGTAATATCAATAACCCCACAAGTTAGTAATCGAATTACTCACTTTTATGTAGATTTAGGTGATACTGTACGCCAAGGACAACTTTTGGCTAAAATTTCTGATGCCACTTTTCGAGATCAACTAAATCAGGCAAAGGCACAACTAGCTCAAAGTCAAATTGCTATGAGGAGAGATAGTTCTCAGTTTAATCGTCAAAAGCAACTGCTCCAAAAAGATTTAATAAGTGACTCAGAATATGATATTGCTTTTGCGACCTATAGAAATTCTTTAGCTCAATATGAATCTGCTAAAGCATCACTTACTCAAGCACAGGAAAATTTTAACTATACAGAAGTCCGCTCTCCAGTTCGTGGAGTTGTAACCTCTAAAACTGGTGAAGAAGGTGATATTGCTTCTAGTGGGCAGGCTCTTTTTGAAATCGCGAGCTTAGTTGGTTATGAAACTAGAATTTATCTCCCAGTACAAGACTGGAGATTTGTGAAAATTGGGCAATCTGTAAGCCTAAGAGTTAGTAATGAGTCTCGAGCGACAGCTCAGGGTGTTGTTTCTAGAAAAAGCCCTCAATTAGACCCCACTACTGGGCTTGGGGAAGTTGTGATAACGCTAACAAATATTGGAGAATCTATATATCCAGGTGTACTTACAGAAAATGTAATTGATATTGTAAATAAGCCACGAGCTATTGTTATCCAGCGAAGCGCATTAGTGGAAAAAGTTGAGACAGTTGTAGATCCTGAATCTAATACAATTCAACTTGATCGTACATATTCAGTATTTGTTTCCCAAGGTGATTCTACAGTAGAACTTCGTCAACTTGATCTAGGAATAGAGCAAGGTGACAAATTGGAAGTACTTTCTGGCCTTCGCCCTGGAGAAAGTATTGTAGTAACAGGTCAACAAAGCCTACAAGATGGTGGTCGTATTCGTGTTGCTTCTGGAGCTAATTTCACATCTCCACAAGGTCAGCCGGTTGCAAACTCGGGCAGTCGACCTACAGGTGTTGCACAAGGAAATAATGGACGACCTGGAGGAGGCGCTTTTGCAAATATGAGTGAGGAAGACCGACAAAAAATGCGTGCCCGTATGCAATCAATGACACCGGAAGAGCGAACTGCATTCACAGATAGTTTAAGAACTGCCAACTCAACATCTAATTGAAATGGGTGGTTTATCTAGATTAGCGGTTCAGCGCCCAATTACATTTTTAATGACCAGCCTGATTTTAATTGGGTTTGGCATATTTGGCGTGGCACAACTTCGACTTAACCTTTATCCTGACGTAAGTTTTCCAACCATTACTATTTTTACTGGGTACGAAGGGGTTGCTCCTGAAGATATGGAGACCTTAGTAACCCGTCCTGTAGAAGAAACTGTTGGAAGTATAAGTGGTATTCGTCGTGTACGTTCTCTCTCAAGTCAAGGCGCCTCGGTAGTTAAATTAAATTTTAACTGGGGTACTGATCTCTATGAAGCTGAAAATGATGTTCGAAAGCAACTTGGTTTCGTAACAAGGTCGATCCCAAGAGATGCAGAAACACCACTTGTTTTCAGCTATGATCCAAATCAAGAGCCGATTGTTGTACTTGCTGTTACTTCTGATGTTCGCTCTCCACGTGATCTCAGAACTTATGCTACTCAAATTCTTGAACAACGTATTGAGCGAATTAACGGAATCGCCTCTGCAGAAACTTCAGGAGGATTAGAACGCCAGATTAATGTGGTAATTGATAATGAGAAGATGAGATTATACAATATCACTATCTCAGAAATCTCTACCCGTTTGAATGCAGAGAATATTCAAGTTCCTGCTGGGCAGTTAACCGAAGGCAACACTGTTTACTCGCTTCGTACAATGGGCGAATTAAAAAGTGTAGAGCAAATCAAAAATACAGTTATAGCGGTTCGTGAAGGTCGCTCTTTATACCTACGAGATGTAGCTAATGTGGAAGATGGAATCGCACAACCAATTGGTAACGTACAAGTAAATGGAGACAATGGAATCATAATAAATATATATCGCCAAAGTGATGCTAATGTTGTTGTTGCTGCTGAAGAGGTAATTTCAAGTTTAGAGGAAATCAAAAAAAGCCTTCCTATCGATGTTGAAGTGCAAGTACTTACCAATAAAGCTGAGTTCATCAAGCTTTCTATAGAAAATCTTTTATTAACTGGGCTTCAGGCAATTATTTTAGTGATTTTAATCCTTCTTGCTTTCCTTCGAAGTGGTCGGTCTGCCCTTATTATAGCTATTTCAATACCGGTTTCAATTATAACCACATTTGCAGTAATGAACTTTGCAGACCTGAGTTTGAATATTATTTCACTTTCAGGTCTCACCCTCGCTGTTGGACTTGTTGTAGATGATGCCGTTGTTGTTCTAGAAAATATATTCCGTTTTCGTGAGGAAGGTAAAAACCGAAAAGATGCTGCTATTATGGGAGCCACAGAAGTAGCGGTACCTGTAGTTATTTCAACGTTAACCACATTAGTTGTATTCCTTCCTATTTTATTTGTGCCTGGTATTGCAGGATTCTTATTTAGAGATTTAGCTCTTACTATTTCTTTCTCCCTTTCTGTTTCATCATTAGTTGCGTTAACACTTATTCCAATGATGACTTCACAATTTTTTAAAGATGGAGATGAATCTTTTCAGGCTAAAAATAAAGTTGCTATACTTTTTAGTAATGCACTTGAAAAGTTAGAAACTGCTTACTCAAAACAGCTTAATTCCACTCTAAAACGAAGTGGATTAGTAGTACTTAGCTCTATTTTATTCTTTGGTGCAACTCTACCAATCTTCTATCAATTAGGTGGCGAGTTTTTCCCTCGTGTTGATGAAGGAGCATTTACTCTAGAAGTTAACAGGGAGGCCGGAGTGAGTCTCCTTGAATTAGAGCGTTCTTTTAAACAAGTAGAAAGTGTCATTAGGCAAGAAGTTCCAGAAGCTCGAATTGTAGTTTCTGATTATGGAGATAAAGAAGGAATTGAAGGCGCTGATAATCCTGGTGGATTTACAGGAACCGTTCGTGTCGAACTTGTTTCCAGAGAAGCAAGAACTAGAACTCAATTCGAAATTGTAGGCGATATTCTAAATAAACTTACCATTGTTCCAGGTATTGATGTACAAGAAATCATTCAAGATCCACTGAGTCCTGATGGAGAGAATGGACTTATCGTACAAATTTTCGGATATGACGCAGAGGTTAAAAAAAATCTTTCTGATGGTGTAAAAGAAAGACTTACTCAAATTAACGGTGTTGTTAGTGCATACAGTACCGCAGATCAAGGCAGGCCCGAATTACGACTCGTCATGGATAGAGAACGTATTTCTTTGGTAGGAATGAACACAAATCAAGTTGCTAGTGCTATTAGTGATGCTGTTCAAGGTAGCATCGCCACCAGTTTTGTAGATCAAGGTGTTGAGTTTGAAGTAAAAGTAGAATTAGACCCTAAACAAAAAGCAGCCTCTTCTGATTTAGAAAATATCCAAATTCAAACTCCTTCTGGGGATTGGATGCCATTAAGTAATCTTGCTAGAATTGAACGGTATACAGGACCAAGCAACGTAACAAGAATTGACCAAGAACGCGTAATTGAGATTTTTACCGAATTGGATGGAGTTGATTTGAAAACTGCGTCTACTGAAGCTAGAGAATTACTTACCCAAATTGAATGGCCTGATGGATATAGATTTGCTCTTGCTGGCTCAGCTGAAGAACAAGCTGAATCCTTTAATTTCTTGCTAATAGCCTTTGCTATTGCAGGGATTCTAACATACATGGTAATGGCTTCTCAATTCGAAAGTTTAATAGAACCTTTCATTATCATTTTTACTATTCCTCTTGCACTTTCAGGCGTTTTGATTATGCTTGGAATAACGAATACAGCAATTAGTGTCACCTCAATGGTTGGTTTAATTCTACTTTCCGGAATCGTTGTAAACAACGGTATTGTGATGATAGATTATATCAAAATCTTACAAGCACGAGGGTTATCTCGTCACGAAGCGATTGTACAAGGAGCCACTCGAAGACTGCGACCAATTTTGATGACCGCATTTACTACTATTCTTTCTATGGTTCCACTTGCCTTGGAACTAGGTTCTGGTTCTGAAACCTGGAGCCCTATGGCAAGAACTGTAATTGGAGGACTTACCATGTCTACCTTATTAATGCTTTTTGTAGTACCTAGTATTTATATGCTTATAAATAAAAGTGTTGATAATCTAGGATTTGATTCCATTCATAAAGAAGATCCACTTTCAAAGGAAGAGGTATTATCATGAAGAATTTTAGTCTAACATCTGGAATCCTTAAACGACCTATCACTGTAATAATGTGTACACTTATTGTAGTTGGGTTCGGGATTTTTTCGTTAACTAATCTGAGGGTGACACTTTTCCCATCTCTTAATATCCCTGTATTAGCTGTCTCTTCAGGATATCAAAATGTAGCACCTGAAGACATTGATCGGCTCATAGTTACGCCAATAGAAGGAGCTGTTTCTGCCATTGAAGGAATTGAATCGCTAGAAGCACGAGTAAGTCGGGGAAATGCCTTTGTAATGCTGAGGTTATACGAAGGAACTGATATTCGTAAAACCGAACTTAAAGTTCAGAAAGCTATCGATCAAATAAGGTCAGATTTACCTGAACAAGCAAATGAACCAACTATTTTCCAATTCGATCCAGAAAATAGACCAATTATGCAACTAAGTATTAATTCTAACCTTAAAGGATTAGATGAACTTAGAAATATTGCTATCGAGACTATAGAACCTAATCTTGAACGCATTATCGGACTCGCTTCTGCTGATACTCGAGGTGGATTAGAGCGTCGAATTTATGTCGATGTCTCCCCCATGAGTTTAGCACAACATAATATTGTTCCTTCTGAACTCGAAAATGCTATCAGTTCAAATAATACACAACTTCCAATGGGAAATGTGATTGCACAGAATATAAGCTATAGTGTGCGAGCAGAGTCGATGTATGAGACAGTTGATGAAATCAAGAAAACAATTATCAAAGTTTCGGATAATGGAATACCTATTCGAGTAGAAGATGTTGCCGAGGTTTCTGATGGATTTACTGAAGTAACAAGCCTTGTCAATGTAAATGGAAATAATAGTGTTTCTATCGAAGTTCAGAAAAATTCTGACGCAAATACACTAGATATTGTAAATGCGGTGAAAGCTGTAGTTCCAGAACTCAATGAAATCCTTCCACCAGGAGTCGAACTTCGAATTTTATCTGACGAAGGTCGGGCAATTGACGATTCCATAAATAACCTTGCTCAATCTTCAGTAATAGCATTGATAGTTGTAATATTGGTTATTCTGGTTTTTATGGGTGGCTGGAGAATCTCTTTAGTGGTAGCTATATCCATTCCAGTTTCCATAGCTGCAACTTTTGCAGTAATGTATGCTACAAATCTCACACTTAATATTTTCACGATATCAGCATTAGCTCTGGCAATTGGTCTTTTAGTTGATAATTCTATTGTAGTTGCAGAAAGCATCGCTAAAAAAATGGAAGAAGGATTACGCCGTTATGAAGCCGCGCTGACTGGAACCAATGAAGTGATTGGGCCACTACTAGGGTCGACCTTAACCACCTTAGGAGTATTTATCCCTATTACATTGATTACCGGTATTCAAGGAATTTTCTTTAAGGAATTTGCAATTACAATTAGTTTCGCGATTGCAATCTCATTCGTCTCTTCTATTGTTTTAGTACCTGTTATTTCTATTCTTGTACTTGATAGAGATCAATTCAATAAAAGAAATTTCATGTTTAAAGCTATTCATAAACTTGAAAATGGCTATGGTCTAATTTTGAGTTGGATTTTAAAGCATAAATGGATTCCAACCCTTGCTCTTTTTGGGATAGTTTTAGGAACTTACTTTATGTATTCAAATATCACAAAAGAAGGATTTCCAGAAACTGATTCTGGAGAAATTGATGTAAACGTTACGTTAGCTGAAGGAACTAAGTTAATCAAAACCGTAGAGGTAATGACTAACTTCGAAAAAATTCTACTTGCTAAACCTGAAATTGAAACCTTGGTTTCTTCAATTGGACGAAGCCGTTGGAGTGAGCAAACCAATACGGGAAGTTTTACCGTTCAATTAGTATCAGTAGATAAAAGAAAAATAACTAGTAGTGAGCTCGCCGCCTCTTTAAGACAAGAGTTAACAGCACCCGGTGTATCTATAAGAGCATCTGTAGAAGGCGGAGGAATTCGATTTGGAGGACGGGGCTTTAGATCAGGTGGCGGTTCTGTGCGTCTAAGTTTGATTGGTCCAGAAATGACTGAGTTATTACGTATTTCTAAACAAATCGAAGATCAGTTCCTCGACGATCCAAATATTATTTCGGTAGATAATGGACGAACAGATCCTACTCCAGAACTTCAATTTATTGTTGATAGAGATCGGGTAGGCATAATGAATGCAGGTATTAGAGAAGTTGCTAATAACTTAAGAACTCAAACTTTGGGAAATCAAGCCGGATATTTCAGGTCTGAAGGAAGAGAAATACCTATAGAAGTTAGAACTGCAAAAACTTCGCTTAAATCAAGGGAAGACCTATTCGACTTGGAAGTCCTACAGTATGAAGATCAGAGAATCCCAGTTGTAGCTGTTGGAGAATTTAAAGAAACTAAAGGCGTCGATTCATACGCAAAAAGAAATCGTGAAATTCTGCTAGACGTAAGTATCCAGTTTAATGGAGAGGCTGAGGTATATCGGAAGCTTATTACTGATTATATGACGAACGAAGTTATATTACCTGAAGGCTATAGATATGAGTTCACCGGTGCATCTCAAGAAGCACAAGAAGGTTCTAAACAATTCTTATTTGCTGGCTTGGCGGCTTTAGTGTTAATGTTTATGATTATGGCTTCTCTTTTTGAAAATTTCCGTGATCCATTTGTAATCTGGTTATGTATACCTATGGCACTTTTTGGCGCTTTAGCTGGACTAATACTACTCGGTTCTCCTCTCAGTACTACTGGAAATATTGGTCTATTTATGCTGGTAGGAATTATCGTTAATAATGGAATTGTACTTGTTGATTATATGCATTTAAGAACACGGGACTTTACTTTTGATACTTCTATTGATTCAGTTTTTATGAACCACATTCTGGAAGCTTGTAAAAGAAGAATGAGACCAATTCTGTTAACAGCAATTACAACTATTTGCTCAATGATCCCCCTTTCTTTAGAACTTGGGGCAGGTGCAGAAATTTGGTCTCCATTAGCAAAAACAGTAATTGGCGGGTTAGCTTTCGGTGTACTCTTTACTCTATTTATAACACCTGCAATTTCAGTAGGCCTAAAGCAATTAAATAATTGGATTGGTATGCTTTTTAATAGAATCAAAATGATGGTTTCAACTGAAGCTACTTAGGAATTTTTAATACCAATATGTGGTAATTGGGAAACGTTTTAGCTATTCTTGAAACAGATAACTTAATTTATTAAATAAAACGTCATGAGTAAATCAGGAAATTTTTTAACAGGATTATTAACAGGTGCTTTAGCAGGTACAGTACTTGCTTTGCTATATGCTCCAGATACAGGAAAGAATACAAGAGATAGGTTATCTTACCGTTTAAGTAATTATAGGGATGAGCTTACTGATTTAATTGTGGAGCTTAGAAAAGAAAAACAAAAGCTTGTTTCTGAGGCAAAGGAAAAAGGCGAGAAAGTAGTTGTTGAAGCCAAAGAAAAAGCTGAAGATTTAATTAAAGAAGCTGAAGAATTATTAGCCTCTATCGACTCTGTTCAAGAGTAATAGATCAAGAAAATTATTTTGAGATCATATTAAAATGATGCTCATTTGTTGATCTTTTATTAAAAACTGTTTAGAGTATCTTTTAATAAAAAAAGATTCTGAAATTACTATTCTTCTTTCATTTCTTTTTTCTTTGTTAGATCATATATATCGTTAAAAAGAAGAGTATCTACTTTAATTTCAGCTTTTTCCCTCAGATCAATAATCTTATTGTTTACATTTCTATACACTTTAAAACGCTTTTCTAAATTTTCTACTTCTGTACCGTTTCCAATATCATTAATAGTGCGCTCATTAAGATTTAATACAAACCAACCTTCCTCAGAAGAATGTGCTAATGTTGGTACTCCTAACTTAGCCTTTTTGATAAGACTATAATCACTTTCTGAGGGATTTATTACTGTAAAATCCCTCTCAATATATGAGTCATAGCTAATTGCTAAACCACCATTATCGATATCAGTCTTAATTTCTTTAGCCTCATTTAAATCATTTGCTATTACTTTCCAATAGTCAGCTTTTATCTCAAGTTGTTTATTTTTTATTAATCGATTTTTAAAACTTTCAGGAACTGTTACTGACTCTTCATCTGATAGAGCATCTTTTGTGATTTGGTATTGATAAATATCTGACAGAACATCATATCCCCTTTTCTTTACCTGATGAAGCACCCTCTCGTCTCTATCGTAATTATCATTTTCAGCTAATTGAAACAAGACTTGATTTCTTAATCCTCTGCCAATAGAAGCTCCAGTTCTATTCTTTGATTCAACAAATGATAAGTATGGCAACCATTTGAGATAGTCTCCAAATGTAAATGTAATCCTTTCACCACCCATGAGGTAAGTTGCCAACACTGTATTATTATCTAAAGATGCTTCTAGTTCATTCAATCTTTGATCATCCCAAAAATCAGACTCCTGTTCATCATTTTGAGTAGTATTCAATAATTGTTCTGAAGATAAATTTAATATAGCCTCTTTAAGACTCTTGAGATTTTCCGCATCAACTTCTACTAGTAAGGTAGACATTAAGTCTCGAACATAAGTGTTTGAAACCAATTTCTGCTTTCGAAGTCTAACCTGACTCTTTAAACCTGACTTACGGTACTGATATTCATCTTCGGTTAACATAGCTGGGAATTCTATGTACTCAATATAGATGATATGATAGCCATAAAGGCTACGTATCGGCTTTGTATATTCGCCTTGATTAGTAGAATATGCGGCTTCTGCAAAAGCGTCATCTGCACCAAAGTAACTTATCTGCCCTAAAAAGCCTGCTGTTGAATCATAAACACTAGTTTCATAATAGTCATTAGCAACATCTACAAAATTATCTCCACGCTCTAGTCTTTGGTAAGGCTCAAATAAATCAGCTTCTTTTAAGGAAAATAAATGCCGTACATATACCTTTCTTTGTCTTTTTGCATATGCTAATCTTAATTCATCATCTGTTGACTGTTCAATGATTTTATCCATTTCATCCATGAAATAGAAATCCATCATTGATTTTCTTTTTTGAAAATTAACTGCACTCTTATAAATAGGATCGTCTAGATTCCCTTTTTCTTTAGATTCCAATGCAAGAACGAGATTATCAATCATCTCATTTAAAAATGAATAACGTTCTACCTTGGTATCATTCCTACCTGTATTTATAAGGTGTTCTACATATTTAGATTCAAAGTCGAAAACCGAATAGGCTATATCATTAACCTCAAAAAGCACTTCTTCATCAGAATCAGTTAAAGCTTTATTCTCACAAGAAGAAGTTAAGAGAACAATAAAAACTACTATAAAAAAGAAAGGCTGCCTTAAAAAAGAGCAGCCATTTTTAACTAAATATTTAATCGACATTTAAAAATATAATTTTAAATCTATCATTGTGGTTTGGCCGAGATATTCATAGGGAACTTGAGCAAAATCAATTCCAATTGCCATTCCTGTTGAAGTTTGTAATGTAAAGCCAGCACCATATGTAAAATGCGAATCAACTTTGTTTTCAAGAAGTAAATCCTTGTATCCAGCTCTTGCATGGAATTTAACAGTATTTGTTAAATAGCTCAACTGAGAACCTGAATCAACATTTAGATCATTGTCATTGGTTTGTTGAACTTCAGAAAGTAGTAAAAGCTCTAGATTATCTGTTTTAATAGCTGGAAGGGTTACACCAACTTTAAATGATAACGGTAAATCCCATTTATCCATATAAACACGTGCTGGAATATCTTCATTATTACCTTCACTAAGCGGGTCAATATCGAGGAAGTACTCACTATTAACACCGTCCATTTGCATCTTTCCTCCAAAGTTCGAAATTGAAGCTCCAATATTAAGACCATTAAAATATGATGTCTTCAATACAAAGCCTAAATCCACTGCAAAAGTTTCAGCAGACATATCATAGATTTTCTGCTGAATAAATTTAACAGTTCCTCCAAAATGGAAATTCTCTGTTAGATTCTGAGCATATGTTAAACCCATTGATAAATCATGAGCTCCAAAAGTTGATCCTATCCCTTCAGGTTGAGCTACTGTTCTAACGTCTTGTCTTCCATAGTCAACAAAGTTAACTCCGAAGCCAAAGCTTTTACCAGAATCTTTATCGCCTACGGGAAAGACTAACCCACTAGCATAAGCACTAACTCCAATAAACATGTCGTTTATGCTAATAAAACCTGCATTAGCAGCCCCTACTTCATTTTCAAGTGAAATACCTGCTGGATTCCAATACAAGGCTTCTGCTCCAGTTGAACCCACCGTATTGGCATGTCCCAACGCTGCGCCTTTTGCACCAACGCCCATTGTTAAAAATGGAGCCGCTGTAGTTCCTACCCTACTTTGGGCAAAAGCATTACTAGCAGCAAGTAGCACTAAAAGTTGAATGATAATAGTTATTTGTTTCATTGATTTCATTTTTAAGACTCTTATAGTATTACTTGCTATTATTTTATAATTGCAAATTTATCAGTGTATTCACCAATTCCTTCTGCTTTTACGTGATAGAAATAAACCCCATATGCAACATCTTCGTTGTTATTGGTTTTTAAATCCCAAGGCACAGCACCTTCACTAGTTGCACCTTCATGTTCGATGGTTTTAATAAGTTCGCCACGAACGTTGAAAATCCTAATGGTACAAGTGGTGGGTACATTATTGAAGTATATTTTACGTTCACCACGTCCTATCGAGTTAGAAGCAATTTCCCACTCAGCTGCTCCAACGTAAGGATTAGGTACCACATAAATATCACCCAGCTCTTCTGCAGCTAATGCATTATCTATTGAACCTGTTTTTAAAGCAAATTCGAAAGTATCATCAGAACCGAACTGTCTTTTAGATGTTATTATCACTTTATCTCCTGGTGAAGGTGGAATGTTACTTCCGCCAACGTTTATAGTGATCACATATCTAAATGTCCTAGCTCTGTCAATTAATCTTGTTAGAAATAAGTTATCTCCATCACTTAAATCACCTGAATCATCATTATCTCTAAACAGAATCTCTTCTTTTTCACCATTAGACAGATTAGTAACAAAAACAGGGATATCTATCTGATCAAATCCTACTTGACGTCTTGGAGGCGTATAGACACTATCATTGGGGTCTACAAATAGAATTTCAAATTTATTATCTGTTTTCTTAAACTGAGAATCCAACCCTTCTTCTTCTTCAAAACTATCTACTATATCAAGTGCCCAATCTGTAGCAAGCCCATCTAGTTGTGTAGGATCGAAATTAAATAGTTCGTTCTCTGTACCTTCATTTGAAACATATCCCGATTTCTCAGCAATAATTTCACCGACTTCATCTGTAGGTGTATTGCTAAAGCCTACTGTGAAACCATCTATGATACTTGTAGTACTAGAGTATGAGGTACTTTTAACAAGAACAGTATCACGGGTAAGCTCTTTAACAGAATACGAAGAAGTTAATCTGTAATCTCCAACTTCTGCTGCTGCTGCTGTATCACTAAAACTGACTCTATATATATAGGATGAGTTTAGATCGGAATCAGAAACTACACTTACGTTTGCTGAACCTGTACCTGTACCTGTTGTGACACTACTTAAATCTACAGAATTACCTCCCTCAACATATCCAGCTGGGCGAGGTAAAGGGGTAACAACGGCTGCATTTATTGAAGTACCTGTAATTGCACCAGATGAATTAACTGCCACCCTAAATGTATTTTCTTGTGGATCAATACCAGTAGCATCTTCTGATGCAGGTGGAATACCTCTATCGTAAGCAACAATTGCATAATAATAGGTTTTACCATTAGTAACTTCATTATCAACATAATAGAATTGTAAACCACTATTTGTACCAAGATTAAATGGTGCTTCACCTTCTAGTACTGGAATAGTACCTGAGATAGTATTTTCGGTTCCATCCAAATTAATTGCCAAGTCAAATTGAGCAATTGGCTCATAGAATGTTGGTGTACCATTTACATCTGATATAGTTCTTGCATCAGAGAATACGTTATTAGTTCCTTTATAGAGTTTGTATCCTTCAAAATCAAAGTCCTGTAAGAATCTATCGTAACTTCGTACCGATGTAGTATCCCATGAAAGCAACACCTGTCCATCTGCTGGTACCGCAGTTAAAGTTGGGGTAATTGGCGGTTGAGCGAAGTTGTAATCAGAGTTATAAATATTCTGAACTGTTCTTCTATTTTTGAAAAAGTCATCTTCATCATCACCGAAAATCCAAGCAGTTGAAAAGAAATCCGTTGATTTTCCAGTTGGATCATTATCTGAAGAAAGTTGTACCTCACCAGAAACAAATAAAATAAAAGGCTCACTTGATACAACCGTTGGAGGTATTGTATAATCAGGGTTGGAAAATAAATTTTCTTCAATACGAGCAAACAGCCACGTATCATCTCTAAGGTTATCTCCACTTTCATAAAATGGTCTCGTATTTAAATCAAAACCAGTTAAACCAATTTGATCAGACTCATCAACATCCAACTCATTGTAATTAGGCTCACCATTAGTAGGGATACCATCTCCTTCGCCATCATCCGGTCCAGGATAGAATTGATCAAAAGGACCCAATCCGTCACGACCAACATCATTGTTTAGAACTTCTCCTTCTTCCCAAGTCCCATTTTCATTTGCATCACTAAAACCAATCCAATCTAAATTTTCATCTGTAGTAAACCAACGTGAGGCTTTATAAGCAGGTTTATCTGTGTAAGGTTCATTATTATAAACTTCAAAAGCAGTTGCATCATAATTCGTTGCTACATAGTCGTCAATGTCAGCTTGAGTAGTAAACAATAAATAGTTTTCGTCAAATCTTGATTCATCAACAATTCCATCTTGATCATCATCAATAAAGTTGTTCTCGTTTGCAGGAGATTCCAAAAACGCAAAACCTGTATATCCTAGATCATAATCACTTTGACCAGCTCTTGTAGGAGTTCCAATACCATCAGAATCCCATCCATAAACAACATCTTGGACATCATCAAAAGCGGCGTTATCATCAATTTCTTCATTTCCTAGACCATAATCTACAATCTGTGCAAAGAGTAATCTCTCCTGAGATCCTTCACCCTTATTTGTAATCCTATAAATTAAAAACATAGTGTCTTCGGCTAAAACATTTGCCCATTGAAACAATCGGACTTGCATTTGTAAACCAAAACCACCCATAGTAGGATCTTCATTAGGACTAGGGTAATAAACACCAAGATCACTTAATGGACCAGAAACAGTGTCTCTCAAAACAGGTCCAACTGCATATTCAAGATCCGAAAAATCATCAATCACATAGTATGATTCCAAATCTGAACTAGGAAATCGACCATCGCGACCATTCCAACTTCCAGGCCATCCTGGATCTTCTTCGCTTAATCTGTCTGGCCAAAATGCAGGCCATGATTGTTCGTCATTTGATAGAGCAGGAACAGGCGCAGAAGTACCTAAGACTGGATCTGTTCTAAGTGGATTATTAAACCCAGGTAGAGGTAACCAACCCCATGTTGCTCCACTGTAAGGACTTTGTCTCAGTCCAGCTTGCCTATAATTAATAATCAATGGGTTTAAAGTTGTATCACCAGGCATGCCTGCGTTTGCATTTGCCCATGTTTTATAGTCTTCAAAAGTAGCGGTACCTTCAGAATATTTTGCTTCTACATATCCAGCCACAATTACTCCTACACCATCAATATGACGACCACCAATACCACGTGGCCATACACCCCAAGGATCATCGTCCCATCTCGATAATTCTCCATGATTTCTGAAGTTAGTTTCTATAAGGTTTCCATCAATAACACCACGTGCATCGGTTGCTTCGTTCCCTCTATATACTACTCCATTTGCTGAATCAGGGATTGTTTGCTGCGCTTTTAGACTTCCTGCCGTGAAAGTTATTAAGCCTACTATAAGTACTTTTTTTAGTATCGTTTGCATAAGATTATTTTTAATACTCTTTAATTTATAAACTTAAAATTTTAGGCTAAGACCTACTTTGATTGTTCTTGGTGCTCCAAGTCGGTCTTGTCCAAGATAGAACTCAGTGTAGGAATTTAACCCCCCCGGAGGAGTACCTGAGTCGATTCTTCTACTTAGTTCTGTAGATTCTGTAGCCAGACCAGTATCAGCGTAGATTCCGTATTGAGGAGCTGCATCGAAGACGTTATCTATTTGTAGGAAAAGTTGAATGTCTTGAGATATTGAATTTGGTTTATAGTAAACCCTCATATCTGTATTAAATCGAGTTGGAGTGTCTAAGTTGTTAGGCACATTTGACTGTAGGAAATCTCTAATTGAAGTATATGGACTGCCAGTTCTAAGATTGTTTATAGCAGAAACTGTTAATCCAAAATTAGTATTCCATGTAATGGTATTATTCAAAACATTTCTAGTATCCCAGTCCAATCTATTAATCTTAATTACAGGATCTTGACCACTTTGTGCTCTGTTAAAGTTTTCTTGTGGGCTAGAAGCTGATCCACCTGCAAATTGTAAGGTATAATCAATTGTCCAACTTACAGCTCCAGCACCTCTTTGATAGAGAGATAAAGTAGTTCCCTTTACAGTACCATAATCTAGATTTACCAAGCGTGATGTTAGCTGCCCGTTAAAATTCCTTGCTACTTCCGTTCCAGCCAAGCCTCTTATATCTTTTGAGAAAATTGTTAAATCTAGTCCAAGTGTTTCAGTTAAACCTTGTTGTAAACCTACTTCAAAAGACAATGTTCTTTCAGCTTGTAATGATGCATTCCCATAACTCACTGTTGCAGATTGAGGATTAACTTCAAACTCATTATTTGTATACAATAGACTTAGTTGAGGAGTTTGGAAAAACAAGCCCGCTGAAAACCTCATTACACCTGTTTCAGATATCGGAAATGCAATTCCTAATCTAGGACTTATTTGAAAAGAAGTTTCGGCAGCAGCTCTGTTAGATATCGAATCACCTGGAGCTCCATTTGGATCTGGTCTACGAGCAGATGCAGCTTGTGAGTAATCAATTGGGACAACGTAATCAGGATCAAAATAATCGAATCTTAATCCTGCATTTACAATTAGTTCATCAAATTCTAGTTTAACCTGAGAATATCCAGCTGTCTCAAAAGGAGTAACCTCTAATGATGAGTTTGAAAAAGGATTATTGGACCTAATTGGTGCCCCACCAAATACTGTAATACCAAAAGATTCGTTATCTAAAGAGTGAAATCTTGCCGATAAACCTGCTTTAAATAAAACAATGTTATTAATTTGAGAGGTAAAATCAGATACAATCGTATGAGATTTCGTAATACCTTGATTTGAGTTCAAGTAATTCCCACCCATATTAAATCCCGAATCACCTTGTTGAGAAGATTGTTGTGGTCCAACATATCTAGGATCTAATACTTGTGAAGTGGCATCATTATATAAGTAACTTTCACCAAGATCAGATAAATAACTGTAAGATAAATTTGCAAATGAACTCTGCCCAATTGTGTATCTAAGACCAACTATATGGTTTTGTGAAAAATTATTATACGTATTTATTCCATTCGGGTTGTATTTATAAGCATGATCGTACCCTTTACCTTCACTTTGTTGTAGGAATAAATTATAATCAATTTTAAATCGACTATTTATTTCGTAGACAAATGAAGTATTTATTGAATATCTATCTTGATAATTCAGTTCCTCATAATCTCCACTACCAGTTGAAGTAATAAGCCAGTTTTCTGGGTCATCACTTGAAATTCCTGTTTGTGAATCGCTCGGTCTAAAAAGATCTTTACCAATTAAATGCCCTGGGCTTTTTACATAACGTACACTTGCCTGAACTCCCAATTTATCCTTAATAATTGGGCCACCAGCTGAAAACTGAACATCCCAATTTGCAAATTTTGACGAAGCTTCTGTATAGGATACTTTTTCTGTCGAAAAATCATCTATACCTAAAAAGAATTGCTGGTCTGTATCCCTAGATATAAACTCTAACTCTCTATTACTTACAATAGTACCTGAATAAGTCAACAGACTTCCCGTCCATTTTGAGGGCACACCTTTTGTTACAATATTTACTACCCCACTCAATGCTTGTCCATACTCAGCATTAAAAACTCCACTTATAACTTCTAAACTTGAAACCATATTCTGCTCAACTTCGAACGACGCAGAATTATTAAAAGCGTTATTAATTGGCACCCCATTCACTAAATATGAAACTTCTCCCGTTCTACCTCCTCTAAAGTGACCATCAACAACACCGGCTTGTTGATTAACAGCATCGTTTAAACTAATAATTGGTAAATCTTCTAATTGTTCTGCACTTACATATGCAGTCGTTGTAGTTCTATCTTTTTCAACTATTGGACGTTCTGCCGTTACAATAACTTCTTGACCTTCAATTACCTCTTCAGATAATGTTACGTCTATTTCGGTAGTTCTATCCGCTCGAACTTCAATTTCTTGTACTCTGGTAGTTGAAAAACCAATGTATCTAAATATTAATACATAGGTATCTGACTTCAGATTTATTATGGAATAATTACCATCAATATCTGTTAAAACACCTCTAGTAGTGTTTTCAATATTTACTGTAACTCCAATCAAGGGTTCCCCTGATTCATCTACAACTTTTCCACTAATCTTACCCAATGATTGAGCAAAAATCGATGTCGATGTAATTAATATTGCACTAATGAGAAGTGCCTGAAACTTAATTGAGAGTAGTTTCTTCATAATTATGAATAATTTAAAACAGGCACAGCTTTATGACTGTGCCTGATTGATTTGAATATTTATAATGAGCTGATCTTTATTTGATTAGCATCATTTTACGTGATTGTACAAACGAAGGTGTACTTAATCGATAAACATACATTCCAGAAGCTAAGCTTGAAGCATCAAATGCTTGACTATGCTGACCTGAAGTCATTTTCTCGTTCTGTAGCAACGTAGCTACTTTTTGACCTAACATGTTAAATACTTCTAAAGTAACATCTGATGTGTTTGCTAAAGAGAATTTAATGTTTGTTGTTGGGTTGAACGGATTTGGATAATTCTGGTCTAACTTAAATGTATTTAATTCTTTAGAATTCTCTTCTTCGTTTGATACCACATAAGCATCAATTCCAACGAATGCAATACTAGCCCATCTTGCAGGAGTATTCCACCAATCGTCTTGCCCACCTTTTGGTGAATAAGTAAACTGTGCATCTCTACTAGTAGCATCATTATCATTTACACCTATTTGAAATGGATAAACTTTAACTTCATTTCCACTTGGGAAATCGAATTTTGCTTCTGCATCTGAAACAGTAAAATCAAATGTTGAATAGTAACTCAAAATACGGTATCCATAGTCAGTTTCTTCACCAACAGTACCTGAATTTGGAACTGGCCCATCAAAACCAGTTGCACTATTATTCATATGAACAAACGGATCTCCATCTGCAGATAAACCAGCTCTAAGTTGGTAATCAGGCTCAGCACCGCCTTCAAATGCATCATGAGTTGAACCTTGTATAAATGATGCTGGTGAATAGTTAGATATTCCACCTTCCCAGCTATCAAAATTCCAAGCTCCACCACCACCAGTTGCTTGAGTTGCAGGAACAACAACATCATCAGTTATTTCAGCATAGATAATGAGGTAATCATCAAATGTATCGGTACCAACCCAAAATTTTGCAGATATATCAGCATCGTCATCACCGCCTGCTCCATTTTCCCTTACTCTTGTTTCTTCGTTAATTACAAAAGGAACATAACCAGCTGGGAAAAACCCTGCTATTGTTGCTGCATCTGGAATTGATTTAGCTTGAATCGCGTCAAAAACAACGTCAACACTTGCAGAAGCTAGTTCAACACCCTGATTTGGATTAACTGACATTCCTGCCTCAACAGTTTGATTAGCTGATAATTCACTTGCTGTTCCATTAGCTGTAATAGCAGTAACCGCATAGTTCGCTGTAAATGTATTTGCTAATGTAACATGAGGTGCAGAAGTAGAATGTGTCATACTTAAACCAGTTTCTGCATTTAATGTACCAACTAATGCACTTCCAGGCTGTCCTAGGCTATCTATTGCTGTATCATTAAAATACACATTGTATGTTGCTGCTCCTGCCTCAGGTGAAACTGTAATTGTTACAACTTCATCTTCTGAAGATAAACTAAATGAAGGAGCATTAGGTGTTATTTCTCTTACCCTACTAACAACAACATTATCTAACCATAATGAAGATGTGTCAGCAGAAACTTCGAAGCCAATCTTCATTTGAGACCAGTTCTGTGATGCATCAATGTTTAAAGAATATGTTTTCCAAGTATTAGTTAGTTCTACAGTTGGCGCAAAATTTGTCCAATCGCCATCAGTTCCATTATTTCCAAAGAAAACTTGGATTTGCTTAGAATCGGCAACCGTCTTAGCATCAAAGCTCATGATATATGGACCTGGATAAATAGAATCTACTTGTGCAGTATCTAAATCTTGATACCACTGAATGTCGTAGCTATTAACAAGATTTGCCATTTCAGAAATTTTAACCGCACCATTATCTGCTGTAAAAGTTGCGGAAGCGGAACCAATTACTTGAAGCCATTTAGTACTTAGTGAATCTTCACCAATTACAAGACCACCATCATAAAGAAGGTTGTCATCCACTTTTCTTAAAACAATGTTATCAAGAAATAAAGAAGACGTATCAGAAGAAACCTCGAAACCTAATCTCATTTCTGGCCATGTTTCTTTTATATCTGTTGTAAGTCTATACGACTGCATTTCATTTGTAACTGTTACAAGACCATCGCCATCTGCAGCAAAGTATCTTGCCCAATCTCCGCCAACTTGCCCTAAAAATAAGTGAAAGTTTTTAGTATCGGCTGTAGTTCTTGCATCAAAAGTAACTTCAAATGTGCCACCTTTTTCTAATTCAGCAAGTTGCTCTGCAGAAAATGGTTGGTTGACTTGAAAATCATAAATGTTTGCCGTCTCAGCCATATTGGTGAATGCCAATGCTCCATCAATAATGCTTGCAGTACCTATTGTACCTTCAACGTTCCATACAGATGTAAGTGTATCTCCTGGGAAATCACCATCTATAACAACATTATCTCCATATAATGTATTTTGCGCGTGTGCTGATACCGCAAAACCCACAGTAAGTAACATCACTAGTGCAAATGACGCTATATGTTTAGTTGTATCTTTGATCATGTTTTATCCTTATTCGTTAGAATTAACTTTTTTTTACAGTTTTATTACAATTTGGATAAGCCGTAGAAGCAATTCCAACATGTAATTTAATAAGTGTTCCTATTTTATAGAAACCCTTCCAAAGAAACAACACTAAAACACAAAAAATTTCCATTCCATGAGAATTTTTCCCATTTAGGTGATATCTTTTAGATAAAAAGTCCCTAAAAAGCGCTACCAAGCTTAATTGATCAAATGAATTGATTAAATAATGAATGAAAGCGCTTCTTTTTTTGCGCAAATTTATTATTTTCCAAGAAAAAAATTATCATAGATTTAATTATAATTCTATCAATACAATTTTTATGTATCAATGATTAAGGCAACACTACAAGATATCGCTGATAAAACGGGTTTATCTATTTCTACGGTTTCAAGAATTCTTAGGGGTGAGTCGAAAACTAGCTCTCAAAATGTTACCCTTACAATAAAAACCGCTCAAGAAATTAATTATCCTATTAATTCGAGGCTTTTAAACGGAAAGTACAACTATAAGAAAAATATTCGAGTTGCCCTTATTACGTCTTTCTATCCTGATGAGTTTTATTCTACTTTCTTTCATGGGTTTAATTCAGCGGCTACAAAGGTTAATATTAGTCTTTCTTTGCATGTATTTAACCCAGAGTCTGATAATTTAACCGAATATATAACTGAGTTAAGTTATAACTCTATTGAAGCCGCTATTTTATTTCTTCCAACGTTACAGGAAAAAGACTATAACTGTCTTACTACTGACCTGCCTCCTGAATTTAACATAGTTTCAGTTGCTCCCCTTTTTAACCCAGTTTTAGATACAATAACATTTGACTCTTATAGAGGCGGGTTTATTATCGGTAAACATTTCTTTGAGAAAGGATATTATGACGTAGGAATAATAACAGGACCTAATAATAAGAATGAATCGCTCCTTCGAAAGAATGGTTTTATTGATTTTATCAGTCAAAAAAAAGAAATGAACTTAACATGGCAGTTCGAAGGTGATTACAGTCTTAATTCAGGTAAAGAGGCTTTTGAAGCATTTTCTAAACTTAGCAATAAACCAAGAGCTATTTTTGCTAGTAATGACTATATGAGCCTTGGATTCATTGAGCAAGCAACTAAGAATAGCTTTGATATCCCAAAACAAGTTGCCATAGCGGGGTTCGATGATTTACCTATATGTAGTTATGTATATCCATCAATTACTTCAGTACACACTAATTATGAGGTATTAGCACAAAAATCTTTCCAAATACTTACTGAAAAGATGGGAAATTCAAGTTCACATAGCGGAATACTTAGTGTAATTCCGGTTTCACTCAAAACTCGAAACTCAACCTAACATCCTTAAATGTATATTTCTAAATCCATAGTACTTACAGTTTTAGTACTTTTTATAAGTGGCACCTCAGTTGCTCAAACTATTGATCAAAAAATTTCATCGCTTATTGATCAAATGTCAATAGAAGAAAAAGTTGGGCAAATGACTCAGCTTAATATCACTCAAATAAATAAAGGAACGGGACAGAAGGATGTAGTTTTAGATCCCGAGCGCGTTATCCCTCTTATTCGGGATCATCATATAGGTTCTTTCCTAAATGGGGAAGCTGTTCCTCCTGAAGAGTGGTTTTCTTTTATGGATGAACTTATGCATCTTTCAATGGAATACTCAAGATTGAAAATTCCTATCATTTATGGAATAGATCATATGCATGGAGCAAGCTATGTTTCGAATAGCACTATTTTTCCACATAATATAAATCTTGCTTCTACTTTTAACATCGAGCATTCAAAAAATAATGCACTAGTTACTGGTTATGAATCTGCAGATTTAGGTCACCACTGGATTTTTGCACCTGTAATAGATCTTGGTAGAAATCCAATCTGGCCTCGACTTTATGAAACATATGGTGAAGATCCTTATGTAGCAGAGATTTTGGGAGCTGAATTTGTAAGAACTTTACAAAACCATCCAGATACTGCCCCTTTTAAACAAGTGGCAACAGGAAAGCATTATTTAGGATATTCTGATCCCGTTGGAGGCTGGGATAGAACTCCTGCCCATATCCCTGAACAACAAATTTATGAGTTTTTTGGCCCTGCTTTTAAAGCTGCTATTGATGCGGGTTTATCTACTATTATGGTAAACAGTGGAGAAATTAATGGAATTCCTGTCCATGCTTCAAAAGAATTACTTACTGACTTGCTACGCGATTATTATGGCTTTGAAGGAGTTGTAGTAACCGATTGGGCCGATATAAACCAACTTATTACTAAGCATCATGTTGCTGAGAACAACAAAGAAGCAACTTTTTTGGCAATTGAAGCTGGTATTGATATGAGTATGACACCAAATGATCTTTCTTTTACAACTGACCTTATTGAATTAGTAAAAGAGGGAAGAATTTCTGAAGAAAGAATTGATTTATCAGTTCGAAGAATCTTAAAAGTTAAATTCGAACTGGGATTATTCGAAAATCCCTACCCAAGTAATAAACGCTTAGAAAGAATTGGCCACCCAGATCATAAAAAACTTGCGTATCAGGCAGCAGTAGAATCTATTGTTTTGCTTAAAAATGAAGACGCCGTACTACCTCTTTCTAAAGACATAAAAAAAATTCTAATTGTTGGTGGAACCGGTGATTCAAAAAGAAACCTTAATAGTGGTTGGACACTATCTTGGCAGGGCGGCTCCGAAGAACAATATCCTGACGATGTAGAAACTATTTTAACGGCTACAAAAAAAGCTTTCCCAAATTCAGATGTAGAGTTCATTGAAGATATTAGCGCTTCAAATTTAGACAAAATAGTAGTTAAAGCTACTGAGGCAGACGCAGTTATCTTTGCCTTGGGAGAAACGCCTTATACTGAGGGTAGAGGGAATATTAATACTTTACTACTACCTGACCAGCAATATGAACTTATTGAAGCAACAAAGGAGGTTACTACCCCTAAAATTTTGGTAATGGTTGAAGGTAGACCTAGAATTATAACCAGTATGGTTGATCAAGTTGATGCTGTACTTTTTGCAGGGTTTCCAGGTAATGAAGGAGGAAAGGCAATTGCTAACTTAATAGCAGGTCTTGAGGTACCAAGCGGTAAACTTCCAATTACATATCCGAAATTTTCTGGCACTTTTTATCCTTATAATCATAAGGTTTCAGTATTCAGTCCAAGTAATCAAGCAAGAGAAGAATTTGTTTCTACAACTTTATATGGTTTCGGTTCTGGCTTAAGTTACACTACTTTTGAATATTCAAATCTTACTTTATCTGCAGCTGAAGTTCAAAAAAATGGCACGATAACGGGCTCCGTTTTAGTTACAAATACTGGAAAGGTGACTGGAATGGAATCTGTACTATGGTTTATCTCAGATCACTATGCCTCTATCACGAGACCTATAAAAGAACTAAGAAATTTTGAGAAAATTACATTGAATCCTGGAGAGTCAAAAACAATAACTTTTGAGATCAATCCTACTGAGGATCTTTCTTTTCCAGATAAAGAAGGAAATCTCCTACTTGAAGGTGGAACTTTTACTTTAGCAGTAGATAATCAAAGAATTGATTTCAAGCTTATAGATTAAAATAAGTAATTGAATTAATGGCTTGACCTTAGTTCTTTTTTTGTCTGTTCATAAGTCTATTATAATATTTACTAGCTTCGAGAGTGTCTCCTTTAAGTATAAAGTAGCGTGCATAGTTATAAATCAGATTTGCAGATTCTGGATCAATTTTTTCACTTTCTTTAAGCCAGTAACTAGCTTTTTCGAGCTCGTTATTTTGTAAATAAACACCAGAAAGCACGTCTATATATCTTGGATCGTAATTACCATCATTTAAAACCTGTGTAAGTAAATTTACAAGGTATGTATCTGTTGATCTGTTGTTAACTGAATATTCAATACTCTTTTCAATTATATCAATTGATTTTAATTGCCATTTTAAAAGCTCATAATAATGTGAAATAGCAGTAAGTGAATCATTTCTACTTTTCGCACTATTTACAACTTCACTTAAAGCTAATGGAACTGAGTTAACCTCACGAGCAGTTTTAGCTGCAATTGAGTTAGTATATGTACCTGATAAATACTCCCTGTAAATAATATCGAATCTAGATAGCTCTTCTTCAATAGATAGACCTTTTTGGAATGGATAGCCTACCAGCAATCTTGAAATTGTTGTAGTTGAATAGGTTTCCTCAAATTCACTTATTTGATTTGGAATATCAAAGCTATTTGGATGATAAGAATCCTTCACGGGCTTAAGCTTTCTTAGATAATCTAAAAACAAATCTGCTATTAGGATATGCCCCTTATAATTTGGATGTAGATGATCGATAAAAAGTGTTTCATCTTCTATTCCAGCTGCTGAAGAATCTCGAAGCATTTTTTGAACCTTTACAACCTCTACCCCTTCTTTTTTTGATAAATTTGAAATAAAATCGTTAATCGCTTCAGGGGCTCTAAACCTAATTGCATCTAACTCTTTTGCATCTAAAAATCGATCGAAAGAAATTTCTAATTCTCCTTCTTCAAACAATTTTTTTGCTTCTTTATACTTAGATAGAGCTTCATTATTATCACCTAGTGGAGCTTGGTCTTTTAAATTAGACGCAATTGTCCCTATAAATATTGGAATTTCAGCTGCTCGAAAAACTTCTACTACATCATCAATGTTGTGTTCAAATTGATTAATTCCATCCTTATATAGCTTACTGTCTTTTTCAATATTCGATTCCTTAATAACTTCCGCCATCATTGTTCGATTACTAGAGGTATTTTTTGCTTCTCCCTTTAGTATTCCTTCTAATAACTGGTAAAGTCTGAAATTCTTTAGGTCGAGAACCAATCTTTTTATAAATAAACTATTAACTAATCCAAATTGAGTTGTTCCCACTCCAAATGAACCATAATACTCATTATGACCCGCATAAATAATTACTGCGTCGGGTTCGTAATCGAGTACTCTTTTAGATAAATCTCTAATCACATAACTATTTACTGCTGTCATGCCCAAATTTATTACCTCTACATTCAACCCATCTGTATTTAATAATAGTTTTTGTTCTAGCCGACTAGAAAAACTGTAATAGAAATTATACGGAAAGCCTTGAGTTGAAGATCCTCCAAATACAAACACTCTAAATGTATTCTTTTGTTTTTTCTTTCTGAAGGGATTAGGAGCAATTTTTGGTGTAAATGATGGGAAATATCTTTCAATAAATGTAGAATTTGTAACTAAAAACCTATTATCGTTTTGTACTTCTACAAAAAGATTTTGAGCTTGCTTATTAAAGCCACCTATTCTTAAACCTACTTCTACTATGGTTATTAGAAAAAGAGGAAAGAATAGTGTGAAAATCCAAAAAAAGGCTTTTTTTTTAGAAGGGGTTAAGTCCATAGTATAACTGAATTAGTGAGTTTCTGTAGTTAATGAAAAATGAATTCTAAAATTTTAAAGGTGCTGTCACTTCGATTTATTCAACTCCATATATCGATTATAATACTTTCTTGCCAAAGTGGTATCTCCTTTCATTACATAATAGCGAGCATAATTGTATAACAACTCGCTTGTTTCAGAAGCCACTTTCTCACTTTCCTTTAGCCAGTAACCAGCTCGATCTAAGTCTTGGTTTAGCAGATATATTGCTGATAAAGTATTTGCAAAGTACGGATCAGTTTTTTGCTCCTTATTGAGTATGAGATGAAGAAGCAATGCGGTATTATTATCTAAATTTCTATTATTTGTAGCTTCGTTTATTCCTTTTTTTAGCAAATCATCATTAAATATTTGCCATTGGGCTAGTGAAAGGTAGTGTTCAGAAATCCCTTGTTCGTTTTTTCGGTAAGCTTCATAATTTAGAACATCAGTTAATGCAAGGAAAACCTCTCGTTGTGTTCGCCATGCTGATGCGGCAATAGAATCTATGTATGAAGTTTTGAATGAGCTATTTAATATTTTTTGAAAATTAGCATATTCTTCGTTTGAAGTAAGACCTTTTGTAAAGGGATATCCTACTAGTAATCTAGAAACTCCAGTGCTTGAATATACTTCTTCAAATTTATTTAGTACTGGTCTTATAGACAAACTATTAGGCATGTAATACTTGCTAAGTTGTTTTTCAATAATTCTATCAAAGAATAATTCACCTATTAATTGACTTCCATCCCAATCTGGATGAAGATGATCAACAAAAAAACTATTATCAGGAATTCCGCTAAGGGAGCTATCAAAAGAAACCTCATAAGTATTTATCAATTCTACATTATAAGTATCACTAAGATCTTTTATTACTTCATTAATCTTTTCTGGCGCTCTAAACCTTGTATCATCGAGCTCTTTTGCGGTAATAAATTTCTTTTTAGCGTTTTCAAATTTTCCCTCAGAATATAATTTTTCTCCTTCTACAAATTCTTGAAGTGCTTCCTCATTTTCACCTAAAGGAGCTTGGTCTTTTAAGTTTGAGGTAATAGTGCTGATATAAGTTGTAATCCCTTCTTCATTTAGCTCTGCAAGAACTTCCGTCATATTATCTTTGAACTGATTTACTCCGTTGTTATAAATATCACCATTTAAAGGAATACTGGATTGTTGAACAACCTTTGCCATCAAAGTTCGATTTTCCGACCTATCCTCTTCCTTTTTAAATTGATGTTCGATGAACTGGTATAACCGAAAATTTTTTAAATAGAGAATAGATCGTTTCAACCAAATACTATCCCCAATTCCAAATTGGGAAGTAGCAACACCAAATGAACCGTAATATTCATTATGACCTGCATAAATTACTACTGCATCTGGATCATACTCGACTATTCGTGTTGTTAGGTCTCTCAATACATAACTGTTTACTGCAGTCATACCAAGATTTATCACTTCGATTTTTAACCCTTGGGTTTCCATTATTAATTTTTGTTCTATTCGGCTCGAAAAACTACCATAGAAATTATATGGAAATCCTTGTGTTGTAGATCCTCCTAACACAAAAACCCGAAAAGAATTCTCTTGTTTCTCTTTTAAAAAAAGAGATGGTGCTACCTGAGGAATAAAAGAAGGAAAATATCTAGCTGCAAAATTAGGGTTGGTTGCATAGAAATCTGACTTTCCTGGGAGTTCAATAAATAAGTTTTGGGCATCACTATTATACCCTCCAATCCTAAAACCTATTTCTATAATTGCTAAAAGTATAAATGGAAAAATTATAGTTATTAACCAGAATAGAATTTTTTTTGGGGAGGAAATAGGCATCAATAAAAAGTTGAGAAATTACATTTAAAATAATCTTAATTAAAAACAAGTGTAGCCACTGAACCAGTAGGTAAAGAAATCGAATAAAGCTCATCATCAACAGAAACTTCAGCTTTTTGACTTGTATTAGAATCATTAAGAACAATTAGTACTACTTCATTTGAAGGGGTTTTAAAAGCAACGTTCGGTAATCCAGCTATTTCACTAGACTCAATTCTTACGGAACCGGGTCTAACATATTTAGAGGCATGAGCTATAATATAGTATGCAGGATTTCTTGTAACACTATTTCCTTCAATAGTAAGCCCACCTAAGCATCGATCGCAGCCTCCATTAGTATGAGGATCCTGATTAGAGTCTGCAGCCAAGTTCCATTGCAATACATTCTTACTCCAATTTCGAGTAGCTCCGACAATAAGGTTGCTTGTATGCCAAGCTAAATCTCCTGAAAAGTTTCCAGGTGCTCCTATCCATTGCTCTGTAAAGTAGATATTCTTATCAGGATGTGACTCATGAACCTCACTTAGTGCCGATATACTTCCAGCATATAAATGAAAAGCTGAACCATCAACATACTGTTTAGCTTCGGGGTCGTTTAGAATATTTATTGGGAAGTCGGGGCGATCTGCATTATGATCCCAGATAATAATTTTGGTATCGATATTCTCTTCTTCAAATATTGGGCCCAAATAGTCTTTAATAAAATTTTTCTGTTCGTTGCTCGACATTACCATACTCGGGTTATTTCCGCCATGTTGAGGCTCGTTCTGAATAGTAATGGCATCAATAGAAATTCCTTCTGCTTCCATACCCTCTATGTATTTAACAAAGTAGTTGGCATAAACCTCATAATATTCTGGGTTAAGACTTCCGCCAACTGTAGAGTTATTTGTTTTCATCCAAACCGGAGCTGACCAAGGGGAACCCAGAATCTTGATTTCAGGATTTATTTCTAGGATTTCTTTTAATAAAGGAATTAGATGCACTCTATCCGGCTCAAGAGAAAAATTTGAAAGGGTTACATCTGTTTGTCCATCAGGTAAGTCATTATATGAAAATGGAGAAGGATCGAGATCTGAGGCTCCAATACTGATTCTTAAGTAGCTTATTCCAATTTCCCCAATTCCAGTTCCAAAGAGTTCGTTTAATATCTCTAACCTATTTTGTGTATCCATATTATATAAATGGAATGAACTTCCTCCTGTTAATGAGAAACCGAACCCATCCATTTCTTGATAAAAAATTGAAGAATTTATTTCAATTAAAGGATTCCCAGAAGCTGTTGATATTTGGCTAATACCCCCTTCAATTTCTTGAAAAAGGGCCTGTTTATCTGCGGTTGATAACCACATTTCATGCTCAATTGAATCATTCACTTTCGTAGTATTACAACCTAAAAAGAAACAAAGGAATACAGTAACAATAAATTTATACATGGTTTAATACATACTTTTTAATTTTGACTTTTAGCTCCTTATAAAAGTAACCATTTTTTGTATCAACTCTGAAGTTCTGCTACTTAAAAGCTCCAAAGGTTAACCAAAATCATATATAGTCAATTTGATTGATTATATATTCACTTTATGATATAATGATTTTTAATGTTTTGATTCACCTTTTCTAACCAATCAAAAAGATAATGTCCCGCTATTTAAATAAGATTATTCTACTATTGTTGTCTTGTGTAGTCTTTTCAATGAATCTATATTCTCAAACATCTGTTTCTAAACTTTTCAGTAATGGAACAGTTCTACAAAGAGACACACCCATTTCAGTTTGGGGATGGGGAGATCCAGCTACAGAGGTTTCAGTTACCTTAGCTGATTCATTAAGAGTTACATCTGTTGATAATTCTGGTAAATGGAAAGTAAGATTTAACCCAATGGAAGCTGGCGGTCCCTTTTCTATGTTAATAACAACTGATACTGAAAGTATCTCTGTGAGCGATATTATGATTGGAGATGTATACATGATTAGCGGCCAATCTAATATGGAGTATAATCTTAGTTGGAGTGATGGAGGTGTAGCAGAGGCATCGTCTGCAAATTTACCGAATATTCGTGAGTTTAAGATTCAGAAATCAACCGCAAATGAATTGTCAGATAAACTGGGTTCAGGCTCTTGGAAAAAAGCTACTAATTCAAGCAACGTAAGTACTTTTTCAGCTGTTGGGTATTACTTTGCAAAGTATCTTCAAGAAGAAATTTCAGTACCGATTGGGTTAGTTAATAGCTCTTATGGCGGAGCTCGTATTGAAGCTTTTATGAGTGATGAAATGCTTGGATACGATGAAAACGATATAACACTTGCAAATGGTGAAATTGAACGGCAACCAACCGTAATTTTTAATAAAATGGTTAACCCCATTCTTCCTTTCTCCTATAAAGGTATTCTGTGGTATCAAGCTGAATCTAATGGCGACTCAATGGAAGATGCACTTGCTTATGGTGATCAATTCATAACAATGATTACGGCATGGCGTGATAGTATAAATCAAGAAAACTTACCTTTTATTTGGGTTCAACTTCCAAATTTTGGACAACCTGTTGGAGACAGCCCTTCTACTTGGGATGCTTGGCCTCAACTTAGGGCACAACAAAGTAAAGCACTTTCATTACCTAATACAGGAGAAGCAGTTACAATTGATGTTGGAGGTGTCGATATACATCCAACAAATAAAAAACCTGTTGGAAAACGACTTTCTTTATTAGCTAGAAATCTTATTTACGGAGAAGATATTGTTGCTAACAGCCCCAGATATAAAATTAATTCACTCACAGATTCTGGTTCGGTTATCATTGATTTTACTAACAAAGGTACTGGTCTAGTCTCGGAAGGATTGGAAATGATTAGTGCTTTTGCATTATCCGGAGATAATGGACAGTACCAGTGGGCATATGCAAAAATTGTTGATAATAAAGTTGTTGTTTGGAATGATGACATTCCTGAACCCGTCTCAATCAGATATGCGTGGGAGTATAATCCAGGAACAGTCACCCTTTATAATAGTGCGGGACTTCCTGTTGCCCCTTTTCAAACAAATGTTAATGCAGGTTTCAAAATTGGCACTTTCAAATCAGCACGATCAGCTATAGAAGAAGGTCAAAGCACAACACTGAATTGGGAAGTCTTTAAAGCATCTTTAACAACATTAGATGGTGTGGAGGTTGACTCTCTTGGCTCAAAGATTGTTTCACCTACTTCCACTACTCTTTATGAATTAATAGCAATTAACAATGAAGATTCCTCAGAATCAGATACTGCTTACGTAACAATTGAAGTGTTAGACCCTGAAGAAATTAATAGAACATTCAATAAACCTGTTTTCGCATCTACTTCAGAATCTTGTTGTGGAGAATTGAGGAGGCCAGAGTTTGCAGTAGATGAAAACCCTGAGACACGATGGAGTAGCGCATGGAGCGATGGTGAAGGAGATAATCCCCAAGAACTAAATTATGATGGTACGCCCGATGATGAGTGGATTATGATCGATTTAGAGGATTACATTGATATTAACAGAGTAATTCTAGATTGGGAAGGTGCTTTTGGCAGTTCTTATGATATTGAAGTATCACTTGATGGCTATATTTGGAACACGGTTTATGAAGAGCGTTCTGGTGATGGAGGAGAAGATAATATTACATTTGATTCTTTAGTAACTGGGAAATACCTAAGGATGAAAGGTATTGATCGTGGGACTATCTATGGATATTCATTATTTGAAATTTCTGCCTTCGGTAGTGTTTCTGAAATTAAACCACCAAGTGTTCAGCTTTATAGTAATAATGGAAACTTAGTTGAAGAGAGTACTATCTCATTTTCGATCAATGCAAATGCTACTGATACCGACGGTTCCATTCAAAGTGTAGAGTTTTTTGTGAATGGTGAATCTGTTAGTTATTTGACTTCCGATCCCTATTCCATTACATTTGATTTGAATGATTCTGAAGAATATTCTATCTATGCTATAGCAACCGATGACAATGATATTTCTATACAATCCTCCCCATTTGTACTTTACACAGATCGTGGAATGTTTACTCGCTTTGAGGCGGAAGGCTCAACTACTACCGGACAAGCAACAATAGGTGCTAGTGCATCTACCAGTGCAGGAAATTTTCTTGATCTACAAGATGCCTGGACAGTTACTTTCGATCCTTTTCTTTTATGGGAATCAGGTGAGCACCTAATTAATATTAGATATCAATTAACCTATGAATCTCCGAAAACACAATTTTTAGTAATTAATGGTGATACGGTAGAAAGTATAGAATTTAAAGCTCCTGATAATGAGGTTTGGCTTAATCATGCTTTAAAAGTAAACTTTGATAACCAATTTGATAATATAATTGCTATTCATGGCTTCTGGAACTGGATGAGTATTGACTATATAGAAATTGAAGGGGTTAATGGGGGATTATCCACTGACGACGACTCTGAGCTTCCAACCAGTGTTCAACTTTCCCAGAATTATCCCAACCCATTTAATCCATCTACAAATATTTCATTTGCATTGCCTAAAAGTGATCATGTTCAACTAAAAGTATTCGACCTCACTGGAAGGCTTATAACTACTCTTATAGATGGAAGAAAGTCTGAAGGATTACATAGTGTCAGCTTCGATGCCAGTTCACTTTCAAGCGGAATTTATTTCTACCAACTTAGTAGCTCTTTTGGGATTCAGTCCAATAAGATGACTCTTATTAAATAGAGTATTTAATTTAGTACATAAAAAAAGCCCCCGCTTATTTCTGAGAGGGGGCTTTTTAATTTCTAAACAGTTTAAAGAATTACTCTTCTCCCTCAACTGTTTCTGCATCATCGCCACTGAGGGCTTCGAACACTTTAGCAACTTCTACGTCGCCTTCTTCCATGTCTTTCTTCGATCCAACAATAATATCGTTGTAATCTTTAAGACCTGTACCAGCAGGTACTTTATGACCAACCACCACATTCTCTTTAAGTCCGCGGAGGAAGTCTCTCTTAGCTTCTATAGAAGCCTGAGTAAGTACTTTAGTAGTTTCTTGGAAGGAAGCTGCAGATAACCAACTTTCTGTAGAAAGAGCTGCACGAGTGATACCAAGAAGAATTGGTTTAGAAATAGCTGGTTCAGCTTCTCTAGTTTGCAATTCATCTTTTCCGTCTTTGATCAATGTGTTGTTAACATCTCTAACTTCACGTCGATCTAGGATAGTACCTTTCTTGAGTTCACTTCCACCTGCATCAGTAATTACAAATTTACCAATCAACTCATCGTTACGAACGTTCATTTCGAAGCGATCAACTTTATCGCCTTCGAGGAACATTGTATCGCCTGGATCGGTAATTTCAACTTTCTGCATCATGGTGCTTACGATAACTTCAATGTGCTTATCATTAATTTTCACACCTTGAAGTCGGTAAACTTCCTGAATCTCATTTACTAAGTACGATTGTACAGCATATGGTCCAAGAATATTTAGAATATCCTGTGCAGGTATAGTCCCATCAGAAAGTTGCTGTCCAGCTCTAACAAAATCGTTAGACTGTACTAGAATGTGCTTACTAAGTGAAATAAGGTACTTTTTCTCGTCAGTACCGTCTTTCGATTTAACAATTACTTCTTGAGAACCTCTTTTTCTTCCACCCATTTCAACAATACCATCAATCTCAGATACAGCTGCTGGATCGCTTGGAGAACGAGCTTCGAAAAGCTCAGTCACACGAGGTAGACCCGCAGTAATATCTTTTGATTTTGATGTTGCTCTAGGAATTTTCGCAATAACCTGTCCAGAAGAAACTTTCTCGCCGTTTTCTACGGTGATGTGAGTATCAACAGGAAGAGTACTTTCGCGAAGAATGTCTCCTTTTCCTTTTACTACTAGAGTAGGAACAAGAGTACGGTCTTTAGAATCAACAATTACTTTTTCACGGTGACCAGTTTGAGCATCCGTATCATCAGTAAAGGTGATTCCTTCAATAATGTCTTTGTATTCTAGTTTACCATCAATTTCTGAGAAGATAAGTGCGTTATACGGATCCCACTTACAGAGCTGCGCTCCTTTTGGAACCATATCACCTTCCTCAACTACCATTTCGCAACCATAAGGCACGTTATAGCTGATCAGTACTTTACCTTCGTCATCAACAATTTTAAGTTCACCTGCACGGCTAAGAACTACACTATGCTCTTCTTCACCGTCATCGTATATAACAACTCGTACATTTTCGAATTCAACTTTACCGTCAAATTTCGCTTTGTGTTGTGAATCTGCTTCAAGACGAGAAGCTGTACCACCAACGTGGAACGTACGAAGTGTAAGCTGCGTACCCGGCTCTCCAATAGATTGAGCTGCGATAACACCTACTGCTTCACCTTTCTCAACAACAGTTCCACGAGCTAGATCACGTCCGTAACATTTAGCACAAACACCACGACCAGTTTCGCAAGTTAGTACTGAACGGATATCAACTTCTTCGATAGATGTTTCAGCAATTTTCTGAGCTACTTTTTCATCGATCATCTGATTTGCTTCACAAATTGTCTCATCAGAAATAGGATCAACTACATCATAAAGAGAATAACGACCAATAATACGATCTTCTAAACGCTCGATAATATCTTCATTATCTTTTAACGCCTGCATCTTAATTCCACGAAGTGTACCGCAATCTTCCTCTGTTATAATAACATCCTGAGAAACATCTACAAGACGACGAGTTAGGTAACCCGCATCGGCAGTTTTAAGAGCTGTATCCGCAAGACCTTTACGAGCACCGTGAGTAGAAATAAAGTACTCAAGTACTGTAAGACCTTCTTTGAATGAAGAAAGGATTGGGTTTTCAATAACCTCATTTCCTTGTTGCATTGAACTTTTTTGTGGCTTAGCCATCAATCCACGCATACCACCAAGCTGGCGAATTTGTTCTTTCGAACCTCTCGCACCAGAATCGGCCATCATAAATACAGGATTGAATCCTTCGCGGTCATCAGCAAGTGCTTGAAAGAGTGTCTCAGATACACGGTTTGTTGTACTAGTCCACTTATCAATTACCTGATTGTAACGCTCATTATCGGTAATGAAACCCATCTCATATCGACCTTGGATCGCATTTACTTCATCCTTAGCGCCATTAATTAAGTTCGCTTTTGCATCTGGGATGATAATATCATCAAGACTGAAAGAAAGTCCACCAAGAGTAGCGTTTTCGTATCCAATCTTTTTCATGTCATCCAAGAAGGTAGAACAACGTGCAGTACCACATTTTCCATGAATATCACCAATCAATATACGGAGCTCTTTTTTGCCCAATGTTTTGTTGATGTAACCCATTTCTACAGGTACAATTGCATTGAAAATTATTCGACCAGTAGATGTTTTAACTACTTCGGTTACAGGCTCACCCTCTGGGTTTAGAGCTGTAATTCTAACATTTATTTTTGAGTGGATATCGATACGACCTTGATCGAATGCGATAATTACTTCATCAGGAGATGCAAATGTTTTGCCTTCGCCTTTCTGTCCACTTCTTGGCTTTGTTAAATAATAAAGACCCAAAATCATATCCTGAGATGGAACCGCAATAGGTCCACCACTTGCAGGACTCATAATGTTGTGAGATCCAAGCATCAATATAGAAGCTTCGAGTACAGCATCATGACTCAACGGTAAATGAACCGCCATCTGATCACCATCAAAATCGGCGTTAAATGCTGTACACGCTAACGGGTGAAGTCTGATCGCCTTCTCTTCGATAAGTACTGGCTGGAATGCTTGAATACCTAATCTGTGAAGAGTTGGAGCACGGTTTAACATTACTGGGTGTCCATCAATTACATTTTCAAGAACTTCCCAAACAACCGCATCTCTACGATCAACTACTTTTTTCGCACTCTTAACGGTTTTAACATAACCGCGTTCAATCAAGCGACGAATTATAAATGGTTTGTATAACTCAACAGCCATTTCTTTTGGTAGACCACACTCATGCATTTTGAGTTCAGGACCAACAACAATTACGGAACGGCCAGAATAATCAACACGCTTACCAAGGAGGTTTTGACGGAAACGACCGCTCTTACCTTTAAGCATATCACTTAAAGATTTTAGAGGACGATTGTTATTTCGTACGGCGTTTGATTTTCTTGAGTTGTCATAAAGAGAATCAACCGCTTCTTGCAACATGCGCTTCTCGTTACGGAGAATTACATCAGGAGCTTTAATATCGATCAGTCTCTTAAGACGATTATTTCTAATAATTACACGACGGTAAAGATCATTCAAATCTGAAGTCGCAAATCGACCACCTTCAAGAGGTACCAATGGGCGTAATTCAGGTGGAATAACCGGAATTACACTTTGACACATCCATTCCGGACGGTTTTCAGTATGCTGGTTTGCAGATCTAAAAGACTCTATTACTTGAAGTCGTTTTAATTTCTTTTTCTTACGCATTTGAGAAGTCTCATGCTTCACTTCATATCGTAATTGATAAGCAAGATCATCAAGATCAAGGTCAGCTAGCATTGCAGCAAGTGCATCAGCACCTTCCTTAACGATGAATTTATCATCCTCATCATCATCCAGATCAAAATTGTCTTCTGGAAGTTGATCAAAGATATCATACTTCTCTTCTTCAGAAATCAAGTCACCTTTAGCGTAACCTAAATCACGAGCGAGTCCCGGATTTATAATTACAAATGTCTCATAATAAACGATTCGATCAAGGTTTTTTGAAGATAGACCAAGAAGGTAAGCGATCTTGTTTGGTAAAGATTTGAAATACCAGATATGAACAACTGGCACAGTCAAAGTGATGTGCCCCATTCGCTCACGGCGAACTGCTTTTCTGGTTACTTCAACACCACAACGGTCACAGATAATACCTTTATAACGGATACGCTTGTATTTACCACAATGGCATTCGTAATCCTTAACAGGTCCAAATATCTTTTCGCAGAAAAGACCATCCATCTCTGGTTTAAAGGTTCTGTAGTTAATGGTCTCAGGTGTTAAAACTTCACCATGAGAACGTGATAATATAGTTTCAGCAGAAGCAAGGGAAATTCCAATGCTCTTAAAGTCGTTTGTAACTGCTAATGTTTTTGTGATTGGCAAGGGTGTTCCTCCTAATTAACAGTGATTAATTTAAGTGAATTTCAAGGCCGAGACCCATAAGCTCTCGTAATAATACCTTAAATGATTCCGGCACGTCTCCATCAGGAAGGTTTTCACCTTTTACAATGGCTTCATAAACTTTGGAACGCCCTTTCACGTCATCACTTTTTACAGTGAGCATTTCTTTCAAGATACTAGAAGCACCGTACGCATATAGCGCCCAAACTTCCATCTCTCCAAGTCTCTGGCCACCAAATTGAGCTTTACCACCCAACGGTTGCTGAGTAATAAGTGAGTATGGCCCGATTGAACGAGAGTGCATCTTATCTTGAACCAAGTGATTCAATTTGATCATGTAGATATAACCTACCGTAGTTTTTTGAGAGAATGGTTCTCCACTTCTACCATCATATAGGTTAACACGTCCATCCTCTGGAAGACCGGCATCACGAAGTTTTTCTTTTACATCATCCATTGTTGCACCATCAAAAATTGGTGATGCGAATGTAGTACCAAGTTTCTTAGCTGCCCATCCTAAAATGGTTTCATAAATTTGACCAAGGTTCATACGAGAAGGTACGCCAAGTGGATTTAGACAAATGTCTACCGGAGTACCATCTTCCATAAATGGCATGTCTTCAACAGGTACGATTTTAGCAACAACACCTTTGTTACCGTGACGACCAGCCATCTTATCACCCACCTGAAGTTTACGCTTCTTAGCAATATAAACTTTGGCTTTTTGGATGATTCCTGGAGGTAATTCGTCTCCTACTTGAATCGCAAATGTTCTTCTTTTTGCTTCGCTATCGATTTCACGTCTTAGTTCACGATAGTTGTGGAAAAGAAGTCTAACATGTTTTACTAATTCCTGGTCTGTAGCCCAATCAATATTTTCATTGATGTTTACAGGATCAATTTCTTCAAATACAGATTTTTTGTACTTCTCTCCTTTCGGGATAAGCTCATAGTTACTGTAGTCAAGAACGCCTGGAGATGTTTTATCACGAAGAAGTGAGTACATCTTGTCAGCCCATTGCTGATTTAATTCAGCAAGTTTTTGTGAATGACGCTCTTGTTCTTGTTCAACACGTTTTTTCTCTTCCTTTCTAGATACTAGCTCATCGCGTTTTCTACTGAAGAGTTTAGTGTTGATTATAGTACCAGAAACTCCTGGTGGTGTTTTTAGCGATGCATCTTTTACATCACCTGCTTTATCACCAAAAATTGCACGAAGAAGTTTTTCTTCAGGTGTAGGATCTGTTTCCCCTTTAGGAGTAATTTTACCTACAAGAATATCGCCTGGATTAATCTTAGCACCAACGCGAATCATACCGCGTTCGTTAAGATTACGAGTAGCTTCTTCACTTACGTTAGGAATTTCACGAGTAAGTTCTTCTTCTCCACGCTTAGTGTCACGAACTTGTTGTTCGAATTCAGTAACGTGAATAGATGTGTAAATATCTTCCTGAACAATACGCTCAGAAATTACAATCGCATCCTCAAAGTTATAACCTCTCCAAGGCATAAACGCTACAAGCAGATTACGACCAAGAGCAAGCTCTCCACCGTCGGTAGAACAACCATCCACAATTGCCTGATCTTTTTTAACCTTATCGCCAACTTTTACAATTGGGCGCTGGTTAGTGGCAGTATCCTGATTTGTTCTCGTGAATTTATCAAGCTTGTATGATTTAATTCCACCATCAAAATAACAATGCTGTTGAGTTTCAGTACGCTCATATTTAACGCGAACTTCCATTGCACTTACATAAACCACTTCACCATTTGCTTCAGCAGTTATAATTGCACGAGAATCACGAGCGGCACGATGTTCCAGACCAGTTCCTACTACTGGAGCTTCCGGTCGAAGCAATGGAACGGCTTGACGTTGCATGTTCGATCCCATCAAGGCTCGGTTTGCATCATCATGCTCAATAAATGGAATTAATGCCGCAGCTAACGAAGTAATTTGATTGGTAGCAACATCCATGTATTCGATTTCATCTTGCTTTGCATTCGAGTAATTACCCTCACGCATTCTTGAGAAAACCAATTCATTTTTGAACATCCCTTTATCATCAAGCTCAGCGTTTGCTTGCGCAATTACTGTCTCATCTTCTTGCTCTGCAGCTAAATATTCAACCGTTTTACTAACCTTTCCTTCTTTAACTTTACGGTAAGGAGTTTCAATAAAACCGAAATCATTCACTTTTGCATGAATACAAAGTGATGAGATCAAACCAATATTAGGACCTTCAGGGGTCTCAATAGGACAAAGTCGACCGTAGTGAGTATAGTGAACATCACGTACCTCAAAACCAGCACGCTCACGTGTCAAACCACCAGGTCCAAGTGCAGACATACGACGTTTGTGCGTCAATTCTGCTAGAGGGTTAGTTTGATCCATAAACTGAGATAGCTGATTGGTACCAAAGAATGTGTTAATTACACTTGAGATAGTACGAGCATTCACCAAATCTTGAGGTGTTAACTGCTCAGCATCTCTAGAGTTCATTCTTTCTTTAATAGTACGAGCCATTCGAGCTAAACCGATCGCGAATTGCTGACCTAGTTGTTCACCAACCGTTCTAATACGTCTATTACTCAAGTGATCAATATCATCAACTTGAGATTTCATATTCTTGAGGCGAATTACCTCAGTAATAATAGCAACGATATCTTCTTTAGTGAGATATTGAACCGTTGTATCATCTTGGTGCAAACGTTTATTTAAACGATATCTACCAACTTCTCCAAGATCATATTTCTTGTCGCTAAAGAATAACCTTTCTAGTATGGCACGAGATGTTTCTGGATCTGGCATTTCACCTGATCTTATCTGCGTATATACTTCACCAAGTGCAGAATGCTCATCCCATGTTGGATCTTTTCTAAGCGTATTCATGACTACAGAACGCTCAGATTCTTCTGGAGTGATTTTTTGAATAAGAACTGTTTTTAATTCAGCTTCTTTCAGCATTCCATAGTCATCTTCAGTTAACTGATGATCACGTTCGAAAACAATTTTTCTATTGAGTGCTTCGGTAACTTCTCCAGTTTCATCATCAACAACCTCTTCCATCTCTTCAACGATGATATTCTGAGCAAGTCTACTTCCAACCAATTTCTTATTGAAATCTGGTTTACTTCCGAATTTAACTTCTTCAGATAGCTCGAAAAGACTTAAAATTTCAATGTCTGATGAATATCCTAAAGCCCGTAATAATGTTGTTGCTGGGATCTTTTTCTTTCTATCGATGTATGCCCAAAGCACATCACGGATGTCTGTGGTAAATTCAATCCAAGATCCTTTAAAAGGAATAACTCGAGCTGAATAAAGCTGAGTACCGTTAGGATGAACAGATTGACCAAAGAAAACACCTGGTGATCGGTGTAATTGACTTACAATAACTCTTTCTGCTCCGTTAATAATGAAAGTACCACGATTAGTCATCCAAGGAAGATCTCCTAAGAAAACTTCTTGCTCGATAGTTTCACTTGCTTCATCGCTGTCATCAACAGACGAAAGACGTAGTTTCGCTTTTAACGGTACAGAATATGTTAAGCCACGATCTTGGCATTCTTTAATAGTATAACGGGGAACGTCAACATTGTAATAGAGAAATTCGAGAATATGGGTTTCCCTTGTATCTTGAATAGGGAAATTTTCATCAAATATTCTTTGTAAACCTTGACTTTCTCTCTCATTTGGAGCAATGTCTAGTTGTACGAATTTCTCGAATGATTCTAGTTGTATATCCAGAAAATCTGGATAATCTAAAACATGTTGTGTACGCCCAAAAGATTGGCGATTTGTATTAGGAATAATTTGCATCTTCGTGCTCAAAAGGAACCTCTCCTTTTTGTTGAAGGGTGATAATACAGTACAAACCCTTGATAAATCAGGGGTTAAATAATATAGACGCCAATAGCCAATACCGTTTTCACGATATTGGCTACCAACGAAATTTTAACAAAGTGCTTATTTAAGCTCTACAGTAGCTCCAGCTTCTTCAAGCTTAGCTTTAATCTCTTCGGCTTCAGCTTTAGCAGCGCCTTCCTTAATTGTATTAGGGGCTCCATCTACTAATTCTTTAGCTTCTTTAAGACCTAGGCCAGTAATACCGCGTACTTCTTTAATTACCGCGATTTTCTTAGCGCCAGCTGCAGTTAATACTACATCAAACTCAGTTTGCTCTTCCTCAGCAGCAGCATCGCCACCACCAGCAGGTCCAGCAACAGCTACAGCGGCAGCTGCAGGCTTGATATCGTATTCTTCTTCAAGAACTTTTGCAAGTTCATTAGCTTCTTTGATAGTTAGGTTGACAAGCTCTTCAGCCAGTTTTTTAACGTCAGCCATTTTTATCTCCAGTTGTTTTTTTAAGTAAAATTCTTAGTTGTAAATAAGGGTTAGTTTTCGCCTTTTTCAGCGATGGTCTTCACAGCACCAACAAGGTTAGATCCCTGCGCATTTAAAGCACCAAGTACATTTGACATAGGTGCGGCAAGTAAACCAAGGATATCTCCAATGATCTCGTTTTTCGATTTCATTGCAGCAAGCGTTTCAAGCTTGTCTTCGCCATAAAAGTCGCCATCTACGATAGCAGCTTTAAATTCTGGACGTTTGTTTTCCTTTAGAAAATCTTTTAAAACCTTTGCAGGCGCAGATAATTCTTCTTCAACGAACGCAAATGCATTTTGCTCGGTTAAGGCTGGAATTACTAAATCGTAACCTCCAACTTCTTCCATTGCAAGTTTCATCAACTTATTCTTGTATACTTTGAAGAAGACATTTCCCTTACGAAATGCACCTCGCAGTTTATTAGCGTCAGCTACAGACATACCTGAGTAATTGGTGACATACACCGCATTAGCTTTTTTCAGGTTTTCTGCAATTTCGTCTAAAACTGCTCTCTTTTCTGCAGTAGGCATAATTTAATTCCTCCTAATTAAGAGATGTAACTGCGGTTCTGCTTATCGGGATACTTGGCCCCATAGTGCTGCTCATAAATACGCTTTTTACGTAAATACCTTTTGCAGAAGCTGGTCTTAGACGCATTACAGTTTGAAGAAATGCTTCAGCATTATCTTTCAAATCGCTTGCTCCAAAACTAACTTTACCAACAGATGTATGAAGAATTCCTGCTTTATCAACACGGAAATCAATTTGTCCAGCTTTTACTTGCTTTACAGCAGCTGCAACATCCATTGTTACTGTTCCACTTTTGGGGTTTGGCATCAATCCGCGTGGACCTAAAAAGCGTCCAAGCTTACCGAGTTTGCCCATTACATCCGGCGTTGCGATAATCACGTCGATTTCCGCCCAACCTTCTTCAATTTTTGCGATATAATCATCCAGACCTACATAGTCTGCACCTGCTTCAGTAGCTTCGGCTTGTTTACTCTCATTTACGAGAGCTAAAACACGAACTTCTTTACCGGTACCATGAGGCAAGCTCACAGTTCCACGTACCATTTGATCTGCATGTCGCGGATCAACACCCAAACGGATGTCAATGTCCACGGACGCATCAAAATTGGTGTCCGATGTTTTCTTAACAAGATCGCATGCTTCTTCCAAAGTATATTCCAACTCTGAGTTTACAAGTACAGCGGCCTGCTGATATTTTTTTCCTCTTTTTGCCATGAGTTCTATTTCCTTACCTGTCGCGGTTAACTCTAAGACCCATACTCCGAGCCGTTCCTGCAATCATTTCTGCAGCAGCTTCGATGTCGAACGCATTAAGGTCCTCCATTTTCTCCTGTGCAATTTCTTTGCATTGGCTCCAGGTTACCGTCCCCACTTTTACGCGGTTTGGTTCGCCTGAACCGGATTTGAGTTTTGCTGCTTGTTTAAGAAGTACTGGTGCAGGCGGAGTTTTTGTCTTAAACGTAAAAGACTTATCCGCGAACACAGTAATCTCAACAGGTATAACTGTTCCGGTTTTGTCCTGAGTCTTAGCATTAAAGGCTTTGCAAAACTCCATAATGTTGATGCCTGCCTGACCGAGAGCCGGTCCTACAGGTGGCGCAGGGTTTGCCTGCCCGCCAACAATTTGGAGCTTCAGGATTCTTTCAACTTTTTTAGCCATGGATTTTCAGGATCCTAATCTATTTATATAACTTCTGTTTATCGCGTAATAGCTAGTGTGCATCAACTAGGTTCTTTATGTTGCGGATTCAACTTGGTTCACATCTACTTCTACAGGAGTTCTACGACCGAAAATACTCACCAATACTCGGAGTTTTAATTTTTCGGGGTTCACTTCCTGCACGGTACCATCGAAATCTTTAAATGGTCCTGATATTACTTTAACCAAGTCGCCTTCGCTGTACGGAATTTCAACATTCCGCGTTTCATCTCCAGCTTCCTGCACTCGTCCTATAATGCGTTGGACTTCGTGCTTTTTAAGCGGGGAGGGCATCACGTCATTTTTACCTTTCAAAAAACCAAGGCAAGATGGTGCGCTTTGTATGAGGTTATTTACCTCTTCATCATAATGCGTATTCACTAAAATATATCCCGGAAAGAAATTCTTCTCTCGGGTTCGTTTCTTTCCACCACGTATTTCAACTACAGTCTCAGTTGGTACAAGAACATCTATTATCTTGTCACTTAGATCCTGATCTTCGATTTCGCGATCGAGAAACTCTTTTACTTTTTTTTCATGACTGGAAAAGCAGCGAACTACATACCAACCATGTTCTAGTTCTTTACTCATTATTTATAAATAGCTTCTAGTACTGTACTGTATAATTGATCAACTCCAAAAATAAACACAGAGACAATGATCGAGAACACAACTACAATAATCGTATTATCTATTAATTCTTTCTGAGTAGGCCAAGATACTTTCTTGAACTCGTTACCTACACTTTCAAAAAAATTTATAAGTTTTTCCATAATTACAGTACTAATTCGTTTGCACGGGTGGAGAGACTCGAACTCCCGACACCTGGTTTTGGAGACCAGTGCTCTACCAACTGAGCTACACCCGTAGATACACACAAGAGTAGACAGCATTGCTACCTACTCAAGATGTGCTGTCAATAAATTTTTCTTAGACTAATCTAAGATTTTAGTTACAACACCGGCACCTACGGTACGGCCACCTTCACGGA
>CAXBBW010000011.1:0-150226 GCA_963974345.1 uncultured Balneolaceae bacterium | reverse complement strand
AACGAATAACGAATAACGAATAACGAATAACGAATAACGAATAACGAATAACGAAAATGCCGAATGTATTAATCCGAAATATTGATGATGAAACGCTTGATAGGTTGAAGTCTAAAGCAGAAAAGAATAATAGATCGCTTCAAGGAGAACTGCTAGAAATACTGAAAGAGAATGCCAAGCCTAATATTGAAGAAGCTCGAAATATGGTTCATGATCTTTTAGTAGAATACCGTACAGAGGGTAGAACATTTAGTGATAGTACCGATGATATTCGTGAGGATCGAGATCGGTGAGTGGTTATGTAATAGATGCTTCAGTAGCTGCTAAATGGCTCTTTTTAGAAAATGGTTCTGATGCTGCTGTGCAACTTTTGGAACAATTCGATTATTTTTATGCTCCAGATTTATTTAAGATTGAATTGGAATCTATCATCACAAAAAAAGTACGGAAAAGAGAACTGAGCCTGGAAGAAGCACCCATAAAGAAAAATCAGGCTTATAAACTTCCGGCTCGGTTTTTTAAATACCAACAACTTTCGGACATCGCATTTGATATTTCTATCACACTACCAGTTACTTTGTATGATGCGACTTACGTTGCCACAGCCATTCTTTCTAATTCGGTATTTTATACTGCAGATGAACGGTTAGTTCGAGGACTTTCAACGACTCCTTTAGCTAAGTTTGTGGAGAGTATTTATGATGGGTGAATTGGTATAGGTTATTTTACCCCGCTGTAGATACTTTTGAATGACCAAAAGTATCCAAAAGTCACCACAAGAAATGAAGATGTTGTTTTTTTCAGTCTTTGATTTCTTTTCATTGGCTGGATACTTTCATTGAGTAAGTTCTTATCTACCGCATTTCTTCTGGTTTGGTTTGGAGTACACTATTTATAACTCTAGCATGACCAAAGTTCTGAGTCTCCATATATTTACCACTACGTTTACAAGCAGCTAATTAACTCTTCTATTTGTTTAATCAACTTTTCCCTAACAGGTATCCCCTTTTCAAAAATGGCTTCCTGAGCTTTAACGTATTCAAGTCGACCTGCATCTGTTTCAATTTTGATAGGTTCTAAGTCATACTCTAATAAATCGTAGGGACTTGCCTTCATATCAATCGTTCGGGCTTCTAAAGCGAGTTCAAAAGCTTCCAGTACTAAATCGCTGCCAATCCAAGGGTAGAGTTTATGAGCCCATTTATATAAATCCATATTGGAGTGAATACAGCCAGGTTGTTCGCTATCAGCAAAAGTCTCTCGGGAAAGTTCGAACTTATTCATCGGAACAGCTTCTTTCGTAAAAAAGCGATAGGCATCAAAGTGGGTACAAACCAAGGGGCGGGATTCTACAAAAGTTGCTAATTCTTCTGGTTCCATTCTTAATGGGACTTGGTCATGTCGCGGTTTTTCTGCTTTGTAAACCATCGCCCACTCATGCATCCCAAAACATCCAAATGCTGGTTTCCTAGATTGGGTGCTTTTTAGCATTCCCAGAATCCAATTTGTAGATCGGATTCTCTTTTCTGGAAATAAAACAGGATCTAAGAATACAATTCCATCTTCGATTTTAAATTCACTTATTTCTGGTAGTATAGATTCACCTGAAACTTCTAATCCTATTCCAATTCCCGGTGACCAACGTTTCAAGGCAGAAGGTCGGAATGCATAATATTGGAACAAGAAATCCAACACAGGTTGCTTTATATGTGCAGAACGATTCTTCAAATAATCCCCAACTAATCTTTCAACACATTCTTCGTGAAGGATTTTTTTGGTGTTCCATTCCTGTTCAGAAAGAATCGCTTTGACAGATATGTGATGGTCGGTAATCATGAGCGATAAAGGTAAGGATTTTTGACCTCCTCTGTCTCCTCATAAATTAGGAGGAGAACTCATTAAACACATTTCGTATCATATAGAAAATTCCCTCTTGGAAAAATGAGGGGCTAGGTGAGCTCGACTTTTTATGGATTCTACTACATCATTTACAACCCAGCTTTGGCATTTCATCTTACATCTTAGGCTGCATTATCAGTTTTTGATTTTGTCGGGAGGTTATTTACTTGCTTCGTTATTTCTGGAACAACCAAATTGGAATCAATTTTGGGTACAGTTTTTAAATGTGCATGTGTTGCTATTTGGTGGTGCGACAGCTTATAACTCATATTGGGATAAAGACGAAGGTGCTATTGGAGGATTGAAATCACCCCCAAAAATGACAAAATGGATGTGGGTCGTTTCATTGATTATGCAATTTATTGGACTTGCGTGGGCATGGTCAATAGGGGATAGCTATGCGCTCATATATTTAGTTAGTTTGATCTTATTCTGGTTGTATTCTACGCCTTTAGCACGTTGGAAGGGGAAACCTATTTTGAGTCTTTTTGTAATTGGAATAAGTACAGGGACTAACTCTTTCTTAATGGGATATCTTTCTGGAGGGGGAGATTCATTAACAGCTTCAGACGGGTTAGTAGCACTTGGGGTAGCTTGTGTAATATTGAGTTTATATCCAGTATCTCAGGTTTTCCAAATTGAAGAAGATCAAAAACGGGGAGACACTACTTTTACCATGAAATACGGTCTTTCAACGATAAAAAAATTCTATTACGGTATGTTCTTAATAGGGGCAACGTTAATTGCTTCATTTTTATATTTGCAAGAAGAAATGGTAGGATTAATTTTTGGTGGCATGTCAATTCTTTCATTTTTAGGGATTGGTTATTTTGTACAAAACCTTGAAGGAAAAGCAGAGGAGTATGGCGCTGTCATGAAGATCAAGTTCTTAGCATCTTTTGGATTCGTTGCATTTATCCTATCAACACTATTGATCAAATCAATCATTTAGTATATACAATGTTTGTACATTAATGTTTAAACATTGTAATTATTATTAGGTACAATTATGAAAAATATTATTTCTACCTCTATCAATCAGAATATTATTAAAAGCGCATTCTCATATTCCGAGTTCAACAATCATGTTGAAACACTTCTAGAAAAAGGAGAGTCTACAGATCGAAAAAATACAGAAAATAACCTCGGTTATACTCGATTAAATATACAACGTACTAACCGCTGGGATAAACGGGGTAAATTAGATGAAGAGACCATTCAGGTTGTGAAAGCTATAGAAACTCCTCAAACATGGCTGATAATAACCGAAGGTTGGTGTGGCGATTCTGCACAGGTTCTTCCATTTATAAATAAAATAGCAGAGTTAAATTCGAATATTTCACTCCGCATAATTTTAAGGGAGGAGCATCCAGAAGTAATGGACGAATTTCTTACGAATGGGAAGAGCAGATCAATTCCAAAAATTATCATTTTAGATTCCGCAACATTAAACGTTCTTGGTGAATGGGGACCTAGACCATCAGAGATTAACAAAACGTATCTATCTGAGCGAGTAGACCCAAGTATTGGAGGGAAGGAAGCTTCAAAGAACCTACATATCTGGTATGCTCGAGATAAAGGTAAAGTTATTCAGAAGGAGTTCATTGAGGTTTTAAAATCGATTTAAACAAAAAAAGGCACTAATTCACATTAGCACCTTTTAAATAATGAGTAACTTTTTATTTGATCAAGGTCATGGTTTTACTTTCAATAAATCCACTTCCACCATTTGAAGGAATGGCTTCTAGTCTATACAGATAAGTCCCACTTGAAAGTGCTGAGGCATCAAATGTTTGAGAATAAGAGCCACTTGATAAGGATTTACCATCTAACACAGAAGCGACTTCTTTACCAGTTATGTCATAGATCTTAATAGTGACGGTACTATTAGACGGAATCGAAAAATCAATATTTGTAGATGGGTTGAAAGGATTTGGGTAGTTTTGATTTAGGCTAAATGATTCTGGTATTCCATCTGAACGTATTGGCTCAGTAGTAACGCCCAATCCAACTCCACCTAAAAATAACCCCCTACCATGTGTAGCAACTGCAAGTACATCATCGCTTTGTCGGTAGTCAAGAGCTGCAATTACAGATTGAGCAATTATAGTTCCAGCTTCTTGAGTCCAAACAGTTGACGCGCCATTAATGCTACTTGTAGAGAATAATCCAATACTAGTCCCAACAAAAATTATGGTTCCTGAATTTTCTGTAGGTGCAAAGGCAGCGGCTCGAATAGATGGTCCAGTTTCTCCATCTAAATTTCCCCCAATTGATGTCCAACTTGTTCCAGCATTACTACTATACCAAAGGCTTTTAACCTCGTAATTAGAAATGGCTACAATTACTTCATTTCCATTTTCAGGGTTTACCGCAATATCATGAACAAAAGAACCTTCGTCTGCGTCTGGAATTGATATATCTACTTCACCGTCTGTAGCAGTTGGTGAATCTAGTCTGAAAATTTTTGGAGAAAGGTCATCACTAGATCCAGCAAAATAGAGTCTTCCAGAAGGACTTGAAGTACTATATTCTAAGGCGGTAATAGTATGACCTGAATTACCTACGGTTACATTAGTAAGCTCTGTCCAGCCAGTTGAAGTACCATCAGAATTGTCTGTATTCCTCGGGAGTGTAATCATTTGATTATTTCTCCATAAATGATTTTCATCGGGATAAACGACAAAGTTTTCATTAGCAGGATTTACAGCAAATGGGTGAATAAATAATTGATTAGCAGCATTCAATGGAGTTATGTAAGAAAAATTATTGAGGGTGTTACCAGAATAATCAAAGCGAAGTAAAAATCCATTTTGAGAAGAAGTGATTGTATAATTTTTACCTAAATAAACAAAAGACCCATCGCCGGAGGAAGCATCTTCAGATGCACCATGATTTGCTGTAAGATTATAATTGAAAAAAGGTGTTCCATTATCTTGAGTACCACCTGCAATTTTTTTGTCATCGGCATCAGGATGAAGTGAAACCGTATAGAATTGAGTGACATTGTATCCCTGTTCCTTCGTTTCCCAAACTACATCAGCGGCGGCAATATCTGAAGTAACACTAATTCCTCCATCATGGGTGCTATATGCTTTTAAAGGATTATTTGGGTCAAAGATTAGGTTATGCTGGTCGGGGTGGTGGTTTGCATACTGACTGATGTCATTATCTTTTGCATAGCCTCCAATCCAGTATTCATCAACCTGAGAAGCATCAGCAACTCCACTTCCATCAGTTTGGGGTATTGAGCTAAACCCATCGGTTGATCGAAACAAGTTTGTTGTTCCAATAATTACAAAATTAGGATTATTTGGTAGCACCTTACAGACCATGTTGTAACTACCTTGAGGATTCATTTCTCCAACTTCATCACCAAAGTTTGGGATTCCACTAGATCGATCACTTGAGGAAACAGTTGGGAAATTTGTAACATCGAAACGAAAAAGGCTTAACCCATCAGCTCCTGATCCAGTATCTGTAAAAACATAAAAGATATCTTCATTTGAGGGAGCAACTCCAATTACACTTCGATCAGGATCGCTGGGATATCCAGCTGGAGTGATATCCGTCCAAGTAACTCCATCATTTGTTGACATATAAACTCCAGATGAACTTGTAGGAGTAACTCCACCAAAAGCTTGGGAAACGGCAGCATAGAGAGTTCCATCTGACGTAACTTCTACATCTGCGTAAACATGATCGTTAGCATTGCCAAGTACTAACGAAGCGTTTGCTCCATTTTGAACTGATCTAAAAATTCCAAATGCATTACTGGCATAGAAGATTGTTCCGGTAGTAGGGCTTACTACAATTTTGGAAATAAAGTCTAGCTGCGAATTAAATGAATTATCGTTGTCTTCAGTTCCAGGAACCTGAGCCCATGTTTCTCCGTTGTCTGTGGACATATAAATTCCTGAGCCATAGAATGCACCCCCGCCATCTCTAGCTCGGGCACTTCCAAAAAATTCTGCAGTTGAATAATACCATGTATCTTGATTAGTAGGATGTTGAACAATAGAACTTACCCCTAGATTATGAGTTGGTTCCGATTTTAATGTCCAAGAATTCCCAGCATTTGTGCTTTTCCAAATTCCACCAGAAGCACCACCTGCAATTAATATATTTGAATTTCTTCGATCTAAACCAATACCAAAAGTTCTTCCAGAAACATCATTAGGACCTATTTCAGTCCAATTAAACGGGCTTGCAATAGATTTTGATTTATAAGATTCCTGTTTAAGCTGATCAAAAAAATCAAGTTCTTTCGCTCGAACATTACTTGGAATTGCATTGGTTGACGGGTCTCTCAATAACTTAAAAAAGTACTCATTACGGCCTTTATTCGTTTTTACACGATCTTCAGGTTGTTCCTCGAATTCATGTAGAAAAGTCGTGTTATCTTTTGAAGATTGATTTTCGGTTGAGCTTATGCTATAAATTAGAATACCGAAAAGTGCTAATAAACATACTAGAGAAAGGGTTCTAAATTTCATTTTATTATTCATATCAGCTGTTCTTAATTTTTAAGTTCTACTATTCGCCATACTGAGGTACTTCCTGAAGCATTAAGACCTTGCATAGATTTAGATATTAACGCTTCAATCACTTCCCCTTCTTCAATATTAGAAAGAGAAGAAAGAGTACCTGAGTTATTAAAGCTTAGTGTAAGAATTGTATCCGTTCTTAAGATTTCAGTATTAGCACCATATCCTATTACTTCAAGTACTTTTGCTCTTATTTGATTCTCTGGTAAGTTATAACTGGCATACTCAAGAATTTCGAGTTTTGTTAAAATTGAACCAACCGAAATAGGAGCTTGAATAACAGGACCTGATTCGGGTTTGGGCTGTTTATTTTTATTGGAAGCACAGCCTGAAATAAAGAATGTGATTAATAATATTAAGTAAAGATGAACTCTTGTCATTTTAATAGATTTTATAAAAAGTTTCGGTTAATATGATGAAAATTTCCAAAGGAAACATGTCGAAAGTTGAACATTGTTTTGTATAATTAGTTATGCAAAATCAACAACGCTTTAAAAAGTCAATTGCTCAAACAAGTGATGCCCCCATCGGCTTGGAGATTGATCATGCAGAAGGTCCTTTTTTGTATACAACTAATGGTAAGCGTTATGTTGATTTCATTTCAGGAATAGCAGTAAGTAGCTTAGGACATAGACATCCAAAAGTTATAACAGCGATTAAGGAGCAGATAGATAAGCACCTTCATGTGATGGTTTATGGCGAGTTTATTCAAAAGCCTCAACTTGAATTTGCAGAACTATTAACAAGTATTTTACCGGCAGCCTTAAATCAGGTCTATTTTGTGAATAGTGGTACAGAAGCGAATGAAGGAGCTCTTAAGCTAGCCAAAAAATACACAGGTAGAACTAAATTAATTGCGTTTAAAAATAGTTACCACGGTGATACACATGGCTCGTTAAGTGTTACAGGTCGAGATATTTACCGAGAACCATATATGCCGTTACTACCCGATATTCATTTTCTGGAGTTCAATTCTTTTGAAGGTTTAGAAGTTATTGATGACAAAACCGCTGCGGTAATTGTAGAACCTATTCAAGGGGAAGGAGGGATTATCCCTTCAGATAAAAAATGGCTGAAGGAAATCCGAAAAAGATGCTCAAGTTCCGACGCTTTACTTATTTATGATGAAATACAATCAGGTTTTGGACGTACAGGCAAAATGTTTGCTTTCGAGCATTATGGAATTGTACCTGATATTTTATGCTTAGCTAAGGCAATGTCTGGTGGTATGCCGATGGGAGCTTTTGTTTCTTCGCAAAAGATTTTTGAAGCATTCATGTACAATCCTCCGCTTAACCATGTAACTACATTTGGAGGACATCCCGTTAGCTGTGCTGCAGCTCATGCCAATCTCAAAGAGTTGTTGGAAGGAGACTATTTAGAAAAAGCGCAACTCATAGAGAAGAAAACAAAAGAAAGGCTAAAAGGAAAAGGAATTGTAGAGGTGAGAGGAAAAGGAGCCATGTTAGGACTCCAATTAGAAAGTTGGGAGTTAACAATGGCAGTTGTAAAACAATGCTTTTCGCTGGGAATTTTACTTGGTTGGACTCTCCATTCAAATACACTAATTCGATTAGCACCACCACTCATCATAGACGAAGAACTCCTGAATGATGTATTGACAGTGATTTTGATGAGTATTGAACAGCATCGATGATTAAATTTACCTTAGCTTTGATGCAAAAGTAACAAAAATCAAGGCGATGAATTCTTGCAGGGTACACAATGTATTCATCCTTCGGATACACTCAATTATCGATTCGCTTTTTTACTAACAATTCTTAAAAAATGGAACAAAATTCATAATTATCTTTTTGTGTAAAGTGATGATGATACTTTTTTAGGAATTAGGAATTAGGAATTAGGAATTAGGAATTAGGAATTAGGAATTAGGAATTAGGAAGCAATGAAGACGATTAACCCAGCTACAGGAGAATTAATTAAAGAATATGTGGACACTTCATTCACAGACTTTGAAGAAATTGTAGCTAAAGCAAATAAAGCCCAAAATAAATGGGCAAAGCTATCTTATAAAGAACGTTCTCCATACTTAAATAAAATCGCAAAAATTTTAAGGGAACAGAAAGAAGAACTAGCAAAGTTAATGGCTTTAGAGATGGGGAAACCTCTTAAACAAGGGATTAGAGAGGTCGAAAAATGTGCTTGGGTTTGTGAATATTATGCCGAAAAAGCGAGTGAATTTTTATCGAATACTGAGGTGAATACTGATGCATCAAAAAGCTATGTAACGTTTAATCCTTTAGGGGTTGTACTTTCAATAATGCCATGGAATTTTCCATTTTGGCAATTTTTTAGATTTGCAGCTCCAGCATTGATGGCTGGTAATGGTGTTGTTTTAAAACATTCAGAAAATACAACTGGCTGTGCTTTAAAGATTGAAGAAATAGTTTATCAGTCTGAGATTTCAAGTGATTTAGTTAGAACCATTTTAGTAGCAAATGATGATATGAAGCCCATTATTCAACATGATGGAATTGCTGCGGTAACCTTAACCGGAAGTACAAAAGCTGGAAAGATTGTAGCGAGTCAAGCAGGGGAAGGGTTGAAGAAAACAGTATTAGAATTGGGTGGTAATGATCCATATATCATTTTAAAAGATGCAGATATTGAGCTAACCGCCGATAAGTGTGCAACATCTAGGCTTGTAAATTCAGGGCAAAGTTGTATTGCTGCAAAACGGATTATTGTAGAGGAAGAAGTTTATGATACTTTTTTAGATGCATTTACAAACATCCTTCAGTCCAAAAAAATAGGAGACCCTTTCAATGAAGGAACGGATGTTGGTCCTATGGCTCGAATAGATTTAAGAGATGAGCTTCATCAGCAAGTCGAAAAGAGTATAAAAGCAGGGGCGAAAGTAATTTTAGGTTGTGAAAAACCAAAAGGAGAAGGGGCGTACTATCCAATCAGTGTTCTTGGGGAAGTGAAAAAAGGGATGCCAGCATATTCAGAAGAACTATTTGGACCCGTTGCTTCAGTTATAAGAGCTAAAAATGAGGAAGAAGCCATACGTATAGCAAACGATTCGATTTATGGACTAGGAGCAGCTATCTTTTCAAAAGATATTAATAAAGCAGAAAAAATTGCATCAGAACAACTTGAGGTTGGATGTTGTTTCGTAAATGACTTTGTAAAATCTGATCCCAGATTGCCATTTGGTGGTGTAAAACAATCTGGTTATGGACGTGAGTTAGGTGAATTCGGAATCAGAGAATTTGTGAATATTAAAACGGTTTGGGTGGATTAAAATTAGATCATAAGTACAGCTCTATTGAATTGTAAAAGGTAGCTTATACATGGAAATAAGATTCTCAAATATGAGAAGATATTTCATTTAACTAATCCCATATAGAGTAATAGCTTTTAAAGAAAATTTTTAGATTTATTGTAAAAGAAGAGTAAGAAATATTATTCAATTCATCGTTTTTATTTAAAACTGTATTCATAAATTCAAATCTAGATTCTAAGCTAAATCGATTGAATACAATCACTCCTGCTCCAAACGAGGGGGTTATAATTTTTCTCTGGTAGTCAAAATCAGGTCTGATCTCATGCCTAATATTAATACCATCGCCAATTGTGAAAGGTTTACTAACACCAGCATCGGCATATAACTTTGTGGCATTAGATAGTTGAAAATATCCACGTATACCTATAGTGATGAAGAGATAATCGAGATTAGTATTTATTTGTTGCAATCCAGATGTTAATAACACTGTATCTAAACGGGTGTCTCCAGTAGCTATTTCGCCCCTACCAAAAATAGAGAATTGATTTTTTAAACTAGGCAATAAATATTCTAATTCTAGCCCAAAATTTGATAAAGAAACATCTTCCAGACTAAAAAAAGTGTTTCCAGTAATCGTTTCTTTTGAGGTTATTCTACTAAACCTTAATCCAGTAATTACAGCAAAGTTCAAGTATCTTGGTGAGATTAATCTTTGATTGGAGTAATTTTGGAAAGTATAATTTCTTGAATCATTAAGCTTAATAAATAGGTCACTTAAACTTTTACTAGTGTATAAAACCTTTTCAGTATCTATTTCTAATTCGGATTTTAGATTTACTATTAATGAATCAAGTTGTTTACGAAAATCATTGTTATTAAAAAGTAATTCATTACGACCAATATAACGTTTATGAATAAGCTGGAATGAAGCTTGGTCTGGTGATTCTTGGACAAAGAAGAGAGATGATTTTTCGGTTCTATACTCTAATAGACTAATTTCACCATCAATCAAATTAAAAAGAAATACATTCTTTCTTGTAAAAGATGGGGCTCTTTTTTCAGAAGTTACAAAAGCAGTAGTATCAATTAAGACAGTGTTAGATTCTATATGAATATCAGAAACAAATACTTTAGACACTTGATTTGGGAATAATTGAACAGCAGTGCTTTTTTTTGAGGATTTAAAATTTATATAGTCTTGACTACTGCTCAAATTTGTTCTATCGATATAACCTTCAAATCGATTGTTCAAATTATCTATATAGTATCCTTTTTCATAAAGTGGCTGACACAATACTTGGGATTGGATTAAAAATAAAAAGAGCAAAAAAAATAGAGAGTGTGAATATTTACTCATTCTTATACCATTAAATAACAGTTCATCATTAAAAATTAATCTAAAAGTTTAGGTTCATAAAATATACTGCTTTAACTTTTAAACAGATGAATTTTTCGATCTAGTTTGATTTGTTTGTACTATTCGTTTAAACGATTGATATGAGAAAGCTGAGAAAAGTGCATCAGAACAACTTGAGGCTAGGAGGTTTTAAATCAATAAAAGAGATCACTTTTCTTTTATGTACTCTTTAATCAAGTTTTTAATTTGTTCATTTTGAACAACCAATCTATCAAAACTAAATTTTAAGGTCGATTATTATATACTAGTTCAAAAAGCACTTGTTGTAATGTCCTGTTTTATTCAGTTTTCGATTTATGAATTAGATTGTCTAATTCTAAATATTTGTCTTTTATAAGACTCAAAGCAAAAGCCCCAGCAGAAGCGCTAAAAACAGAAAAATCAAATGCCCCTTTTATTCCCGTTGAAAAAGTCATTGATAAGGCAAATATTAAAAGAAGATAGCCACTCAATTTTGCAAAAAGTTCTGTTTTAAATCCAATAATAAGACCTAAAGCAAAAATAATTTCCGCTAATGTTACCAAAATTCCAATTATTGAAATCATAGAACTTGGTAGCCAAGGATTTATTAATTCAGTGTATTGTAAAAAACTGTCCCAATTCCCCCAAACAGAAACTTCTGTACTCCATATTCCAAATCTGTCAGCAACTGCCGATAAAAATCCTGTTGAAATCGCGATTCTCAAAAATATCTTAACAAATTTTTTATTCATAAGCTTCTTTTCAATTTAGCATGGTTAATTTTCTCTTTCTCTAAAATGAAACACAATATAGGAATATGAAGCGTAAAGCATATCAGAGTCCTATTAACTGGGTACGTTTTATTAATCTTATTCTGCAAAAAAAAAGTGTATCAGGTATAAAGTTAGTTTTTCGTTTTTTAAAACGATCATTATACTCTATTCAAATCCCCTTTATCCAACCGCCATCAACAGGTAAAGAAATTCCAGTTATATAACTGGCTTTTTGGCTAGCTAAGAAAGTTACTGCAGCGGCGAATTCATCTGGTCTACCAATTCGTCCTAACGGGATTTCGTTGGTGATTTCATTTAATGCAGGGTTCTTTTCCATCAAGCTTTCTAGTCGTTCGGTTTGGGTATAACCAGGCATCACATTATTTACCGTAATATTGAATTCTCCCATTTCATTAGAAAGAGTTTTAACCAATCCTACAATTGAGGCTCTAATCGAATTAGATAGCACCAAACCGTCTACGGGTTGTTTTACTGCTTGTGAGGTGATTGTGATTATTCGTCCCCATGAATTAGCTTTCATATCTGGAAGAACTCCCCGAATCATTCCAACGGTACTTTCTAATAATAGTTTGTAGGCGTTTTCCCAATCTTGTTCCGAATGATTTTCGAAAGCACCGAAGGGAGGTCCACCTGAATTGGTAACCAGAATATCTATGACGCCGAGTTTCGACTTTGCTTCTTTTAAAATAGTGGCTCTACCTTCAGAAGTAGCAACATCTCCAACGATATAATGAACCTTTTTACCTGAAACCGTTTCTATTTCATTTTTAGCGGAGACCAAATCTTTCTCGGTTCGGCTGCAAATCATTACTTCAACACCTTCCTTTGAAAGCTCTAAAGCCACTGCTTTTCCAAGTCCTTTGCTGGAGGCCATTAAAAGAGCTTTCTTACCATTGATGCCTAAATCCATAGTTATTTCTTTAGGTAGTCATCGGTTCCATCGATCCAATCTTTTCGAGGAGGAGCCCAAGTATCGGTTTCTTCCACATCGCCAATCATAAGTGCTTTATGGGGAAGATCTCCGGGAATTACAACAGAATCACCTGCATGTAAATCAACGGGGTCAGCATCTTCATCCCCAAACCAAAAACGAATAGTTCCCTTTGTAACTTGGGTGACTTGCTCGTTTTCATGACTATGCATAGGGACTGTAAAACCATCCTTAAACTTCATTTTGGCAATCATGATCTTTTCACCCCAGAGCATTTTCCTCTTCATGGATGGATTTACTTGTTCTTCAGGGACATCATCCCAATTTACTTTTGTAATCATAATTCTAAGTTCTAAAGATTTGGAATATCATCCCGAGTGAAATCATATAAACTTTTTGCTTCTTCCTCTTTGTATTTAGATACAAGAGCTAGCGCATCTGGCACAACATCACTACAGATTATGATTAAACTTCCAGGAATTGCATTTTTAATCGCATACTCAATGGCCTCACTTTCTTTTGGAATTACAGTTACTTTCTTTTTCGGATCTACTTTTTTGATTCCTTCTGAAAGCATATCAATAAGTTCATGCTCAGATTTACCTCGAAGATGTTTGTCTTGTCGAATAATAATTTCATCAAACATTTCGGCTGCTATTTCGCCAATACCATTGTTATCCTCCGTTCTTCGATCGCCAATTCCTGCTATTATTCCCACTTTTGGAGTATCATCCATTTTTTGAAGCATATTATTAAGTGCTTTTAAACCGGCTACATTATGTGCATAATCTAATAGAACACTGAAGTTCTTAAATTCAAACATATTCAAACGGCCAGGGGTTTGAGAAGGGGATGGAATAAACGATTCTAACGCTACTCGAATATCTTCTAAGCTAACTCCTCGGGTATAAGCTGCAAGTGCTGCAGGAAGTACATTTTGAATCATGAAAGAAGCTTTTCCGCCAAAAGTGAGAGGTACATTAATTGCTTTAGTGATTCTCATTTTCCACTCCCCTCTACAAATAGTTATATATCCATTTTCGTAAACAGCGGATAATCCACCAACTTTAGCTATAGATTTAACATGAGGATTGTTTTCATCCATTGAAAATAAAGCCACATTTGCCGAAACATTTTTGCGCATTCCATAAACCAATTCATCATCAGCATTGAGAATTGCGTAGCCACCGGCATGTACAGTTTCAGGAATTACACCTTTTACTCGTGCTAATTGTTCGATGGTATGAATGCCTTTAAGTCCAAGGTGATCTGGAGCTACGTTGGTAACAATAGCTACATCACAGGATTTGAAACCGAGACCTGCTCGGAGTAAACCGCCTCGGGCAGATTCCAATACTGCGAAATCTACGGTAGGATCTTTAAGTACAAACTCAGCACTTGCAGGACCTGTACAATCTCCAGTCATCATTAATCGGTTTTGAATATAGACTCCATCAGTAGTGGTATATCCTACTTTAAAACCCTTCATTCGCATAATGTGTGATAACAAACGGGTAGTAGTTGTTTTCCCATTGGTACCTGTAATTGCTACAATTGGAATGCGAGATTCGGTCCCCGGAGGGAATAACATATCGATCACACTACCGGCAACATTTCTTGGTAAACCTTCGGAAGGAGCCAAATGCATTCTGAATCCTGGACCAGCATTAACTTCTAAAATTGCTCCCCCTGTTTCATGAAGTGGAGTGCTAATATCAGTAGTCATAATATCAATACCACAAATATCTAGTCCAATAATTCGTGCAATCCTTTCTGCCATAAATACATTATGTGGATGGACAATATCGGTTACATCTGTCGAAGTCCCACCAGTACTTAGATTAGCGGTGTCTTTTAACGCCAACCATTCTCCTTTATCTAAAACAGAATCTAAGGTTTTCCCCTCATCTTTAAGGATAGCCTTAGTCATGGCATCGACCGTTATTTGAGTAAGAACTTTCTCATGACCATAGCCTCTACGTGGGTCGGAATTTACTTCGACAATGAGTTCTTGGATCGTCGATTTTCCATTTCCTGTAACTCCAGCTGGCGTTCTTTTTGCGGCGGCAACTAGTTTATAATCAATTACAAGTAAACGATAATCTTCACCAACAATATAACGTTCAACAATTACTGATCTGGAGACCTCTTTCGCAGCTTCGAATGCAACTAAAGTATCTTCCCAATTATTTAGGTTTGCTGTAATTCCTCGTCCGTGATTTCCGTTAATCGGTTTAATTACTAAAGGATATCCTACGTAACGAACAGCATCTTTAAGTCCGGCTTCGGTTCTTACAATTTCTCCTTTAGGAACCGGTACTTCGGCTTGTTCTAGAATGAACTTTGTATCTTCTTTATCACATGCTAATTCCACTGCAATGCTACTTGTTTCACTACTTACGGTTGCTTGGATTCTTTTTTGGTTCTTGCCGTATCCAAGCTGACAAAGAGAATATTTGTTTAATCGAATCCATGGAATTCCTCTAGATTCAGCTTCTTCAATAATACTTCCAGTAGAAGGACCAAGTCGCTCGCCTTCTCTAAGTTCTCTCATATGCTGGATGTCAGAATCCAAGTCATATTCTTCACCAGCAATTAGAGCTTCTGCAATCTGTACAGAAGCTTTTGCAGCAAAACGCCCAACTTTCTCTTCCATATACGAGAATACAACATGATAAACGCCTTCTTCACCGTATCCTCGGGTTCTCCCAAAACCGACATCCATCCCAGCAAGTGTTTGAATTTCTAATGCGATGTGTTCTATTACATGCCCCATCCATGTTCCTTCATCAACACGCATAAAAAATCCACCTTCAGTTTCTTCAGAACAACGATGGGAATATAAACTTGGTAAAAGCTCTTCTAAACGTTCTCGAAATCCATCAATAGTATTCGTTGGGCGTTGCTCTAGATCTTCAAGATCTAAAACCATTACTATTAACTTGTGGCGACGAATAGACCAATAATTAGGCCCGCGCATTGCATTGATTTCACGAATTTGCATATGTATGAATTAGAATCTGCGTTTATAAATTGTGTATACTTGGCTTGGAAAGTATATAAATTTTCTCGCTCGAAACAATAAATTACAAGATAAATCAAATTTAGTATATGGCAGTACAAGGAGTATTAATTCCAATAGGTGGGAATGAAGATAAAGGATTAGAATTAAGCGAGAATTATACGCTCGATTTTGTTGAAGATAGTATTCTAAGTCATGTTGTGAAAGAAGCTGGTGGAGCAGATGCAAACATTGTCATAATCCCAACGGCATCAAGTATACCAAAAGAAGTAGCTAGCAATTATGAAAAAGCTTTTGGGAAGTTAGGGTGTGCCAATCTTAAAGTTCTTGATATAAGGAATCGGTTACAAAGTGAAACTAAAGAAACGATCCAATCGCTTGAGCAAGCTGATGCTGTAATGTTTTCAGGTGGTGATCAAAGTAAAATTGCTAAGTTTATTGGGAATACTAAAGCTCATTCAATTCTAGCTGAGCGTTATAAAAATGAACGTTTTGTAATAGCAGGGACTAGCGCGGGGGCAATGGCGATGAGTGAGCATATGATTTCTGGCGGGAGCAGTCAAGAGTCTTTGACCAAAGGCGCAGTTCATATGAGAGGTGGGCTTGGGTTAATAAAAGGATTGGTAATTGATACCCATTTTATCAAAAGAGGAAGATTTGGACGAATAGCTGAAGCGATGGCAATTCATCCTAATTTATTAGGGCTTGGACTCGCTGAAGATACCGGAATTGTAATTGAGCATGGAAATCAGTTCAAAGTAATTGGCTCTGGAATGGTTCTTCTTTTTGATCCTAGTAAGCTCACACATAATAGTCATAGTCTTTTACCAGAAGGAACACCGATCAGTTTAGGAAACTTGGTAGTTCATATACTTGCTAACAGCGATGAGTTCACCATCGATGATAGAAAAGTGAGTATCTCACCAATGGATGCTGAGTATATTTGATCGAATTATGAACTTTAGGAGATTCCTCCCATGAAGGAGGTGCTGAAAAGAGCGTAGCGATTGAAAGCGTAGGGTGTTAGATGTGTTCAGAGTTTTGAAATCACACAACACCCCTCGGAAAGTCCAAAGAACTTGTTTGGACTTTCTTCTCTCCTCAAGGGGAGACTTTCAAGAATTACTGATAAATCCCAATAAACTCTTCGCCAGAATTAGTTCTCATTCCTCGATACATACCATCGGTATTGAATTCTAAACAAAGATTACCAATAGCATCTACAGCAATTAAGCCACCATCACCACCTATACTTAAAAGTCGCTTTTGTACAACCTCTTCACAAGCTTGAGCAAGTGAAAAGCCTTTGTATTCCATTAAACAACTTACATCATAGGCAACAACTCCACGAATAAAAAACTCACCATTTCCAGTACAAGAAACCGCGCAGGTATTATTATTTGCATAGTTTCCGGCACCTAACATTGGGCTATCTCCAACACGACCATATTTCTTATTGGTCATTCCACCTGTTGAAGTCGCAGCAGCAACATTCCCAAATTGATCTAATGCAACTGCACCTACCGTTCCAAATTTATTCTCTTTGAGAGGAGAGTGATCTAATTGAACTACTCCATCTTTTAATGCTTTTTGCCATTGTTGGTAACGGAGCTCATCATAAAAGTATTCATCGTTTTCTAAAGTAAAACCTTGTTCTTTAGCAAATTCAAGCGCTCCATCTCCCATAAGAAAAACATGCCCAGATTCTTCCATTATTTTCCGAGAAAGCTGAATTGGGTTTTTTATTCCTGAAATTCCTGCAACTGCTCCGCCTAGTAAGCTTTTTCCTTCCATGATAGAAGCATCCATTTCGTGCTTGCCGTAGTTTGTAAAAACGGATCCTTTTCCTGCGTTAAAAAGATGAGAGTCTTCAAGGATAGTTACTGCAATTTCAACGGCATCAAGTGCAGACTTTCCATTAGCAAGAGTTTTATATCCTTTATCAAGAGCTGAAGAAAGGGCGCCTTTATAAGCGAGTTCTTTTTCATCGCTCATATTACTTTTGTGGATGGTACCTGCACCACCATGAATGGCAATCGAAAATGGGTTATTCATGAAATAAAATTACGGAATTGGTAGATTAGAAAGAGAATATTTCTTTTCTGAATAGGATTTAATTAAATCAAAAAAAAGAAAATAGAGTTCTAAAACCGAATATAAGATTGAGGATTAATAGGCTGGCCATCTTTTAATATCTCAAAATGGAGATGCACTCCGGTTGAGGTTCCAGTATTTCCTGCCTTTCCAATAACTTGACCTTTACTCACACGATCGCCTTCTTTTACCATAATGCTATTCATATGAGCGTATACTGTTTCAAACCCACCTGCATGTTTTATCCGAACCATTTTTCCGTAACCAGAACCTTTTCCAGCTTTTACTACGATCCCTTTTTCTGCGGCATAAATCTTTTGCCTTAAATCTGCATCTAAGTCAACCCCCTTATGAGTACTTCTCCACCGAGGTCCAAATTTCGAAGTCACAAAAGTATTTTTTATAGGTTGATCAAAGTTGACAGATGACAAGCGCATTAGAGGAGGGAGCTTCACATCGCTTCCTTTTGGGCGCTTTCTTCTATTCCATGGGATACTGATTGAAATACCTACAGAAAAAGTAATAGGATTAAAATCAAAAGCCTGAAAGGCAGGATTATTATTAAAACTTGCATCAGGAATGATATCGTGTGGCAAGTTATTAGTTTTGGTAAGTTCCGCTTTGAGCCTCAAAAAGTTCAACAGATAATACTTTACACCACCAGTTATTGAAGTAGTAAACCTACCTGCACTTTCTACTGGAGGTACCCAAAATTGATCACCGTTGGTATTAGATGCATGAATGCTTAAGTCCCAGACAGTGCCAGCTTTAACACCTCCATATAATCCAAATTTTGGCCATTGAAGCCCAGCGATAGCTCCCAAATTAATTTGATTATAATTTACCGGTCCACCTATGAAAAGGTCTTGTTGATTATGGAGAAGTAGTTCTCCTTTTCCTGCAATGTAAAGCCTATATAAAAGATAGCGTTCAAGTTCAGCTTCAAGCACCCCTTTAGCTGCGGAACCGATATTTCCACCATAGCTTGGGTTAGGGATATAATTAAAACCTACGCTTTCAATATTATAACTTGCTGATAAACGCCAGTCTTGAGAATAACTGCAAGAAGGTAGTAGGGAGAATATTGTACCAATAATCAGTACTCCCATACTTAAAAAAAGTGATCTACTTTTGTAACTCATGTACCCTGAGTATTTTTTTTGCTAAAAAATGAATATAAAACCCCAAACCCGCAACCCCTGGTTTAGTTTTTAAGAAAGCTTTTCAACTCTGTTGCCTTTTAATTAATCACATATATAGAATAACTAACTAACACTATTCATTTTTAGGTAAAATCGATATACCCAATTGAAGGTATTTTAATCAAATGAATTTTATTACCGCCAATGATTTTCTCGAATATTTCGCTCAGCTTTTTCTACTGTTTCAACAATTCTTTTCGTTCTGGTTTCTTCACATTTAGCATTTAAAACCCATTCGAGGATTATTTTTTTGGGGGAGGGTGGGAAGGACTCACAGAATTGGAAGGCTGTCAGATTTTATCAAATACATTTTGGAGATCTTCAGGTACGATTAAATTATCTACATTATTGAGTGCAGACCAAGTCCCATTTTCTTGGGCTATTCTTACCATTTCTAACCCAGCTGGTGCAAGACGGTTAGTATCTATTAAAGCTTGTATTTTATCTTTGTTGATCTTACTCCAGTTATTAGTAGGATTTCTTTGAGAGAAATACCGATAATAACTCTCATTATCGCGTTTATTTGGTTTACAGTCGATCCATCCAAAGCATAAGGCCTCATCAACTGCTTCAGACTATGAGATGGAAGGCTTGTTACTTTCTTTTTTAAAGAAAATCACCCAAACCGATTTCTCTCTTTTTTGATTAAGTACCATCCACTTTTTCCAATCAGATTTATATTTTGGATAGTAGCTCTTTACACCATTTTAATTTTCATGTATAAAATCAATTTTCCGAAAACTAAATGATTTAATAAACGTCTAAAACTTCGAAAAGAACTTATTTAGGGCTCTATTTTTGTGGGTATAGAGCATTAAATTCGATATTTTAGATAAAAATATTCAAATCAACCAAAAAGAACATGAAGTCAATTCTTCCAAAACTAATTCTTCTTTGCATTATTGCAACTACACTTATGGCTTGTGGTAAGGATAACGATAGCAATCGATTTGAAATGGAGCTGATTGAATCTAAAGCTGAAGCACCAGCTAAAGTTCGATTATTTTTTAAAATTGATCTGGGAGAAGACCATTTATTTGAATCTTTAGAACCCGCTGATTTTGAGATTTATGAAGATAAATTGATTATATCTAGATCAGAATCATTAGCGGAAATTCAAAGAGAAGAAGGGGAATTTTTATTTTCATCTATTTTGCTCCTAGATTTAAGTGGAAGTGTACTAAATGAATCTGAGCTTCCAAGTGTAAAAAGTGCTGCCAATTCCTTTATAAACTCAGTTATGCCTCAAGAATCTGATGAGACATTCGGATCTAAAGAAATGGCCGTTTATTGGTTTGATGGAGAAGAAGACGTTCACATATTAGTACCATTTACAACAAATAGGGATTCTTTAACATCTGGTATAGATTCTATAAATGAGTCAATTAGTTCAGATAATTCCACTAATTTGAATGGTGCAGTTGTACAAGGCTTGTCGATTATGAATTCAAGACTTACCGAAGCTCGATTGGACCCAGACATATCAGCGGCTGGCTCTTTAGTTATATTTACGGATGGAACAGATCAGGCAAGTAGAGTATCAACCAGAGATGCGCAGAATGCAGTAAAAAATGCAGGTAAAGACAATGCTGTATTTACTATTGGACTTGGTGATGAAATTGATGAGGGAATTCTTAAGTATTTTGGTAGAGACGGCTTTGAGCTTGCAGCAAATTCATTTGATTTAAATACAAGTTTTTTAGCAGTAGCCCAGAAGGTAGAAAGTGAATCTAAATCTTTCTATGTATTGGAATATTGTACCCCAAAAAGGTCAGGTGAGCATACTATTGAACTTAGAGCTCTTTATGAAGATATGTTTGGTAGTTTTACTACTAAGTTTAATGCTGATGGATTCACCGGCGGATGTTCTATTGATTGATTTTATTAATTTCGATTAGTTAGAAAATGTAAGCTAGTTAACACTATAATTAAGCGCGTTTTCAATAGAAATCTGTATGAATCGAGCAATATTATAATGAGGGAGAAGAGTTTCTCCAGTCCATTTATAATTGAGACCTTCTAACCTAGATAAATATTTTTTCTCAACCCCACCTTGAGATAATAATAAAGGGATAACAAAAGCATCTCCTTTCGTATTCGCTTCAATCACTTTTGAACGAAATTCTTGTTTTGCTTTTTCATGGACTTCTTCATCAGCATCATCTCTTACAGTCATTGAAACTATATCGGCAAATGATTCTCCATTTTTGTTTTGAAGCTTACTAAGTTGATTAGCAAGGCTTTCGCTAGTTCTAATCCAGTTATCATTATCGGATTCACTATTAGGTCCATGAGCGACTAATAAAACGGTTTCCTTGCTAGGGTCTACACTCAATTTTTGAATTCGATCCATTAGTATCTCTGCAACCAAAGGGTGATCGTCAAGTGGATCAGTAAGAATAACTTCAATGTCTGGATCTATATTAAGAGGTTGAAGATTCTCGGGCATTTTCATAGTCATTTTATGGTTAACCATATCATGAATCATCATAGGCATTGGTGAGTCAGCTAAAGAGTCACGTAAACCTAATAGATATTCATTCTGTCTAATAATTGGGCTGAATGAAGAAACGAATAATTGAACAACAACAATTGTATTTACCTTCATTTCTTGAAGTTTATCTATAGCAGGTTGCATATTTAAAGCATTAGACATACCCCAAGCAATTTCTACATAATAGTCTTCCTTAAGAGGGTCGGTAACTTCAAGAATAGAAGAATTCCAGTTTTTATCCAAGCTACCATGAGCAAGTACTAATACTCCAACATCAGGGTTTTTAGGAAAATTTTCTTGTGAATGTAAATGAGTACTAATTAATCCCATCAAAAGGAATAAAACTAGAAAAGAGTAAGAGTGTTTTAAAGATTTTGAAAGCATTTATTTTCTTATTTTTATTTAGATCAATTCTAAATTAAGAAGAAAATGGCTTCTATGATACTCTGAATTTCATTTTTTTTGATTAAATAAAAAAAGCCCGATGTAAAATACCGGCTTTAAAATCTAAATCTGAAGAAAAATACCTAAATCGTTAAAGCATCCTCAACCAAACGTTCCTGTTCCACATCGTGCATTTTCTTTTGCCCTGCGGCAGGGGAGGCGGATGCCTGTCTACCTGAAAAACTTAGCTTCTGACCTTTACCAAGAACTTCGCTAAAACGTGATGCTACAAAGAACCAGGCGCCCATATTTTTAGGTTCTTCTTGACACCAAATAACATCTTTCACATTTTTAAGAGTTTCCAAGTATTCTTTAATATCCTTATCTGGAAATGGGTAGAATTGTTCAAGGCGAGCAATCGCAACATCATTGATATTGTTATCTTCGCGATGTTTCATTAAATCGTAATATACTTTACCAGAGCAAACAACTAATCGTTTTACAGACTCAGCATCTGTCATATCTAAGTCTTGGATAAATGGCATAAACTTGCCTTTTGAAAGATCATCGGTATTTGAAGTTGCTGATGGATGACGAAGCAAACTCTTAGGACTCATCAATACTACTGGTTTTTTTGACTCACTTAAAGCTTGTTTTCTAAGCATATGATAGTACTGCCCAGGGGTAGTTAAGTTCATCACCTGCATATTATCTTCAGCACAAAGTTGTAGGAATCGTTCAAGTCTTGCAGAAGAGTGCTCTGGGCCTTGACCTTCGTACCCATGAGGGAGATTTAAGACTAAAGAGTTAGTTTGTCCCCATTTTGCTTCACTAGAAGAAATAAATTGATCAATGATAATTTGAGCTCCATTTGCGAAATCACCAAATTGAGCCTCCCAAATTACTAGAGCATCTCGTTTTTTAGAACTGTAACCAAATTCAAATCCGAGAGCGGCATATTCACTTAGTAAACTATTGTGTACATGAAATTTACCCTGTTCATCTTCGAGATGGTTTAGAGGTGTAAAAGTCTGATCGGTTTGAGTACCATGCAATACAGCATGTCGATGCGAAAACGTGCCACGTTCAACATCTTGACCAGTGATTCTAACGGTTTTACCAGATTTCAGAAGAGAACCAAATGCTAATGCTTCAGCAAATCCCCAATCAATTTTCTTTTCATTATGCTGAACACTTTCAGCTCGTTTAGCAAGTTGACGAAGTAATTTAGGGTTAGCGTCAAAGTCTTTTGGAACGGTATTTATTTTAACTGCAATGTCATTTAATTCTTCAGCAGGGTAAGTAGTATCAGGGAACTCATCCCGTTTCTTTTGGTCACTTTCAGTACGATCAATAAGTGCTTTTGTAACTTCAAGATTAGGAGATTTCTTAGCGTCTTCAAAAGCTGCTTGTAGTAATTCTTCGAACTCATCAAAAATAGCTTGAGTTTCTTCTTCCGTTAGTTCTTTATTTTTCACCAAAGAAGCAGTATAAAGATCTCGAACGGTTTTATGATCGTTAATCTCTTTATACATTCCAGGCTGTGTAAATGCAGGCTCATCACCTTCATTATGCCCATGTTTACGATATCCGATTAGATCAATAATTACATCTTTACCAAATTTTTGGCGGTATTCAAGCGCCATTTTTGCTGCATGAACGGCTGCTTCTGGTCGATCGCCGTTAACATGAAAGATTGGTGCCAAAATTAACTTAGCTAAATCAGATGCATATTCGGTAGAACGGCCGTCTTTAGGAAGTGTTGTAAAACCAATTTGATTGTTGATGATAATATGAATAGTACCACCAGTTTTATAACCTTCAAGTAGAGACATATTTAAGGTTTCAGCGACTACACCTTGTCCTGCAAAAGCTGCATCACCATGCATAAGAAGCGGAAGTATTTTCCTTTCAGCGTCATCCGATTCATGATGATCTTGTATGGCTCTTACGGCACCTTCAACTACAGGGCTAACAGCTTCTAAATGACTTGGGTTTGGCATTAATTCAATTTCAACTTCCGAACCAGTTTTTGTTTTATGAGTACCTTTTGCACCAAGATGATACTTTACATCTCCTGAGCCCTGAATTGTATCTGGATCAACATTACCTTCGAATTCGGCAAAAACTCGATGGTAGGGTTTATTCATTATGTTCACCAAGATGTTCAAACGACCTCGATGAGCCATACCCATAAAAATTTTCTCGATCTCTGCTTTTCCTGCGTCTTCCAGGAGGAAATGGATCATTGGAATAAGCGTATCATTTCCTTCTAATGAGAATCTTTTATGGCCAATGTATTTCTTATGCAGAAATTCTTCGAACGCCATAGCTTGATTCAGCTTATGCAAAATCTCTTTTTTATCTTCTTTATTTAGATCAGGCTCATTCCCAGTAGACTCCATTCGTTCTCTAAGCCATCTTCGTTCTTCCAAATCAAGTAAGTGCATATAATCTGCACCAATATTCTCGCAATAAGTATCTCTAAGCAGCTTGATGATTTCACGAAGTGTTGCCTTTTCCTTTCCACCTAAACCACCACAATAAAACTCTCGATCTAAATCCCAAAGTGAAAGTCCATAATAATCGAGGTCAAGCTCAGGATTACGCCCTGGTTCTTTTTCAAGAGGATCAACGTTTGCAAGAACATGTCCACGCATGCGGTACATGTTTATTAATCTCCAAACTCCAATCGCTCGACGATCATGTTCCAAAGTATTTCCAGCACCAGCAAAGAGAGCTGAGAAATTATCTTCTCCATAAGGTATTGGATCATAAGGAATCTCAAGATCTGAGAAAATCGAATCATAAAAGTCAGATTGCCCACTAAGTAGGTTACTTACTTTTTGTAGGAAAGAACCAGATTCAGCGCCTTGAATAACTCGGTGATCATAGGTACATGTCATCGTCATCACTTTACTAATACCTAACTGGTTAAGCACTTCACGAGACATATTTTGATATTCGGCAGGATAATCAATTGCACCAGTAGCAATAATCGCTCCTTGTCCCTGCATCAATCTTGGAACTGAAGAAACAGTACCAATAGTACCAGGGTTAGTTATACTAATAGTAGTTCCTTGGAAATCGTCAATCTGTAGTTTTCCATTTCTAGCTTTATCAACAAGTTCTGCAAAAGCGTACAAGAACTCCTTAAAGTTCATCTTGTCAACACCTTTGATATTTGGGACTACTAAATTTCTTGAACCATCTTTATTTGGTAAATCAACGGCTACTCCAAGATTAACTTGGTCAGGTACAACTCTAAAATGATCTTTACCATCTTTAAAATACGTATGGTTGATTGTAGGGAACTCTTTAATCGCTTGAATTACAGCCCAACAAATAAAGTGAGTGAATGAAGCTTTTGGTTCATTTCTTTTAATAAGATGTCGATTAATAATCGTACGGTCTTCCACCATCATTTTTACGGGAAGAACGCGCAAAGAAGTAGCAGTAGGTACGTCAAGACTGAGATCCATATTCTCTACAATCTTGGTGGCTACTCCTTTAATTTTTTGGAGGTTAGCATTTTTCGGAGCTATAGCTTCTTTTTTTTCTTCAGCTTTTGGAGCTTCTTTAACAGAAGAGCCATTTGTAGATGCATTAACTTGAGATGTTGAGGGAGCTGTATTAACAACTTCAGATTGTTCAGGATCAACCCCGTTTAATTCATCAAAGTATTTTTTCCAGTGCGGTGGAACTGAGTTAGAATTACTTTTATACTGTTCGTAGAGTTCTTCTACTAATGCTGAATTTGGGCCGAAGATGGCTTCAAGTGATTTCAATGGAAATAGACCTGGTTTGAGTTATTTAAGGCTTTAAAAGAGGTAATGCTTTTTGCTTAAAAATGGTTCGATTTGTATGTAAAATCTTATTGTTGAAAGCGATTTTAAAGGTAAGCAGAAGAAGTTTAAAAACGAAGTGTAACTACAACTCAAGAGAATGAATAAAAAAATTACGTAAGCTTAGCTTCCTTTAACCTGACTTTTTCACAAATTTTGTAAGAATTACAATTTGCTGTCCTTCAACCCTTCCTTCAATATGATCTGGATTATCATGAACCAAAGAAATTCTTCGTACAGAGGTTCCTCTTTTGGCAGTGAAATTTGCTCCTTTAACATTTAAGTCTTTTATAAGAACCACAGTGTCACCTGTTAAAAGTTGCTCTCCATTGCTATCCAAATGCTTTATTTCTTGTTCAGCAGTATTTGTGTCACTAGCTTTTGCCCAAGCAAGCGTTTCTTCATCTAAATACATCATATCTAATAAATCAAGCGGCCAGCCTTCACCACGAAGTCGAGTTAGCATTCTCCAAGAAACTACTTGAACTGCTGTAACTGTGCTCCACATACTATCATTTAAACACCTCCAATGCGTTGGATCCGTTTCTTCAGGATTTGAGATTTGATCATTACAAACGTCGCAAATTAAGATGGAATGATCTTCGTTAGGGGGTACATCAAAAACAGTAAGATTCTTATTCGATCCGCACAACTCACATTGTGATCCACTACGTTCTCTTAGTTCTTCTTCTATGCTCATTTAGTTTCTTTTGAATATTTAAACTTAGATAAGGTAAAGTATGAAGGTCTTTCATTAATAATGGAAGAAAAAAATAGATTTATCTCATGGAATGACTCAAACATCTTAGATGTTTACTAGCCCATGAGTATAAACACTGAGTACGATGTAATAATTATTGGTTCAGGAATGGGGGGGATGAGCGCTGGCTTAATGCTTGCAAAAGATGGTATTAAGGTTTTGATATTAGAAGCAGGTCTTCATCCAGGAGGTTGTAGTTCTTCTTATCCGAGAAAAGGATATGTGTTCGAGTCTGGTGCAACTACACTAATTGGTTTTGATGAGAATCAGCCATTAAAAAAGTTAGAAGATGAAACTGGAATCCTAATTTCCCGAGAAGAGCTAAATCCATCAATGAAAGTTTGGATTGAAGGCAAACCTATTACAAGATATAAAAATCGGTTTGAATGGATCGAAGAAGTAGTACGTGTATTTGGAAATCGAAAAGGACAGGAAAAGTTTTGGAACCTAGCGTTCAAACTATCTGAAGTAGTTTGGAAAGTATCAATTAAAAACCCCAGTTTTCCTCCACTAACTATTGGTGATTGGGTAAAGCTCGCTACTTCAAATTCACCGTTAGATGTTTGGGTTTTGAAGTATGCTTTTAAATCAGTTAAACAAATGGCTCAAAAGTGTGGAGTAGATTCTCCAAAGTTCTTAAAATTTCTTGATGAGCAATTAATGATTACCGCTCAAGCTAAATCTGAAGAAACTCCCTTTTTATTTGGTGCTCCTGGATTAACCTATACCAACTATTCTAATTATTATGTACCTGGTGGATTAATACAAATGATCAACACAATTAAAAAGTTTATAGAAAAAATGGGAGGTTCTTTACATACTAAAGAAGCAGTAGTAGAAATTTCGAAAGAAGGAAAAGAGTTCATCATTAAAACAAAAAAAAAGAATTTGTACAAAGCTCCTATTGTTATTTCAAACATCCCGATTTGGAATATGAAGGATATCACCAAAAATGAAATGAAAAGGTACTTTGAAGAGGAGGCAAAAGGCTTTGATAAAGCTTGGGGAGCAATAACTATGGGGATTGCGACCACAGATTCTTACCCAGAAGATTTAGGAATTCATCATCAATTGCATTTAGATGAAGGAGTAAAAGTGCCATTTACAAATTCTCATTCAATCTTTGTTTCGATGTCAAAAAAGGGAGATGAAGAACGTGCTCCTAAGGGAGAAAGAACATTAAATATTTCTTGTCACGCTTCACCGGAAACTTGGTTTGGGATGAGTGAAGAAGAATATAAAATGCATAAAGAAGAAGTACAGTATTTTATTTTAGAAACATTAAAGCAAAAGCTACCTGGCTTCGCAGAGTCAGAAATAAAACTTGCAGATACAGCAACTCCAGTAAGCTGGGAAAACTGGGTATACCGAAAAAAAGGCAGGGTGGGAGGAATCCCTCAAAGCATGGCACGAAGCTTGCTAAATTGGACTCCCAATAAAACTCCATTTAAAGGGTTGTACTTGGTTGGTGATACAACGTATCCCGGACAAGGAATTCCTGGCGTAACTTTAAGTGGGATCAACGTATATTATCGCATTGCAAAAAATCACAAAAAACCTGTTTTAGATTGAATCAATTTCAGCCAAATACCCAATTTTCTGTCTTTCCACCGGCTATTAAGTATTTACTTTTTGCGAACGGAATTATTTTTCTAATTACCAAAAGCATGTTTACAGGTGCATGGACTCCTCTCGGAGAAATCATTGCACAATTTGGAGCGCTTTGGTCACTGGACGGCGGAAGTTCATCACCTTCATTTATGCCTTGGCAGCTTGTGACTTATATGTTTTTGCATGCTGATTTAAGTCATGTCTTTTTTAATCTATTTGCTCTTTGGATATTTGGACAAGCTGTAGAAAACCTGTGGGGAACCCAACGGTTTGTGATCTATTATTTTCTAACAGGTATTGGAGCAGGGTTAATCCATATGTTAGTAGGCGGTTATTTCACGTATACCATTGGAGCTTCAGGAGCTGTATTCGGAATTTTACTTGCTTTTGGAATGATGTATCCAGACAGATACATCATTTTATTATTTCCTCCAATTCCAATTAAAGCAAAATATTTTGTCGCCATTTATGGGGGTATTGAACTGTTCTCAGGTTTGAGTAGATCAGATAGTGGTGTGGCACATTTTGCTCACTTAGGTGGTTTGTTAGTTGGGTTTATCCTTATTAAAATGTGGAAAATAAACAAGCCGGCGCAATAATGGTTTATCCATTAACAAATTTCATTGATTTAGATTAACTATGGCTTACGATTCTTTTAGTAATAGTGTTAAACGAGGATTTTTGGCAATGCCAGACGCACTTAGAACTATCATTCTACTAAATGCAATAGTTTTAGTAGCACAATATTTCTGCTTTTTTATTCTTGGAATAGATCTAACAAGATATCTTGGGTTAGATACAAATGTTCTTGTTACCATAACCCAACCATGGAGAATATTTACCTATATGTTTCTCCATTCTATGGGGAACATATTTCATTTCGTATTCAATATGCTTTGGCTGTGGTGGATGGGTCGTCCTGTTGAAGAGCGACTTGGACCAAGAAGTTTTCTAACTATTTATATCGGTGCTGGACTTTTTGGAGCGCTTGTAGATGTAATAGTTAGTTTTGCGTCTCCACCTACGCTTGTAATAGGAGCTTCAGGAGCAGTGTTTGGAGTTATGGTTGCCTTTGCTATGCTTTTCCCTAGAACACCAATTATGCTTTTTTTACTTCCGCCAATTGAGGCTAGGTATGTAGTAAGTGGACTTATTGTACTGGACGTACTGTTTTTGAATAGTGGTGGGCAAGTTGCTCGTATCGTACATTTAGGTGGGGCATTAGGTGGGTTTTTATTAATGAGAGCTCACAGAAATGGATTTGATTTAAGTTTAATACCTAGATATTTCGAATACCTATTTAGGAAGTTCAAATCATCAACCCCCTCGAAACCTAAAAGAAAGAAGAATAAGAATATGAGTATTGTTACTGATGCTGAGGTTATTGAGGAAGTAGATCAAAGTGAATTAGATGAAATTCTAGAGAAGATTTCTAAAAAGGGATATGATGCTTTGAGTAGCGAAGAAAAAAGAAAACTATTTGAATTAAGTAAGAAGGATTAGGGCAAAATGGGATCGATTAAAAGAAGGAAGTCAACGCAGGTGATGGTAGGTGGCATCCCAGTTGGGGGAGATGCACCAATTGTTGTACAATCAATGACAAACACAGACACTGCTGATATTGATGAGACAGTAGATCAAATTGATCATTTACATCTTTCAGGATCGGAGCTCGTTCGCATCACAGTAAATAATGATGCTGCGGCTAAAGCGGTTCCTTACATAAAAGAAAAGCTCTTAAATAGAGGAGTAACAGTTCCTATTATTGGTGATTTCCATTACAATGGCCATGTACTGCTTACAAAATACCCTGATATGGCAAATGCGCTAGCCAAGTTTCGCATAAATCCAGGGAACACGGGTACAAAAACAAGAGATAAAAACTTTTCAACTATAGTAGAACAAGCCATAAAGTATGATAAACCTGTACGAATTGGTGTGAATTGGGGATCACTAGATCAACAGCTTCTAGCAGAAAAAATGGATATTAACAGTAAACTTTCTATTCCAAGATCCGCAAAAGAAGTCATGTTCGATACAATGATAGAAAGTGCAAAAAGATCTTCAGCAATAGCAGAGGAAGTTGGTCTCGCATCAGATAAGATTATAATCAGTTGTAAGATGTCTGGAGTACAAGATGTTATTGAAGTTTATACCCGATTAGCTGAAGTTGTGCCTTATCCATTGCATGTTGGACTTACAGAAGCTGGAATGGGAATGAAAGGAATGGTTGCTAGTTCAACAGCTCTATCAGTAATATTACAAAGAGGTATTGGAGATACAATTCGAGTATCTCTAACACCACAACCTGGCGCTGATAGAGCTCTTGAAGTTCAAGTTGCTCAACAGGTACTTCAGTCGCTTAATATTCGAAGTTTTCTTCCTCAGGTAACTTCATGTCCAGGTTGTGGACGAACAAAAAGCACCTATTTTCAAGAACTTGCAGAAGAAATTCAGGACTATATTTCAGATTCAATGCCAGTGTGGAGAGAGGTATATGAAGGTGTTGAAGAAATGGATGTTGCAGTAATGGGATGTGTTGTAAACGGTCCAGGAGAATCTCGAGCTGCAAATATTGGAATTTCACTTCCAGGTACTTTCGAAGAACCAAAAGCCCCTGTTTATATAGATGGTGAACATTCGATCACACTAAAAGGGGATAAAATTGGAGAAGAGTTTCGGAAGATTTTAGACGAGTATATTATTAAAAATTACGGAAGCAATTAAGGATTAAGATAAGACTTCATGCGCAAATTTTGCTCTTTGTTTCATAAAAAATGTAACCTCTTACATTTAATCAATTCAATTTAAAAAATACTTAATTAGTACTTAAATGACACTTTAGAGGGCTTTTTTCCTAATAAAAGTCATTAACTATTAACTTTAAGTTATTAGTTATTGTTTTTAAACTATTTAAAACACTGTCATACTCCTAAAAAAAAAGACTCAGTTATAGTTGAAATAATGTAAGCGCTTTCATTATTTTATTAGGCAAGTATTAGTCAATAAGTTAGAGTCACAACAATGTTAGGAAAAAAACTATTTTCGCTGCTCTTTGTAAGCCTCATTTTCTCAATATCGCTTCATGCACAGTATGGAAAAATAAGAGGTGTAATAACTGATGCAGAAACAGGTGAAACTATAATTGGAGGAAGCGTTTTAATCGAGGGTACTACAAAGGGCGCTGCTACAAACGTTGATGGTGAGTATATTATTCTTGCTGTTTCTCCAGGTACTGTATCTTTAAGAGTTTCATATATAGGCTATAATACTACTGTAATAAGCGATGTTCGAATCAATATTGATTTAACAACAGAAATTAATGTGCAGTTAACCCCACAAACCTTAGAAGGGGAAGAAGTTTTAGTTATTGCACAAAGAGAGCTTGTAAGAAAAGATGTAACCGCTAGTCTATCTTCTGTTGGGGCAGAAGAAATTGAAGCAATTCCAGTAGAAAACTTTAGTGAAGTTGTTGAATTGCAAGCTGGTGTAGTTGATGGGCATTTTAGAGGTGGGAGAACTGGAGAAGTTGGTTATTGGGTTGATGGAGTACCTGTTACTGATTCATTTGATGGAAGTCTTTCAGCGGGAGTTGAAAATTCATCAGTACAAGAAGTGCAAGTAGTTACTGGGGCTTTTAATGCCGAATATGGTCAAGCAATGAGCGGTATTGTGAATATTGTAACTAAGGATGGTGGAGATAAATTTACAGGAAGTATTAATTCATTTTTAGGAGATTATGTTTCTACTAGAGATAATCTATTTACCAATATAGATGCAATAGATCCTTTAGCTGTTCAAAATTTAGAAGCCAGTTTTGGTGGACCAATCATTAAGGAAAAACTATCGTTTTTTAGTTCAGTAAGATATTTTAGTAATGATGGTTGGTTTTATGGTCAACAAATATTTGATAGGAATGATGTAGGAGTTAACGAGCTTGGTCAAATTGCTTTGCTTGATACATTAGGTTCAGGAGATGGAGCATTTGTAGGTATGAATCCATATCAAAAAATAAATGGTCAATTAAAACTGACTTGGGATATTGCAAAAGGTGTTAAGCTAGCAGTTAATGGCATTATTGGTACAGATGAAGGAAAGAGTGGATACAGTCATACAGACAAGTTTATGCCAAATTTTGCAAGAGATGAATTTACCTTAAATCGGAGTTTTTATGCTAAGATTACCCATCTGTTAAATAACTCTACCTTTTATGATTTTAGCATTTCAAATAGTTACAAAAAATTTGAATCGTACGTATTTGAAGATCCTTTTGATGATCGTTATTTACCGAATGAATATGCTGGAATTAGAGCTTCGAATGTAATTTCAAGTTTCAGAATCGGTGGTACTGATAATGGTAGGTATGAAAGAGAAACCGATACCTATATTGCTAAATTAGATTTAACAAGTCAGGTAAATAATCAGAATCAGGTTAAACTTGGAGTTGAGTATAGGTTCCATAACCTAAAGCAAAATGCTTTAACATCAATAGTTATTGATGATAACAGTGGAGTAGTTGGGCTATTTGATGATGGTTCCTATAACGTAGAACCGATCGAGTTCTCTGGGTACATTCAGGATAAAGTTGAAGTAGGAAACCTAATTATAAATGCTGGAGTACGTTTCGATTACTTTGATGCTAAATTCGATGTTTTTACAGATCCAACCAGCCCATCCGTAGTTTTTGCTGAACAACGTCCGGATGATTTAAGCTTAGTTTTTAAGGAATCTGAATCAAGTTTTAAAATAAGTCCTCGTTTAGGAATAGCTTTCCCTGTATCAGAAAATGGAGTCGTTCATTTCTCATATGGTCACTTTTTTCAAATACCTAACTTCTCATTATTATACCAAAATCCATATTTCAGATTGAATAGTGGGGGATCTGGATTAATTGGATTACTAGGGAATGCAAATCTAAAACCTCAGAAAACAGTAAATGGCGAGTTGGGTTTTAAGCAAGAATTAACTCCACGATCTGCAATCGAAATAACCGCTTTTTTTAGAGATATAAGAAATCTTGCAGGAACTGCTACCGATGCAATTTCAGTAAGGGGAACTTCTGCACGATATGGTATAATCACCAATTCCGATTTTGGATTTATTAAAGGGATAGTTTTGGCATACGATCAAAGTTTCGGAAAGAATATTTTTATGACGGCCGATTATACCTTCCAGATTGCCCAAGGTAACTCATCTGACCCAAGTCAAGCGTACAATGCTGCAGCGGCTAAAGGTCAACTCGAAAAAGTTATTGTTCCATTGAACTGGGATCAACTTCACACAATAAATGTAACTGGTTCTTACCGTACTGAAACTGGTTGGGGAGCAGGAGTAATATTCTCTGCAGGTTCTGGGTTTCCATATACAAGGGATTTCTCAAGTGTTACAACTGGTATTGCACCCCCATCAGAAATTTCACTTAATAGCGCAAGAAGACCTTTAATTTCGAATCTTGATTTGAATGTGACTAAAGATATTAAAGTAAATGAAAGTCAGAGTATCCAAATATATGCTAAGGTAGATAATGTGTTAGATCAAGGTAATGAACGTGGCATTTTTGGAGATACAGGTAGAGCTACCTATTCGCTTTATAAAAATGAAGAAGCAAAAACATTTATTGGAGATCAGTTCTACTTAGATCAGAATTATATACGACCAGATTTTTACAACGAACCAAGAAGAATGGTTCTTGGATTTAGATATAGATTTTAAAATTAATTTTTAATAGCAACCAATCATGATAATTAGAAAGCTTATTAGCGTATTTATAATAGCCTTTTTGATGCAAAGCTATGTTCAAGCTCAGCAAGCTAGTATCCCTGAATTTCTAAGAAATCCTCAGTACAGATCAAGCAGAAACTATGAGAAAAGTTCAACATCAGATGGCAACAGAGTATTAATCACATTTTTTAATAATGGATTATTAGGTGGCGTTGGTGAAGCTAGAGGTGAATGGCCAAGAGGTTCGGATGTAAATTATATTGGTGATGTTTCTCCTGTTATCGCTCTTGAAGTGCCAGTAGATACTGATAATGATGGCGTAGCTGATACGTTAATTCAGCATACACTTACTAACCGAGGTCCAAGAGCAGGTCAAGGTCCAAGACCAGGTGAAGTTGACTTCTGGGGCTTTGAACCTATGGGTGGTTTTGCTAACAACGACGGTATTAATGATCGCCCCGCAATAAGTACAGATCCATATACTTGGCCAGAAAGATGGCCTGATCAACCTACTTGGGTAGATCCATCTGGAAACGCTGAATGGAATGGTTTTTTTGGTAGAGATATATTTAATGCCGATTTCGAGACTTATTTTTATACCGATGATCATAACGATCGTTTTATGCAGGAAAGACATGGTTTTTTACCTGATTCAACAGATGAAACCAGAAACGGACAAGGTCTGGCAATGGGAGTTAGAGGGTTACAATGGAGCCAGTTTCTTGCACAAGATGCAATGTTTTATATCTATGAGTTAACCAATACCAGTACTACAACTTACCCAAGGGTATCGGTTGGACTTGCAGTTGGTACTGCAGCTGGTGAAAGTGGTGTTAGTGGAAGTGGTGATACTCAGGATGATTTAGCCTTTTTTGATCAAGCCAATAAAATTGTGTACTCGTGGGATGCCGATGCTACCAATGCTGATGGAAATGATGTTGGATATGTTGGGTATGCATTTATGGAAAGCCCAGGAGATCCAAATGATGGTATTGATAACGATGGTGATGGTGACCCATCAATAACAAATGTGGATGGATTTCCATACGTGAACCCAGCTTTTGCGGGAACTAATAATACCTTCATCAGTTCTGATTTCGAAGATAGAGTAATAAATGAAGGAGATCCTATTGTTACAATTGATTTGCAAACAGGAGAACGCTCATATGTACTAATGCCAAATGGGCCATTAACAGTTGTCTCTCAAGGGATTGAATATAATCTCACCCCTGGCATGACATTGGTTGAGCCTAAGAAAACCATCCAAAACAGAACAGATTTTGTTACCGTAACCGAAAAAGATTTAATTGATCAAGATTTAGATGGACTAATCGATGAAGATATTCGACTACATTTTGAAAGAAGGCAGCAGGCTATTTCTGGAGAGGTAATCACACTTCCTGCCCTCCGGTATACAAATTATGTAGGATTTGCTAATGCTGTAGGAAATGGGGTTCCAACACTTCAAGATTCTATTAATTTTGGATTTAAGAACACCATGATTGATGAAGCTGGTGATGATGGAATTGATAATGATGGTGACTGGGATCCTATTACAAATGATGTTGGGGCTGATGGTAGAGCGGGTACAGGTGATACAGGAGAAGGTGATGGAAGACCAACAAATGGAGAGCCTAATTTCGATGGTTTAGATAAAGACGAAACAGATCAAGTTGGATTATCAAGTTTCTATTACTTCACTCCTCCGGGTGCTGTAGTGTTAAGTAATGATGCAACAGTTTGGAGCGCGATGTCACCTGGTTTCTTTACTCCAAATGAACAATTGTCAACTGATCAAGCTGCTGGTGGGGTAGATGGTGACTTTATATTTAGCTCAGGATATTTCAGATTAGAGCCGGGTCAAACTCTTAGGTTTTCATTAGCCTTAGTATTTGGTGAAGACTTAGCAAACATTACAAACAATGTGAAGACTATTCAGGAAATTTATGATAGGAATTATAATTTCGCACGACCTCCTGAGAAGCCAACATTAAAAGCTGCAGTTGGTGATGAGAAAGTTACTTTGTACTGGAATAGTATTTCTGAAGACAGTGAAGATCCTGTACTTGGAAAAGATTTCGAAGGTTATAAAATTTTTAAAAGTACAGACCCTAATTTCTTAGATCCTGATAGAATTACAGATGCTTTTGGTAACGATGCCCTTCTTAAACCTTATGCACAGTTCGATTTAGATAATGGAATAAAAGGATTATGGCAAGCAAGTGAAGACACTTCAGCTGGAAATCAAGACCCGATATATATTTACAACCCTGACTTAGCAGACAGAGTTAGAGGAGTACCGTTCTTTTTGGGAGAAGATTCCGGTTTGGCACATTCTTTTGTTGATACTAATGTGGTAAACGGGCAAAAATACTACTATGCATTAGTTAGTTACGATCGTGGAAGCGTGGATTTCTTTCCTGCTGAAAATAATTTTTCTGTTACTGTGAGGGAAGATGGTTCCGTAATAACAGATATCAATGTGGTTGAAGTTGAACCAAATACTACCGTATTAGGATATCAAGCAGGAGCCGTTACTGGTGAAATAGTTCAAGCTTCAGGTGATGCTACTGGAGGAGTTTTTGTAGAAGTTTTAGATCCTTTATTTTTAGGGGATAATACAGAATATGAGATTACTTTCGATGGTGAAGAACTTTCAGCGGCTACTTATTCTGTTACAGCAGATGGCAACCTTTTACTCGAAGGCGCTTCGATATCTTCATCTGAATCTAATATTTTTGATGGAATGCGAGTAGCATTTCAAAATGATGTTAATCGAGTTAATTCTGATATGTCATCATGGAATAACCCTGAGGGAAAAATTGAAGTATTAGTTCGAGAAGGTGTTTTAAGTAATAGCCCTTTTTGGCAGTTTAATGGAATTAAAGCTCCCTATGATTATGAAATTATTTTTTCTGATGAAATAGTAGCTACTTCTTTAGATACCGTAAATGGTTCTGGTTTCCAGGCAAGAAATACTCCTGCAGTTCCCACCTATTTTAAGGTAAGAAATGCTACAAAAGGAGTAGATGTACCCTTTGCACTAGATGAAACTCAAGGTACAGCGGATGGTCGGTTAGGGGATCGAGAGTTTGTTTATATTTATGATACTTTTGGAGATTCACTAAATGTTACCTACGAATTTAGAATCAGATATGAAAATGTAATTGGAGCTGGTAGAGTGCCAACAGGTGATTTACCAGAACCAGGAGATATATATACAATCAGTACCTATAAATCCTTTCGATCTAACGATACTTTTCGATATACAACATCATCTTCTAATGTAGATGAAGATCTAGCAAAAACACAATTGGATAATATTAGAGTAGTTCCAAATCCATATGTAGCAGCAGCAAGTTGGGAAGGGAAATTACCACCAACAATAACGAGTGGTAGGGGCGAAAGAAAAATCCAATTCCAAAATGTACCAGCAAATTCTATCATCCGAATTTTTAGTGTTCGGGGAGATCTAGTAAAAGAACTCAAGCATGATAGCAGTATAGATAGAGGCTTTGTGGATTGGGATTTAAGAACTAGAGAAAACCTAGAAGTGGCTTATGGAGTTTATTACTACCACTTAGAGGCACCAGGTGTGGGCACTAAAACCGGAAAAATTGCACTTATTAAGTAAGAAACTATGAAATCAAAGATAAAATTTTTGAGTTTAAGCCTTCTCTTGATCTTTTCATACAAGGCAAATGCACAAGATAAAGTAGGTAGTACTGCTGCACAGTTTTTAGGAATATCGGCTGGTGCTAGAGGCTCAGCAATGGGTAGTGCATATGTTGCCCTTAGTGATGATGCGTCAGGAATGTTTTGGAATCCAGCAGGTCTTGCAAGAGGACAAGGGAGTAACGTATCTTTTTCAAATATGAACTGGTATGTAGAAACTCAAATTCAAGATGCTTCTGTTGTTATCGATGGTGAGTCGAAAGGAACATTCGCTCTTTCAGTAAGAGCTTTAAACTACGGCGAAATTGATGTAACTACGATTGAAAGACCTGAAGGAACGGGTGAAAGATTTACTCCGAAAGATTTAACCATTGCATTTTCCTACTCCAAGTTTATTACAGATAGATTTACTTTAGGAGCCTCAACCAGATATGTCCAGCAGAAAATATGGAATGAATCAGCAATCGGTTTCGGAGTTGATTTAGGTATGATTTATCAAACTGATTTCAAAAATCTAAAAATCGGTATGTCAATTCTAAACTTTGGTACTGATATGAGTTTATCTGGTGATGACTTACGAAGACCTATCGATATTGATGAAAGTATTGAAGGAAATAATGACAGGTTAGAATCCTTTTTAGGTGTAAAGGGTTGGCCAATGCCATTACTATTTAGAGTGGGTATAGCAATGGATTTAGTTGATATAACAGATCATAAAGTCATTTTTGCCTTAGATGCGAAACATCCAAATGATAATTCAGAAAGTCTAGATGTTGGCTTAGAATATGGGTTTAATGACCTGCTCTTTTTAAGAGGTGGGTACCGAAGTTTATTTTCTTCACAAAGTGAAGACCAAAGTATAACAGCTGGCTTTGGCTTGAAATATGACATTAATGGTGTTATTGCAAACTTGGGTGCAGCATATATGACCCATGAGTATTTAGATAACCCACTTTTGTGGACACTACAAATAGAATTTTAACAAATCCTGCATTATGCAGAAAACAAACACAAACAAAAAAGGAGCAAATATGAATAAGGTTACTACCTTACTCGGTGCTATTCTTGTTACCCTAGTTGGAATGACAAGTATTCAAGCACAGGACTTAGTATCTATTAGCGCTGCTAGAGATAGCGTAGATGGAGCTATGGTTACAGTTAAAGGTATTGCAATCACACCAAGTTTAGAATCAGGTACTAGAACCTCATTCTTTATACAACAAGATGGTGTTGGTATCAATATTTTTGATTTCGGAACACCAGCAAAAATCGTTGAGGTTGGAGATAGTGTGATGGTTACTGGTGAAGTAGATTCATTTAATAACCTAAAAGAAATTGTAGTTTCAGATGTTACAACTGATATTACGATTATAAATTCTGGTAATACTGTACCTGACCCAAGAGTTATTACTTACCAAGAATTTGTAGACGCTGGTTTACTTGAAACTGATACCTTAAAGATTCAAGGTAGCCTAGTTAGAGTAAACGGTTTAACCACAACTCCAGGAGATTGGCCAGCTGATGCAGGTGCAAGCTCATCAAATGAAAGTGCTACAGATGCAAATGATAGTACATATGCTATCCGCTTACTTGCACAAACTGAAGCAATAGGTGTTACACCTCCAACGGGAACATTTGATATGATCGCGGTTGTTGGAACATTTAATGGAGCTCAACTTTCTCCAAGATTTGCAAGTGATATTATCGGTTATTACGATGTTACTTTCCAAGCAGATATGAGCGGATTTATTGATTCCGCTGCTTTTGTTCCTGGTGTTGACTTTGTTACTATGCCTGGTTCATTTAATGGTTGGGATACTAATGCTGATACTTTAAAAGATGCAGACGAAGATGGTATTTATTCAACTACATTGAATTTGGCTTCTGGATCAACACATAATTGGAAATTCCATTTAATCACTGGCCGAATCGCTGGAGGCTATGAAGGAGATCCAAATAGAACGTTAACGGTAGCAGGAGACACTACTCTTGCAGCTGATGAACCACGTCTTGATTACCCAAATTTAACCGAAGCGGTTTTTGGTAAAGTACAGTTATTCTTTCAAGTTGATATGAGTGTACAAATACTCAATGGAAACTTTGACCCAAATAATGAAGAGCACAATGTTGTTGTTGCAGGTGGAATAAATGGATGGAGCACAACTGCTACACCACTTACCCTTGGTCAACAAGAAGGTGTTTATGAAACAACCGTAACCTTTGATGACGCCGCAGTTCCTCAAAGCTGGGCTTACAAATTTGTTTTAAATAATGGTGAAACAAATTGGGAAAGTGGTGATGATAAAATTATTGCTGTTTCTGAAGCCTCTAAGCAAGGTGATACTTTCATTGCTATAAATAATACTGGTACTCCTCCATATTTCGATGGAATTACCCTAAATGACATATTTGCTGAAGAAACAGATGTTGTTTTTGAAGTAGATTTAAGACCTGCTTATTATTTCTTAGCAGACAGTGCTAAATTACCAAACGATGTACAAACTCAAGGCGAAGCTGCCTCTATTGACTTCGTTATTTCAAATGGTCCTTTAACCGCTGGAACTTGGGAAACTTGGGGAGAAGGCTTAGCTGACGATCCTGATTTAGTACTTAATGATTCAGGTACCGACGGCGATGCTGTAGCAGGTGATAGCGTTTGGTCATTCACACGTACATTTAAGGCTGGAGCTGCTAATAAAGGCACATTCAAATTTGGTATAAACGGGAATGATAATGAAGCGGGAGTAGGCGCTGATCATAACATTACTGTTACTGAAGATAGATTAAGCTTTATATATGGAGCAATTGTAAGAGCAGATTCTGTGTATGATGATCTCTATGACGAATATATTCTTGCGACTGCTTCAGGTCCTGTTGTAGTTAGAAGAGGTGGTTTAGCGGATAACGGAATCACTATTCCTAACGAAATAAATGAAACTCCGGGTAAATTTGCTCTTGAGCAAAACTATCCAAACCCATTTAACCCATCAACTAATATTAGCTTCAATCTTCCTGCTAGTTCTCAGGTAACACTTAAGGTGTACAATCTACTAGGACAAGAAGTTGCTACTCTAGTTAATGGAAAACTTGGATCAGGTTTACATTCAGTAAGATTTGATGCAAGTGGTCTTTCATCTGGTATGTATCTGTACAGAATCGAAGCCGGTTCTTTTGTTCAGAACAAAAAGATGATGCTCATTAAATAATCTTTTATTTAATAATTTTTTCTCGCAGGTACCTTGATCGGTACCTGCGTATTTATTCAAACTCAATTTTATAACTGTGGCTTCTACGATTTACGATATAGCAAAGAAAGCAGGGGTTAGTATAGCTACCGTTTCTCGGGTTTTTAACCAAAGTAATAATGTATCAGAACCTACCAGAAAAAAGGTAATGGCTGTTGCTGAAGCTGTTGGTTATCATCCTCAAGCGTATGCTCAAGGGCTTGCAAGTAAAAGTAAGAATACTATTATGGTTGTTGTACCTGTTATTTCCAATTACTTTTTTATGGAAGTATTGGGAGGTATTCAGGATAAATTGGGGGAACTTGGCTACGAGCTAAACATTTTTAATGTAACTGCAGATGATCTCTTATTTGATCAAGTAGAACACGTGTTAAAAAGACGTTGGGCAGAAGGCTATCTTTTCATTTCAATTCATTTAGAAGAAGAGCAATGGAAACAGCTCACAAAATTCAATGTACCTATTACTTTAGTAGATGAACATTACGAGGGATTCGATTCGGTAAGTGTTGATAATGTTCAAGGTGCATATAGAGCTACAAAAAGCTTAGTTGAGCATGGTTTTAGAAAAATAGCAATGTTATCGGCACTTAAATCCTCAAAACCAATTCGAGATCGACTTTTTGGGTATAAAAAAGCCTTAGAAGAAAAAGGAATCTCGGTTTGTGATGAGTTAATTGTAAGTGGTGATTCGGAATATAGAGATGGTTTTACAGAACGTGGTGGCTATGAAGCAATGGTTAAAATGCTAACTAGTGCTGAAAAACCAGATGCTTGTTTTTGCGCATCTGATATTCAAGCAATAGGAGCTCTTAAAGCTATGAAAGACATGGGAAAGTATATTCCAATTATCGGTTATGATGACATTGAACTTTCAGAATACATCGGTCTTACAACCATTCGACAACCAATGAGAGATATGGGTTTTTATGCAACCCAAAGCTTAATAGAAAGGATGAAGAATCCAGAAAAAGCTATATCGCAAACAATTTATTCTCCAGAGCTCATTCACCGAGCATCATCTAAAGTAAATAAAACTATTTAATACATGAGAAGCATTTTATCTTTTACTTTTCTAATACTCATTTCTATAGTTCCTCTTCAGGCTCAGGAGACAGTAAATGTTACATTTCAATATGAGCCGAATGAAAATGCGTTAAGAGCATTTGTTCCTGGCGAGTTTAATATGTGGGGTAATAATAGTAGTGGATTTATTAGCCCTACAGATGGCTCGCTGATGATTAAAGATGAAGAAAATGGATTTTGGTATAAAACTATTGAACTTCAGATTGGTGGTGGAACAGCTACTCATAACGGTAAATCTGGATATGCCTATAAATTTCATGAACAGCGTAATGCAAGTGGATCAGAATGGGAATGGTTTACAGATCCTTTAAATGAAATTGCAGTAGGTGATAATAACGATTCCTTTATTGAAGTTACCAGCCCACTCATTTTTCAACTAGGTCGCAATCTTGGAATAGCTGATACAAACTCAGATTACTGGGTAACAGTAGCTTCAAAAGACTCTGATTCGATTGATGTAATCGCTTCAAGTATTTATTTAAATGATGAATTTATAGGGAATTTTGAAAATAATTATGAAAAAGAAAGGCAACTTTTTTTCATGAAAAATATTGGGAATTACAACCCTGTACAGGGCTTAAATAAATTAAAAATAGTAGCTGTAACTGAATCAGAAGCAACAACTTCAGATTCATTACAATTTACATTTGTGGGTGAACCCGGATATTTAGACAAAGTACGTCCTGAAGGGTTAAAAGACGGTATTACATACGGTGAAGATGGTACATCTGTATCGCTATCATTATTCGCTCCAAAAAAGGAAAGAGCATTTGTATTTGGTGATTTTACAGATTGGAAGGTGGAATTAGAGTATCAAATGTTTAGGGATTCACTAAATGCTGATAGCACATGGTTTTGGATAGAAGTGGAAGGTCTTACAGCTGGTGAAGAATATGGATTTCAATATTTGATTGATGGCGATCTTATCATTGCTGACCCTTACTCTGAGCTTTTACTTGATCCATTTAATGACCAATATATTTCTGAATCAGTATTTCCAAATCTCAAACCTTATCCAGAAGGTAAAACAACTGGGTTAGTTGGAGTACTGCGTCCAGGTAAAACACCATTCGAATGGTCGGCAACTAATTATAATAGACCTGATAAAGAAAGTTTAGTTATATATGAACTTATTATCAGAGATTTTATAGAAGACCATAGTTATGCAACTCTAATAGATACTCTTGATTATCTTGAAAGATTGGGAGTAAATGCAATTGAACTTATGCCCGTAAATGAGTTTGATGGAAATACCTCTTGGGGGTATAACCCAGCTTCACACATTGCTTTAGATAAGTATTATGGTTCTCCAGAAAAATTCAAAGAATTTGTGGATGAAAGTCATAAAAGAGGAATAGCTGTTATTTTAGATGTGGTTTTAAATCATGCAACAGGAGCACACTCTTTATATAAATTGTACGATCTTGGGAGTAATCCATATTTCAATACTTCTCCAAAGCATGAGTTTAATGTATTTAATGATTTTAACCATCAATACTCTGGTACTCAGTATTATACAAAGCGGATGATCGAACATTGGATTAATGAGTACAAAATAGATGGTTTTCGATGGGATTTAACAAAAGGATTTACTCAAAACTGTACAGGTGCCGCCAATGGTTGTACTGGTTCTTATCAACAAGATAGAGTAGATATTCTAAAGAAATATGCAGATTACCAGTGGGCTTCTGATCCTAATTTCTATGTGATATTTGAACATTTGGGAGGAGTTCAAGAAGAAAGCGAATGGGCAAACTACCGGATTAATGAAGGTAAGGGCATTATGTTATGGGGTAATCAGAATGGTGCGTATAATGAATCAACAATGGGATATGTTTCGAATTTATCTGGAGTTTTATCAGAATCGAAAGGGTTTCAAAAAAGACACCTTGTTGGCTATATGGAAAGTCATGATGAACAATGGTTGATGTTTAAGAATCGAAGTTTTGGGGCTTGTGAAAATTCTCCTAGTGGTGGTGATGGTTGTTTAACTAATCCTGGATCATATAATGTAAGGGATTTAAATACCGCTTTAGATAGGCAAAAAATTGCGGGTGCTTTTTTCTTCACACTTCCAGGGCCAAAAATGCTCTGGCAATTTGGCGAGCTCGGTTACGGTTATGGAGATGATGGGGAACAATGTTTGAATGATTCAAATGATTGCCCTGCTTTTGCACCAGGTAGAACAGATGCAAAACCGATTCGATGGGATTACTGGAATAACCCAGATTCAGAGGAACGGATTAATTTGTACAAAACTTGGAGCGCTTTAATCAATTTAAGAGGAAGCTCTGAAGCATTTACTGATCCCGATTTATTAACCCATAGTCTTAATGGTGAAGTAAAATGGATTAAAATGATCCATTCAGACACGGATGTAGCAATCAACGGGAACTTTGCGGTAACTTCTAAATTTGTAGATTTCACCTTTCCATCAACAGGAGTTTGGTACGATTTTTTTACTGGAGAAAGTTTTGATGTCGGAAACGGAACCATTTCATATAATCTTCTTCCAGGGCAATTCAGAATATTCACTACCAAAAAATTTGATGCTCCAGAAGTTGGAATTGTAATTCCCAACGAAAATGAAGATAAAATAGATACTCCAACGGCATTCAAATTGTATCAAAATTATCCAAATCCATTTAATCCATCAACTAATATAACGTTTGATGTAGCCCAAACAGGATCGGTAAGTTTAGCTATCTATGATATGCTTGGTCGTAAAGTTTCTGAGTTGGTAAGTAATGTTAAAACTGCAGGTACGTACTCAGTTTATTTTGATGCTTCAGGACTAAGTAGTGGTGTATACTTTGCTCGTTTTCAAGCAGGAGAAACGGTGCAAATTCAAAAAATGACATTATTAAAATAGAATATGAAACATATTTGGTCCATTGCTTTTTCAACTCTTTTACTCATTTCATGTTCAGGTAATGGAAATGTTGCATCTCAAATTATTGGTCTTGCAAGTCCAATTAGTTTAGGCTTTGATTCTACTGAAATTGTTCTGGAAGATTTTTTTATTAGTGCCGATAAAGTAGAACGCATTTCTGTACCTAATGGAATAACATCATCTGGGATAAAAGATGGAATGGTAACACTTTCAGGTACAATTTCTGATCCTTTAGCAGTTCTTTCTATTGTCGCAAACGGTATAGAATATTCCATTCTTTTAAAAAAATCGGTTAAACAAAAAGTAGAACTTACTTTCGACCCAAAAGGGAAAAGCTATTCCTCTGTACAACTAAAAGGCGAAATGAATAGCTGGAATCCTTCTTCTACTGAACTGGTAAAAGATGGAGATGTGTGGAAAACTTCAATGCTAATAAGTAAGGGATTATATCAGTATTTATTTGTTGTTGATGGCAAAGAGGCGATAGATAGTTCTAACCCAAACAGTGTTTCAAATGGGATGGGAGGTAGGAATTCCCTGCTAATTGTAGGAGATAGGAATGAATCAAAACCAGTTATTTTCACCAAGTCTTATGAAAACTCGAAAATCATACTAACTAAAGATCTTAGCACTGGAATAGTGGTTTTTTGGGAGAATCAATATGTAGAAGTTATAGAAACCGAGGAAGGATATGAATTCGAAATTCCAACGGAGGCTACTAAAACAGGTCGAAGCTATTTAAGAGCTTGGGCATATAGTGATTCTGAGCTTTCTAATGATCTACTAATACCTCTTCAAAACGGTAAAGTAGTTCAAACATCCGAGCAGTTGACAAGGCATGACTTCCATACTTGGAATATGTATTTCGTTTTGATCGATCGTTTTAAAGAAGGTAATTTCTCGAATACCGAAAAAATAGATGATCCAGGTATTCACCCTAAAGCCAATTATTATGGTGGAGATTTCGCCGGAATTACTCAAACTATTAAAGAGGGTTACTTTAAGGAAATTGGAGTTAATACACTTTGGCTCTCACCAATTTCTCAAAATCCTGAAACAGCATATGGACTTTGGGACCAAGGTGGAGTAACAACAAAATTTTCAGGATATCATGGGTATTGGCCAATTTCTTCGTCAAAAACGGATCATCGTTTTGGCTCTGCCGAGGAGTTTAAAGAGCTTTTAGATGTAGCTCACCAAAATGGAATGAATGTGATTTTAGATTATGTAGCTAATCACGTACATGAAGAACATCCTGTGTATCAAAATCATCCAGATTGGGTTACTGATTTATATTTACCTGATGGAAGAATGAATACTGAACTTTGGGACGAGCAAAGACTGACCACTTGGTTCGATACATTTATGCCAACTCTGGATTTCTCTAAACAAGAAGTTATCGATACGATGACAGACTCAGCTCTTTATTGGGTTAAAGAATTTGATTTAGACGGGTTTAGACATGATGCTACGAAGCATATTCAACTCGATTTCTGGAGAACACTTACCAGAAAAGTTAAAGAAGAAGTAACTTTAAAAACAGGTAAACAAGTTTATCAGGTTGGTGAGACTTATGGAAGTAGAGAACTAATAGCCAGTTATATCAATTCAGGAATGTTAGATGCTCAATTCGATTTTGGCATGTACGATGCAGCTGTAAATGCATTCGGGCAAAATACTTCTTTTGAAGGGCTTAGAGATCAGCTTTTGGAAAGTTTTAATTACTATGGCTACCATAACTTAATGGGTTATATATCTGGAAATCACGATAAAGCCCGATTTATTACTTACACAAGTGGAGAAGTTTCGTGGGGTGAAGATGCCAAACTTGCGGGTTGGACAAGAGAAATTGGAGATCCACAGGAATTCGCTTACAACAAGTTAAGTATGTTGCTTGCATGGAATTTGACAATACCGGGGATCCCAGTAACATACCAAGGTGATGAATTTGGCCAACCTGGAGCAAACGACCCTGATAACCGAAGATGGATGCAATTTGAAGAGGATGAGTTAAATGCTTTCGAATTAAAAAATAGAAGTATCTACAGCATGCTCACAGAACTAAGGAATTCTAAGCTACCTTTGTTGTATGGTGACTTCATTTTCCACAAAACAGAAGAAGATATTCTTGTTTATTCGAGGGGATATTTTGATCAACAAGCGGTTATGGTATTTAATAAATCAAATTCAACAAAATTGATTACAGTACAACTTAGGTCAGGAATAGACTATTCAGAATTAGCATCAAATTTTGATCATTCTTTTGAAATAAAGGGAGAAACACTCACAATAACACTCCCTGCCAATTCCTTCGAAATTTTAACACAATAAGTATATTCACATGAGAAATATTTCCAAGTCACTAATTTTTGGAATTCTTCTATCAGGATTATTCATTGGCAGTTGTTCGCAACAAACTCCTGATACTTCAAACGCTCCAAAATCTAGTATAGTAAGTCATCCAGAATGGAGTAAGAACGCTAATATTTATGAAGTAAACATTCGTCAATATTCCCCTGAAGGTACTTTTAACGCTTTCAAAAAAGACCTTCCTCGACTTAAAGAAATGGGGGTGAAAATTCTCTGGTTAATGCCTATTCAACCTATTGGTGAGTTGAACCGAAAGGGAACAAAAGGAAGTTATTATTCAGTAAAGGACTATAAAGCTGTAAACCCCGAATTTGGAACAAAAGCAGACTTTAAAGCACTTGTTGATGAGGCTCATGAAATGGGTTTTAAAGTGATTTTAGATTGGGTAGCTAATCACTCTGCATGGGATAATGTATGGACAGTGAACAAAGACTGGTACACGTTAACTGATGATGGTGAATTTCAACCACCTGTTGCTGATTGGAGTGATGTAATCGATTTAAATTATGATAATCCCGATATGCGTTCTGCAATGACCGACGCACTAGTTTACTGGGTAAAAGAATTTGATATAGATGGTTATCGATGTGATGTAGCAGGAATGGTTCCAGTTGATTTTTGGGTTAATGCACATCAAGAAATGGACAAAGTGAAAAATGTGTTCATGCTCGCTGAAGATGGCGATCCTGAATTATTACATGAAGCTTTTGATATGAATTATGCTTGGGAATATGCCCATGTGATAAGAGAAATTGCTGCTGGTGAACAAAGCTTTGAAGATTTGGATAATCTTTTTGAAAGAGATTCAGAACGCTTTCCGAATAATGCATACCGCATGTATTTCACTTCAAACCACGATGAGAATTCATGGAATGGAACCGATCCTGGAATGTATGGTCCTAACTTCGAAAACTTTGCAGTTCTTTCAGCAACCGTTTCAGGAATGCCTTTGATCTATAATGGTCAAGAGTCGGTGTTAGATAAGCAACTCGAGTTTTTTGAAAAAGATGAAATTGAATGGAAAGAATATGCATATGAAGATTTTTATAAAATTTTGCTTCAATTGAATACAGAAAATGAAGCTCTTTGGAATGGTGATAAAGGGGGAGATTTTAATCGAATCGAATCTCCTGAAGAAACCTATGCCTTTTCAAGAAAAAAAGATGACCACGAGGTAATAGTGGCAATTAATATCTCAGGAGCACCTAAATCAATCACCATTCCTGTTTGGTCTTCTGATACTTATACAAAATATGGAGTTTCTGAAGGCGATTTTGCACCTTTTGGTGATAATACATACACCTTTGAATTACCAGCTCACAAGTGGTTTATTCTATCATCTAACTAAAACCGTTTTAATCTAACCAAATACGATCATGGCAGAAAATTTGACAAAAAGACCCCAGCTTAGTTTTTGGGAAATATGGAATATGAGTTTTGGATTTCTAGGAATCCAGTTTGGTTTTGCTCTTCAAAATGCCAACGTTAGTAGAATATTTGAAACTCTAGGTGCAAATGTTGATGATATTCCAATTCTTTGGATTGCTGCTCCTTTAACAGGTTTAATTGTCCAACCAATTATTGGATATTTTAGTGATCGAACTTGGACACGATTAGGACGTCGTAGACCTTATTTTCTGTTTGGTGCTATAGCAGCTTCAGCGGCATTGTTAATAATGCCAAACTCACCCGTTCTTTGGGTTGCCGCAGGCATGCTTTGGATTATGGATGCATCCATAAATGTTTCAATGGAACCATTTAGAGCTTTTGTTGGAGATATGCTTCCATCGGAGCAAAGAACCAAAGGTTTTGCAATGCAAAGCTTTTTTATTGGTACAGGAGCAGTAATCGCATCTGTTTTACCTTGGATGATGACGAATTGGTTCGGTGTCGCAAATACCGCTCCAGAAGGTATAATTCCTCCTTCGGTTAAATGGTCGTTCTATTTAGGAGCAGTAGCTTTTATAACCGCAGTTGGTTGGACAGTTTTTAGAAGTAAAGAGTATAGTCCTGAAGAACTAGAAGCCTTCGAAGCATCCGAGAAAGAAGATATCGAAGATGAAAATGTACTACGAGAAATTCCTATTGAGGCAGGTGAGGGACAAAAGAAAATTAGCCTTGGGTTAATAATGGCAGTATTTGGTGGATTGACCAGTTATCTAACCTATTATTTTAGTTTTGATAAAGAAGTTTATGTAGCTACGGGCGGTTTATTTGTAGTTGGTCTAATTTCATTATTAGCAGGCATGCTACAGAAAAAAGGGAATACTACTCAAGGTCTTGTTGTAGTAATGCATGATTTACTTAACATGCCGAAAACAATGAAACAACTTGCTGTGGTACAATTTTTCTCATGGTTTGGTTTATTTGCTATGTGGATTTATACCACAGCCGCTGTTACCTCTCATGTGTACGGTACTAGTGATACAACTTCTGCACTTTATAATGAAGGAGCTGATTGGGTTGGTATTATGTTTGGAGTATATAATGGGGTAGCAGCTCTAATAGCTTTTGCATTAGCTCCTGTCGCTAAAGTAACGAGCCGAAAAATAGTTCATGCAATGGCACTAATATTAGGTGGATTGGGACTAATTTCGATCTACTTCTTTAGTAGTCCTGGAATGTTAATAATTTCAATGGTTGGTGTAGGTATTGCATGGGCTTCTATTCTTTCTATGCCTTATGCTATTCTTGCGGGAGCTCTTCCAGCAAGTAAAATGGGACTTTATATGGGTATTTTTAACTTCTTCATAGTACTCCCTCAACTTTTGGCTGCTACCATTTTGGGCTATATGACAAGGACATTATTTGAAGGACAATCTGTACTCGCACTTGTACTTGGTGGAGTAATTATGCTAGTAGCAGCTTTTACAATGTACTTTGTAGATGATGTAGATGATGTAGATGAGAATACTAATTATTAGGTTGCAACCTTATCTTGAAATAGTTGCAACTGTATTCTAAATTTTCTTCGATATAAACAAATCAGAGCATTATGGGGAAAATAAAAAAGACATTGTCTGGTTTGGGATGAAATTGAGACCCGAAGAAAAGCAAAAAATCGAACTTCTTGCGAAAAAGAAAGGAGTATTAAAAAAAAGAGCTGTAATGGATGCCGTAAATGAACTCATTTTAATTAGTAATTATGTGCAATAAAGCAGTTCTCTATTTAACATTATTACTAATTATTTCGAGTAATTCACTAGCCCAAAGTAAATCTGAATTAGAATCAGCTTTTATAACTGGTGTTTCTGAAATAAGCACCATTAATCTAAAGTCAGGTGATGGCCCATTACAAATTCTTACTGAAGAAGGAGAAGAAGTTTGGGTTAAATATATAAAAGGAGGGGATGGATATTTCAATTTTTATACAGAAGAAATATTAGACTTTACAAAGTCCTATGTGATCAAAATAGGAGAGAACACAACAATTATTCAACCTCACTGGAAAGCAATTGATGAATTGTTTACGTATGAGGGTGAATTGGGGATAATCTTTGATGAAAATCAGATAGAGTTTAAGCTATGGGCTCCATTAGCATCCGAAGTTAGCCTTAATCTATTTAAAGAAGGATTAGATGAAAAGTCCTACCGCTCTATTGAATTGGAGCGAGGGGACAAAGGTGTTTGGAAAGTAGCCATTTTAGAGAACCTAACTGGTGAGTTTTACTCCTATTCGGTTACTAATTTTGGTGAAACAAAAGAAGTCCTTGACCCCTATGCAAAATCGATAGCAATAACTACGAAAGAGACTTTTTTTAAGCCTAGAGGGGCTATCGTAAATCCTAAGATAATTGGCCCAAAATTAGACTTTGCTGAAATAGATGGCTATCAAAAAAGAGAAGATGCTATCATTTGGGAAATTAATGTTCGGGATTTTACCGTTGATCCAGACATTTCTACCGAAGCTAAATTCGGAACATTTAAAGCTTTTTCTGAGCGATTGGTATATATAAAAAAATTGGGGATTACTCATATACAATTGCTTCCAGTGTTAAGCTCAACCTATTCGGATGAGTCTATTCGTGACCAACGAATGATGGATTATGCAGTGGGTACTAATTACAATTGGGGATATGGTCCAGACAGCTATTTTTCTATCGAGGGGATGTATTCAGAAAATCCTTTAGATCCTGAGCTCAGAATTAAAGAATTGAAAGAGCTCATTAACGCTATTCATGCCGAAGGATTAGGAATCACATTAGATGTAGTTTACAACCATACAGCTCGACTTTCTTTTTTAGAAGATATCGTGCCAGGCTATTATCATTTTATGGATGCAGAAGGTAGACCTAAAGAAAGTTATGGAGGAGGTAGACCTGGAACCACACATGCAATGGTTAGAAAGCTCATTATTGATTCTATCATATATTGGACAAAAGAATTTAAGGTTGATGGTTTCCGATTTGATTTAATGGGAGATTTGGATGCAGAAACGATCCAAATTGCTTTCGACGAAGCTACAAAGATCAATCCAAAAATTAATATGGTTGGGGAATGTTGGAGAACTTTCGCAGGTGATGATGATGATGAAAAAGTAAAGCCTGCCGATCAAGACTGGATGAATGAAACTAATAGCGTGTCTTGTTTTTCAGATGAAATGAGGAATGAATTGAAATCTGGATTTGGCTCAGAAGGTGAACCACGATTTATTACTGGTGAACCAAGATCAATCCAAACCATATTCAATAATGTTATTGCTAAGCCAAGTAATTCAAATGAAGACGATCCTGGAGATGTACTTCAATATATTGCAGCACATGATAATCTCACATTGCATGATGTAATTGCTCAATCCATTAAAAAAGATCCTGAGCAATATGAAAATGAAATTCAAAAACGAATTCGACTTGGAAACGCTATAATTCTTACTAGTCAAGGAGTCGCTTTCTTACATGCGGGACAAGAATACGGAAGAACTAAACAGTGGAAGTCTACTGAAATTCCTGATAGAGAGTTTGCGATCATGGATGGATTTAATCAACCGTATTTCATTGAAAACTCTTACGATGCATCTGATGCTATAAATATGTTTGATTGGGATAAAGTTACAGAAGATGGTATACACAAAAAGACGATGGAATATACTCGTGGACTTATAGCTTTGAGAAAGTCCTCTGATGCCTTTAGATTAGGAACTCAAGATCTTGTCTCAAAACAAGTTTCTTTAATGGCATCCAACGATATTGCCGAAGAAGATCTTATACTATTCTTTAAAACGGTATCCACTACAAGGGAAACATTCTATGTATTGATTAATGCAGATTCAATTGAAAGAACTATTTCCATTAAAGAAGATTTATCAAAAGGTACTGTACTTGTAGATAGTGATGAAGCGGGAGTAACAGAGGTTGACAATTTGAATGGTGTAGAAATTAGATCAAACGAAATTATAATAGATCCACTTACGGTAGTTATTATTAAAACAGAATAAATTTCTCTATTTATCCCGCCTATAAGTTTCTTAATTTAGAGATATGAAATTAGATCAGAAATATTTTATACCATTCATGGCTATTGTTGCCGTATTCACAATGATTTTCATTGTGCTTACCTCGTTTAACTTTAAACATCAGCAACAAGTAAGATTCAAAGAACATACGCTTGGTTATGATTCGCTCCTTACAAAAGCCCATCCTTTTATTATTAAGGATGATAGTTTAAAGCTTGGAGATTTATCAGGGAATCCAATCCTACTTGTATTTTGGTCTTCCTGGTCAGATAAATCAGCAAAATTGTTGGATGAGATAGAACTAATTTCAGACAATAATTCTGATCTTAAAGTGGTAGCAGCACTAGTTAAAGATGCAACTGACAGTGCCGAAGAAGCTATTTTAAAACATGACTATCTTTACATTGATGGAACTATTTTATTTAATACGGTAAGAGCTCCTGGTATTCCAAGTTATTTATTGTTGGACGAAAACGGAGCTTTAATCTCTACACATGTAGGCTACCAAAAAGGGGTAGTGAACGAGCTTTTTTAAACTCGTACAGTATGAAAGACTACATCATATATAATGGTTCGTTAATCCCAGAAGAAGAACTTAGAATTTCTCCTTTAAACAGAGGTATGATGTATGGTGATGGATGCTTTGATACCCTTCGTTCGTACCAAGGTAAATTTCTAAAGCTCGAAGAACATTATTCACGATTTATAGCTGGAGCTAACTTTTTAGGAATAGAGGCTCCATTTTACTTCAACGATTTCAAGTTTAAAATCTTGGAGCTTTTAGAAGCGAGTAATATGTTAGAAACAGATGCTCTTGTTCGTGTTCAATGTTGGAGAGATGGTAAAAGAGGCTATGCAACGGATTCATCGATGGCCCATTGGATTACAAGTTGTGCTCCTATAACTTCCGTTAAAGAAACGATAATGCTTTCTACAGTATACACTCGGGCAATTCCTTCAAGAGCCTTAGAGCGTCAATTTAAGTTGTCTAACGGGTTGAATTATATTCAAGCAGCGAGAGAAGCAACTACCTCGGGTGCAGACGACGCGCTTATGCTAACTATGGCTGAAAAAATCAGTGAAACAACAATTTCGAATATTTTTTGGGTGAAGGGAAACACAACCTTTACACCTTCTTTGAACTGTGATTTACTCCCAGGAATTACAAGGGATATTGTAATTGAGTTAACCAGAAAAATGGAAGGTATAAATCTTATTGAAGGTGAATATCATTTAGAAGAAATACTACAAGCTGAGGCTGTATTTACTACCAATTCCATAAGAGAAATACGTTTAGTGGAATCAATAGATAATAATCAATTTGATGTGAAGCACTCTTCAATTGCAGGAATAAAAGAACAGTTTGAAGATTTTAAGCAGGCTAATCTTAAGTAATGGGTAGATTTAAATCCATTAACGATGTGTGGAATTTTCTGAATTCCATTCCTATGTTTTCTAAAGTAGGGGATAAAGCAACCAACTTTGGGCTAGAAAACATTAGTCGATTTTGTGAAAAGATCGGTAATCCCCAAAATCAATTCAAAAGCATTCATGTTGCCGGAACCAATGGAAAAGGGACAACATGTTATCTCCTTGAGGCTGTCTATCACAAGGCGGGATTTAAAACAGGGATTTTTATTTCTCCGCATCTTCTAAAATACAATGAACGAGTTCGTATTTCTGGAGAAGAAGTAAAAGATCAAACAATACTAGAATTTTTTCAGAAAACAGAGTTGGTGCTTCAAGAAATTCCATTGACCTATTTCGAAATTAGTACAGCACTTTCATTCTGGATATTCGCAAAAGAGAACATAGACATTGCAATTATTGAAACGGGTTTAGGAGGAAGACTAGATTCAACCAATATTATTCAACCTGAACTCTCAATTATTACCAGTATTGGAAAAGATCATGAGAAAATTTTAGGAGATTCGATCGAGAAAATAGCTTTCGAAAAGGCAGGGATTATCAAAAAGAATATTCCTGTTGTTGTGGGAAATCTGGATTTAGAATCAATGAAAGTAGTTGAAGAAAAGGTAAATATGGAGAGCTCAGTTTTATTTAAAAGCAGTGATTTAAAGCCAGTTTATAATCTGGGAATGATCTTTCTTGGAAGGAATAAAGAAGACTTTAAAACCAAGTTAATTGAGCCAGTAAATGCGTGGAATATTGCTATGGTTTACTTAGCGGTTGAAGTGCTAAATGAAAAATTCCAAATATCAAAATCAGCCTTAAAAGACTCTATAGAGAACTTTAAAGGAGTTCCTGCTCGATTTGAGAAGCTTCATCATAGCAAGCAATGGTTCTTTTCAGGATCACATAACGAGCAAGCAATTGATGCTATGATGGACGCCGTAAATCGAATTCCATCGTTCAAAAAAGTATTGATTTTATCGATGATGAAGGACAAGTTGAAAACAGAAATTCTTTCAAAATTTACTCGCTTTGATGAAGTATTTTTTTACGAACAAGATGGGGAAAGGGCAGCAACATTTTCCGATGTAGAAGAGTATATTTCTGCTCGAAAGATAGACGAGAATACCTGTAAAATGATTTTAAATGAATTGAATACAGAGTTAGTAATTTTTGCTGGAAGTTTTTACTTTTACTCAACAGTAAAGCGGTGGTTGACCGAAAATACAGAAAGAAATTAGCCACCTACTCTTTTTCATCCTTACCTGATTGAGTGCTTTAAACTATTATCTACAACAATGATAATTCAGCGCTCACCCCAAATTCAGTAAGAATAATATCGCAATAGCATACATATTATATGTCAGATAATCAGACAGGCGGACTTTCGGCTGGAGAGTTGGAAGCCTTAAAATCTAAAAAACTTCCCGAATTGCAAGTGATTGCTAAATCCGTAGGTGTAAAACGGGTTACAGGCGTTAAAAAGCAAGACCTTCTAGAACTTATTAAACAATCTTCGAACGTTGGAGAATCCAATGAATCAGCTGCGCCAAAGCGGCAACGAAAAAGGATTGTTAAGAGAGAGCGTATTGAAGTTCCTCAGGATGAAAGTCCAAATGAAGAGGATTCACATAATCCTGAACCGGAGAAAACTGAGGCTACTAAGGATAAAGAAGCCGAACCTGAGGCTAAATTAACAAGTCAGAAAGATGGTGAAAAAACATCTTATGGTGCTCATTCACACATCGTCTCCTATAAAAAGGAGAGTGATGAAGAAGATCAGAAAGAACAAGAAAGAAGAAGAAAGCAGCGAGAAAATCAGAGAAACCAAAGGAATCAGAATCGGAATAAAAATCGTCACCACGAGCATAATCAACTCCCAGATTCTGATGCGCCTACACTTGCTGAACGATTAGAAGAAATTTCAGGTCAACTTGGACCTTATTTAATTAACGAAGGTACGCTTGAAATTTTACCTGATGGATACGGATTCCTGCGCTCAGTGAATTATAATTACAAAGCTAGCCCAGATGATATTTATGTTTCTCCATCACAGATAAAAAGATTTAGACTTCGCCAAGGCGATTGTGTGATTGGAATTATTCGCCCACCAAAAGTAGGTGAACGATACTTCGCATTATTAAGAGTGGAAGGTGTAAATGGTAGAATTCCTACCGACATGGATAATCGTGGTGTATTTGATGATATGCTTCCAATACACCCAGAAAAGCGATATACCTTAGAGTATAATCCACGTGAATACACCACTCGTTTTATAGATTTATTTGCTCCAGTGGGCATGGGACAGAGACAACTAATTGTTGCGCAACCTAAAACTGGGAAGACGACCATTCTTCGAAATATAGCGAATGCGGTAGCTACCAATCATCCTGAAACAAAGATTTTAATTTTGTTGATTGATGAACGTCCTGAAGAAGTAACGGAGATGGAACGTAATGTAAAAGGCGCTGAAGTTGTTGCTTCTACCTTTGATGAAAAACCCGAAAACCATATCGGTCTTTCAGAAATCGTATTTGAGAAAGCGAAACGCTTGGTTGAAAGTGGTCACGATGTATTATTATTGCTAGACTCTATTACAAGACTAGCTCGTGCTTACAACGTTGGCGCCAACAACAAGGGTAGAACCATGAGTGGTGGTGTTGATTCTGAAGCCCTTAAAATACCGCGTCAGTTATTTAGTTCGGCTCGAAATATTGAAGGCGGTGGATCGCTAACTATTATTGCCACAGCCCTTGTTGATACCGGCTCTCGTATGGATGATGTTATCTTCGAGGAATTCAAAGGAACAGGAAACAGTGAGATTGTACTCGACCGACGAATTTCAGACCGTAGAATCTATCCAGCGATTGATATTTTTAGAAGTGGAACTAGAAGGGAAGAGCTTCTTGTTTCTGATGCTGAACGTGAAAAAGTAGTATTACTTCGTCGTTACCTAACGAACATGAATTCATTCGAAGCGGCTGAGTTTCTGATTGATAAAATCAAAGGAACCAAGAACAACGAAGATTTTTTGATCTCGATGAATAAGTAATCTTAATCATCATTTAGAATATTAAAAAGGCTCGGGTTTACTCGAGCCTTTTTTGTTACCGACATATTGTTAAAGTAAATTTTTACATCATAAAGGAAGAGTTAGGGAAAGATTATTGCTCTTCTTAAATTTCCTTTATTCTCTTTAACTCGTATATAGTACATGCTGTGTCATCAAAAATTCTATGTTCTAAAAATTCAAATCCAAGTCTTTCATAGAATCTATGAGCTTTAGTATTGCTTTTTAGTGGGTCAATCAGAATTCCATCAACTTCAGGATTTTCAAAGCATCTTTCAATGGCTAACTTCATCATTAAAGTTCCATATCCTTTATTCAGATTCTTTTCTTCCCCAATCCATATATCAATGGCTCTTTTGTTTTTTTCAACTTCTCCCCAATAATGAGTCTCTTCTAGATTTGGGTCAATAATTTGTACAATTCCAATAGGCTCATTATCTAGTTCAGCAATCAATTGGTCTCTCCATTTTGGACTTCGAGGTAGTTCAAATTCCCAATTCCAATCATCATCTGGATCACAAGCAATAACGTGTGGTTTTGTATCCCAATACTTTAGTAATTTGAGATCGTTTATTGTAGCTGGTCTAAATTTTAGCATTCTCATTTTATTTCAGGGTATGCAGGGAGTGTTATTTAGGTAAACTACTTATTTAGATTAAATTAAAAAGTGTATTGAGCAATCTATTTTAGTAGGAATCGATTAGCTTTTCAATCAGTGTAATAAATATGTTTCAGCATCGATGATAGTTTTAGTAAAATTTTCAGAAGTATCGAAATAGGGTAAGCCAGTAGAGATACAAGATTTTTCAATTATTCTGCTGTGACGTATCATATTATTTATATGATCAATAATGTATGCATCCGATTTATCGACCAACCAATCACTTTTTCCATCGCTAAAATCTTTTATGTCTTTAACTTTCTCATCGATAATAACATCTGTATAGCCAAGAAAGCATATGTTTATTTTCTTGGGATGCTTTTCCATCAGTTCAATTATTAACTCAGGTAGTATTGCTTCTCCTTCAATAATATAATCAACATCATTATAGAGAATCGTTTCTAGCATTGCTTTCAAGAAATTCCAAGAACGTTTTGCTATTTCGTCAGGAAATAATAAATCATGGATTCCATATTCTGGAATACCATTCGTGAATCCCATAACAAGCCAGTCAATAGAGAAAAATGAAATTCCTTTTTGTGCTGATATCTTTTTAGCAATTATGGTTTTGCCTGATCTAGATGCCCCACTAATTATATATAACATATTTGGAAGTTCAGTTTTATGTTAATGATCATCCAACCATTCAAACATCTTTTTAAAGGCAGCGTCTCTTACTTTTTTAGATGAGAGGAAGATATCGTGCATCGCATGGTTAATTTGTACGAAGCTAACTTCATTTCCTAAGTTTTTACCAACTCTTTTCATGTCTTCAATATCTAGAACTAGGTCATTTAAGGTTGCTTCTTCAGAAAATGCAATTAATTTTTTAGATCCTGAGGAATGCATTAATAAAATTGGGGCTGTGATATTGGAATGGGCTAGTTTTTTCTGTGCTTTCCCGATAGCAGAAACCCATTTAAAGTAGGTAGGAAATCCATTTATCGGTTTCCATTTGAGGTTAAAATCCCAATCACCATGATAATCTTTATGAATACTTTTCGGATAAGTAGGACTTAAAGCACCTTCAATTTTTGAATAAGGGGATAAAGCGGAGATAATTTTTGCAACACAAAGACTTATGAAAGTCCGTAATTTCGATTGATTAAAGTCGAAGAATGGAGAGTTTAATATAAGTCCAGCAATCTGATCTTTTTCTTCACCATCATTCATATAATTGGATGTAATTAGACCACCAGTAGAATGCCCTAAAAGATAAATTGATGTATTTGATTCTTTGATTTTCCGAATGGCAATGGAAATTTCCTCAAAATACTCGTCCAGATTTCTACAGTAGTTTGGGTGTTGATGATTTAATAGAGATCGTCCATATTTTCTAAGATCTAAAGCGTAGAAATCAAAACCATGATCAATAAACTGCTCTGCTAAATGAGGGTGAAAAAAGTAGTCGATATAACCATGTATATATAGCACACTTTTTCGATTTCCAACGTTGAAGTTCGACGAAACAAGAGTAGCTGTCACTTTCCCCTCATAATCATCCTCTAACTCAAGAATAGTAGACGTGAAATCCTTTATTAAATTCATAGGTGAATACTATCTTTAATTGGAATCCATATCTCTTCTTCAGAATCTGGATTCATAGGACCGAAGTATTTATTACCCATAACCTCAAAATGTGGACGATCATCTAATTCATAGTCAGACGAAGGGAGCCATTCACTAAAAATGTATTGAGCGAATTTAGGATACTCAGAATGTAATCCCTTGTATATAAATACGGCATATTTCCCCTTTGGAATGACGAGCGTTTCTAATCCTTCTGGTACGGCTTCAAATTCTGATACTTGAACGGTAGCCCATTTTTCGAATTTTGTATTAGGAGTGAAGTTTATCATTTCCGAACCTGGCTCATAGATTTCAATTGAATAGGAGTCTAAAGTAATTTGATGATTTATTTCTTTGCGCTTGGGGCCAAAGCTCTGCCAGAGTTTTTTTACTTTATTTTCTGAAAGTGAGGTTCGAATATTAAGACCCACAAAGAGTCTTTCAGATTGATCTATAACAACGGGAGTTTTTTTCATTCTACTTACAATAACTAAGGAGTATTTTTTGGTATGTACCAGATATTTTTATCAAGATTTATTCCTCCACCTAGTTCGTCCTGTATCACACGATCAGTAATATAAACACCTTTTTTTGCCATGTTGCTAAAGGTATCATAGCCCTTGTTGTCAAATCCTTTTCGTGTTCGATGTATATAAAAAGTTTCTGAGAATTTTCTTTCGAAAGCTTTTTCAACGCCTTTTTTCCCATGAATAAACCCAAGCATTCCACCCCACGTTGCAGTAGGATTATCAGAATCCCAACCAGTAAGAGCTCCAATTTTTATTGTCTCAATGATATCACCTTCTCCATAAAAAAGACTAACCAAACTTGCAGCGAAGTTAATCCCAGAAGCGAAGCATCCATTACAGTATAGGTTCTGGGAAGTTATTTGATATCCATCTTTTTGTTCCACTTGGTAGCGTTGATATATCTCATCTCTTGTTTGCTCCCAAGGAACTCCTGCATCATATCTAGACTTTACAAAAGTGTACATTTTAGATGGATATGAATCTGTAGGAAAAATATCCACCGCTGTTTCTGCATTAACTAATAATTGATCTTTAATAGGTTTATCAGATTCAATTTGAATGGCTAGAGAATACATACTTACATAGAATTCTGAGATCCATTGTGCTTCTTCTCTAGCTGTAGTTTGTATAGGCAAATGAGCCATTTTCCGAGCAAAATCAGGGCGTGATGGAGAGAATAAACCAAAAATTTCAGTTGTGAGTTGCGCATCTATCATAGCATAATGAGGGTTCAAATCTGGATTGCTTGTTTCAGGTGGCAATACACCTTCTTGCATTAGGTCGAAGGCGGCTTGATTTGAAACCCAAAGATAATTCTCTTCTTCAGTGTGTATATGATCAAGCCATCCCTGTCGTATTTCCTGACTAGTAAGAATACTTGTTTCATTCTCAAATAATAGATGTTGGTAGATATATTCGATATCCGTGTCGTCATCAGCTCCCCAAACACCTACCGAATCTTCAAAAACAAAGTCTATTGTAGGAGAAAGTGCACTTGGAATTCCTTCTCCCCATATACTTGGTTGATCAGGTTTCCCCCAATCTTCTCTTGTGTAGAATTTGCCCGTTTTTATTTCACCAATGTTACCAATTTTATCCATTTCAGTAACTAATCCAGTCCAGTTGGCAATACATTGAGCTAACCAGAAACCGTAGAGTTTATCTTTATATTCACTTCTCGAAATAATAAAATCAGTAGTTGTTTTAGTATAAGCCTTATATTCAAAATCAGGGTTCCGTAACATATTTTCATCTTTTGCCCCATCGTTTTGGCATCCAAAACAAGAGATTAAAATAAAAAAATATATGGGTGGAAATTTTAAACTATTCATTTCACTTCGAGTAAGGCATATCTCTTTTCTTCATCTTGTACAAGAACGCCATTCTTCACATGAATGGAGTGGTAAAAGAAAACAGCAGCTTTTTCTTTAACAGCTTGTCTAAGAAGCAATGTTTTAGCTTTTTTGGATTGAATAGGATCGATATCCATTTCTTTCATTCCATAATGATTCAGGTGAAATTCATTAGGAACTAAATCACCTAAGAAATAAGCGGTTTCACCAGCATCTTGAATTTTCACTATTTGATGTCCAGGTGTATGTCCACCAGTTTTAATAAGTGTAATCCCAGGAAGTAACTCGAAGAATGTATCTGTAATCAAAACTAATTTTTCCTCTGCATATAGCTTGTAAAACTCGTCTAAATTATAATCACCACCAGCAACCGGATTGTCTTCTCCCATTCTTTGAACAGCATAATGCCATTCCAATTTTTGAAGAAAATAGTTCGCGTAAGGCATAGTTGGCTGAGTTGTAGCAGTATTATCAACATACGTACATCCTGCAGAATGATCGAAATGAAGGTGCGTTAACACAACATGTGTTACATCGGTTGGAGTAAGTCCGAAAATATCGAGGTTGGTTTTTAGGTTCGAAGTATCGGAGTATTCACTCTTAGAATCCAATCCCCAACCCAAGCCAGTATCAAGTAGAATTACATGTTTACCATCACGGATTAAGATAGGATCGATTCCTATTTGACTGGCTGTAGTCGGAACCTCTTCAAATTGTTTTTTAGAAGTGATATCATCGGCACCCACTTTTTGGAAGATTCCTTTATTATATACATCAAAAATACCCTCACTTAGTTGTTCTACTTCAAATCGGCCTATTTTCATATAATCAAATTTAAATCATCCTGCAGAATCTTTACTTCGCTCTGAATGACATCATTAGTATTATGGTTGGCAAACTGTTAGACAACTTAATAAATCTTCGCTTTCAATCAATTCGTTTTATCTTTCTTCTATGAATAATTACGACGCTATAATCATCGGTTCTGGGCATAATGGACTAACTACTGGTTGCTACCTCGCTAAAAATGGATATAAAGTTTTAGTTCTTGAGCGCAGGGAAACAATTGGTGGGGCTGTTTGTACCGAACGAATGTTCGAATCTAAAGAGAACCCAAATGGCTTTTTGATGGATGTAGGTTCCTCGGTTCATATCATGATTCATCAAACCGGAATTATTGAGGAACTAGAGCTTACCAAATATGGCTTAGAATATATTGATATGGATCCAATTATGTCATATCCAGTTGCTACTGGAAAAGGCGTTATCCATTTCTGGAAAGATGTTGATCGTACACTAGAATCAATTTCGAAAGTAGCTCCAGAAGACGTGAAGAACTATAAAGATTTTATAGATTTTTGGGGCAAGATCAACAATGGAGTTTTGAAAGCATTTATGACTACTCCAACCACAGGAGGAATTTTCGCAGAAATGGTAAAAGCTCAGATTAAAGATGGAGCCATGTTTAAAAAAGGAGAGAGTACTTCTGGACTTCAAAAAATATTGTCCAGTTATGGAAAAGTAGTCGATGATGCTTTTGAAAGTCCACACATGAAAGCAGCACTATTATGGTTTGCAGCTCAATCAGGTCCCTTGCCCGATCATTCAGCTACAGGAGATTTTGTGGGTTGGCAGTCGATGCTACATCAAAGTGGAGCAAAGCATCCAAAAGGTGGAAGTGGCATGTTAACGCAAGCTATGAAGAATTTGATAGAGTCACATGGTGGAGAAGTGAAAGCCAATCACCCAATAGAAAAAATATTGATAGAAAATGGAAAGGCCATTGGGGTTCAAACGGAGGAAGGTAAAGAGTTCAGAGCTCCAATCATAGTTTCTAATGCGCACATTCAAACCACAATGATGAAGATGGTTGGTCGGGAACATTTAGGTGATTCTATGTTCAAGAAAGTTGAAAATATTAACGTGGGAAATGGATTTGGAATGGTAATTCGATGTGCTGTTGAAGAGCTTCCTCAATATACTGCTGCACCTGATGATCCTTACATCCATAATGGAATTCAATTAATGGCTCCATCGGTTCAATACATGAATAATGCGATTGGAGATTATACCAAAAAACTCCCACCGGAAAAGCCAGCAGTTTTAGCCATGACTTTCTCCAAAATTGATCCAGAAGTTGCAAAAGATGGGAAACATACAATGTTTGTTTGGGCTCAATGGCATCCCTATGAATTAGCAAATGGATTAAAATGGGATGATATTCGGGAACGAGAAGCCCAAAAAATATACGATGTAGTCGTTGATTACGCACCAAATATGAAAGGGAAATTGATTGATTGGTACATACAAAGTCCACTTGATATCGAAAGGAAACATGGATTATTAAAAGGAAATGTGATGCATGTAGAAATGAGCTTTGATCAAATGTTTATGTTTCGCCCAATTCCAGAGATGAGTAGATACGAAACACCAATTAAAAATCTGTATCTTTCTAGTGCTTCATGTCATCCAGGAGGTGGAGTATTCGGTGCTGCAGGACATAATGCAGCTCAAATCATCCTAAAAAAATCAAACAAGAAGAAGTGGTTTAATTGAACTCAAAACTTATAATTCATTTAACAAAATTAGACAATAATCTTGATGCCGTAGACAGAAGATTAAATCTTGGCGTTCAAAGAATGGCAGTGGTTAAAGATAATGCATATGGTCACGGAGTAATCCCAATCGCGAATCACATTAAAGAAAGAGTAGAATGGTTTTGTGTAGCACGTACCAATGAAGGGAAACAACTTCGTGAAGCAGGAATTACAAATCCCATTTTAGTATTTGAAGCTCCTACACATGAAACAGCAGGCATTCTTAAAGACTTTAATCTTACGGCAACCTTAGCAGAAATTGATTCACTAAACGTACTTAAAGCAGGTACAAAATATCAAATTAATATTGATACGGGGATGCATAGGCTTGGAGTACTGCCTGAACAAGTGAGTGATTTATCAGAATCTATATTAAAGTATCAAGATTTAACATGTACAGGTATTTATACGCACTATTTTAAATCGGACGATCCTGGAAATCCAGAAGTTAAAACTCAGCTTGAGTTATTCAAAGAAATACGAGCTCAATTTCCATCAGAATGGTTAACTCATACTGCAAATACAGGTGGGATCTTTCATTACAAAGATTTAAATCTTCAATTCGATGCAGTTCGCCCAGGAGTATGTTTGTATGGATATGGAGCAGGAGAAGTTGAAGTAGAAGAATTAAAACCAATTTTAGATTGGAAGTCTTTTTTAATGCAGGTCAAGAAAGTAAAAAAAGGAGAATCTGTTAGTTACGGAGGGAAATGGATTGCTCCAACAGATGGGAATATTGGAATTATCCCAGCTGGCTATGGTGATGGGATTCCGAGGCTTTTAACCAACTCAATTAAGTGTAAAATAGGAGAAAAGCTATATGAGCAAGTGGGAGTTATAAGTATGGATTATACCATGATTTTCTTGGGAACTGACTCCTATGAAAAAGGAACAGAAGTTTTTTTCCTAAAAGGGGATGAACTCACAGCAAAAACATGGGCGATTAGTGCGCAAACTATTCCTTACGAAATCACTACTAGTATAAAAGAAGGCGTGCCTAAAGAGTACGTGTAATTTATGCTTAGTACTCTATAGTTACTAGATCGATATCAAAAATTAGAGTTTCTGAAGTAGAATTAATTTCTGATGGTATTACTAATACTCTTCGTTCTCCTTCTTTCATTCCGATTACACCTTCTGCAAATCCTGATCCAACATAATTAATAGTACTTTGGTCCCCTACATTATTAACCCTAACAGGGGAAGTACTTCCATTTATATAAGAACTACCAATAATTTCTTCATCTTCAAGTCTAGTGGTATAATAAGCAATGATATCATCTCTGAATACAACATCGAACGATTCTGGGTTACCTTCTTCTATTAAATAATAAATTAGTCCAGATTCGAATGTAACCTTTGATATTGCACTGGATGTATCGGGTAGTGGTGGTGCATCCGAATAATCAGCTACAAAAGGATTGCTATTATTGTTATTGCAAGCCGATAGAAACAGTATAGAAAATGTAATAAATAAAAAATCTATTAATATATTTTTTGAAGTCATCTAAGGAATTTTGAACGTTCTTAGTTTCGGTTAATAAACCGAGATTTTAGAGTTTTAGTATGTGAAATCGCAGCATTAAATATACTGTTTCAAATGCATAAAAACTCTACTCAACTTTATGAAAGATTCTGGAAATGTTAAGACTCGGTTTCTCCAAAAGCTCGTTTTAGTTCTTTGTCTCTACGTTTCCCTGCTATATAGCTTACCCAAATTGAAAACTCGTACAATACTGCTAAGGGCATAGCGATCAAAATCTGAGATATTGGGTCTGGCGGTGTGAGTAATGCAGCCATAACTAAACAAACAATGAGTGCATGTCGGCGGTATTTTCTTAAAAATGCGGGCGTCAGAAGACCAATTTTAGATAGTGCATAACTTACAACAGGTACCTGAAAAATAAGTCCACATGAAACAACCCACATTGCTAACGAACTAAAGTATTCGTTGATGTCAAAATCATTTCTTACGATACCTGATGTCGAAATATTAAACGAAGCAAAAAACTGGAGAGCAAAGGGAACCAGAATCAAATATCCGAATGCAACACCAACCAAAAAGAAAAAAGTAATAAATAGAGCACTAACAATAGTTTTCCATTTTTCCTTAGTTTCAAGTGCAGGTTCTAAAAACGCCCAGATTTGATAGATAAAGATGGGAGAACCAATCAAAAATCCTGATACAAAAAGCATTCCCCAAAATGTGAAAAACTGACCGGGTAGTTTTCTGCTTTGAAGCGTTAAATCTATAGCATCAACATTAATAATATCATACATAAAAAACGAAGCCTTGGTAGGACCGAGTAAAACAGCATCAATCACAAATTCTGAAAAAATGAATGCTACTATTACTCCGACAATAATTCCGATCATCCCTTTAATGATTCTCCATCTTAGTTCTTCTAGATGTTCTAAGAAAGACATTTGATCAGTTCGGTCAGCTGGTTTAACAACTTTGGGAGGTTGAGCTCCCATTATTTGGCGTTCTTCGGTAGACAAATTACTGGATTAAGCTGTTACGAAGTCATACAATGGAAAGCGTTCGCATAGTGCGGCTACTTCTCCAGTAACTTGCTTATGGATATCTTCATTGCTTGGATTCTGAATTACTTTATCAATAAGAACTGCAATGTATTCAAACTCAGCTTCTTTCAATCCACGCGTTGTCATTGCAGGAGAACCAATTCGGATTCCTGATGTTACAAACGGACTTTCATTATCAAATGGTACCATATTTTTGTTTACTGTAATGGCTGCTTTACCAAGAGCTTCTTCAGCAATTTTTCCAGTTACTCCTTTATTTCGAAGATCCATCAATATTAAGTGATTGTCGGTACCACCACTTACAATATTATATCCTAGTTCTACAAATTTAGCAGCAAGTGCGGAAGCATTTTTTTGAACCTGAAGTTGGTAGTCTTTGAATGAATCTTCTAAGGCCTCACCATAGGCTACTGCCTTAGCTGCAACTACATGCATAAGTGGACCACCTTGAGTCCCTGGAAAAACAGCTGAATCCAGTACTTCACTCCAGTTCTTTACACGTCCAGATTTTGCTGCAACTACTCCAAGAGTATTTTCGCCATCTTTTCCAACTAAAATCATTCCGCCGCGAGGTCCGCGAAGTGTTTTATGGGTAGTGGTTGTTACAACATGTGCATATGGAAGTGGGTCATTTAAAACCTTTGTGGCAATTAAGCCTGCAGTATGTGCCATATCCATCCAAAGTAATGCACCAACTTCATCAGCAATACTTCTGAAAGCTTCGTAATCATAATCTCTTGAATATGCGGAAGCACCAATAGAAATCATTTTTGGTTTTACAGCTTTAGCTTTCTCTCGGATTTTATTGTAATCAAGTCGACCAGTTTCTTTATCAACTCCGTAAAATTCAGGCTTAAAATAGATTCCAGAAAAATTAACAGGGGAGCCATGTGTTAAGTGTCCACCATGTGAAAGATCAAACCCTAAAAGCGTATCACCAGGCTTCATTAATGCCAAGTAAACAGCTGCATTCGCAGTTGCACCAGAATGAGGTTGAACGTTTACCCAATCAGCGCCAAAAAGTTTTTTTGCACGATCGCGAGCGATATCCTCAATTACATCAGCGTATTCACATCCACCGTAATATCTTTTTCCAGGATAACCTTCTGCGTATTTATTAGTAAGATTACTTCCGTTTGCCTGTAAAACCGCACGGGTAACGAAGTTCTCTGAAGCAATAAGCTCAAGATTGGTATTCTGGCGTTCAGTCTCTTTTTCAAGAAGTTCAAAGATTTTTGGATCTTGTTCTTGGATAGATTTCATCAACTAAGGTCTTTTTGTGTTAGGGATTCAATTTTTTCGACACGTCGGAGATGTCGACCACCTTCAAATTCAGTACCAAACCAAGCGGTTAAAATAGCTTTCAGTTCTTTTCTATTATCTTCAAGTTCACGACCTGGAATACAGAGAATATTGGCATCATTATGAAGGCGTGTCATTGCTGAAACTTCGTGATTATACACTAAAGCAGCACGAACTTTCGGGTACTTGTTAGCGGTCATACAAACACCTTGACCACTTCCACAAAGGATAATTCCCTGATGATATTCTCCAGAGTTTACTCGTTCTGAAACTTGTACAGCAAAATCAGCATAGTCTACTGAATCGGGAGTATGGGTACCAAAATCGACTGGAGTATGACCAAGCTCCTCCAAAATTTCTTTGGTGATGGTTTTTGCTTCGAAACCTGCGTGATCGCTCGCAATTGGGATGATCATTAAATGTTAACTTGTAGTGAATGATTAGAACTTAAATATCTTCAAATTTTAGGTTAGATTAAAGATGAATTAAGAATTAGGAATTATTCAATTAAAAATACTTTGAAGTACAAAAAAGAACTGGAAACAGCACGGAAAGCATCCTCAGAAGCTGCAATTATTATCAGAGAATTTGCCAAATCGGAGACCTTTGGGGTAGAGCTGAAGCGTAAAAACGATTTAGTAACCGACGCTGACCTAGCTTCCGAGAAGAAAATCATTGAGGTCATAAAATCGGTGTTTCCTAAGGATAGGTTTTTGGCCGAAGAATCAAATACATACACCGAACTCCCAAGTGGTAGAGTATGGATCATCGATCCCATTGATGGCACCACAAATTTTTCACATGGATTTCCACCATACTGTGTTTCAATTGCATTTTGGGAGAATAGAGAGCCTAAAGTCGGATTGGTACTTGAAGTAGCAAATGATGAGTGGTTTTGGGCAGTAGAAAGCGATGGTGCTTATTTAGGAGATCAAAAGCTTTCTATTTCTGAAATAACGGATCCATCAAAAGCGTTAATTTCGACTGGATTTCCCTACAGTCAATTTGAGCTTGTAGATCCATATTTGCAAGTGCTCAAAAATATGATGCAAAAAACACATGGAGTTCGAAGAGCAGGAGCTGCTTCTTATGATCTTTGCTGTGTAGCGGCGGGAAGAGTTGAAGGATTTTATGAATATGGTTTGAATCCCTGGGACATCGCAGCAGGTATGCTCATTATAAAAGAAGCAGGTGGAATCTCAACGGATTGGAAAGGAAAGCAGAATAAACTTTTCGGAAAACGAATTATTTCTGGAAATCCTTCCATTTGTAAGTTCCTTGAAGGTGAGATCAGGAATTGCTTTGGTGAAGAGAATTTGGAATTGTAAATCCCAGTCATCCATTCACGAGCTGAGCGAAGTGATTTCCTGATTTTGGCTTTTACTTTATAGATTGCTTAGCCTCATACGTTCCTAGCAAAAGGAAGACTTTTCTTCACAATTACGGAAAGCTTCGAGCCAATCGAAAAATCGACATTCCCTCAATCCCATCCTTAGTAAGGAGGGGATGAGCTACCTTTAAAGAGCAATGTGGCAGGTATTTGGTGAGGTCACCAACTCATTCTTTCTGCCAACAATTCTAAGGCTGGAGGGTATTCTCATATCCGAATAATAGGCGCCAGTTATTAACTATTGAACCATGTAGAAAAAGTTTTCAGCAAAACTCTATAAAGTTATTAAAGAAACTCATTTAAGTTTAAAGGCAAACTTGTTCGGGCTCTGGTAATAACTCTCTTCCATGGTTGCATGGATTTGCTTCAGTTGTTTAAAGAACTTTGTTGAATTCCTGTAACAACCATTTCCGACACCCTCCGACTTTTGAGTAAGCTCAAAATGACACCTCCCTCAAGGGGGGGCTTCTATGAGTTCAATTTTAACTTACTATCCCTCACTCTGATCCCGAGCATTCGAGATGAAGGATTCAGATAGATAAAAGCTCGCTCCTTTTAAAACAGTTGTCATTCCAGACTTGATCCGGAATCTGTAAAGGAAATCACTTATGAACTAATTCTTATACTAATCAACGTATCTAATTATTTTTCTCACTCCAATGCTCTGCGGTGGAGTGCATTCCAAGTTAGTTTCCGAGGGTAACCATCGGAACTAGAATGAAATTCATTTTATTTAGGTCTGGAAAGAAATAACATTACTTCGTTTGCTATTGAAAGATGTGTGGGAGTTTTATCAAACAGGGACTATTGGTGCAAGCTTTAAAAAAAAGAGTATAAAAAAGGCGGTCTATAAGACTGCCTTTTAGAATCTGTAATTTTAAATTTTCTTTATTTAATCAAGGTCATTTTTCCGGTTCTTAATTGAGAACCTGCCTGCACCGTATAGATGTATACGCCACTGGCAAGCGAAGAAGCATCAAAGTACACAGAGTGCATACCTGAGGCTAGTTTTCCCATATCGACTTCTTTAACAACCTGACCTGACATCGTATACACGACAATATTTGCATCAGAAGGTTGATTGAGCTCAAACTGTAACTGAGTTCCCGGATTAAACGGATTCGGATAATTTGGTAGAATTTTGAATGCCGCAGGATTCTCTCCTAAATGTTCAGTTGGAGTTCCATTGCCGGATGTAGTTATTTCGTAGATATCTGTGTCATATCGAAGTAAAAAAGTATCATCACCCGTGATAGTAACTTCATCCGCAGTTCCTTCTGGTAGATCCACATCAAGTTTAGTAAATGTTTCGCCTGATTGATAAAAGTAGCCTACAGGAAATGGTTGAAATGTAGCTGGATCTGTATCCTGTACGAATCCTACAATGGTGCCATTAGGTAAACGGAACAGAGTAGTTAGCTCTGGTGTGTTAAGGGATTCATCCGTAGTTGAAAAGCTGATTTCTGAAGCAGTTTCTGTTTCCAAATCATACACTTCAATTAAATTTTTTAATGTATAATTAGGAGCAGGATAGGAACTAATTGTGGTCAGAACTTCATTTTTAGCCGGATCCATGAAATAGCCTCTTATGAAAAAGGTACCTTCTAGTCCTTCCTGAATATGTGTCCAGGTTGCACCCAAGTCTGCAGAGTAATGTACACCCAGACCTTGATCAAAGGCATAGTTATCGAAATAAGCAATGTAGCCGTCAATAGCTGAGAAATTCTCAATATTAGATCCGTTAGGATTTTCTTCAACAGCAGCCCAGTTTACGAAATCTGTACTAGTATAAATTCCCTGAAACCCACCAAGCGACTCATGTACAATGGCAGTTCCGTCTGTTGTAAAGAATAGTTGAGCGGGAAGTAAGAAATCAAGAGGATCATGCTCTACAAATTCCCAGGTATTGTTCCCACCGTTTAGGGTTAACGTTACGTAACGGGAAACTAACACAAGTTCTTCGGTTGCAGGATTTTTAGAAAGTCGCACACTACCCCCAATCGCATTCCAGCCTGAAGGAGCAGTAAGAAAATTCTCTATTCCAGAAACATCAGGAGGAGTACCTACTGAAACCCAGCTGCTGGTTCCTGCATCCCACTGGTATACCCCTTTTCCAACAGAGTATAAATAAATATCTCCGGTAGACTCATCATGAAATAGTTGGGTTATGGTGGTTGCTTCAAGACCTGCATTTAATTCAGTCCAGGTATTGCCATCATCCGATGAGGTCAACATTCCTGGAGAAGCAGAAACGTAAGAATTGTTGTAGACATCGCCCCAAACGGTAGCGGCAATAAGAGTTCCATCCTCGAGTTCAAGAACATCCTTAATTCCCTGGTAAGCAAAAACACTGCTTGTTAACTCAAGATCAGCGTCTGACCAGTTTGCACCGGCATCAGAAGTAATATACACATGAGCATTTAAGCCGCCTGCAAGAATCCGGCTATTACTAAGTGCATTCAGGCTGAAGGCAGCTTCTTCATTTATCTGTGTCCATGTAGCTCCTTCATCAGAAGAAGACTGAATACCATGCTCCAGAGAAGAAAAGTATATCACATTATCTGAAACGAGTATGTCTGTAACTATATCAATAAATTCGGACGGAATAGTTAACTGAGTAAAGGTTGCTCCACCAGATTCAGAAAGGTATAACCTTTTACCTGATGCCCCAAGTAGTTTTCCGTCAGAGGTAGATGTCAAATAAGTGAAAAACTGCTTCGGATCGTCGTGAGAGGCCCATGTAACACCACCGTCGGTAGATTTCATGATTTCCCCAAGACTGGACGTAGAATAACGGTAGCTGGCATATAAGGCAGAATCCGAAACCACCATTTCTCCGAAAGCTCCTCTGCTTCCAAAAAATTCAGGTAATGTTTCTGGTACGGTTACTTTGCCGGACGAATAAATCATTAGTCCAAAAGAACCATATACATATAATTGGTTTCTGGATTCATCTACTGTTAAGTATGCAGTATTTTCTACTTCAAATGCTGCTGACCAACCAAGATTAAAGCGGGTGTCTTTAGACCATGTTGCTCCGTTATCGGCGGAAGTAAATATTTCAGCTTCGAATGTAATAGTATACAAGGTATCCTGGAATTCAACGACTGAAAAGAAGTTACCGCCATCAAGTCCCGGAAGTTTTTCTGATGAGACCTGACTATAGGAATTTGTAAAAGTGAATAATATAAAAGTGCTAAGTAAATAAAAATATTTCATAAATACGATGAGTTACTATTAGTTTTCACGCCATAGTATTCGTTATAGTGAGATTTTTAAATACCCTATTTGTGGTATTTTCTTTTGTTTAGTTAAGTAATTGAGGCATAATTCCAATAAAAACTTATGCAGATCCCTCGGAAGTATCCTCAGGATCACTTGGAAGAATATTGGAATCTAGATTGCTAGCTAAGCCCGTTGCCTTTATCAAACTCTAGATTTCTGCCTTCGCAGATATGACCAGTATGTAGCCCTTTGCGAGCAGAGCGAAGCAATCCCCAGAAGCCGAGCAACTAATAGGAGATCACTTAGCATAGCTCATGAAAGAAATCCAAAATAAGTATATAGGTTTATAACCCGATCTGTTCATATATAGGCTTTAAAACCGATATTTTGAATTATAGGCTTATTAACCTATATTTAGCTATGACAAGTATAATCACAGGCGATATCATCAATTCAAGAACATCCAATACAAAAAAATGGATGGAAACACTTAAAGTAGTTCTTGAAAGAGAAGGTGATAACCCTGAAACATGGGAAATATATCGGGGAGATAGTTTTCAGGTGGAAATTAAAAATCCAAAAGAGGCGCTTTATCGAGCCATTCAAATAAAAGCAGCAGTAAAGCAGCAAAAAAATGTAGATGTAAGAATGTGTATCGGTATTGGGGATAAAAGTTATTCCTCAGATAGAATAACCGAGTCGAACGGTACTGCTTTTTTGCATTCGGGGCAAGGTTTTGAAGAGCTGAAAAAGAATAAGCAAACACTAAGCATTGTAACTAGTGATAAAGGTTTTGATGATGAAATGAATCTGATGATCCGGTTAATACTAATTGTAATGGATAACTGGACCCCAGCAGTGGCGGAATATGTAGAGTTAAGTTTGGGGTCGGCGTTACTTCAAGAGCAAATCGCTAAACTTCTGAATATCAGCCAGTCTTCAGTAAGTGAGCGGAATCAAAGATCTTATCTTTCAGAAATACGAGAAGTAGAAAACTTGTACCGAGATAAACTCTCAGTATTTAAATTGGGCTAATATCATGTTGATTTTAAAACTTATCGCAGTTCACTTGGTGGTAGATTTTTTTCTCCAATCCGATGCTTCTATCAAAGATAAGGAGACAAAAAAATTTAAATCGCCCATGTTGCTTATACATGTATTCTTACATGGCTTGCTTAGTTTTCTTGTATTAATTCCAGATAGTTTGGGAACGTATTGGATGGTGGTTCCAATAATTATGGTAACTCACTGGATTATCGATGCGGTGAAATTACAGTTTCAAGGAAAGAAAAAGGGAAAACAGGTACTCTGGTTTTTAGCCGATCAAATTGCGCACCTATCAGTAATAGCAGGTATTTGGTTTACGCTGGAAGGGGATTGGAAAAATATAAGCATGGTACTTACACAGGAAGTATTCCTATTATTAGTACTTGTTTTGTTTCTTACCAATCCATCTGCAATTCTTATCAAAGTACTTATTTCAAGTTGGTCGCCCACAGAGAAGAAAAAAGGAGATCATTCGCTGGCAAATGCTGGAAAATATATTGGTATTTTAGAGCGGTTATTCGTTTTCGGTTTTGTTATTACTAATAACTGGGAAGGAATTGGATTTCTTTTGGCGGCCAAGTCGGTGTTTAGGTTTGGGGATTTAAATGATGCCAAAGACAGAAACCTTACGGAATATATTCTCATAGGGACCTTGATTAGTTTTGGAATTGCTGTATTGACTGGAGTGGTTTATACCGCTTTACTCAATTAAATATATTTGCTGAGCCTATAGTATTTTAAGAACGCAACAGAATCCCTACCTTTATCCTGAACCAAAAAAGGGAAATCCGTGTCTGATAGAAATGTAAACGTTGGGATTGTGCAGATGAATTGTTCATCTAATCCCGAAGAAAATCTTGCAAAAGCGATTGAGAAAGTGAAAGAAGCAGCTGGGAAAGGAGCACAAATTGTGTGCCTTCAAGAGCTGTTTAAATCCTTATACTTTTGTGATGTAGAAGATTATGAGAATTTTAAACTGGCTGAGTCTATTCCAGGACCAAGTACCGATGCTTTATCTCAAGTAGCGAAGGAATTGGGCGTAGTTATTATCACTTCACTATTTGAGAAAAGAACGGAAGGGATGTATCACAATACTACCGCTGTGTTAGATGCTGATGGAAGTTATTTGGGGAAATATCGTAAAATGCACATTCCAGATGATCCTGGTTACTATGAGAAGTTTTACTTTACTCCAGGTGATATGGGTTATAAAGTTTTCCAAACCAAGTTCGCTAAAATCGGAGTACTCATTTGTTGGGATCAATGGTATCCAGAAGCGGCACGAATTACAGCGTTAAAAGGAGCCGAGATGTTGTTTTATCCTACTGCAATTGGTTGGCACTATAAACAAGATAAAGCTACCAATGACGAACAATATCAAGCTTGGCAAACCATTCAAAAATCACATTCCGTAGCCAATGGAATTCCAGTTATTTCAGTAAATCGAGTTGGGGATGAAGCTGAAATGAAGTTTTGGGGAGGCTCTTTTATAACCAATTCATTTGGTCGAGTATTATATCAAGCTTCACATGAGGATGAAGAAGTATATGTAGAGTCTTTATCTATGACTAATTCCAATGAGTACCGGACTCATTGGCCATTTCTAAGAGATCGTCGAATTGATTCTTACAAACCTATTACAAAGCGATTTTTGGATGAAGATGAATCTAATTGAGGCTCCTGAAAACTTCACCAATGAATCAACTTTTGAAGGAATTCCTGCGAATAAGGGATTTTATTTCCCTGCTGAATTTGCCGAGCATGAAGCAACGTGGTTAAGCTGGCCTCATAATTCTGACACGTGGCCTGGAAAGATTGAAACCATCTACAAATCCTACTGCGAGTTCATAAAACTTGTAGCTGAAGGGGAGAAGGTGAATATTAATGTCCGAGACAAAGCTATGGCTGAGGACGCTTTTACAAAGATTCAGAATGCCGGCGCTGATATGTCGCAAGTTTTCTTTTACGTAAATCCTACCAATGATGCTTGGTGTAGAGATCATGGCCCAGCGTTTTTATTAAATAAAGAATCGAATGAAAAAATCATTGTTGATTGGGGTTACAATGCATGGGGAGGTAAATATCCACCTTTTGATTTAGATGATGTAATTCCCACTCGGATTGCTCATCAACTCAAACTTCCAGTATCACATCCTGAAATTGTGATGGAAGGCGGTTCTGTTGAATTTAATGGAAAGGGAACGGTACTCACCACTACGGCCTGTTTATTAAACGAAAATAGAAATCCTCATCTCACTAAGAAGCAAATTGAGGAATATCTCAAAAACTATTATGGAGTCACGAATATCCTTTGGTTGGGCGATGGAATTCTTGGAGATGATACAGACGGACATATTGACGACCTGACCCGATTCGTTAATGAAGATACAGTGGTAACGGTTGTAGAAGAAGATGAATCTGATGAAAATCATATACCACTTACAGAAAATTTAGAATTACTTAAAAGCTTGAAGTTGGAGGATGGAAGTCCAATTAATATCATAGAACTTACCATGCCCAAGGCGAGATATTATCAGGGGCAACGCTTGCCGATGTCTTACGCGAATTTCTACATAGCCAACAAGTATGTAATTGCTCCTGTGTTCGGTGACCCAAATGATGAAAAAGCTCTAGAGATTCTACAAGCTTGCTTCCCAACTCGAAAGGTAGTGGGAATTGATTCTTCAGATTTGATTTGGGGCTTGGGAAGCTTTCATTGCCTGAGTCAGCAGGAGCCAGCAATAAGCAGGTTCTAGGCCGATCAAGGATTTTTACCTAAAAGTAATCCAAACACCATGATTTTCATTAGGAGGAATCCACTCAAGTGTAGATATTTCTTCAGTTTCAAACTGAATACCAAGTATTCTCGGGTTATTTTGAAATGATTCATCAACGATAAAATCATAGTCATTTAATCTATAAACAGGGTTTTCCTTTTGATCCGGAGTTTTGAGAATACCTTTAAATGAAGCACCAAGCAGAATTAGCAGCTCAGTAAAAAGAGGTGAGGATTGTATCCATACTCTTTTAATCCCAGAAACTTTGTCTTCATGAGTAAGAATCGAATCGGTATCTGTTGTTTCCATTTCATTGTTAATAAAAAACACATTTTCTAACCCGATATTTTTGAACGTTATATATGAAAAAGGATTTCCAGTGCTTACTTGATAACTCAAACTCAATTCTTCTGCTTTTTGCATAACATGATCAAAAGGAGCATTGAAAGCTATGAAGATTCCACCTTCCTGTTTGCTGAGGAATTTTTTATATGTTTTGGCGATATCATCTTTCGCTTCTCCTTGAACGGTCATTAGTTCAATAGCACTTCCGTCTTTAAATTTGATATGCTTGTTCAATAACCCATTATCATGTAGTCTTCCTTCTTTTATGGTAAACCCTAGAGTGGAGAATCTTTCCTCGGCACTTTCAAGATTGGAAACTGCTAGTGTAACGTGGTCTAGAAAAACTTCAACACTGCTAGATTGAGCAAAACTTAGGTTAGACAATAATAATCCTAAAAAAAGAGTACAGAATATTTTTTGGTTCATCCATTCATAATATTACAAAAGTAAATTATCTGCTTTAATAATCGTGGAATAATAAATACAAGAAATAGGGATTATTTTTTATACGAAAAATCTCAACTAATCTGTGTTTCTTGCATAGGATTGATGATATTAGTGCTTACTCACAAAGCATCGAAAATTTAATTCTACATGGCATTAAAAGTTGTATTAGCACACGAAACAACGTATAAATATGATCGCAAGATCAATCTTTCTCCACATATTTTTAGGTTACGTCCAGCACCTCATAGTAGAACACCTATTGAAGCGTATTCAATCAAAATTGAGCCAGAAAACCATTTCTTCAACTGGCAACAAGATCCTTTTGGAAATTACTTAGCTCGAATTGTATTCCCAGAAAAAACGGATAAGCTTTCGGTAAAAGTTGAAATCATCGCAGATCTTAAGACGATCAATCCATTCGATTTTTTTGTTGAAGAATCTGTAGAGGAATTTCCATTTACCTACTCAGAAGAACTCAAAAAAGAACTTTTACCTTATCTAGAGAAAAGAGATGAAGGACCTTTATTTACAAAATGGCTAGAAAGTATTGATCGAACCCCAAGACGATCTATTGATTTTATCACCGATATAAATCGTGACTTATACAACTATCTAAACTACACGATTCGTATGGAACCTGGGGTTCAGAATTGTGAGGAGACCTTAACTCAAAAATTAGGTTCATGTAGAGATTTTGCATGGTTGATGGTTCAAACGCTTCGACATTTGGGACTTGCAGCTAGGTTTGTATCTGGATATTTGGTGCAGTTGAAATCAGACGAAAAATCTCTGGATGGTCCATCGGGTCCAGAAGAAGATTTTACTGACCTTCATGCATGGTCGGAGGTTTACTTACCCGGCGCTGGTTGGATCGGCTTGGATGCAACCTCTGGTTTATTAGCTGGAGAAGGACATATTCCTTTAGCTTGTACTCCATCTTTTGAAAGTGCAGCGCCTGTATCGGGCTTTACGGAACCTACCGAAACCGAGTTCGAGTTTAGTAACTCTGTTACACGGATTTTAGAGTCACCAAGAGTGACCAAACCTTATACCGAAGAGCAATGGAATGCTATTTATAATCTTGGTTTTGCGGTAGAAGAGGAGCTACAACAAAACGATGTAAGATTGACAATGGGTGGTGAACCTACATTTGTTTCTGTTGACGATATGGAATCTGAAGAATGGAATACGGCTGCGGATGGAGATCATAAACGTGCATTGGCGAGTTCTCTTTCTCTTCGATTGCGAGAGGCTTTTGGAAAAGAAGGGATGCTACATCACGCTCAAGGGAAATGGTATCCAGGTGAAACTTTACCTCGCTGGCAAATTGGAATTCATTGGCGCAAAGATGGAGAACCAATTTGGAAAGAACCAAAGTGGTTGGCTTCGTTTACCGAAAACTATAAACTGCCTGAGGATATAACACATAAATTTTTAAGCAAACTAGCTAAGTATCTTGGTTGTTCGACAGATAGTATAACACCTGCTTTTGAGGATGCTTTTTATTTTTTGTGGGAAGAGCAAAAGCTACCTGTTGATGTAAATCCAAAAGAGTACACCAAAAAAGATAGTGCACTACGGCGAAAGCTTGGTAAAGTGATGGAGCAAGGAATAGATAAAATAGTTGGACATGTTCTTCCACTAACAAGACACAATGAATTCTGGATCACAAATCCTTGGAAATTTAGAGGGAATCACTTATTTCTGACTCCTGGAAATTCACCAATAGGGTTAAGACTACCTCTAGAATCGTTAGAAAAGGAACCTGAACATCCTTCAGAACCAAATATAGAACCTGACTTATTCGACAAAAAGAAAACATTAGAACCTTACGGAACTGAGCTTCAAGAACGAGCTAGTTCACCATCAGAAAAAGTAGATATTAAAAAACAGCCTTTCGTTCGAACTGCAATTTGTGCAGAAGTTCGAGAAGATAAATTATGTCTATTTCTTCCTCCTCTGGATTCTGCTGAGGCTTTTTTAGATTTGATTGCTTGCATAGAATCAACCGCAAAAGAATTAGAAGTACCAGTTATTATAGAAGGCTATGAACCTCCTCGAGACAACCGTTTAGAAGTGTTAAAAATCACTCCAGATCCAGGGGTAATTGAGGTAAATATTCATCCAGCAAATAATTGGAAAGAACTTACCGACAACACACTTAAACTGTATGAAGAAGCAAAAAAGTCTCGTTTAGGAACTGAAAAATTTATGTTGGACGGGAAACATACTGGTACGGGTGGAGGAAATCATGTAACCTTAGGGGGCGTAACTCCAGCTGATAGTCCGTTGTTAAGAAATCCACAACTGCTACGAAGTTTGCTCACATTTTGGCAGCATCATCCCGGACTTTCCTATCTATTTTCAGGTTCATTTATCGGGCCAACAAGTCAGGCTCCACGTGTAGATGAGGCCCGTTTAGAAAGTTTGTATGAATTAGAAATTGCCTTTTCTCAAATTCCGGATGATCAAGAAGTTCCCTTTTGGTTAACAGATCGTTTATTTCGTCATTTATTGACAGATATTACAGGTAATACACACCGAGCAGAGTTCTGTATAGATAAATTATATTCCCCAGATTCTTCTTCAGGAAGATTAGGTATTTTAGAATTACGTGCTTTTGACATGCCACCACATGCTCAAATGAGTTTGATGCAAATGCTACTGGTTCGAACGCTAGTTTCTTGGTTTTGGAAAAAGCCCTATAAACATGATTTGGTACGCTGGGGGACTGAATTGCATGATAAATTCTTACTTGAACATTATGTGAAAGAAGACATCAATGATATTGTAAAACAACTGAATGAAGAAGGATATCCCTTTAAACTGGATTGGTTTGATCCATTTTTCGAATTTCGATTTCCATTACTTGGTATGATTGAAATAAACTCAATGCAACTAGAATTACGAATGGCTATTGAGCCTTGGAATGTGCTTGGCGAAGAAATGACAGGCAGAGGTACAGCCCGTTATGTTGATTCTTCTCTTGAACGAGTTCAGGTTAAAGTGAAAAACTTTACCGAAGAACGGTATAGTCTTACGTGTAATGGAGTTAAAATCGAACTAAGTCCCACAGGTACCAAAGGAGAATTTGTTGCGGGTGTACGTTATAAAGCATGGGATCCTTGGTCGGCACTTCATCCTACAATTGGGGTAGATACACCGCTAGTATTTGATATTATAGATAAATGGAATAAGAAATCTATCGGTGGATGTACGTACTTTGTATCACATCCGGGAGGACGTTCTTATGATACTTATCCTGTGAATAGTTATGAAGCTGAATCCAGAAGAATTAACCGATTTTGGGACATTGGACATACTCAAGGTGAGTTAGTACCAACGGAGGTTGCACCAGTTTCCAATTTTATTGGAAGAATAGTTGAGCATAAGAATGCATCTAGTACATTTATGTACAAAGAAATTCCTATAAATCCAGAATACCCCCATATAACGGATTTAAGAAAGAAATAAGGTAGAATGATGGATACTACTAAGAAAAGTTGGCTTACTCGTTATAGTACCTATCAAGGCTATGACGAAATGTTTACCCCTCAGAATGAGATAAAACCATATTGGGAAAAGCTGTTATCTGGCTTTGATAAGATTGGAGCAGATGGACTAATAGGCCGTCAAAAAGATATTGACTGGTTGCTTTCTGAGAATGGGGTTACATATAACGTGTACAACGATCCACAAGGATTACATCGACCGTGGAATTTGAATGTTGTACCTTTTCTTTTACATCAAAATGAATGGGAAACTGTAGAAGCTGGACTTAAGCAAAGAGCTGAATTATTAAATTTAGTTTTAAAGGATGTATACGGTGAACGAAATCTAATTAAGAAAGGAATTATTCCATTTGAGGTAATTTACGGGCATCGTGGATTTTTGAGACAATGTTCAGGAATTGAATATACCACAGAGAAATTTCTTTCTATTTACGCAGCTGATCTTTCACGAGGAACCGATGGTAGATTATGGGTTGTAAACGATCGAACTCAGGCTCCATCAGGAATGGGATATGCTTTAGAGAATCGGTCAACTACGAGCAGGATATTACCGGAAATGTTTTCAAATTTTAATGTGAAACGCATTTCCAGCTTTTTTCAAGAGCTAAACCAAATGCTAGTGAATAGCTCTCCTAATAAAAAAGAGAATCCTAATATTGTAGTGTTAACACCTGGTTCGCTAAACGAAACTTATTTTGAGCACGCTTATCTAGCATCTTTTCTAGGATATCCGCTAGTACAGGGAAAGGATTTGGTAGTTCGAGATGGTTTTCTGTATATGAAATCATTGCAGGGATTAAAACAGATTGATGTAGTTTTAAGAAGGGTTGATGATGTATTCACAGATCCATTGGAGCTACGAGAAGATTCGCAATTAGGAGTGGCTGGACTTTTGGATGTTGTTAGAAGAAAGAACGTCTCACTAATTAATCCAGTTGGAAGTGGAGTTGTTGAGAATCCTGGTTTGATTCCTTTTATGCCAAGAATTGCAAAATATTTTCTTAATGAAGAGTTGATTTTACCCCAAATTGCTTCGTGGTGGTGTGGGCAGGAACGCGAAAAGAATTATGTTCTTCAAAATCTATCGAAGCTTGTTGTCAAAAGAATTGATCGTTCGAATCGAGAAAGCATTCATTTTGGAGAGCTTTTAAGCTCTTCGGAATTGGAAAATCTAAAACGAGAAATCGTAACAAGACCTTACCGATTTGTAGCTCAAGAGAAGATTAGTTTTTCAACAGCACCAAACCTGATTGATGATGTGCTTGAACCAAGAAATTTAGTCACCAGAGCTTTTTCTATTTCTTCAAATGGTTCTTATAAAGTTATGCCCGGTGGATTAGTTCGAGTAGCTCCAGATAGCGAAACCATTCGAGTATCTAACCAAAGAGGAGGGACAAGTAAAGATTTTTGGATATTAGACGACACATTAGAAAAAGAAGAGGTCAACCGACAATGGCAGAAAAAGACTTCAGTTGCCATGTCTGGATTAAACGACTTGCCTAGTCTTACCGCTGAAAATCTATACTGGGCAGGACGTTATGTTGGGCGTACTTTGGTAAATGCCCGTTTCTTAAGAATGGTAATTCGACAATTAGCCTTAGTTCAAAATAGGAACGAAAAGCCAGATTCTATTAAGCTTCAAGTTCTATTTAAGGCGCTAACTCAATTAACAGGCACTTTTCCTGGTTTTACAGAAGAAACTGAGGAAGGTAAACTAGCAATGGAAAGCCCGTATGAAGAAATAATTTCTATAATTACCGATAAAAATCGTGAAGGAAGTTTAGCGCATACAATCGGGATGTTTATTAACTCCTATTATTCGATTCGAAATCTTTGGTCATCGGATATGTGGAGAGTTTTTGAAAATATTCAAAATCTCTGGCAACAATTTGAAAAAGATGAAGATCGAAACATTAATAGAATATTAAAAGTGCTCAATCAATTAATCACCCGTCTGATTGCTTTCATGGGGTTAATAGAAGAAAGTATAATGGTGCAACAAGGGCTATTACTCTATTTCATTGGGCTACAAATAGAGCAAAGCATGCTCACGATTACTAAATGTCGCTCTTTACTTACTATAAAGTATAGTGAGCAGGTTGAATATGATCTACTAGAGAATTTGTTGATAAGCCATGAAAGCTTGAATATTTATCGATATAGTTATCGTTCTTACATACAGTTAGAACATGTATTAGACCTTGTTCTTTTAGATTTAGAATATCCACGTTCTCTTACCTATATGTTGAATAGAGTTCAGAAAGATATTGCTCGCTTACCTCATTCTAAGGTTGATAATCATTTAACAATCTATCAAAAATTGGTATTTGAGGCTTTTTCAAAATTGAGACTTGCAGAGTCTTCAGAGTTAATCAGGACCAATTCAGAAGATGATTTTGTTAGGCAGGAGATGGAAAAGTTATTAGAGGAATTATCAAATCTTTTATATAAAACTTCACAATCATTAAGTCGAACTTATTTTAATCACACCGATAACCAAAAACAGCTAATGACTCAATATTTTCCTATTTAAGCATGGTTTTTGACGTTACGCATATAACCAAATACGAGTACAACGCACCTGTTAGTTATTGCCAAAATATGGCCACTTTACGTCCACGAAAATCGATTGGGCAAGAACTTCTTGAATACAATATAGAAGTAGACCCAATGCCTGCAGAAATATCGGAACGGATTGATTTTTTTGGGAATTACATTACCCGTTTTGCAATTCAAACCGAACATAAAGTACTAAAGGTTACAACCAGAAGTAAGATTTCAAGAGAGTATACTCAATTCCACAATTCTGTAAATTCGGATGCGTGCAAAAAAATTTCATTAGATGATGCACATGTCGCATTAAAGAGTTTCGATGAAGAAACGTTAGAAGCAAAGCAATATATGTTAGAATCTATTTTTATTAGACGAACGAATGCTAGTATTCGAGAATATGCAGGGGTTTCTTTTAAAGGAAATCGTTCTGTATTTGACGCAGCCTACGAATTGATGCAACGTATTTACACAGACTTTCAATTTATATCGGGGTTCACCAGTATTTCTACTCCAATAAATGAAGTAATGAAAGAAAAAAAGGGAGTTTGCCAAGATTTTGCTCAAATTGCCATAGCGTGTATACGGTCAATAGGTCTTCCTGCTAGATATATTAGTGGATATATTGAGACTCTTCCTCCTCCAGGAAAAGAAAAATTAGTAGGAGCAGATGCTTCACATGCTTGGTTCTCAGTTTATATTCCAGGTTTTGGATGGGTAGATTTTGACCCTACTAATAATCAGATACCATCTAACCAACATATTGTAGTAGGATGGGGGCGAGATTACTATGATGTGCCACCACTAAAAGGAGTTATTTATGGTAGTGGAACAAGTAAGCTTAAAGTGTCTGTTGATATATCACGGTCTATTTAAACGATCATTAACAAGAATTCACTTCAATATTTACTCAAAAAACTGTACCATTCTAATCACTCATCGATGTAAGTTCATAATTCTAACGAAGCAAAGTTATTTCTAATGGCTCATTTTGAATTGAATGAAGTTACTGAGAAGCTCCCAAAGCATTTACACAAATTTGTAGTTCGACAGCCTTATGAAGAATATACAGCGCAAAATCAGGCTGTTTGGCGATATGTAATGCGTATGAATGTTGATTACCTCAGTAAGGTAGCACACGGTTCCTACCAAGAAGGTTTAGCGCTTACAGGAATCACCGTTGATTCTATACCCCATATGGCTGGAATGAACAGGATTTTAAAAGATATTGGATGGGCAGCTGTTTCAGTTGATGGTTTTATTCCTCCCAATGCTTTCATGGAATTTCAAGCATATAATGTATTGGTGATTGCATCCGATATGAGAACCATTAATCATGTTGAATATACTCCTGCACCTGATATCATTCATGAAGCAGCTGGACATGCGCCAATTATTGCGAATCCAGAATACGCCGAATACCTACGAAGATTTGGCGAAATAGGAAGTAAAGCGATTTCCTCTTCTGAAGATTATGAGATGTATGAGGCAATTCGTCTGCTATCCATTTTAAAAGAAGACCCAAATTCTACCGAAGAAGAAATTGACAATGCTCAAAAGAAAGTAGAGCAACTTCAAGAGAATATGGACGAATTGTCGGAAATGGCTAAAATCAGAAACTTACATTGGTGGACTGTTGAATATGGCTTAATTGGTGATGTAGAAAATCCAAAAATATATGGAGCTGGATTATTATCGTCTATTGGAGAAAGCAAGTCGTGCTTACAACCAGAGGTGAAGAAAGTTCCTTATTCTATAGTAGCTGCAAATCAAAACTTTGATATAACAAAGCAACAACCTCAATTATTTGTTACTCCAGATTTTGCCTTTCTAAGCCAAGTGTTGGAAGAATTTGCAAATACAATGGCACTTAGAACCGGCGGTCTTGATGGTATGAAAAAGCTGATAGACTCCAAAGGTTTAGGGACAATAGAGTTGAGTACAGGAATCCAAATTTCAGGGAACTTCAGTAACGTAATAGAAGACACAAAAGGAAATGTTGCCTATGTACAAACAACAGGTCCAACAGTTTTATCGAATCGAGATAAAGAGTTGATAGGTCACGGAACTTTTTATCATTCTGATGGATATGGAAGTCCAATTGGAAAGTTAAAAGGAACAAATTTACCTATTGAGGACATGTCTCCCAGAGACTTAGATGCGTACGATATTTATGAAGGTAAAATCAAAAAGTTCGAATTCGAAAGTGGAGTTGTTGTAGAGGGGAAAATAATTACTGGGACCAGAGATTTAAGAGGTAAAATTCTTTTAATCACATTAAAAGCTTGCACAGTAACGTATAAAGACCAGATTCTTTTTAAGCCAGAATGGGGCGTATTTGATATGGCTATAGGCAAGAAAGTAGTTTCTGCTTATGCGGGTCCAGCAGATGTCAATTCTTTCGGTGATATCGGAAAAGTATCAGAAACAAAGACACATAAAATCAAATACACAGAATCTGAGAAGATTCTATATGGCTTATATGAAAAAGTAAGAAGTGTTAGAGAAACAGAATCAACCACTGTTATGGAGATTCGAGAAATACTTCAAACCTTAAAAACAGATTTTCCTACTGACTGGTTACTAGCGTTAGAATTATACGAATTGGCTAGTAATAATGATTACGAAATTAAAAAAGAATTACTGTCCTATCTAGAGCAATTAAAAGAAAGAAGTTCAACCAAAAAATTGATAGACAATGGATTGAAAATCATTCATAAATCCGAACCAATCAATGTATAGAACAAAACGAACTATTTTTGGAATGAATCAAATGAAACCAAACCTATTGGTCCATTGTGTACCTTAAAGGGTTCCCCAAATTCAAAGCCAGAAAGGTGGCCAAAATATCTAGCTCTAGCCTCTAATTGTTTAAAGTATTTTCCTGAAGAAATATAAGTTTCCGGTTCGTTTTTTGGATCGGATACATTGAATTGAGTTGAAAAAGCCAAAATAGCTTTTTTCTTTGTTTCCCATTGATCTGATATATCAAAAACGAAATCTGGATCAAAAGGTCTATCCTGCATATAATGCAGGATTTGGTTCGGTCGCCAAGGTTGTAATGAGTTTTTAGATTCAATCTTAGTTAAACCAGAATAGAATAAAGCATCAATGCAAAGTTGAGTAGCTTTCCCATGATCTGGATGTCGATCGAAGGGTGCACCTAAAATACATAAACTAGGCTTACACTTTCTTATTTCCTCTATTATAAGAAGTTGGTTTTTTCTTGAATTTTCAATAATTGAATCACCTAAATTTAGGTTAACTCGATAGGATACTCCAAGAATTTCAGAGGCTTTTTCGGCTTCTAACTTTCTTGTTTCAATAGTTCCACGAGTTCCCATTTCTCCTTGGGTCAAATCAACAATACCTACCGATTTACCTTGTGCTACTAATTTGGCAATAGTACCGCCACAATTTAACTCGGCATCATCAGGGTGAGCTGCAAAAACTAATATGTCTACATTCATAGTCTTTTTTTTTGAAGAAGGTAACAACTTTTGACGGAGTTCAGAAAAGCTGAAGGAATTACACATAAAAAAAATATTTATTTTACAATCCCTGAAACGAAATTTTATTTTTACCGTAAGTTTCTGACTAATCAATCCTATCCTATTTATGAGATTTTTAAACAGTTTAACTGAGGGACTAAAAGTAGCATTAAGGGCTCTTGCAATTAATAAAGTCCGTTCTGTATTAACCGCATTATGTATCATTATTGGAATTACTATGGTTACTGTAGTTGATTCAGTTACTACGGGTATGGACGAAAGTTTTGATAGTAGCATGGCTATGCTTGGTACTAATGTTGTTTATATAGAAAAATGGCCATGGGATGGTGATGATGATTGGTGGGTATATGCTGGAAGAAAAGAAATGGAACTTGAATATGTCTCTTTTTTGGAAGAAAAAAGTAAACTTGCTAGTGATGTAGCTGCTTCAGCAAATAGAAATGTTTCAATTCGTTATAAGGATAAAAATGCAGACAATGTTGGGATTAGTGGAGCTACTTCAAACTACCTCAACATTCAAGGTTTGAATATTGAAAGAGGAAGAATGTTTACGGAAGAAGAAGCCCGATCATCTGTAAAAGTTGCAGTTATTGGGCAATCATTACTCGAAGCCTTATTTGAAGAAGCAGATCCTCTTGGAAAACAAATTAGGCTAGGTGGACAAAGGTTTACAGTAATTGGAGTATTAGAAAAGCAGGGTAGTTTTCTTGGGCTTGGAGATTCAGATAACAGAGTAATTGTACCTATAAAGTCATACGGACAAATATATGGTTTGCGTTGGGGGATTCAAATCGGGGTTAAATTTCCAAATGATCAAGCAGCTGCAGATGGAGAGTATGAAATCGAAGGACTAATGCGACAAGCTCGAAATATTGATGCCGCTGAGGAAAATGATTTTGCTATCAATAAACCGCAAGCATTTGAAGAACAGCTATCATCATTTAAGAACGGTTTATATATGGGAGGCTTTCTACTTGTTGGTCTTTCACTTTTAATTGGTGGCATAGGGATTATGAATATCATGTTTGTTTCGGTTAGAGAGCGAACAAAAGAAATTGGTATTAGAAAAGCAGTAGGAGCAAAATCTTGGGAAATACTAACACAATTTCTAATCGAAGCAGTTATGATCTGTATGATTGGTGGGCTTATTGGGGTTGCTCTTGCAGGAGGCATCACAATTGCTATCGATCAGGTTTTTACTGCAAGGATGAATATGAGCGTTGTCTTTGTTGCTTTTACAATTTGTACACTTGTAGGAGTAATTTTTGGGTTTATTCCTGCTTACAAAGCAGCAAAATCAGATCCTATTGAATCTTTGAGGTTTGAATAATGCATATTTTTGAAACAGTAAATCAAGCAACCGATTCATTAAAATCGAATAAAACTCGATCTTTATTAACATTGTTAGCCTTAGTAATTGGAGTATTCTCAGTAATTGTTTCAACAACTGCGGTTGCCGTGCTGGATAATTTCTTTACTAATACAATGAGTATTCTTGGAAGTGATGTAATCACATTACAAAAGAATCCCGCAGTGCAGATGGGACCAAGAGATGCAAGCCAAAGAAATCGTAAAGACATCCAGTTTGATGATTCTGAAGAACTTGAAGAGAGAGTAAACATTGCAGTAGGAACATCACCAATAACATCGTTTAGTTTTACTAAGGTATCCTATGGTGATTTAGAAACAGATCCTGATGTAAGGGTAAGAGGAAGTAATAGTGAATACTTAGAAAATAATGCATTTACGCTTGGTGAGGGTCGCAATATTACCCCTGAAGATGTACAGTATAAAAGAAACGTTGTAGTTCTAGGGAAAGATGTTCAATTAGAACTTTTCCCCAATGAATATCCGCTTGGTAAAACTGTTCGAATTGATGGAAACCCATATCAAGTTGTTGGACTATTAGACAAAAAAGGTCAGATTTTCGGTAATTCTTTCGATAACATTGTACTAATTCCTTATACGACTGGTATAAATAATTATGGAGGAGGGAATAGAGGTATTGGGATTCAACTTAGGGCACCCGAAATTTCTAAAATTGAAGAAACAATTGAAGAGGTTACAGGCATAATGAGAGTAATTCGGGGAGTTAATCCTATTGATGAAAATGATTTTGAGATTATCACCAACGATTCCCTTACAGGTACATTCGATGTATTCACTGGGATTCTTTACTTCGCTGGTTTTGGAATTGGGTTTATTACTCTTTTTGGTGCTGGTATCGGTGTTATGAATATTATGTTGGTTTCAGTTACTGAAAGAACAAGAGAAATTGGGATAAGAAAATCAGTTGGAGCAACTCGTAAGGCAATAGTAAACCAGTTTTTGATGGAGGCGGTGTTTGTATGCCAAATAGGAGGTTTAATTGGGTTGATATTTGGCGTAGCTGCAGGAAACTATGTGGCAGTTTTAATTGATACTGAACCTGTCATACCTTTGTGGTCAGTGTTTGGTAGCTTTTTTGGAATGACTATTATAGGATTATTATTTGGTGTATATCCAGCTTTTAAAGCTGCAAAATTAGATCCAATTGAAAGTTTGCGTTACGAATAAGAAATTGGTGCGGAACGAATTGCCGTTTCTTGTATATTATATAGATAAGAATAACATCAACAGGGCAAACTATGAACGAAGAAATTATCCAAAATCTAAACGAACGTTTAGATCGAGCTATAGATAAAGGAAAAGATATTTTAGCAGATGAGGATTTTCAAAAACGCGTTGAAGAGGTTAAAACGCAAGCTGAAGATTCGATTCGAGCACATCCACTACTAAGTGTTGCAGCTGGTTTAGCTGTAGGTTTTATAATTGCTCGACTTTTTAGATCAGACGATTAATGGATCAATTAGGCACCAGATTAAAGCAACTTAGCTCTGAACTAAGAGAATACATAGAAACTAGAATAGATTTATTGGTTCTAAATGTAAGTGATCAGATTACAAGTTGGATTAGTTTGTCCATCCAAAAAATAATTGGGTTTACAATAATCGGAACGGGAATATTCTTTGGGATGATAGCTTTAGCAATTTATATCGGAGATATATTACAGAATGAAGCTCTAGGATATTTAGTAGTTGCTTTCCCATTAATGCTTATAGGCTTGATCTTTGTAATGTCAAAACCATTCGGAATTGCAACTTCTATACAGAAACAGTTAATGGCTGGGGTTCTTGAATCTCTAGAGGACGAAGCGCGAAATAAAAAAATAGAGTTGTTAGAATCAAAAGAGCTTAAAGAAGGGAAAGAAAATGAGTAAGGCTCAAAATAAAATCACAGAAAAAAAACAACAGTTGGAATCTAATTTGGCTCGAATTCAAGAGGGCTTAGATCAATCCATTGACAATGTAAAAGGTGGTATGGTTGAATCCTTATCACCAAAAGAAGTAGTTAAAAAATACCCTTTACCAGTACTTGGAGTCGCATTACTTTTAGGTTTTTTACTAGGTTCAAAGGGAGGCTCAACAAAAAAGAGCTCCTCATCAACGAGTAGTACTTTTGTAGATTCAATAGGGAAATCCCTGAAAAAAAGGATTGTCCAAAAAGCTATAGATTCAGCGCTCGATTTCATTGATGAGAAGTTAAAAGAACCAAAAGAAGAGTAAGCTCGTCTTAAAACTTTTACCATTTAAGTAAAAGGTTATAAAAATCGTAAATCATAGAAAATTATGTAACTAATTTACTAGTTCATCGTGGAAGAACACCGTCAACAAAAAAGAAAATCAGACATGAAAAAAATCATCTCATTAGTGCTACTGGCTATTCTAACCTATTCCAGTTCTGCATTAGGGCAAACCGTTCAAAAAATTACTCTTCAGGAAGCAATTAATATTGCACTCGAAAATAATTATCTGCTTAAACAGGCCGAAAATAACCTCGATTTAGCAAACAAGAATATCATAAGTGAATACGCAGACTTTCTTCCATCCTTATCATCAAGCTTTAGTGGTTCCTCAGGGGAAGGTAGAACACAAATAGAGGTGGGAGATCAAATTCGATCAATTAATGTTGTATCAAATTCTCTTAGAGGGGGAGTCTCGGGTTCAATAACAATTTTTAATGGATTTAATAACATCCTAACTCTTCGAACTAGTAAGACGACTAAGCTATCAAGAGAAGAAAGCTTACAACGAGCGAAAGAAAATGTAATGTTTAATACGGCAACTCGATTTCTTCAAGTGCTTTTAGACGTTCAACTGTTAGAAATTGCAAAGGAAAATTTAGTAACCTCTCAAAAACAACTAGAACAGGTTCAAGCTCAAGTTGAAGTAGGTTCAAGACCGTCAGTAGATTTATACAATCAAGAAGCTCAAGTTGCAAATGATGAGCTAAGCGTCACGCAAAGAGAAAATAGCCTAAAATTGAATAAGCTTTTATTGATAAGGCAATTACAGATTGATCCAGTTAAAGATTATGAATTTGTAAACCCGATTTCAGACATAGAAAATGTCAGTATCTCTTTTGTTGATTATAATCTTCAATCTCTTATTGATGAAGCTTTATTAGGAAGGTCTGATATTAAAAGTGAAGAGCTAGATATTGAAGGGCTTAAGTATCAGTTGTTACTAACTAAAGCTAGATTAATTCCAACTCTAAGTGCAGATTTCGGAATAAGTAGTAGTTATGCTGATCAAAGACGATTTAATGGCGAACCAGTTAGCTTCGGTGATCAATTTTGGGATAGAGAAGTAGGTAAATCTGTTGGTTTTTCGCTTAACTTTCCTCTTTTCAATAATTGGAATAGAATAAGTAACATACAAAGTGCTCAAGTAAATTTGAAGAACGCTCAATTATCATTAGAAAATTCTGAACTTCAAGTGAGACAAGAAGTAACACAAGCCTTTAATGATTATACATCATACAAAAAGCAGCTTCAGGCGTCAGAAAAATCAAAAATAGCTTCAGAAAAGGCTTTTGAAACTCAGCAGGAACGCTATAATGTCGGAGCAAGTACTTTGATTGAATTAAGTCAAGCTCAAGCAAACTATGTTAGTGCACAATCAAATTTCACACAAGCTCAGTACAATTTGATTTTTCAAGAAAAACTTCTGGATTTCTACTTAGGTAAGCTCAGTGGCGAAACAATAGAATTTTAATAAAAAGGTTAAGGCTAGTAAGGTAAGTACATGGCACAAAAAAAATCATCTTCAAAAAAAACATTATTCTGGATATCTGGGATTATCGTAATTACTCTAATTGTTGGGGTTGTTCTTAAAGTTACAGGTGTAATTGGTGGTGAGCAGGTTGGAACTTCAGTTGAAACGGCTACTGCAAAACTTAAGACAATTACACAAGTAGTCTCTGCATCAGGGAAAATACAACCTGAAGTTGAGGTTATAATTCGTCCAGATGTATCAGGAGAGATTATTAATCTAGCCGTTAAAGAAGGCGATTTTGTTCGAAGAGGGGATTTATTAGTAAGAATTAAACCAGATATCTACCAAGCACAAATTGATAATTTAAATGCAGCACTTCTTACTCAAAAAGCAAGATTAGAGCAAGCCAAAGCAACTTTAATTCAATCTGAAGCAGCTCATAAAAGAGATAAAGAACTTTTTGATAAGAAGGTGATTTCTGAAATGGATTACATTCAAACCAAATCTAATTGGGATTCTCAAAAAGCAAGTCTCAAAGCTGCAGAGTATCAAATTCAGAGTGCAGAAGCACAACTTCGTCAGGCTCAGGAAGAGCTCGAACAAACGGTAATTAGAGCGCCTCAAGATGGAACGGTTACTGGATTGGCAGTAGAGGAAGGAGAACGTGTTTTAGGAAACTCTCAAATGGCTGGTACAGAAATGATGAGGGTTTCGTTGCTCGACAGAATGGAAGTTCTTGTTGAAGTAAATGAGAATGACATTGTAAATGTATCAATGACGGACACTACCCGAATTGAAGTAGATGCTTACCCAGAGCGTAAATTTAATGGAATTGTAACTGAGATAGCTAACTCAGCACGTATAACTGGAGCTGGATCCAATGAACAGGTTACTAATTATCAAGTTAAAGTTAGAATAGTTACTCCTCATAATCCTGGTCTATCTGGTGACGAACTAGTAAAAACTGATTTACCAGAAAACCCTGCTAATGCGTTTGTTCCTAATTTTAAACCAGGAATGTCTGCTACCGTTGATATTGAAACACAAACGGCTACTAATGTAGTATCTGTGCCCATTCAGGCTGTAACAGTTAGAGATTTTGCAGCTGATAAACCAAATAATGCTACTTCTGAAAACAACGATGATGTAAAAGTTGAAGCGGTTTCGTCTACAGATGATGATTTTATTATAAAAAAAGAAGACTATAGAAAAGTAGTCTTTAAAGTAGTTGATGGTATTGCGTTACGTATGCCCGTAGAAACAGGAATAAGTGACAATACTCACATTCAAATTACAAGTGGCATAGAAGTAGGAGACGAGATAGTTATTGGTAGCTATCGTATACTTTCTAGAACGCTTAAAAAAGATGATAAAGTTACTGTAGCAAATAATAAAGACGAAGAGAACAATTAATACTTTAGGGCAATTCAATGAGTGATAAAAAACCAGTTATTCAGATAACAGATCTAACCAGAACGTACCAAATGGGTGAAACATTGGTTCGTGCCTTAGCTGGTGTCACCTTTGATGTAAAAGAGAACGAGTATATTGCTATAATGGGCCCTTCGGGTTCAGGAAAGTCCACATTAATGAATATGATTGGATGTCTTGATACACCAAGTTCGGGAGAATACATCCTAAATGGCAATCAAGTAAGCCAAATGGATGATGCAGAACTTGCAGAAGTTCGTAATCGTGAAATTGGATTTGTCTTTCAAACGTTTAATCTACTTCCAAGAACAAGTTGCTTGGCAAATGTAGAGCTACCGCTGATTTATGCAGGAATGAAGTCTTCTGAAAGGAAAGAAAGAGCTGCTGAAGTATTAGATAAAGTAGGCTTGGGAGATCGAATGGACCATAAACCCAACGAGCTTTCTGGTGGACAAAGACAGCGTGTTGCTATTGCTCGTGCATTGGTTAATAATCCTTCAATTTTGTTAGCTGATGAGCCAACTGGAAATTTAGATTCAAAAACTGGCGATGAGATTATGTTACTTTTTGAAGAACTTTATCGTCAAGGAAATACAATTATATTGGTAACTCACGAAGATGAGATTTCAAGATACTCAAGAAGGGTTGTAAGACTTAGGGATGGACTTATTGAATCTGATACTCCTATTGAAAACCCAACTTTAGCTAAGAAAGAAGTAGTTTAGTGTAGACAAAAGTTATACAATAAAAAAAGGCGCTCAATTGAGCGCCTTTTTTTATTGTAAATCAATTTTGGTCAGGTGAATTATCTGAAAGTAATACCAAAACCAGCGTTAAATGAAGAGTAAGTTGAAGCTGTATAGTTAGCAAAAATCTTTAATACAGCTAGTTTAAACTGAACACCAGCAAAAGCTCTTAGGTTGTTATCTCCACCAATGGAAATATCAATTGGATCTACAATAGCTTCAATTTTCTTTTCTCTTGTTTCTGTAGTTCCATTATAATCATCGTTAACAGAAGTTATTGGAAAAGAGCCAGGAGTCGCAATTGAAGTCTCTGAGGTTTCGAAACCTAATCCAACATAACCTGAAATAAATGGAAGCGTTTTACCTACAATAACATTTGCTGTAAATGCATTTGCTTCAAAGTCCAGACTTTGATCATCCCAAGTACTTGGATCATAATCATTCTTGATATTAGAACCTGATTCAGGGTTCACATCAAAAGGAGTAGTTAAAGTTAATTGTGTGAAACCCATTTGAAGGGATAAATCAATTGGCAATAATTTTCCTCCAGGAATCCATTGGTTCAAACCGTGCTTAACTCCTAGACCAAATAAAGCAACATTTCCAAAATCATCTCCAAGGCTAGTTTCAGGAATAAATCGTAATGTAATATCAGTACTTTTTATTAAACCTAAGGACGCCTGAACCATAGGAGCTGGAACATATTCAAATCCAATACCAGCAGGTGCTCCAAATTCAGTTAAAAGAATTCTCTCATCTGGAGTAGTAGGGTTAAGATCATGATCAAAAGGATCACTATAAACTTCAAAAACTGTATTGGTATTATCTACCCCATTTACAGTTGGAGTAACTGCAGAAGTACCACTTTTTAATTCAAGTCTATTAAAACCAAGATCATTTACGTTAAAAGATAACCCTGAAGTTGGAACTATTGCAGCTCCCACATTTAAACTTAAATCAAAACCGAGTTTTTTGTGAGTACCAGCAGAAGTAAACCAGCCTGTATTCATACTTGCGCCAAATCCTTTCCCAAATGGATCTAAATAACTTTTCAAAAGTAAATTAGCATCATCAGCACCTGATTTTAGAATCTCTCCTGCGTCTCCAAGCTGAGCTTGTACTGGGTTTGAAAATGTTAGAGCTCCTAAGAATAGGGCTGCTGTTGAATATTTTAGTAAAATTTTCTTCATATTTTTTCTCCGTTTACCTGTTTAGGTTTATTTACCCAATATTAGTAATAAAAAATGGAAAACTAATACCCAATTTGAGGTATTTAATTAATTGTTTGTAACGACTCAAGTATCTTAATGTATGAGTCATACCTACCTGCATCAATTTTTCCTTGCTCAAATGCTTCCATTACGCCACAACTAGGTTCATGTAAATGGGTACAGGTATTAAATTTACATTCTCTTCTGGGTTCTAACATTTCAGGGAAATACAAAGAAAGTTCCCAAGGTTCAATATTAAACAAACCGAATTCCCGAATTCCAGGTGTATCTGCGAGAAAACCACCATTAGATAATTTAATTAACTTTGCAAAAGTAGTTGTGTGCTTACCTTTATTTGAGAATGAAGAAATCTCGCCTACTTTCTCGGAAAAATTGGGATCGATGGTATTCAATAAACTAGTCTTCCCAACTCCAGAAGGACCAATAAATACGGAAGTTTTATCTGAAAGCTCTTCATTTAGAGTTTTAAGTGAATTTGGTTCAGTAGCAGAAGTTGAAAAGAATTTATAGCCAAATCCCTCATATAGATTTTTCAATTCCTCCACAAAGGCTTCACCGTTTTCAGACACTAAATCCATTTTATTTACGATTATACCTGCAGGGACCTCATATGCCTCACAAGTCACCAAAAACCGATCAATAAAACCTTCTTTTAACTTTGGCTGTTTAATGGATTGAACCACAAAGGCAATGTCGAGATTGGAAACGAGGATTTGCTCCCCTCTACGTCCATGTGTAGCCTGCCTTGTGATGTAATTGTCACGTTGATGGATTTTTTCAATGTTACCACTCCCATCTTTTCCAACAGTAATATCAACCCAATCGCCGACTGCAATAGGGTTTGTAACTTCTTTACCCTCCAATCGGAAACGTCCAGGTAATCGACTTTGAACAATTTCGTTGCCTAAATCAACTTTATACCAACTTCCTGTAGATTGAATGATTCTTCCTTTTTGCATCCCTGAAAATACGGAAGAGTAGTAGATAGACAAGCAATATTTTTGAAATATAAATTTTGTAGAGGATTACAAAGTTCTTGTTTATTAATATCATTCCACTAATTTCCAACATCCAACATCCAACATCCAACATCCAACATCCAACATCCAACATCCAACGAAATGCTTAGACTTTCTATAATCACAATTCTACTCTTACTTATTAACTGCAATTTGACTGCACAGGAGGGAGTTGATGAAGCCTGGAATGAAATTTCAAGAACAGTAGCAGATGGAGATTTTGAAGGTTATGCTGCTACGTACCATCCTGATGCCGTTTTGGTAAATGGAATTTCAGGAACAAGTTATCCAATATCTAATGCATTGGCTGGTTGGAAGCAAGGATTTGATGATACTAAAGCGGGAAAAATGAAGGCAAGCGTTGTATTCAAATTCACGGAGCGACTCCACAGCGAAACAACGGCTCATGATACTGGAATTTTCCGCTATGTAGCTCAAGAAGATGGAAAAGAACCTCAAGTAGTACTAATACATTTCCAAGGCTTGTTGACCAAAGTTAGAGGGGAATGGAAACTTATGATGGAGTATCAGATAGCGATGGCAACGGAAGAAGAGTGGATCTCCATTAAATAAAATAAAGGTAACGACGCAGAGCATCGCTACCAGAAATTATTCGATCAAATTAAGAAAGTACTTTTGTTTCTTCAGTTTTCCCATTTTTACCAGTAACTGCAGATTTATGAGCATCACTCACCTTGTAAAAATCTGCTGCATTGGTAATAGATTCTTTTTCAAGAATTAAATCTAACACGGAATCCATTCTTTCTAGATATTCAACTTCTAGATTTCCAATAACATTGGTTTCAATTTCAGCAACATCTTTTTCATTCTTTTTTGGAAGAAGAACTTTAGTAATACCAGCTCTTTTTGCAGCCAACACTTTCTCTTTAATTCCGCCAACTGGAAGAACTAAGCCCCGAAGAGTAATTTCGCCAGTTAAAGCAATGTTACCTCTAACTTTTCTTTGTGTGAAGATAGATGCTATTGCACTCATCAAAGAAACACCTGCAGAAGGTCCGTCTTTTGGTACTGCCCCAGCGGGAACGTGAATGTGTAAATCCCAGTATTTGAATGCTTCTTCGGGAATACCTACTTCTTCAGCATGTGCTTTTAAATATGAAATTGCCAGCATTGCTGATTCTTTCATCACATCGCCCAACTGACCTGTAATATTTAACTTTCCAGAACCTTTAGAAACACTTGCTTCAATAAATAAAATGTCTCCACCAAAAGGAGTCCAAGCAAGTCCTGTAGCTACGCCTGGTACAGTAGTTCGTTCAGCAACATCACTAAAGTATTTTTGCTTGCCTAAGAACCCTTCGACATCAGAAACAGTTACATTAAACTGCTCGATTTCTCCAGATGCTACTTTGGCTGCTACACCACGACATACAGCTCCAACTTGTCGATCTAAGTTTCTAACACCAGATTCACGAGTATATTGATCAATCAATAATTCGATGGCTTTATCTTCAATAGTGATTTGTGAATCTTTCAATCCATTTTCTTTGATCTGTTTAGGAATCAGATACTTTTTAGCAATTTCAGTTTTTTCTTCAAGAGTGTAACCACTTATATTGATGATCTCCATTCTATCACGAAGAGGAGCAGGAATGGTCTCAAGAGAATTCGCTGTCGCAATGAATAGAACTTTAGATAAGTCGTATTCAATTTCAAGATAATTATCACTAAAGGTATCGTTTTGCTCTGGATCAAGAACTTCAAGCAGAGCAGAAGTTGGATCACCTCGATAATCGGCTCCTACTTTATCAATCTCATCTAACATGATAACAGGGTTACCTTTAGCGGCTTTTTTCATTGACCGAATAATCCGCCCTGGAAGTGCACCAATGTATGTTCTTCTATGTCCTCGAATTTCGGCTTCATCCCTAATTCCACCTAAGCTGAAGCGTTCAAACTCTCTATTTAAGGCGCGAGCTATGGATTTGCCCAAACTAGTTTTTCCAACCCCTGGAGGGCCGTAAAAGCAAAGAATAGGAGCTTTCATATCCTTTTTAAGTTTAAGTACAGCTAAATACTCAATAATTCTTTTTTTAACTTTCTCAAGTCCATAATGATCTTCTTCTAATACCGTTCTAGCGTATTCAAGGTCCAGCTTATCTTCAGAGTATTCATCCCAAGGAAGATCTAAAATCCATTCAACATAACTATGAATAATTCCATAATTAGGAGAAGCATTTGGGGTCATTTCCAATCGTTGCAATTCCTTTTCGGCAACTTCACGAGCGTAATCTGGTAACTTCTTAGTTTTTAATTTTTCACGAAGTTTTTCTACCTCTTGATGTTCAGCACCTTCCCCAAGTTCTTCTTGGATTGCTTTCATCTGTTGGCGAAGATAGAACTCACGTTGTTGATCATCGATATCCGATTTTACCTTAGTTCGGATTTTTTCACTCATATCCAAAACTTGAAGTTCCTGCTCAAGAAATTCTAGTATCTTTTCAAGATTCTCGGAAAACTTTGCTGTCTCTAGTAAATCTTGTTTATCATCGATATCTACATTTAGATTCGATGCTATAAAATTTAAAAGAAATGCAGGGCTGTTTATGTTATTGACAGCAACCGCAGCTTCAGAAGGTATATTTGGAGATTTATTAATGATATCAACAGCGGTCTCCTTTACATTTCGAACAGATGCACTTAACTCAAGTCCTTCAATATCCATTTGTTTTGGATAAGCTTTTACTTTTGCTTTGAAGTAAGGTTGGTCTTGTGTGAACTCATCAATTTCAAAAACAGATTTACCTTGAATTACAATACTTCGACTTCCATCAGGCATTTTGATGAGCTTCAAGATTTGAGCTACTGTCCCAATTTTATGGAGATCTTTATACTCAGGCTCTTCAATATCCATATCCTTTTGGGTTACAACCCCAATAGTTTTGTCACCAGCATATGCTTCTTTAACCAATGCTAAAGAGCGATCTCTACCAACCGTAATGGGAACTACAACACCTGGAAATAGAACGGTGTTTTTTAATGGTAGAATGGGCAGACTTTCTGGAACTAAAGCTTCAATTAGGGCTTTTTCTTCTTCCTCAGACATCAATGGAATTGCCTGTTCAAAATCTTCGAAATTATCTTCCGATTTCCCTAAATCATTAAATAAATCTAAACGCGTTTTCATCAAATCCTTTTGCTTTTAATTTCAATCATTCCAACGCAAATACAAAGCCATGCTTTTAAAGATTTCCAAAGAGTCAGAAAAAAAAGGGTATGGCAGAAAAGTAAGGCAATGTGTCAGGTTCAGAAATGGAACTGAAGAGCAGCAACGGTTACCCCAGTAATAGTAGGACTATCACTAAAAGTTCTTGATATGAATTGTGTGGCAATCGATAAATCCCAAAGCTTTGTTTCTATAGCAGTGCCAAAGCTAAAGTAATTGGGTAATTCTGAAGCAATCTGTGTTCCTGCCCGAAGAGGAAGAAATTTTAATGGTCTCACTTCTATACCTACAGATGCTACAAGTTTTTTTGAATTAAATGCATTATTTGTTAATCCAATACTTAAATCACCCATTAATTTTATACGGTTAAATTCGAAAAGAGCACCTGCGTGCAAAGCTGATGGGAGTAAAACTGAAAAACCTCCATCTTCTCGTTGTGTATTTAAAAAGGGATTATAAACACTATCCTGATCCACAAAATCTATAAACTGACCAGGGGCTCCAACAAAGGCATCATTAGATAAATCATTAATACCAGGGAAATTTGGAACAATTGTAGTATCGCGAGTAGAGTTTAGCATAATTCCATTTTCTTGATAATGAACAAACCCAATGTCAGTTATTGAAAAGGAGAGTCGGAGCGATTTATTAGTTTGTTGTTGGTTTTCACTTATGGTTGAAAGGTCACTACCAATAGTAATCAAATAAGTGAAACCAAGATCTATTCCAGCTCCAATTCCATAAGGACTGAAGATCTCATCGGTTATATTATTTAATAACGCACTTTGGGCAGGAATTCCATCAAGATAATCATTCGTTGCTTTCCCAAAATTACCGGAAGCAGTGTATTCAAATCCTTGTATTGTGTTAATAGCACTATTTTCACCTTCAAGAAAAGTATTCGTCCATTTAGCATTTTGATATGCACCACCTAACACTAGTTTTGGGGCTATTCCAAAATTGAATTCATCAAGTCTAGGAGACATATCGGAGAAAAAACGGAATGACTCTGAATAACCAAAAGAAACTTCATATAAAGATTGATAACGATGAACCAGTGTTCTGTCAAGACCCATTTCGTTATTAATTTCTTTGAGTTCTGTTGAATACCAGCCTTTTCCAACTTCAAAGCTGGAAGAAATTCTGTTTCTTATAGCAAGTGAATAAGCTCTTTCATTATTACGCCATTTAAATCCTAAAAGGGTTAAATCTAATCGTGTTTGATGAAGGGAAGTAGAGCGATTTCGGATATAGTTATCTTCTATAATGGAATTCCGTTCAATTGGTGAAATTGTATATGAACCTGGATTAAATGCTGAAATATAATCTTGAAGGTTTGACGACTGATCATTTAAACCGCTAAAGTTTTGAACGGCATTAAAGTAAGTTCCAGTAATCAATAAACCGAAATCAATATTACGTTTCCGATCTTGAATAAGAAGATTTGCAGGATTGTAGAAGTTTGCGTTGTAATCGGTGATATAAGTACTTCCTCCACCACCAAGCGCAACATTACGAGGTGTTAAAACAGGTTGGGCATACGAATGAATTCCGCACAGTAAAGCCCATGCTATAGCAAATATTATCCTTCTCACTATTGTCTATTCGATGACTTGAAGAGGGGCAGCCCTCAGCATCAATTTCTTTTGTCCTCTTTTTTTGAAAAATACAACAACTTTAGCATCCATTCCTAATCCACTGCGGCTAATGATTTTGCCTTCCCCAAATTTTGGGTGAAGAACACGCATACCAACTTGGAATGGATCTTCTCCATCTTGGTATTCATATTGAATTGTTGAAGTTGCTGATGTTCGAGTCTTCTTTGTGACTGGAGCTTCCCAATCGTACTCAATATGTGTAGAGTTAGAGTCTGTTCTAGTTGATGAATCGTCTAAGGTGAAACGATCTTTACTCTGACTAATTGTGGCACCTGATTCGGTACGTACAACTCCAGGATCAACTTCGTCTATAAACCGGGAACGTAGCTGTTGTTGTTCTTCTCCAAATTTAAATCGGGTTTTACAGTGACTGAAATACAATCTTTGTTCGGCACGAGTTATTGCTACATAGAATAAACGGCGCTCTTCCTCTACATCTGCCTCAAAACCTTCTCGGCCACCAACCGGAAAGAGGTTTTCTTCTAATCCAACCACAAATACAACAGGAAATTCTAACCCTTTAGATCCGTGAACAGTCATCAAAGTAACGGCTGGTTTATTCTCATCGAATTTATCACCATCTGTAATTAGGGAAATTTCTTGTAAGAATGCACTTAAAGATGGTTTGGAAGTTCCTTTCTCGTAATAAGAAATAGCATTTTGGAATTCGAGAATATTTTCTCTGCGCATCATTGATTCATGAGAATTCTCCTCAACTAAAACCTTCATATAACCAGATTGTTCTAATACAGCGCGAGTAACATCAGATAAACTTCTATTTTGCTCTAATTCCTTACTCAGCTGAGTAATCATATTTACAAACTCTCGAACACGAACTTTTGCAGGTTTATATACATCGGTTTGTTCAACTTGTTCGAGCATGCTCCAAATAGAACGACCACTTTCTCTGGCTTGGTTCCTAAGATCGTTAATCGACTTATTTCCAATGCCTCGAGAAGGTTCGTTAATAATTCTAATCAGATTTGTTTCATCATGTCTGTTTACTAACAAAGTTAGATAAGCCAATACATCTTTAATCTCTTTTCGTTGGTAAAAGGAGAGACCACCAATAAGCTGATAAGCTATATCGTGCCTGCGAAATGCCTCCTCAAAAACCCTTGACTGATAATTAGTACGATATAAAATGGCGAAATCATTGTTGTTGTACCCATGTCTCATCTTCAGTTCTACGATATATTGAGCAATACGATTTGCTTCATCTCTATCATCGTAATTTTTGAGAAGAGTTACTGGGTCACCAAGTCCTTGTTCGGTCCAGAGTGTTTTATCAAGTTGTTTGGTGTTTTTTTTGATGATAGAATCAGCGCACTGAAGAATTGATCTTGTAGAACGATAGTTTTGCTCTAATGGAACCTGCTTTGCATTATCGTAATCTTCCTGAAAGTTCAAGATGTTTGAAATATCAGCACCGCGGAAAGAATAAATACTTTGTGCATCATCACCAACTACACAGATATTATTGTATTTAGCAGCCAGCATTTTCGTGGCTTTATACTGAGCATGATTGGTATCCTGATATTCATCAATTAAAATATATTTGAAACGATCCTGATACTTTTCCAACAAATCAGGGTTTTCTTCAAAAAGCTCGATGGGTTTAATCAATAAATCATCAAAATCCATTGCGTTACTTTGTTTCAAACGCTTGATGTAAATGGTATACACACGAGCAGTGATATCATCTAAAGTTGAGCTAACGAACTTATTTTGATAACTTTCTGGATCAATTAGTTGATTTTTTGCGTCACTAATTTTATTCCGAATAGTTTTCGGTTTGATTTCTTTGGGATCAAAATTCAGTTCTTGAAGAATTTGCTTAATAACCTGTTCAGAATCGCTAGTATCGTAAATAGTAAAATCCTGTCCGTATCCAAGTTTTTCAGCTTCAAACCGTAGAATCTTAGAAAAGATAGAATGGAATGTTCCCATCCATAATTTTTGAGCTTTGTCGCCAATAAGATTCTTGATTCGATCTTTCATTTCACGAGCAGCCTTGTTCGTGAAGGTTAGAGATAGAATTTCATTTGGTGCGGCTTTAAATTGCTGAAGGAGATAAGCAATTCGATACGTTAATACTCGTGTTTTACCTGAACCAGCTCCTGCAACAATTAGTAAGGGGCCTTCGGTATGAGTTACTGCTTCATATTGTTGCTTATTCAGCCCGGTTAAAAAATCGGGTCCTTTTCGAGGTTCTTCAGGTTGCAGAGAAAATGTTTTCATATTTATCCAGTCAAATCAAACTCACCCCTCAATCCCCTCTCTAAAGGGGAAGAACTTCAATCTTATACTTACTCTATTAAGTGAGTTCTCCTCAAAAGAGGAAATGGAATGGATTCTTATTTACTCAAAATCTTTTAATTGTTCGCGGAGCTTTTCGAGGTTTGTTTCGCCATCACGGAGTTTATTCCGTTCATTCTCAACAACTGCTTTTGGAGCATTATCAACGAAGTTTTTATTATTTAGCTTTCCGTTTACGCCTTTAAGCCATCCTTCAATGCGATTGATTTCCCCTTTAATGCGTTCGATTTCTTTATCGGTATCAATAAGTCCTTCAAGAGGAACATAGATTTCATTTCCATCTACAATTGCCGAAGAACAAGCGCCTGGTTTTTCTAGTTGGGTTGATATTTCAAGAGATTTTGTTGATTGAAGTTTCTTCAGAATCCAATCATTCTCTGAAATTCTTTCAGAGATTTCATTTAAAGAAGTCTTAATCAAAATATCTAATTCTTCTTTTGGAGAAACACCCATTTCAGCACGGATATTTCTCAATGCTGAAATTATTTCCTGAAGATTTAGGAATAAATCTACATCAGGTTGGATATCAAATTGTGAATTATACTCTGGCCAATCCGAAACAACGAGTGCTTCTTCAGGCTTTCTGTCTTGGATGTATTGCCATATTTCCTCACTAATAAATGGCATAAAAGGGTGGAGAAGCTTCATGAGTTGCTCAAACATTCCCAATGCTACATTCATTTTCTGAACATCAAATTTATCTCCATAAGTATCAGGCTTGGCAAGCTCGATATACCAATCGCAGAAATCATCCCAAATTAAAGAGTACACTTTTTTAAGCGCATCGTTCAATTTGTAGTTTTTAAAATCTTCATCAACACCTTTTATGGTTTGATGGATTCGTGCCATCATCCAACGATCGACTAAATTGTTGGGGTCGATTTCTAAAGTTGGCTTGTATTCAACGCCTTCTTCCATATTCATGGTTAAAAACCGGAAGGCATTCCAGATTTTATTGGAGAATTTACTGCCTTGTTCACAAATTGAAGCATCAAAGGGAAGATCATTTCCAGCAGGAGTAGAAAAAAGCATTCCCATCCGAATTCCATCAGCGCCGTATTGACCAATCAATTCTAGTGGATCAGGAGAATTCCCCAAACTCTTACTCATTTTTCGACCTTGTTTATCACGAACAATCCCTGTGTAATACACATTTTTAAAGGGTAGTTCGCCACGGTATTCATATCCGGCGATGATCATTCTGGCAACCCAGAAAAACATGATTTCAGGAGCAGTAACTAAGTCGTTTGTTGGATAGTAATAATCCACTTCTTCTTCAGTATAAAATCCGTCGAATACCGAAATAGGCCATAACCAAGAAGAAAACCAAGTATCTAATACATCTTCATCTTGTTTGAGAGTATTGAATTTTAAATTTTGAGTTTTGAATTTTTCTTTGGCTTCTTCTTCTGTTTTAGCTACAACAAAATCACCATCTTCGTTATACCAAGCTGGGATTCTGTGTCCCCACCAAAGCTGGCGACTTATACACCAGTCTTTCACATTTTCCATCCAATGGCGATACGTGTTTTTGAACTTAGCGGGATGAAATTGGATATTATCGTTCATTACATTCTCAAGAGCAGGTTGTGATAACTCCTTCATAGAAACCCACCATTGCAATGAAAGTCGCGGCTCTATAACAACATCAGTACGTTCCGAATATCCAACTTTGTTTTTGTAGTCTTCAATCTTAACTAGATTTCCGGCTTCATCTAAATCTTTTGCAATTTGTTTACGAACGGCAAAGCGATCCATTCCAATATATAGTTCACCTTCTTCACTAATCGTGCCATCAGCATTCATCATGTTGATGGTTTCGAGATTATGTTTTTGTCCGAGTTCATAATCATTTACATCATGGGCAGGAGTTACTTTCAAACATCCTGTTCCGAATTCCATTTCTACATAGTCATCTGTGATGATAGGAACTTCACGATTCAATAAAGGAACAATTACTTTTTTCCCATGAAGGTGAATATATCGCTCATCTTTTGGGTGGACACAAACTGCTGTATCACCTAAAATAGTCTCTGGACGAGTAGTTGCAATAGTTACATAATGCTCTGAACCTGAAATCTGATATTTGACGTGATATAGCTTTGAGTTTACTTCCTTGTGAATTACTTCTTCATCGCTTAAAGCAGTTAATGCAGCAGGATCCCAATTGATCATCCGAGCACCACGATAAATCTTGCCTTTAGCGTAGAGATCAATAAAAGTATCGATTACACTATCTGAATATTTCGGGTCCATAGTGAAGGAAGTTCGATCCCAATCGCAACTAGCGCCTAACTTCTTCAATTGCTCAAGTATGATTCCACCATGTTTGTGAGTCCATTCCCAAGCATGTTTTAGGAATTCATCTCTACCTAAATCACTTTTCTTAATGCCTTCTTCACGTAGTTTACGAACTACTTTTGCTTCTGTAGCAATGGAAGCGTGATCGGTACCTGGAACCCAACAAGCGTTAAATCCTTGCATTCGGGCACGCCTAGTCAAGACATCCTGAATGGTGTTGTTTAGCATGTGTCCCATATGCAATACTCCCGTAACATTGGGAGGAGGGATTACAATTGTAAATGGTTCTTTAGAATGATCAACTTCTGAATGGAAGTAATTATTTTCCATCCAATAGCTATACCATTTATCCTCAACAATCGTGGGGTCGTATTTTGAGGGAATTTTTTGTTTTTTGGAGTCTTCGTTCACTGTATCGACTAATTTAAAATTGACTGTATTAGAGATGTAGTGACAGAGTTACATTGAGACAAAGTTACAAATTCTAGCTTTGTCACTCTGTAACTTTGCTACTTAGTAACTCTATTTGACTCTTTTTAGTAGAACACCAAAATGCCCATCGCACCCATGAATGTGAGGGAATGTCTGGTATGCAAATCCATCTTCAGTAAGAACTTCTTCTGGTACAAAATCTTCCAATGGTTGTAGTTCAAAGTTATCATCCATTTTGTCAATGAGTTTTTGTACTTGCTCCCAGTTTTCTTCGGGTTCAAGCGAACAGGTACTATATACTAGTCTGCCACCAAGCTTAACCATGTTTGCAGCTTCTTCCAATAATTGCTCTTGAAGCTCAACAGCTTTTTTCAAGCCTTCTTCATCACGTCTCCAGCGAAGATCTGCACGTTTACTTAATACTCCTGTTCCTGTACAAGGCGCGTCTAAAAGAACAGCATCAGCAAGTGGAAGAGAAAGTTCAAGTATATCACCACGACGAATCTTAATATTCTCTGCACCAAAATTTAGAGCACTTTCAGCAAGTTTTTCTAATCGAGGAGCAGAAATATCGACAGCAAGAATCTCAGCTTCGCCTCCAGTTAAGTCAGAAATCATAATTGATTTAGTTCCAGGAGCAGCACAAAGATCATAAATCTTTTCTCCTGGTTGAGGATCAAGAATAAAAGGAGCAAATCCAGCAGCTATATCTTGAACTTGGCAAACACCCTTAGCAAGTAATCCTTTTTCAATAAAAGGCTGTACGGAATCAACTTTATAGAAATTTGGAAGCCAGTCGCTTTCTTCAAACTCAACACCCATTTTCTCCATACGCATAACAAAGTTCTCGGGTTTGGTGCGAAGCGTATTTACTCGAACATAATAGTTTGGACGAGTATTATTAGCTTGCATCAGTTGGAAAGCTTCACGCTCACCAAATCGCTTGCTCCAACGAGCAACCATCCATTCAGGGTGAGAAAAAGTAGTTGCAACTAATTTAGTTCGATCAAGAAATGCTGGCTTTGGAAGGTCTTCGATGTCTCTTTGAAGATTCCGCATAATAGCATTAACCAAGTCTCCGGTTTTAGAACCTAGTTTAAACTTGGCTACTTCAACGGCCTCATTAATGGCAGCGTAATCTGGAGTGCTATCCATAAAAAGCATATCGTAAATACCTAAACGAAGAATATTTTTGAGTTCAGCTTTCATTTCAACTATTCCTACACTCGAATAATGGTCTATAAGAAAATCGAGGTAATTACGACGACGAAAGATGTTTTGGACATATTCACGTACTTGAGCTCGACCACGAGTATCTAGCTCATCAGCAATTGAGAAGTCAAGATTTTGATTTATATCAAATTCAATAAGTATATCGATACTGGCTGATCGTTCGGAGAATTCAGTTTCCAATGGAGTCCGGATTTAAAAATTTCTAGGTTGCTGCTACGAAAAAAAGGTGATTGTTGGTCACCTTTCAATTTCTAACGGTTCAAAAAAACAAGCCGATAGTTCAGATCGGCTTGCGAACCTTAAGATAAAATTTTAAGAGGGGAGTTGCTAATAAATGAATACGAAAATTGATGTTTTAATAAACAATACGTTTTCCCTTTGGATACTCTACTTCAAAGCCAAAACGAAGTCGTTTTGTTTCTCCAGGAGCTACGATTAATTCCCAGCTTATAATTCCTGTTTCTTCATCTAATTTCCCATTGCTGAGTTCTTTTGGTGATATTTTAATTTCTTCATTTGTTGAGATTGGAATTTGATCTTCAACTGTAACGGTAACTGGTTCAGATTTGGAATTTCTGATACTTATTTCATAGCTATTACTTTCTCTTGTTCGACTTCGGAAGAAATTTTTTGATGAAAATTCTTTCAGTAATTCCCTATCAATTATAATTCGTTCATCTTTACCAAGAGAAATTGATAGGGTATCGTCCAGAGAGACCGGATCTAGGAAGGTGGTTCCTACAAAACGATTATCGAAATAGATGTTCGCTTCACCTTCAATTAAATTTAACTCACTCCAATCAGGTACATTTCCAACCAAGTAGGCAAATTTTGAGAGTTTAGGTGAAGTACCATACTTATAATCCGTTGAAGGGGATTCTCTTTTTATTTCTACGGTATGATGTTTTCCATCTGAAGGAACTGAGTAGGGAATGGCAATCTCATAACTAAAACTGGTTTGGTTGGAAACCTCAGCGTTTTGGATGATGGTTGGTTTATAAAGTGTTGGAGATGCTTGGATATCTTCAGATTTAACCGAAGTCACCTTACTTCTTTCTGAATATCCCGTTACAACTACTTCTTGTAATGAAGAAGATAGTTCATTAAAAACAGTTGATGGTTTAACATAATAGCTTACATAGTTTTTCGAAAGTTCAGGCTTAGTAGCGTTGGAAGTTGGATCACCCGAATTGATGATGAACTTCACATCTTTCCAGTCGATACCAGTATTTTGGTAGATTTTTGCTTTGTACGAAATAGTAAGTGGCGAATTTATATCTGAAGAACGCACATCATACGCGGCTTCCCAACCTGCACTATATACCTGATAATCCAGCGTAAACTCAATGCTCTGAGTGTTCTCTAACTGTATTTCAGCAATTACCTCTTTAAAACTGGTTCTTTCCGTTCCAACACTTTCACTAATCTGCCGATTTACATTATCTAGCTCTGTTCTTAGCTCATTTAGCGTTTTGTTTTCTGAAATCCGCTTATTCAATAATTCTGAAAGATTGGTTCTGTATAAACTTATAAGAGCATTGATTTCGGTGGGAGTGAGTTTGTTATTTTTGATGATTTCCTGAGTGGAAGACAGCATGTTCATTTCACTTTGAATCACTTCAAGTTCGGCCTGTGTTTCTGCGATTTTCTGCTGGAGTTGAGATTTTCGATCTCTTAATGCCTGGATATCATTTCGGTAGATAGTTTTCTCAGTAAAATCAATTCGGGTAGTGAGGGAAAGTAGAGTAAAAACTCCGGATCCTTTTAACTGGATGCTTTGATCGACCAAAGTTTCTGAAAGTCCTGTAAAAACTATAACAGTAGTTCCAGATTTTAGGTCGACTTCAGCTTTACGCTGGACCTGAGCTTGGTTTTTAAAAACAGTGACCTGTTCAATTTCAGATTTAACTAAAATAGAATCTGAAGCGGATGATTGGAGATTAAATAAGAGAGCGATACTTAGAAGAAAGGCGGTCATAGCGGGCTGGATTGATTAGTTGATGAAGCTATAACATCAACATAAAACAAATCTTTAAAACCCGCATTTAAATGTTAGCAATTTACTTTTGATAGCTGATTCTGATGTATAGAAAGAGACCTATCATTTCGGATAACCATATATCCCCAAAAGATTAAGAGAATACCTAATAACTCAGTAACGTAAAGCACATAGGTATAGCCCATTTTAGTAGCTGTGCCCCCAATTCCTGGAAGAATGCCACCAACGGCGATGAGTACATTTCCCCAAAAGCGACCTTTAAATTCTATCGATTTGTAGTATTTAAACGCAGAATAAAATGCTCCTCCAACTAGAAAAATTACGGCATAAATATTAACAAAAGGAGTAATAAGTCGGATGAAACTCCATTCCAAAACATTCCCATTTAGTTTATCAGTTACAATACTTGAGTCAAGAGGAGAGAGGATCACAAGTGTGCTAGAAATCACTAAAACGATAATTAATATTTTGGTAAGTATATTTGCAGTTTTGCGTTTCATTAATAAGTAAATAGTTCCTTGGGCAAGAGGAACTCCACCTAGAAATGCTCCTGCAATGTACCAAGACTTGAAGATAAATGGACTCCAACCATAAATGGTATGTAGACTTTCAACGGTTGTTCCTATACCATAGGTAACTACGCCAATAGTCCACCAAAGAAGGTAAATAGCATCAGGTTTTTGACGCCAATGGTTGTAAATCAGATAAAAGAAATAAATGCAAAATAAAGTAGTAGAAATAGGAATGTACGCTACTAAAGGCATATTGATAAATAGTATTTAGGCGGAAATTTCAAAAGCCTCTAAGTAAAAAATAGAATGTGAAGATAATATGAAGGACTAGGAGTTAAAAAATAAATGTTATGTTTAATCCCATTCTAACTCCAAACCAACTAGCATGTATGGGGCCATCTTCATCTTCAAATTTCACGTCAAAATTTCCTTCTAAAAACAAACCCGATCTATAGGTTGGAATGTGAATACTCAGATTAGGTTCAATTTTGATTTTACTTATGAATAGACTTAAACCAAATCCAGGTTCAACAAATGATGAGACTTCACGGAGTTCTAATTTCTCAATAAGCTGTTCATCCCCAATGGTTAGCTTATCAATAAAAGTAATATGAGATAAAGAAATTCCAGAGTTAAAATTAAAGAAGGGCTTGAAAAAATAATTATTAAGAGGGATTCTATGTTTAGAATACTTTTTAAAATTACCGCCTAGAATAAAGTTTTTGGCAATTTGATCGAAATAATACGACCCTGAATAATCATTATATGCAATTCTTGAACCGGTACTTTCATAATTAAAAATCGCGGAGATAGAATAATCGGTCATTGAAATACCGCTACTTATTCCAAATACACTATACACCGGGAATGAAGAAGTTTTCTTTAGATCTGATATTGTTATTTTTGTTTGTTCCAATACTTCATCTTGAATTTCTTTTAAATCTCTCATTTGAAAAGAGCCAAAACCTGTACGGAGGGATATCTCAAAATTTTGAGAATAGGCGAAAGTGTTAAAGCTTATACAAATGAATATGATACAAATACATTTCATATAGCTAATTTAAGTCCACTCCCAGTTTGATATCGTCTGATGAAAAAAGTGTATTATCAAGAAAATAATAAGATGCGTTTGGGTTAGATACCTGAATATTTTTCAACATACCTTGAGAAGGCGATACAATTAATAAATCATAACTTAGATCGTCTGATGTATCATCTCCGTAATAACCTGAGGCGAGGAAAAAATTTTCTTCTTTGCTAAAATAAATTTTTGGAGCTCTGAACCCTCTGATAACGGTCTTATTTATTGGTGTTCGATTTTTATATTCAAAAGTATCAATGTATAGATTGTTAGATTGATCAACTTCGTAGTAGATATCACCTGTATTTGAAAAAAAGGTCTGAACATTAGTATTAGAATCTCTTATTACTACTAGTTCACCATCTTCATAAGAGTAGATCACATTGTCTATGAGTATAAGATTTCCATTTGCTGAGATGTCTATTTTCTCACTAAAAGGGGGGAGCCCTGTTGTAGCAAGAACAACCTGAGTTTCGTAATCAAATAAATAGCATTTATCAGATGTAAGAATAGCTCGATTACTATTTGATGAAGCTTTTAATCTAAGGACTCGATTTCTGACACCTGTGAGAACTTCAACATTATAAGATTCGATGTATCCAAGAGATTCGGCGTTAAGTTTATAAATAATACCTGAATCACTATTTAAGTCTGAGCTCGAAAGAATAAAATCTTGAGACTTTGATCCATTTGAATGCCTCACAGAATTTATCATTTGATTACTTAATCCTTGGTATAAGTATATTTCCTCAAAATCAAATAAAATTGCATTTCCATTAAATGAACTAAGAGAACCATTTTTAGGAATATCAAATGATTTATCTGCGCCATTATAATCGATAGTACGAACTATATCTTGTTGAAAGTAATCATAGGATTTTGGACGTATAACTAGTTGTAATGAAAGTTTTTCAGTAAAAATTGAGTTCTCGTAAGTAAAAGAAGTGTCAATTATTTGTGGTGAAGTAAAAAGTTGGAGTGAGTAATTAGAGTTGGGATAGCTGCTTGTGTTGAGTGTATAGCTTCCAAAATTATTCGGAAATTTATTTTTATTCCAGGATACAGTGAACCCTTCATCATTATTATCAAGGGTTAAAGGATCAATAGCATAAGAATTAACTAACTTCTTGGAACTATATGCAACTCCATAATTAGTATTTACTGAAACAGATATTTGAAGCCTTTGACCAATGTAATCAGTAAAAGTAATGCTTGTTTGATCTTTGTCTTTAATTAGGAAAGGATTATAAATCTCATTGGGAGATTCTTGACGATGTAAATTAATCTGATAGTTTAGAAAATTTGCTTTGTGATAAGGTTCCCAAGAAATAGTTAACCCATCTTCACTCTCAATAATATCATTAATTTCTATAGCATCTGGAGGGGTATTGTCGACACTTAGGTACCATGTTCCTACAAACAAAAAGTTTTCTGAATTTAAATTATCTGAAAGACTCCCGGATTCACTTTTAACAATTGCAACAATTTCTAATTTATGGATTCCATTAGGGTATTCAGTTGGATTGAAATAAAATCTTTGTTCTGGAATATCTCTAATCTCCTGAAAGAGATTATCATTCAAGTAAAGTTGAATAAGATTAATTTGATTTTCGGTCGAAACGTTAAATGAGAAATTTGTAGCAATTGGGACATTAATTGTATCTCCAATGGCATTATTTGATAATCTCATTAATAGATTTGGAGTAGGAGGAATTGAGATTTTCTGATAATTCTCTCCAGATGGTGAATATGTGCAGTTCGCGAAAACGCAAAGCAAAATAAAGAAGAAATAATATAGGAACTGCCTTTTACACATAAAACAAAAGTACAAAAAATAGATAGAAATGATCGGGAGATTACTACAAATAGGATAGTTTTTTTCATTGCCTCTCTTTTGATATCTACCTATCTTAACCAGCCTTTGCAGTAATGTAAAAAAATAGTCCCTCTTACTTTGCAGGGATTTACACAAAATTTTAAATAAATCGCAGTTTCGCACATGAATAAAGGAACAGTTGCCCAGGTAATCGGACCTGTAGTTGATGTTGATTTTTCGGAAGGAACAACACCATCTATTCTTAACGCTCTTACTCTAAAAAATCCAACCGATGGTTCGTCACTTTATCTTGAAGTGGCTCAACACCTTGGTGAAAATCGTGTAAGAACCATCGCAATGGATTCTACAGATGGACTAGTTCGAGGAATGGAAGTAGTAGATACAGGTAAAGCCATTGCAATGCCTGTTGGTGAAGATATCCGTGGACGACTATTCAATGTAGTAGGCGAAGCGATTGATGGTATTACCGCTCCAGAAGGAAAAAGAAGTTACCCAATTCACCGTGATGCGCCTGCTTTTGATCAGCTAGCAACATCTACTGAAATGCTAGAAACAGGTATTAAAGTAGTTGATCTACTTTGCCCTTATGCAAAAGGTGGAAAAATTGGATTATTTGGTGGAGCTGGTGTAGGTAAAACAGTATTGATCCAGGAATTGATAAACAACATTGCGAAAGAACATGGTGGACTTTCAGTATTTGCAGGTGTTGGTGAGCGAACTAGAGAAGGAAATGACCTTCTTCGGGAATTTATTGAGTCTGGTGTAATTAACTATGGCGACGAGTTCAAAGAATCGATGGAGAAAGGCGAATGGGATCTTTCAAAAGTAGATGAGTCTAAATTAAAAGAATCTCAAGCAACATTAGTATTTGGTCAAATGAATGAGCCTCCGGGAGCTCGTGCTCGTGTAGCACTTTCCGGTTTAACAGTTGCTGAATATTTCCGTGATGAAGTTTCCCGCGATATTCTGTTATTCATCGATAATATTTTCCGATTTACTCAGGCTGGTTCTGAGGTATCTGCACTCTTAGGTCGTATGCCTTCTGCGGTAGGTTACCAACCTACATTGGCAACGGAGATGGGTGCTATGCAAGAGCGTATTACTTCTACTAAAAAAGGTTCTATTACCTCTATTCAAGCAGTGTATGTACCTGCGGATGATTTAACTGATCCAGCTCCGGCAACAACATTTACTCACTTGGATGCAACAACTAACTTAAATAGAGCATTGACTCAGATTGGTATTTACCCAGCGGTAGATCCATTAGATTCTTCGTCTCGTATTCTTGATCCTAAAGTAGTTGGAGACGAACATTACAATACTGCTCGTAGAGCTACAGTTCTTCTTCAGAATTATAAAGATCTTCAGGATATCATTGCCATTCTTGGTATGGATGAACTTTCGGATGAGGATAAATTAATTGTAAGTCGTGCTCGTCGTGTTCAACGTTTCTTCTCTCAACCGTTCTTTGTTGCAGAACAATTTACAGGTGCTTCTGGTAAGTATGTTAAGATTGATGACACTGTGAAAGGTGTTAAAATGATTATCGACGGCGAGCTAGATCATCTTCCTGAAAGTGCGTTCTATATGGTTGGAAGTATTGAAGAAGCCATTGAAAAGGGCGAGAAAATGCGCGCTGAATCAGCAGAAGCTTAAGAGGATATCTCATGAGTACATTTCAAGCTCAAATCTTAACTCCAAACGGCTCTCTTTTTGAAGGAGAGGTTTCTGGTGTGCAAATGCCAGGAGTAATGGGAAGTTTCGAAGTAAAAGCAAATCACGCCCCAATAGTTTCTGCTCTTGATAAGGGAACCGTTCTTGTACGCAAAGCAGATGGAGATGTAAACTATAATATCTCTGGTGGATTTGTTGAAGTAGCTAAGAATAAGCTTACACTTCTTGCTGAATCTGTTGTAGAAGGGTAATTCTTAATCTTTTTTACTGACTAGAAATTTAAAAGCCGATGTGATAAGCATCGGCTTTTTTTATGAATCTATTTCACATATGTATTAAACCAATCTAAATACCGCTCATACCGATCAACTTGGAATGTTGGTCTTCTGATACCATGATGTTCACCCGGATAAACAACCAATTGGGTTGTTCTGCCTAAGCGTTTCATTGCCTGATACATCTGTTCTGAATTTATGATTGGAACATTCCAGTCATCACCGCCACCAATCCAAAGGGTAGGGGTGGTAATATTGGCTACATCATTAAATGGAGAGATTCGCTCCCAAGCTGCAGCATTTTCCCAAGGTAAGCCAAGTTCTAATTCCCAAGTTAGTTGGTAATGATCATGCCCATAATTTGATCGATATAATGCCTCACTTGCACCTGAGATTGCACCTTTAAAACGTTCTGACTTTGTAATTACATAGTTGGTTAGAATTCCCCCATATGACCATCCACCTACACCAAGTTTTTCTGGATCTGACCAACCTTGTTCAATTGCATAATCAACTCCTGCAATAATATCTTCAAAATCCTTATTTCCCCAATCAGCAAAAAGGATTTCAGAAAAAGCCTGTCCATATCCTGATGAGCCTCTAGGGTTAATCAATAAAGTGACATATCCATTGGCTGCAAAAAGTTGAGATTGAGGATGGAAAGAAAAATCATATTGGCTTACAGGACCGCCATGTAGCCAAAGTATTGTGGGGTATTTTTTTGAGGGGTCAAAGTTGATGGGTTTTACTACAAATCCTTCAACTTCGGTTCCGTCTGCACTCTTAAATTGAATTTCCTCAATAATCGGTTTCTTTAAAGATGATAGAAGTTCGTTATTAACAGAAGTAAGTTGTTGAAGTTTGCTTTTCTGATAGGTAAAAATTTCATTGGGCTGATTAGAGGTTTCCATCAACAAGGAAAAATAAGAGTTAGTGAAATCGTAATCATAAATACTATGATTACCAGCTATCACTCTTTTTAGATTTTTTCCAGATGGAGAAATTGAGCCAAGTATACTTGTTCCACTTTCTTCTAAGAGAAAATAAATCAACTTTCCATCTTCTGAGAAAGCAGGATCACTAATATTACGATCTAAAGATTCGGTTAATAAAGTAGTTTTTCCTCCCGAAGCAGGTGCCACTGCAAGATGATTAGTTGCATACCAAATCGCTCCTAAATCAGTAGTAGTTATATGTGCGATACTTTTACCATCAGGGCTCCATGCTGGAGATCTATCAGCTCCAGGATTTGTTGTTACTTGAACTAGGTTAGCTCCTTTATCAGTATTGTCTGCTGAGACAACCCAAATATCTGAATTGGAATTTCCATCTGGTTCTTCTGTTCGGTTACTTACAAAGGCAATATTTTTTCCATCTGGACTCCAAACTGGACTTGAATCATCATAATCACCAGAAGTTATTTGCACAGCAGCTGTATCACCTGGTGTATACACATAAAGATGAGTACGGTATCTATCTAAATATCCCGCATAATCTCTCTTGAATTGAAGTCGATCAATTACATAAGGCTTTGGTTTTTTATCGTCCTCTTTAGTTTTTGTAAGCTCTTCAGGTTTCGCATCAGTAATTGATAATAATAAACGAGTACCATCAGGAGACCAAACATGACTATTAACGCCTTGAATAATTTCTGTCATTTGAACAGCTTCGCCTCCCATTCTGTTTAAAGTCCAAACTTGAGAAGTACCACTCTTTGAAGACATAAATGAAAGGTATTTATTATCGGAACTCCACTGAGGTTGACTAGCAGAATATCCTTTTCCGGTCATTGGAATTGCTTCTCCACCTTTGGTAGGAATCATCCAAATTCTTGTTTCAGATTTATCTTCCTTCAAATCAGTTTCAGAAACTGTATAGGCAATCCAATCCCCATCAGGGCTTATAACAGGAGAACCAACTCTTTTAAGATTTAATAAATCCTCAATTTGTATCGCTCTAGGATTCTCTTGAGCTGTTATTAAGGTGCTTGAAAAGAAGAAAAGTAGTAAAGCAGAAACTATAAGTTTACGTATGTCCATCGATATTTAATTAAATGTTCTATGCAGTTAGTTTATCTATCAATTTCATAAAAACTATTAAGACATCAAACAGCTCAATCATTAAATAATAAGATTAAAAAGTAATCCACAATAAGAGGAATTGGATTAACGACGCATAGAACAATAATTAAATATTAGAGGGGTGCCAATATTGAGTTTGAAAATCATGGTAGAACTTTTATAATTGATTTTTACTTTTTTAGTAATAAAAAGAATCCTTCAAAAGGTTATTTTGTAAAGCAAAAATTACAAATTTCTACCTGATAAATATGCGTAGCAAATTAACTCTACTTTTTTTAATAACTACATTGCTTCTTTCTTGTACAAAGAAGCAGAATCCACTTTCCAAGTTGATAAATGAAAACGTAGATCTTCATTCAGTTGCATCTAATTTGGATTATGAAGTTCAAGTTTTATACACCCAGATAGATAGGGATAGTTTGAACAAACCTCATTTTACTACTTATAATTATCAATTAGATGATAATCAGTATTTCTATCCTGCCAGTACAGTAAAATTTCCATCAGTTTTGATAGCATTAGAGAAACTCAACCAATTGGGAATACCTTCATCTGCAAGAATGGAAATTGATAGTGCTTATTCAGGACAATCTGCAGTTACAACCGATTCTACTTCATTGAATTTAGAACCCTCAATTTCTCAATACGCTAAAAAAATTCTGTTGGTATCAGACAATGATGCATTTAACCGACTTTATGAATTTATAGGACAAGATAATTTTAATCACATACTTAAAGAAAAAGGGTATACCCAGTCCCGAATTAATCATCGTTTAAGTATTTCTCTTACTAATGAAGAAAATGCACGAACAAACCCAATGCGTTTTTATGTAGATGATGAGGTTATATATAAACAAGATATGCAGATCGGTACGGGAAATTATAGTGCTTCTAAGAATATTAAAAAGGGTATAGGTTATATTTCTCAAGGCGAGTTAGTGAATGGACCATTCGACTTTTCTTCTAAGAATTTCTTCCCATTACGTGAACAGCATGAGATGATGCAGGCACTTATTTTCCCAGAATCGTTTCCTGAAAAAGCATTTGATTTGAGATCAGAAGATCGTGAGCTTGTTCTGAAATACAGCTCAATTGCTCCAAAAGAATCTAAAATTGAAGCGTATCAGGATATGGTTCATTACTGGGATTCTTTTGCGAAATTTCTAGTCCATGGGTCCCAGCCTGATTCAGAAATACCAGAAAATATTCAGATTTTTAATAAAATCGGTCTGGCATATGGCTACACTATCGACAATGCATACATAATTGATACATTAAATAATGTAGAGTTCTTTTTAACTGCGGTTATCCACACAAACTCCAATCAGATTTTTAATGATAATGAGTATGAATACGATGAAATTGCTCTTCCATTTATGGCAAAACTTGGTCAATCTATTTATAACTTTGAACTGGAACGCCCCAAAAAATATACCCCTAACTTTGAAAACATTTTTGATTAATTAAAACTATGGATCAACCACATATTTCTGGAACAGCCGTTATTCTTACAAATGGTTTATTGGCAACAAATAGTGCAAAAACAGCTCATGGACTTCTAACTTTTTCGCGGCGATTTAATATTAAAGGTGTAATTGATAGAAATAGTGCTGGCAAAGATGCAGGTGTAGCTTTAAAAAGAAAACCCAATGGAGTTCCTGTAGTCTCAGACATACAGGAATTTATCAATCAATATGATAAGCCTGAATATGCAATTATTGGAATGGCAAGTAAGGGAGGGGTTTTACCCAAAGACTTTTATCCTACCATTAAAGAAATACTTTCGTTAGGCATACATTTGGTTAATGGCTTGCATGAACCATTATCAGAGATTGAAGAATTTAAGAAAGTAGCCTACGGGCATGGCGACATCATTTATGATATTCGTAAGTCCAAACCATTTAAAGATCTGCATTTTTGGACAGGTAAGGTGAAAGATATTACATCTAAAAAAATAGCTGTTCTAGGAACCGATTGTGCTCTAGGTAAGCGTACAACAAGTAAAATGCTTGAAGATGTTCTGAATGAAAAGGGAGTAAAGTCTGAAATGATATATACAGGTCAAACAGGATGGATGCAAGGGGCTGGTTATGGGTTCTTATTTGATGCCACAGCTAATGATTTCATATCAGGTGAGTTAGAGCACGCCCTCTATGAATGCTGGAAAAATAATAACCCTGAAGTATTAATAATGGAAGGTCAATCTGGGTTACGAAATCCTAGTGGTCCATGTGGTTCTGAGTTAATTATTTCTGGAGCTGCTGATGGAATAATTTTGCAACATTCTCCAGTTAGAAAAAAATTCAAAGGTCTTGAAGATTATCCAGCAGACATTCCTGACATATTGGAAGAGGCAAAACTTATCGAAACACTTGGTAGTCCCGTTATTGGTCTTTGCATAAACACAATGGATATGACGGAAGAAGACCTTGAACCGTATAGACAAAAACTGTCAGAGAGAACAGAATTACCCATTGTATTTCCATTCTTTGAATCATTAGACCCAATTGCTGAAGCAATTATAAAATTATAGATGATGAGAATAGCTGATATTCGCGTATATCAAAAAGATTTAGGTACGAACAGACCATACAGTATTTCCTATAAAACGGTTACTGAAGTAAAGAATACTTTTGTTGAGATTGAACTCGATAATGGAATGATTGGTATCGGAGCCTGTAATCCAAGTGAAAAAGTAGTTGGGGAAAATGTAGATCAGGCCCTTCAGCATTTAAAAGAAGCTGATTTTAGTTATTTAAAAAGAACCAGAATTTCAGAATTCGAATCACTAATCCGTTTAACAAAAGAGAATTTTGAACAATGGCCAGGTTCTCATGCAGCTGTAGATATTGCACTGTATGATGTTTTTACCAAGTACTTGAATATCTCTCTGGGTGAATTCTTCGGAGTTCGACATAAGAGTATGCAAACATCGATTACTATTGGTATCAAAAATGTTGAAAAAACACTTGTGGAAGCAAAGGAGTACTGGAAAGCTGGATTTCGGTGCATAAAAGTTAAAACTGGACTTAGCCCTGAAGAAGATGCAGAACGAATACTCAAAATAAATGAGAAATATCCAGATGTGGTACTTAGAGTAGATGCCAATCAAGGCTATACACCCAAAGATCTTGAACTATTTGTTAATAGAACGAAGGGCGTTGATCTTGAATTGATCGAGCAACCATTTCCAGTCGAGCGATTCGCAAAGGATTCAAAAGGGCTCTCCCAAGAAGTTTCCAGATTTTTAGTAGCAGATGAATCATGCAGGAATCCACAGGACACTTTACAGCTTATTAAGGAAGTTCCAAATTGTCCGATTTTCAATATCAAACTTATGAAAACCGGTGGGTTATTACAGGCTTCGAAAATAGCTGATATGGCTGAATTATCTGGAGTAAATTTAATGTGGGGATGTAATGATGAATCGGCGGTAAGTATTACTGCAGCTATGCATCTGGCTTTCAGTTACCCTCATACAAAGTACATCGACCTAGATGGGAGTTTAGATTTGATTCAGGATGTAGTTGAGACCGGGTTTATTATTGAAGATGGAAAGATGAGACCTAAAGGAGGAGTGGGGTTGGGGGTTACTTTATTGGGCAGCTAACGGTCTAGTATAAGAAAAGTAGGACAGTTTATGCGATACTTTTTGAATTGAGTACAAGCCAAATTTAAAAATTTGGTGACTTTCGAAAAATACCCAAGCCTTCGTGTTAGCAATAACTTGCGTTATTATTTATATACATTGTTAGCCACTGCTTTTTATTTGTAGATACTTTCAGTATTCAACTCTTCAGTTACCATTTCTTGCAGAGTTTTCAATTCCTTATCGTAATTTATATTTTCTTCTTCTTTCTTTTTTAATTCTGATAAAACTTCAAACACAAAATTTCCTTCTCCATATTCATTCCAATCTTTTTGGAAACTACCAATCTTGTGGTTACCGAATTTGAGTTCCATTTTATGTCTGTTCCATTTTGATTCCATATCAATACTATGGTCAATCAGAACTTTATTATTTTCAATGTTTTTTATTTGAAAAACTCCCATTGGAAATTTCATTTGTTTGTACTCTTCTTTAAGTTCTTTTTTTGTTTTCATATTACATAAATCCTAATTGTTTCATAACAGTTATTCTGTCAAAAACTTGAGTATGTCCATTAATTAAGTTGTCCTTGAAATGATAAATTGTAAACCCTTTTGTATTTATGGATTTTTTGGTTGGTGGATATCCGCCAATCATACCAAGGTTTGTTCCAGTTAATATCCAAGTTATAGCTACGTGATTTTCTTCTGGAATTGCAGATGTTATTTCAAAATTCATATCAGGAAATGAATTGAATGAAAAATTCAATCGCTCTTCGAATTCAGAATGAGATAAAGTTTTTCCTTCCCAAGGGTCAGATGTATCAAGATGGATTGTATATTCTGGATGAACAAATTGTTCAACTTTATCAAAATTCTTTTTATTCCAAATTTCAGCCATAAATTCCCGAAGGAAAAATTCTTTGTTCATCTTCTTTTTTTTAAGTTGGTGATAACGTTTTACAATATGAAACGGTTGGGTTTTCGGGCTGCGTTCCTGTCCACGAATCGAGTGGACAACTCCCAATATAAAACATAAAATTCCTGCGATTAGAAAATAAGTATTCAGGAATCAATTCTTTAGTATTTGGTTTTTCAGCTTGCAAACAACCATTGTTGTAGTGCGGTTTTCCCGCTACGACTTCGTTTCTACTTGTCAATTTCTGATTGTCTGTAACGCTTTTCAAGTCCTTTTACGTTTAGATTTACAATTCAGATTTCGCAGTTTTTGTCAATACCATTAACGTAAAGATTCGAAATTCCTTTTTTCCTTTTAGCTCAAAAGCGACTTTAAATCGGGATTAGTGTCAATAATTATTGAGTTTTTAAGTTCTTTTTCTGTCGGGTTTTCAAATTCGGTTTCCATAAAATCAAACATTCCTGCCGTTACTTCAAATGAAAATGTTTCTCCCTTTTCAACATTTCTATCCAAGACACGTTTACGCCTTATAGAATGATGTGCTTTGATATAGTGCAATTGTGTTGGAATATTATGTTTGTCAGATAATGACTTAAATAATTCCCTTTTTTTGAATTTCATAAATCCGAGGTCAAGAATTACTTCGCAACCACTTTTGGATATTTTTTCTGATGTTGACCAAATTAATTTTTCGCACCTTTCAACTCTTTCCATTATCCATCTGAAGTTCATTGGCTTTGGCAAATCTTCGCCATATAATTTCCACATCCATTTGTCAATCGACAAATGAACGCCATTTAAATCTTTCGATAGTTTTTTTGAATATGTAGACTTTCCAGCACCCTGTGCACCAAAAACTATATGTATTTTGTTCATTTTTTGTAGAATTTGGAATTTTTTTTTAAATGCTTTACAACGGTCTTGTATATTAAAGGTAGGCCCGAACAAGCAATTTTGCCTATAGCCATTGTTGTGTGTCGTTTAAATTTAATTTTTCTCGTTACTAGGTCTTATCCCAAAAATGAGTAGATAACCAATCATCCAAAATTCTCCAATGGTTGCGGGTAGAGTAAGAAATCTATCGAAGCTAAAATCAATTCCAGCGTAGCGGATAACGGTGCTAATTAGATAGCCAATACCACCTAAAATAATAACTCTTCCTAACCAGACGGGCATTCCTTTAGATTTGATAACTATGTATCCCATAGGAAATAGCCAAAGCCCAAAGAAAAGACCACCAATACCCCAAGCATTTGAAATTATATGTTGTAAAACCCCAATAAGTACAACTTTATCTTCCATAGCACTTATATCAGAATTTGCAATACCTATTGCAGATGCGATTGAAATTGCACTTATCATAATAGCTAAAGCATTCACCATTCCCCATATACCTAGAGTCCAAGCTTCCCATTCATAACTATCTTTAAATAATTTGTAAAACCAAACTGCGGTAAGTGCTTGAGATATTACGATAGCAAACTCTAAAAGCAACCTAATTCTTGCAGTAGATTCTAATTCTATTAAATTCGTTAGCGATTGTTCAGGGTTACCAGACACAAATATTTGAGAATGAAAGACCATAAAGCCTAAAATCCCTGAAATAGCCATCATTAAATACCATATGCCAGCTATTCTTGCAGTTTTAATCAATTGTTTTTGTTTTTTATTTGCACTCATAGATTATTTGTTATTAGTCGTTTCATAATAATTATGACGTTGTAAGAGCATTATTGTTACAGTTTTGCTCTAATGGCATACAACGGTATGTATATGAAAAGTAGGGGATTTCGGAGCTGCGAATTTATCCACTGAGACTAAGTTTGCTAAGAACTCAAAATTTACAAAATGGACTGTCCACCTTATGTTTTATACCTATTGTCGTACTTAGTGTTTTTTATTTTTCAATTACTATCATTCTATAATCAGTTTCAGATTTATGTCCACTTTCATTGTCTTTAAATGCGTACTTAAATTCTTTGTCGAATAGTCGTTTATGTTTTCCTTCAAAGTCTATTGCTTTGTTTAGGATTTGGACTTTGTCACCTGTGTCCTGAATACAAACGACCAGAATACTTCCCATTGGTATTTCCGCAACGATTTTCTTAATCAGTCCAATTTCCTTTGCCTTGTCTTTCTTGGTGAAATGGAACATACTGTCTAAAAGGACAATATCGAAGTCGCTAAAGCAATCAAAAGCGTAAATGTCTCCAACTTGTCCAACAAAATTTAAACTTTCATCTTGTCCGATTTGGTTCATTTGTTCAAGTCCAACTTTTGAGTTGTCTATTCCTGTCACAGAATAGCTTAATCGAGCCAAAGCAATTGCATTTCTTCCTTGTCCGCAACCTAAGTCAAGTACGTTTCCTTTTTTAGGATAATCAGTAAAAAACTCAACCAATTCGGTATATGGTTCTCCGAACAAGTTTTCTGTCTGATAGTATTTGTCATAGGTCAATGTCATTCGTTTCTTTACATTAAGCACAAGGTTTGGCTAAACTGTGTTTTAATACAGTTTAGGTTTTGTTGTAGCAAGTAATACTAATGTAGTTCTATTTAAATCAATCATCTATTGTTGTAGGTTTTGATTTATTTTTTGATCGAGACGCAATAGCCATAAACGACAGTAAGAATCCAATACACAGGTAGACGAAGCTATCTTGAATAACTGAATATAATGTAGTGACACCTTTGGTAGGTAGTTGTGAATACATGATTTTATCATTATCGTCAAAACTGCTCATTTGCGAAACCTTTTCACCGTATGGTGTAATTGCTGCAGAGAGCCCAAAACGCGTTGAACGAAGAACCGAGTGACCTTGCTCAACAGCTCTAAAGGCTGCCATTTCTGTATGAACAGGGTCAATGCCTCTCCAATCACTTGACGGAAGAATAACCATATCGGCTCCTAATTCACCATATCCTTTTGCCAGATACGGAAAATCATAATCATAGCAAATTGCGGCTGCGACTTTTGTTCCTTTTATATCAGCAACTTTTAAAGGCGACTTTCCCTGCACAGCGGGTTCTCCTGGTACGGGTTGATGCTTGAGGTAGGTATGCGTAATGTTTCCTGACGAATCGATAAACTGGTACTTGTTCTCGTACTTAAGAGGTGTTATAGAAATAGGCATCACATAAGAAGCGACCAAAGTGATATTGAGTTCAGCGGCTAGTTCCTTGATGGAGTTTATCCATTCCTTCTCATCTTCAGGCATTATGAATATGGCCGCTTCGTTCCACGATATTATTTTAGCACCACCGTCTGCTGCAGTTCTTGTTCGATTAAATAATGCTGTTCTAGTAAGTTCTGTTCTTTCTTTAGTTGGCAATGGTAATCCACTTACTTCCGAGTCTGTTCCAACAGCGGCAACAGTTATAGTGTCCTTACCATTGGCTTTACTCATGTCGTAGCGGATGGAGCCAAAAGCAATTAAAAGGAACAGCATAATTAACGGGAGCTGAAATGTTGAAATAGAGGTTTTTCTTTTGATGATAATTTTGGCGATTGAGACATTAACCCAATATATAAGGAAGCTTAATCCAGCCATACCAAACAGGGATACTGTTTGAATAAGAGATACATTATCGTGCATGGTATATGCGGCTACTCCCCAACTGGCAAGAGGTGTAAAGGTGTATTGAATCCATTCCATGATGATCATAATAGCAGGAAATAGAAACAGCGCGTATTGTTGATTTCTAAACTTACTCCAGATCAGGTATCCGGGTAGATGAAATAAACTAATTGGAATGGAGTACAGGAAGAGCAGTACTAGTGGAATTGGATCTGTAATGATTTTTGCCACAACGCATGACCAAGCCAAAACCAAAGCGAGAGAAAAGACTAATCTTGACTTCCATCCTTGTGTGAGACTTAAATAAATTAAAAATGGAACACTTGAAACCCAAGCCATGACTTCAATACTAAAGGTCATGTGAGTTAGAGCCATCGTACAAACTCCAATTGCGAGAAACCAAAGTGGATTAATCTTATTTACATTAAATCCTTGTGTGAGGGTACTTGATATATTTTTCATCTTTCTTTGTTTTTAAGTTCACTACAAAGATTGATGATATTGATTTCGTATCCATTAACATTTGTTAAAGGATGACCTTTTACTCTATGAGTTCTTTACGGAGTCTGCTTAGGGAAATATTTGTAATTCCCAGATAGGAGGCGATGTCAACATGTGAAATTAGATTTTCCAGAAAGTGATATTTTTCTCTAAAAAGAATGAGCCTTTCTTTAGCGTTCAGCGAGGCCAGTGCTATTTCTTTTTCAACTTTTGCAAGGAGTTCATTTTGTAAAACCATATTTCCAAACTGGCGTATGTCCATGTGATTTATCATCAGCTGCTCAAACTTGTCAGCGTTTAAACTGGCTATGGTTAGCTTGGTAAGGGCTTGAAAGTTGAGGTGAGATATTTGGTTAGCTGTTCTCGTTTTATTAGGAGAAAGTACACTGCCTTCAAGAAAATAAGATATAGTTACTTCCTCACCTTCCGGTCTTAACAAAAAGCTCCGGCAAACACCTTCATAAACAAAGTATTCCTTGTTATTTTTTTTCCCTCTATCAATAAAAATATCTCCTTTTTCATAAACTTCAACTACAATCAAGTCACTCATCAGACCTAATGACCCCTCCGATACAGGAGACACTTTGTTGACTAATGGTCTTGTTCGTTCTTTAATCTGTTCGAAATTCATGATTATCTTTTATTTGCTACTACGGTTTGGCTATAAGCAGTGTCCCGAAGGGCATTGCGTATAGGTTTTGTTGTAGCCAGTTATTTTTCTTTCTTATTTACATGAATAATTTTTCGACTCTGTCCATCCTGATTTCGCTTAGTCCGTCCATGAATTCCAATTTCAACATCTGTTGGTGATGTACTTTCAAGTTCTTTCGGATTAACGTATGTGTACATTCCATAACCGTGTCCTGAAACCACCCAACCTTCTGTTTGATTTAAATGAGTAACAGAAAAATCGCCAGCTGGCCCACCAGTGTAAACATGTCCAAATTCCTTCATCTGTTTTATTGCTTCGTTCTCCACGTTCGAAACAGTGTCAACATTGTCGAAAATGATATACGTCCCATTTTCAAAAAGTACCCAGTCTTGAAATTTTGGATTTATTGCAAGTCGTACTTGTTCTAATAAACTCTTTTCAGGCATGGAATCATGTTCTTTTAATTTGTTGTCACTTTGCTTTTCTGTTGATTGAGAGCAACTGAAGAATAATGAAGTCAATCCGATTAGTATCAGTCTTACGATTTTCATTTTTCTAATTGGCTACAACGTTAGTTTAAACGCATCGCGTGTATGTAGTTCTTATCTTGTTGTGTGTATACATATTTAAATGTTATAATGCGAAGGTAATTTATAAACCATAATGCCGCAACAAGAATTAATACAGAGGTTTGAGAATAGACTCAGAGCACAGAGATTTAGTAAAAATACTATTTCAAATTACTCTAGCGCTTTAAAAGTAGCTCTGTCAGAAATGAAACAGTCAGGAGCTGAAAGCGTTCCTATTAACTTGATTGAAAGGTATATCAATTATAAAATTGATACTCATAAGATATCGGTCTCTTACCAGAGAAATATTTTAGCTGCACTAATAAAATATCATGATTTGGTTCTAAATGATTCAATTGCCATTGAATATTTATATCCTAAACGTAAACAAAATAAAATTCCTGATGTTTTATCAAGGCAGGAAGTACTAAAGTTGTTTAATGTCATTCATAACCTGAAGGATAAAGTTATACTCCAAACTATTTATTCTGCCGGTTTGAGGATTTCTGAACTCATTAATCTAACAGTGAATGATATAGATTCTGATCGAATGATTATTAAAATCAGACAGTCTAAGGGGGCGAAAGATAGAGAAGTTATGCTCGCTGAGAAGTTATTAACTTTGCTTAGAAAATATGCCACCGAGTACAAACCAAAGGAGTATTTATTTGAGGGTCAGACTGGAGGGATGTACTCAGTTAGAAGCGTTCAGTAAATAATGAAGAAAGAATTGAAAAAAGCTGGGATCAGAAAAAAAGCGACGGTACATACATTAAAGCATAGCTTTGCAACTCATTTGTTAGAGTCTGGTACCGACCTTAGTTACATTCAGGAATTTTTAGGACATAAATCTATTCAAACAACTGAAATCTATACCCAAGTTACTAATGTGGGAAAATCTAATATTAAGAGCCCTCTTGATACTCTGTAATTAGAAATTGCTTGTATTGGTACCACTCACTTTTATTACCACCCAATTCTACCCCGGTTGTTATCTCTCAATAACTCATTCTTTGTTTCTTCAGGATCTTCTGGCATTACAAAACCAGGAGGAGGGGTGAAGGCATCATATCCCCAATAAGCGTCTTTATCAGCAGTTACCATGTTAATAAAAGTTCCGACGATGGGAAGTGCTGTTCTAGCACCTTGACCAATAGAGTAAGCTCTTCCAGTTGGGAACCGAACTCTGCGGTCTTCACCACCAACCCAAGCACCCATAACAATATGTGGGGTCATAGCAACAAACCAGTTATCAGCAGAATTTTGTGTAGTACCCGTTTTTCCGGCAATATCTTGTCTTACTCCATATACATTACGTAATCTAACGCCAGTACCATTATAGCCATCGCCACCACGAATTACTCCACGCATCATATCGGTCATGATGTAAGCTGTTTCTGGACTAATTACTTCTTGTTTGTAATCGGGGTGATATTCAACCAACACATTGCCTTCTTTGTCTTCAATTCTGGTAATGGCTATTGGATCTATGTGAACTCCAGCATTGGCAAAAGTGGTATAAGCACTAGTTATTTCGAGAAGAGAAACTTCAGCTGTACCTAATGCAATAGATGGGTAAGCAGGGGTATTACTCATATCAATTCCAAGATTCGAGGCCATTTGCTTAATTTTTCTCGCTGCAGGATCAAGCTCCCAAAGTTTATTTGTTCCTGGATAGCCTGCAATTTCTGGGAGTAAACGGACTGTGACATTATTCAAACTACGAGCCAGAGCTTGTCTGAGAGGAACCATTATTGGACCACTAGGTACCGATTCATCTTTTGGTGCCCAAACATTTCCTACTCTATCATAGTATTTGGTTGGGTATTTCGAAAACTTGTGGTAGGGTTTAAAGCCATTATCTATTGCAACAGAGTACACAAAAGGCTTAAAAGTAGAACCTGCTTGCCGTTTAGATTGATATACATGGTCGAATTGAACACTACCATAATTTGAGCCACCGATCCATGCTAGAACATTTCCGTTGGTTGGATCTATTGCCACAAAACCTGCTTCAAGTCTTGTTCTAGATTTCATAACAGAATCTACAAAAGTGGAGTCACTTTTTAGGCTATCGAGAACAACTTTTCTAATTTTAGTATCGAAATTTGTGAATCCGTTTTTGTACTCATTTGTTTCTTCAAGAAAACTATCTTTGAATGTTGGAAACTCATCCCAAAGTCTATCCATATAAATCCCACTTCCAGGAGTACTCCATTCCGATTCAAAAATATTCTGGAGCGAATCTATTTTAACTTTCATAGCTCGTTCGGCATGCTTCTGTAGTCGAGAGTCAATAGTGGTGTAAATTACAAGTCCGTCAGTATAAAGATTATAACCATTCTCTTCTGCCCATCCCGATACCTTTTGGCGAACATATTCCCCAAAATATCGACTTACTCTCCCAGATTTTGATGGGGGTTGGTAATCTAAATGAATTGGGTCAGCTTGAAGTTGAGCTGTCGTTTGTAAATCAATAAATCCTCTCCGGTTCATAAGAAGTAGAACGATATCTCTACGTCTTTTAGAGCGTTCAGGGAAAAGTCTTGGGTTATATGCATATACAGCGTTTACAGAGCCGACTAAAGTTGCAGATTCGGTAACATTTAAATCTTTTGCTGATTTATTGAAGTGAGTTCTGGAAGCCGCTTCAATACCAAATGCACTATTGCTATATTCAACAGTATTGAGGTACATCTCAATTATTTCACGCTTGGTGTAATTTCGTTCAATCTGAACAGCCGTAATCATTTCACGGAATTTTCTAGAGATCGAAAATGCTTGTCCAATTTCTTTATATAAATTTCTTGCAAGTTGTTGGCTCAGAGTAGACCCACCCTGAGGATTTCCAGTTATTATATGATATGGGATGGCAAGTGTTCTAATCATATCCATTCCCCAATGCTCATAGAAACGGTGGTCTTCGGTGGCAACAAGTGCATCTACTACATAAGGAGATATTTGATCGTAACGAACCCACGTTCTATTCTCAGTATAATATTTATCTAAAACTACTCCATCGCGGCTCCTAACTTCAGTAGCAATAGCTGTTTCAGGATTTTCAAGTTGTTCGATTGAAGGTAGCCCTTGGAACAAAAAGTAAATATATCCTGAGGCACCAAGCAGAGAAACAAATACAAAAATAAGTGTTACAAATACGATTTTTTTACCAATATCAGTATTCTTCTGAGATTTATTACTCTTTGGTTTGCTGGGGGTAGAATTTTTTTCAGCGAGTATTCTCTTTCGATATTCCGGATCATTGAAATATCGGTGGTGATCAATTTTGTTTTTGTCAGAGTTACTCATTGTGTTGATTTAATCGGGTAGTAAGATACAAAATCTTTAGTTCTGTCAAGCCAGGTAACGAGTTCAAACTCATTATTAATATATCTAACCAAAGTTCCATGTTTAAAAAATGTACCTAAGTTTATATACGTTCCATTGTTAAAAGTTTCCTTTCGTGGAATATGATCGTGACCACAAAATAAAAAGTCGATTTCACTAGATTTTAGAATGGTTTGAGCGTGATTATTTAAAGGTTCTGGGTTACTATGATTTCGTTTACGAGTTAGATTTGAAAATTTTTTCATTATCCCAACCCCAATTTTAGGAGGGAATATTTTCTGGTAGTATTCTATAAAAGAAGGATGTCTTAAAATCTTATGAAATGCTGGTCGAAGAAAATCTTTACGTTTACCGATTTGTCCATCTCCATGCATAATTAATACCTTAGCACCTTCAATCGAAAGTATTCTATACTTTGTTTCTACATCAAATCCGCGTTCTTTAAAATGTCCAAAAGTCCAATTATCATGATTTCCAGTTACATAAATAGCTGGAGAAACAGTGTTATTGTATTCTTCAAACTTATCAAGAATAGCTTTGCCAACTTTAGGAATAAATTTAGAATTTGGATATTCCATCCAGTAATCAAATAAATCACCCAATATATAGAATTGTGCTTTTTTATTGATCGCGTAGTTAATTAGAGAAATTAATCGAGCTTCAATTTCGGTTTCCTTTTCTTTTGAGAACGCTCCTAAGTGAACATCAGATATGAATAGGTGTTCCATTTCCGACATTCAACTATTTCTTTCTTGTGATGATGAAATGAATCAAATCAACAAAGTCTTGGGTATGAGAAGAGTAAGGAACCTTTTCTAATCCAGAAATAGCTTCATTAGCATAATCATACATAATTTTTTTTGCGTACTCCATACCACCTTTTTCATGCACAAAATTTACGATAGCGTCTACATCTTTACTCGATTTCTTCCTTTTTTTCATTAAGGCTCGAATATGAGCTGCATCTTTCTTTGATGCATTTTGCATTGCTTTAATAAGAGGGAGCGTTACTTTTCGCTCTTGAATATCATTTCTGGTTGGTTTGCCAATATCATAGACCCCATAATCGAATAAGTCATCTCTAATTTGAAATGCGATACCAATACACATCCCAATATCACCAAGCAATTTATGCATTTCTTTATCATCAGTGGCTGAAGTAGCTCCACACTCACAGCATGTAGAAATTAAACTAGCTGTTTTTTCAGAAATGATTTGAAAATAACGTTCTTCGGTCATGTTAAATAACCCCGCAGTTTTTAATTGACGAAGTTCGCCTTCACTCATTTTCTGTACTGCTTTCGACTGTACTTTTAATAATTGGTGCTCCTCATTCTCAAGCGCTATTAAAAGACCTTTTGATAGCAGATAATCACCTAACAATACACCTGCTTTGTTACGCCATATTTTATTGATACTGACAAATCCTCGTCGGGAGTTAGCATCATCAACTACATCATCGTGAACTAAAGTTGCGGTATGTAATAGCTCGATCATTGTAGCTGCAATGTGCGCACGTTTGGAAACGCCTCCAAAAAGATTTGCGCTCATGAATACAAGAGTAGGACGTAATTCTTTGCCTTTTTGCTTTAATAAATAGGATATAATTTGGTCTAAAAGAAAGACATCAGATTTGATAGTATCTTTAAAAAACCCTCTAAATTCGGTTAAATAGGTCGAAACTGGCTCCGTAATCTCTTTTAAAGATTTTCTTGTTACCGATTCTGAATTAATTCTTTTTAGTTCTACACTATCAATCATCAAAAGTGTTCAAATTTTCTTAAACTTGGCTATGCCTAAATTTAGTTAATATCCTTAACAAATATTTAGGGGTTATTCTTACTCAACTCATTCTTATTAATTCTTATGATAGAACCAGTGTCTGAAATTAAGACAATTGCAGTATTAACTAGTGGAGGAGATTCTCCAGGCATGAATGCAGCTGTTAGAGCTGTAGTTCGAGCGGGATCAGCATATAATATTGAAACATATGCGGTATTCCATGGCTACCAAGGGCTTATTGATGGAGAGTTTGAAAAAGTTAATTCTACTTTTGTATCAAATATAATTCAACGCGGTGGTACAATATTAAAATCAGCTCGCTCTGTAGAATTTAGAACGGAAGAGGGGCGTGCAAAAGCTGCAACTCAACTTAAAGAGCGTAATATTGATGCTCTAGTGGTTATTGGCGGAGACGGTACTTTTACTGGTGCAAATATTCTTAGTAAAGAACATGGTGTAAATGTAGTTGGGATTCCCGGTACAATTGATAATGATATTATTGGAACTGATGAAACAATCGGGTACGATACTGCACTAAATACCGCATTAGAAGCCATCGATAAAATCCGTGACACAGCCGATGCTCACGAGCGAATGTTTTTAGTTGAAGTGATGGGAAGAGATACTGGCTTTATTGCATTAGAAACAGCAATTGCTTGTGGGGCAGAGTTAGCATTATTGCCAGAAGAGCTTACAGATATAAATGAGATTAAGTCTCAGCTCAAAAATATGCTTAAAGAGCAAAAAAGAAGCAGTCTGATAGTTGTAGCAGAGGGAGATGAAACTGGTGGAGCTCTTAAACTTGCGGAAAAAATTAAAGACGATTTTAAGCAATATGATATGAAGGTTTGCATACTAGGTCATATTCAAAGAGGAGGAACACCTTCTGCTCATGATCGAGTACTTGCAAGTAGACTTGGCGCAGCCGCTGTAAAAGTTTTATTGGAAGGTCATAGTGAAGTTATGGTGGGAATAGTTAACAATGCGCTAAAAATAACTCCAATGAGAGTAGCTGTATCTAAGAAAAAGACTTTAGATTATGCTTTAATTGAATTAGCGAAATTACTAAGATAAAAGGTTTTAAAATGATTAATTGTGATATTAGAATAGCCAGATCATTTTTAAATGATGAGGTCTATATCAAATCAAGAACAAGAGCAGATATAGGGCTGAAACAAGTACAAACAAAGACTGGCCCAGGCTCTGAATGGTTAGGTTGGAGAGATATTCTCGCAAAACCAAATGATGCTGAACTTGAAGAAATTACTCAACTAGCTGAATCGATTAGATCAAAAGCTGATATTTTTATTATTTGTGGAATTGGAGGTTCATATTTAGGAGCAAAAGCAGTAATTGATGCTCTTTCGCCTCACTTTAAAAAGAATGGTCCTGAAATCATTTATGCAGGACATCATATGGGGGGAAAATACCTTAGTGAACTTTTGAAACACCTGAAAGCTCCAAAAGAAGATGGCTCATCCAAAAGTATTTATTTAAATATAATTTCGAAATCGGGTTCTACACTTGAGCCTGCACTGTCTTTTAGAGCTATTAGAGAAGTAATAGAAGAATTACATCCAGAAGATGCCACTGAAAGGATTATTTGTACCACTAGTAAAGAAGGGGGAATTCTTAATCCTCAAATTGAAATTAAAAAATATAAGAAATTTGTAATACCTGATGATGTAGGTGGACGATTTTCTGTTCTCACCCCAGTAGGATTACTCCCTATTGCTGTAGCTGGGATTGATGTGAAAACTCTTTTTTACGGAGCAGTTTCAGCTTTTCAGAAATATGAAGACGACGCAGAAGAAATTGTAGAATATGCAGCTCTTAGACATGCACTACACGAAGAAGGAAAAACAATCGATGTTTTTGCTAGTTTTGAACCTGAGTTAGCTTCCTTAGGAGCTTGGATTCAACAATTACTCGGTGAAAGTGAGGGGAAGGAGGGAAAAGGAATATTTCCAGCTGTAGCTTCTTATTCAACAGATTTACATAGTCTTGGTCAGTTTATTCAACAAGGTCAGCGCAGTGTAATGGAAACATTTATAATCGTTGAAAAACCCTTCTCAAAACTAGAAGTAACAGAGATTGAAGGCAATGATGATAAGCTGAATTATCTTGCAGGTAAATCATTTCATGAGATTAATAGGAATGCTCGACTCGGAACTACAGAAGCTCATCAAGAAGGAGATGTACCAATAGTAAATATCTCAATAAAAGCTCTAAATGAGGAATGTATTGGTGCTTTGATTTACTTCTTTGAACTATTAACAGGAGTATTTGTATATAGTCTTGGTGTAAATCCTTTTAATCAACCTGGTGTGGAAGATTATAAAAAAGCGATGTACCGACTATTAGGAAAAGAAGGGTAATAAATACTGTGGAAGAAAAGAAAGGCGCAAAATATATTGCTGTAGCTGGAAATATTGGGGCTGGTAAATCATCTTTAACTGGATTGCTATCAAAGCATTTCAATTGGGAAGCATTTTACGAATCAGTAGAAGACAATCCGTATTTGGCCGATTTTTATGAAGATATGCTTCGCTGGAGTTTTAATTTACAGATTTATTTTCTTTCAAGTAGGTTTAGGCATCAAAAAGAGATGCTCGAACAAGATATTAGCCTAATTCAAGACAGAACGATTTACGAAGACGTTGAGATTTTTGCAAAAAATCTACATGAAATGAATTTAATGAGTGATCGTGATTTTGCTAATTATGAAGCTCTTTTTCACGAAATGAGTCATTACTTACGCCCTCCTGATCTTTTGATTTATCTTCGCGCGCAAGTACCTACACTAGTAAGGCAAATTCAGCAGCGCGGAAGGGATTACGAGAACAGTATTCGAATCGATTACTTAGAAAGACTTAATCGACTTTATGAAGACTGGATCGACCGATATCCGTATGAAAAGCTGATAATTGACACTGATGACCTTGATTTTGTAAACGATCCTGAAGATTTAGGTAAAGTAATTGGTTTAATAGAGCAAAGACTCTATGGTTTGTTTAATTGATTGTACAACAAGCGTAATATCCTTATCTTTGTTAGCTGTTAAGAAGACAAATTATGTTTAAGTTTAAGATCTTTGAAATTCCTGAAGGTAAAAGTGAGCGAAAGCTTCAGCTAAAAGCTGGAGTTCTCAATTTAGATGAGGTTAAGCTAAAAAGCGGAACCATAGATATTGAGTTCAATAGAACGCTTCATTTTATCCAAACTAAATTGACATTCGACGTAATTGTTGAGTTAATTTGTGATCGATCTCTAGATACTTTTGATTTTGAAGTAAATCAGAATTATGAAATTCTTTTTAAACAAGAAAAGATAGAAGAATCGGCAGACGAAAATGGATCCATTAGGAATATTGATATAGCATCACAACAAATAGACATTGAGCAAGATGTGTTAGACACAATCCTTGTGAGTCTTCCAGCAAAGAAATTACATCCCCGTTTTTTGGATGAAGATGGTAACCCGATTGAGTTTCAAACCCAACAATTTGGGGAAAGTGACAACGATCAAGAAGGTGAAAACATCGATCCTAGATGGGACGCATTGAAAGATTTAAAGAAATAATACTAAGGTAGAATAATGGCACATCCTAAACGAAAAACTTCGAAAGCCCGAAGAGACCAAAGACGAGCGCATCATGCAATTTCTGATGTTACTCTTGCAAAATGCTCGAACTGCGGTTCGTTTCATAAATATCACCATGCTTGCCCAGAATGTGGGTATTATAGAGGAAGACAGGTAGTTAACGTATCTAACTAATCTGCTTATGATAGTTGCAGTAGATGCGGCCGGTGGTGATTATTTCCCAAAAAACCCTGTTGAAGGTGCTTTATCAGCTATTGCTGAAGATCAGGCACTTTCAGTTATTCTTGTTGGACCTGAAGATTCTATTAAGGCTGAATTAGCTAATCATGAATACGATTCTTCAAGAGTAATTATTCAGGATGCTCCTGAAATTATTGGGATGGAGGAATCTCCGACCACTGCTGTTAGAAATAAACGCAATTCATCTATTGTAATTGGATTAAGTCTTCACAAAGCTGGCAAGTGTGACGCTTTTGTAAGCGCTGGTAACACCGGAGCATTATTAGCGGCATCTATTTTTATTCTTGGAAAACTTAAAGGGGTTTCCCGGCCTACTATTGCAGCTTATTATCCTACATTAAAAGGGTTTAGACTTATAGTTGACGCTGGTGCAAATCTAGAAATTAAACCAGAAATGGCATTCCAGTTTTCAAAAATGGGACAGATTTTCTGCGAACAAATTTTAGGTATTAAAGATCCTAAGGTTGGCTTGCTTAATGTTGGAGAAGAAGATGAAAAGGGAACAGATGAGCTAAAGGAAATTCATCATCACCTTAAATCTTTAGAAGGCTTCATTGGTAATGTCGAAGGTAGAGATATATTTTCTGGCAAAGCAGATGTTTACTTAACGGATGGGTTGGTAGGTAATATTGTTCTAAAGCTTGGAGAATCAATTCCCGAAACAATAATGATGTTAGTAAAAGCAGCAGTTCAAAAATTGGATATGGAAGTAGAACAGGTATTAGCTGCTCAAAAAATATTAAAATCAGCTATGGCTCCATTTAATTATGAAACAGTTGGGGGAATTCCTTTTCTTGGAGTAGATGGAGTAAGTATTGTTGGACACGGCGGAAGTACTCCTCTTGCAATCAAAAATATGATTAAAGGAGCCATTAGTTGCGTTGAAAACGACGTTAATGGCAAAATTGTCGCATCTCTAAATTGACTTAGATTTACTTATGGAAGTACAAAGAGCTAAGATTTCTTCAGTAGGACATTTTCTGCCAGAAGATAGGTTAACGAATTTCGATCTTGAAAAATTGGTTGATACTAATGATGAATGGATTAGAACAAGAACAGGGATTTCTGAACGAAGAATTCTAAAAGATCCAGATAAAGCTACTTCATACATGGCGGCAAATGCTGCTCAAGAAGCATTAGAACACGCAGGTGTTTCACCTGATGAAGTGGACTTAATTATAGTAGCTACTGTTACTCCTGATTATTTATTCCCTGCTACGGCTTGTCTTGTACAAGAAAAAATTGGTGCTAAAAATGCTTTTGCATTTGATATTTCAGCCGCATGCTCTGGTTTTCTTTACGCGCTTACTACAGGTGCTTCCTATATACAGGGAGGAATGGCTAAAAAAGTATTGGTTATTGGTGCAGATAAAATGTCATCTATTTTAGATTATACTGATCGTTCGACATGTATTTTATTTGGTGATGGAGCAGGAGCAGTTCTTTTGGAAATATCTGAAGATGAGACCGGGATAATCGACAATATTCATTATACAGAAGGAGATACAAATGGAGCTCTTTACCAACCAGCTGGGGGAAGTTTACGCCCAGCATCTCATGAAACTGTAGACGCAAGAATGCACTCAATTCGTCAAGAAGGTAGAGCTGTATTTAAAAAAGCTACAATGGGAATGGCTGATGTTTCTTTAGAAATCATGCAAAAAAATAATCTAACTCCAGAGGATGTTGCATGGTTAGTTCCTCATCAAGCTAATCTACGTATTATTGATGCGACAGCAAATCGAATGGGTGTTTCTTCTGATAAAGTGATGATTAATATAAATAAATATGGGAATACGACAGCAGGTACCATTCCTTTATGTTTGTATGATTGGAAAGACAAGCTCAAAAAAGATGATAACTTAGTATTAGCTGCTTTTGGTGGTGGTTTTACTTGGGGTTCAGTTTACGTAAAGTGGAGTATATAATATGAGTACCGCATATTTATTTCCAGGGCAAGGATCTCAATTTATTGGAATGGGTAAAGAGCATTATGATTCTAATGTTGAATTTGCTGAATATATAGATCAAGCGAATAAAATTTTGGGCATAGATATAAAATCTATCATGTTTGAAGGTCCTGAAGATAAACTTAAGCAAACCGAATTTACTCAACCTGCTATTTTCTTACACTCTGTCGCTCTTTTTAAAACTTTGGGGTTTACTCCAGATATGGTAGCTGGTCATAGTTTAGGTGAATTTTCAGCCTTGGTAGCCTGTGAAGCAGTTAGCTTTGAAGACGCTCTCAAAATTGTTCGCCGTCGAGGAGAGTTAATGCAACAAGCAGGAACTCAGAATCCTGGAACTATGGCAGCAATTATCGGAATGGAAGACGAAAAAGTAGAAAAAGTTTGTGGAAAAGCCTCTCTTATTTCTGGTAAAGAAGTGGTTGCTGCAAACTATAACTGTCCAGGACAGCTCGTGATTTCAGGATATATAGAAGCAGTTGAGAAAGCAGTCGAACTTGCAAAAGAGCAGGGAGCAAGAATGGCGATGTTATTGCCAGTTAGTGGAGCATTTCATTCTTCACTTATGCAACCAGCTTTGGACGGATTACGGGAGCAACTCGAAAATTTAGAAATCAGCTCACCATCCTGCCCGATTTATAGTAATTTTACTGCAAAACCAACTACCGATATAGAAGAAATTAGATCAAACCTTCTTAATCAATTATTAAATCCTGTTCGTTGGACTCAAACACTTAGTAATATGATCACTGATGGAGCTACTTCATTTGTTGAAGTAGGTCCTGGAAAAGTGTTGCAAGGATTAGTTAAACGAACAGATCGTAAAGCAGAAACTTCAGGACATCAATAAAAAGAATATGGGATTATCACTAGAAGGGAAAACGTGTTTAGTTACCGGCGGTAGTCGTGGAATTGGAAAAGCAATTGCGTTGAAATTGGCTGAATTTGGAGCAGATGTAGCAGTTACTTATGCTCGATCTGCAGACGCAGCTAATGCTGTAAAAGCTGAAATTGAAGGAATGGGCAGAAGAGCCAAAGCGATTCAAGCTGATGCAATAGATTTTTCGGAAGCAGAAAAAGTGATAAATGAAATTATAGCAGATTGGGGAAAATTGGATGTACTTGTAAATAATGCAGGTATTACAAAAGACAATCTAATTTTAAGAATGAGTGAAGATCAGTGGGATGATGTAATTACTACTAACCTTAAAAGTATTTTTAACTACTCTAAAGTTGTAGCTCGCCCAATGATGAAAAACCGAAGCGGATCAATTATTAATATAAGTTCTGTTGTTGGTATTTCAGGAAACGCTGGTCAGAGTAACTATTCAGCTTCAAAAGCTGGAATTATTGGCTTTACTAAATCATATGCTAAAGAATTAGCTTCTAGGAATATTAGAGCGAATGTAATTGCTCCGGGTTATATAACAACAGATATGACTGATGCACTCGATGAAAAAGTACTCGAAGGCATAAAGCAAGCCACACCACTTGGAAGAGCTGGTAATGCTGATGAAATTGCAGATGTAGTTGTTTTTCTTGCCTCAGATATGAGTACATACATTACAGGTGAAACAATTCGAGTAGATGGCGGAATGGCTATGTAGCTGTTGCAGATAGAAAAATGAATTTTTATGTTAAACGAGTTTTATTTAAATCAAACTACCAATAAATATTATAGGACAAACTATGTCACAAGATGTTGAATCAAAAGTAAAAGCAATTATCATAGATAAGTTAGGTGTTGACGAATCAGAAGTTACAGCTGATGCTAATTTCACTAACGATCTAGGTGCAGACTCTCTCGATACTGTAGAGTTAATTATGGAATTTGAGAAAGAATTCGATATGAGTATTCCTGATGAAGATGCAGAGAACATTGCTACTGTTGGTGATGCTTCAACCTACATCTCAGGTAAATTATCTTAAGTTACTCTCCCACTACTTATGAGTGAACGCAGAGTCGTAATAACGGGTATTGGCGCTCTTACCCCTATAGGGGAGAGCGCTCCCGCTTTTTGGAACGGGTTACTATCGGGCACTAGTGGTGCGCGATTAATAGATCGTTTTGATACTACCGATTTTTCTACAAAATTTGCTGCTCAATTAGTTGATTACAATCCAAAAGATCACTTCGAACACAAAGAAGCTCGAAGGCTTGATTTAGTTGCTCAATACGCACTTGTTGCCTCAAAAGAGGCAATTGAAGATTCTGGTATTGATTTGGAGAAAATTAATAAAGATAGGGTAGCAGTTACAGTAGGAACAGGAATCGGAGGGATGCAAACCTTTTACGAACAATCTGTTTCATTTCATGAGAGAGGACCAAGAGGCGTCTCGCCATTTTTTATCCCTATGCTAATTCCTGATATAGTAGCGGGTCAAATTTCTATTCGCTATGGATTTAGAGGACCAAATTTCTGTGCAGTATCTGCATGTGCAACTGGTTCTCATAATATTGGAATCGCCTACGATATGATTAGGTATGGGCAATCTGATATGGCAGTTACTGGTGGAACGGAAGCTCCTGTAACAGGAATAGGTATTACTGGTTTTAATGCTATGAGAGCTATGTCTACTCGAAATGATTCCCCGGAAACTGCATCACGTCCTTTCGATACTGATAGAGATGGGTTTGTACTTGGGGAAGGTTCGGGTATTTTTGTACTAGAAGAACTCGAAGCTGCCAAAAAACGTGGAGCTCGTATTTACGGTGAGATTGTTGGGTATGGTTATTCAGCAGATGCATATCATATAACAGCTCCTGACCCTGAAGGTGGAGGAGTTCAGCTTGCAATGAATAATGCATTAACAGCTGCAAAAATTAATCCAGAAGATGTTGACCATATTAATATGCATGGAACATCAACTCCATTAGGGGATGTTGCTGAGACAAACTCTATTAAAAAAGTTTTTGGTGAGCATGCAAAGAAAATGAATTTAAATTCTACCAAATCAATGCATGGGCATACTTTAGGGGCTGCTGGAGCTATTGAATCTGTAGCTGCTTTACTAGCCATTTACCATGGCACTGTACCTCCAACTATTAATATTGAGAACCAAGATCCGGAATGTGATCTTAATTATACTGCAAATGAACCAGTTGTTCGAGATGTTAAGTATGCACTTAATAATGCTTTCGGTTTTGGTGGACACAATTCTACTCTAGTATTTAAGAAATTCGAAAATTAGAATGCGTTTTTCAATCAGATCTTTGTTTGCTAAAATAGGCAAGGATACTGCTTCTCAAGACGAACGTATCCTACGGCTCGAGAAAATTATTAGGCTTAAAATAGAAGACACTTCTCTTTTTCAAAGAGCACTACGTCATCGATCAATGTTAACACAAGAACAATATGCGAAATACGATTCGTACGAACGTCTAGAGTTTTTAGGTGATGCTGTACTGGATTTAATTGCAGCAGAAATTCTTTTCAATAAATACTCAAAAAAAGACGAAGGATTTCTCACTAAGATTAGAGCTAAGCTTGTAAAAGGAGAAACTCTAGCAAATTTTTCGACTCAATTAGGTTTAGACGAACTTATGGAAATGGGTGAAAGGTCGGGGAATACTAAGATATCAAATAGTATTTTAGCTGATGTTTTTGAATCTATTGTAGCAGCAATTTACATAACGAAAGGGTACGCAAGTGCTTTTCAATTTGTAGAATATGTATTTGACAAGTTTGTCAATTTTGAAGAAATCATTCATACGGTAGATAACTATAAAAGTGCTTTGCTTGAATACACTCAAGCGGAACGTCTTCCTCTTCCGAGTTATCGAACAATAAATGAATCTGGTCCAGGGCACAATAGAACATTCGAAGTTACGGTACTAGTTGGTGAGAATGAATTAGGAACTGGTATTGGAAAAAGTAAAAAGAAAGCAGAACAATTAGCGGCTGAAGCAGCACTTCAAGCCCTAAATCTGTACTAAACTTATAAAAGGCTGCACTTGTTTTTTGAGTGATTAAGCCCGATTCTTAGCCCGTCATCACTTTCTATTGAGATCATTTTTTAGAAACTAAAAATATGCTAGTACAGCTTATCAAACCTGAATTCCAAGAACTTATCGAGGCTAAAGACTGGGTTGGTTTAAAGGAAGTTCTCGCAGACGTACCACCTGCTGATATAGCTGAGATGCTTGTTGAACTAGACGGAAGTGTTGCTGTTGTTGTTTTTCGGTTGCTAAAAAAATCAATTGCTGCGGATGTTTTTGCAGAATTTCCATCAGGAAAAGGGGTAGAACTACTAGAACTTTTTAATAGACAGCAGTTATCTGATGTAATGAGCAACTTAGAGCCCGATGAGCAAGTTGCTTTGATGGAAGAATTACCTGGTCATCTCACTCAAAGTGTGATGAACTCTATGAAGCCCGAAGATCAAAAACAGATCAAGAAGTTATTAGGATATCCAGAAGAAAGTGTTGGTCGATTGATGACTCCAAGGTATGTACGGGTAAAATCAGACTGGACGATAGATCGCAGTATGGAGCACATTCGTAAATACGCCGAAATTGCAGAAACCTTAAATGTTATTTATGTAGTAGACGATAAAGAACATCTAATTGACGATTTAAAAATCACGCAGATTATTGTCGCTCAGCCGAATGATTTGATTGAAAGTATAATGGATGCGTCTTTCAACGCATTGAGCGCATTTGATGATCAGGAAGAGGCTGTTAAGATGTTGGCGAAGTACGATAGAGTTGCTCTCCCCGTAGTAGATTCAGATGGTATTCTTGTGGGTATTGTTACAGTTGATGATGTTATTGATGTAGCAGAAGAAGAGACCACAGAGGATATGCATAAAATGGCTGGTATGGATGCCCTCGATGATTATTACTCTCAAACATCTGTATTTGAGATGGTAAAGAAAAGAGTTAGATGGCTTATTCTTTTATTTGTTGGTCAGATTTTTACTGTTACTGCAATGAGTGCATATCAATCGGTAATAGCTGGAGCAGTATTGTTATCTCTATTTATACCTATGATTATTTCAAGTGGAGGTAACTCTGGAAGTCAAGCAGCTACTTTGATTATTCGAGCTATGGCTACCGATGATATAAAACCGTCTGATTGGCGTAAAATATTTAATCGAGAATTACTTTCAGGTATAATGCTTGGGATTTTTATAGGAATTCTTGGGGTAGCTATGACTATAATTTGGGGGCTCTTTCATGGCGAAGAGCTAAATCCTGGGCTTATTCTTACAGCCGTTTCAATTGGCCTAAGTTTATTAGGAGTAATAATTTTTGGAAATCTAAGTGGAGCAATGCTTCCATTCATCCTAACAAAACTTAAGTTAGATCCTGCTGTAACTTCAGCGCCTTTTGTAGCAACTTTAGTAGATGTTACTGGGATAATCATTTATTTTTCAATCTCAGCTTTCCTACTCAAAGGAATTTTACTTTAAAACTTAAAATAATTACTAATGAAAGCTTATTTAGACCTTGTAAGAAATGTTCTTGAGAATGGAGTAAAAAAAGAAAACCGTACTGGAACAGATACAATATCTAATTTTGCAGAGTATTATAAAGTGGATTTATCTCAGGGGTTCCCACTTTTGACAACAAAAAAAGTTTTCTTTAGATCGGTTGTACTTGAGTTGTTATGGTATTTAAGAGGTGAAGACCATATTCGCTGGCTTAGAGACGAAAATGATTGCCATATTTGGGATGCTTGGGCAGATGAAGATGGGCATGTTGGCCCAATTTATCCCGTACTTTGGAGACGATTTCCTTATATGGAAAAGGAAATTATAAAAATGGAAGGCCAAGCTGGAGTTGTTGAGAAAGAAACTTGGGTTAGAAAAGAATTTGATCAGGTACAGCGAGCTATTGATATGCTAAAGACTAATCCGAATAGCCGTAGAATAGTAGTTAGTACATGGCATCCAGGGTTACTTGGTGAAATGGCACTTCCTCCATGTCATTTAATGTATATTTTTAATGTCCAGAATGGAAAACTTAATTGTCACTTAACACAAAGGTCTGGTGATATCGCATTGGGAATTCCTTTTAACCTCGCTTGTTATTCTGCACTTACTATGGCAATAGCGCAAGAGGTAGGATTAGAACCTGGTATTTTTGCTCATACTATTATTGATGCTCATATTTACGAAAATCACGTAGATGGATTAAAAGAGCAATTAAAAAGAACACCACGAGCTCTGCCTACACTTAAGATTGCAAAAAAACCTGTTGACGATCTAACTTTCGAAGATTTTACACTCGAGAACTATGACCCGGATCCTGTTATCCGCTTTGAGGTTGCGGTATGAAGTTGACTTTAGTTGCGGCACATGATCCCAACCTCGTAATTGGGAAAGATGGGGCGTTACCATGGAGATATCCAGAAGATTTAAAGCACTTTAAAGCCACTACCATTGGCAAAACCATATTGATGGGAAGAGGTGTTTTTGAAGAACTAAAAGAAAAACCACTGCCAGGTAGGAAAAATATAGTACTTACTAGTACTAGAGTTTATGACAATGTTGAAAACTATTCTAGCTTAGAAGTAGCTTTAAATGAAGTTTCTGAAGAAGAGGTATTCATTATTGGTGGGGGAGTTCTCTATAAAGAAACAATAGATAAAGCAGATAAACTCATTATTACAGAAATAAAGAAAGAGTATGATGGTGATACTTTTTTTCCAGAATACAGACATAAGATCGGCACTAGATGGAAAGAAGTATCAAGAAAAGAAACTGACGAAATAAGTTTTATAGAATATTTGCGCATCTAAAAGAAGTAAATTTCTAATTAGGAAAGATTGGCTTCAATCATTTAGTTATATACTTTTACGCTATCATAAATTCTTTTTTGGACTCAACAAAAATAATATCATTCGTAGACCTAAGTGTACAAGATGTAACAATACTTGGTATTGTTATTGTAGTCACTTTTTTGCTTTCGTATTTCTTTTTCTATAGAAGAGCGAATAAGAAATTAAATACCTTCCTACTTAATTCATTAATTCAGGAACAAGATCAATATATAGTTTTCTTTGATTTTGAGTCGAAAATAGTACTTGCCAATAGACGTTTTGAGAGCTTAGTTGGGATTCAATCCAAAAAAATGATGGGCAAGAAATTAGATGAATTGTCTATTCTTCCAGATATTATTGAATCTTTCACCAAATACAATGATGATTTGGCTTCGGGTAAATCATCCACTATTGTTTACAATTCTTCATTTCAAAAAGGACAAACTAGTGAATGGTTTCAAATCCAGAAAAGGATTTTATCTGTTGAGAAATCAAAGCTAGCGTATATACTAACAGAAGCCACTGATTTTTCAGAAAGAAAATTAGTTGAAGATAGACTTACGGATACAAGAAATGAATATGAGCAGTTAGTAGAATCTGCAAACGATATTATCTTTAAAATAGATTTGAACGGCAACTTCAACTTCGTAAACTCAATTGTAAAGGAAATTCTTGGATATACCGAACTAGAATTTCTATCAATGAACTTTAGAGACTTAGTGGTTAAAGAAGACTTCAAGTATGTAATGAGTTTTTACCAAAACCAAGTTAAAGAAAATAAGCCAAGTACCTATCTAGAATTTCGAGTAAATACGAAATCAGATGAATTAAAATGGTTAGGCCAATCAGTTACATTTATAAAACAAAAAGATTCGGTTGTTGGATTTCAAGCTGTTACTAGGGATATAACAGCATCGAAAGAAACAGAATCACATCTAAAAAGAGCGAAGGAGATAGCAGAAGAAACCAGTAAAACAAAAACAGGCTTTATTGCTAGTATGTCTCATGAATTTAGAACTCCACTTAATGCAATTCTAGGGTACACTCAAATTTTAGCTCAATCTAAATCCCTAAAAGAAATAGAAAAAGAGCACATACAAACTATTTCAGGTGCAGGAGAACAATTATTAGGTATGGTAACCGACATTCTTGAACTCTCAACGTTAGATTCTGAACGGTCTCGATTAGATACCGAACTTGTAGCACTTCAGCCTTTTATTAAGGATTTAGTACTTCAATATTCTCATAAGGCAAAGGAAAAAGGTCTTAAGTTCGAATATATACCTAATTTAGATGCACCAGAGATTATTGAAATTGATTTAGATAAAGTAACCTCAATAATAAAAAATCTACTCTCTAATGCGATTAAGTTTACTCCGAAAGGAGCTATTGGTTTCTCTTACTCAATTAAAAATGACAAGGGTAAAGATTATTTATTTATTGAAGTAAAAGATACAGGAATTGGAATTTCCGAAGAAACCATGAAGAATATCTATCAGCCCTTTTGGCAATTAGATAGTTTGAAAAATGATGGAACAGGGCTCGGGCTTACACTTTGCAAAAGACTCGTAGAATTTCTTGGAGGTTCCATTGATTTAAAAAGTAAGCTAGGTAAGGGTACCATTGTTAAAGTATTGACACCTGTACAAATATCTGACCAAAAAGAGCAAAGGAAATTAAAAGCTAGTTTATCAGACACTACGATATCAATTACTAAAAAAGGAAAAGTCAAAGTTCTAATAGTTGATGATTTAAAACCAAATAGAACCATTACCAGGTTAATTTTAAAAGAAAATGGGTTTGAGTTCAAAGAAGCAGAAAATGGACAGGAAGCGATCAACTTTCTCGATTCTTTTGAACCTGATATTATTTTAATGGATATAGATATGCCTGTTATGGATGGTTTAGAAGCTATGTTAACAATTAGAGCTTCAGGTGGAAGGTTTGCAGATATGCCAATTATAGCTGTTACTGCTGGAGGATTTAAAGGGGATAGAAATGAACTAATGGATCAAGGTTTTTCAGAATACATTTTAAAACCATTTAAAACTGATGAAATTCTTTTAAGTATACACAAGCTGACTGAAAGTTCTGAGCCACAAGATTCAGACAAAAAATCAGAAGAAATTACTACCCCAGAAAGTATAGCTAGCTTTATCGAAAATCTAGCAGATGAAAAAAGTGAACTGATTAAATCTGCACTAAAAATGCAGGACTTAAATACGATTTCAAAACTGGTAGAGTCACCTGATTTTAAAGATGAACTTTTAGATCCAAATATGTTGGCTTTGATAGAGGCTGCTTCAGACTACGACTATTTAGTAATAACTAAGGTTGTAAAGAACCTAAATAACTCTGGGAAAATTAAGGCGTAATTTCCTTTAAATGGACGCAAAAATAGCGTACAACAGGCTCTGCTAGCGCAATAATATTTTTCGTATCAGCAGCTTTCGAAAACTCAATTGCTTCTTCATCTTCAAGAATCCAGATACTTTCATTTTTGTACTTATATGCCTCTGTTAAATTTCGTTCGAAACTTAAATAGTATTCAGCGCTCTTTTCATCTGCATCAATGCCCTTCTTTTTAAGCTCTTTAATCGTTTTTTTGGTGAGGGAATTTTTTAATTTTTCATCTGGAGCTTTATCTAAGAAAGTAGTTCTGAATAGAGATCGGTTAAGGAATCGAAAGCTTAAATCTGCTAAAATAGGATCACCATTGTGTTGCCACTTTTTGATGTTTTGATATACATCGTAATCATCCATAGAGGCATAAAGATCGATGGTCTTTTTTGTGATTCGTTGCTTTGCAGAGGGCTGTTCCTTTAAAAAGTATTCGAGGTTTTCTGAGACAAACTCTAACTCTATTCCTGATTCAATTAAATCGGTCACTCGGTCGAAAATTCTACGAATTAATGCATCCGCGCTGAGGACAGTTTTATGTAAATAAACTTGCATATACATGAGTCGACGAGCGATAATGTAATTCTCTATCGCATAAATTCCCTTTTTTTCAATTACGATATTTCCATTAAAAACACGCATTGTTTTCAGAATCCGATTAATCCCCACTGTTCCTTCAGAAACACCAGTAAAAAAACTATCTCTTCTTAGATAATCTAGACGATCTAAATCAAGTTGAGAAGAAACTAATTGATGTAAGAATTTCTTTGGGTACTGATCCGTAAAAATCTCAATCGCTGTATCCAGAGCACCATCAAATTGCTTGTTGAGCTCTTTCATTATAGAAAGACTCATCATTTCATGATTAAAGTTTTTGATAAGCGAATGTTCGAGGGTATGGGAGAGAGGACCATGCCCAACATCATGAAGTAATAATGCAATTAACGTGCCTTCAAATTCCTTAGCACTAATGGTGGTGTCTTTTTCACGTAGATTATTTAGCACTCTTTGTCCAAGTTCTAATGCGCCAATAGCATGTGAAAACCGAGAGTGTTCTGCTGCCGGAAATACTAAATAACCAAGCCCAAGTTGGCGAATTCTCCGAAGCCTTTGAACGTAAGGATGATCAATTAACCGTAAAATAATACCTTTCGGAACCGTGATAAAACCATGAATAGGATCATTGAAGATTTTATAGCGTGTACTTTTATCCATTAATCCTCAAATTTAAGAATCATTTTATCAAGGTTTGCTACTTCAGGAACTCTAGTTGGTCGACCTTTTTTACTATCGAACCAAACTCCTTTTGTTTGAGCTAAGCTATGAAGTTCCTCTGTTTTAGAATGGAAGATTCCTTGAACTACTTCTACACTAGTATTCCCAACTTCTTTGATGCTTGTTCCAATTAGCAACCCTGATGGATATTGAATTGGTTTTAGATACTCGATCGTAGATTTCACTAATATAAAAGCGTAACCATCTTTAAAAGAATTGATTAGCTCTGGAATAGTTCGAGTAAAATGTATTCGAGCTTCCTCAAAATAAGTATTAAAAACGGCGTTATTAGTGTGGTTTAGAGGATCTAAATCTCGAAAACGAGTTTCAACTTTATGCCAGTGATAAAACAAGTTGGGATCGTAAGAAGGTCGGAACATAATTTTTTTGTTTTAAAAATGCGAAGCAAAACGGCAAAATCAAAGTTTAAAATGATCAAGTACAAACGACCAAAGACAAATGATTCTTTCATCGCTCGTGTACCGTCTTTTCCCTATATTCCAACTGAATTTTAAATCACAGGATTGAACTATATGAGCAGCAAAAAATCAGCAAATTTTTTAGAAGAACTATTAACTACTCCAAGTCCTACGGGCTATGAAAAAGCAGGTGTTCAGGTTTGGAAAACCTATGTTGATTCCTTTGCTGACGAGGTCGTAACGGATGCTTATGGTTCATGTGCTGCTAAAATTAATACCAGCGGAGATGTAGCTACTATTTTATTAGAAGCACATTGTGATGAAATCGGAATGGTAGTTCAACATATTACCGATCAAGGATTTGTATATGTGAATAAGTTAGGAGGCAGTGATTCAACCATTGCTCGCGCTAAGAAAGTCTACATTCATAACAAAAAAGGAAGAGTTGTTGGTGTGACTGGAAACACAGCCATTCATTTGCAAACTACCAAGAATGGTGGAGGCAAAGAGCCAGCATGGAAAGATATATACGTTGATGTTGGAGTAAACACCAAAGAAGAAGCCTTAGAGTTAGTGCAAATCGGAGATCCAATCACCTATGCCTCAGATTCTGAATTTTTAAATGATGATATTCTTACTGGTAGAGCTTTAGATAACCGAATTGGAGGTTATATCATCGCTGAGGCACTTAAAGAGATTGCTAAGCGCAAGAAAGACCTAAAGGTGAATGTCATTGCACTAAACTCGATTCAGGAAGAAGTAGGAGGATTTGGAGCCCGAATGATGAGTTATCGTTTTATGCCTGACGTTGCTTTGGTAACCGATGTAACTCACGCTACAGATACTCCAGGAATTGATCAAAAAGAAAATGGGACGGTGTTATTAGGAGAAGGACCAACTATTCAGCACGGTGGAGCAAATCACCCTAAAGTGGTAGATTTTCTTGAAGAAGTTTGTGCCAAAGCAAAAATTGAAGTGCAACACGAAGCTACTAGTGTAAGAACAGGAACGGATACGGATTCGATTTTTTATCAGCAGACTGGAATTCCTAGTGCGTTAATCTCACTTCCGTTGCGTTATATGCATTCTCCAGTAGAAGTTTGCTCCATGAAAGACGTAGAAAAACTGATCAAAATTATGGTTGAAACCGTTTTAGCTTTGCGACCAGATCAGACGTTTACGGTATTTGGAGATTGAAATTCGAAGCTTAGTTAAAGCAATTCTCCTAAAAATTTCTGAAGAGATAAAGAGAGTCCAGATTTAGATACCTATCGGATGTAAATAAGATAGGTATGTTTTTAAATTTAGATACGTATCTAAACCTTAAAACATAATGATAGATTTTTACCAGTAAAGTAAGTATTGGTGAGAGCTATATTAACTGTGTGTTTAAATGAGATGCTTAATGCATTCGAATATTAAAATTCGAATAAATCATCCATAGCAGTAGAAAAAAGCTAATAAGTACAAATGGGATAATAAGTGATCTTGTAAGAAGTGTTCTTCTGTACTTTCTTTGATAGATTATTCTACTTTTTCGTTGTAGAGTTAATAAATCTAATTTCGAATAAGACCGAACAGCTTTTGTTTTACCTATTTCTTTAAAGAAGGTCTTCTTTCTAAGTTGACCGTTATTATACTTAAGTGTTTTACCTGCTTGAGTAACAAATCCCATAATGCCTCCTTTTTAACTTAAAGACTGTACTAGAAAGTAGGAGGAAGGTTTCGTTTTTGAATTTTTGAACGGTTTGGCATAACAAGCATTGTGTTCATGTGATCCAAGCTTGATCTGTACGTTTAGTTCATTTTATGCATGATTTTTAACAGGATATGCGTAATAATATAGAATTCAAAATGGATTATACATTCACTTTATGCTTGTTAATAAATAGTAAAGAAATTTGTTCACGCTCTAGATTCCCATCTTCATGGGAATGACTAGTTTTGTGGTAAACTGATTGTCTAATCCTGCCTAACTTTCTTTACTATTTATAAGTCATCTCTGCGAA